>NZ_CP150254.1:4399652-5810370 GCF_037975445.1 Peribacillus sp. FSL P2-0133 | reverse complement strand
ACTTATCCCTCCTTTGCAAAAAATTTTTAATGATTGTATCTAAATGTATAGGCACAAATAAACTCATCGATTGCCGTCTTTATATTAATTTTGACAGCAAAGGTTCGGTGAGCTGTATAAAGGAATTTTGTGTTGTGTAATGTGAAGTGCCTAAAAACTATATCTTGCGCTGTACAACCTTTGTACAGACTACATCTGGTAAGCCAGTGCAGATTTGAATGTTTATTCATCAACAGGTATTTTAAGAATTATATAATAAAGAAGAAAAAAGGGTTTTCGACAATATCCACCATCTGTGGACAGATTAATATACACAGGTCGAATAAACTATCCACAAGTTATACACAGTCTGTGGATAAACGTTCCCTGTTGATAAAGTTATTCAGAGTGAAAACACAAATATAATATCAGAAATTCAGGCGTCTTGCAATGGGTTAGAAAACTTTATCCACAACTTACCGAGCTTGTGGGAAAAACTTTTCCACAGGCCATTGTTATGTGCAAAAGTCTATAAAATGGTTTGTGGATAGAAAAAAACATGTCGAATTTTATCCACAGACCGTGATTATAGCCTCGAATTAATTTAACTTGAACAACTTGGTTCAAGCTGAAAGACGTGCATGTGACAGATAGAAAGTGATTCAGGTTCATTCATATTATTTGTCGAATGTTGTGTCGATCAAGAGAGGATTCATTGCGAATCTCATATTTGTGCCCATCGATAAAATGATGGAAATTTCCCGTTCCCCAAAAATTTCTATATCAGTTCGGAGCAAAATCATTTACAATAGGCTAGGTAGTAAAAAAAGGCCTACTGGACATTGAGCATTAAAAATGAAATATTTTTATGGATGAGGTTGACAAGTAGAAACCTCCATCTATATAATTGTAAAGACTGTCTTTAACTGTTATTCCTCAGGGAGGTGTCATATAATGAAAAGAACTTATCAACCGAATAACCGCAAACATAGTAAAGTTCACGGTTTCCGTGCACGTATGAGCACGAAAAACGGACGTAGAGTAATCGCTGCACGTCGCCGTAAGGGCAGAAAAGTATTATCTGCATAGACCACTGAAAAGTCTCAGTGGTCTTTTTTCGCAAAATAAGGGATTTACTGAGACTCAATTCATGTAATGAAGGTGTAAAAATGAAAAAAAAGTTAAGGATTAAGAAAGAGGACGAATTTCAGCTTGTGTTTAAAAAAGGTGAATCTTCTGCTAATCGGCAATTCGTTGTCTATGTCCTTGAAAAGCCGGGTCAGGATTATTTTCGGATCGGCCTTTCAGTCAGTAAAAAAATCGGGAACGCCGTTGTTAGGAACCAAATCAAAAGATACATACGGCAAGCGTTTTTGGAATTGAAAGAAGATATAGAAGAGGGTAAGGATTATATTGTGATTGCTCGAAAACCAGCGGCGGAGATGGACTTTTTCCAGGTGAAAAGCAGCTTGATTCATGTCCTGAAACGTTCTAAATCATTAAACTTTAAAAAGAAAAAACAATAAAGTCCCCTTATATCGAATAAGCACTCCTCGGATCATGTGGTTACTTGAGAAAAATGACATAGAAAATTCCGATTGTAAACTGTGGAAAAAGTGGATTACTTTTCCTTGAAATCTTCTAATAATCAGTTCACAATTGTTTCAAAAAAGATTGATTGCAGTTAGGAGGAAATTACGGTTGAAAAAACGAATATTACTCATTATTGGACTAGCCTCGATAATGATGTTGTTAGCAGGGTGTACGGAAATCAAAGAACCTATTACTGCAGAGAGTGAAGGTTTTTGGAATTCATACATTGTCTATCCATTATCAGCCCTGATCATTTGGCTTTCTGAAGCATTTGGTGAGAACTATGGTTTGGGAATCATCGGTGTTACACTTATCATTCGCTTAGCATTACTTCCATTAATGATCAAACAGGTGAAAAGCTCGAAAGCAATGCAGGCCATTCAGCCTGAAATGAAAGAACTTCAAGCAAAATACAGCTCAAAAGATGCTGCCACACAACAAAAACTACAACAAGAAACAATGGCTCTATTTTCAAAATATAATGTGAATCCATTGGCGGGATGTTTGCCGATATTGGTGCAAATGCCGATTTTGATCGGATTTTACCATGCAATCAGCCGGACGGAAGAAATTGCTTTACATAGTTTTCTTTGGTTTGATTTAGGTTCCCCGGATCCTGTTTATGTTTTACCGGTCGTTGCAGGTATCACGACTTTTATTCAGCAAAAGATGTCCATGGCTGGAATGAACTCCAATCCACAAATGGCGGCACAAATGACGATGATGCTTTACATCATGCCAATCATGATTGTTGTTTTTGCTATTAATTTCCCCGCTGCTCTTTCTCTTTACTGGGTAGTTGGTAACCTTTTTGGTATCGTTCAAACATATTTCATCAAAGGTCCGGATCTTAGAAAAGCAGCTGCGGAAAACGCGGGAGGGGCAAAGAAAAAGTGAAAAAGGTAACTGCTACAGGACAATCTGTCGAAGAAGCAGTAAATTTAGCTTTAGCTCAACTGAACAGCACTAAAGATCGCGTGGAGATTGAAATAGAAGATGAGGGCAAAAAAGGATTTTTTGGTTTATTTGGTGCTAGGAAGGCCATTGTCCATGTGACATTGCCTGCAGATCCCATTGAAGAGACACTTGGGTTTTTGAAGAATGTCAGCGTGGAAATGGGAGTCGATGCACAAATTGATGTCACTCGTAAAGGGAAGAACGTAACATTCCATTTATCAGGTGATAAAATTGCATTATTGATTGGTAAAAGAGGTCAAACACTAAATTCACTTCAGTATTTAGCGCAGCTTGTTGCAAATCGATATTCGAAGCAGTTTTTGAATATTACTGTAGATGCAGAGGATTATCGAAATCGCCGCAATGACACTTTAGTCCAATTGGCTGAAAGAATGGCAAATAAAGCCATGAAAACAGGTAATGCTGTTTCACTCGAGCCGATGCCATCCTATGAACGGAAGGTCATCCATAATGCCCTCTTGGATTATCCAAAAATAAAAACAACTTCAAGTGGGACTGAGCCATATCGCCACTTGGTCATTACTCCACTTAAATGAACCTTCTGCTTTTAAGCAGGGGTTCTTTTTTTAGGCCATGAAATCGTTGTGTGTTTAATGTTTTTTTCAAGTATTAATTCAACAATAACTGACAAAATTCTTTTTATATTCTCTTGATTCGTAAAGGGAATGGGAGAAAGGGAAGCGGGCGACATTTGTTATTCACATGTGGATAAGTTAAAATGAATATTACAGAATATGGATTAATTGCATGTGGATAACTCTTGGAGAGCAGGAGTATCTACTTTTTTTCATGAATATACTGTGGTATTGTAGTAATTTAGGGATTCGACGATTTTATTAACAGAAAAAAATAGAACCATCATTATATAAGAGGTGAAAACATGGAATTCGATACAATCACCGCTATCTCTACTCCCTTAGGGGAAGGGGCAATCGCCATCGTTAGAATCAGCGGTGATGAGGCCATAGAAATAGCCGATAGGATCTTTAAAGGACCAGGTGGAAAAGGATTGCTTGAAGTGAAATCACATACGATTCATTATGGCCACCTTATCCAGCCTAAAACAGGTGAAATCATAGAGGAAGTCATGGTTTCGGTCATGATGGGTCCAAAGACATTTACAAGAGAAGATGTAGTTGAAATAAATTGTCACGGTGGAATCGTTTCGGTCAATCGGGTATTGCAGCTTATTCTCTCACAAGGTGCTCGTTTAGCGGAACCTGGTGAATTTACGAAACGGGCCTTTTTGAATGGCAGGATCGATCTTTCTCAAGCTGAGGCCGTTATGGATTTAATCCGGGCTAAAACGGATAAAGCCATGAATGTTGCATTAGGTCAAATGGAAGGCAGGCTTTCGAAATTAATCCAAAACCTGCGTCAGGAAATTTTACAGACCCTCGCTCAAGTCGAGGTAAATATAGATTATCCGGAATATGATGATGTCGAAGAAATGACGCATCGTTTATTTTTGGAAAAGGGCAGTTATGTGAAGAATGAAATAGAGAAACTGCTTCACACGGCCCAACAGGGGAAAATACTTCGGGACGGGCTTGCGACCGTTATCATAGGGCGCCCTAATGTCGGAAAATCTTCTTTGCTTAACAGCTTAGTTCATGAAAATAAAGCGATCGTCACTGATATTCCAGGTACAACACGTGACGTTATCGAAGAATATGTCAATGTTCGCGGTGTACCGCTTAAACTTGTCGATACGGCAGGAATTCGCGAAACGGAGGATATCGTCGAACGAATTGGAGTTGAACGGTCCCGTGCAGTATTAAAAGAGGCTGATTTAATATTGCTTGTATTGAATTATTCAGATGATTTCACTACTGAAGATGAGAAACTATTTCAAGCGGTTGAGGGTATGGATGTCATCGTTATCATCAATAAAACCGACCTTCCACAAAAAATCGATATGGCCAAGGTCAAGGAAAAGGCGGCATCCCATAAAGTTGTTACGACTTCATTACTGGAGGACCGAGGGGTCGATGAATTGGAGGAAGCTATCGCTTCTTTATTTTTCGAGGGTTCTTTAGAAACGGGAGACCTGACCTATGTTTCCAATGCCAGGCATATAGCTTTGCTGGGACAGGCATTACAGTCAATTGAAGATGCAATCGATGCTATTGAAATGGGTACACCGGTTGATTTGGTTCAAATCGATTTCACGAAAGCATGGGAGCTACTTGGAGAAATCATTGGCGAAAGCGTTCAAGATAATTTGATCAACCAATTGTTCTCTCAATTTTGTTTAGGAAAATAAGCGTAAAAGGAGGAAAAGGATATGCAGTACGAAGCAGGTAGCTATGATGTCATTGTTATTGGTGCCGGTCATGCTGGAAGTGAGGCAGGCCTTGCAGCGGCAAGAGTCGGAGCTAAAACGTTGATGATCACCATTAACTTGGATATGGTCGCCTTTATGCCATGCAATCCCTCCGTTGGTGGGCCGGCAAAAGGGATAGTCGTTAGGGAAATTGACGCTTTAGGCGGAGAAATGGGAAAAAATATCGACAAGACCCATATTCAAATGAGGATGCTCAATACGGCTAAAGGTCCGGCTGTTCGTGCATTGCGGGCGCAGGCAGATAAATTTCTCTATCAACAAGAAATGAAAAAGACGATAGAAGACCAAGAAAATCTAACATTGATTCAAGGAATGGTAGAGGAATTAATTGTTGAAAACAACGTATGCACGGGTGTCATCACTAAAACAGGCGCGGTGTACCGTGCGAAGACTGTCGTAATCACGACTGGAACATATTTACGCGGTGAAATCATTTTAGGGGAACTGAAATATTCAAGCGGCCCTAATAATCAGCAGCCTTCCATCAGGCTTTCTGAACATTTAGAGCAGTTAGGATTTGATTTGGTCCGTTTTAAAACAGGAACGCCGCCACGCGTGAATAGCTCTTCCATAGATTACAGCAAGACGGAAATTCAGCCTGGCGATGAAATGCCGCGTGCATTTTCTTATGAAACGACAAAGTTCATAACGGATCAATTGCCATGCTGGTTAACGTACACGAATGAGGGGACACACCAGCTCATTGATGAGAATCTACACCGTTCACCAATGTATTCGGGAATGATTAAAGGAACTGGGCCGCGTTATTGTCCATCGATTGAAGATAAAGTCGTCCGTTTTAATGATAAACCAAGGCATCAAATATTCCTGGAGCCTGAAGGTCGCAATACAAAGGAAGTTTATGTGCAAGGTTTATCTACAAGTCTGCCTGAAGATGTGCAAGTGAAAATCCTGCAAACAATTCCAGGACTTGAAAAGGCGGAAATGATGCGCGCTGGATATGCAATTGAATATGATGCTATCGTTCCTACACAGCTATGGCCTACACTTGAAACGAAGAAAATCAAAAATCTTTATACTGCTGGCCAAATTAACGGGACATCCGGCTACGAGGAAGCAGCAGGACAAGGATTGATGGCCGGTATTAATGCAGGATTGAATGCAATGGGTAAAGAAGAACTGATATTAAGCCGTTCGGATGCCTATATTGGTGTTCTCATTGATGACCTTGTAACGAAAGGCACGAATGAACCATACCGATTGCTGACTTCACGTGCAGAATATCGTTTATTATTGCGTCATGATAATGCCGATTTACGCTTAACGGAAATTGGATTCAATATCGGAATGATCAAAGAAGAACGCTACAATCGATTCCTTATGAAAAAAGAAGCGGTTGAAATGGAAAAGGAAAGACTGAAATCAAACTTCATCAAACCGACCAAAGAGGTACAAGAAGTCATTACTGCAAGTGGCGGCAGTGAGTTAAAGGATGGAATCCGGGCCTCCGATTTATTGAAACGGCCTGAAATGGATTATTCCCATATCCAGAAGTTGGCGCCAAGTGATGTCGAACTGAGCGATGAAGTGACGGAACAGGTCGAAATCCAGATCAAGTATGAAGGATATATCGAAAAATCCTTGCAGCAAGTCGATCGCCTGAAAAAAATGGAGAATAAAAAGATTCCAGAGAATATCGATTATGATGCAATTTCTGGACTTGCAACGGAAGCACGTCAAAAATTAAAGCAGGTCCACCCGCTATCAGTAGCTCAGGCTTCAAGAATTTCCGGTGTGAATCCCGCTGATGTTTCCATTTTGCTTGTTTATTTGGAACAAGGAAAGATTGCCAGAGTATCTCAGTAATGGAAATACCCGAAAAGGATTGAAAAGACATGAATATTGAACAGTTCCAACAAGCACTGCTGGAGAAAGGGATCGAGCTTTCTCCTCAACAGCTTGATCAGTTTGACACTTATTATCGATTATTGGTGGAATGGAACGAAAAGATGAACTTAACAGCCATCACTGATAAAGAAGAAGTTTATCTTAAGCATTTTTATGATTCAATCAGTGCAGCCTTCTATTTTGACTTTAACAAATCATATCGAATTTGCGATGTTGGGGCTGGAGCTGGATTTCCGAGTATTCCATTGAAGATTTGTTTCCCTGATATCCACGTCTCGATTGTGGATTCCTTGAATAAGCGAATTTCTTTTTTGAATCACCTTGCGGATTCCTTGCAATTAAAGGGAGTTTCCTTCTATCATGACCGGGCGGAAACCTTCGCCCAAAAACAGGAGCATCGCGAATCCTATGATATTGTCATGGCAAGGGCAGTAGCCAGGATGTCCGTTTTAAGTGAACTATGTTTGCCGCTCGTTAAACTGGATGGGACGTTCATTGCCATGAAAGCGGCTAGTGCACAAGATGAAATGGACACAGGGAAGAAGGCCATTTTTACATTAGGCGGAAAAATTGAAGAAATTCATCCTTTCACATTGCCAGAGGAAAATAGTGAAAGAAACATCATTACTGTAAAAAAAGTGAAGAAGACTCCTAAAAAATACCCAAGAAAACCAGGGACACCGAATAAGCAGCCTATTGAATAACCCTGTACGATGAGTAAGTTTTCATAGTAAGCGTAGATGATTCAGATATATGGCTGGTACTTGCCCTTATTTTCTTTTACTATAAATGTATGACCTTATTATTTTCACTCAATACTGCATTTGCCAACAAGAAGGCATTTTCGGTACATGTCAAAACTTGTGCCCTGTGCTGGCTGATTCAGGGAAATAATTTTGGGCAAGCCGCCGATAGTTATAATAACTGGCCTTCCATTCCTCATTATTGCCTTGATGGCGCCAGTCGACATGTTTTTTACAGCGAAGGGCCATATGTATAACCATGTCGGGAAATGTATGCAGGACTTGTCCTATAAATAGAGAATATGTTATTTGGGAGTTTTAAAAGGTGGTGTAGGAAGATGAAGCATCCTTTTTCGCGGTTCTTTGGGTTTGGCGAAAAGGAAGAAGAGCAACTAGAGATAGAGACACCTAGCAATAATAATGAAGAAATAAGAAAAATTTCCATTTCTGATATTGTGCCTAATCGATTTCAACCAAGGACCGTTTTTAATGACGATAAAATTGCCGAATTGGCTCAAACGATCCATACACATGGGATCATTCAACCAATTGTAGTAAGGGCTTATGGTCAGGGAAAGTATGAAATCATTGCAGGTGAGCGTCGTTTTCGAGCCATGCAAAAGCTTGGCTGGGAATTGGCACCCGCTATAATCAAAGATTTCACCGATACAGAAACGGCTTCCGTTGCGCTGATAGAAAACCTTCAGCGTGAAGAACTGACACCGATTGAAGAAGCTTTGGCTTATGGAAAACTATTGGAGCTGCATAGTTTAACACAAGAAGCTTTGGCACAAAGACTGGGAATAGGACAATCTACCGTGGCGAATAAGCTTCGGCTGCTTAAGCTGCCCCAGGAGGTTCAGGATGCACTTCTTCAAAAGCAAATTACGGAACGCCATGCCCGCTCGTTGATACCGTTGAAGAGTCCTGAAAAGCAGCTTAAACTGCTTTTGGAAATCATCGAAAAAGGGTTAAACGTCAAACAG
The DNA here is from genome assembly GCF_037975445.1 of Peribacillus sp. FSL P2-0133. Taxonomy (NCBI): domain Bacteria; kingdom Bacillati; phylum Bacillota; class Bacilli; order Caryophanales; family Bacillaceae; genus Peribacillus; species Peribacillus sp. FSL P2-0133. The sequence continues at coordinate 5,801,875 of NZ_CP150254.1, read as the reverse complement.
ACCGAAGAGCAGGTCGTCAAGCTCTTGAAGGGTACTGTGCAGAAGCCGAAACCTAAGCGAAAAGCGTTTAGTAAAGACATGAGGATTGCCGTGAATACCATACGCCAATCACTCAATATGGTTACAGACAATGGAATAAATTTGGATGCAGAGGAAGAAGAATTCGAGGAGTATTATCAGTTCACGATTAAAATACCCAAGAAAAAAACTTGAGTCCCTATCCTTACCCGCTTGGTAGTCTCCGATTACCAAGCTTTTTTTATTTTCGCGCCAAAACTGGTATTTCCACCTTAAAAAACATTCAACTTTTCCCGGATTTTTAATGCTTTTAGATATATTTCAAATTTTAAGAGGAATTTCAGAAAACGATTTCTTCCAGTAACATTCATGATAAAATAGAAAGAAATAAATGGATTTACGGTAAAAATCAATAGATATAAGCGTGATGAAGATAGTTGAAAGCGGGTGAATTCGTGGGTAAGATTCTAGCCATTGCCAATCAAAAGGGCGGTGTTGGAAAAACGACAACTTCTGTCAGTCTAAGTGCTTGTCTTGCATACATAGGACAGAAAGTCTTAATGGTCGATATTGACCCGCAGGGAAATGCGACAAGCGGTGCAGGCATTGACAAAGCCGATGTGGAACAATGTATTTATGATGTATTGGTTGATGATGTCGAAGCCAGTACCGTCATCATGGAAACAAAGGTAGAAAACCTATATGCCATACCTGCGACAATTCAACTAGCAGGTGCAGAAATTGAACTTGTTCCAACCATCTCAAGGGAAGTCCGATTAAAAAGGGCGTTAGAAGAGGTGCAGGGCCAATATGATTACATTGTGATTGACTGCCCTCCATCATTGGGTTTGCTTACGCTTAATGCCTTAACGGCCGCCGATGCAGTTTTGATTCCGGTACAATGTGAATATTATGCATTGGAGGGTTTGAGTCAACTATTGAATACAGTCCGCCTCGTCCAAAAGCATTTGAACCATGATTTGAAAATCGAGGGTGTGCTATTGACGATGTTGGATGCAAGAACGAATCTAGGTCTCCAGGTCATAGAAGAAGTCAAAAAATACTTTCAGGATAAAGTCTATCAAACCATCATTCCCCGCAATGTCCGTTTGAGTGAAGCACCGAGCCATGGAGAACCGATAATTATATATGATCCAAAGTCTCGAGGGGCGGAGGTCTATCTAGAACTGGCAAAGGAAGTGGTATCAAATGGCTAAAGGACTTGGCAAAGGACTTAACGCACTTTTCAACAGTGGGGAGATCAGTAAAGATGAAATCGTGCGAGAAATCAAATTAAGGGAATTAAGGCCAAATCCTTATCAGCCCCGAAAGAGCTTTCGGCTTGAAGCTATAGAGGAATTAAAGCAATCCATCATGGAACATGGGATATTACAGCCGATTATTGCCCGGGAAAGCATTAAGGGATATGAAATCGTGGCTGGGGAAAGGCGTTATCGTGCTGCCAAGGAAGCTGGTTTAAAGACAGTTCCGGTCGTTGTGAGGAAATTGAGCGAACAGCAGATGATGGAACTGGCGATTTTGGAAAACCTGCAACGGGAAGATTTGAATCCGATCGAGGAGGCTGTCGCTTATCAAACGCTTCTTGAAAAAATGGAATTCACCCAGGAGCAGTTGGCCAACCGGCTGGGTAAAAGCCGTCCCCATATAGCAAACCATGTTAGATTGCTATCTTTGCCTGAAGGGATTAGGAGATATATCTCCGACGGGGAAATTTCCATGGGGCATGGCCGGGCATTGCTAGGTTTAAAGAAAAAAGAGATGCTTAAGCCAGTAGCGGATAAAATCCTCAAAGAAGGAATGAATGTCAGACAGCTAGAGCAATATATACATCAATTGAATGATACCGTTTCACGTGAAACTAAACATAAGAAACAAGAAAAAAAAGATATCTTCATAAAGCAACGGGAGACAAGTCTGCGTGAAAGACTAGGAACGAGCGTAACGATAAAACAAAGCAAGAAAAAAGGAAAAATAGAAATAGAATTCTTTTCAAAAGAAGATTTAGAGAGAATTTTGAACTTGATCGATCAAGAGAACCTATCCTCTTAGATCACCTTATGAAAAGATCGTGACGACATATGCAGAAAATTAGGTGGATGAGATGGTATTATTAGGGGCTTTGGTGAATGGTGCCTGCATTTTAATCGGTTCGATTTTAGGAAGGTTTTTGCAACATATACCTGAAAAGATAAAAGAAACGGTCATGAGCGGTATCGGTTTGGCCGTCATGGTCCTAGGTTTGCAGATGGGCTTTAAAAGTGATAATTTCCTTGTTGTCATTTTAAGTATTGTCGGAGGGGCTGTCCTCGGTGAATGGATGAATCTTGAGGCCAGGCTGAATTCTTTAGGCAATTGGCTTGAACGCAGGATGAAAGCGAAGGAAGGAATTTCGATATCTCAGGGATTTGTAACGGCTACGCTCATATTTGGCATTGGGGCGATGGCCATCATCGGTGCCCTGGATAGCGGTATCCGGAATGATCATGACGTTTTGATAACAAAAGCGATCATCGATGGATTTACGGCATTGGTCCTCGCCAGTACGCTTGGCATAGGTGTACTTTTTTCAGCATTTCCGGTCATTCTTTATGAGGGGTTCATAGCGATTTTTTCAAGGCAGATCAATACGATGATCCCAACTGCTTTAATGGATTCCTTCATACTGGAAATGACGGCAACTGGGGGAGTCATGATTTTGGCGATTGGTTTGAATATTATCGGTCTGACCAAAATAAGGGTGGCAAATCTGCTTCCGGGCATAATGATCACCGCGATTCTGGTTACTTTCATGTATTATGTATAAAAAAAAGAAGGAAGGGGCCATCCCCTTCCTTCTTTTTTATGATAAGAAAAAACCGATCATAGGGTTTTTTCTTGCTTGAATGACCATGTGAAAGGAGTGATGGAAGGTTTTATTGGATAATGATTTTGTGCTTCATAAATCCCCTCGGCAATGGTTTTGGCCATTTTTAGCACAAGATTAAGACGCGTGTTCTGCAAGACCATGAACTCCATGAATCCACTTACATTCACGATTCCTGTAATATGGGCATTTCCGACGGAAGGAAGATCTTTATTGACCCCAGCTCCTGGCTTCACTGGTCCCTGGCCGATTTGAACGATGCCGACGCTTTTCATTTTCCCTAAGCAAGCATCGATTCCGACGATAAAGGAATTGGCATGCATCTTTTTGATTTCATTTAATTTTTCCTGTAAATTCATCGCATGTATAGGGTCATCCAGAGTACCATAAACATGGAATGAAGAAGAACCGTTTTCAGCTTTTTCACTAAGCAGAGTGCCGACAAGTGGTCCGAGTGAATCGCCTGTGGAACGGTCCGTGCCTATGCAGACGATGACGATTGGTTGGAGCTTTCCGGTTGGTAGGAGGTTGATTAATTCCTGGGAAATTTGCTTGGATGCATCCGTATCTTCATGCAGGATGCGACTCAATCTATTTTTATTATTATTAAATAGACTAGAATTCAGATTCATCGGCTCAACTCCTTTACTTTATTTGGTATTACAGTATACGGATAAAAAGGGGAAAATATACGGCATTTAACATCATGGATGAGGGAATTTTTTGTAGAACATGCAAACAGGTGAAGGGGATATGAATCGACGTTATCCTCTACCAATTGCTTTCATTTATACTTTCTAGTAAATAATTACTTTAATATTTGGGTAAAAACTTCTAATTCTTTTACCTATATACCCATAATTTTTTTGTACAGAAACCATTATTTATTGATAAAATAGAGAAAATCGCTCTACTTCATGGTTATCTCAATGCATGAAGGGTAGAGGAATACGTCTATATGGGGAAAAATCATATAGACGATATAAAAGATTTGCAGTTAATTGCATTAGGCAGGAGGAAAATATGGATCGCATTTATGATAACGTTACAAAAGAGATATTGGATGAAAAGATATGGCTGCTGTTGGGCGAGGGGATTATTAAAATCTTCCTTGTTCTGATGTTATCGCGTATTATTATTAGAATAGGAAAGACTATTCTGAATAAATTTTTCAAAGCACGTTTAAGGAGTCCCATTCGGGTATCGGAGCGCAGGGAAGCGACACTCATTAAATTGCTCGAAAATATCATTACCTATGTCATCAATTTCATTGCCTTGATAATGATTCTGGAAATTTTCGGAATAGAAGTAATGCCATTACTCGCTGGTGCCGGTGTTCTCGGTTTGGCAGTTGGTTTTGGTGCTCAAAGTTTGGTCAAGGATATAATTACAGGATTTTTCGTTATTTTTGAAGATCATTTCTCGGTTGGGGATTATATTAAAATCAATAATTTTGAAGGGGAAGTCATTGAGATCGGGCTTCGTACAACGAAAATTAAAAGCGGTGCAGGTGAATTGCACTTCATACCCAACGGCAGCATCATCCAGGTCACGAATTATTCCATTTTAAATAGTATGGCTGTTGTTGATGTGACCATACCTAACGATGGATCGGTCGAGCGTGCTGAGAAGGTGCTGATTGATCTTTTAAACAGTATGGAAGGCAAATACGATGCATTGATCAAAACACCTGAATTTTTGGGAATTGAAAAAATTAGTCCTGAAGAAATCGTCTTTCGGATTAAAGCGGAAACAAAGCCGATGCATCACATTGAAATCAGTAGGATATTAAGAATTGAAATAAGTGCTGCGCTTGATTCAAGTGGGATTAAATCTACGTACAATGGCAGCGAGTCATAGGAATTAGGGGGCTCATGGTTATGGAGGAAAAGGAATTTGCACTTAAGGATATTGTGGAAATGAAGAAACCGCATCCCTGTGGAGTGAATAAGTGGAGAATTATACGGCTCGGTATGGATATCCGGATAAAATGTGAAGGGTGCGGCCATAGCGTGATGCTGCCTCGACGTGAATTCGCGAAGAAAATGAAAAAAGTTCTGCAAAAGCATGAGGAGTAATCATGCTTTTTTTTTGGAGTGAAAGTAGTCCTGCGTTTCTCATGATTTACTTGTCTTTTTAGGAAGTGAAATCTATAATTGGGAAAGGTTTAGGTAATTGGAGGGTCTTTATAGAAGATCAGTTCTTTTCCCATATGTACGAATCATCTTGAAGGAGTGAAATATAAATGGCTTTAACAGCTGGTATAGTCGGTTTGCCTAACGTAGGTAAATCCACTTTATTTAATGCAATTACTCAGGCAGGTGCGGAATCTGCCAACTATCCTTTCTGCACGATCGACCCAAATGTCGGGATCGTGGAAGTGCCAGATCACCGTCTGCAAAAATTGACTGAATTGGTAAAACCGAAAAAGACGGTTCCGACAGCATTTGAATTCACGGATATCGCCGGGATTGTAAAAGGAGCAAGTAAAGGAGAAGGATTAGGTAATAAATTCCTTTCCCACATCCGTCAAGTGGATGCAATTTGTCAAGTCGTCCGTTGTTTTGCAGACGATAACATTACCCATGTCTCCGGAAAAGTAAATCCAATCGATGATATCGAAGTCATCAACCTTGAATTGATCCTTGCCGATTTGGAATCTGTTGTCAAACGCATCGACCGTGTCGGAAAAATGGCCAAGCAAAAAGATAAAGCCGCTGTGGCAGAACATGAAATCCTAGTAGCTTTAAAAGAAGCATTGGAAGATGAAAAGCCTGCACGTACCGTCGAGTTTACTGAAGAGCAGCAAAAAATCGTGAAGGGCATGCATTTACTTACAGCGAAGCCGACGCTTTACGTGGCGAACGTGAGCGAAGATGAAGTGGCGAATGCTGACGATAATGAATATGTACAGCAAGTTCGTGAATATGCTGCTAAGGAAAATGCCGAGGTGATCGTGATTTGTGCCAAAATCGAAGAGGAAATTGCAGAGCTTGAAGGTGAAGAAAAGGAAATGTTCCTATCTGAACTTGGCATCGAGGAGTCAGGTCTTGATCAGTTGATCCGTGCTTCTTATAATCTGCTTGGATTGGCAACATACTTTACAGCTGGTGTACAGGAAGTGCGTGCTTGGACATTCCGCAAAGGGATGAAAGCCCCTCAATGTGCCGGCGTCATTCACACGGACTTCGAACGTGGTTTCATCCGTGCCGAAACGGTTTCTTATACCGATTTACTTGAAGCGGGCAGTCATGGTGCTGCAAAAGAAGCAGGTAAAGTTCGTTTGGAAGGAAAAGAATACATCGTTAACGATGGCGATGTTATCCATTTCCGTTTTAACGTTTAAGATTCAAAGACCCTACCATTCCATATGTAGGGTCTTTTTTGTGGGACTTGAATCATGGATTACAATTAATTGTAATAAGTCGAACCGTTCGTTGCAAATCCACTTTAACTATGCTATAATTTCATCTTGTGAGTAATTATAAATAATTGCTCCTTGCCCAATTGGGCCGCTTAGACCAAAAGGAGGTGACAGTGATGAGAAAATACGAAATTATGTATATCATCCGTCCAAACATTGAGGAAGAAGCTAAAAAAGCTTTAGTTGAACGTTTCAACACAATCCTTTCTGATAATGGTGCGGAAGTAGAAGCAAAAGAATGGGGTAAACGCCGTCTTGCATATGAAATCAATGATTTCCGTGATGGTTACTACATGCTTCTTAAAGTTAACGCTGAAAGTGCTGCGATTCAAGAATTCGATCGTCTTGCTAAAATCAGTGAAGACATTATTCGCCACATGGCTACTAGAGAAGAAGTATAATTCGATATTTAATATAAATTCTAATCTTGTTTCATATGAAACAAGCTTGAAACCTAGGGGTTGATTCTGATGATGAATCGCGTAGTTTTGGTAGGACGCTTAACTAAAGATCCTGAATTACGATATACACCTAATGGAGTTCCCGTAGCTACCTTTACTTTAGCTGTGAACCGTGGTTTTACGAATCAGCAGGGTGAACGTGAAGCGGATTTCATTAACTGTGTAGTTTGGCGTAAACCGGCAGAAAATGTAGCTAACTTCTTGAAAAAGGGCAGTTTAGCTGGCGTGGATGGACGTGTCCAAACACGTAATTATGAAGGACAAGACGGCAAACGCGTATATGTGACGGAGATTCTGGCTGAGAGTGTTCAATTCCTTGAACCACGAAGCAGTTCAGCGGGTGAAAGAAATGAAGGCGGTTCTTACGGTGGAGGTCAAAGAAGTTATGGCAATAATAACGGAAATGACAACAATTCGTATGGACAAAATCCTAATCAGAATCAACGGAGCAATAACAACTACACTCGTGTAGATGATGATCCGTTTGCAAATGACGGTAAGACAATCGACATTTCAGATGACGATCTTCCGTTTTAAACAGCCGTTTAAAATGAAAATTCAAAAAGCAGGGAGGGAAATTTATCATGGCAATGGGTGGACGTAAAGGACGCGGTAAGCGTAAAAAGGTTTGTTATTTCACATCTAACGGAATCACTAAAATTGATTACAAAGATGTAGATCTTCTTAAAAAATTCGTCTCAGAACGCGGTAAAATTTTACCACGTCGTGTAACTGGTACAAGCGCTAAATATCAACGTAAATTAACGATTGCTATTAAACGCTCACGTACTATGGCATTACTACCATATGTATCTGGTGAATAATAAATTGGCACATTGAGGAGTTATCCTTAATGTGCCTTTTTTATAAGTTGTCACTTATGCCTGAAAACCGCTGAATTGCGGTTTTTTTATTTCAAAAGGAAGTTATCCGGACGTTTTCCTCAGAAAAAATAATCATATCCTAAAAAAGAATGTGATGTTTGAAATATCCTGGCCGTAACGGATACAATATAAAGATGGAGATAAGACATCAATAATAACAGGGGGTGAAATAAAGATGAATAGCGGGAGACGGATTGCTGAGGGCGGAGCCCTTCTGGCACTATATTGCATTTTATTGTTCATCACCATTCAAATCCCACTATTGGGTATTTTCACTACATTCTTTTTACCCATTCCATTCATACTTGTCACAATCAAACAAAAGTTATCGTGGAGCCTTGGTTACTTATTTGTAGCCTCGTTATTGTCGATCCTCATTGGGACGATATTGTCTGTTCCGCTGACCTTGCTCATGGGGGCAACGGGAATCGCAATCGGCTATTTTTTGAAAAAGGACAAACCGATGGCACCTATGTTCATAAGCGCAGTCCTTGTCTTCCTGGGAGGCATTTTATTAATATATGCAGCTTCAGTATTGATAACGGATGTTAATTACATAGAAGAATCGATGAACATGGCTGAGGGGTCCCTCGAAAATACTATCGGCATAATGGATTCTTTTGGACAGGCACCGACGGAACAAGTCAAAAAGCGGTTGTATGAATCACTCGATATGATGAACACGCTGATGCCAAGTTTGTTCGTCTTGATGTCAGTCATCATGGTTTTATTGATTTTCTTTGCGGCGCATCCCATTGTGAAGAGATTCAGTGATAAGGCGTTAAAATGGCCCCATTTTCGAGATCTGCGACTCCCGAAAAGTCTTTTATGGTATTATTTAATTACGATGCTTCTTGCTCTTTTTGTGAATACGGACAAGAACAGTTTTGTATATATGGCCATAACGAACCTATTTTTCATACTGCAGTTCTTTATTTTATTACAAGGATATTCCCTGATATTCTATATCGCTCATGTTAAGTCTTGGGCTAAGGCCATACCTGTTTTAATCGTGGTTTTTTCTTTGCTGCTGCCGATTCCGATTATTACGACGGCCGTGCGATTTTTAGGTATAATAGATTTAGGCTTTCCTTTTAGGGAGACAATCAAGAAAAAGGAATAGAAGACTTTTTTGTAAAACAGATGCTTTTAGGAGCTGAAACTATGCCATCTTATTTGAAAGAATACTCGATTAAGTCCCCATTGTATGGGGTGCTGGCCGCAGTCGTTTTACTTTTGGGCGTACTGGCTTATTATAATTGGGTTATTGCACTTGTTGGACTATTGATTCTTGCTGGTTTATTTTATTTAACATTAAGAATGGTAGAAAAAAAGCAACGAAAGACAGAAGAGTATATAACGACTTTATCCTATCGTTTAAAGAAGGTGGGCGAGGAAGCGTTATTGGAAATGCCGATTGGGATCATGCTCTTTAATGAGGATTATTACATTGAATGGACCAATCCATTCCTGGCTTCTTGTTTTAGTGAAGACTCCTTGGCAGGAAGATCGCTATACGATGTTGCGGACTCGATAGTGCCGTTGATCAAGCAAGAGATCGAGACAGAGACGCTTACGCTCCACGATCGGAAATTCAAGGTGGTCCATAAGCGTGATGAAAGGCTTCTTTACTTTTTTGATGTGACGGAGCAAGTGGAAATTGAGAAATTATATGAAGATGAGCGGACGGCAATTGCGATCATTCTTCTTGATAATTATGATGATTTGACACAGGGTATGGATGATCAGCGTAAAAGCAGCATTAATAGCTTGGTTACCTCACTTCTTGATAAATGGGCAAGGGATAATGGCGTTTTCTTTAAACGGGTTTCCTCGGAACGATTCATCGCTGTCTTCAATGAGCATATCCTTCATCAGCTTGAGAAGGGCAAATTCTCGATTTTGGATGAAATCAGGGAAACGACGGCCAAGCAAAATGTACCCTTGACCCTGAGCATCGGGGTCGGCTCGGCCGTGCCATCCTTACCGGAACTAGGTACGCTTGCACAGTCCAGCTTGGATCTCGCCCTTGGACGGGGCGGTGACCAAGTAGCGATAAAGCAAGCAAATGGAAAAGTGAAATTTTATGGCGGCAAAACCAATCCGATGGAAAAGCGCACGAGAGTCCGTGCACGTGTCATTTCCCATGCATTGAAGGATATAGTCCTTGATAGCGATAAAGTCATTGTCATGGGCCATAAAAACCCGGATATGGACGCAATCGGTTCAGGGATCGGCATCTTGAAAGTTGCCCAGATGAATGAACGTGAAGGCTATATTGTCATCGACACCCAGCAGCTCGATAGCAGTGTCCTTCGTTTAATGGAAGAAATCAAAAATAAAGAAGAGCTGTATTCCCGGTTCATAACACCTGATGATGCATTTGAAATGATTACGGATGAGACCTTGCTGGTTGTGGTCGATACACATAAACCTTCCATGGTGATTGAAGAGCGGTTATTGAATAGGATCGATAAGGTTGTAGTCATCGACCATCATCGCCGCGGTGAGGAGTTCATCAAGAATTCATTGCTCGTCTATATGGAGCCATATGCATCTTCAACAGCAGAACTTGTAACCGAACTGCTTGAATATCAACCGAAACGCTCAAAGATTGATATGCTGGAGTCGACGGCGCTTCTTGCAGGTATCATCGTCGATACGAAAAGCTTCACCTTAAGAACAGGTTCACGCACTTTCGATGCAGCCTCTTATCTAAGGGCGCATGGAGCTGATACGGTACTTGTCCAGAAATTCTTAAAAGAAGACGTGGACACCTATATCAAACGTTCGAAGCTCATTGAGGAAGTCATCTTTTATAAAAAGGGAATTGCCATTGCCTCTGCAAAAACCGATCAAGTTCATAATCAGGTGCTCATCGCTCAAGCTGCGGACACCCTATTGACCATGGATGGCGTTGCGGCTTCTTTCGTAATGGCTAAGCGATCTGATGATACAGTTGGCATAAGTGCGCGTTCTCTAGGTGATATCAATGTACAGGTGATCATGGAAATGTTGAATGGAGGCGGACATTTAACAAATGCCGCCACTCAACAGGTTTGCTCCATTGATGAAGCTGAAAGTCGATTGAAAGCAGCTATTGATGAATATTTAGAAGGGGGACAAAAAGAATGAAAGTAATATTTCTGAAAGACGTAAAAGGTAAAGGGAAAAAAGGGGAAGTTAAAAATGTAGCAGATGGTTATGCACATAATTTCCTGTTAAAACAAGGATTGGCTGTTGAAGCAAATAATTCAAATGTAAAAACTTTAGAAGCCCAGAAAAATAAAGAAGAATCACTTGCAGCAGAAGAGCTGCAGCATGCTGAAGAATTGAAAGTGCAGCTGGAGAAATTAACGGTTGAACTATCTGCCAAAGCCGGTGAGGGCGGGCGTTTATTCGGTTCCATCACGACTAAACAAATTGCATCGGAGCTTCAGAAAAAACACGGTGTCAAGGTTGATAAACGTAAAATGGAGCTTGCTGAAGGCATCCGCACTTTAGGGCATACAAAGCTTCCAGTCAAGCTTCATCCTGAAGTCACTGCGACACTGACTGTGCATGTGAAAGAAATTAACTAATTTTAGCTGTTTCATATCTGTGAAAAATTGATAAAATAGAGATAGACGAAAAATGTGATTGGGCATGTTGTCCTTTCACTTTTTTCTTTTTTACTAGAAACATATAAAAGGTATCCTCTTAGAATGGGAGGTTTTAAGATATGATAGAACAATTTCAGGATAGGATTCCCCCTCAAAATATAGAAGCCGAACAGGCAGTGCTAGGAGCCATTTTTCTTGAGCCCTCTTCATTGACCGTTACATCGGAAGTTTTGATTCCGGAGGATTTTTACAGAAGCTCTCATCAAAAAATCTTTAATGTAATGCTTAAATTGAATGACGAAGGAAAAGCTGTCGATTTGATTACGGTGACAGAGGAATTGGCTGCGACAAAAAACCTTGAAGAAGTTGGCGGAGTTTCTTATTTAAGTGAATTGGCCGGATCGGTGCCTACCGCGGCCAATATTGAATATTATGCCCGCATCGTCGAGGAGAAGTCATTGCTGCGTCGTTTGATCAGGACAGCGACCAACATCGCTCAGGAAGGCTACAGTCGCGAGGACGAGGTCGAGGAGCTGCTCGGGGAAGCAGAAAAAACGATCATGGAAGTGGCCCAGCGTAAGAATTCCGGGTCTTTTCAAAATATTAAGGATGTATTGGTTGCGACGTACGATAACATAGAAGTTTTGACTAACCGTAAAGGGGATGTCACAGGAATACCGACAGGGTTTGCTGAACTGGATCGAATGACAGCAGGGTTCCAACGTAATGACCTCATCATAGTGGGTGCCCGTCCTTCGGTTGGTAAAACCGCTTTTGCATTGAATATCGCTCAAAACGTTGCGACCAAAACGGAGGAGAATGTAGCGATTTTCAGTCTTGAAATGGGTGCAGAGCAGCTCGTTATGCGTATGCTCTGTGCTGAAGGAAATATCAACGCTCAGAATTTACGAACAGGTTCCTTAACTGATGAGGATTGGCGTAAACTGACGATGGCGATGGGAAGCTTGTCGAATGCCGGCATTTATATCGATGATACGCCTGGTGTGAGGATTGGTGAAATCCGTTCAAAATGCCGTCGTTTGAAGCAGGAACATGGCCTTGGCATGATATTGATCGATTACCTGCAGTTAATTCAAGGCGATGGTCGTTCAGGCGACAACCGTCAGCAAGAGGTATCCGAGATTTCACGTTCACTCAAAGCGCTCGCTCGTGAACTTAAAGTGCCCGTCATCGCCCTTTCCCAGCTATCGCGGGGAGTGGAGCAGCGTCAGGATAAGCGTCCGATGATGTCTGATATCAGGGAATCCGGGAGTATCGAGCAAGATGCCGATATCGTCGCATTCTTATACCGTGATGATTATTATGATAAAGAATCCGAGAATAAAAATATCATCGAAATCATTATAGCGAAACAGCGTAATGGTCCAGTAGGCACGGTTTCGCTTGCATTCGTAAAAGAATATAATAAATTCGTTAACCTCGAACGCCGCTTCGATGATGATTCGATGTCTCCCGGCGCATAGGGAACTGCCTGCCATTTTTGCAATGGCGGGCTTTCTCTGTTTTTGGAAAAGGAAAGGGCCTTATGATAATAGAAAAAGAAATCAAAGGGTACAATAATGATTGACAATCCAAAACCCAATGTAAAACCGAAAGAATTTTCTCATATTTACGAACAAAGTATTTATTGAAAAGTGTATTGTTCGGATTTTGTATTGACTTCCAGTTTGGATTATTGATAAAATAGGTTTGTTTGATAAGAACCGGTTAAAATGATCGGTATTACGTGAACCTTTGGAGGTGCTTTATTCAGATGTCATCAGTTGTAGTAGTCGGTACACAATGGGGAGACGAAGGTAAAGGTAAAATAACAGATTTTCTATCCCAGAATGCGGAAGCCATCGCTCGTTATCAAGGTGGGAATAATGCAGGGCATACAATAAAATTTAACGGCGTTACCTATAAACTGCATTTAATTCCATCAGGGATTTTTTATAGTGATAAGATTTGTGTCATTGGAAATGGTATGGTGGTTGATCCTAAAGCTCTTGTAGAGGAGCTTGCTTATTTACATAGCCATGGGGTGAGTACGGATAATCTTCGTATCTCGAACCGTGCACATGTCATTCTTCCTTACCATATCAAATTGGATGAAGTCGAAGAAGACCGTAAAGGCGCCAACAAAATTGGAACGACTAAAAAAGGAATCGGCCCTGCATATATGGACAAAGCCGCTCGTAACGGAATCCGCATGGCAGACCTTTTGGACCGTGAAATTTTCGAGGAAAAATTGTCTCAAAATCTTGTCGAAAAAAACCGTATGTTTGAACGTTTCTATGAAACGGAAGGTTTCAAAATCGAGGATATCTTGGAAGAATACTATGAGTACGGACAACAAGTGCAGAAATATGTTTGTGATACATCCGTTGTATTGAATGACGCACTTGATGAAGGAAAACGGGTATTATTCGAAGGGGCACAAGGTGTCATGCTTGATATCGATCAAGGAACATACCCATTCGTCACTTCATCTAATCCGGTTGCAGGTGGAGTTACAATCGGTTCTGGTGTAGGTCCTACGAAAATCAACCATGTGGTTGGAGTATGTAAAGCATATACAAGCCGTGTGGGCGATGGTCCTTTCCCTACAGAATTGCATGATGAAGTCGGTAACCAAATCCGGGAAATTGGCCGTGAATATGGTACAACTACAGGCAGACCGCGCCGTGTAGGCTGGTTTGACGCTGTTGTCGTTCGCCATGCTCGCCGTGTCAGCGGGATTACTGATTTATCATTGAACTCGATTGACGTATTATCAGGTCTTGATACGGTCAAAATTTGTGTGGCTTATGAATACAAAGGCGAGATCATTCATGAAGTTCCAGCGACTTTGAAAGCGATTGGCGAATGTAAACCAGTCTATGAAGAACTACCAGGCTGGTCAGAAGACATCACAGGTTGCAAATCATTGGATGAGCTTCCAGAGAACGCTCGTCACTATGTAGAGCGCGTATCTCAATTGGTAGGCATTCCTTTGACCACTTTCTCTGTCGGTCCTGACCGTAACCAAACAAATGTCGTGAGAAGCCCTTGGCGTCTAGCGTAATTCTTGAAAAAGGAGCTGGCTTTTTTGCCGGCTCTTTTCTTTCGTTATTAACATCCATGCTATTATATGTCACGTTCAGGAGGTCCGGGATACCGAATGAATGGATTAAACTGTTGGAAAATGAAAAAATATAAGAAAAAAATAATTTTATTTCAAAAAACTATTGCCTAAACTATATAAACCATGATATTATCAAAAGCGTCGTCACAATAGAACAAGCCATTAACAAGATACGGATGTTAAGTTAACATCCTGAAAAGAAACATTTCCTTAGTACGAGCCATTAGCTCAGTTGGTAGAGCATCTGACTTTTAATCAGAGGGTCGAAGGTTCGAATCCTTCATGGCTCACCATTTTTTCCGGCCCATTGGTCAAGCGGTTAAGACACCGCCCTTTCACGGCGGTAACACGGGTTCGAATCCCGTATGGGTCACTTCTTTATATAAATGCTTTACTGGTCCCGTGGTGTAGCGGTTAACATGCCTGCCTGTCACGCAGGAGATCGCGGGTTCGATTCCCGTCGGGACCGCCATTTTATTTTTTTCTAAAATAGAATATTTGGCTCAGTAGCTCAGTCGGTAGAGCAAAGGACTGAAAATCCTTGTGTCGGCGGTTCGATTCCGTCCTGAGCCATCCTTTTATAAACGCCTTTCCTTTAGGGCGTTTTTTTGTTTTGCGTCCAGATGTATTTTGAATGAAATCTTGTTAATAGATTGTTAACGATTTGTAACATACCAATTTAGACCAATTCGCTTATTACTCGCTTTTAACCTTACTGGGCCTAGGCCCACTCCTTTTTCTGCAGTTTATTGATCTTTCCCCATTCCTATATTTATTGGTACATGTTGTCACGATTTATACAGTTCCATTACATTATGAAGTCTGTTTCTTGTTTTTTTTCTCAATATGGTAGAGTTATGAGTGATAAAAATCATTATAGAAATCAGTCATAAGCATGTGGATATTTAAATTGGACTAATAAATCTCAAAATAAAATTGATTAGTTTCTTAATTGGTGACTGAGCCGTTAAGGAGGACAATATATGTTTAGCTCAAAAGGCAAGGGGATCATCCTGTTGATGGTTTCCGTCATTTTAATGCTTGCAGGAAATCGGGCAACTGCTGCTGGAATATCGGAAACTGCAACCATACAGCATGTTTATCTTAACGATGAGTTCGTCGGAAGTGTGACGGACGAAACGGAAATCGAAAAGATTGTAGCCGATAAGGTAGAAGAAGCACAGGAAGATTATCCGGACTTAACATTCGATAAGGAGACACAGCTGACGTTTGTACCTGAAGAGGTATTCGATGAAGAGGTAAAAGAGGATCAGGCTGTTAAGGGAATTCAAGATCAGTTGAATGTGAAGGCAGAGGCTTATGAAATCGACATAGATAATCAGGCGGTCGCTTATGTTGCGTCAAAGGAAGATGCCGAGGACGTTTTGGAGAAAATCACTTTATTATATGTGAATGAAAAGGAATACGCTGAATATGAATCAGGTAAAAAGGAAAGTGAAAAAGATGCGGATCCGTTAAAAGAGCCAGGAAGTAGAATTCTGGACATCGAATTTTCACTTCCCGTCACGTTTAAAGAGACAATGGTATATCCAGACGAAATCAAGAGCGTCGATGAAACCCTTTCCATGATAGAAGAAGGAAAGGAAGGAACGACGAGCTATGAGGCTAAGGAAGATGAGGATCTTGAAGCCATTGCCACTAGCCATGATATGGACCTGGATCAACTGCTGGAACTAAATCCGGGACAGGATGAGAACAAAGGTGTTAAAGAGGGCGAGCGTCTTTATGTGACCCAACGTATCCCCTATGTGAACGTAATGGTAAAAAGAGAAGTATTTAAGGAAGAGAGGATTCCTTTTGAAAAGAAAGTGAAGGAGGATGACGAACTTCCAAAGGGCGAGCTCATTACTGAACAAATAGGGAATGAGGGGATTCTTGCGTTCACCTATAATGTATCCGAAACAAACGGAAAGAAAATCAGTGAAACAATCGCAAAAAAAGAAGTCACGGAAAAGGCCAAAACAGAAATCACCAGAAAAGGCACCAAGGTCATTCCTTCACAGGGCAGCGGTACATATTCATGGCCTGCAGATGGGGGCTATATTTCCAGTAAGCAGGGCCAGCGCTGGGGGAAACTGCATAAAGGTATTGATATTGCCCGGCCAGTCACCAGGACGATAACGGCAGCAGATCATGGGATAATCGAAACTGCCGGAAACTCCGGAGGATATGGAAATAAGATAACGATCAATCATAATAACGGGTATAAGACAGTGTATGCGCATTTGGATTCAATAGATGTACAAGCAGGACAAAAGATTGAAAAAGGCATGAAAATTGGCATGATGGGTTCAACGGGGAACTCGACCGGTGTCCACCTCCATTTTGAAATATATAAAAACGGGTCTCTCGTTAATCCGCTAAACTATATAAGCCAGTAATCGGTGGAAGTCTTCGAAAATTATTCGAAGACTTCTTTGCTACATACATAGATGAGAATAATAGGAAAAAGGTGATTTAATGCCTATAAAATGATAAAGTAGAATAGAGACAATTTGCTTTCATTCCGGTGTTCAGCCCCTTTTATTGGGTATATATATGTAACTTTGCTAAAACTAGGTTGCCGGGTTGTGCAAGCAGAAGGAAAAGTGAATAAGGTCCCGGATAAGGACATGGTTTTTAATAGATTCAGTTCAGTTATTAAAAAGGAGATAAGTACATGGATAAAAAGATTCTGGTAGTGGATGACGAAAAGCCAATTGCTGATATATTACAATTCAATCTGAAAAAAGAAGGCTATGAAGTTTTTTGTGCTTATGATGGCAATGAAGCCCTCAAAATGGTAGAAGAACGGCAACCCGATTTGATTTTACTTGATATCATGCTGCCGCAGCGCGATGGCATGGAAGTTTGCAGGGAAGTAAGGAAGAAGTATGAAACGCCGATCATCATGTTAACGGCAAAAGATTCAGAGATTGATAAGGTCTTAGGATTGGAGCTTGGTGCAGACGACTATGTGACAAAGCCATTTAGTACCCGGGAAATAATTGCCCGCGTTAAGGCGAACCTAAGACGTCAGCAAGCTGTTCCTGTTCCCGATCAAGAAAATGAACCGAAGGAAATTACGATAGGAACGCTCACTATCCATCCGGATGCCTATGTGGTATCCAAGCGGGGCGATACGATTGAATTAACGCATCGCGAATTTGAGTTGCTTCATTACTTAGCGAAGCACATCGGTCAGGTCATGACAAGGGAGCACTTATTACAAACCGTGTGGGGCTATGATTATTTTGGTGATGTGCGGACGGTCGATGTAACGGTCAGACGTCTTCGTGAGAAGATTGAAGACAATCCAAGCCATCCTGGCTGGATTGTAACTAGAAGAGGGGTCGGTTATTACCTGCGTAACCCTGAACAGGAGTAGTTTCTATGAAAAAGGTTGGTTTTTTTCGCTCAATTCATTTTAAATTTGTTCTGATTTATGTATTGCTCATTTTCGTAGCTATGCAAATAATCGGAGTATATTTTGTTGGGGAATTGGAAGAAAATCTTGTCGGGAACTTTACGAAATCAATAAAAGGTCACGTTAACCTGCTTACCTACAGTATTGGTGAAGAAATGGAAAAAGAGAGGGGAGAGGAAGATCCGACCCTCGAAGAAGCGATTGATACGATATTGAAAGACCGGGATAATTCATCGAATGATATTTCGGAAGTACGTGTCATCGACACCCGCAGCAGACGCGTGATCGGGACTTCAGCCCCAAGTAACCAGGATATTGTAGGGAAGAAGACAACAGAGGTCCTTATTAAGAATACGCTCATTTATGGAAAAGAAGATAGTGATATATTTCGGGACAAAGGCAGGCGGCTCTGGGTCCTTTCGACACCTATTGAAGCAAATGGGGAGGTCATTGGCGCCGTCTATGTAATAGCAGAGATGGAAAATGTCTTTGAGCAGATGGATGAAATCAATAGTATCTTCATGACGGGTACGGCCATCGCCTTGGTCATTACGGCCATCTTGGGGATCCTGCTCGCACGAACGATCACAAGGCCAATGTCCGATATGAGAAAACAGGCCCTGGTGATGGCGAAAGGGAATTTCTCCAGAAAAGTTAGGGTATATGGCGATGATGAAATTGGTCAGCTTGCCGTCACTTTCAATAATTTGACCAAAAAGCTTCAAGAGTCGCAATCAAGCACAGAAGGAGAGCGGCGCAAGCTTTCTTCTGTACTTTCCAATATGACGGATGGCGTAATTTCAACGGACAGACGCGGTCGGGTGAACTTGATTAATGAACCGGCGGCACAATTATTGAATGTCTCGAGTGAAACCGTCATGAACCAACCGATCATTGAGGTTTTAGGTCTTGAAGAAGAATATAAATTTGAGGATTTACTGGAAGAGCGAGATTCCATTATCCTTGATTACAGCAAAAAAAATCGGCCTTTCATTTTGAGGGGGAACTTTTCGGTCATTCAAAAGGAAACGGGATTCGTCAATGGTTTGATTACTGTTTTGCATGATATAACAGAGCAGGAAAAAATCGAGAGCGAACGCAGGGAGTTTGTTGCCAATGTATCACATGAACTGCGAACACCGTTAACGACGATGAGAAGTTACCTGGAAGCATTGGCTGAAGGTGCATGGAAGGACGAGGAAATCGCTCCATCCTTTTTAAGTGTGACCCAAAATGAAACGGAGCGAATGATCAGGCTTGTTAATGATCTGTTACAGCTTTCGAAAATGGATAGTAAAGATTACAGGCTTAAAACAGGCTGGGTGAATTTCAATAAATTCTATGACCACATCATCGATCGTTTTGAAATGACGAAAAATGATGACATCACGTTTAAACGTGATTTGCCGAAGGAAGCTTATTTTGTGGATATTGATGAAGATAAAATTACCCAGGTTCTCTATAATGTAATCTCCAACTCATTAAAGTACTCACCTGAAGGGGGTCAAGTGACTTTCCGCGTCAGGGCATCTGATGGCTTTATCATTGTGAGCATTACAGATCAAGGAGTGGGTATCCCGAAAAACGTCATTGATAAAATATTCGATCGCTTCTATCGTGTGGATAAAGCAAGGGCCCGTAACTTAGGCGGGACAGGGCTTGGTTTAGCGATTGCAAAAGAGATGGTCGTGGCGCATGGCGGGAAAATATGGGCGGAAAGTGTGGATGGAAAAGGAACTACGGTGTTCTTTACACTTCCTTACGAACAGGAAGAAGAGGATGATTGGTCATGAATTTTGAACGTGCAAAAAGCATCATACTGATTATTTTGGTTGGGACAAGCATTTTTTTGACATGGAGCATTTGGACATACGAGCCTGAATATGATCAATTTGAACAATCGTCGGAATTTATAAAGATTAAAAGCGATGTCCAGATTGTCAGTGATGTCATTAAACCAGTCAGTATCCTTTTCCATGGCAATGGGCAGCATTTCCAGACTTCCAATCCGGTAGAAATAAATGAAATGGAAAAAGAATTCTCGCAATGGCGTTTCAGCGGCATAAAAGAGGTATCCGTAAAAAGGCTGCAAAGGAAATTTGACGATTTTGTCCATGAAGATGGATCGATTGAAATCGAATTTTCCGATGATATTCCTATTGCCCTTTATAAAACGGTATTGAATATAACGGATAAGGAAGTGCCTAAGTTTTCTTTTGATCGAATCATCATTAAACAAAAGGGTATCAGTGGTAAGGAATCTGCCGTTTATTTTGTTTCCTACGATCAAGAGAAGATTTATCAAGGGATGGTCGACTCTAAAAAACTAAGGAATTTCATGGATTCATTTTATAGGGGTTCTTACGATAAGCACCCTGAATACACGGCCGAAATCATAAACAGCAAAAAGACGCTCTTCGTCCCGGAAAACCCAGTTGAGATCAACAAACTTGAATATTATATTGACGATTTGGATATTGGAAACTTGAAAAATGCATTATTTAATTATCCGAAGTTCGTACGCCAGGAATCCGTTTCGGTCGGTGAGGAATACACGGATGGAACAAGACTTATGACGGTCAATAAAGAGAATTACCTAATTTCTTATATCAATCCGGCACAAAAGAGCAAGCAATTTGACAGTTCCAGTGACCTTTTGCAAAAAAGCATCGATTTCATCAATGACCATGCAGGTTGGGAAAATAACAATTACCGCTTTGCCTATATGTCGGAGAATGAACAGCGAGTGGTATTCCGCTTATTCGTAAATGGTTATCCGACCTTCAATGAATCGGGAATGACAGAAATCGAGCAAATTTGGGGGAAAGAAGAAATTTATAGCTATGACCGCCCATACTTTTCACTTGACTCAGTCCTCCCGTCAGAAGGAGCGGTAGTAATTTTACCAAGCGGTAAAGAAGTATTGAATAAGCTGAAATCGAAAGATAATATCGATTTCAAAAGCGTGGAGGACATCTCGATTGGCTATAAACTGAATAAATCCCTCGATTCCAAACTTGTAACACTAGTTACACTTGAGCCTACTTGGTATTATCGTATCGGCGATAAATGGTTTATGGTGCCTGAAGAAGATACGGGAGGCGATCAAAGTGGATTGGAATAATACAAAGTCGATTTTCATCATGGTTTTCTTCGTTTTGAATATTTTTCTACTTTATCAATTCCTGGAAAAGATTAATGACTCCCAATATGAAAGTTTCACGGAGTCCTCAACGGAAGAACTGTTGAAAGAAGATGAGATTTCAATAGAAACCCCACTTCCGAAACAAAAGTTGAAGGATCAATTCCTGATTGCCCAAAGCAAGACTTTCGAGAAGAAGGATATTGAGCACCTGAAAAACCAAAAAGCAAAAATCATCGATGATAAGAAGCTTGTGGGTACATTTAAAACACCGGTTGGCATGAAAGCGGAAGTTCATGCTGCAGACCTTGATATATTCCTGAAGGAGTATATTTTAAATGGAAGTGAGTATCATTTTTGGAGCTATGATGAAATCAACCAGACTATCATCTGCTATCAAGTGGCAGATAAAAAGATGTTTTTTAATAATAGTAAGGGGAAGGTCACTTTATATCTGAACAAGAAGGGCGAAATCGTTTCCTATGAACAGATGTATTTAGAGGGAATCAAAAAATTCAATAAACCAAAAGAATTGGTATCTGCTTTAAATGCTATTGGAGAATTGTATGATAATGGTGATATTGATCCCAAAAGCAAAGTCACGAATGTGAAACTGGGCTTTTACAATTCGCTGCAAACGACATCTGTGTCACATTTACTTGTGCCAACATGGTGGGTGGTCATTGATGACGAAACGGATCTCTTCGTGAATGCTTTTGATGGAGAGGTCATTGAATTGAATACAGAAGAAAAAATACTGGAGTGAGTAAAGATGACAATGCATTTTAGTGTTCTCGCAAGCGGGAGTACAGGAAATGCCTTTTTCGTGGAAACGGAGGATCAATCATTCCTTGTCGATGCCGGCTTAAGCGGTAAAGCCCTGGAAGCATTGTTTCAGGATATAGGCCGTGATATGTCGAAGCTATCCGGTATCCTTGTTACCCATGAACACAGCGACCATATTAAAGGTCTTGGCGTGGTTGCCAGAAAACATAAACTCCCGATATATGCGAATGCAAAAACATGGAATGCCATGGATCGATCAATCGGTGAAATTGCAACCGAACAAAAATTCACATTTGAAATGGAACAGGTCAAAACGTTCGGCAGTCTTGATATAGAATCTTTTGGCGTTTCACATGATGCGGCAGAGCCGATGTTTTACGTCTTTCATCATGAGGATAAGAAACTTGTGGTCATAACCGATACAGGGTACGTAAGTGATCGGATGAAGGGAATCATCTCGAATGCCGATGCTTACGTATTTGAAAGTAACCATGATGTGTCCATGCTGAGGATGGGAAAATATCCATGGAGCATCAAGCGCCGGATTTTAAGCGATGTCGGACATGTTTGTAATGAAGACGCTGCCCTTGCAATGAGTGAAGTGGCCGGTGATAAGACCAAGCGGATTTACTTGGCCCACTTAAGCCTTGATAACAATATGAAGGATCTAGCAAGAATGTCGGTGGAACAGACGTTAAAGACAAAGGGGATCATCGTTGGCGAACAATTTTCCTTATATGATACAGACCCGAAAAGACCAACGGAACTTGTTACGTTATAAATAAAAGGAATGGATGAGGGATATCCTTGTTCATTCCTTTTTTATTTTTAAAAATTTCAGTTCGTAAGTTACGAATCGGATTAAAAGGGGTACCGTTTGGTTAGAACTGTATAGGTAAAAAGAAAATGGCTGTATACTAGTCAATTTTACGTTTCCCCTTAAATAAAAGCATTCATTTTTTTAGAAAAAATTCGGTAATTGAGTATAATTGAGGGAGGATACCAAACAATAGAATTGCTATAATTTATTCCTAAAATGAGAGGATGGGGCGGTCTTGGGTTATTATGATCAGAATGATGAGAACCAAAATAAACGGAAAAGAGGCTATACGGGCTATTTTCTAGCAGGCTTGGGGGGCGTCATTATCGGGGCCTTACTTATTTTACCGGGAAGTGGGTTGTTAAATAACGATGATAACGAAATTACAACGGGGAAATCAACAGAGAATGAGCCCGCGGAGCAGTCCCAGCAAAACCTTACTCTTGATGTAACAAGTGCTGTCACCAATGCTGTTGATAAGGCCAGCGACGCAGTGGTCGGGATCACTAACATTCAGGAAACGAACTTCTGGAGTCAAGGGACCAACGCCGAGGACAGTTCGGCAGAAGCCGGCACTGGTTCTGGAGTCGTCTACAAAAAAGATGGGGGCAAAGCCTATATCGTCACGAATAATCACGTCATTGAAGGCGCTAATGAATTGGAAGTGACATTAAGTGATGGCACTAAATTGCCAGCTGAACTACAAGGTAGTGACCCATGGACAGATTTAGCTGTCATTGTCGTGAATGGCGATAAAATCAAAACCATTGCTGAATTCGGAAAATCCGGCAAATTGAAACCTGGTGAGCCCGTAATTGCCATTGGTAATCCATTAGGCCTCCAATTCTCTGGATCGATCACACAAGGGATCATCTCCGGATTGGAGCGTACAATAGAGGTGGATATCAATGAGGACGGACAAGTGGATTGGAACGCGGAGGTCATCCAGACCGATGCGGCGATTAACCCAGGTAACAGCGGGGGGGCACTCGTTAATATGTCAGGGCAGGTCATCGGAATAAATTCGATGAAGATTGCGGAAAATGCAGTGGAAGGAATCGGTCTTTCCATTCCGATCGATTCAGTTATACCGATTATTAATGATATAGAGGAATTTGGTGAAGTGAAACGTGCCTTCTTGGGTGTGAATTTGGCATCTGTAGAAGAGATTTCCCAATACCATCAACAAAATACATTAAAGTTACCAAGAAAAGTTACATTTGGCGTTGCAATAACAGGCGTTCAAAGCAACTCTCCAGCATCCAAAGCAGGATTGAAGGAATTTGACGTCATTGTTGGAATGGATAATGAAAAAATTCATGACGTTGTGGAATTACGAAAATACCTTTACAACGAAAAGAAAATCGGTGATAAAGTTAAAATCATTTATTACCGTGACGGAAAGAAAGAAACTACGGAAGTCAAACTTTCAAGCAGCGAAATTTAAAAGCACAAAAGGACAGGGGGAAAAAAATGCCTCCTGTCCTTTCTATTTCCTTGCGATTTTCTTATTTTTTGTTACGATTACCTGTGGATATATACTTAAATTAAAGATCTCAAGTAACTTGTGGATAATTGGGAATAGAAGTACTGGGAATAATGAGTGGGAAAGGAGATATGAAGGATGAAATTATATTGCTGTCAGGAACACGTGGACATGGCGCTGGATGAAGTGGTATACGAATGTGAAACCTATCCTGTTTTAACGCTGGTTCCCGAAGAAAATCAGTTATCAACAACCTGTGAATATTGTCGAAACGTGGCAATATATCTAGTAGGGAACTAATATTCCCATACAAGATGTGGATAGATTTTGTGGATATGTGGATAACTATTGTGGATAACATGTTCGTAACATGTTCTTAACCTGTTCTTAACATTTTCCGAAGAATGAAGCGGCGGGTGGAATGGTTTAGATTCAAGCTTTTGGTTGTACGAATAAGCAACATAATTCTTTATCGGATCTGAACTAAGTCCAGCCCAATTTCTTCAATACACATTAAAAAATAATGAAAGTTACCGTTGCCGCTTTCAGGGGCAGCGGTTTTTATTTTAAAAGCATTAAAAATTGGAAAGGATATGCTTGTTTTGCTTATAGGTCACTGTAAGGTATGATAATAGGTAGGCAAATCCAACAATTGATAGTAAAAACATAATGAAAGCTAGAGGATATATATGAAAATAACGATTATTACTGTTGGCAAGCTAAAGGAAAAATACTTAAAGCAAGGAATTGCTGAATATACAAAAAGGTTAAGCGCCTATGCTAATATAGAACTTGTCGAAGTACCGGATGAAAAAGCTCCGGAGAACCTGAGTGCAGCGGACATGGACATTGTAAAGCAAAAGGAGGGTGAACGAATCCTGGCGAAAGTCAGCCCGGACACCTACGTAATAACGCTTGAAATCAATGGAAAACAGCTTACTTCAGAGCAGCTGGCCACTCATTTGGATCAGCTCGCCACCTATGGAAAGAGCAAAATTGCCTTTATTATTGGCGGGTCGCTTGGGCTTGGCACTGAGGTGTTATCAAGAAGTGATTATGCCCTTTCCTTCTCGAAAATGACCTTTCCGCATCAATTAATGAAATTGGTTCTAGTGGAGCAAATATATCGGGCTTTTCGGATAAATAGAAATGAACCATATCATAAATGATGGAACTAATTCCGGGGAAATTCCCCGTAAGGTTAATGGGTTAAAATATTAAATCTTAATGTAATGAAAAGAGGGTAACGAATGAATAAAGAGTCCATTTATGGTTTAACATTCGAACAATTGACATCATGGCTTTCGGACCATGGCCATAAAAAATTCAGAGCTTCCCAAGTCTGGGAGTGGCTTTATAGAACACGTGTGACGAATTTCTCTGAAATGACGGATGTTAATAAAGAGTGCATAAAATTACTTGAAGAGCACTTTGTCATCCAGACTTTGACTGAGCACGTTAAGCAAGAATCAGCGGATGGAACGATCAAGTTCTTGTTTAAATTACAGGATGGAAACCTTATCGAAACCGTCATGATGAGGCATAAATACGGAATTTCGGTTTGTGTCACCACCCAAGTGGGCTGCAATATTGGCTGCAGTTTCTGTGCCAGTGGATTATTGGCCAAAAGCCGCGATTTATCCAGCGGCGAAATAGTGGAACAAATCATGAACGTTCAACTGCATCTGGATAAATTGGAACAAGGGGATGTTGTTAGCCATGTTGTTGTAATGGGTATTGGTGAGCCGTTCGATAACTTTGAAAATATGATAGACTTTTTGAAGGTACTCATGGACCATAAGGGTCTTGCTATCGCTGCTAGGCGTATTACTGTTTCGACGAGCGGTCTTGCCAATAAGATTTATGATTTCACTGATACCCAATTACAGGTGAATCTGGCCATCTCATTGCATGCACCGAATAATGAACTCAGGACACGGATCATGAAAATAAACCGAGCTATTCCGATAGAAAAATTGATGAAATCTCTTGATTATTATTTAGAGAAAACGAATAGGAGAATTACGATTGAATATATCCTATTGAAAGATGTCAATGACCACCAAGAAGAAGCCGAGCAACTCGCCAATCTTCTTGAGGACAAAAAACATCGGCTCTATGTCAACCTGATTCCATACAATCCTGTAGATGAGCATAGTCAATACCAAAGAAGTGAAAAAGAGTCCGTTCTCTCGTTTTATGATACGCTGAAAAAGAGAGGCGTAAATTGTAAAATCCGCCAAGAACATGGAACGGATATTGATGCAGCTTGCGGCCAGCTTAGAAGCAAGCAAATCAAGAAAGCCGAAGCCCAGTAATCACTAAGAGAAAACAACAAAAAGAGGCCGCATATTTCGCGGCCTCTTTGGCATGATTTTATTATTTAGCTATTTCCTTTACCGAGGCGACTTCATACGTTGTAAGCTCGCTGCCTAGAATTGGAGATTCTTTTTTTGCTTCACCGGAACCTGGTTCAGGCCGTTTATGTGCAGCTTTGAATGCATCGCTATTTCTCCAAGCAGTAAAGTTATCAAGGTTTTCCCAGTACATATTTACGCTCAGTTCATCGTGGTCCGACAAATTCTGCGTTAATAATACTTCTACTTTTACGAAGCCTTCCGTAGTATCAAGTGGACCTGGCGCAGTAAATCCTGGGGCCATGACTGCACCCATCCCTTTTTTGACTCTGATTCTATTCGTTACGATTATCATAAATCAGCACTCCCTTTGGACATCGGTTTAGAAACTACACCCTATTTAGGCTTTTATATCATACATATTTTAGCATATTGGAAGAAGCAGGGTCCATTTTGATTGACTCAGATCATGATATCCAGATGACCATTTTTTTAATGAAGACGGATGTTTCATTATATTAAAAAAGGCATTTGAATTTGGTTATTACAAGGTTTATCGATGCATATCGCGTATAATAGAACCTTGTATAAGGAAATTACGATTATGGAAACAATAAAGCAACATACTAAACAACAAAAGAGGCTGTCATATGAATGAATTGAGTTTTACTGATTATACATTAAGCGATGAAATTGTAAGGGCATTAGAAAGCTTGGGATATCAGCGTCCAACAGAAGTACAGCGTGAAGTGATACCAGTGGCGCTGGAAAAGAGGGATCTTGTCGTTAAATCCCAAACGGGAAGTGGCAAGACCGCTTCATTTGGCATACCGATCTGCGAAATGGTCGATTGGGAGGAGAATAAGCCTCAGGCGCTTATTTTAACACCGACACGTGAGTTGGCTGTACAAGTAAAAGAGGATATTACGAATATAGGCAGATTTAAAAGGATAAAGGCTACTGCGGTTTATGGAAAACATCCATTCGCACTGCAAAAAGCGGAATTGAAACAAAAAAGCCATGTAGTCGTTGGAACCCCGGGGCGTGTCCTGGATCATATCGAGAAAGGGACATTCGCCTTGGAACGCTTAACCCATTTGGTTATTGATGAAGCCGATGAAATGCTGAATATGGGCTTCATTGAACAAGTGGAAGCCATTATTAAAGAGCTTCCGAAAGATCGAGTAACCATGCTGTTCTCTGCTACGTTACCTGAGAGTATAAAAAAACTATGCAAGCAATATATGAAAGATCCTTTGGATATTGAAATCAAAGCAAAGGGTGTAACGACGGAGAAGATTGAACATGCTCTTATAGAAGTGAAGGAAGACGACAAGTTTTCCTTGCTTAGAGACGTCACCATCACGGAAAACCCCGATAGCTGCATCATTTTCTGCCGGACGAAAGATAGGGTAGACCAAGTATGTGAACAGCTGCTGGAACTGGAATATCCGTGTGATATGATACACGGCGGCATGCTTCAGGAAGATCGCCTTGCAGTGATGAATGAATTCAGAAGAGGTGAATTCCGCTATTTGGTTGCGACAGATGTTGCTGCACGCGGAATTGACATCGACAATATAACCCATGTGATTAACTATGACCTGCCAATGGAAAAGGAAAGTTACGTACATCGAACTGGAAGAACGGGCCGTGCCGGTAAAAAAGGAAAAGCCATTACATTTGTGACGCCGTACGAAGACAAATTCCTTGCTGAGATTCAAGGATATATCGGTTTTGAAATCCCTAAGATGACTGTTCCTTCAAAAGAGGAAGTCTCCAATAAAAAAATGGAATTTGAAGCGAAACTGGAAGCTCGTCCAAAAATCAAAAAAGATAAAAGTGAACAATTGAATAAACAAATCATGAAGCTGTATTTTAATGGCGGCAAGAAAAAGAAACTCAGGGCTGTGGATTTTGTCGGAACCATCGCAAAGATTGATGGAGTAAATGCAGAGGACATCGGGATCATTACGATTCAGGATAATGTTTCTTATGTGGAAATATTGAATGAAAAGGGACCGCTTGTCTTGAAAGTGATGAAAAATACGAAAGTAAAAGGCAAACTTTTGAAGGTTTCAGAGGCTTTTAAGAAGTAAAAGGTATTGAATGAAAAAGAAGCGGAAGCTTATCTAAACAAGGTTAACCAATTAAAATTGGTTAACTTCTATACCTGGAACAAAAAAAGTGGTGGAAGTTTTGAGAGTAAACTTCCACCACTTTTTTATTGCTAAAAAAGCTTCTTTTATTTTTTTTGAAATTTTATAAATTCTAAATACATCATTGGGAAAACAATTACAAACATTATTATAAAACCTATTATGATTCCTACCAAACTTTTATCCTGAGTTATGGACATGGATACATAATAGAACGCTACACTCGTAATAATTAAATATAATAAATATCTTAAATACTTCATTTTGTTATATCAATCCACCCATTATTTTTATACCAATCCTTAGAATCTAAAAATTTTGCTATGGCTACACCAACATCTGCATAGTCTAAAGCAAAACTGACAGCACCACCAATTACTGTTGCTATAGCAACTCCTCTTACTGTTTGAATTCCAAGCTTCTTTGCTTGAGCTGTAGCAACCCTTGATATTCCTTCGGTAGCTGCTTTTTTTCCTTTCTTCTTAATATAACTTTTTACTGCACTTACACCCCCGCCAACTTACTCCACCTATTGCTACATTGAAAACAGAACCTGCAAAGTAAACACCAACTCTTACTTTTCCTTTTTGTTTATTAGATGCATATACTTTATCTGAACCAAAAAGTAACTTTTTTGCCTTAGAGTAAAAAACTAATTCTTCAGATTCTAACTTTTCAACATAGTTTTCTTCTAATTGTTCTTGAGCAGCCTTTAAATCATTAAATGTTTCTGAATTTCCATCAAAAATACCTATAAGTGCTTTTTCTAATAACTCAACTTCCTCAGTACCAGAAATTGCTGCTGCTTCTTCAATTGTTTTTATAAATTCTTTTTTTTCAAATTCATTCATTTTTGATATATCTAAATTATCAACCGAAGCTTCAAAATCAAAATTTTCATCTAGTATTTCATGGTTAAATTCATCAGCACCATTATCTGTATTTACTCCTAAATCTTCAATCTCGGAATCACTTAACTTATTAAAATCATTAAAAGTTAAATCTTCTAAAAATGGCTCATCCTCAAAATGTTCTCTAAAATCTTCTAATGAATCATTTTTAGCAAAAGCTAAAAATGGTTCACCAACCGTTGATAATAAAAAAATAAAAATAGTAAAATTTATAACATTTGATATAAAGAGTTTTTTCATATAATTATACCCTCCTTTTCAATAAATTTGGTTAATGGAGTATTATAGTTATAATAATACATTTGTACTAAAAAAATGCAGCAAGTTTTATATTTACAATAAAAATATGAAGAAAAATTATTAATATTAGGTATTTAGTCTATATAATATTGCTCTTTTCTAGTGATTATTTAATTAGAAAACTATTAGATAGGCTTAGATTTTTATACGTTTTGATAACTACCCAGAAATAATTTGACTTACCCCAGGACAGACCTACACCGTGAAGTTTCTTTTTCTGAATTCTGTTTATTCGTCAAAATAGAGTGGTATATGAGGAAGGATAACGCAATTATTTCGAATTAAATAAATACATACAACACGATTTAATCTGAATTCTTAGACATGGAGGGGAATGAGTGGGATGACAAAAGCAAATGAAAACGGAAGAATCGATGAGCAAAGTAAGCAGCGGCAGTTGGATCAATATCGAGTGGACGATAATGGGAAAAAGATGACGACTAACCAAGGTTTGCGTATTTCTGAGGATGAGCATTCTTTAAAAGCGGGAACACGTGGTCCGACTTTGATGGAGGACTTTCATTTCCGGGAAAAAATGACTCATTTTGACCATGAGCGTATTCCTGAGCGGATTGTCCATGCCCGTGGATCTGGTGCTCATGGATATTTTCAGGTATATGAACCGATGGCCGAATTTACAAAAGCCAAGTTTCTTCAAGACCCTTCAGTCAAGACACCAGTATTCGTTCGTTACTCCACGGTGGCAGGTTCCCGCGGATCGGCAGACTCGGTCCGTGATGTAAGGGGATTTTCCACCAAGTTTTATACTGAGGAAGGAAACTATGATTTGGTCGGAAATAATATTCCGGTATTTTTTATCCAGGATGCCATTAAGTTCCCGGATTTAATTCATGCGGTTAAACCGGAGCCTCATAACGAAATACCTCAGGCTGCGTCTGCCCATGATACTTTTTGGGACTTCGTCGCCAACAATGAAGAAACGGCTCATATGGTCATGTGGCATCTTTCTGATAGGGCCATACCGAGAAGTTTCCGGATGATGGAAGGGTTTGGTGTCCACACATTCCGTTTTGTAAATGAACAAGGCACGGCCCATTTCGTTAAATTCCATTGGAAGCCTGTATTGGGAGTTAAATCCCTTGTCTGGGATGAGGCACAGAAAATCGCAGGGAAGAATCCTGACTTTCACCGCCAAGATCTGTGGGAAGCGATAGATACCGGAAATTATCCTGAATTTGAATTTGGCGTGCAAATGATTAAGGAGGCAGATGAATTCAAATTCGACTTTGATATCCTAGATCCTACTAAACTATGGCCTGAAGAACAGGTCCCGGTGAAAATAATCGGAAAAATGGTATTGAATCAAAATACGGATAACTTTTTTGCAGAGACGGAACAGATAGCATTCCATCCGGGGCATGTCGTACCGGGTATTGATTTTTCAAATGATCCGCTGCTCCAGGGACGTTTATTCTCCTACACCGATACCCAGCTATCCCGATTGGGAGGACCGAATTTCCATGAGCTTCCGATTAATAGGACGGTTGCCCCCGTTCATAATAATCAGCGCGATGGCATGCACCGAATGTCAATAAATCCAGGACAGGTCAGCTACCACAAAAATTCCCTTGTAGGCAACTCCCCCGAACCTGCTTCGGAAGAGGAGGGTGGCTATGCACATTACCAGGAAAAAGTCGATGGCAGGAAGGTCCGACAACGCAGTGAAAGCTTCAAGGATCATTATAGCCAGGCTAAATTATTTTGGAATAGCATGACGGAAGTGGAGAAGGAGCATATTATTCAGGCTTTCCACTTTGAAGTGGGAAAAGTGAAAAGTAAGGACGTTCAGCAGCAAATCGTCGAGATGTTCAGCAATGTGGATGTCGAACTGGCTAAAACGATCGCTATTGGAGTGGGCGTGAATCCTCCAGCCAATAAAAGCGAGGTCAAAATGGATTTGGCTTCTCCGGCTTTAAGCCAGGAGCAAATGAAAGTGAACACGGCCGCAACAAGGAAAGTGGCAATCTTGGCTGCAGATGGTTTCAACGGGTCAGAGGTTAATCAAGTCTTGGAATCATTTAAATCGGCAGGGATAACGGCTGAAATCATCAGTCTTAATCGTGGAGTGATTACAAGTTCTGAAGGACAGCAGGCCGAGGTGAATCAGACATTCCTGACAGCCGATTCGGTACTTTTCGATGCTGTATATGTGGCAGGAGGCCAGGAGAGTGTCGATGCTTTAAAGGCATCCAAGGAACCAATTTACTTTGTTGATGAAGCCTACAATCATTTCAAAGCGATTGGTGCAGGAAAAGAAGGAGCCGAGATCTTATCGAAGGCAGGCATCGTTTCCAATGATCCAGCCTCAGGCATTGTAGCTGTTACGGATAATAATAGTGGTACTGCCTTTATCGAGGCAATTGCCAAGCACCGTCACTGGAGTCGCGCTTAATATTGGATGAAAAACCCCCAGACTTGGAGTCGGGGGGTTTTTCAATAAAGACATTTCGTATCAAGCTACTTTGCTTTTTCTTCAAAAAGCGATGCAATGCCAACGATCACCTTAGTGGCCAGGATCATATTATCGACGGAAATAAATTCATATTTGCCATGGAAGTTCTCCCCGCCCGTAAAGATGTTGGGTGTTGGCAGGCCCATATACGATAATTGAGAACCGTCCGTACCACCGCGTATTGGCGAAATTTTTGGTTTTATATCGAGTTTCTCCATTGCTTCGTGGGCAATATCCACGATTTCCTTCACGGGCTCAATTTTTTCCTTCATGTTGAAGTATTGGTCGTGTAATTCAAGCTGGATACGGTTTTGCCCATATTTTTCTTTTAAATCTTCGATTACTTTTGTTATATATTCCTTGCGTTCATTGAATTTTTGGCGGTCGAAATCCCTGATGATATAAGAAAGCTTGGTCTCTTCCACATCACCGTGAAATGAAATCAGATGATAAAATCCTTCGTAATCTTCCGTATATTCCGGTGCTTCTGCCACTGGGAGTTTATTGTGGAATTCCATGGCGATTTTGGACGAGTTGACCATTTTTCCTTTAGCCGTACCAGGGTGAATATTCGTCCCTTTGATCAGGATTTTGGCCGATGCTGCATTGAAGCTCTCATATTCAAGTTCTCCAAGTGGCCCACCGTCCACGGTGTAGGCAAATTGGGCATCAAAAGCATCTACATCAAACTTATGGGGTCCCCTGCCGATTTCCTCATCGGGAGTAAAAGCAACACGGATTTTTCCATGCTTGATTTCCGGATGCTGGATCAAATAATCCATGGCAGTCATGATTTCAGCAATTCCAGCCTTATTATCTGCTCCCAACAGGGTTGTCCCATCCGTTGTAATCAAGGTATGCCCTATATAGTTCTTAAGCGAAGGAAAATCATCAGGTGAAAGAATGACATCCAATTTTTCATGTAAAGTAAGATCTTTGCCATCATAGTTGTCAATGACTTGCGGTTTTACATCTTTTCCAGTGAAATCCGTTGCTGTATCGACATGGGCCAAGAAACCGATTGTCGGGACATCCTTATTTGAATTGGCTGGCAATGTTGCCATGACATATCCGTTCTGATCAATTGTCACTTCCTTCATCCCAATGGATTGAAGTTCCTTGACCAATGCATTTGCCAAGGTCAACTGTCCGGGTGTAGAGGGGCATGATGGATTTTCCTCATTCGATTGGGTATCCACTTTCACATAAGAAGTGAATCTTTCAATGATTTCATTTTTCACTTTTCCTTCAACTCCTTTTTCCCTTATCTTACCATGGTTAATTGAAATGGAAAAATTATCTTTACCTATGTGACATACAGACTTATTTCCAAATCTTCGAGGGTGGTGTCATCAGCAAAGAACAGCATATCCGCAAATGACATGCCGTTCTTTGCTTTCCCTTTTTAGAGTGGATTATTCAAGGCCCAAACCGATACGCTTTTCCCATGAACGGGAAAGGTCGCGAAACCATCTTCTTCAATGGTGATGTGGTCATCTCTATGACAAGTTAAATCACTCCAGATTTCACCGGCACGATGTTCACCGACGAACATCCTTTTTTCACTGTTGTGATCTCCATTCGAGATTATGACGGCGCACCCCGAGCCATCTAGCTCTTCAACTCCGTGTCGGACCCAGCCTATCGTATTTGGATCATCAAAGTAGTCGGTCTGTTCCCCGTATGCTTTTTCATACCTAGCATATAAGAGGCGATCTAGAATGTCCTTTTTCCCAGGCACCGGAGAAGGCCCGCCGATTCCATAATAGTCCCCGTAAAAGACACATGGATAACCGCAAAGTCTAAGCAAGGTGAGTGCATATGCCGATGGTTTGAACCAGTCCTTTACCCAAGATTCCAGTGATTCATGAGGCTGGGAGTCATGGTTGTCGACAAAAGTGACGGCCTGTGCCGGATTGGTTTGGACGAGGGTATCATCAAAGATGGTTGAGAGGTCGAAGTCAGTTCCTGCGTTTGAGGCCTCATGAAATTTATAATGCAGGGAAACATCGAACAAGTTGAGGTCATGCTTGGTTTGCTCTAAGTAAGTTTGACAAGCTTTAACATCCGCCTTCCAAAATTCGCCGACCATGAAGAAATGTTCCTTTGTATAAGGAATGAGTTCTTGGAGAAATTCATTGATGAATTCATAATCGATATGTTTAACGGCGTCCAAACGAAAACCATCACACTTTAACGTATCAACCATCCATTTTCCCCAGCTAATCATTTCCTGACGAACTTCCGGCAGGCTGTAATCGATGTTGGCAAACATTAAATAATCATAGTTTCCGAATTCATCGATGACATGCTGATTCCAGTGCTTGTTTTCGCCTGTGATTCGATATACACCCATTTTGTCGTTTTCGGCATCATAGTCTGTACCATTAAAATGAGTATGGTTCCACTTAAAATCAGAGTATTTATTATTACGGCCTGGAAAATCAAATTTTGTCCAGCCTTCCATTTCAAATGGTTCTGAGATATCTTCCATACGGTTTTCTGGATTGACTTCAATCACTTCAAATTTTTCGGTACCATCGGCTCCTGCTTTATGGTTCATGACTAAATCGATATAAACGCAAAGCCCGTAGTTATGACAGGTGTCTATTGCTTGCAGCAATTCATCTTTGGTCCCATATTTGGTACGGACTGTTCCTTTTTGGTCAAATTCCCCCAAATCGTATCCGTCGTATATTCCATATCCATTATCCCCAACGGATTGCCCTTTGGTAACTGGCGGAAGCCAAACGCAGTCAATTCCTATATCCTTCAACTTGGAGGCTGCAAATTTCAATCTCTCCCAATGAGAACCATCTGCCTCAAGATGCCACTCAAAAAATTGCATCATCGTATGATTTCTTTTCATCCGTTTCCCCCCTGACACCGACCCGTTTTTAACAAAAGTGAAACTGTACGATCGGAAAAAGTAATAATGAAAATCTTTACCCCCTAAATTCAATTGATAAACAAGTGAACAATCCTCTTGATTGAGGTTCATCTACCTCTCTATTTTACTATTTTATACCAAATAAGGGTATTTTATATTAATTAGCAGTTAAAAATTAATCAAACGTGGAGGAATAACCCGGAAAATACCATGCGCCAATTCAATAAAAAAGGTATCCCGAATATTTTGGGATACCTCAGACTATAGATAATTCGAAGAAAAACGTTTGCCTACAGTTTTCTTTAAAAACTTCAAGGTGTTTTCAGAAATCCGCTTCCTTTCCGCCGACTGTCTGCCAAGCCTCCTCACGGCAAGCGCCTGCGGGATCTTTGCTGGCCAGTTATTCGGCAGGAGTGCCGCAAATTTCTTCAATCTAGTAGGGGTTTCAAAAAACAGTAAAAA
The DNA here is from genome assembly GCF_037975445.1 of Peribacillus sp. FSL P2-0133. Lineage (NCBI taxonomy): Bacteria > Bacillati > Bacillota > Bacilli > Caryophanales > Bacillaceae > Peribacillus > Peribacillus sp. FSL P2-0133. The sequence goes on along the minus strand of NZ_CP150254.1, from coordinate 5,766,262 downwards.
AACATTAGTATACCCTAGTTAATCATGTTTAGGGATGGAACCATTCCTAACCCCCTTTTGCACCTTTTTCTAGAATGGAAGGGGGATAGTCTATTATCCTTTTTTACCTCTTCGTTTAAAGAAGAGGGCGAAAGCCATTGCACCTAATAATAAGATTAGTAGCACGGAAGATAGAATGATCATATCTTTGGAGGAGCTAATGTTACTTGCCCCCTTTTGGCCCATGTTCCCGTTTATACCTGGAGGTGCACCATTCCCGCCGCGGTCCATGTCAGGGGGCCGCATGGCAGCCCCATTCTCGCCGCCGCCCATGTTTGGTAGTTGCTGGCCTGCATTTGCGTCATCGCCCATATTAGGAGCTCCGCCGCCCATACCGCTTTCTGTCTCGGCTTCCACAACCAGGTCTCCAGAAAGCTGCGCCAAGATGGATTCAGCACGTTGGACAGCGAAGTCAACCAGGGTTTCCTCGCCTGACGTTGCTTCTGTATACTCGTCCATTGTATAAAACTTGGTCGGATCCTTTTTCACATATGGTGTGATTAATGTGGAAATTTCAGTGGTCATTGCTGTCATATTTTCTTCAGAGAAAAAATCTGTAGCAATGTCGTCCAGATAATCATAATATTTTTCACGATACCCGTCGTTGGAAAGCAGGGCATTCAATAAAGGGCGATCTTCAAGGGCCGTACCTGAAACAGGCTCGGTAATGCTGAAGTTGATATTATTTTCATTCATGAAATTCGAACTCATATCCATCATTCCGCCACCGTTCATATTCGGTGCTTCCCCAAGGAGTTCCGTGTCATCCTGCTTATCAGCATCGTCGTTACTCTCAGCCGTCGCTCCATTTTTTTGGTCAGCGGTCACTTCACTTTTATTTTCTTGATCGGATGCGCCCGCCGGTCGCCCGACGCCTCCGGAAAAGCCTCCAAATGACATATTATAGTCCCAGGGAAGCATGGAAAAGATTCCATTCTCTTCATATAGATAGTAGTTATGCTTTAATGTGCCTTGATAATGATCGAGGTTGACGAGGGCCGTATTTGCTGCAAAGTAGCGTAATGTTTCATCTACATCCAAGACTTCTTCCAAATCCCCGCCATTATTGATAGCATCAAGCATCTTGATCATGGCAGATTGATCAGAATTTTCATTTGTTTTTAAGTTCAACCCTGTATAATCATCAATATCATCACTAATCCATTTTAAATCACTTCCGGTGCCATCAGGATAATAAAGGTCACCGTTGCCAGATGGAAAGTTATTATTCAAAAATGTTTCATTAATAGATTCAACGCCTAAATACAAGCCCCATTCTTTTCCGTTGATGGTCACGTACATATAGGAATGTCCGGGAGTTGCTATGCCCATCTTTTCCATAAGCTCATATGAAAGGTACTCCCTCATATACGTGGGATCACTATAATTATTATTTAAATCGAATTCTTTCAGGCCGTGTAAATTTTGATCTGTCTGATAGTAATTAAAATCTATATTCCAGCTGTAGCGTTCCGAATCTTCCATTTGGACAACAGAGTTTAAGGAAAGGTTCCCTTTGGTTCGAAACCCTACATTTTCAACTTTTTCCCCATTAATGGTCACATCGGATGCAACAACTTCCTTTTCGGAGGGGTTATCCAGGATGGATTCCAAATCCTCATCAGCCAATGTTATATCCACGGTTGTCACCTTACTTTGGTCAAAAACAGATTCTGTATAAGTATTTCCTTTAGTAGCTTTTTCAACTTGAAGATTGGGAAGGAAAAACATCACTGCTATAAAAATTATTATCAATAATCCACTGGTCGCTACAACATATCTTGTTTTTAACATGTCAAGGCTCCTTCCTCCTGTTGTCTTATATAGAGGGGTGGGCATGGATTTTTATGTCCGCCATCTATCTTAAGCTGTGAAGTTGCCATCATAACTTAACATGATGGCAGAGTGAACGCTGTTCATGTCCTTGACTTGATTTATGAATTCCGCATTATTATCTTTTAATCGAATTTCATATGTCACTTCGAGGTTATTATCCGCCATGACGGATTTCGATTTGACGGAATGCTTTTTCACCTTGTTGGATATCATTTCTTCTAACGTTTTTTCAATTGATGCATCTGAATATTTAACGATTAATAAAAATGGGTTTTCAACAGTGATCCGATTGGCAAATATGAGCATCACGATACCTATTAAAATGGCACCTATGATAACCAGCGGAATTAGTCCTGCCCCGCATAAAATCCCGGATGCCGCTGCCCAGAATAGGAAGACCAAGTCCATTGGATCTTTGATAGGCGTTCTGAATCGTACGATGGAGAGGGCACCGACCATACCAAGGGAGATAACGATATTAGTTGATATGCCCATGATGATCAAGGCCGTGGCCATTGTCATTACGATGAGGGATATATTGAAATTGTGTGAGTACATCACACCGGAAAAGGTCTTCTTATAAATGACGTAAATGAACAATCCGATGGCAAATGCCAACAGTAATCCAATTAGGGAGTCAATGATTGAAAAACTCTCAGTCTTGTCCAAAAAGCTTGATTTGAAAATATCATTAAAAGTGGTGTTGGTGGTCGTCGTATCCATTTTCTATTCCTCCAAATTTTATGTGTTTGTTGCAATCAGCCGAATCTTCTGCTTAGTTGGTATTTTGAAAAAGCTGTTTTTCTAGTATCGATGATAGATAACAATTGTTTGATGATATCCGGAAGAAATTCGTCAAACTTTATTTCCAGGATTACGTAATCTGGGTCTAAAGCATCGACCATGATTAATTCGGGATTCAGGAAATCCGTATTCCGATAGCTCGTTTTCACATTACTGTCAAAGGTGACCCGCACATTTCCGTACTCATAGATGAATACCTCCCTTTCATAGTCAACGACGGTTGTAGGCTTGATTTGGAAAAGGGTCATTTGAATGTATAAGTCCCTGAGGATATCCCTTGAATCCTCGGACATCCAATCTATATCCCCTGAACGAATCCGTTCGTATTCTCTAGCAGAAAGCCTGCACTTCTGTTTATAGGTAAGGTTATTCCGCTTACTCTTTTTTTCTAGATTGATGAAATTCGCATTATGATCATAAAGTCTAGCCCTGAACTTATCCCTGTGATAGAACCCCTCTGTTTTTTGCCTCAGGATTTTATTGTCAAAGTTGTCGAAATAAACACTTCGAATTAAATATTTCCCATCAAGCCCATGGGGATCAAGCTTCATGAAGTTTTGCAGATTTTTTCTTAATAAATGACAATCCGCTTTGGTGATTGCATGTTTGAGTTCCCGCCTTCCCTTTAAACCGTTCATTGTCGTTCCTCCTTTTCCATGATTTTTGACTGCGTTCAGCTTATAAATGGAATCTTAATAAAACCTTAAGAACATTTTTTATATTCAATAGATAAATAGAGAATAGGCCCCAGTTTTAACCTTTTCTTAATTTTATTGGAATTTAATAGCAGAAAAATGAGTGAATTTACTCATTGAGAATAATTATCATTATCAGTAAAATGAATTTCATGATAATGATAATTATTCTCAATTAATTCAATACATGGAGGTTCACTATGGTAACGAACACGCTTACAAAAAATGATCAACTTTTGGAACAACAAAATACAAGGGAATCAAATGCACGATCATATCCTAGAAGATTACCCATGGCGATCGATCAAGCGGAGGGAATTTACTTAACAGACATGGATGGAAAACGATATATTGATTTTCTTGCGGGGGCTGGAACATTAGCGCTTGGACACAATCATCCGGCAGTGCTTGAAGCAATGGAAAAAATTCTTAAGGACAAGCGTCCTTTGCATACATTGGACTTTACAACGCCGATCAAAGAGCAGTTCGTCGATGAAATTTTTGAATGCCTGCCTGAGGAATTCAGGAAAAATGCAAAAATTCAATTCTGTGGTCCTACTGGCGGAGACGCCATTGAGGCAGCACTTAAACTAGTAAAAACAGCGACAGGCAATAGAAGCATTTTATCCTTCCAAGGAGCTTACCACGGGGCAACGCATGCAACCATGTCAATCAGCGGCAATACAAAACCAAAGGAAAAAATACAAGGGTTAATCCCAGATGTACAATTCCTGCCGTATCCTTACCAATATCGCTGTCCTTTTGGAATAGGCGGAGAAGAAAGCCATAAAATCAGCAGCCAGTATATCGAAAATCTATTGAACGATCCTGAATCCGGATTATTGCCGCCAGCAGGAATGATTTTAGAGGCAGTACAAGGTGAGGGAGGCTCCATTCCAGCTCCAATTCCATGGCTTAAGGAAATCAGGAGAATAACGAAAGAGAAGGGCATTCCGCTAATTATCGACGAAGTTCAATCAGGTATCGGCCGTACAGGGAAAATGTTTGCCTTTGAACATGCAGGAATCGTTCCGGATGTTCTTGTACTATCCAAAGCAATAGGCGGAAGTCTTCCATTATCGGTGGTGATTTATAACAAAGAGCTTGACCTATGGTCACCAGGTGCACATATCGGTACGTTCCGCGGAAATCAAATGGCAATGGCAGCAGGAACGGCTACTTTAAAATACATGAAAGAGACGAATCTTGTGGAGCATGCCGCTAAAATGGGAGAAATATTAAAGGATATTCTTAAAGATTTGCAAAAAGATATTAAGCAGATCGGTGATGTCAGGGGCCGGGGATTAATGGTCGGTGTGGAAATGATCAATCATGAAGAACCGCAAAATGCGAATGGAAGCCATCCTGCTAATTCGCAACTTGCCAGTGCCATTCAACAGGAATGCTTTCAAAGAGGGTTGATTCTGGAGGTTGGCGGCAGACATGGAAGTGTTGTGAGATTCTTGCCTCCATTGATCGTAACGGAATCCCAGCTTCGCGAAGCCACTGCAATTTTTGAACAAGCTGTTCGTGCAGCTGTTGCAAGAGGGTGAATGATCAATGATCGAAATGATAAATAAAACGGATTTTGCTTATTCTCGATTGTTCTTGAATAACGAAGAAGGTTTCAATAACTACAGCCAGTCATTAAAAATCATTGAAAAAAAGCTGACGGACTTTTTAAAGGGGAACGATTCACCATACTCTGGGAAAAAACCGTATGAAATCGAGGCAAGATTAAACGAGCTGTCCATTGCTTCTCTAAAAGGGAAGACAATGGAAGCAGTAGCGGATGAGCTGGCAGAGTTTGTTATTAACGACAGCATCAATGTACACAGCCCTACTTGTATAGGACATTTGCATTGCCCGACATTAATACCTGCCGTGGCTGCCGAAATGATTATAGGTACGTTGAATCAATCCATGGATTCATGGGACCAAAGCTCGGCGGCCACCTTCGTTGAAGAGCGTTTAATAGATTGGCTGTGCAGCCAGGTGGGGTTACCTGAACAAGCGGATGGGATTTTCACAAGCGGTGGAACCCAATCTAATTATATGGGACTGCTATTGGCGAGGGACGCTTATTGTAAGCGTTTCTGGGGTGTGGATGTTCAGCAGCAAGGTTTGCCAGCCGAGGCGAAAAAGTTGCGGATCTTATGCTCCGAGGCTGCCCACTTTACGGTCCGTAAATCAGCGGCACAGCTGGGGCTTGGTGAACAGGCTGTAGTCACGATTAAAACGGATTCAAATCACCGTCTGTCCATAGATGAATTAAATCATCAAATGTCGATTTTAGAGGAACAGGGTTTACTGCCATTTGCCATCGTTGCAACTTGTGGAACAACGGATTTCGGTTCAATCGATCCATTACACGAATTGTCCGAAGCTGCAAGGAAAAATGGGATATGGCTGCATGTGGACGCCGCATATGGAGGCGCGATGATTTTAAGTAAGGATTACAAAGAGTTAATCAGCGGAATTGAACGGGCCGACTCGATTACGGTTGATTTTCACAAATTATTCTATCAACCCATCAGTTGTGGTGCTTTTCTTGTCTCTGACAGCAACTCATTTCAATATATCCAGCATCACGCCGATTACTTGAATCCTCAGGAAGATGAAGCCGAGGGCATGGTTCATTTAGTCAATAAATCGGTTCAAACGACGAGAAGGTTCGACGCATTGAAACTCTGGATGTCATTGAAGGTCGTTGGACTGGATACCTTTGCCGAAATGATCGACTATACTTGTCATCTTGCACGTGAAGTGGCAGCGAAGATCGATAAGGAGGAAGGATTCACAGTATTAAATAAAGAACCTGAATTGAATGCGGTTGTATTCCGTTATAATCTCGAGGGAGAAAGTGATCAGTTAGTAAATCTATTAAATAAACAGATTCAGCAAGAATTACTGAAAAGCGGACGGGCATTTTTAGCGAAAACGCGTTTTGACGGACAGGTATATTTAAAAATGACACTATTGAATCCAATGACAAGCCTTGAACACATAGAGGGAATTTTAGACGAAATCCGAGTATTAGGTGAAATGTTCAAGATAATGGAGGAATGAAGATGAATGGTAAGCAAATAGCTGAAAGGGCGACAATGCAAAGCTTTCTGAATTGTTATTTCCGGGAAACCGGAAATTACAGTTTAGAAGAAACGAAAAACTGGCCGAATTTGGATGGGTCCATTCCGGATTCATTAGTAGTCAGTAAGCTCATGTCCCAAGATATTGCATTGCTTGTTCCGCTTAAATATTGGTCGGAAACGGGGCGTCATATTTTCAACTTCCCGATTTACTATCAAACGGCATCCAAGCAAGTACATGAATTAGATTACGTGACAATGGTCTCGATCGTTTCTAAAGAATTATTGAATGAGCAGGGCCGGACGGATAGTGAAGATGAATTGATGCTGCGTGTCATCCTAAGCAGCCAAAATATTCAACGGTATGTTGAAGCCAGGACCGAAGACATTGATGCACTTCAAAGTCCTGATTTCACCTACATCGAAGCAGAGCAGTCACTTTTATTCGGGCACCTGTTCCACCCGACACCGAAAAGCAAGCAGGGCATTTCAGAAAAAGAGGAATGGATCTATTCACCCGAATTAAAAGGGGAGTTTCAGCTGCACTACTTCCTGGCAGAACCTTCGATTGTCATCCAGGATTCCAGTGATGTCCGATCGGCAAGTGAGATCATTAAACAGGAATTAGCCGGTGACTTGGAGATTTCCAGTGAATTCAGAGGAACGTATTGCCAACAGGAAAGCAAATTTATCATCATCCCGGCACACCCGCTCCAGGCAAAAGTACTTATCGAAAAAGAAGAGGTCAAGAGGCTGATCGAGCAAGGGTCACTAGTTTATGCTGGACCGCTTGGGAAAAAATTCACGGCCACCTCTTCATTTAGAACGGTATATAGTGCCACATCAAGATATATGTACAAATTTTCGGTTCCGGTTAAAATCACGAATTCCTTACGTGCAAATCTGCAAAAAGAATTAGATCGTGGTGTGGAAATTGCTAAATTAATAGATTCTAAAGTGGGCGACGATTTAAAAGAACGGCACCCCTCCTTCCGAATCATCAAGGACCCTGCTTACCTAACGATCAAAACAAGCGAGCAAGATTCGGGATTCGATGTTGATATCCGGGAAAACCCTTTTTATGGAAACAATAAACAAGCAAGCCTGATTGCCGGCTTATGTCAGGATAATGCCTATGGTGCACCATCAAGGCTTGGAGCGATCATCCGCAAATTATCAACTGAAGAAAACCGCAGTACCGAAGAAGTAAGTAAGGATTGGTTCAAAACCTATCTGTCAATGACATTAAAACCGATGCTTTGGCTTTTTGAAGAGTATGGAATTGTTTTGGAAGCCCATCAACAAAATTCCATCATTCAACTTCAAGATGGTTATCCAGCCACTTTTTATTATCGTGATAATCAAGGGTATTACTATTGTGAATCCAAAGTGGACAGGCTGCTGAAGATCTTGCCTGAACTAAGTGAAAAAAGCTTCACGATTTGTTCTGATGAAGTCGCTGAAGAAAGACTGCAATACTATTTCTTTTTTAATCACTTATTAGGCTTAATCAATAATTTTGGTACGGAAGGATTAGTATCAGAGAACAAACTGTTACAGCTCGTTCAGGAACAACTGGATACATGCAGCAGGGAAAGCGAAGATGAGGGTGTGAATCGAGTTGTTTCAAAGTTGCTTCATGCCCGGGAATTATCGTGTAAGGCTAATTTACTGACACGATTCCATGATATGGATGAGCTTGTGGGTTCACTTGAGACACAATCCGTTTATACAACGATTGATAATCCGTTCGCGCAGGGGGTTATGGCCGTCCATGAAAAATAGCTATGAAGAAATGCTGAAGGAACGTAATCAACAGCTTTCATTTGTCAAAGTTGAATTTGAGAGGGATTTGGATACATTGCATAAATGGATGCATGAAGATCATGTGATTCCCTACTGGAATTTGAATTTCACAAAAGAAAAATTCGCCGTTCATTTAAAAAAGGCATTGGCTGATACACACCAAACACTCTATTTAGGCTGTCTGGACTCCATTCCCATGAGCTATTGGGAATCGTATTGGGTAAAAGGCGATATCATCGAAGATTATTACGAATCCGAAGAGGGAGATCAAGGCATTCATTTACTCATAGGTGATCCGGATTATCTAGGAAAAGGACTGGCTTTGCCGTTTTTACGTGCAATGGTGAAATACCAACTGCTTTCTGCGAAAACAAAAAAAGTGATGGCTGAACCGGATATTCGAAATGCAAAGATGATTTACTTATTTGAAAAGTGCGGGTTTACCCCAATTAAAGAAATTGAGCTCCCTGATAAAACAGCATTACTTATGTCATGTACACGGGAGAACTTCGAGAGGAAGTGGAAGTATGGAGAAGCAACAATCTATCTATGACCTGGTAGGGATAGGGATAGGACCCTTTAACCTTGGACTTGCGGCCCTTTTGGAGAAAACCCCGGAGCTGAATGCCGTCTTTTTTGAGAAAAAGCGGGAATTTAATTGGCATGAAGGGATGCTGTTGGAAGGGACAACTTTGCAGGTACCTTTCTTTGCCGATCTAGTTAGCATGGCAGATGTGACAAGCCCATATAGTTACCTGAATTATTTACAGCAGCATGATCGGCTTTATCATTTCTACTTTCTTGAAAAATTCTTGATTCCACGAAAAGAATATAACGACTATTGCCGCTGGACTGCCCATCAACTTGATAGCTGCCGTTTTGGAAAAGCAGTGGAGGCGGTTGAATATATAGGGGATCAAGGTGAACCCTGCTACCAAATCAGTGTAAGGGATGCACAAACACAAAAGCTCGAAGTCTTTTATAGCCGTCATATAGTCATGGGAATTGGCAGCGCCCCGACTGTTCCATCGGCCTTTCATCCATATATGGGAGAGAGCATCCTGCATTCGGCCGACTATTTACGGAATAAAGAAAATGTCTTAAAGAAAAAATCCGTAACGGTTGTCGGGTCTGGACAGAGTGCAGCAGAGGTTTTTCTGGATCTGCTTAATGAGCAGGAGGAAAATGGCTACCAGCTAAACTGGTTTACAAGATCCAAGGGGTTTTTCCCTATGGAATATTCAAAACTCGGGTTGGAATACTTCACTCCGGATTACCTTGATTTCTTTTATCGGCTGCCACAGGAAAAGAAGGATGAAATCCTGCCGAAACAGGATTTATTGTATAAAGGGATCAGTGCTACGACAATTGCAGCAATTTTTGACAAGATGTATGAAAAATCGATTGGAAATGCCGAACTTTCCATTGAACTTCGGGCCATGACGGAAGTTGCGGCAGTTACCCCCGCCGAAAATGGCTGGAGATTGAAATGCCGCCAGTGGGTAGAAGATAGCGAATTTGATGTGGACACAGAGGCGATCGTTTTTGGAACGGGCTATAAATCAACCCTTCCGGCATTCCTTGAAACCATGGAGGACCATTTAGTCCGCGATGATTTGGGGCGTCTTACAATAACGAAAGACTATCGGGTAGGAACGGCCATCCCTACACCGAATCACCTTTTCATTCAAAATGGCGAGATACATACACATGGTGTGGGTGCTCCGGATTTAGGCTTAGGGGCATTCCGAAATTCGATTATCATCAATCAATTGGCAGGTAAAGAAGTTTATCCATCCGAGCCAAAGGGTGCATTTCAGTCATTCCGTGTAAAAACACCCATCATGGCTTACTAAGAGAAAGGAAGGGGAGAATTATATGCAGTTCATAAATGAAGTGGAACAGGCGGTTTCAGAAAACAATTGGTCGATAGTAAACCAAAACCTGCTGGCAAAGATGATTTCTGAGTATATGTATGAAGATATGATCCATCCAGCTGTTCTGAACGAAAATGCAGCGGGAAACCTATATGAGTTAAAGATAAATGAGGGGAAATCTTATCAATTTTTGGCATCGCCCCGTCTTTTTGACAGCTATGAAGTACAGGCCGAGTCGATCCAGGTATGTGAAAAGGAAGGCTTTACACAGGCCAATGATGCCATTCAATTCATTTTAGACATCCAGCCATTAATTGGGATGACTGCAGAAACAACAGGACATTTAATCAAAGAATTCCATCATACGCTGCTTGCGGATCTCCAATTGCTATCCAAACCTGAACAAGATGCAGATGATTTAGTCGAACTGGATTATGCATTACTTGAAGGTGAAATGAGCGGTCACCCTTGGATTGCTTATAACAAGGGAAGAATCGGTTTCGGTTATGATGATTATTTGAAGTTCGCTCCAGAAAACAAGAAGGAAGTTCAGTTATCTTGGATTGCCGTCCATAAAACGAGGGGTGAGTTCAATTCAGTCGAAACGTTATCCTATAAGCAATTGATGGAGAATGAACTGGATGGGGAAACCCAAAAATCTTTTGCAAAGATATTGACGGAAAAAGGGCTGAACGCAGAAAGCTATTACTACCTCCCAGTCCATGAATGGCAGTGGAAGAATGTAATCATCCAGAACTTTACCGATGACTTGGCCAAAGGGCTGATCGTAGCTTTGGGAAATGGTCCTGATAAGTATCTGCCGCAACAATCCATCCGGACATTTGTTAATGTATCGAGTAAGGATAAACACCACGTCAAGCTGCCGATGAGCATTTTAAATACGCTGGTCTACCGTGGATTGCCAGCTGAACGCACGGTCATTGCCCCAAAAATCACAACGTATATAAAGAACATTTATGAAAATGATTCATTCTTGAAAGAACAATGCAAAGTAGTGCTTCCTGGTGAAGTCGCCAGTTTAAATGTTGATCACCCGTATTATTCCAAATTAGAGAATGTACCCTATCAATATTTAGAGATGCTGGGTGGAATTTGGAGAGAAAGCATATACAGTTATATGGAAGATGGCGAAAAGCCCATTACGCTTGCGTCCCTTTTACATGTGGACAGCAAAGGGAAACCATATGTAGAAAGCCTTATTGAAAAATCGGGATTGACTGCAGAAGCCTGGACAGCTCAATTATTCGACGTCATCCTATCACCATTACTACATTTTATCTATCAATATGGATTGGTCTTCTCACCGCATGGTCAAAATACCATTTTAGTTTTGAAGGATTACAAGCCTCACCGTTTGGCCATCAAGGATTTTGTAGATGATGTGAACGTCAGTGATCAGCCGCTTCCTGAATTAAGCAGCCTTCCTGATGATTTAAGGAAAGTACTAAGAAGTGAGACTCCCGAGGGGCTGGTTCAATTCATTTTCACGGGACTATTCATCTGTCATTTCCGATACTTGTCAACCCTTTTGATGAAGAGGTCCCTTTTGGATGAGAATGCTTTTTGGGAAGGCGTCGCTCAAACAATCCTTAAACATCAGAAAAGGTTCCCTATGTTACAGGATCGTTTCGATACATTCAATTTCTTTGCGCCAAAATTAACGAAACTCTGCCTGAATAGAAATCGGATGCTTCAATATGGTTATAGCGATGGTGAAGATCGCCCGCATGCATCTGAGTTTGGGCATGTGAATAATGCCCTTTATGAAAAGTTACCTGCAAAAACGCTATAAAGTTAAACTGGCTCAGACTTTTGGGCCAGTTTTCTTTTGGCTTTTACAATTTGACCGTTGATTTCCGCTCCAGGCACTCGCCTTTCCCGCAGGAGTCTCGTACACCCGTTCCAATCATCTTTGTTAAAAAGTTTATAGAGCGATAATAGTTAACAAAAGGATTATTTTATCCTTTTTGGTCCAAATTTCTCAAAAATTATCTTTGGAATAGGGCTTGCCGTTCATATAAATTGGTGATAAGCTATTGTGTAAACGGTTACACAAAATTATTGAGGGTGATATATTGGCAACGATTCGGGATGTTGCAAAGGAAGCGGGAGTTTCTGTCGCAACGGTTTCCAGAGTTATGAATGGCAGCGGTTATGCACATGAGGACACAAAAAAGGCGGTCATGGCAGCTGTTGAAAAATTAAATTATAAACCGAATGAAGTGGCAAGATCCCTCTACAAACGTAAATCCAAATTGGTTGGTTTGATTTTGCCGGACATTACGAATCCCTTCTTCCCAGAAATGGCAAGAGGTGTAGAGGATTATCTGCAGCAATTTGGATACCGGTTAATTTTTGGAAATAGCGATGAAAAGAGAGATAAAGAAATAGAATATATTGACACGTTTCTGCAGAATAATGTAGTGGGCATGATTGCTTCAACTAGTGAAGAGGCCAATGAAAATTTCGATAACCTGGAAATTCCAGTTGTCCTTCTCGACCGTACAGCAGAGAAATTACCAGCTGTTTATTCCGATCAAAAGACAGGCGGTAAGCTAGCAGCACGCGTATTGCTGGATAGAGGCAGTACGAATATCGTCCTCATTAGGGGGCCAGTCGAAATAAAGCCTGTATATGAACGGTACATGGCAGCACTGGAGGAATTGAAACAAGCAAAAGTGAACGTGCAAGTCATGGATTCATCCCTAACACTTCAGGGCGGCCAAACTTGCGTGAAGCAGCTGTTCGAGCAATATCCGGAAACGGATGGAATTATTGCTTGTAATGATATTGTTGCAGCTGCCGCACTTCAAGAGATTTTAAAACGGGGAATACGGATACCGGAAGACATACAATTGATCGGCTATGATGATATCTCCTTCACGGCGTTATTGCACCCACCGTTATCGACAATTCGGCAGCCAGCCTATGAGATGGGGGCACAAGCGGCGGAAATGCTAATTAAAAAGATCAATCAAGAAAAAATGGAAGTAACACATAAAAAGCTCCCTGTTTCTTTTGTGGAGAGACAAACAACGAGAAGGAAGGCGGAGAAGACATGATAAGAATTGCAGTAGTGGGAAGTTCTTCAATGGATTTAGTGGTGACATCAGCTAAGCGGCCAATGGCCGGGGAAACGGTGTTAGGAGAGTCATTTATCACGGTTCCTGGAGGAAAGGGCGCTAATCAGGCTGTTGCAGCGGCACGTCTTGGTGCAGAAGTGTCAATGGTTGGATGTGTAGGGGATGATGTCTATGGAGAGATCATCTTGGAAAACCTGAAAAAAAATCATGTAAATACGGAGTATGTGGAACCGGTTACAGGTACTGCTTCCGGGACAGCACACATTATCCTTTCGGAAGGTGATAACAGCATTATTGTCGTAAAAGGTGCGAATGATTTCATTACTCCCGAATATGTACAAAAGGCGAAAAAAGTGATAGAGGAATCGGATATCGTGATGGTTCAGCAGGAAATACCTGAGGAAACTGTGGAATATCTGGCCGAATTGTGCAACACGCTTCACAAGAGATTACTATTGAACCCAGCTCCCGCCCGCAAGCTAAGCGAGGCTGTCATTCAACAGGCATCATTCCTTACTCCGAATGAACATGAATTCGAGATACTATTCAATGGGAGAGATAGAACGAAAGTCTTGACTGAGTATCCAAATAAATTATTCATTACCGAAGGAAAAAATGGCGTCCGTTATTTTGACGGACATGAAGAAAAGGTCGTTCCAAGCTTTGAAGTGGAAGCGGTGGATACAACAGGCGCAGGGGATACATTCAATGCTGCCTTTGCCGTGGCTGTTGCAGAAGGAAAAAGTTTTGACGAATGTTTGTTATTCGCGAACCGGGCAGCCTCCATTTCCGTGACGAAGTTAGGCGCCCAAGGTGGCATGCCGCAAAGGTTAGAGGTCGAGAGGGGCTTTGAAGCATGAAACGTCAAGGAATCATCAATAGTTCAATAGCCAAGGTTCTGGTTGACCTTGGTCATACCGATTATATTGTCGTAGGTGATGCCGGGCTTCCGGTGCCACCGGGAGTTTGCAAGATAGATTTAGCATTGACGCCTGGAACACCATCATTTCAAGATGTCGTCCGGGCGGTTCACGAAGATATGGTTGTTGAAAAAGTTATCGCTGCCACAGAAGTGAAGGTTAAAAACCCGGAACAGCATCAATACATGGAGCAGCAATTCGGAGCAGCGATTGAATATGTTTCCCATGAGGATTTTAAAAGGCTGACAAGTAACGCGAAAGCAATAATCCGGACCGGGGAGACGACGCCATATTCAAATTGCATATTGCAGTCTGGAGTATTCTTTTAAAGAAATGAGATGATGAGCATGCAAATCGAAATGCACAATATTTATAAAGCATTTGGTCAAAACAAGGTATTGGAAGGTGTTCATTTTTCTTTAGAGGCTGGGGAAGTACATGCACTAATGGGGGAAAATGGAGCTGGGAAATCAACCTTGATGAACATTTTGACCGGGCTGCATAAACAAGATCAAGGAACAATTGAGATTAACGGTAAAGAAACCTCATTCAAAGATTCAAAGGAAGCGGAAGAGGCGGGAATGGCCTTTATCCGTCAGGAATTGAATATTTGGCCGGAAATGACCGTGCTGGAGAATCTATTTATCGGCAGGGAAATGGTGAATGCCTTCGGTGTCCTGAAGACGAAACAAATGAAAGCGCGTGCAAACGAGATTTTTAAAACACTTAATATTTCTCTTCCTTTTGATAGGGAAGCCGGATTTTGTTCTGTCGGGGAACAGCAAATGATTGAAATTGCCAAGGCGCTCATGACGGATGCCGAAGTCATCATCATGGACGAGCCCACAGCCGCTTTAACTGATAGAGAAATAGAGAAGCTCTTTGAAGTGATGAAGGGACTTACCAAAAAGGGAGTATCGCTTGTTTATATTTCTCACCGAATGGAAGAGATATTTGCCATTTGTGACAGGATCACCGTAATGCGTGACGGAAAAACAGTCGATACGAAAAGAATTGCAGATACAAATTTCGATGAAGTCGTTCAGAAAATGGTCGGGCGGGAGCTGGAGGATCGTTTTCCTCATCGTGAAGCGAATGCTGGCGACATAGTCCTTGATGTAAAAGGTTTAACTAAAAAGGGGCTTTTTGAAGATATCCATTTCTCGGTTCGGCAAGGTGAGATTGTCGGTGTAGCAGGATTAATGGGAGCAGGCAGAACAGAAATAATGCGCGCCCTTTTTGGTGTCGACCAAATAGACAGCGGTGAAATTACCATTGAAGGCAAAAAAGTTTTCATACGGAAACCAACTGATGCAGTTCGGCACGGCCTGGCTTTCATTACGGAAAATCGTAAAGAAGAGGGGTTGATCCTGGACTTTTCTGTAAGGGAAAATATCGGTTTGCCGAATCTCAAGAGTTTTGCTCCTGGCGGAATCGTAAAAACCGAAGATGAGATGAACTTTGCCGAAATGATGATTAAGCGACTTCACGTGAAGACATCTTCTGCAGAAACGGTCATCGGCAATCTATCCGGAGGAAATCAACAGAAGGTGGTAATAGCCAAGTGGATCGGCACTTCCCCTAAAGTTTTAATTATGGATGAACCGACCCGGGGCATAGATGTTGGTGCAAAACGTGAAATTTACGAATTGATGAATGAATTGACGGAGCGGGGCATCGCCATCATCATGGTTTCGTCAGAACTTCCCGAAATCATTGGAATGAGTGATAGAATCCTTGTGGTTCACGAAGGTGAGATTGCTGGGGAATTGTTAAAGCAGGAAGCGACGCAAGAAAAAATTATGGCATTGGCGACAGGAGGGAACTAGGATGAAACTTGAGGATACAGGGAAAAGCGGGATTTGGCAGAAATTTGGTCCGTTACTCGCCCTGGTACTTTTATTTATCGTAATAACCGTTTTAAATCCATCATTCATGGAACCGAATAATATTTTGAATTTATTGCGTCAAACCTCCATCAATGCACTTATTGCATTTGGAATGACTTTTATTATATTGACAGGTGGCATCGACTTATCCGTCGGTTCCATTTTAGCTCTATCCAGCGCACTTATGGCTGGTATGATGGTCTCGGGATTAGATCCGATTTTAGCTATATTAGTAGGGATTCTACTAGGTGCAATAATGGGTGTAATCAATGGGATTCTCGTTTCAAAGGGAAAAATGGCCCCTTTCATCGTGACACTGGCAACCATGACGATTTTCCGGGGATTAACGCTTGTGTATACGGATGGAAAGCCGATTACTGGAATCGGCGATTCTGAAATGTTCCAGATGCTTGGGAGAGGTTACTTCCTGGGACTGCCAGTACCGGCCGTCGTGATGGTCATCGCATTCTTAATCCTATGGTTCCTGCTTCATAAAACATCCTTTGGCCGTAAAACATATGCCATTGGCGGAAATGAAAGGGCTTCCCGTATTTCGGGGATTAAAGTTGACCGAGTCAAGGTGGCCATATATGGTCTGGCTGGTACGATGGCAGCAATCGCTGGTGCCATTTTAACATCCCGGCTGAATTCGGCACAGCCGACAGCAGGCCAATCCTATGAAATGGATGCCATTGCAGCCGTGGTGCTAGGCGGGACGAGCCTTTCAGGCGGTAAAGGGCGGTTGTTCGGTACGCTGGTGGGTGTCCTGATCATCGGTACCTTGAATAATGGTATGAATTTACTTGGTGTATCCTCTTTTTACCAGCAAGTGGTAAAAGGTGCAGTTATATTAATCGCGGTCTTACTTGACCGTAAAAAATCATAAGAAGAGGTGTAATCAATGAAAAAAATAGTATCGATCATCATGGTTCTTTCTTTAATGGTCTTAGCTGCCTGTTCAATGGATTCTGGTCTAAAAGATGATAAAAAGGAAAAGAAAGACTCCATGAAAGACGTGAAAGTCGGAGTCAGCATCTCTACTTTAAACAACCCATTCTTCGTTTCCTTAAAAGATGGTATTGAAAAAGAAGCAAAAGAAAAAGGCATGAAAGTCACAGTTGTTGACGCCCAGGACGATACAGCAAAACAAATTAGCGGAATTGAAGATTTAATCCTTCAAAAGGTTGATGTCCTTCTTGTGAATCCTACTGACTCTGCGGCAATATCTTCAGCCGTTCAATCAGCAAATGAAGCGGGCATTCCAGTTATCACGATTGACCGCTCTTCAGACGAAGGTGACATTGAAACGTTCATCGCTTCCGACAATGTGGCTGGCGGGGAAATGGCTGCAGAATATCTAGTTAAAGAGCTTGGCGATAAAGCGAAAGTAGTGGAGCTTGAAGGGGTATCCGGAGCATCCGCAACTCGTGAACGCGGGAAAGGTTTCCACAATATTGCGGACAAGCAGTTAGATGTCCAGACAAGCCAAACGGCGGAATTCGACCGGACAAAAGGGCTTAACGTCATGGAAAATATCCTGCAAGGCAATAAAGACATCCAAGCTGTATTCGCCCATAATGATGAAATGGCACTTGGGGCCATTGAAGCAATCAAGGCAGCAGGAAAAGACATCATCGTGGTTGGTTTTGACGGAAATGATGATGCATTGAAAGCAGTTGAAAACGGTGAACTAAAAGCTACAATCGCCCAACAACCGGCACTTATCGGTGAAGAAGCGGTTAATGCGGCTGAAAAAATCTTAAAAGGTGACAAAGTGGATGACACAATATCCGTTCCATTGAAATTGGTCACAAAAGAATGATTGTCTTTCAACAAAAAGAGTGCCGGAACTTTTCCGGCACTCTTTTTTGTCGTAACAAATAAATGTTTTTAATCCAATTGATGTTATCTGATTGTGGATACCCAGCTTGAATTGGTATGAATGAGTGGTATAAGAAAGTGATAACGCTCTTGTGCAAAAGTAAGGCGGCCCTTGTCGGAACCGCCTCCTAAATCAACTGATTGCTAGAGTATACCTTGAGTCAGCATCGCATCCGCCACTTTAAGGAATCCGGCAATATTGGCCCCGACAACTAAGTTGCCAGGCGCACCATATGCCTCTGCAGCCTCTACACTGTTTTTATAGATGTTTTTCATGATCTCATGCAGCTTGGCATCGACATCTTCAAAAGTCCAAGGCATTCTGGCACTGTTTTGGGCCATTTCAAGTGCAGACACGGCTACGCCGCCTGCATTGGCCGCTTTTGCTGGTCCAAAAAGGATGCCGTTATTAAGGAATACATCAATGGCCTCGAGGGTTGAAGGCATATTAGCGCCCTCACCGACTGCCTTCACATTGTTTTTGACCAGTAATTTTGCTGCTTCTTCATCGATTTCATTTTGTGTGGCACAAGGCAGTGCGATGTCACATGGTACAGACCAAATGCCATAGCTTCCTTCATGGTATACAGCTTCCGGGTGCGCATCGACATACTCGCTCAAACGTTTTCGTTCCACTTCTTTTAGACGTCTAACTGTGTCAAGGTTCAGACCATTTTCATCATATATATAGCCATTGGAGTCGCTGCATGCAACAACTTTTGCGCCTAGCTGTGTAGCTTTTTCAATGGCATAAATGGATACATTACCAGATCCGGAGATAACGACAGTGCTGCCATGGAATTGTAACCCTTTGTCTTTTAGCATTTCTTCGACAAAGTAAACGGTTCCATATCCAGTCGCTTCTGTACGGGCCAAGCTTCCGCCGTAACTTATGCCTTTACCGGTTAAAACACCAGCATGGTAACTGCCTTGCATCTTTTTATACTGACCGAACAGATAACCGATCTCCCTTGCACCGACTCCGATATCACCAGCCGGTACATCTGTATCAGGTCCGATATAGCGAGCTAGTTCTGCCATGAAACTTTGGCAAAAACGCATGATTTCCGCGTCCGATTTTCCTTTTGGATCGAAGTCCGATCCGCCTTTTCCCCCACCGATCGGCTGGCCAGTAAGAGAGTTTTTAAAGATTTGCTCGAAACCAAGAAACTTAATGATACTGGAATTGACAGTAGGATGGAATCGAAGGCCGCCTTTGAATGGCCCGATTGCACTGTTGAATTGTACACGAAAACCACGGTTGACTTGGACATTTCCCAGGTCATCAACCCATGAAACGCGGAAGGTGATCATTCTTTCAGGCTCAACCAACCTCTCCAATATCCCGCTTTTCATATATTCAGGATGTTTTGCAAAAACGGGGACCAATGAAAGGAATATCTCCTTTACGGCTTGATGGAACTCACTTTCGTGGGGATTACGCTCCTTTACCTGTGCGTATACTTGACTTACGAACTCTCTGGCAACTTGTAATTCCTCATGCTCGACTTCTTGTGAAGTGGTCATTGTTCTCTCTCTCCCTTAAGGTAATATAGTCTTAAAATACAATTGAATAAGATATCAGTTTTTATATGATACTTTCATGATATAATTTAAAAATAAAACAAACAATCTGAATATTAGATAAGTAACATGCTGTTTTGATATGGAAGAGGGAGCTTAGAGTGGAATTAAGGCAAATCGAATATTTCATTGAAGTGGCAAAGCGTGAACATATGACGGAAGCGGCAGTGAACTTGCATGTTGCCCAGTCAGCTGTCAGTCGTCAAATCTACAATTTAGAAGAAGAATTAGGTGTACCCCTATTTATCCGGGAAGGCCGAAAAATTAGATTGACGCCTATAGGACATACATTTTTAGCGAATATGGAACAAGCTATGAATATAATCGATCGTGCCAAGCGTGAGATGGCTGAAAGTCTGAATCCAGAAAAAGGGACAATTCGCATTGGCTTTCCCAGCAGTTTGGCTTCTTATGTATTGCCAAGGGTCATTTCCGACTTCAGGGAAAGTTATCCGCAGGCAAAGTTCACTTTGAAACAAGGTTCATATCGATACCTGATAGATTCGGTAATAAAAGGTAATATTAACATGGCCTTGATCGGTCCTCTGCCGATGAATGAAAAGAAAATCAAAGGTGAAACGCTATTTATTGAAAACTTAGTTGCCCTTTTACCAGAAAGTCATCCTTTGGCCTTGAAGAAATCACTATGCTTGGATGAGCTTAAAGGAAATCCGTTCATCCTATCTCCAAAGGGCTATGTTTTAAGGGATATCGTTATGAAGGCTTGCAAACTGCATGGCTTTGAACCGGAAGTGGCATTTGAAGGAAAAGATACTGATGCTATAAAAGGCCTGGTGGGGGCAGGGTTGGGTATAACCTTGATACCTGAGATTTCCTTGATTGATAGTTTGCCACGTTTTACGGTTAAATTGCCGCTGGAGGAACCGTCTGTTACCAGGACTGTAGGGGTCATCGTTCCAACTGATAGGGAACTGATGCCAACGGAGAAGTTGTTTTACCAATTTTTGAAGGACACTTTTGCAACATTGGAAGGTTTTCAATAGGAATAAGTTGCGTCTCTATTAGAAAAGTCATAAATCCAGCTAGTGAGAGAATCCTTGAATCGGGTTCTTTTTTTTGTCGCAAATGTATCGAAATATCTTCATTTTAGCACATCCTTAAAAGGGGTAATCTATTCTGAAATAATACAATATTAGTTTTTTCTTGTATAAGAATGTGTTAAACCTTTATTTTTGAAAACGCTTTTATTTTATTAGAATAAAAATACTTCTTACATTATCAGAAAATTCATGTTATTATACGAGCAGACATTATAGGTAGCGGTGCGATATACTTAATAGGCTTTTTTAAATGAAGACCTTTATTTTTTTTTCATTTTTACGAAATTGAATATTCTGATAATTGATAAGGAGTGGAGATAAAGTGAGCAGGAAAGACTACATCAGCGATCGAATGTACAAGGCATCGACAGGGATAGCCAACGCTGTTTTGGTTACATTAGGGATCGGGTTATTGTTTGAATCCATAGGGGGATATTTAGGTTGGGAGGTCTTCCTGGCAATAGGCGGGGCCGCAAAGGTCTTGCTGGCACCGGCTTTAGGGGCAGGCATTGCATATCAGCTAGGTGGAAATTCATTAATTATCTTTAGCGCCATGGCTTCAAGTGCTGTTGGGGGTGCTGCCATTCATAGAACTGCTGAGGGTGCCTTCACGATTGTTACGGGTCAGCCGCTAAGTGCTGTCTTGGCAGCAGTAATTGCAACATATATAGGTAAGCGCCTAATCGGCAAAACGAAGTTGGACATCATGGCCATCCCAATGGGAGCAGTTCTTGTCGGTGGAGTTTCGGGATATGGCCTGGCTCTTGTCACCACCCCGCTACTGACGTGGATAAGCAGTCAAACCACCGCTGCGGTCGCAGGTTCTCCTTTAATCGGTTCAATGGTCATAGCCTTGGTATGGAGCATTTTATTGATGACACCGGCGTCTTCCGCTGCACTGGCGATCGCTCTGCAATTAGATCCCGTTTCCAGTGCTGCAGCTCTAATCGGATGTACCGTTCAGTTTGTCGGGTTCACTGTCATGTCTTATAAAGATAATGATATGGGCGGGTTCCTGGCACAGATGGTCGTTACTCCAAAAGTTCAATTTCCTAACTTAATCAAGAAACCATTATATGTCGTTCCGCCTTTTGTGGCGGCAATCATCTGTGCGCCTATCGCTACCTTGGCCTTCGATTTTCAAGTGCCGTATGAGCTTGGAGGCATGGGGTTAAGTTCAATGATTGCCCCGATTGCCATCATAACTGGTCAGGGGTTGTACACGTTCTTGGTTTATGTGGCAGTGGGTATGGTATTGCCAGCTTTGATCACATTTGCATTGCATCGGGTATTGAAGATGATGGGTAAAGTTAAGCCAGGTGATCTTCATTTGGAAGTTTCATAATCAAAGTTTTCTTAGAAACCAGCCTGGTTAAGGAACCGGGCTGGTTTTTATTTATAAAGGGATTAGGGTAAAATGGGGAGGAAAGCATTTGCATAGATAGGATGATATATATGGAAAAAGAAATAGATATAAAAGTGAAAGCTAAGTTCGTGAGTAAAATCGGCAAGGGTTTTCCCTTGATTGTTAAAGAGTCGATAGCCAACCTTAATGATCTTAAGGAAGAGGGGTCCTTGGTGCGTTTGGTGGATGAAAACAACCGCTTTCTGGCAAAAGGATACTATGGTAAACAGAATAAGGGCTATGGCTGGGTGTTGACCCAAAGAGAAGATGAACAGATCGATCAAGCCTTCTTTAACGGCAAAATCCAGGCAGCATCCGAATTCCGAAAGTCATTTTTTGAAGATGAGGAGACTACAGCTTTCCGCTTGTTTAATGGGGAAGGTGATGGAATTGGCGGTTTAATCATTGATCATTACGATGGTCACTATGTCATTAGCTGGTATAGCAAAGGAATTTATTCCTTTAAAGACTACATCATTAAGGCATTGCAGGAAACGGTCGAGGTTAAATCGATTTATCAGAAGAAACGCTTTGATACAAAGGGTCAGTACGTGGATGAAGACGATTTTGTCATGGGTGAACAGCCTGCATTTCCGCTTCTTGTAAAGGAGAATGGAGTACATTTCGCTGTTTATCTGAATGATGGGGCAATGGTCGGTGTCTTCCTTGATCAACGCGATGTCAGAAGGAAAATCCGGGATGAATACGCAAAAGGGAAAACTGTGTTGAATATGTTCTCCTATACTGGGGCATTCTCCGTGTTTGCCGCTTTAGGCGGTGCTGTTAAAACAACTAGTGTCGACCTGGCGAATCGCAGTTTACCAAAGACGATCGAGCAGTTCAGTGTGAATGGAATAGATCCCGAAGCTCACAATATCGTGGTAATGGATGTTTTTAATTATTTTAAATATGCAGTGAAGAAGGCCTTGAAATTTGAAATGGTCATCCTCGATCCGCCCAGCTTTGCCAAATCGAAGAAGTTCACCTTCAGTGCCGGGAAAGACTATACGAATCTATTGAAGGATACCATTTCCATTACGGAAGATAATGGGGTCATTATCGCCTCAACTAATTGCAGTACGTTTGACATGAAAAAATTCAGGAGCTTCATTGATGTTGCTTTCAAGGAAATGAATGGAAAATACGAGATCATGGAACAATTCTCATTACCGGCTGATTTTAAAACAAGCAGGGAATATAAGGAAGGCAATTATTTAAAAGTAGTCTTCATTAAGAAAATTAAAGGTTGAAAAAGGGCGTCCACAGTTCCATTAGAGCTGAGGATGCCTTTTTTTTTGAAAAATTGTTTCATGTGAAACGAACGGATATTCGGAATTCAAAGGTTTGGCCGTTCACTTTTCAAACCTTTCGATAAATGGAAAGATGGTTTCCTGCGAATGCTGTTAGCGATGCAAAACTGGGCTGCATAGTAGGTAAGCATGATCAGTGGACCAGAATAGGCAACATCATCGATGAATTTGTTCCAAGATAAAATGGAGTCGGAAATCACAAACAGGACCCCGCCGATGATTGCAGCCGCATTTCCGGTCATGAATGCCGCCCAGCCCATGAGGGAGATGACCGTTACATAACAGATTACAGGGATGATGAGGTCATGCTCACCTTTTTCAATTAAAGAACGTACAATCTCACGGCCAATCCAAGTGGAGTAAATGCTAATCGGAAGAATCGTCGCAAATCGAAGCCATGAAAAGGTCCACAGTCTAAAGAATGCCGAAATATAGAAAAGGTGGCCGATCAAGAAGGCACAAAGCCCTATTACGAACCAGATTAACAAACCATCTCCAAGCATGCAAAAGAATAAACCAAGAAGTATGAAGGATTGGTAACGATCCCGTCTTCCCACATTTGTGCAGGCGTAGAGCAAAATCAATAACATGGGGATGACCTTGAACATGATTTTAATGTTTAAAGGCTCTTCCGGTATAAAAAAAATATATAATAGTCCCGTGATAAGGATTGCGGCAGGTAAGCATTTCATTAACATTCAAATTCCTCCTTCAATCTTTAATTCTATGTAAGGGATAGGAACCCCTTGTCAATTAAAGTATTGTTTGAAAGAAAGTCGTCAAAATGAAAAAAACTGACTCCCGATTAACCAGGAGTCAGTTCAGCTATAGAATCATACAGCTTCTTTAACGAATGCTTGTTTTAACCAGTTTTTCCCCTCAACAAGCCTTGTGACAAGCATGGCACAAACCGTGTTTCCTGTTGAGTTAAGCAGTGTAGCAGGAGCATCGATAATCGTGGATATAACGGCAATGATCGGCAGGACTTCAACAGGGAAGCCGAATACACTAAGAATCAGCATTTCCCCAATCATGCCGCCCCCAGGAATGGCACCCATAACGGCTCCAACCAAAAAGGCAACAGCAAGTATACTTAAAATGCTTGATATGCTTGTCATATCCTTTCCAAATAAGCTGAATAGGAAAACGATTTTCAATACCCCGCCGAATACCGAACCATCTTTATGAGTGTTGGCTCCGAGTGGGATGACAGTCTCCGCTATATCCTTAGGCACGCCCATTTTCTTGACAGATTCCAGATTGACTGGAATGGATGCGGCACTAGAACAAGTTGCAATGGCTGTAATGGATGGTGTCAGGGCATTTTTCCAAAATAGTTTAACTCCATCTTTCCCGCCTGCGATAAAGGCATACAAAGTGAAGAAGCCAAAATAATAAATCAAGGCCAAGAATAGATAAAGAATGAAAGTGCGGGCGTAGCCTTCTAAAATCTGCGGCCCAAGCTGCCCGATTATCGCCGCAAAATAAGCACCAAGCCCAATTGGAGCATAGTACATGACGATTTTGACGACCTTCATCATGACAGCAGTACCCGCTGTCAAAAACTCGGTAATCGGTCTTGCTTTCTCACCGACCAGTGCAGTGGAAAGTCCGATTAATACTGAGAAAACGATAAGCTGAAGCATATTGCTTCTGGAGAACAGTTCTGGAAAATCAGACACAGTTACTGTGTTGACCAGTTGACTGAAGAAAGAAACTTCTTCGATGGTCTCTTCAGAGGAACTGTTTTCCATCAGTTCTTTAATGGCTGTCGTATCTGTGCCTTCCAAGGGATTGACGATGGTTGTCCCAATAAATCCAATGACCGCAGCCAAAGCGGCTGTTGTAAGGAAAACGAGAACGATGCTGCCCATGATTTTTCCGAGACGCTTCATTCCGCTCATATTGGCAATCGCTGAAGCAATGCTGAAAAATACTAATGGCACGATGATCGTGAACATCAGATTTAAGAATAAGTCCCCTAGTGGCTGTATGACCGAGGTTTTTTCCCCGAAAACCACGCCAGCTATCCCGCCGATAATAATGGCAGTGAGTAATATTAAAGAGGATCGATAGTTTTTGATAAAGCTCTTCATTAAATTTCCGTCCTTTCAGGATGAAGATATCAATAAAAATATACTTCATTATCAACTCTAAAATCAGGTTTGACAATATTTTTTTATAGGAAGGAATGTTAAAAGGAGAAGTGCAATAAATAATTAATAGGGAATGGGGTGTGAAAAAAATAGTGAAGGAGGGATAGAATGGCATTTATTGAGGTGGAAGAGGGCGTTCAGTTGTTTTATGAAGATAAGGGCCAGGGAAGACCGGTTATTTTTATCCATGGTGTGTGGATGAGCAGCCGGTTCTTTAAAAGGCAGCTTCCGTACTTTTCAGAAAAATATAGAACGATCTTACTTGATTTAAGAAGTCATGGCCAGTCAAATCATGTACATTACGGAAATACGGTCTCCGTTTATGCAAAAGATCTTCATGCATTCATAGGTAAACTGGGATTAAAGGATGTCATACTTGTAGGCTGGTCCATGGGGGCATTTGTCGTCTGGGACTATCTTAAGCAATTCGGTGAAGGAAATATACATTCAACCGTGATTGTGGACGAATTGGCCTCTGATTTTAAGTGGCCCGATTTTAATATCGGTGCATTTGATATGGACACGTTGATTGCCTTCATGACTGAAATTCAAACGAATCGTTCCCCATTTTTACAAAGCTTCCTTACCTCCATGTTCAACAATGAATTGTCTGCAGAGGATGCAAGCTGGATGCTTGGGGAAGTGACCAAGATGCCGGAATCCATTGCCAGTAGCATTCTATTTGACCAATCGATTGTGGACTATCGTGAATTCCTGCCAGAAATCAATATTCCGACACTTCTCTGTTTTGGAAGGCATGAAAAAGTCATTCCAGTAGCTGCAGGGGAACATTTGCATAAAAACATTCCGAATTCCAAACTAGTAGTCTTTGAAGATAGTTGCCATTGTCCATTTATGGAAGAAAGCGATTTATTTAATGAAACAGTGGATTGCTTTATTCAAAAGGGAGTATAGTCGTACAGGATATGAAAAAGGGGACCGGGTTCGTGCCCGCATTCCCTTTATTCATGGTTATAAATCATATTTTTCTGTTAACTAAACGGTTTCGGCAAGAAATAAAGGGAATACTGGTACTAAGGGAGTCAGTAGTGCAGGTTAATGGAATTGATAAATTAAATAGGTAATATTTTTATATCCTTTTCACGGGAATTGGGCTATTATGAGGTGGATTTAAATTGGTATGATCGTTATCTGTTATTGAGAGAAACTCATGCTGGAAGTGATGGTGAGGATAAAATGGATGATCGTTTACCATACAATGATATTATAGATGTATGTTTACTTGCGGGAAAAATCATGCTTCAGAATGGAGCGGAAACTTCGCGGGTGGAAGATACGATGGTAAGAATCGCTGCAGCGTTTGGATGCGGTGAGTCACATAGTTTTTCGACCCCTACAGGAATCATTTTTTCGCTGGATGGTATGCACCCAGCTTCAAAATTAATTCGAGTTTCCCAACGATCTACAGATTTACATAAGGTGACGCTGGTTAACAGTATATCCCGAAGCATTTCCAGCAAGGAAATGACACCGGAGGAAGCTTATCTAAGGTTAAAACAAATCGAAAAGGCCGGGATGGGGTATCCCATGTGGGTACAGGTCTTTGCTGCGTTTATAGCAAGCGGCTGCTTTTTAATCATGTTCCAAGGCCAGTGGAATGATTTCATCTGGTCCTGTATAGCTGGAGGAATGGGATTCACTTGCCTGCTTTATTTGCACTGGTTACTGGAAGTTCGCTTTTTTGCTGAATTCATCGCCTCTTTAGTCGTAGGTTTAGTAGCTATGTTTTTTGTCCAGATTGGAGTTGGAAGTCATTTGGACACGATAATCATTGGAGCGGTGATGCCGCTTGTGCCAGGGCTGTTAATTACGAATGCTGCCAGGGATTTAATTGCAGGACATTTGGTTTCGGGTCTATCCAAGGGTGCGGATGCAGGTTTGACTGCTTTAGCCATTGGGGCAGGAATATCGGCTGCGTTTGTTTTCTTATGATTTTAGGGGAGGAAGAATGATGATTGCACAGCTTATTACAAGTTTCATTGCCTCAGCCGCCTTTGGAGTCATCTTCAATGTACCAAAGAATTCATTGTTTCAATGTGGTTTCGTAGGGATGTTAGGGTGGATATTATACTTTGTTCTGGTTGAAAATGAGATAAACAGCATCATTGCAACATTATCGGCTGCATTTATCGTTGCTGTTATCAGCCAGTATTTTGCTAAAAGGTATAAAACGCCGATCACGATTTTCAATGTATCGGGAATCATCCCCCTCGTGCCTGGAGGTTTGTCGTATGATGCGATGAAGCACTTTGTCGGAAATGATTTCTATGTCGCCGTTCAGTTGGCCGCCAAGGTCTTCATGCTGGCTGGTGCCATTGCGATGGGGCTGATCTTTGCAGAAGTCATGAACCAGTTAGTAACTAAGTACAATAGAAGGAAGTTAAGATTGAGAAGTTAGATGGATTATTTTAAAACCTTCCTGATATATATGTTTCTAAATAAAGAGAAAGGAGAGCAGGCCCAACCCTGATCTCCTTTCTCTTTTTTAATATTTTAAAATAATAAGTAATCCTTATATAGGATCTTTCATCCCGGTGTTGGCTGTAACCAAAATTTCGTCGAATTTTTTTGCATCAGCTTTCTTGCTTGACAGAAGTGTTCCGGCGATGGCTGCGATAAAACCAATCGGGATGGAGATGATGCCTGGATTGGCAAGCGGGAATAATGGCTCCCCAACGAATATTGCCGCTCCCTCCACCGGTGACCAGACATTGGGACTCAGGAACACAAGCAATAAAGAACTGACCAGTCCGACTAACATGCCCGTGACAGCCCCAGCTGTGTTAAAACGTTTCCAGAATACCGTGAAGACAATGATGGGAAGATTGGCACTGGCAGCGACGGCAAAGGCAAGTGAAACAAGGAAGGCGACATTCATGTTTTGGGCAAATAAGGCAAGGATGATGGAGAGGACGGACACTCCAATCGATGCCCAACGAGCAGCAACGACTTGTTCCTTGTCAGTGGCTTGGCCCTTCCGGATGATGTGGCCATAGAAGTCATGGGCAAAGGCAGATGCTGCCGATAGAACGAGGCCTGCTACAACCGCTAAAATGGTAGCGAAAGCAACTGCAGAGACAAAGGCGAACAGGAAGTCACCCCCAATGGCTTCGGCAAGCAGCGGAGCAGCCATATTCCCGGCCGCATTCGCGCCTATGATTTTGTCGTATCCAACAAAAGCTGCCGCTCCAAATCCCAGGAAAATGGTCATTATATAAAAGATGCCAATGATCCAAGTGGCATATACTACGGACTTTCTGGCTGTGATGGCGTCTTTCACCGTAAAGAAACGGATGAGAATGTGAGGAAGTCCAGCTGTACCGAGTACAAGCGCTAAATTAAGGGATAAAGTATCCAATGGATCCTTGAATTTGTTACCGGGGTTGAGGAAATCCCCGCCCAAAGGAGTGGCTGTTTTCATCTGCTTGAACATCTCGATCACGCTAAAGTCGAATTTCGCCAACACGATGATGGAGATGATGAATGTACCTGCCATCAATAAAACGGCTTTAACGATTTGGACCCAACTGGTGGCCGTCATACCGCCAAATACGACGTATACGGTCATTAAAATGCCTACAATGATGACTGAGTAAAGATAATCAATTCCAAGTAAGAGTTTTATAAGGGCACCTGCACCGACTAATTGGGCGATCATATAAAAAGTTGAAATGGAAATGGTGTTAAGGGCAGCGACCCCGCGTACTTTCTTTTCATTGAAACGGGCAGCGATCATGTCCGCCAATGTATACTTGCCAAGGTTACGGAGCGGTTCGGCCACGATATAAAGAACGACCAGATACGCAACCAGAAAACCTATGCTATAGAAAAAACCATCAAATCCAGAGAGTGCGACCATGCCGGCTATTCCCAAAAATGAGGCAGCGGACATATAATCTCCCGCAATGGCCCAGCCATTCTGCCAGCCGGTAAGGCTGCTGTCCGCCGTATAAAAGTCCGCGGTCGTTTTGGTGCGCCGTGAAGCAAAATAGGTAATGACCAATGTTAGTCCGACAATGATTAGGAATAATATAAAAGCAAGTATATTCATTATGAATTCACCTTTTATCCTTTCGCTTCTTTAACGATTTTTTCCACTAATCGGTCAAATGTCGCAGCTTTTTTGGAATAGAGGATGCATAATGTCCAGGTCATGATAAATTGAGCAAAGGCAAAAATCCAGGCCCAGCTGATTGTCCCGAAAGCAATTGAGTTAAGAACTTTAGAATAGGAAGTTAGTATGGGTAAGGTGAAATAAAAGACCATGAAAAAGATGGATAGCGGGACGATGAAATTGCGTTTTTTCCTTAAGAGTTCTTGAAAAGATTGTGATTGGACAATCTTGGTGTAATCCGTGGAAGCGCTTCCCTCGGTTTCCTTAGCGATTGAATCGTTTGATGCCAAGTTGATTCCCCCTTCATCATCATTGATTTGGATTTCATTACCAATTTCCGATAACAGTATCAGTATATAATTTTCAGAATATATTGTAAATTTAAATGCTGAAATTAAATCTTTTTTCGTTCGACATCGTTTTATTTTTTCGTACAAGCAAGGGAGTGTGCTATATAAACGAAAGATCATGGAAATCAAACACATGACCATTAAGGAAAAGTTAAGCTTCTTTCACGATACTGGTTTCAACGAAGGAAATCTGAAAGGAGAAAAGTGATGAAAAAGATGATAATGATATGTACGGTTTTAGTGCTGGCGATTGGGGGATGCGCTTGGTTTTTCATGAGGGACAATGCTGAGCCTGTCATTGCAAAGTCGGTGACCGCTACAGTTGAAAAGGGAGATCTTGAAGTTCAAATAAGCGGTTCCGGATCGGTCGCCGCTATCAATAGTGAGGACATCACTTCCTCTGTAACGGGTGAAGTGGATGAAGTCCTTGTAGATAAGAATGAATTGGTTGAGAAAGGTGATGAACTTATTACCTTCACGGATGGAAGTGACCCGATAACGGCCCCATTCGATGGTACGGTTACAACAATGGATGTAGAAGAAGGGGATCGTGTATCAAGCAGTGAAGTGTTGGCACATGTTACGGATTATAAAAAATTGAAAACCACGATCAGTGTTGATGAATTGGATGTTCCAAGTGTTAAAAAAGGACAAACAGTTGAAATTAAAGCCAGTGCTTTTGAAGATGAAACATTTACGGGGGAAGTGACCAGTGTAGCAAAGGAAGGTACATATGAGAATGGAGTTTCTTCGTTCGATGTCACTATCAAAATTGACAAACCCGGCGATATAAAAATTGGGATGTCGACTGAAGTGAGCATTTTGACGAATAGTGTAAAAGATGCTTTATATGTTCCGATTGAAGCAGTCCAAATGGACGGTGAAGAGAAATATGTAAATATACAACAATCCGGTACAACTGAAGGAACTGCTAGTACAAAGACAGCGGTTGAGACTGGGATCAGCAATGATAGGTATATTGAAATAACTTCGGGTCTTGAAGAGGGCCAGTCTGTTTCCTTGCCAATTACCATCAATGAAAGCTCGACTGGAAGTGGCGGCGATGGAATGAGGGGAGGCCAAGGAGGCGAAATACGAATGCCGAGCGGCAGCGGAATGCAAAGCGGCGGGATGCCAAACGGTGGCGGAATGCAAAGCGGCAAGGGAGGTCAGTAAAATGGCGAAACCCATCATAAAAATTAAGAACATGTCTAAATCATATGAATTGGGCGGCGAAACGGTTAAGGCACTTCAAGATGTATGTCTTACAATCGATAAAGGCGATTTCATTTCGATCATCGGTCCTTCTGGGTCAGGGAAATCGACGTTCATGAATATGATTGGCTGCCTTGACAAGCCTGACATAGGTGAATATCTTCTTGATGGAAAAGAAGTGGAAAAGATGAAGGATAATGAGTTAGCTGCCATTCGTAATATTAAAATAGGATTTATCTTTCAAAATTTTAACCTGTTGGCAAAACTGACAGCGTTGGAAAATGTCGAACTTCCCCTGGTTTATAGAGGGGCAAGCGTGAAGGAAAGAAGAGAAGTGGCCAATGCATGCCTTGATATGGTAGGCCTGAGTGACCGGAAGAATCATCTGCCGACCCAACTGTCGGGCGGACAGCAGCAAAGAGTTGCGATTGCAAGGGCACTTGCCGGTAACCCTCCCGTTTTATTGGCGGATGAGCCGACAGGGGCCCTGGATAGTAAAACGAGTAAAGAAGTGCTGCAGATGCTGAAAGAATTGAACGAAAAGGGACAAACAATCATTCTTATAACCCATGACTTGGAAGTGGCAAAAGAAGCGACTCGTGTCGTCCGGATACAGGATGGTCAGCTATTTGAAAACGGAGGTGATTGGATTGAATCTGAGCGAATCAATGAAGATGGCTATACGCAGTATCAAAACCAATAAAGTCAGAGCATTTTTAACCATGCTTGGGATCATAATTGGAGTTGCCTCCGTAATCGTTTTGGTTTCGATCGGGCAGGGTTCCTCACAGTCCGTTCAGGATGAGATCAATAGCCTGGGAACGAATCTGATAACGGTAAGTGTCACGGATACTGACTCCGTGGAGCTGACGGATGATACAATTGAACAGTTTAAAGAGCTGAACGGGATATCGGAAGTGGCGCCTGTGGTCACCGGACGCGTTTATGCAAAAAATGGAGAAGCTACGGCACAGGTTTCAATGACCGGTGCAACTTCATCCTACTTATCAGTTAGGGATCTGGAGCTCAGCCAAGGTCGGTTTTTGACGGATATGGAAACGGAATTACGCTCCAAGGTCGTTGTCCTGGGGTCGGATACAGCCAACACGCTTTTTGAAAATCAAAAAGCTGTGGACCAGAACGTGCTTATCGGCGGTGTTTCCTATCGCGTGATCGGTGTGCTGAAATCGGTAGGCACCTCAATGGGATCGAGCGGGGATGATGTAATCATTGCCCCGATCACCACTGCCGAAAGGGCTACAGGCAGCACGACAATCGGAACCGTATATTTAAAAGCGGAGAACGAGAATATCATAGATAGGGTGATGTACCAGGTCCAGGGTGCGATGACCACATCATTCCCAGAACAAAGTGATAACTATTCGGTGTCCAATCAAGAAGATCTGATGGATACAATGAGCTCTGTGTCGGATACGTTCACACTCATGCTTGGCGGTATTGCCAGTATTTCGTTACTGGTGGGCGGAATTGGAATCATGAATATCATGTTGGTTTCCGTCTCAGAGAGAACGAAGGAAATCGGGATTAGAAAAGCAATTGGGGCAAATCGGAAATCGATTCTTCTTCAGTTTTTAATTGAAGCGATGGTCCTGAGCTGCTTAGGGGGACTATTGGGAGTTGGAATTGGATTGGGAATCGCAAAATTGATTTCAGTTTTTTCAAGTTTAACGATCAGTTATTCATGGTCGGTAACACTGTTTGCCTTCTTATTCTCCATTTTAATCGGGATAATGTTTGGCGTATTTCCTGCCAATAAGGCATCCAAGTTAAATCCAATCCAGGCACTGCGTCACGAATGAACATTCAATTTGAAGAAAGCAGGCGATTAAAAGCCCGCTTTCTTTTGCATATGAAAAAGGATAAAATCAACATATATATCACAATTGAGGCGGTTGGGAGGTACCCTGCATGAAGGTTTTGGTGGTAGAAGATAATGTTTCATTATTAGAATCGATCCGACAAATTTTGACAGATGAATATGAAGTGGATACAGCCGATAATGGGGAAGATGGGTTATTCATGGCTCAGCAAAGTATATACGATATCATCATTTTGGATGTAATGCTTCCGGGAATCGATGGATTTGAAATCGTACGGAAAATCAGGGAAGCAAAAATAGATACAAGTGTCTTGTTTTTGACGGCAAAAGATGCACTTGAGGATCGTGTCAGGGGATTGGAAATGGGTGGCGATGATTATTTAGTCAAGCCGTTTCAGGCACCGGAACTTAAGGCCAGGATTCGTGCCCTGCTTCGAAGGAGTGGCATAATAACGCTTGAGCAGCATGTGAAATACCGCAATATTGAACTGTTGGAAAAAGAAAAGGATATTTTGGTTGATGGAAAGGTCATTAAAATGACCTTGAAACAGTTTGAATTACTGGAATACCTAATTCAAAATAATGGGAAAATACTGACCCGTGAGCAGATTTTCGACCGTATTTGGGGGTTTGATTCAGATACGACGATTGCCATTGTTGAAGTGTTCATCCATCACCTTAGAAAAAAACTGGAACTTTTCAATTACCATAAAGATATTCAAACCGTTCGGGGTATTGGTTATATGCTAAAACAACCATAAGGGGATCATTATGTTCCAAAAAACACGACTTCAACTAACATTATTGAATTCTATCGTCTTTATTGTCTTAATAGCCATATTAAGCAGAACGATTTATTTCTATACGGAAAATCAGATCTATATGGATGTCAATGATTCACTTAAACAGGATTACAGGGATTTCAATAATGGCGGCATGCGAGGCGGACGTCCTCAAGGTGAGTTTCTTTTAGGACCTGGGCCAAGCATCATCGTTTGGGGACCGGATGAGACGATCATTGAGCCAAGACTGAGTGTAGACAATTTTATTAAGGTTAATGAATCGGAATTTTACCCTAAAAGATTTGATGAGATTGAAGAAATATCGGTAAATGGGCAGACGCATCGTGCACTTTCCACCAAGGTCGATACAGAGTATGGAGAGATGACGGTACAATTCATCAGGAATGTGGATACAGAAAAAGAAATGCTCGATCGCTTGCTGCTCATATTGTTTGTTGGTGGGGGAATTGGAAGTCTAGTGGCGGTAGGCGCTGGCTATCTTCTGGCAGGACGGGCCCTGATTCCGGTCAAGAAATCCTGGGATCAGCAGCAGCAGTTTGTCTCGGATGCTTCGCATGAAATTCGAACGCCGCTTGCTGTCATTCAATCGCGGGCTGATTTGCTATTTCAATCACCGAACGCGACAATCGAGGAAAAAGCCGTTGATATATCCATCATTTCGAAAGAAGTCCGGCGATTGAATAAGCTTGTTAACGGACTTTTAACCTTAACCAGAACGGATTCGAATCAGATGGAGGTTAAGAAATCGAATTTTTTCCTTGATGACTTACTTTTGGATATCGTGGAACAGTATACGGATATAGCTTCTTTTCAAGAGAAATCAATCATTAGCCATGCTCCCGAACAGGTGGTGTTTCATGGCGATAAAGAGAGAATTCATCAGCTATTGGTGATCTTGGTGGATAATGCCATGAAATTTACCGAGGAAGGCGGGGAGATTTCCCTATCCTGCATCAAAAATGCTTCATCCATCATTCTTACTGTAGAGGATAATGGAAAAGGCATTCCGCAGGAAGATCTCCCCTTGATTTTTAACCGTTTTTATCAAGTCGAGCAATCCCGTTCAGCAAATGAAGGCTCCGGTTTAGGTTTATCCATAGCCCAATGGATTGTAAACACACATCAAGGGAACATCAAGGTTACAAGTGAACAGAATGAACGCACCCGTTTTGAAATCACTTTTCCGAGAAATCAAAGGAAAAATTAATCCGCCTTCAGATGCCATCCCATACGAAAAAGACCCTACTTTTTTCCTTGTTGCTTAAGGAAAAATTAAGGGTCTTTTTAGATAATCATCTTATATAAATACATTAATTTTCGGGAGGAGAAAACCATTGATGAAAAGACTTGGTAAGATACACTTTTTGGTTGGAATATTGGCTTCGGTCCTTTTAATGGCCCAAGCAGTCATCGGGATCATGATGTATGTGGATGGCAGCGGCAATGAACCCGTGAATCGACAGGCGATGATGGGTCAGCCTGCCGACCGCAACACTACAGAATCGGATGATAATGAAAAACCGGCTAATAGCAGTGCGGCGACCGATGATTCAACTGCGGAAACGGCATCTATTGATACACAGGGCAATATGGGGACAACTCCCCAAGGCGGGCCTAATGGTTCTGGAACGCAAGGAGAGATGCCAAGCGGTGGCGGTTTCCAAGGCAGAGACTCTTTTGCAGGGAAATTTATCGACTTTTATCAAGGGCCAGGCGGCTTGGCTGCATCCACCATCCTCTTTGTCATTGGAGGCTTTGGATTAGTCACATCGGTGATATCCAGAAAAAAAGCAGCCTAAAAAGTCAATAATATTTGAAGAAAGAGAAGGTTCCTTTCGAAGGGGAGCCTTCTTTTTTAATTCATGAACATTATTGTCACTAATTGTTATTTTAAAAAAGGGAAATAATAATTGCACTTAAAAAAATATTAGTTTAATATAGACTTCTAGAGAGGTACGTACATGTTTTTTGGATAAAAGAGAAAACGTTTGCATAATTTTTTTGAGGGTAACCTACTAGTAATGCACGATCATAAAATTCACCCTTAGTGGAGGCAGAATATATGAAATTTCTGATTGCAATTTTAGGGCTGCTTATTGTTTTTGGACTAGCTTTATTAGCCAGCAGTGACCGGAAGAAAGTTAAAATTAAACCGATCATCCTCATGGTGGTCATTCAGCTTATTTTAACTTATTTATTATTGAATACGAAGTTTGGTTTAGTGATCATCAATTCGATTGCCGATGGTTTCGGAAAACTTTTAGAATGGGCAAATGAAGGGATCACATTTGTATTTGGCGGGATTGTAAACGAAGGAGCATCGCCATTCTTTTTAAATGTCCTTCTTCCAATAGTCTTCATCTCGGCTTTAATCGGGATTTTACAGCACTTCAAGATCCTTCCGTTCATCATGAAGTGGATTGGATTCCTTCTAAGTAAGGTGAATGGGATGGGTAAATTGGAATCTTACAATGCGGTTGCATCAGCAATAGTGGGTCAATCCGAGGTTTTCATAACCTTGAAAAAACAACTCGGTGCCATTCCGCCATCTCGCATGTATACGCTTTGTGCATCAGCCATGTCAACTGTATCGATGTCGATCGTCGGTGCATATATGACGATGATTGAACCAAAGTACGTTGTGACGGCCATTGTTATTAACATGTTCGGTGGATTTATCATTGCATCCATTATCAATCCTTATACCGTAACGGATGAAGAGGATATTCTCCCTGTTGAAGAAGGGGCAGAGAAGCAGTCTTTCTTCGAAATGCTTGGGGAATATATCATGGATGGATTTAAGGTTGCTATCACTGTAGCAGCGATGTTAATTGGTTTCGTTGCTTTAATCGCAGGAATCAACAGCATATTCGACATGATCTTCGGAATCAGCTTCCAAGACATCATGGGGTATATCTTTGCACCGTTTGCCTTTATTATGGGTGTACCGATATCAGAAACCGTGACTGCTGGCGGAATCATGGCGACGAAGCTGGTAACCAATGAATTCGTTGCCATGCTGAGCCTAGGGGAAGCATCAGCAGCCTTGAGCGATAGGACGATAGGGATCGTTTCGGTTTTCTTGGTTTCATTCGCTAATTTCTCATCTATTGGAATCATTGCCGGTGCAGTCAAAGGACTTCATGAAAAACAGGGAAATGTTGTAGCCCGTTTCGGCTTGAAGCTGTTATACGGTGCGACTCTTGTCAGCATCTTATCAGCGATCATTGTAAGTGTGATACTTTAATTAACGGATCTAACACAAAAGGGCACTTGGGTTTACTCCTAAGTGCCTCTTTTATATTTGTACAGCAAAAATAGAAAACGATTTTTTGAATTTGAAGGCGTTTGGCTTGCTGGTATATAATACATAAAATGACAGGCGTGAAAGGGGAGTTTTAGGATGACGTTGGCTGGAAAAGAAACGGCTATCTTTGCAGGAGGCTGTTTTTGGTGCATGGTTGCTCCCTTTGATGAAATGGATGGTATTATTTCAGTGACATCAGGTTATACAGGCGGTAAATTTGCCGCGCCTAGTTATAAACAAGTGATTACCGGTTCGACTGATCATGTTGAAGCGGTTCAAGTGGTATTCGATCCATCAATCATTTCCTATAAAACGTTATTGGAGATATTCTGGCGCCAAGTCGATCCTACGGATGACGAAGGACAGTTCTCGGATAGGGGAAAGCAATACAGGGCAGCCATTTTCTATCTTAATGAACGTCAGAAAAGGGAAGCAGAACAATCGAAGGAAGAATTAATGATGAGCGGGCGGTTTAAGAAACCTATTGTTACGGGTATTCTACCCTCGGGGAAATTTTACGAGGCTGAGGAATATCATCAAGAATTCTATCGGAAAAATCAGTTTCGCTATGCATTGTATCGTAAAGGTTCAGGCCGGGATGCTTTCATTAAAGAAAATTGGCCTAAGGATAATGCACATCTTAGAAAGACCTTAACGGAGAGTCAGTTTCATGTCACCCAGGAAAATGGCACGGAGCCGCCTTTCGATAATGCTTATTGGGATCACTTTGAAGAAGGCATTTATGTGGATGTCGTTTCTGGGGAGCCTCTATTCAGCTCTCGGGATAAGTATGATAGCGGTTGTGGGTGGCCAAGCTTCACCAAGCCAGTCATGTCCGCAAGTGTCAATGAAAAAATGGATCTCAGCCACCGAATGACCCGGACCGAGGTGCGCAGCAGGGAAGCCGATTCACACCTTGGACATGTTTTTCCGGATGGTCCAAGTCCTAAAGGCACGAGATATTGCATAAACTCCGCAGCCCTTCGATTCATTCCTAGAAATGAAATGGAGAGAGAGGGATATGGAGACTTATTATTACTTTTTAAAATGAAATAACTAGTGAGATAGGGGAACGCAAATGGATAAAATAGATGAAAATTTATATCGATATATCCTTGATAATTCATCTAAGATTACGGAAAATTGGCTGGCTTTGAGGGAAAAGCAGTCTGGGTCCATCTATTCAATGGACTCCAATGAGGAAATTGAAAAGCTTCTTAGAGAACAGAATACATTGACCATCAAGACAGTGACAAGTGCTTTACTTGAAGATAAAACTGCTTTTATCGAAACGATGGAGCAGTGGGCCACACTTGTCGCGAAGAGCAGGGTTGAATCGGACACCCCCATTTACGAAGTGTTGGAAGCGCTTAATAAGGTTCGTGAAACATATTGGGCCTTTATCACTGATTATATGCTAAAGGATACGGGGATAACGAAGGATATAATCATCCGGTGGAGCCGGCTCATTAATCGTGCATTCGACCAGTTGAACCGTGAGTTCACAGAGCAGTATTACCTTTTGACAAAAGAACGTTTACTAGCTCAACAGGAGCTGATCAATGAACTGGGCGCACCTGTCATTCCCATTGTTGATGCCATTGCGGTATTGCCGTTAATTGGTGAAATCGATACCTATCGGGCAAAGGAAATTTTGAATGAGACTCCAAGCAAATGCATTAGCAAAAATGTCACTCACTTATTCATCGATTTATCGGGAGTCTCCCTTTTAGATACGATGGTTGCCCAACAGATCTATCAATTGATAAGTACCCTGAACCTGTTAGGCATTCAATCGACCATTTCCGGGATTCGTCCTGAAGTGGCCCGGGCATCGATTCAGTTAGGTCTTGATTTTAGTCTGGTTTCGACACATAGTACTCTTAAACAGGCCCTTTCCAAGCAAGGGATCAAACTTTACGAGAAAAAATGATATAAGGGTGCAGAGAATGAAAAGAACCAGATCCCGCTAGGAATCTGGTTCTTTTCTGTGATTCTATAACTTGAATGAACTTTTCAACCCAACGATTTGGTTGAAGACCAAGTGATCGGCCGCAGTGAGTTTTGAATCAACATTATAATAGCCATGCCTGAAGAATTGGAATTTATCCTGAGGCTTAACATCTTTCATGTTCGGCTCAACAAATCCTTGTAAAATTTCTACAGATTCAGGGTTTACCCGGTCCAGGAATGATTTTTCTTCCTCTTCATCATTTTCTTTATCCAAGATTAAAGGCTGGTAGTTGCGGAATTCTGCTGAAACGGCTTGTGAAGCTTCGACCCAGTGCAATGTACCTTTTACTTTACGGCCAGTGAAGCCCGATCCGCTTTTCGTTTCAATGTCGTATGTGCAGCGAAGTTCAATTACGTTACCGGCTTCGTCTTTTATCACTTCTTCACATTTAATGAAATAAGCATGTTTCAAACGGACTTCATTGCCCGGGAAAAGTCGGAAATACTTTTTCGGCGGGTTTTCCATGAAATCGTCCTGTTCGATATATATTTCACGTGAAAACGGGATTTGCCGTGTGCCCATTTCAGGAACTTCCGGATTGACCTCAGCATCCAGCCATTCTACCTCGCCTTCCGGATAGTTGGTGATGACCACTTTAAGCGGATTTAGGATACCCATAGTCCGTGGAGCCTTCAGCTTTAAGTCTTCCCGCACGAAATGATCAAGCATTTGAGAGTCTACGACACCGCTTGTTTTTGCGACACCAATCTCTTGGCAGAATGCACGAATTGCTTCGGGTGTATACCCGCGTCTCCGCAAGCCTGAAACGGTAGGCATCCGTGGGTCGTCCCAGCCGTCCACGAAGCCCTCATCGACAAGCTGCTTCAGTTTTCGCTTGCTCATTACTGTATTGGTCAGGTTAAGACGGCCAAATTCATATTGTTTTGGCTTGCTTTCCATTTCACAATTTTCAACGATCCAGTCATAAAGAGGGCGTTGATCTTCGAACTCTAGCGTACAAATGGAGTGTGTGACTCCCTCGATGGCATCTTCAATTGGGTGGGCAAATGCATACATTGGGTAGATGCACCATTTGTTGCCGGTATTATGGTGTTCAGTATGGGAGATACGGTATATGACGGGATCACGCAAATTGATGTTAGGTGAGCTCATATCGATCTTGGCACGCAATACTTTTGCACCGTTTTCGAATTCACCGCTGCGCATCTTTTCAAATAGTTCAAGATTTTCCTCGACAGTTCTATTGCGGTAGGGGCTATCTTTTCCCGGCTCAGTCAGCGTTCCGCGATATTCACGGATTTGGTCGGCATTAAGGTCGTCCACATATGCCAGTCCTTTATTGATGAGCAGCACAGCTCTTTTATACATTTCATCAAAATAGTCGGAAGCGAAGAAAAGGTTATCCCAGTCGTAACCGAGCCATTTTACATCTTCCTTAATGGAGTTGACAAACTCAATATCCTCTTTCAATGGATTCGTATCATCGAAACGAAGGTTAGTTTTCCCATTGAAATCATCAGCCACCCCAAAATTCAAAATGATTGATTTGGCGTGCCCGATATGTAAATATCCGTTCGGCTCAGGAGGGAAGCGGGTGATGACATGATCATGTTTTCCGGACTCTAGATCATCTTTTATAATATTTTTAATAAAATTCGAAGAGTTATTTTCCAACTGAATTCGACCTCTTTCATTTATATACTTCTTTTAATTTTACCTGTATATATACCATAAATACAGATATTTTTCCATGTTCGAGCCGGAATCAGGGTTTATCTGAAACAATTCATCAAGTATTTAGTTTGTACAATCAGAGCGAAAATATCCCTGAAACTTTGATCATGTAATTTAGGGAACCCAAAATAAGCAATACAGGAAGTCACGCCTGTATTGCTTATTTTGGTGATTTAGGCTCTATGACGAATTATTCTCGCTAATAGACAGATTTTAGGATGGAAATCAAAAGACTGTCGTTTGCAAAAATTCTTTTGTCCGCTCTTCTTTTGGATTGGTGAAGAATTCTTTTGGCGGGCCGCTTTCGACAACCCTCCCATTATGCATGAAGACAATCCAATCTCCTACTTCACGTGCAAAGCTCATTTCATGTGTAACGACTACCATTGTCATCCCTTCCAATGCAAGTTCCTTCATCGTGGCAAGAACTTCCCCGACAAGTTCGGGATCCAGAGCCGAGGTAGGCTCATCAAAGAGTAGGATATCAGGCTTCATGGCAAGGGCACGGGCTATGGCCACACGCTGTTTCTGCCCACCTGAGAGCTTGCTTGGATAGACATCCGCTTTATCTGATAAGCCGACTTTGGCAAGCAATGCTCTTGCTTCCTCGATTGCCTGGGCCTTAGGGACCTTTTTGACGTGAGTCGGTGCTTCGATGACATTTTCAAGCACGGTCATATGCGGGAAGAGGTAGAAATGCTGAAAAACCATTCCGACTTTCTCGCGGATTTTATTAATATCATGGGTACCCGGTTGGATTTCAGTTCCTTCAATGAGGATTTGCCCGCTGTCTTTTTTCTCTAAATAATTCAAACAGCGAAGCAGGGTGCTTTTTCCGGAACCGCTTGGCCCGATCAGACAGACAACATCGCTATCCAGTACCTTCATATCAATATCTTTGAGTACATGCAGGCTTCCATACGATTTATTTAAATTCCTAATGCGAATCATTTCTTTTTGTTCCATTTCAATTCCCCCTATCGATCACTAATGGAAAGTTTCTTTTCGAATAAATTGACGATAATGGTCAGGAATGCCACTAGAATCAAGTAGTAGACCGCTACAATCAGTAAATAAGTCATTTCATCGAAATTATTCGAACCTAACGTTGTCGCCACGTTAAACAGCTCATTCATGGAGATGAAGGCTGCCAGTGATGAATCTTTCAGTCCGATGATGAATTGGTTGCCTAGCGGCGGCAATGCGCGACGGAAGGCTTGAGGTAAGATGATTCTTCTTAATGTGAGAGAGTTGCTCATGCCAAGGGAGCGCCCGGCTTCCATTTGGCCTTTATCGATGGATTGGATCGTACCACGTAAAATTTCAGAGATATAAGCTCCATTATGGAAGGCCAAGGCAAGTGACGCCGCCCAGAAGTCCGGCAGTAAGAAGAGATTGCTGATACCGAAATAGAGTATGAATATCTGTACGATTAGCGGTGTTCCCCGTACCAGGAATACATATGTATCTGAAATCCATGCAAGAATTTTTATATTGGAAATTTTTAAAAGTGCAAATAGCAATCCGATGACGATTCCTACCAATATGGAGACTACCGTCAGTTCCAATGTGAGGAGCATGGCTCGGATGAATACGTCCGAGGAGTTAAATAATGTATCAAAAAAATGTGAAAAACTTGGCAATGTAATGACTCCCTTTCTATCAATCTTTATTCAGGCTTGGTTGTGATGTCCTCACCAAAGTATTTTTTGCTGATTTCCGCAAGCGTTCCATCTTCCCGGAGGTTTTCAAGTGCTTCGTTGATACGTGCAAGCAGCTGAGGGTTGTCGTTAGGCAGTACGATGGCCTGCTCGCTTCGTTCGATCAATTGCCTTCCTTCGACGTCGAAACCTTCCTTGGCCGCTTCCTTGCCGGTTACGAAGTCGGTAATGACGGCATCATGACGTCCTCCGCTCAATGCTTTCAGGGCTGTGATATCACTGTCATAGGTTTTTACATTGGTTGTATACTTTTCTGCTGTGGTTGCGTACGTGGAGCCTTTAGAAGCCGCAACTTCCTTTCCCTTTAAATCTTCGACCGTTTTAATATCACTATCTGAGCGGACGAAAATTTGAGGACCTGAGTAGTAATAAGGGGTCGAGAAGGCAACATGTTTACTTCGTTGTTCATTGATTGTATGACTGGCAACCGCGGCATCTGCCCGACCGGTTTTGACACCTTCCACAATACCTTTGAATTTTATCCGTTTAGGTACTGGCTCCAGGTCCAGTTCCTTTGCTATTGCATCGCCGACCTCAATATCGAATCCGGTTACGGTCATGTCATCATTGACATAACTGAATGGCTTGAATTCGCCTGAGGCAGCGAAAACAAACTGGTCCTTATTGATCAGCTTGCTTCCATCCTCCAGCTGGTCCTTTTCAGCACAGCCGGATAGAAGACCGAGAACAGCCAGAATGGATACAATGAATGTAACTGATGATTTCATGATAATTTCATTTCCCCCTTTGAAAAAAACTAATAGAATGGTCTATACCCTTATGAGGCAGTGTAATAACCTCATTAACTAGGGAAATTAAAACTGAAATAAAAAAGGGTGTCCTGAACATGTCGACATTTCATTCAAGAATCCCCTTCACTATGCATTTCATAAAGGTTCTCGACCTTTGCCTTCATTTCCTTCCAAATTACCGGTAATTTCCTGAAATAATGACAATTATTATTTGGTGGAGTAAGAAATTTCAGTTAGATTCAGCGCTAAAGATGAATTTGAAACAATTCATGATGATGTTTTAGACTCTATCGAAACCATATCTAATGAATGGGATGGGGTAAAACTGGAGGATTTCAAAAAGGGACCTCGTTGTCTGCCAACAAAATCCGTATTGAATTGACTGACTTTAATTTTGCCCATGAATTGAAGTATAATATAGCAAAATAGAAGAAGGGCAGTTGGGAAAATGGTTAGCAACTTTGTGCAAGAACAGTTACAGGAGTTTCGCGAAAAGAATCAAGATAGAGGCCGTTTGATTATAAAGTGTCCGGACCGGCCAGGAATTGTTTCGACAGTTACTGCCTTTCTAAAAGAATATGATGCAAATATTGTTGAATTGAGTCAGTATTCGATGAATCCTGAGGGCGGTACCTTTTTCACCAGGATCGAATTCGATTGTCCCGGATTGAAGGATAGGGCAGCGGATATGCAATTTGCATTCCAGGAAGTTTCGACAGCATTCTCGATGCAATGGACATTTAACCATGTGAGTGATCTGAAGCGGACGGCAATCTTCGTTTCCAAGGAACCGCATTGTCTTTTGGAATTGCTATGGGAGTGGCAAAGCGGGGATTTATTAGCTGATATTGCGCTAGTCATCAGTAATCATGAAGATACAAGGCAAATTGTCGAATCAATGGGCATCCCATTTTATTACATTCCTGCAAATAAGGATATACGTAGGGAAGTGGAGACAAAACAGCTTGGACTTCTGGAAGAATTCAAAGTGGACCTTATTGTCTTAGCTAGGTATATGCAGATATTGACGCCGG
Source organism: Peribacillus sp. FSL P2-0133 (assembly GCF_037975445.1). Taxonomy (NCBI): domain Bacteria; kingdom Bacillati; phylum Bacillota; class Bacilli; order Caryophanales; family Bacillaceae; genus Peribacillus; species Peribacillus sp. FSL P2-0133. The sequence continues at coordinate 5,721,940 of NZ_CP150254.1, read as the reverse complement.
ACTTCGTAGCGGCCCATCCAAACAAGATCATCAATATACATCATTCATTTTTACCTGCATTCATTGGAGCAAGGCCTTATGAAAGAGCTTATGACAGAGGTGTTAAGCTGATTGGGGCGACTTCCCATTATGTGACGAATGATTTGGATGAAGGTCCAATCATCGAGCAGGATATTGAACGTGTGGACCATCGTGATTCTGCTGGGGATATGAAGAAAATCGGTCGTTCAGCTGAACGCAGGGTGCTGGCACGTGCCGTTAAATGGCATTTGGAGGATCGCGTCCTTGTTCATGAAAATAAGACGGTTGTCTTTTAAAGTGAAACCCCCCTTTGTTCACCAAGGGGGGTTTTTAGGATGGAATTTAGTGAGTACTAGTACGTGTACTCCACCCTTACTGAGGCAGTGATGTTCAATTCACCAGGCTGAATCGGGGTAGTCGCCATTTTTGAAAAGGTACTTGTTTGGTAAAGCATCGGTGTTGCCGTTTCAGATAGCTCTTCAACCTTATTAGGGACTGGGTTCAATGAGATTCCTAGTGTTCGGGCCATGGAGAGTGCTTTTTCGTATGCATTTTTTAAAGCGAGAGAAAGTGCCTGGTTATAGTATGCATCTGGGTTGGATAAAGAGAAGCGGATGCTGGTGATTGAATTGGCGCCGCTTCTGACGGCCGTGTCGATTATGCTGCCTATTTTCTCGATGTCGGTCGTTTGGGCTTGGATGATATGCTGGACTTTGTAGTTCTTGAACAATTCCTTTCCGTCAATATAATCATATTGCGGATCGATTCTGTAATCACTCGTTTTCAATTGCTCTTCCGGAATGCCTGCGGATTTGAGTGATGCGATGACATTTGCGATTGCTTGGGAATTGGCTTGCTGGGCCTTTTGCGGGTCCTTATCCTCTGTTATGACTCCTAGGGTGATTGTGGCTTGATCCGGAGGGGCAGATAGCGTCTCTGAGCCGGAAACTTTCAATGTATGTTCCTCGTTGCGGTAATGAACCCTATCAGGGGTATTGTATTCTTTCATTTTGACACCAGCCTTTTTTTAAAAGAGATAATCTCACCCCTATTGTACGAATTATGAACGGGAAACATGATTGAAATATCCCATTGTCATTAATTCGGTCGAATGATCACAAAAAAACACTCGGCCTGAACCGAGTGCGCGTTACTTATGAATGACTTGAACCCTGCCGACCTGGCCATCAGTCAATCTTACTTTAATTCCATGAGGGTGAGTGCTGGAGTTAGTCAAAATATCCTTTACAGTGCCGCTTGTCAGTTTTCCGCTGCGTTGATCTGCTTTAAGTACAATGTCCACAGAGGCACCTGGGGTAATGTCCTTCCGATTTTTACCGTTCATTTCAATTCAATCCTTTTCAGAGTTATTTGCAACCATTCAACCATGCAGTAACTTCAGTATAAGGAAAACAGCGGACCCAGTCGACTATTAGATAAAATCACTGTGACCATCAGCGTATTTTTTTCAATGGTTCGACAGCAGGGCCATTCAACACTTCACCAGCGATGGAGTAGCGGGAGCCATGGCATGGGCAATCCCAAGTACGGTCGCCGCTATTCCAGGCAACTTCACACCCCATGTGCGTACAAGTGGAATCGACAATATGAAGCTGGCCATCATGATCTCGGTAACACCCTGCCTTGTCTCCATTCACCTTCACGATTGCTCCTTCATCAATTCCTATGTCTTCCGGCGTTTTATGAATGACGGCTAATTTGCTTTTGATCAAATGCTTCGCTACATCAGCATTATCTTGGACTATATTCTTCATGCCTTTTAAACGGGCGGGGTCATACAAGTCTGCATAGCGGTTATCCCTTTGCAAAACCCGGTCAGTTAAGATCTTGGCCGCAATCGACCCATTCGTCATTCCCCATTTCGCATAGCCGGTAGCTATCAGAACATTTGGATTATGGGATGTCACTGGTCCGACGAAGGGGATATTATCCGGTGTCACAATATCTTGTGCCGACCAGCGGTAGGGAATGTCCTTCACATCGAAATATTGGGAACTGAAGTCCTTCAGTGCTTCATAATGCTCGATCATCGAGACTCCCTGGCCTGTTTTATGACCATCCCCGCCGACTAGTATAAGTTTTTCCCCATTGTCCAATTCCGTATAGCGAAGGGAGCGGGTAGGGCTGTCTGCACTGTAATACATCCCACCGGGATATTCCTGTTCAGTCCTGATTCCAAGTACATAGGACCTATCTACATGGACACGGGCAAAGTATAAGCCCTTTTCATCATTAAAAGGGAAGTGGGAGGCAACGATTACCTGATTGCTTTTGATTGTATGTCCAGTATCGGTCAGAACGGTAGGTGGATCGCCGTCTTCAATCTTCATTGCCGTTGTCCGTTCATAAATTTTGCCTCCACTTTCGAGAATTGTCGAAATGAGGGCAGTTAAGTATTTTAACGGGTGAAACTGTGCTTGATCTTTCATTATCACTGCAGCTTTAGAAGGGATGGAGAAAGGGATATTCTCTGAATAATCCCCCCGAATGCCGAGTTTTTGATAGGCTTTCAGTTCATTTTGAATTTTGATTTTATATTCATCTGTATTTGCGTAGACATAGGCATCCTGTGCAGTCAAATTACATTCAATGGAATGTTCTTCTACCAAGTCTTTGATCAGCTTCATTCCCTCTGCATTGGCTTCATAATAAAGTTTGGCCTTCTCTTCGCCATGGTCAGTGATCAATTGGTCATAAATCAAGCCATGCTGGGCCGTGATTTTTGCTGTAGTGTGTCCTGTCGTTCCAGTTAGGATTTCGCCTGCATCAATCAGTGTGACTTTAACACCTTGTTTAGCTAGTAGATAAGCAGAAGTGATGCCAGTAATTCCGCCGCCTACTATTAAGACATCTGAGTTTATATCTGTTTCTAGTTTAGAAAAAGATGGGAAAGTTAACGCACTGCGCCAATAGGGTTCCGGAAATCGGGGAAGGTCTGTATTTTTTTCAGTCATTTGAATACCTCCATACAGTTCATTTGTAAATTGTCCATTTATTACCATACCCAAATCCGCTATTTATACGCTTATTTTTGTAAGAAGAAATATTAAAAAAATACATTATTTGGTTTGTTTACGATTACGTATACATGTAAACGAAAATAGATGTATTGTAAACAAAAACGCATACATGTTTACGAACACGTACACATGGCTATATATCAGACGTATACATATTTGTTCCTATTGTAAACAATTCGAAAATTATAGCTACTATTAATGAAGCATTGACTATCGTGGAAACTTTTTCAGCTTCCAGAATCGTGGAGGAGGGCCGTTAAATATTTTAAAGGGGTGAAACTGTGCTTGGATCATGGAAGATTTACAAGGAATGGAGAAAGGGATTTCTTCTGCATAATCCCCGCGAATGGCTAGTTTCGATAGGCTTTTAGTTCTTTTGGAATTTCACTTTTATACATCAGTATTTGCGTGAATATAGGTATCCATTGCAGTCAAATTACATTCAATGGAATGTTCTTCTACCAAGTCTTTGATAAGCCCATTCCTTCTGCATTGGCTACATAATATAGTTTGGCTTTCTCTTCACCATGTTTTAGTGAACAAACAAATCGTAAATCAGGCCATGCTGTGGTGTGTCCCGTTGATCCGTTAAGGATTTCGCCAGCCTCTATCAGTGTAACTTTAATACCTTGTTAAACTGAGTAATCCCTGTAATTCCGCCGCCTACTATTAAGACATCAGAGTTTATATCTATTTCTAGTTTAGAAAAAGATGGGAAAGTTAACGCACTGCGCCAATAGGGTTCCGGAAACCGGGGAAGGTCTGATTTTTTTTAGTCATTTTAATACCTCCATACAGTTCATTTGTAAATTACCCATTTATTACCATATCCAAATCCGCTATTTATACGCTTATTTTTGTAAGAAGAAAGAGTAAAAAATACATTATTTGGTTTGTTTACAAAAATGTATACATGTAAACAAAAATAGATGTAGTGTACACAAATAAGTATACATGTTTACAAATTCGTACACATGGCTATATATAAGGTGTATACATACTTGTTCCTATTGTAAACAATTTGAAAACAATTCGACAAATATAGCTACAACTTATGAAGGATTGACTATCGAGGCAACTTTTTCTATCCTTAAAGGGAAAGCTTCACTTAAAATTTTTTTCTATAAAAAAGGGGATGTTTTTAGATGAGTTCTAGAATCGCAGCAGTAGACGTAGGAAATGATGCTATCAAGGCTATTTTTGGAAAGCTAGAGTCTGAACTATATATACCAAATGTCATTGCAAAAGACATAGAGGACCGTCCGGTCATTGGGATTGAGGAACTTGATGAAAAAAACCCATTGGAAGGGATTCATATTAGGGTCCATTCACCAGCCCTTCAAGATAATAATGCGATTTATCGCGTTGGGAACTTGGCGACAAAAAGTGATAATCCTACTGAATTGGATTTAGGAAGCAGTAAATCGGAAGAAGATCAAACATTAGTCATGCTTTTTGCGGCTCTTGCATTAGACGCTGCCAAGTTGGGGGACAACGATACATTCAAAAAAGTGAATAACGTTGTGGAAGCCAACTATACGCTTGGAACAGGGTTGCCACTTCGGGAGGTTAAAGAAGGGAAAGACGTCGGATACCGCTCGAAATTACTTGGTTCAGTCCACCAGGTGGAATTTTTAATTACTCCTAAATACCAAGGCATAAAGGTTAATATCAAATTTGATGAAGTGAAAGTCTATCCAGAGGGCTTTGCTGCATACATAAATTTGGTCATGGATAAAGATTTGAATATTATTAACCGTGAATTAATAGATAGAAGAATACTCATCCAGGATATCGGTGGATTATCGACGGATATCGCTGTCATTAAAAATCGTAAAGTTGACGATGACAAAGCACAAGGATTTAATTTGGGAGTAGCTGAAGCCCTTGAATCGATTCGTGAAGAAATCAGGAAGAAACATGGTGTCGAGCTGGATAGCAGGCGCGACGTCGTCGAAATCATCACGAAGAAAAATGATCGCAATCATATTATGGTTCGCGGAAGCAGGACAAGCGTCCATGATATCGTCGACCGCATTTTAGGTGAACTGGCCAAAAAGCAATATCGTCACCTGCGCAACGTATGGCAAAAAAATTCCCAAACGGAAATCTGCTATTTTGTAGGCGGGGGATCGATTGTCCTGAAAGATTACTTGAAAACATTGAATCAAAATTTCGATGGCTACAATATAGACTTTTTCGAAGATGAGCGGGAAAGCGTTTGGATGATGGCAAACGCCTATTATAAATTGATTTCGGATTTTAATCGCCGCCGGAATGCAAAGGAACAGAATCAGTCACAGCAAAAGAAGAAAGAACAAAGAACGGGCTCCATTAAATAGGTGAGAGAATGAAAAAAACAGCTTCTTCTGAAATTAAAAGAGGACAAGCCATCACTTTTCGTATCCCTTCGGATGTATCAGACTATACGTTAAGACAGCTGCAGAAATTGAAGGAAACGGAAAGAAGGAATTTTTCCAGTAAAATTGCCGAGTATGTTCTCGATGGAGTCGGGCAATCCTCCCATCAGGATCGGGAAATGATTGCCCTGCCCATGCCGAACAAACTAAGCAAATCTCAGCGTGATTGGCTCAAGCATTCCCACTCAGAAGCTATGCTTGGAACGATTATGTACCACCTTTTATCCGATCCTTTACGCGCTACGGCCCTGCTTGCCTCTTTGAACAATAATGAACTGAATGAGGAACTGTATGTCCAGGCCGAGCCTGAAGATAAGGAAGCCGAGGAGGCCCCAAAATACCTGCCTAAGAAGAACCTGGATGACTTTGATTGGAGTTTGAATGAACCAGAACAACAAGTGGAAGAATCCGAACCGGAAGAGGAAAATCTCGACGATCTCCTGGGTGATTTTCTTGATCAAATGAACCAGTGAACTTTTGGAGGATATTTGAAGATAAGTTGAATATCCTCCTTTTTCTTTTGCGGGGGTTAATGACACAAACCCCTTTGAACTAGACATCAGCCTTTTCCCGTAAACAACCGGGGAAAGGCTTTTTTTCGTGCCCCCCCCCTTGTCATCGACAGACACATCCCTTCTTTGAATAAACACGCATCAACCGGCCCTTCACTTTTCAATGGCGACGGAAGAAGGTTGTTTCCCCCAATCACAATCCGGCTACCCCTTTATTCCATACAGATTAGCCGTAAGTTTAAGCGACTGTTCCAAAATTAACACATGTAATGTTGATTTTGAGAAATGCACATTTCACTTCCCATGTAACATTAGATGTGCGCCCCCTCTTTTTTAGGTCGAATATGGTGTCTTTGTCATCAGTCTTCGGAATACGTAAAAAACTGTCAAAGAATAAAAAAAGACATAGGGGTTTTAGATGAAACGATTATATAAAATTGCAGGAATATTTACCGTGTTCACCATGGCGTTCATCTCCCTCCAGTCAACGGCCGTCGGGGCAAACGAAGTGTGCGGACCCACAACGGGAACGTTGATTCAGTTATTGGACAATAAAGGGAAGGTAAAACAAACGCTGTCACTAGAGGCGAACTATTCCACCACAACGATCCGGGCAATCGTTAATGAGGCCATTACGAGGGTTTCCGACTACCCGCAAGATGTATCGAATGGGAAAAGGGGAACGGTTCGTTTGTCAAAAGGCCAGTTCACGGCTAGTGCCTTTATTATGATGAAAGAAGGGGTCACATTAGAAGGGACGATGGAGAATGGAAGACCCGTCACGACAATGTGTACCCAGCCCTCGAGCGATTCTGTCACCATAAAAATCATGGTGAGCCATACGGGCGTCAAAAACCTGATACTCGATGGGAAACGACGGACGGAAGATCCCCAAACTGGGGAACCGAGGAACTATTATGCGGCACGGAACAGGGGCATTGAGGTTACCGCAATCGATCAATCCAAATCCACGGCGGATTTGGTGTCTGTCTATTCGACTGTAAGTGATTTGCAGAGGCTTCAAAATATCCTGATCGAAGATGTTCAAATCACCGGGTATGAGGGATTTGGCATTTACTTAGAACATGTGAATGGAGTCACGGTTAAAGGGTCCGATTCGAGAAAAAGAAACAAAATGATCATAAAAGATATTGGATATGCAGGTATCGGCGGGTATTCTGCGAGTAACGTGACTGTAAGGCATGCGACAGTGAGAGACCTTGGGCCAGGGGAAACGGTGGGCAATACCAAACAAAGCTATGGCATCGCCTTTAGCCACCGGAAAGTCAATGCGGCTGATGCCATGACTCAATCAAAGTTCCCGCGAAGTGACACTATCGCAGTCGATGGGAATGTGGTGGCGAACAACCCTGGATGGGAAGGGATTGACACCCATTCAGGCCATAATGTTTCCTTTACGAATAATGTCATCTTAAACACGCGTTTTCCAATCATTGTCGGGGGAATGGACTACAAGGGAGGGGATACCTCAGCATACCCACCCGGCAATATTACGATTGCAGGGAATAGGATCAATGGTGAATCCTTTAATGATTATGCGTATTACGATATAGATAAAAATGCCACAGTCAGCGAACGAGGCATTGCGGTCAACGGAACGCAATTCCATGATCTTACTGAAAAAGAGATGGGATTCCTGCAAACGGTCGTGATTAAAGGCAATTATGTGAATAATGTCCAGGCTAATGTCGAGGAATGGGGAGGCATCAGCATTCATGTGACCAAAAATGCCCTTATTGAAGGCAATATCATTGAAAATTGCTTCAACAATGGGATTGTGATCCTTAGTTCCAACAAGTTCACCAAACTGAAAGGAAACATCATAAACCAAATTCATGAATCCGACGAAAAGTTCAGTTCAGCGGGCATCGGCATCAGAGGGTCGCATAATAACGGCAGCCCTACAAATGACTATGCCATTACCTCTATGAACATGAAAAATAAAGGGATTGAAAGGGATAATATATTTACCGATGTCGGGCATGAAATCCATGTACAAGACAAGACGGTTTACAACCGCCTGGATGACTGGATTGCCATCTCGGCCTTCCTTGACTGGAACAAACCTAATGTGAGGAAAAAAATCATGCAAGAAATCCATCTGATGCACTGAAAAACAAGGGGAAGGACAAATCTCTAGTGGGTTTCAAAGTTAAAACGGCCCATTCTAAAAAAGGGACAGGTCACACCTATATTAAGTGTTACATTTGTTTTCTGGGGAAAGCAATAGGCACAGCATTCAGCTGTAAATCCAATTGAATCATATTGGGTAAAAGAGGAGGTGATAAAGTGAAGGTTCTTTATTTGCATCAATATTTCAATACCGATAAAGGCAGTACCCGATCTTATGAAATAGCTAAATTTTTAGTCTCTAAAAATAATAAAGTCACCATCATCACCGGAAATACAATAGATTCGCGTGAGGGAATAAAGATCATATCAACCAAAACTAAATATAAACAAGAGTATAGTTACCTCAAAAGATTATTATCGTTTATTCATTATATGTATAAGAGTTTTTTTATTGGGGTGAAGGAGAAAGGGGTAGACGTTGTTTATGCTTCCTCGACCCCTTTGACGATTGGGTTGATAGGTATGCTTCTTGCTAAGGTGAAGCGCAGCGAATTTGTGTTTGAAGTAAGGGATTTATGGCCAGATATACCTATTGAGCTGGGAATCATCAGACATGAATGGTTAAAGAGAATTTTATTGAAGCTGGAAAGCATGATTTATTCTGCAGCTGATAAAATCATCGTGCTTTCGCCTGGAATGAAAGAAGATTTATTGAAAAAAGGAGTTAAACAAGAAAAGATTTCGACGGTTACTAACTTTGCGGATATAGACTATTTTTCACGGATTTGTTCCAAGGATAAAGAAGAAGCATTGGAAAAATTAGGTTTGAAAGCGAAGTTTATCTGTTTATATGCGGGTACATTAGGATTTATCAATAATATCGATTATATTTTACAGCTTGCCGAAAAGACTGATGACCCCGATATCGTCTATCTAATTGTAGGGGATGGAAAGGAAAAAGAGCGCTTAATTCAAGTGAAAAAGAGCAAAAAATTAAACAACGTCATTTTCTTGGATCAGGTATCTAAAAAAGAAGCGTACTTATTAATGGCCGTATCTCATATAGGTCTGTGTTTTGTACGGAATAATGAAATATTGGATAGGAATAGTCAAAATAAACTTTTTGATTTTTGGGCAGCCGGGAAACCGACATTAATAAACTATAAAGGCTGGCAACATGGGGTTATGACAAAATATGATGCAGGTCACGGTTTTGAATATAGTGAACGATCAAAGATGATAGAGTATGTAAAATCAATGAAAAGTGACAAACAAATGTATCTGAAAATACAAGGAAATATAAAGCGTTTAACCCTAAATTATGAGAAAACCAAATTGATTTCAAAGCTAGAGAGAACACTGTCGGATTTGGTTGTTAATAATCATTGAATAGTCATGGGTCTTTCAAAAATTTGATTTATTTGTATGCCTCTTACTTAACGTGTAATGAAAGATCTGATTTTGGAAAAAGGATGGAGTTCTATGGAGACTATCGTAAATACAAAGCCAGTGATAACAGGTTGGGTAAAACGGGAATACCTCAAGAACATTGAGCACATTTTGGATTCTGGCAGGTTAATTTTAGGTGATTATACCCGGAAATTTGAAGAAAGCGTCAGACAATACAGTGATTCTAAGTATGCTGTCGCACTTTCCAGTGCAACGGCAGCCATTGAAATCATTTTAAAGTATCTAGATGTTGAAGGCAAAGAAGTGATCATGCCAAGCAATACGTTTATTTCCCCAGTATATGCGGTGAAAAATGCGAAAGGAAGGGTCGTTCTTTGTGACATCAATTTAGAGGATTTCAATTTGGATTTAAATAGCCTGAAGAGCGCCGTGACTCCCAAAACGAAAGTTGTCCTAATTACGTATATTGCTGGAAAGATCCCTGATAACATCTTTGAGATTAAAGAGTTTTGTGATGAGAATGATCTTTATCTAATCGAAGATGCTTCACATGCTTTTGGTGCCGCTATAAATGGATATAATGCCGGGACAATTGGGTTTGCCGGGGTTTTTTCAATGTACCCCACTAAAATTGTTACAAGTGCCACAGGTGGTGTCATTACATCGGATGATATAGAGTTAATCAAATACTGTGAGTTGTTAAGGCACCATGGGAATGAAAATGGTGCAGTCAATCAAGTATTATCCGGTGACATGCTTCTCAGCGAATTCAATGCATTGCTGGGTTATCTGCAAGTTCAGGAAGCTTATGGCATGATCCGGGTCAGGCAGGAAATCTTCAGTTTCTATAAAGAACAATTGAATGATACTTTTCAAGTACACGGTCTTTACTTCCAAGCTTCATCTGACCACAATGAATCTTCATTTTATAAAATTATCGTCATGTCTAAAAGCAAAGAGCAATGCGAAACATTTAAAAAGCATTTAAAAGAGGGTCATATAAGCACCGGGCATTGTTATGGGGTCCCATTACATTTACAGCCCACATTGCTAGAGGAATATCCCCTTGCATCTCTCCCGAATGCCGATAGATTTCGTGAATCTCATTTCACGTTACCATGTCACTTGGATTTGTCTGATGAGGATCTGAAATACATTGTAGCGAAATGTAAACAGGCAGTGGAACATGGTTGTTAAAAATAGGATTGGAGTGGTGGGGTCAGGTCCAATAGGTTGTGCAATGATTGATGCCATTAATGAAAGTTCAAATGGAGAGGTGATGGGAATTTGGGGGAGAAGATTCCATTTTGCCAAGGAGCTTGCAAAAGAAAAAGGAGTTTCTAAAGTTTATGGATCACTGAATGAAGTTTTTGAAGATGATGAGCTGGATACTGTTTATATAGCCACTCCAAATGCTTCCCATTATGAACAAGCGATGGCAGCCATTGAGCATGGAAAGAACGTCATTGTGGAGAAAACGGCATTCATGACAGCCGATCAAGCCAATCGAGTTTTCGATGCTGCAGAAAAACAAAATGTTTTTGTGTTTGAGGCGTTGAGATCTATTTATGAACCCAACTTTCAAATTTTAAAGAATGCCATAAAAAAAATAGGGAAAATTCATGGGGCAACCCTAAAGTACCAAAACTATTCCAAGCAGTATTCGGCCTTATTGAAAGGAGAAAAAGCTCCACTTTTCGATGAAAATCATGGTGGCGGCACATTAAGAACAATTGGAATTTATCCTATTTATGCGGCCATTCAATTATTTGGTGCTCCCCTTAAAAGTTTTTATTTTAAACAGCTGATCGTAAAAAACATTGATTTAGGCGGCACGTGCATTTTTGAATATAAAGATTATAAAGTAACCATGTTGATTTCGAAAATTAACTTAACGAATGATTCAATATCGGAAATTTACGGAGAGAACGGAACTTTGCGTTTTCACTCGTTATACGATATCCGCACAATCAGTTACCGCAGTATCATTAATGACATTGAAGAAATGATTAGTGAACCTATTAGTGATAATAGTTTGCTTTATGAAATCACTGAATTTTCAGAATGGATTTTAATGAAAAATGAAACAGCTTACAGGGAACAAAAGAGCATTACACTTAAAGCGATATCTATCATTGAACAAGCTTTAAATGGAGGAACATGATGAAAAAAATATTGCTAGTAACAGCACATCCGGATGATGCGGAAATTAGTATGGGCGGTACCATTCGTAAGCTATTGAACCAAGGACATTACATTATCAACATCATATTTTCCATCCCTTCGAATATCGAGGTCAGGAAACAAGAGGCAATAGAGTCATCAAAGAATTTCGGATATGAGGTACAGTTTTCTAATTACTGTGAGGGTAATAACGTTGAGGATATTCCTCTTCATAAATTAATAAAAGAGCTCGACAATATCATTGAAAAGATGAATCCAGACGAAGTCTATACACATTGGATGAATGACAGTCACCAAGATCATCAAAAATTATCAAAGGTGGTAAGAAGCTGTTTTAGGAAAAAACAATTTACCCTATATGAATTCGAACAAATCAACCAAAACAATAACATCGCTGCCAATCAATTTCTCCCGAATATTTATAGTGATATTACAGAGTTCATGGAAGATAAAAAACAAATGATTACCATGTTCCAATCACAGCTAACCGGTTATATGGGGCACTATTTAGTGAATGCGGAGCATATCGGCAGTTGGAGGGGCTCCCAAGTGAATTGTAAATACGCGGAGACATTCCTATTAATTTTTTCAAAAGAGGTTTTGTAGGTGGAAAAAAAGAAGATAGTCGCAATTCACCAGCCTAATTACATGCCCTGGATTGGTTTGATTCATAAGGTTTTCCAATCGGATGTTTTTATATATTTGTCTGATGTGAAATACTCTTCAAGTAATTTTCAAAATAAGACATATATTCTAGGTGCTGATGGAAAAAAGTCAAGGCTAACTGTACCGCTTCAAAAAAAACCTGAAATGTTACATGAAAAATTAATCAGTTATCATTCCCCAAATCAAAAATGGAAAAGGAATCATTTGAAGCAAATTTCGCAAGTTTATAAAAAAACTCGCCACTTTCAAGATTTTTTCCCGCTGTTGGAAGAAGCATATCAAAAACAACACGCTTTATTAGTCGATTTAAATATTCATTTAATTGAATTGATCTTAAATTACTTAAACTATGAAGGAGAAACACACCTTTCCACTGATTTTAATACATCCTTTGGAAAAACAGAGAGATTAGTCAGCCTGCTTAAGCAAACCGATGGTACATGCTATTTAAGCGGGAAGAGCGGAAAGGATTACTTGGAAGAAGAATTGTTTCGTAAAGAAGGAATCGATCTCGTCTATCAAAATTTCATTCATCCTGTCTATTATGTGAAAAATGAGACAGAATGTGTAAAAAATTTATCGATTCTTGACTGGATCATGCACTATCCGGCGGATCATATAAAAGAAACGTTAACTGAACGAATAAATTAGGCTAATCTGAAAAATGTAAATGAGTATAGAAAAATAGAGATGCGGCGTGGTTTGAGAATATGAAAATAAAAAATGAATTTATTAATAAAATCCTTTTATTATTAACAGGCAATTCAATTGCACAGCTTATTCTATTTGCAAGTTCTCCCATACTGACAAGAATATATAAACCAGAAGATTTTGGTGTGTTTTCAACCTATACGTCCCTTTTGGCCATTCTCATGTCATTTTCATCTCTTTGTTTAGAAAAGGCGATTCCTTTAGAAAAAAACCATAAGAATACGTTTCACTTGATTTACATTAGCATGTTTACGATTGCCGTTGTTTGTATGCTGAATTTGATTTTGAGCCTTTTTAATCTGTCGTTATTTCATCTTTACGGGATTAAGACGACTATTATGAATGACCTTTTGCTTTCAAGTGGTCTATTTTTTGCAGGGATATACCAAGTGTTGATTCACTGGTTGGTGAAAGAAGATAAGTTTAAAGGAATATTCCATTCTAAACTACTTCAATCGATTAGCAATGTTATTAGTCAGTTCTCGCTTACGTCCATTAATCACCTTTCTCCAGGAATGGGTTTAACTGCAGGAGATATAATTGGACGGGGAATAACCTTTGCGTACATTTGGCGATTTTTCTTAAAGAAAATGCATTGGCCAAAAGTGAACTATAGAAGAATCCGGTATTTGTTTAAAAAGTATGAGGATTTCGCCAAATACTCTACGTGGTCAACACTATTAAGCTCTTTATCTATGCAAATCATATTTTTGTTATTAATGCGTCTATACGGACCTGAAGTGACGGGTCATTTTTCCATGGCTTCAAAAACGGTAGGTATGCCCATTACGTTGGTGGGAGCAAGTATTTCAGCGGTATTCTATGCCGAAGTGGTAAAAAGCATTACAAATGATCCTGGAAGGGTTTTGAAATTATATAGAAGCATTCTTACTAAGTTAGCGATGATAGGCATACCGTCATTGATACTGTTAGCTTGGATTGCCCCAGGGCTCTTCAGTTTTGTTTTTGGGGAAGAGTGGCGTGTTTCCGGTGAATATGTGACGTTGATGTCAATCATGTTTATAGGCCAAGTGAATGTCATGCCAATTTCCCAAATACTGTATATAATCAAAAAACAACAGACTCAGCTTTTATGGGATGTTTCAAGGCTGTTACTGTCAACCATTGGAGTACTGGTCATTTTCATTTCAGGGGGATCGGCTGAAACAGCCATTTTATACTTTAGCATTTGTATGGGGGCCAGTTACTACTTTTTTGCTCTCCTTGGCTATAGGGCGATACATTCCATAGATCGAGAGGATAACCTAAAAAAATGAAGCTGATTCAAATGGGTCTGATAGGAATATACGTCTGCTTATTGGATATTTCCTACGTTTACTTTATTTCCCCTGAATATGCTTATATGGGATTTATATATCGACAACATCCAAGTGCAGTCATGATAGTAATTTCCATGTTTTTTATTATATTGCCAGCCATATTCATAAAAAAGGATCTGGATAAGCCGTCGGAACTCGTTTTCTGGATTTTGTATTTTATTGTCTATATACCGGTAGTATGGGTCCCGAATTATTTATTTTCGCTAAAGCCTGATTATATATATACGAATGTCCTTTTGTTTTTTTGTTTACTTATCATCGGAAATGTTAATAGATTGCCAGCCATGAAGGTTAACCCTCCTAGTATTAATATCGGTCTATTAAAAGTCATTTTCGTTATAACATTATTCATTTTTTTTCTTTACATCTTCAAGGTTTCGGGTGGAATTAGTCTAAAGCCTCCCATAAACTCCGAGGATATCTATGATAAGAGATTAACCTTTCGAACAAAATTGACCCCTCTTGCAGGCTATATTATACAGTGGCTTGCAAAAGTATGTAATCCATTTATCGTGACCATTGGCTTATGCAAAAAAAAATATACCTATGTGTTTATCGGACTAGCGCTGCAATACCTTTTATACACCGTCAATGGATTGAAGTCCACTCTGTTATCAACTGGATTATTAATTGTTGTATTTATTGCTTTTCGGAAGAAGGGAAGAAACTTCTCCATCCTTTTTTGTGTAAGTCTTTGCTTGTTGTTGGGCATCAGCATTATTCTGGATGTTATCCTTGGTCAGGCATATTTATCCAATTTATTTGCCAGAAGGATGATCGTCACGCCGGGGTTGCTGACAACCTATTATGTAGACTTCTTTTCAATCCATCCAAAAGCCTTGCTGTCGTACAGTATTTTTGAAAAATTCATAGATCCTGTTTATGACAAGAGTCCGCCATACATTATCGGTACAGAGTACTTTGGCCGACCTGAAATGGCAGCCAATGCCAATATGTTCGCCGATGCTTTTGCTAATTTCGGTTATTTTGGATTCTTGATTTATACAGTGATCTTAGCAGCGATATTATGGCTTTATGATAGCCTGACGCAAAATGAAAAGTGGCAAGGCGTTGGCATAATCCTGTTTGTTGTACCTGCATGGTGTTTAGCGGATACTGCGCTTACAACAACGTTTGTGACAGGCGGGATGGTTTTTACTTTCGTTATCATGTATTTAATGTTAGGGTCAGATTCACAAAAGGGAGATAACAGATGAAGTTATTTTATAATATCAGTTCGGTGCATCCATGGAATGACACCAGGATTTATTTTCGGCAAGCCTTTTCTCTCGGGGAAACAGGAAAGTACAAGGTGAAGCATATAGCTATTAAAAATAATCTGATCCCAGATAATATACCAGACAATATTGAAGTTGAACTGTTAACTAAGCGATCTAGAAAAGGACGTATATTAAATTGGATTGCTCTGTACCGGAAGATTAAGAAGGATAAACCTGATGTGATTCAGTTTCATGATCCAGAGCTGCTGATTTTAATGAATATTATTAGAAGGATTCCCCGTTATCATCCGGTCATTGTTTATGACATGCATGAAAACGTAACTAAGGTCCTTATGAGAAAAAAAATCCCCGAAATTGCATTGAGTATGTATCGTTATTCGGAGAAACAATTGCTAAGGGCATGCAGCGGGGTCGTGTTTGCAGAAATGACGTATAAAGATGATTATCGATTCTTAACTTGTCCAACCGTTGATGTTTATAATTACCCGAAAATTCTTTCAATGATAGAAAATACAGAAAAAGAAGATGTATTTACCTTTATCTATTTAGGAAGCATCTCTGATATACGTGGCGGGGAAACCATGCTGTATCTTGCAAAAAGATTAGTAGAATTAAAGAAAGTATTTCACATGAAGATCATTGGAACGGGCGGTGAAGCATACATCGAAAAATTGAAAACGTTCATAGTTGACAACGGCTTAGAAGATTATATCAGTCTAGAGGGTGTAATGGCTTTTGATAAAGCATTTGAATCCATCCAGAAAGCACATGCAGGCATGGCATTTTTAGTTCCTGATCCTAATTTCATTGGTGGTAAAACAACAAAGTGCTTTGAATATATGGCTGCTGGCATTCCATTTATGGTTTCTGATTTCCTTATTCAAGATGTACTGGATAAATGGCGCTGTGGAGTGTCCGTCGATGTAGCAAACATGGATGAAATCGTTCAAAATGCTGTTTATTTAATGGAATCCCCTGAGGAGGCAGCAAAAATGGGTGAACTGGGGAAGGCCGCATATGGACAAGAATATAATTGGGAGAATGAAGAGGAAAAGCTGCGATCACTGTTCGATAAATTAAAATCATGTTCTTAGGAGGCATATCATGGGTTTATTTAAATGGTTCAATAAATTGTCATTTATTAATAACTGGGGGAGACTGGGCGGAATCCATGGAATAATCGTCATGTTTGTTTACCGGATAGGCAATATAATTTACTATAAAGTGAACATTCCAATCTTAAAACAAGTATTATGGATTATGTACCGCATGGTAGATTTGTTAATCATAAGACTTTTCCTGAATTGCGAATTTCCTGGGCAATGTCAAATTGGCAAGGATTTACGTCTGCCCCATGGAGCTAAAGGCGTTCTTATCAACCCATATTGCAAAATAGGAGATCATGTTACGATTATGCATCAAGTAAGTTTAGGACAAAATAAAGAAAGTAAAAAGGCACCTGAGGTTTGTGATTATGCGTATATAGGAAATGGCGCTAAAATACACGGTGGCATCCGAATTGGCACGAATTCGAAAGTGGGGGCAAATGCAGTTGTTTTGACATCCGTTCCCGATAATTGCACGGCAGTTGGAGTACCAAGTGTGATTAAAGGTAAAAAGATGGATGGCGTTATAAATTAATTGCACGTAAACGAATAAAGGAGTGTTCAATTAACATGAATTGAACACTCCTTTTTATTATCCCATGATGTCCTTCACGAAATGATCAAGCCAGGAAAATCAGTTGGTAAAGGAATAAAACGGCAAACATGTACACGAACGGATTCACTTCCCGGAATTTGCCCCTTGCCATTTTTAAAATGGGATAGGAGATGAATCCGAGTGCTATCCCGTTGGCGATGCTTGATGTTAAAGGCATGGCGACAATGACCAAAAAGGCTGGGAATGATTCGTCAAAGTGTGTCCAGTCAATTTCATTAATGCTTTTAATCATCATGCTTCCGACGATGATCAAGCTAGGTGCCGTGATTGCCGCTACATTTGAGACAGCTCCTATCAGTGGGCTGAAGAAGGCGGTCATTAAGAAAAGGATGGCCACAACCAACGCGGTTAAACCTGTCTTGCCGCCGGCTCCTACACCAGCTGATGATTCAACTGAGGCAGCGGTCGGGCTTGTACCGAACATGGCACCAACAGTAGTGCCGATGGAATCTGCAAAGAAGGCACTGCCGGATTTTTCAAGCTTATTATCCTTCAGCAATCCAGCTTGACGGACTATGCCTAATAAAGCACCGGTCGTATCGAAAAGCATTACAAGCAAAATGGAGAAGACGACGCCATAAAGGCCGTAGTTAATGACATCGGCGATAGATGTGATTGGATTGGCGACGATAATCCCTTCAGGTAATGAAGGGGTGGAAACTAGACCGTTAATTTCCAATTGGCCTGTAAAGAAAGCGATTATGGCAGTCACGATCATTCCGATGAATATCGCTCCCTGCACATTGCGAACGATCAGCACGATCGTTATGACCAAACCAATCAATGTAAGCGCCACATTAGGATCCCTGAAGCTTCCAAGGGTAACCAGGTTGGATTCATGCTGTGTTACGACACCTGACAAGCGAAGTCCGATGAAGGTGATGAAAAGTCCGATTCCGGCACTGATTGCATGCTTCAAGTTATTAGGGATGGCCTCGATCAATTTAGAGCGGAAAGAGGTTAGGGATAAAAGGATAAAGATGATACCGGTAACAAAGACTGCAGAGAAGGCAACTGTGTATGAAATATCATGGGTTCCCAATACCGAGTATGCAAAATAAGCATTCAATCCCATTGCCGGTGCTATGACAATAGGGTAATTGGCTAATAGGGCCATGCTTAGGGTACCGATTATTATTGCGATTATGGTTGCCGTAAATGCCTGGTCGAATGGAACACCGGCATCAGAAAGGATCATTGGGTTTACAACGATGATATAAGCCAGAGTTAAAAAAGTTGTAAGCCCCGCAAGTACTTCCGTCTTAATATTTGAATTTCGTTCTTTTAATTTAAACATGCGGTCACTCCTTTTTTATATACAAAAAATCCTTGCACAAATCTACAAGGATGAGATGCTTACCCTTTATTTTAAAGTAAGTAGCTCGATTGGATAATCTTATAAATTATATTAGAAAAACAACTAAAGTACAATAGGATGAAAAATTTTAAGGTACAGGTTTTCTCGAAAATAGATAATGATATACTAACAATTAGCTTAGACTAAGGAATATGACATTAACTGAAGGAAGCTGTTACCATTTCAGTGGATTTATCAGTCAATTAAATGAAGAAATTCAGAAAGTAGGCCCATACATGACAGAATTCATCGACCTTGGCGTCAGCCCGGCGATTAACATGATATTAAAGCAAATAGGAATAACCGCCCCTACCCCGATCCAGGAGAAATCGATACCAGATATCCTTGCTGGAAGGGATGTCATCGCGAAGGCTCAAACGGGGACGGGAAAGACTTTGGCATTTTTGCTGCCAATCCTGGAAAAAGTAGATCCCGCTGCATCCCACATACAATCCCTGATCGTTACGCCAACCAGGGAATTGGCTTTGCAAATCACTGCTGAACTGAAGAAATTCGCTAATGAAATTGAAGGACTCCAAGTGCTTGCAGTTTATGGCGGACAAGATGTCGAGCAGCAAATGAAAAAGCTGACAAGAAACATCTCCGTGGTGGTCGCCACGCCAGGCAGGCTATTAGATCATTTACGAAGAGGCACCATCGATCTATCACAAACTGGAACACTCGTGCTGGACGAAGCTGATCAAATGCTACATATTGGATTTTTACCAGAGGTGGAAGAAATCATGGGACAGCTTCCAGAGGAGCGCCAAACGTTGCTCTTTTCAGCGACGATGCCTGAACAGGTGCATCAATTGGCTAAACGCTATATGACTAAACCATTAACTGCCGCTGTGAAGGCTGAGCAAGTAACGGTCGAGAAAATCAGGCAGCTTGTCATCGAGACCACCGATCGTGCCAAACAGTCTTCATTAATCAACATGATCAAAGAAGAACAGCCATACCTTGCGATCATATTTTGCCGTACAAAACGTCGCGTTTCGGTTTTGAATGATGCCCTGAAAGCAGCTGGATTCAATTCTGAAGAGCTTCATGGTGACCTTTCACAGGCAAAGCGGGAACGTGTCATGAAAAACTTCAGAGACGCGAAGCTTCAATATTTAGTGGCGACGGACGTTGCCGCACGTGGACTCGATGTAGAAGGCGTGACACATGTGTTTAATTATGATGTTCCCGAGGATGCAGAAAGTTACATCCACCGAATTGGCCGGACGGGCCGGGCGGGTGAGAATGGCTTGGCTGTAACTTTCATAGCAACGAAGGATTTACAGCTTTTAAGCGAGATTGAAAAAGGGATCTCCATGAAAATCGAAAGAAGGACGATTGAAGGCGTGAAAATGTTCCAACCCGATGAGGTGAGGCAAAAAAGGAAACGCTATGAAGACTCTTCTGATGAGGGTACCCGCCGACCGCGTTCGGGCGGGGGAAGGAAACACCGGGAACGGATAGATACGAGAGGACCGAATCGAGGCAGTCACCGTTCTGTAAATCAAGCGGACAATCGTGAATTCGAGAGGGAGAAACCAAGGGGAGGCCGGATGGAAAACAGCCACGGGCCAAAGCGTGAGGATTCACGGGGAGGTCGGATGGAAAACAGCCGCGGACCTAAACGTGAGGATTCACGGGGAGGCCGGATGGAAAACAGCCGCGGACCAAAGCGTGAGGATTCACGGGGAGGTCGGATGGAAAACAGCCGTGGACCAAAGCGTGACAATCCGCGAGGAGATCAAAGAGACAGCCGTAGAGCAAACAGTACACAAGGGCCAAGTAATCTTAGAGGTGGATCTGGCAGCAGCCCCAATAGAGGGAGAAACCGGTAAAAGGGGGAGACGGGAGTGGAAAAGCCTTGGTTGGCAGAATATCCGGTTTCGCTGGAGCTAGCGGGGAAATTGATCATGCTGCAGTTTCCGGAAATTGAGTTGAAAGAGATCAAGCAACTTGGGGAGGGCTTCGATAACACGGTCATACAAATCAATGGGCAATTTGTATTCCGTTTCCCCCGCCGCCCTATTGCGGTTACGTTGATTCAGGTGGAAAGTCAGCTTTTGCCTTCCATTGCAGGCACTTTTCCGCTTGCTATCCCTGAACCGATCTTTTTTGGGAAACCAAGTACACTGTATCCGTATCCTTTTACCGGTTATAAAATGGTAAAGGGACACTTGCCTGTAGAAGGATCAGTGGCAAATAAGGCCGAATCGGCAAAAAGGTTTGCTCATTTTTTGAAAGCTCTTCACAGTTTCCCTGTGGAAAGGGCTATGCGTTTAGGTGTGCAGCCTGATGGGATGATGAGGCTTGATGTATCCTATCGTAAGAAATCGCTAATGGAAAATGTCTCGAATCTATTAAAGCTAGGATTCTTTGAACAGGCGCATGCGGTTAAGGATTTTGTTGAAACCTTAGGTGAATTCGATGTTCAGCACCCGATTTCACTCGTTCACGGAGACATTCATATCCGGAATGTTTTACTCGATGAAGAAGGCGTTCTCGCGGGTATCATTGATTGGGGAGATGTTCATGTCGGGAATCCAGCCATTGATTTCTCCTTTTTATACAGTTATTTCCCCAAAGAAGTGCGCAGGGTTTTTTTTGATATCTATGGTGAAATCGAAAAGGAAACAGAGAATTTAGCCCGGTTCAGAGCAATATACATGCTTGTTACATTACTCGTTTATGGCATAGACCGCCATGATGAAGAGCTGATTGCCATTACGAATACGGGTTTGAAATTTGCTATAGAAGAATAATTGTCATGTTCTTTTGATGTTTAGGAGGTTCATATGAAGGTAAGTTATTATCATTCAATCACATTAATGGCGAACATGTTGGATCAAGCTAATATCCCATACCAATATACAGGTCGATCCGCTCTGTTCGTGCAAGGAGTGGACATCGATGAGTATAAGAAAATCGATATTGATGTACAATGGGATGTCTTTAATGAGGCTTTAGATCTTTTTTCCGAATACGCACCAACAAAGCCTGAAAGAAGTCCTGAGACTGCCTCCTTTCTAATGGATGTCGAGGGGGTTTCTGCCACTGTGCGCTGCCGGTTTAACACGACCATTAAAACGGACCCTTATCGTTTGTCCATTAAGATGGGCGATATGGAGGTTTGGTGCAGGTCGTTATACAGTTATTTATACGACGAAGAAATGAGAAAGTGCAGTTCCGAGATCCATGCTTACTTATCTGCCAAGCAGAAGGGGTTCACAGCGGAAAATGAACAGGCGTGGAACCAGAATAATTATTTAGCGCTGGTCAATCGTTATGGAGATCCCGTGGAATTGGCATCAAAAATCAAGCAAAACCCCAAATGGAGACTGCACCCTTTTTATAAATATATGGGAGAAATATCAGGTAAAAAAATCACTCATTTGATGGGATCGAACGGTGTTAAAGCAGTTGCCCTCGCCATATTGGGAGCTGAAGTGAAAGTCGTTGATTTTTCCCAGGAAAATGCAACGTTTGCAAATGAGCTGGCAAGTGGGGCCAATGTCTCCATCGAGTATATCGTTTCGGATGTCCTTTCACTATCATCCGAGCATGAATTAGGGAATCAGGATTTGGTTTTAATGGAGCTCGGTGTACTTCACTACTTAATAGATCTGCAGCCTTTATTTGAAAAAATTAAAAAGATGCTGAAACCTGGAGGCCGATTCGTCCTGCATGAATTTCACCCGATTTCAACAAAGCTCATTACTTCAAATGGTAAAAAACATAAAATAACAGGCAACTATTTCGCTCCGGCAATCGAAAACAATGAGGTCGCTTTTTCGAAGCATATGCCGGATGAGGAAAAAGGGAGCCTTTCAAAAGTTGTACAGCGTAAATGGACAATCGGGGAACTGATAACGTCAATAGGTCAATCAGGGCTTGTTATTAAAGTGCTCGAGGAAGAACCGAATCATAAAATCCATGATATTGGGCTTCCGAAAACATTTACATTAGTGGCGGAACGAGTGTAAGGATGCAGTCAAAAGTGTTATGCATATAAAAAGGATGTCTCTATGCCTCAGATAAAAACATAAAATTTTAAACAATCAGGAGGAACCTTTTATGAGTAAAATTTATATCATTCATGAAAATGAGGAATGGACTGCCCATTTAACCAAAAGAATGAATGAGTTAGAACTTCCCTATGAAGAATGGCATCTTGATCAGGGTGTGGTGGATTTAACAGAGGAACCGCCAGAGGGCGTTTTTTATAGCCGTATGAGTGCAAGCTCACATACTCGTGGGCACCGATTTGCGCCTGAAATGACAGAATCTGTGCTAGCGTGGCTTGAACAGCATAATCGTACAGTCTTCAATGGGTCACGAGCGCTTCGTTTAGAGGTCAGCAAAGTCAATCAATATACGGCACTGACAAAGGCTGGAATTAAGACTCCGAAAACGATCGCAGCTGTAGGTAAGGAAAATATCATGAAGGCAGCAGAGAAATTAAATGTAGCTTCGTTTATCACGAAACATAACCGTGCAGGTAAAGGACTCGGTGTTCAATTATTTCACTCAGTAGAAGCATTGAAACATTATGTGGAAGGTCCAGAATTCGATGAGCCAGTTGATGGGATTACATTAATTCAGGAATACATAAAAGCACCGGAGCCATTCATCACCCGTTGTGAATTCGTGGGTGGCAAGTTTATTTATGCGGTAGAGGTTGATACATCCGAAGGTTTCGAGCTTTGTCCTGCAGATGCATGCCAAATTGGTGACTTATTCTGCCCAATCGGTGAAGAGGTAGAAGAAAAACCAAAATTTCAAATTGTGCAAGATTTTCATGATCCGATTATTGAAAAATATGAAGCGTTTTTAAAAGCGAATGAAATTTCGATTGCAGGAATTGAATTCATTCGTAACAGCGATGGTGAAATCTCCACGTATGACATCAATACCAATACGAATTATAACAGTGACGCTGAGGAAGCAGCAGGCCAATATGGCATGCTTGAATTAGCGAAGTTTCTAGGATCCGAATTGGCGAAACAAAACTTGAACAAATAAAATAATAAAAAGTGATGCTGACTGAAAGGGGGATTTTATAACCATTTCAGTCTTTTTTGACATAAAAAGAAGGTGCCCCGTTTCAAGCGGGCACCCTCTAAATAGACCAAGTTAATTATTGTTCGACCATTCTTCAACATCCCATACTTTGGTAATCCAATCTTCATAGAAATCAGGTTCATGACAGACGAGGATAATCGTACCTTTATACTCTTTTAATGCACGTTTTAGTTCTTCTTTCGCGACAACATCCAAATGGTTCGTCGGTTCATCAAAAAGCAGCCAGTTACTTTCGGTAAGCATGAGCTTACACAAGCGGACCTTCGATTGCTCACCACCACTTAAATGGCTCATCGGACGTGTAATGTGCTCGTTTTTCAAACCGACACGGGCAAGGATCGCACGTACCTGCGGTTGGTCCAGATGCGGGAATGCATTCCATACTTCATCGATCGGCGTCGTATCGCCTGCTTTCACTTCTTGTTCAAAATAAGAAGAAAAAAGGAAATCCCCAAGTGATCTTTTACCGCCTAGAGGATCGATTTTACCCAAAATCGTTTTTAAAAGAGTGGATTTACCAACCCCATTACAGCCGACCACGGCAATTTTTTCTCCTCGTTCGATGGTCATGGATAGCTTCGGAAGCAATGGGCGGTCATATCCGATTTCCAAATCCTCCCCTTCAAATACATAACGGCTGCTCGCACGTGATTCTTTGAAGTCAAAAGTCGGTTTCATTGCAGTCTCCGGACGATCGATGCGTTCCATGCGGTTCAATTGCTTCTGACGACTCTTTGCCCGACCGGTCGTTGAGTAGCGGGCTTTATTTTTAGCAATGAAATCTTCCTGCTTTTTAATGAATTCACGCTGTTTTTCATATGCATTGATGTGCTGATTTTTATTCAATTCGGCAAGCTCCAGGAATTTTTCATAAGTTGCCGTGTAACGAGTCAATTTTGAAAATTCAAGATGGAAAATGACGTCGACGACTCCGTTCATGAACTCGGTATCATGCGAAATTAATAAGAATGCATTAGGGTATTCCTTTAAGTAGCTGCTCAACCAGCGGATATGCTCCACATCCAAGTAGTTCGTCGGTTCGTCAAGGAGCAGTACTTCAGGCTGTTCTAAAAGTAATTTGGCAAGTAAAACTTTTGTCCGTTGTCCACCGCTTAGGGCAGAAACGTCACGGTCCAATCCGATTGCATCTAATCCCAAACCGCGTGCTGCCTCTTCAATTTTAATATCTAGATTGTAAAAACCACCGGCTTCCAGCTTGTCCTGGATTTCACCCATTTGTTCTAAAAGTTCTTCAAGTTCTTCCGGTGTGGCTGTACCCATTTTTTCTGTAACTTCATTCAGTGCTTTTTCCTGCTCGAATAAAGGTAAGTATGCATCCCTTAAGACGTCGCGAATCGATTTACCTTTAGAAAGTATCGTATGTTGATCAAGATAGCCATATTCGACACCAGGTGTCCATTCCACCCGACCATCATCATGGATGAGTTGTCCTGTAATGATATTCATCATCGTTGACTTCCCGACACCATTCGCCCCTACCAGGCCTACATGTTCACCGGCCATCAGGCGGAAGGATACATCTTTGAATAAGGTACGGTCGCCAAAGCTGTGTGCTAATTTATCTATAGAAAGTAAGCTCATTTTATATTGAACCTCCCAATTAATTTGAAAAAATCCCTACGTTTCATCATACTAAAATCTGCACGGGATTGCTATCTAATCTATTAATTTACATATATGTGGGTGCGGGGAGCCCTGTTCGATCTGTTTATCAATGCCATGCTGTGCATTATCGCCCTGTCATAAATTATATGAGATAATAGAGGAACCAGTTTAAAAGCGAAAGGATGTTATTATGAGTAAAACAGTCGTACTGGCCGAGAAACCTTCGGTCGGAAGAGATATAGCTAAAGTGCTGAATTGCGGGAAAAAGGGTAATGGTTTTTTTGAAGGCGAACAGTATATCGTCACTTGGGCACTAGGTCATTTGGTCACCCATGCAGATCCGGAATCTTATGATGAAAAATATAAAACTTGGCGCCTTGAGGACCTGCCCATGTTGCCGTCTACTTTGAAGTTGGTCGTCATCAAGCAATCAGGCAAACAATTTCAATCGGTTAAAACACAATTGAACCGCAATGATGTCAAGGATGTCATCATTGCAACGGATGCAGGCCGTGAAGGGGAACTTGTTGCACGCTGGATTCTCGAAAAAGCGAATGTGAAGAAGCCGGTCAAACGGCTTTGGATTTCCTCTGTAACGGATAAAGCTATCAAAGATGGATTTAAAAACCTGAAGGATGGCAAGGAGTATGAAAACCTATTTGCCTCTGCTGTAGCAAGGGCGGAAGCAGACTGGATCGTTGGGATGAACGCGACTCGTGCCCTGACAACCAAGCACAATGCCCAGTTATCCTGCGGGAGGGTCCAAACGCCGACACTTGCGATGATTGCAAAAAAAGAAGAAGAAATAAAACAATTCCAGCCTAGGAAATATTATGGCGTTTCGGCAATAGCAGAACCTGATTTGCGCCTGATATGGCAAGATGCTCAATCAAAAGATATCCGCACATTTGATAAAAACAAGGCTGAACAGGTTCTTGCAGCCGTTAAGGGGAAAAGTGCAGAAGTCGCTGAAGTTAACAAGTCCCATAAGAAAAGTTTTGCCCCTTCTTTATATGATTTAACAGAACTTCAACGGGACGCCAATAAGAAGTTCGGCTATTCGGCGAAAGAGACGCTATCGATCATGCAACGCTTATATGAAAGCCATAAAGTCTTGACTTATCCAAGGACGGATTCACGCTTTTTATCAACGGATTTGGTTGATACGCTAAAAGAAAGATTACAAGCTGTAAGCATTAAACCATATGCCCAGTATGCATCGAGGATCCTCCGCAGCCCGATTAAGGTCAATAAATCGTTCGTGGATGATAGCAAGGTTTCTGATCACCATGCAATCATCCCCACTGAGCAAACACCGCTGCCGGGAAAACTTAGCGACAAGGAATCGAAAATCTATGATTTGGTCGTTAAAAGGTTCCTTGCTGTATTGATGCCGCCTTTTGAATATGAACAAACGACCATCACCGCAAAAATGGGGCAGGAGACATTCATGGCAAAAGGGAAGGTCGTCCTGAAGTCAGGTTGGAAGGAAGTTTATGATCACCAATTCGATGAGGAAGAAGCTAAAGATGGCCTTGCAGAGCAACTGCTTCCGAATGTTCAAAAAGGTGACCGTTTAACCATTTCGACCGTGAAACAAACAGAGGGTGAAACGAAACCGCCAGAACCATTCAATGAAGGGTCGCTTCTTTCGGCAATGGAGAATCCTGCTCGTTTCATGGCAGGGGAAAGCAAAGAGCTCATCAAGACCTTGGGTGAAACTGGCGGAATTGGAACTGTTGCAACGCGTGCTGACGTTATTGAAAAGCTGTTCAATAGCTTCCTGATAGAGAAGAGGGGAAAGGGCCTTCATGTTACCTCGAAAGGAAAACAACTTCTTCAATTGGCGCCTGAAGACTTGCGATCACCAGCTTTGACAGCTCAATGGGAGCAAAAGTTAACCGCGATTGCAAAAGGAAAGCTGCCAAAACAGGCTTTCATCGGAGATATGCGCACCTACGCTAAAAATATCGTCCATGAAATCAAAAATAGTGACCAAAAATTCAAGCATGATAACGTGTCAGGAACGAAATGCCCTGATTGCGGCAAGCTGATGCTTGAAGTGAATAGTAAAAAGGGAAAAATGCTTGTCTGCCAAGATCGTGAATGTGGCCACAAAAAAAGTGTTTCACGTGTAACAAATGCCAGATGCCCACAATGTCACAAAAAGATGGAAATGCGCGGTCAAGGAGAAGCGCAGACATTCACCTGTAAATGTGGTTTTCACGAAAAACTTTCTTCTTACAATAAACGAAGAGGGCAAAATAAAAATCAAAAAGTATCCAAAAATGAAGTCTCCAATTATATGAAAAAGCAAAATAAAGAAGAGCCGATCAATACTGCATTGGCGGATGCCTTGGCAAAACTGAAATTCGATAAATAAAAGAAAAGAGTCCTTCACCTTTAGCTCCATGGTGAAAGGGCTCTTTTCTTTTATTTGAAATGGCGAAATTCATATAAAAGAAAAAGACGGCAGAAAGGGATGGAGCGAGTGCTCCATCCCCTTCCATATATCTGCTTCTGTTAAATTTCATTCAGTACGGTGCCATGTAATTCATATTCAAGTGTTTTGTCAGTGTGTGTGTGTTTATCCGAATCTACTCGTGTGAGTGTACTGAATGGCTTCTGATCACCCGGACTGAAAATTGCTTCATCATTCTCTGGATTCCATAGGCTGTAAATACTCATGATCGTATCCTCCTCCTTTGGATGAGAAGACTAGTAATTCCCATAATTGATTATCATCTAACGCTTCAATTGACTCTAACGCTGATCACCGGGACTAAACACCGCTGCGTCATTCTCTTTGTTCCATTGGCTTCTGATTGTACTCATCATGCACATCATCTCCTTTGGTGAGAATGTCTTACAGTATTTATATACCCGGATGGGACAGGTTAAAACATATATTTTTTAAAAAAACATGATTTTATTCAGAAATCCATGTAATAAATCAAACTTCCTTTTACTATTAAACAGTTTGAATTGTATTGTTCGTTTTTGTGCGGGGATGTTCTTATGTTTGACAGTTTAACAAACCCGGTCAGTTGGAGCATGCCACGTTTTCGTTGCCCTTGGTGGACTGACTTATAAAGTAACGTTCTATTTCAATGAATGTAAAAGCGAGTGGGCTTCGTACCCAGGCAACGTACAATTTCTGTAAGGGGGGTCTGGTTGATAAGTTGGGAAAAGCTCCGAACTCGTGAAAATTAAAGAACCTTTTCTACTATATTGACAAATCATTATTGTAAAGTGATATAATTTTAAATTGTATGCATGACGAAAAAGTAGGAGATAGAATCAAATGAATCAACCATTAATTAATATTGAGAGTAAATTCAGACCCGAGATCGAAGGGCTACGCGTTGTTGCGGCACTGCTGGTAGCGGTATATCATATATGGTTAAATCGTGTTTCTGGCGGGGTTGACGTATTCTTTGTAATTTCAGGTTTTCTTATTACCACTTCAATTGTTTCCACAATTAATCGAACAGGGGAATATCGTTTTAGGCCATATGTCACAAAGTTAATAAAAAGATTACTTCCCTCTGTATTTTTTATTCTTGCAATTGTTCTGGCTTTAAGTTGGTTTTTATTACCAAAATCAATTTTAGATAAAACTATACATGAAGTATTTGCCTCAATGTTTTTTTACCAAAACTGGCAACTGGCTTTTTCTAGCACGGATTATTTAGATTCCAGCCAAATGAAAACACCGGTTGAACACTTTTGGGCTTTGTCAATACAAGGACAATTTTATATAATCTGGTTTTTAATATTCACTTTAATTTTATTTTTAATAAAAAAATATAAACTAACTAAAGTTAAAACATTAATCAATACTATTTTAGGAATATTATTTGTTTCTTCTTTTATATACTCAATATATTTAACCTCTGTCAATCAGCCATGGGCTTATTTCATTACGATGACACGTGTTTGGGAATTTGCTTTAGGCAGTTTGCTCTGTATCAATTTATCATCAATAAAGGTAAATAAATATATTGCTACCGTGATAGGCTGGCTCGGATTAATCGGTTTAATTTTAACTGGAATAGTATTCAATGTATCTGAAATGTTTCCGGGGTATATTGCCTTATGGCCAATGACCTGCGCATTATTCATTGTTTTGTCTGGTACATGCGATACGAAATATGGTGTCAAACGCTTTTTAGGTTCACCTGTAATGGTGAAGCTAGGTGGAATTGCCTTTGGAATCTATTTGTGGCATTGGGTATTATTGGAGTTCTATCGTTATAATGTCCAGGAAACTCCAGGATTCATCGTTGGTACTCTTATTATCGTTTCATCAATAGCCCTTTCGTTTTTAATGACTCGATATATAGAAGAACCAATCCGAAGCTCAAAGGACAATAAATACTCATTCAAGAGACTCGGGATAATGGGCAGTGTGAATGTACTCTTGATTGCATCTCTTTTAATTGGAGTATATATAGATCAAAATAAGCTGGAAAATAATATAAATGATAAAAATTATCCAGGAGCGTTAGCTGTCAAAAACCCTGACGATATACCTGATCAAGAACCAATTCCATCATATTCTGAAGTCTTTGATGATTTACCAAAAGCGCATTTGGACGGCAGTAACCAAGGGTTAAAGGAAAGTGACTTGAAAATTGGGGAATATGGCGAAACTGAAAATTACGATGCTACAATTGCCCTGATCGGCAGTTCCCATTCAGAGCATTGGTTAGGTGCCATTTTAGAAGCAACAAAAGATGACAATTATCGTGTATTGAATATGACTCGTTCAGGTACACGTTTTTCAACAGGTTATGCGGATGATGATTTGAAAGGTATCTGGGTCAATAATGTTCTCGATTATCTAAAGGATTCAGATGTAGATCTTGTCATTTCTCATGCCACAGCTTCTGATACGCCTAATAATAAAATACAACAACAAATGGTTGATCAGCTGCAGTATGTTAAAGATGAATATGGTATTGAAGTGTTAGCGATTCGTGATGATCCAAGATATAGTTTTAATGTACTGGAATCATTAGAAACAGATGGACTAGAAGAAACTACAAAAAAAATGAATTCAGTAGATAATCAGAAAGACGAAAGCTTTTGGAGCCAATTTGAAAAAGAGAATAAATCATTGCATAAAATTGACTTAACAGATTACTTCAAGGTAAACGGTAAATTTCAGCCCATTATTGGTAATGTTATAATTTACCGTGATAATAGACATTTAACGAATACTTATTCTGAAAGTTTCGGACCTGTTTTTGAAGAAAAAATCAACGAGATAGGCTTAGTTGAAAAGTAAGTATAGCTAAAGGGTAATTTGTTTCAAGTATAATATTGCTTATCTTGATATAAAAAATCTGAGTTCTGTGTTTTAAAGGGCTCAGATTTTTTTATATCTATAGGGATTGATGAAGTAGTGTTTACTTTGTCCAACCGCCACATAAATCACAGAAAAAACCCTGCTACTACACGGAAGAACCGCGTTGTAACAGGGTTTTTAATTAGCGTCCCAGATAGGAGTCGAACCTACGACCTACAGCTTAGGAGGCTGTCGCTCTATCCTGCTGAGCTACTGGGACATATATATAAGTCGACGACTTATTTATTATATTTCTTATAGGCAAACTTTTCAAGCTTATAGCACATACTTATGAAAAAAATTTTCATTAATGCTCAGCAGGTCACTATGCTCTCGTGTTTTCCTATTAATTCATTAAATGGAATACTTTATTATCCGCTAGTTTTCTGGTACTATTATACTAGAAAAAATTAGGGGAATGATTGTGAAAAGATATAGAGTTTTATGGATGGTGGCATTGCTGGGGATTTTAATTTTACCTGGATGTTCACAAGGGATTTTAGAGGGTATAGGCATAAAGACGGCTGCACCGATTGCGGAAGAAGACATTGAAGTGGTCGAAGCGGCTGAGAATGGGGCAGGGCAGGATTTGGAAGGCCAAATCGATACGGGAAACTGGGTAACGGCCGAGTCCGCTGTCCAGCTTCCAATCTTGATGTATCACAGCATTTCTGAAGGTAATGGCCTTCGGGTTCCAAGTGAGGAATTCCGAGCACAGATGGCTTGGCTTCGGGAGAATGGTTACTATACATTATCCCCTGAAGAAGCATACCTTGTTTTAACCGAGAATCGGATGCCAAGTGAGAAGTGCGTCTGGCTTACTTTTGATGATGGCTATACAGATAACTACACGGAGGCTTTTCCGATATTAAAAGAAAATGATATGAAAGCAACTGTCTTCATGATCGGTAAGTCCATTGATAAAGGTCATCACCTGACTGAAGATCAAATGTTGGAGATGAGCAGGAATGGGATTTCGATCGAAAGCCATACCATCAACCATTTGGAGCTGAACCGCATGACGGCAGTGCAGCAAGAAGCGGAAATGGTTCAGTCGAAGGAGCTATTCGACCGTATCCTCGGCCAGGACACGACGGTGCTTTCCTATC
Source organism: Peribacillus sp. FSL P2-0133 (assembly GCF_037975445.1). Lineage (NCBI taxonomy): Bacteria > Bacillati > Bacillota > Bacilli > Caryophanales > Bacillaceae > Peribacillus > Peribacillus sp. FSL P2-0133. Next base: position 5,690,051 of record NZ_CP150254.1, on the reverse strand, counting down.
CGGTTGGCCGGTATAATGAAGAGAGTCTAAGGCTGTCAGAAGAAGTTGGATACAAGATGGCAGTCACTACCGAACCTGGGGGAGCTTCAAGGGACCAAGGGATGCATGCCCTGCATCGAGTTCGGATTTCACCCGGGTTATCAGTCGATGGGTTTGCGTCACTGATTGAAAATGCTTCAAAGCATTGAAGGTGGAAGGGTCATTTCGTACTTGTTCAGAAAAATCATATAATAATCGATTCTTACATGGTGTATAATGAAGGAAGTGAAAATTATATACATATGAACGATTTGGTGTCTTAATGACTTAAAAGGGAAGTTGGTGAAATGCCAACGCGGTCCCGCCACTGTATATGGGAGCTGACGGCTGTGTACCACTGTATGAGATATGGGAAGGTGCCGTTGACGATGACCATGAGCCAGGAGACCTGCCAGAATTCGTACACCTGTAACCTACGCGGATGGGAAGGTGTGTGGCAGACCCTAAGAAAGAGTCCGTAATGATATTGTTGCCATGCAAGCACCTTCCGTTTAACGGGAGGTGCTTTTTGTTTTGGGGGCATCTTCCAACCAATGCGTTTTCTTTATTTAGGTGGGAAGAAATTAAATGAAAAGATTGTGGGGAATGAAAATGAAAAAGATTTTTGGTCTGATACTGTTAATGTTGCTTACTGCAGGCTTGATGGTTGGCTGCAGTGACGCTAAGGATGAAGGAAAAGAAAAGCAGCAAACGAATCATGCTCAACACGAAGCTTTCCCGATTACGATTAAAGATGCAACTGGGGAAAAAGTAACGATAGAACAAAAACCGAAGAAAATCGTTTCATTGATACCAAGTAATACGGAAGTGGTCTTTGCACTTGGTTTGGGCAAAAAGGTCGTTGGTGTGTCCGACAATGATAATTACCCGGAAGAAACGAAAGAAATTGAAAAAGTTGGCGGAATGGAAATGAACACGGAGCTGATTGTCTCCATGAAGCCTGATCTTGTTCTTGCGCATGCATCAAGTGCCCATAATTCAAATGAGGGTTTACAGCAACTTAAGGATGCTGGAATAGATGTCCTCGTAGTCAATGATGCACAAAGCTTTGACCAAGTCTATAAGTCTATTGAGATGATTGGACAGGCAACGGGAGAACATGATAAGGCAGAAGAAATCGTTACGGATATGAAAACGAAACTCAAGGATATCCAGGAAAAGGCCAAATCCGTAAAGGAAGCGGATAGGAAGACAGTTTTAGTGGAAGTTTCGCCTTCACCGGAAATATACACACCTGGTAAAAATACTTTCATGAATGAGATGCTTACTATTATTTCAGCGGATAATGCTGCTGCAGAATTGGACGGATGGGCAAAAATTGATGAAGAGTCGATGATTGCTGCAAATCCGGATGTCATCATTACAACGTATGGTTACTATACGAAAGATTCAGTAAGTGAAGTGAAGGGCCGAAAAGGATGGCAAGACGTAAATGCTATTAAGAATGGCCAAGTCTTTGATGTCCATTCAGACTTGGTGACCCGTTCCGGTCCACGTTTAATAGAGGGAGTAGAGGAACTTGCCAAATCAGTCTATCCGAACCAATTTGACAACTAAATGGGCGTTTGCTTATTTGATTGCGTTGTTAATTTTGTTATTCGCAATGACGATAGGCATTTCCTTTGGTTCGGTGCCAGTACCGGTTCCCGTACTTATGCAAATAATCGGCAAGGAGATTTTCCATTTGCCGATTTCTGCTGATCCGGATATTATGCTTACGAATATCGTGATGAACATCCGCTTGCCGCGCGTATTGCTTGCGGGTTTGGTCGGGGCATCACTTGCGATTGCGGGTGCGGCTTTTCAGGGACTGCTCCGGAACCCGCTCGCTGATCCTTACACATTGGGTATTTCATCAGGAGCATCGGTCGGCGCCGTATTGACAATATTCTTGAATATTTCACTGCCGTTCATCGGTTTATATACTCTTCCGGCACTGAGCATCTTATGCTCAGTGCTCACGATGCTTTGTGTACTGACGTTTGCAAAAAAAATGGATCGATCGATGAAAGTGGAAACGATCATTTTAACGGGGATCATTTTTAGCTCGTTTTTAAGTGCCTTCATTTCATTGATGATTGCGCTGACGGGTGATGAATTAAGACAAATCATCGGCTGGCTGATGGGAAGCGTTTCAATGCGCGGATGGAATTACATTGCAATCATTTTGCCGTTTTTTATCATTGGTTCATTGATCTTGATCATGAATACAAGTGAATTGAATGCGATGACTTTCGGGGAAGACCGGGCAAAACACTTAGGTGTGAATGTTAAGCGGCGGAAAATGTGGATCTTGATAGCCGGTTCGACATTGACAGGTGCAGCCGTTGCCGTTTCGGGGGCGATTGGCTTTGTAGGATTGGTCATTCCTCATTTTGTCCGAAAGATTTGGGGGCCTGACCATAAACATTTACTTCCGTTGTCATTGTTGATAGGAAGCGGATTCTTAATATTGGCGGATTTTGTGGCACGAACGATCATTGCCCCATCGGAACTGCCGATCGGGGTGATCACCTCACTTATCGGGGCACCTGCATTTGCGCTGATTTTATTAAAGAGACGGAGAGAAGGGTAAAAACGGATGCTTGAAGTAAGAGGGTTAACAGGTGGATATCATAACAAAGCTGTTTTGGACTCTGTCTCTTTTGATGTACATAAAGGGGAATTATTCGGGATTCTTGGTCCAAATGGCAGCGGAAAAACGACACTTTTAAGCATGCTTAGCGGGGTGCTCGATTATAAAGGCGGAAGCGTACGGATAAGAGGTAGGGATTTGAAGGATTATTCGTCAAAGCAACTTGCACAGGTCATTGCTGTGCTCCCTCAACATTCCTCATTAGCTTTCTCTTATACAGTAAAAGAGACGGTCTCACTTGGGCGATATGCTCATCAATCAGGTTGGTTCCATAGTTGGTCCGCAGAAGATGAATCGATTGTCCAACGAGTTATGGAACAAACGGGAGTAGCTGATTTTCAGGATCTTCATTTTGAACGATTATCAGGAGGGGAGAGACAAAGGGTCTTGCTGGCACAGGCACTTGCCCAAGAGCCGGAAATCCTTTTTTTGGATGAACCTACGAACCACTTGGATCTTTCCTATCAAAAAGATCTTCTTGATCTAATGAGAAAAATGGCAAAAGAGCAGAAGTTGACCGTTATTTCAATTTTTCATGATTTGAATTTGGCAGGATTATATTGTGATCGGCTTATGTTGCTTGAGAAAGGGCAGATTCAGGTTGTTGATGTGCCGAACGAAGTGCTCCAACAGGAACGGATTCAGGATGTATATCATACGACGATCGAAAAACATCCACATCCCGCCCTTCCGAAACCACAGATGTTCATCGTTCCGGAAAAGCATGGCCATGATACTATCCCATTGGAAATCGATGGTTCTTATTTGACAGTCGGTCCTGAGATGATTCAATTGGATTCTCCGATCCCGCTTAGAACGATGTCTTCTGGAGTGACTGGTTCAGGGACGGGCTGGCATAAATATTTTGTGAATAGGCACGTCCATCATGGCTATGATTGCGAGGACCATCATGTTGAAATGGCCGACTATTTAAAGACTCATGGTTTTGAACCTCAGGAAACGGTAGGGATGATGACAGCTGTCTATCTCGATACGGTTGCTTTCAAGCTACTAAGAGCTGAAGATTTCTCGGTTTTTATTATCGTGACGGCTGGTGTAGGCAATGCCATCGACGCTTCTTTAGCAGACCGGCATTCTTGGAGTTCCGCTCCAGGAACGATAAATACTTGGGTATTCGTAAATGGGCATTTGGCAGAAGAGGCTTTCATCCACAGCATAGTTACTGCGACCGAGGCAAAAGTAAAAGCCCTTCATGATTTGCATGTCATGGATAAGGTGACAAATACATGTGCAACAGGAACATCGACAGACAGCATTTTGATTGCGGCAACTCAAAGAGGTGCAAAGCTTCAATATGCGGGCACCATCACTCCGTTAGGGAAGCTGATAAGTCGCGGTGTTTATGATTGTACAGTGGAAGCATTAAAGAATACTCGGAAACGGATTGAGGATTTATGATTTATCAGCATCTTTTTGCAGTTACGCTGGCGTTTTTCCTTGATCTATTAATTGGTGATCCGCCAAATTGGCCGCATCCAGTCAAATGGATAGGAACGATGATAAGCAAGTTGGATCTGGCATTCAATAGAGGGGCATATAAGAAACGGAATGGACTCTTCATGTTGATCATCGTCTTATCGGCGGTGTTACTGATTACTGGTCTTACCGTCTATTTGGCTTATCGGATCCATCCGCTTGCAGGTATCATTTGGGAAGCTGTTGTCATTTCTACTACGATAGCTCAGAAGGGCTTGAAGCAAGCTGGGATGGATGTTTGCCTTCCGCTTAATGAACGGGACTTTCCTGAAGCGAGGCTTAAGCTTTCCTATATCGTGGGCCGTGATACTGCTGATCTCGATGAATCCGAAATAGTCAGGGGAACCGTGGAAACCGTAGCGGAAAATACTAGTGATGGGATTACAGCACCGATGTTTTGGGCAGCATTTGGCGGTGCGCCGCTCGCGATGGTGTACAGGGCGATTAATACCTGCGATTCCATGGTAGGGTACAAAAATGATAAATATGGGCAATTCGGCTGGGCTTCAGCCAAGCTCGATGATATCGTCAACTGGATTCCCAGCCGCCTCACCGGATTCCTGATGTTGCTGAGCTCGAAATCCAGCCATCATGGATTTGGTGCCAGATGGAAGATATTATTCAATGACGCAAAAAAACATCCAAGCCCGAATAGCGGGTGGTGTGAAGCAGGCGTTGCTGCCATTTTGGGAATACAGCTTGGAGGCCGGAATATGTACAAAGGAATTGTTTCCGACCGTGCGAGGATGGGAGTTCCGCTTGTTCGATTGGAAGCAAAACATATACCAAAAACGATTACCATCATGCATCGGTCATCTTTTCTATTTCTACTGATGCTATGGCTAGGGGGACTTATTCTTGTTATTACCTTCTCATGGCTCTAATCCTCATTATCTTTACGAAGCGCTGGAAATCGAAATGCCTGAATCGGTTACCGACTTCAGTGCTAACATCAACCCATTGGGTCCGCCTTTACGCATAAAGGAACAGTGGTCTGGGTTTTTCGAAGGAATCCTTCAATACCCAGATCCGCATGCCATTGAACTGACAAAATCAATTGCAAAAAAAGAAGCACTTCCTGAGCAATCCGTTTTGATGGGGAACGGTGGTGCTGAAATAATCATGCTGGTAGCGAACGGATTAGCCAATCAAAGGGTGCTAATCATTCAGCCGGCATTTGCGGAATATGCAGAAGCTTGTTTGGCAGCCGGAAGTAAGGTCGATTTTCACCAGCTTGATGCTCCTGAGTGGCAATTGGACTTGGATCGATTGATTCCCCGATTACCCGAATATGATGCAATTTTCTTATGTACGCCTAATAATCCGACGGGTGTTTCATTTAAGCGGGATACAGTTAGGGAATTGATCATTGAATGCCAAAAAGCGGATTGCCTGGTTGTCCTGGATGAGGCTTTTTATGATTTTGCGGAGGATGCCTTTAGTTATGCTTCTTTAATCAATGTATTTCCACATTTACTCATTCTAAGATCAATGACTAAAATCTTTGCAATTCCGGGTTTGAGACTGGGCTATTTGCTTGCAGCACCTGACATCATAAAACGGGTAAGAAATTATAAACCTCATTGGAGCGTCAACCAAGTGGCACTTGAAGTAGGGAAAATCTGTCTTGCAGAAGAAGCCTATATGAGAAAGACAAGAGACTATATTGCATTGCAAAAGCAAAAACTATTCCGGTTTTATGAGGAGCAAGGGTTGCATGTCTCCGATAGCACAGTCAATTTTTATTTGGTGAAAGATGAATCCTTATCCCTTTTCCCCTTTTTGCTGAAAAAAGGAATCGTACCGCGCCATACCTATAATTTTCCCGGTTTGGATGGAAGGTGGCTTCGGTTTGCAGTGAAGAGTGAACATGATAACGAAGCACTGATGGAGGGGGTAAGACAGTGGAGAAAGCAAGGCTCTGTTTTATAACCGGGGGTGTCCGTTCCGGAAAAAGCAGCTTCGCAGAAAGAAAAGCCCTGGAGTATGCACTCCAATCGGATGGGAACTTGCATTACCTCGCCTGTGGCCGTATCAGTGATGTAGAGATGGGTGAACGCATCCTTAGGCACCGGAAAGATAGAGAAACCAGCCCGATTGCTTGGAAAACTTCCGAATACGCAACCGATATTACAAGAATAGGGGAGGACATTGATCAGGATTCCATCATTCTGCTCGATTGTCTGACAACCCTGCTTGACAACGAACTATTTGGCCCAGGTATTCCGCTTGAAGAAGAATTTTTAGATAGCGTTTTTTCAAAAATAATAACCGGAATCAATGAGATAAGAAAACAATCCAGCTGTTTAATAGTCGTGAGCAATGAACTGGTGCAGGAACCGATTTTCCAGGATGATTTCCTTCATATATACGGAAAAACACTGGGCCAGCTTCATCAAACGATCGTCGGGCAGGCCGATGAGGCCTATCTTGTAGAAGCGGGAATTCCGTTGCAAAAGAAAGGGTGCATGCAGGAATGAGCGGAGTGATTGGATTTTTAATTAACCTGCAGTTCTTTACGGTTTTTCCAATAAAGAAGCAGCTTCCGATGGAGAAGAAATATATTCACCGTGCCATTCAAACCTTTCCATTAGTAGGCCTTTTGCTAGGTTTGATATTGGGCGGTGTTTTGTATGCGCTCGTGGAATGGACCCCGTTGTCATCGCTTGCGATTGCCTTTTTCCTTTGGTTTTTGACGATGGCATTAACGGGAGGTTTGCATCTCGATGGCTGGATCGATGCAAGTGATGCTTTTTTTTCCTATCAGGATAAAGAGCGGCGATTGGAAATCATGAAGGATTCCAGGACAGGTGCATTCGGTGTCATCTCCGTCATAGTCCTATTGGCCGCCCGGTTTCTATTTATCTATGAAATTGTCGAAAGGGTAAATGAATGGACATACTTCTTGATCATTGCCCTTCCACTCTTAAGCAAATGTGTGATGGGTTATTTACTCATCCGGATGCCGCTGGCTAAAAAAGAGGGGCTCGGTGCTTTTTTTCAAAGTGCAGTAAAGAAAAGCAGTTTGCCCATTTATTGGCTGTACCTCCTATTAAGTCTGGCGATTGCCTGGATCATCGATTTTAAGCTTGTCACCTTATTTTTCATCATGTGTCTGGCTGCGGTGTTTTTCCTGGTTTATATAAAACGTAAAATCGTCAGGTGGTTCGGTGGGATAACGGGGGATGTACTGGGTGCATCCGTGGAAGGGGTTGAGCTTTGGTTATGGCTGATATTGTGGCTATTACACTACTTCGCCATGGGCTGACGGAAGCAAATGAGCGAAAGGCCTATTTAGGCTGGACGGATTCCCCATTAAGCGTCAAAGGAGAAAAGGAAATACTGGAATTGAGAGGCTCTTATCCAATATATGAAAAAATTCACAGCAGTGATTTGCTCCGCTGTGTGGAAACTGCACGACTGCTGTTTCCAAATGCAGTTCCGGTCAAAGACCCTTTGTTCCGTGAAATGAACTTCGGCAGTTGGGAAGGTCGGACGTATCATGAGTTGAAGACAGATCGAGAGTATCTTAATTGGCTGGAACGTCCCATGGAGGCCCTTGTGCCCGGGGGTGAAAGCTATCCGGCATTTTCCGAGCGAGTGAATAATGGCTGGAACCATTTGATTGCCTGTAAGGAGAACCGAATTGCCCTAATGACACATGGAGGGGTAATTCGTGATTTATTGGTCCGCTATGCCCCGAAGGAAAAGTCCTTTTTTGATTGGGGAATTTCCCATGGCAGGGGATATGAGCTGATATGGGAAGACCGGGAATGCTTAAGGAGGGGAGAACGCTGCACTTTGTTACAGGAGGCGCCTATAATGGGAAAACTAAATGGGTAAAGCAATTGTATGGTTTGGAAAATGATGTCCTTTGGCTATCCGGTTATCGAAAAGAACAGCCGGAATTGATTGATTTTCAAGGCAAGACTGTTGTATTGCAAGGATTGGATGCATGGATTCAACAAGATGCAGAAAAGATGGATTCAGATTCGATTCGAAAAAGATGGAAGGAAATCATGGCTGATTGGCGAATATGGGAGAAAGAAAAGGATGAACACAAATGCATTGTGATCGGTTCTGATATTTCCAAAGGCATTGTCCCGATCGAAGCAAAAGATCGCAGATGGCGCGATGCCTGCGGATGGGTCTTTCAAGATGTAGCATCCATATCCAGTCGCGTTGATATCATCTGGTATGGAATTAACCAGCGAATAAAGTAGAGGAGGCAATTGGGATGAAAATTTATACACGTACAGGGGATAAGGGACAAACAAGCGTAATCGGAGGTCGGCTTGATAAGGATGATATCCGTGTTGAATCTTATGGAACGGTGGATGAAGTGAATAGCTATATCGGTCTTGCGGTGACAGAATTGGATTCAGCGATATTTAAGGATGTACTGGCCGATCTAGAAAAGATCCAGCATGAGTTGTTTGACTGCGGCGGTGATTTGGCAACAGTTTCCGAGAAGGCCCCACAAAAGCTGACGGAGGAGGCCATTACCTATTTGGAAGAACGAATAGATGCCTTCATACTTGAAGCGCCGGAATTGGAAAAGTTTATCCTGCCTGGCGGCTCAAAAGCGGCTGCAACCATTCACATCGCCCGTACCGTTACAAGAAGGGCGGAACGGTTGGTCGTTTCATTGATCAAGTCTGGTGCGGCCGTTTCACCATTATCACTTCAATATTTAAATCGTTTGTCGGATTACTTCTTTGCTGTTGCACGTGTGATCAACTTCCGTCTTGGTGTGAAAGATGTGGAATATATCCGTAGCGCAAATGTATTCCGTGGAGGGAAAAGAAAGGAAAAAGAGTAAACATGGATGTAAGAAAAATTAGTGCAATTGCTATATTCATTGCCTTATCGGCTGTAGGGGCAATGATTAAAATCCCTTCCCCGATCGGGAGTATCGCTTTGGATAGTTTTCCGGCCCTTTTGGCGGCTGTCATACTTGGCCCGGTATCGGGGGCTATTGTAGCTGGGCTTGGTCATATCATTTCAGCGTTATTCGGCGGCATGCCACTTGGGCCATTCCACTTTTTGATCATGGTCGAGATGGCAGTCCTGACATGGATGTTTAGCATTTTATATACAAACGGAAAAAAAATAGGCGCATTTTTCCTCTTCTTTATCGGTAATGCCTTCGTTTTAGCCCTGCCTTTCGCATTTCTGATCAGCCCTGGTTTTTACACGTTATTGGTTCCGGGATTGACGGCAGCGACGGCGGTAAATGTAGTATTGGCTGCCCTTTTACTGCCACGCTTGGAGCTTGTCTTGAAAAAAATGATTTTTAAAGATGGACTCGCAGAATGAGTGATTCATTGATTTTGCCATTCTCCGAATCAGATTCATTGATTATTTCAAGTGATAATAGCGGCGGGATCGGCCTGAAGGAAAAAGATCTTGTCCATGTCCCTTATGAGGTCGTTGGATATTATTCCTTTCGGGTTGCCGTCATGGAATGTTTGGGCGTTGGGGGGAGTCCAGTATCCGTCGTTCTAAATAATTTCTGCGGTGATCAAGCCTGGGAGGACTTGACCAGGGGTGTCAGGAAAGGGATGAATGAACTGGGAATGGAGGATCTCCCCATTACAGGCAGCACTGAAAGTAACATGCCGCTTCTTCAATCAGCACTTGGACTTATGGTGATTGGTAAACGAGCGAATGAATCCGTTAAAAAGCAGCATCCTTTACGGAAAATAGCTCTGATCGGCAGGCCGCTCGTTGGAGAAGAAGTAATGGAACAGCAAGATTGGGTCGCGCCGTTATCTTTATATAAAAGCTTATGTGAAATGGAAGATGTTCAGGCACTTCCAGTCGGCTCCAAAGGGATAGCATATGAATGGGAGCATCTGGATCAATGTGGTGAAGGTGTATCTGTGCATATAAGTAATAAAGTCGATATTGCAAAATCATCAGGACCGTCCACCTGCTTCCTCATTGCTTATCCTGAACAACTGGAGGAAGAAATCAAGCAACGATCCGGTCCTCTTTTTATTGGTGAATGATATTTCATGACTGAATCAGGTATCGAGTTTAGTTCACAATGAACTGGTTCGATGCCTTTTTCTGTGAGAGCTTACCTTTATGGATTCCTTTCCTGATTTAGCGTGAATTAATGAATAAGATGTTTAGTTTTCTTGATCATTATCATGCCAAAGTAAAGTGGCACCCATTTATTGCGTTACTTCTCGCCTCCGTCATTTTAGGGATCATCCCACGTATGGATATTCCGGATGTTGCAGATGCTGTTCAGACAGGGGCAGGTAATAATTTTGGTTAGATAGCACTCATTGTCAGTTTAGGTACCATGCTTGGAAAGGCGATGCGAGTCGGTGAAAAACGGAATTCCCATGTTAGCTGGGCCTGCTTTTGGTTCCTGCATATTTAAAAGAATGGATGTACAAGCACCCGAGGGGCTAGCGGATCAATTCTCCAATATACATAACCGTGAGCACCCAGGTTTCGGCATAACCTTGATCGCGGTTTTAATGCCGGTCTTATTAATAGGAGCTTTCAGTGCTGTGTTTGGTGAAGATACAATATTGAATGATTGGATTGCCTTCATGGTTTCTGTGGTGGTTTCATTCTTTACATTAGGTTACGCTAGAGGTTTTAATAAAGTAGAACTAAACCAATTCAGGGCAGCCTGCCCCGCCCCAACTGCATCCATCATCTTGATTATTGGAGCCGGCGGTGCATTTGAAAATGAATTGGGGTGAAGCCAGGATTTTGGATGATCAAAGTGCTTTTTAATTTAACGGGCGCGCAAATTTTAAAGTCTTGGACGGTTATGGATACGATTATATCAGTCGTTTCACTTATCCTAATCTTACTATTGAATTCAATTGTTTAAGAGAAAGGAGCTTGATGTAAATATGGGACAATCAGGTTATATGATGGGAATCGATATTGGTACGACGAGTACGAAGGTCGTTCTTTTTTCAAAAGGGGGGGAGGTTGTCCAATCTTGTTCGAGGGGATATCCTCTTCATAGTCCAACTCCTTCCGTTGCGGAACAAGATCCCGAGGAAATTTATAAAGCGGTCATCATTGCAATAGGCGAGGTCATGATTGCAAGCGGAATAGAAAAGCAAGAACTGGGCTTCATATCGTTCAGTTCGGCGATGCATAGCTTGATCGCAATTGGTAAAGGCGGCAACCCGCTGACGAATAGCATTACATGGGCAGATAATCGAAGTGTTGCCTATGCGGAGAGTTTGAAGGCTTCGGAACAGGGGATGCAATTGTATCACAGAACGGGAACACCCATTCACCCAATGTCGCCAATCACGAAAGTAATGTGGTTAAGAAATGAGCATCCCGGGATTTTTAACGAAACGGAAAAATTTATAGGAATTAAAGAATACATCATCTATAAATTTTTCAATGAGTATGTGATGGATTATTCGCTCGCTTCTGCAACGGGCATGTTCAACTTGAATGACCTGAAGTGGGATGAAGAGGCACTCGCCATTGCTGGAATTGGGGCTGACAAGCTGCCGACGCTTGTCCCTACAACGCATATCCTCTCAGGCTTAAGTGAGGAATTAGCCGCAAAAATGAACATTCATGCTGGTACCCCGTTTGTGATTGGCGCGAGTGACGGCGTGCTTGCCAACTTAGGGCAAAACGCAATCAAGCCAGGCGTTCTGGCAGTGACAATCGGAACGAGCGGTGCGGTAAGGACCGTCAGTGACCGGCCGCTTACCGATCCCAAAGGCAGGACATTCTGCTATGCCCTTACTGAGAATCATTGGGTAATCGGCGGACCGGTCAACAACGGGGGAATCACTTTCCGATGGGCTCGCGATCAATTGGGCCGTATGGAAATTGAAAAAGCGAAGGCTTCGGGACAGGACTCCTATGAAATTCTGACGGATATGGCTTCTAATATTGCACCTGGTTCTGATGGGTTGATATTCCACCCGTATATGGCAGGGGAACGGGCACCATTATGGAGTGCCGATGCAAGGGGCTCCTTCTTTGGATTGGCGCTTCATCACACTCGTGACCATATGGTCCGGGCAGTGCTGGAGGGTGTGATGTATAACTTGTACAGTGTCCTTATTGCTGTAAAGGAGTTGACTGGTGCCCCCGAGAAGATTCATGCAAGCGGCGGATTTGTCCGCTCGAAGCTCTGGCGCCAAATCATGGCTGATATATTCAATCAAAACGTGACAATTCCTGAAAGCTTTGAGAGTTCAAGCTTAGGTGCCGCCGTTCTTGGATTATACGCTTTAGGCGAAATCGAAAGCCTTGATGAGGTTGAGGGTATGGTTGGTGAAACGAATGAACTTGTCCCGATCGAAGAGAACGTTAAAGTGTATGAAGAATTAATGTCGATTTATTTATCCGTGAGCAGGCAATTGGAAGGCGACTACAAGAGGATCGCTGATTTCCAAAGACGCCATTTAGAATAATTTTTAGGGAAAGCACAGATGAATAAGCACTGTGCTTTTCTTTTTACCCGGTATTTAAAATGGTAAGATGGTAGAAAACGATAAGGGGAATTTTCTTATGGGAGCCAGTAAAACGAATGCAATGCGAATTCTTGATAGCAAACGTATAGAGTATGGCATGATGAGTTATGATGCCCGCGATGGAAAAATCGACGGGATCACTGTTGCGGGCAAGATTGGAAAAGCGCCGGAAACCGTTTTTAAAACGCTTGTTACCCATAACGGACCGCAGCAGCTTTACGTATTTGTCATCCCTGTCGCAACCGAACTGGATTTGAAAAAAGCAGCGAAGGCCGCAGGTGCAAAAAAAATTGAAATGCTTGCGGTTAAAGATCTGCAAAAATACACAGGGTACATTCGGGGAGGCTGTTCCCCGATCGGAATGAAAAGGCAATACCCGACTTTTATTGATGAAAGTGCAACAAACCTGCCTGAAATCATCGTAAGTGGAGGGAAAATCGGTACACAGATCGTATTAAAACCGTCAGAATTCCTGGAAGTCACACAAGCGGAATCTGTAGCCCTAATAAAATAAACTGTTTGCCTTTAGGTATTCACCTATTGGGCCTTTTCTTCATACGCTGTCTTGAAGTTACATCTGTATTGTGAGGGAGAGTGTGAAAGTGACAGGAAAAGTGATGAATTATTTTGCTGGAGGCAATACGGCTAAAGGTTTTTATAGTTTATATGATTCCAATTTAAAAGGTCTGGAAAGATTATTCATATTAAAAGGCGGACCTGGTTCCGGTAAATCGACCATTATGAAAAAAATCGGCCAAGAATGGCTGGATAAAGGCTATGACATCGAGTATTTACATTGTTCGTCCGATAATGATTCCATTGATGGAGTAATCATACCGGCTTTGAAAATCGGGATCGTGGATGGGACTGCGCCGCATGTGATTGAACCGAAGGCACCAGGGGCCATTGAGGAATATGTCAATCTAGGAGCTGCCTGGAACTCCCAGCAGCTGGCTTCTGAAAGAGCGGCCATCATAAAGTTGACGAATGCGAGAAGCAAGAGTTTCGAGAAGGCATATGCCCTATTCGCTGAAGCATTGATGATTCATGATGAATGGGAAGACATTTATAAGGCAAATATTGATTTCGCAAAATTGAATGGGTTGACCAATAAATTGATAGAAGGCTTTTATAGAGATATCGTCCTTAATAAGAAGTCGGATGTTCGTCACCGATTCTTAGGTGCAGCTACACCAACGGGTGCAGTTGATTTCATCCCCAATATTACTGAGGGAATACAAAAACGGTACTTTTTAAAGGGACGTCCAGGTTCCGGTAAATCAACGATGCTGAAGAAGATTGCAAAGGCTGCGGAGCAAAGAGGCTTTGATGTGGAAATATATCATTGTGGTTTCGATCCGCATAGCTTGGACATGGTAATCGTCCGGGAGGTTGGGATCGCCATATTTGACAGCACATCCCCTCATGAATATTTCCCTAGTAGTGGAGGGGATGAAATCATTGATATATATAAAACGGCCATCCTGCCAGGAACAGATGAAATATATGCCGAACAGTTAAAGGATGTTTCCACTAGATACCGGACGAAAATGAATGAAGCGACAGCAAATCTCGCTAAGGCAAAAGATCTGCATGATGAACTCGAAAAGATTTATGTAAAAGCAATGGATTTTACAGCCATCGATGACATTCAAAAAGACATCCACGAACAGATTATTGAACGGGCCCAAGATGTCGATAGAAAAACGATTCTACATTAAGAAAACAAACTGCACCTATCTTAATTAGGTGCAGTTTATTTATATACATAATAGAATTTTTTAATGACTGAAGTCACAACAAGAATATATACGGGTTTGTTAAACGTGTTTATCCACGATCTTTCGGTTAAAATAGGGATTATATTGAAAAAAGGGGCCGATTGAATTGATAAAGACGATTGCGATTGATATGGACGGAACATTGCTTAACAAAATGCAAAAGGTCAGTGAGGAAAATAAACATGCCATCCAGAAGGCGCAAAGCGAGGGTGTGGAAGTGATCATTGCTACTGGAAGATCTTATGTGGAAGCTAGGTTTGCCTTGGATGAAGCAGGCATCGTTTGCCCTGTCATCTGTGTAAATGGTGCTGCCCTCTTCACGGAGGAAGGAAAAATTGCCGCTTCCAATCCAATGTCGGCTGCCACTGCTAAAATGGTCGCTGGATTCCTCGAAGAACAAGGGATTTATTTCGAAATATATACGAGTCAAGGTATTTATTCCAAAGACTATGAAAACGCAATATCTGTTTTGGTTGATGTTTTCGTTACAGCGAATCCTGACATTGACCCTGAGAGTATGCGGAAATATGCGGAGCAGCGTTTACAGCTTGGACAGGTAACTTCCATTTCCGATTATTCCGAGTTATTCAGCCGTTCGAATGAGGAATATTATAAAATTCTCAGCTTCTCAAAGGATTTAACTTTATTAAATCAAATTGCTTCGAAATTGAAAGGACATGGAGTTACAGTCACTTCATCGGGGCGTGAAAATGTGGAAATCATGAGTGAAACAGCACAAAAAGGTACGGCACTTGAAACATATGTGAATGGAAAATCCGGCTCGATGCAGGAAACGATGGCTATTGGGGATAATTATAATGATGTATCCATGTTTGAACGGGTAGGTTTGTCTGTCGCAATGGGAAATGCCCCGCTCGAAATTAAAAAACTGTGTGATGAAGTAACAGGCAAGAATGATGAAGCCGGTGTCGCGGAGGCCATTTTAAAGGTACTTAAACAGTCAGCCTATTAAACTCATGAATCGAAGGGGGAAAGAATTTGAAAAAACTGTTCTTTTTTTTCCTTATGGCTACATTGACTTTAACTGGTTGTAACATGAATGGCGACAGCAAAACCCAGCCGAATCCTGACAAAGAAGTGACGGGCACTTTAGGGGAGGATCCGGATGTGCTGATAACGAACCTGCAGGCCCCATGGTCGATCCAGAAGAATGGGGACACAATGTATGTGTCAGAGCGGGCAGGAACCATCGTTGAGTGGGACAAGGAAAAGATGACACGGCAAAAGGTCAACCTTAAAAAGACATTGTCAGCTAAAGCGGAAGCTGGGTTGCTTGGATTTTTGCTAGCTCCCGATTTCTCTAAAAGCGGGCAAGCTTTCGCCTATTATACCTATGAAGAAGGCGGGGATCCCATCAATCGAATCGTCATTTTAGAAAAAAATGATGATAAATGGCAGGAGATGGAGACCTTAATCGACGGAATACCAAGCGGGGACTACCACCATGGCGGCAGGATCAAGATTGGACCGGACGATAAGCTATACGCAACAACAGGCGATGCAAGAAAGGCTGAAATCGCACAGGACCTAGATTCCTTAGGCGGGAAAATTCTGCGCATGAACCTGGATGGCACCATTCCGGAAGATAATCCTTTCGGGAATTCATACGTCTATTCATACGGTCACCGCAATCCACAAGGTCTCGCCTGGGATGAAGCAGGACAGTTATATGAAAGTGAACACGGAGATTCGGCACACGATGAATTAAATAAAATTGATCCGGGTAAGAACTATGGCTGGCCAGATATAGAGGGCGATGAGCAAAAACCTGATATGGTAACATCATTGATTCTTTCCGGTGAAAATACATGGGCTCCATCTGGCATGGCCTATTTTGACGGAAAGCTCTATTTTGCAGCCTTAAGGGGTGAAGCGCTTAAGAGTTCTTATGTAAAAAGCGGAAAACTGACTGATATCATTACGGGCTCAGGAAGGATACGTGATGTATTCGTTGATGAAGGATTTCTTTATTTCATAAGCAATAATACGGACGGCCGAGGAAATCCTGATGAAAAGGATGATAAACTTTATCGTTTGCCACTATCTAGCTTAAAAGGGAATATGCCCTGAAGTTATCAATGAGAAGCTCGGAGATGTGGTATTTGTGTGATTCAAAATAGTTTTCGAATGAAATCATTCCGCAACGCAAAGATCAAATATCGGAAGCCTCGCTTTTTAATAGCGGGGTTTCCTTTTTGTTTATAGCCTCGAAGCATCGACCACGAAGAGCATGGCATGGCCCCGATTTAACCTATACCGTTTCGCCAAACTCACGAGTATTTGCTCGAAATTCACGAGTAAAAGCGCGGAATTCACGAGTAACGCCCAAACTCACGAGTAAAAGCGTGCAATTCACGAGTATTCGCTCGAAACTCACGAGAAAGAGCATGAAATTCGCGAGTATTCGCTCGAAATTCACGAGTAAAAGCGCGGAATTCACGAGTATTCGCTCCAAGCTTCCAATTAAAAGCATGAACCTCCTGAATTTTGTCCCGGAAGCAATGGAGAAGCTGAGGAAGCGGTGTGCATATGATTATTTTCGTACAGCCGAAAGCTAGACATTTCTAATGAATAGGTGTATAGTTACCTAGGTAACTACTTTTGCAGGAGGAATATCTTTGTCCTTTAATAATGGTTTTTTTCATCATAACTTACAATTTTCGAGGTCATTTACCAAAAAGTTAAATGAACAATTAGCCAAGGTTGATCTTTATCATTCCCAATGGTCGATTGTATATTATCTGAGTCAGTTTGGCTGTTCTACACTTGTTGAAATAAGCACATATCTAGATGTTGAGAAACCGACGGTAACTAGGACGGTAAATCGGTTGGAAGAACTTGATTTGATTGAACAAGTCCCAGGAAAAGATAAGCGGGAACGGAGAATACAGTTAACGGAGTCAGGTTTAAGGACTTATCACGAGGCCAAAAAGGTAGTTGAAGAATTTGAACTTCAATTAATGAGCGGTTTGGCTGAAGAGGATCGAGAGGCAACGTTACGAACGTTGATTTTCCTGAAGGAGAAATTAAAACAATAGTAAGGAAGAAGGATTGAAATGAATCAAAAACCGAAATTGTGGACGAAAGATTTCCTGATTGTTTCGTCTGCGAACTTTTTTTTATTTTTAACTTTTTATGTCTTGATGGTGACATTGACCATTTACACGATGGATAACTTTCATGCGTCGCAAGCACAAGCGGGACTTGCTTCAAGTATTTTTGTTCTCGGGGCTGTGCTTGTCAGACCGATTGCAGGGAAAAAAATTGACAAGGTCGGCCGCAGAAAGATGTTGCTTGGATCATTGGTTCTATTCCTGGTTGCATCCATAGGCTATTTCCTGGTGAATAGTTTATCCCTCTTATTGATCGACCGGCTTATTCACGGTTTTGCTTTTGGCCTTGCCACTACCGCAACTGGAACGATTGCTGCAGATATCATTCCGAATGAGAGACGCGGGGAAGGTACTGGTTACTTTGCCATGAGTACAAACTTGGCAATGGCATTCGGTCCGTTTATTGGATTGCTGATAACACAGCATTTCAGTTATTCCATCATTTTCTATGCAGCCTCCTTATTTGCCGCATTTTCTTTAGTTGCCTCATTATTCATGAATGTGCCTGAAGGGGAACAGAGCGGAGTTTCACCACAAAAAGGATTTAAAATCAGTGATTACTTTGAGAAAAGGGCACTGCCCATTTCCATTTTTATCGGGTTTGCTGGATTTACCTATTCGAGCATCTTGTCCTATTTAACGTCTTTTGCAAAGGAAATGGATTTAATGGATGCGGCAAGTTTTTTCTTCGTCGTATTTGCTGTGTTCCTTTTGGCGTCCCGTCCGTTTACAGGACGGATGTTTGATGTGAAGGGGGAAAATGCAGTTATTTACCCATCGCTCTTACTATTTGCCGTCGGTATGGTCATCCTCAGCCAATCCCATCATGGTATCACGCTTCTGATTGCCGGCGCCTTTATCGGAGTGGGGTATGGTACGTTCCAATCAAGCTGTCAAGCGATTTCGATTAAGGAAGCCCCATCAAATCGGATGGGATTAGCCACATCCACATTTTTTACAATGTATGACTTCGGTATTGGTGTTGGCCCATTCCTATTGGGATTCCTTATTCCATTTACAGGGTTCAAAGGGTTATTCATAGGAATGTCGATCTTTGCATTCGTACTTATTGGCATTTATTTCTTGGCACATGGAAAAAAAGCCTCGGCAAGAACGAAAATGCAGCATGAGGAACGCTTGTCTGCCTAATTTTTTGAATATGATTGTATAAAATGAAAAAATTTGGGGATGCTAATATTATGATTGATTTTCCAAAATATCCCCCTTTTCTCCGCCTGTAATCCACAGGCGTTTTTTTTATGCCAAAACAAAAAAACCGCCTATTGGCGGTTTCTTTAAAATTTATAGGTCCATAATCGTTCTTTGCGAATCCAGTCTAGAAAATCCGCATCCTGATTTTCGAATTTCTCTTTCCAATCGATCACCATTGCCTGTGTTTGCGAACGGTGGGCAGTGAATGCAGCTACCTTTTTTTCTTCGACGGCAGAGATATCCTGGATGATGTCAGGCTGTCCCAATTCGTCAATGCAGTTATTTGAGAAGGCGACACAATGAAGTTTAGGTCTCTCTTTCTCTTCCATTCTTTCCACGGCTCGAACCACAGCCCGTGCCGTCGCTTCATGGTCTGGATGGACACTGTATCCTGGGTAAAACGTAATGATCAATGAAGGATTCAATTCATTGATGGCATCGGTAAATAATGATGTCAGCTTTTCATCATCTTCGAATTCAATCGTCTTATCGCGCAATCCAAGCATGCGTAAATCTTGGATGCCAATCGCATTTGCTGCATCGATTAATTCCTTTTTACGAATTTTAGGGAGCGATTCCCTTGTTGCAAATGGAGGGTTTCCTAAATTACGTCCCATTTCTCCTAAAGTTAAGCATAAATAGGTGACAGGAGTGCCCGCTTCTCTATGAAGGGCAAGAGTTCCGGAGACCGAGAAGGCTTCATCATCGGGATGTGGGAATATAACTAATACATGGCGTTCTTTTTCCAAGGTATATTTCTCCTTCCGTTCTACTTACAGTGAGTATGGTTATCGGTGAATGGGAGTTTTCATCGGAACTATATGATATATATCAAGCAAGTTGTCATCATTCAAAGGGAGTGGGACTGAGCTGCATGGAGACAGCAAGCTTTCCGGAAAAATCAAGGCCTGCCAATAGCAATCTCCCCTGTTCATCCAATTCGAAGTGGTTAACGCCTTCTGCATATACCCAGCCAATATTGAGCTTCAAGCCGATGCGGTAGGGTCCATCCCCAACTATCTTCCCATGTTCATACTGTATAAAAGCATTACGAATATAAGCACCTGCCGA
This sequence comes from Peribacillus sp. FSL P2-0133, assembly GCF_037975445.1. Taxonomy (NCBI): domain Bacteria; kingdom Bacillati; phylum Bacillota; class Bacilli; order Caryophanales; family Bacillaceae; genus Peribacillus; species Peribacillus sp. FSL P2-0133. Next base: position 5,670,193 of record NZ_CP150254.1, on the reverse strand, counting down.
AAAGAAAGCTTCATCTACATGAGTGGCATAGGCGCCATTTGTCGTTTCAAGGTGAAGATATACATCTTGTCCGGCGAAAGAATCAATGGCATTTTGCACCTCTGTACGGTCTATAGGTTTCATTCTATAATTTCCTCCTTAACTGGGCGGCTAGATAAGCTTTTCCTTCTTTCTATTTTACTAAATAAAAGCAAAAAAAGCGAAAAAGGCCGCTCGATGAATTTGAGCAGCCATTAAACTTGATGTTTTATTTTTGTGTTTTTTCCGCAATTCCATATTTATGGTATGCACCATGATTGACAGGTCCAACATAGTCATTCATCTTCCAAGAATGGCGAACGGCCTCGGTAATGAAGTCTTTAGCAATGAGGATAGCCTCACGCGGGCTTTTCCCTTCAGCCAATTGAGCTGCAATAGCTGCGGAAGAAGAACAGCCCGCACCATGTGTATTGGTCGTTTCGATTTTTTCTGATTCAAGGATTTCAAATTCTTTTCCATCATATAAAAGGTCGATGGCTTTATCAAGATCCAGCTTATTACCGCCTTTGATCAAGACATATTTTGCACCAAGTTCATGAATCTTTTCAGCTGCAGCCCTCATGTCATCAATCGTCTTGATAGGCGCAGTTCCCGCTAACTGAGCGGCCTCGAACAGGTTTGGCGTGACTACAGTTGCACGTGGAACAAGCAGTTCACGCAGAGCTACAGCCGTTTCAGGGTGCAATACTTCATCTTCACCTTTACATACCATAACTGGATCGATTACGACTTTGTCCAGCTTCAACTCGTCTATTTTACGGGCAACAAGTTCAATGATTTCCACTGATCCAAGCATTCCCGTTTTCATTGCATCAATGCCGATTGATAAAATCGTTTCGATTTGGGCTTCCAAAACTTCGACCGGTGTAGGGAATACATTATGGGACCAGCCATTCTTCGGATCCATCGTCACGATTGTCGTTAAAGCGGACATACCGTAAACCCCGAATTCTTGGAATGTCTTTAAATCTGCTTGAAGACCCGCGCCGCCGCTCGAATCAGATCCGGCAACTGTCATAGCTCTTTTCATAGTCATTATGTGACCTCCTCAGGAGAATTAGATATCGATATTATCAGCATACCAGTTAATATCCTATTTTTAGAATATACCAAAATTTCTTTTATGTAAAACTTAGTTTTCACCCTAATATGAGTGTCTTAGAGAAAGAAGTGCAATGGCCTCGCATAAGTCATTTTTCGGACCTGGAATTCAGGAAATCGGATGGACGGGTAGCCTGCTTTTTTTGCTTTGGACCCTACTTTCCATCTTTTGAAATATAAAGCAAAGTTTGAGAAGGTGTCATTATTTTCAAAGTTGATTTAAAATAATATTTAAATATAGTGGACACATTTAGTATAGCTTTACCGTTCGATGCTGGATTAAACCCAAAAAGAGGAGGGGGATTCTTGTGGAATGGACAATGTTGCTTTTAGCTGGTGGGAAATCAAGCCGTATGGGAGTGAATAAGGCCCTGTTGACCATAGGCGGCGTTGTGAACATTTCAAGAGTGGCATCCGAATTGAAAAAGGTGTCAGAAAACATCATGGTCATTACGAATACATTTGAAGAATATCATTTTCTGCAACTTCCGCTAATTCCGGATTTACATAAAGGTCAAGGACCACTTGGCGGATTGCATGCAGGGTTGACCTCATCGAAAACGGAGCTTCAATTCCTTGCAGCCTGTGATATGCCGTTTGTGAGTGCAGATGCCATAAAGGATATCATTTCCCATTATGAACCTGAATTCGATGCTGTCGTTCCAGAAATAAATGGCAGGCTCCAGCCGCTTTTTGCTGTTTACCATAAAAGGTGTCTTCCTGTACTGACGGAGTGTTTATTAAAACATGAATTAAAAATGAGTCTATTTTTGGAAAAGATTTCGGTGAAAGTCATGAAAGAAACCGACTTTAAGTTATATTGCGAGAATCCTGAACATTTTCAATATCTTTTTTTCAATATGAATACGATGGAAGATTATCAAGAGGCAGGTTATATTGATCAAACTGAATTATATATAAAGGATGGTAGACATGAATTATAATATTTCAAAAGAGCCGATTGTCATCCAGGAAGTGTTTGATAAAGTAGTCAAGCGGAATGCAGGTGCCGTCACGACCTTTATTGGTACAGTGAGGGAAATGACGAAAGGAAAAAAGACTCTCTTCTTAATTTACGAAGCGTATGAACCGATGGCCATCAAGAAATTGGAGCAAATCGGATCTGAGATCAAGGAACGTTGGCCTGATGCAGAAACGGCGATCACCCATCGTGTAGGTAAACTTGAAATCACGGATATCGCAGTGGTTATTGCCGTTAGTACGCCACATCGAAATGATGCATATGAGGCGAATAGGTATGCGATTGAAAGAATTAAAGAAATCGTCCCGATCTGGAAAAAAGAACACTGGGAAGATGGGGAGACATGGGTAGGAAACCAGTTGGAAACCGTTCCATATCCATCGGGGAAACCGGAAGAGGGGGATATTGATGATTAATGTACTTTTATTTGCCCAATTGAAAGATGAGCTAGGCAAAGAGACCCTTTCTATAGAAGGAAATGGAATGAGTGTGGCGGAGCTAAAAGGAAAAATGAAGGTGGATTTTCAATTGGAAGGTCTAGAAACCGTGATGACGGCGGTCAATGAAGAATTTGCCGATGATGACACGCTTCTATCTGATGGAGATACAGTTGCTTTCATTCCACCAGTAAGTGGGGGCTAAAGCATTCGGAAGGGAGGGTTCACGGTGAAAGAGCGATATTCAAGGCAGACTTTATTCGCCCCCATTGGTGAAGGGGGCCAATTGAAAATTATGAAGAAGCATGTCTTGCTTCTTGGTGCAGGGGCTTTGGGATCTGCTAATGCCGAGGCCCTTACTCGGGCAGGAGTAGGGAAGCTTACCATTGTCGACAGGGATTATGTCGAGACCAGTAATTTACAGCGCCAACAATTGTATACGGAACGGGATGTCGAGGAGAAACTGCCAAAAGCAGAAGCGGCAAAGCGTCATTTATTTGATATCAATCATGAAGTTGAAGTGAATGCCATCATCATGGACGCAACTGCCCAGAACCTCGAACATCTGCTTGGTGATGTTGATTTGATATTGGATGCAACCGATAACTTTGAGACACGGATGATCATTAATGATTTATCACAAAAGCTTCATATACCGTGGATTTATGGGGCATGTGTGGGGAGTGTTGGCATGACTTTGACGATCCTTCCCGGACAGACTCCATGTTTGCACTGTTTGCTTAAAGCAATCCCCATTCAAGGAATGACCTGTGACACAGGAGGAATCATATCACCGGCTGTAACGATGGTAGTGGCACACCAAACTGCCGAAGCTTTGAAAATCCTTGTTGAAGATTGGGAATCGGTACGGCTTGCACTTGTTTCTTTTGATCTGTGGAGAAATCAATACCAAACCGTTAAATTGACAAAAGCGAAAAAGAAAGATTGTCTCTCATGCGGAGAGCAGAGGACATACCCCTTTTTAACACAGGAAAATGCAACGAAAACGGCTGTTCTTTGCGGGAGGGATACTGTACAGGTAAGACCGCCAAATCCTTTGGAACTGCAACTCGAGAAACTAGCCAAAGATCTGGACGGCAGCGGCTATTTGGTGAAATTCAATCCATTTCTTCTCTCTTGTGAAAAAGCTGGGGAGCGTATCGTCATTTTCAAGGATGGCCGGGCGTTGATTCACGGTACTAAGGACATGGTCCATGCAAAGGCCACGTACCAAAGCATCCTGGGATAATGAATATAAAAAACGAGGCTGCCGGTTAAGGAGCCTCGCTTTTTTATGAATCCATATAGGGTAATGGTTATCGGGTATTAGTGTGTAACCCCGTCTTTATTATCTTGTTTGGAAGCAACGATGACGACTTTCCCTTCGTCAAGTACTTCCTCGTATCGTTCTGCTTCCATATCCGTAAGACCAAGATTGCTCATTCGATTACGAAGTTCGTCTCCACGTGATTTAAAGAGATTTCCAACCGTATCAAGGAAGCCTTGTTCCTTCATGCCTACATCTTCCGTATTTGTATTCTCAGTGAGGTGCTTCGAACGCGTTTTATCATGGGCAAACAAATATACATCGTCCTTCGTATATCCTGAAGTAACTAATTGATCGATTTTTTCCTTTGCTTGTAAACCGTTTTCTACTACGTGTACTTGATACATATAAACTCCTCCTTGAATTTTAGTGTAAGATTCCCTTGAAAATAGGTAAATGGAATCTTGCTTATCGTGGTTGTTGATTGGCTATAGTAGTATATAACCTTGTTTGGGCATCGATAAACATCATTTACCGAAATAATTTAGTAAGTGGTGAAGCGGAACACCTTTTGAATGCGATAGGTCAAATATTTGAAAACAGGTAGTTTCTTTTGATATTCACTATAATCTACAGTGTATGTTCCATCTTGATTTGTCCAAAGTCTTTGAAAATAGTTTTCTACATCATTAGAAACGTCCGCATCATTTGGAGCATGGATTTCAATATTAGCTTCAAGATTATAGTCATCTAGATTGCGTGAAGTGTAATTAGCCGATCCACCAAGAACAATCGTTTCTTTAGGCTTTTTGATCATCATCAGCTTTGTATGGAACTGTTCTTTTTCTGTTTTATACCAGCGGATCGAGATGTTATCATCCCCCAGTTTATCGAATTCAGCGGCAACTGGAAGATTAGGAAGTCCGATTTTTTCACTTCCGAACGCGTTTTGATTCGGATCCAATATCATTTGAATCTTCACACCGCGTTTAGCTGCATCCGTTAGCGACTCGACAACCTCGCGATCTGCAATGTAAAACATGGCAAGATGGATCTTGTCCCCTTTTTCTGTATCCCTTATTGACTTAAGGACATGTTTATTAATTTTTCCTTCCGTTAGCAATTGTACGGATATAGGTCCTTTATCTGCTGATGTCCCTTTGAACTCAGGAAATGACTTCGGTCCTCCCGAGAATTTCGAAGCGGCTTCTTCGGCTTTAACAAAATCTCCGATGATATTCCCATCCATCTGGAACGCAATATTGGAATGGAATCCACTTGCGTCATGAGGATTGGCAGATGAGATGATGGCCGTTTTTTCAGTAGCGACCACTTTTCTGTGATTGGCTTTGATATTCATCAGTCTAAGATAAGAACGCAAGGTGACCTTTGGAGCGCTTTTTGCCATTGGATTCACAATCCAGCCTTTCCCGCTTTCACCGAACCATTGGAAAAAGGTCCGATATACACCTGAATAGAGAGGATTAGGATCCCGGAGGCGGTCTAAGTTGGTAACAATGACATCAATGCCATTTTTCTTCATCGTTTCCAATGCCTCTAGCTGGTAGGCATTATAGGAAGTATTCACTTCATCAGTAATGAAAATAACCTGGAGGCCAGGTTTCTTTTTCTTTTGTTCAACCAGATTATCCTTCAGAGTCTCGGTTAGCTTCGGGAAGTTTATCTTTTCATCATAAAAAGCATTAAACAAAAACATGTCGATTACGATATAAGAATCAGCCTCTTCTATGGCTTGATTTATGGTTCGGAAAATTCGCTGCTCATGTTGCATATCCCCTTGTTCATCGTGATAGGAAAGGTCATAGATGAAATCGATATCCTTGACATGGTGAACCTTTCCTTCATAGGAAATACCATCGGGGAGAGGCTTGTAGCTGTTATAGACGATTACGAGTGCAATGACGATCAAAATGCTGACAAGCAGATAAAATCGTTTTCTTTTGTACCATTTTTTCATAGGGAATCCTCCAACATGGTTAAATTGCTTGCTAACTTTCTACTTTCCCACTTTTGGGGTATATAGAAACATAAATCGTAATCTATGGAAAAAGACAAGGCGATGTAGTTTGATATAATGTAGTTTCAAAAAGTGGAGAGGTGCTGTGGCAGATGGCAAAGCAGTTATTAACAAATGATTGGTGGCCTCTATTGAAAGAGGAATTCAAAAAAGAATATTACCAGGAGCTAAGGGAATTCATAAAGCAAGAGTACAGTCAGCAAGTCGTTCATCCCGATCAGGACGATATTTTCAATGCACTTCACTATACTCCTTATGAAGAAGTAAAGGTTGTCATCCTTGGACAGGACCCTTACCATGGCCCTGGTCAAGCGCATGGCCTTAGTTTTTCAGTTAAGCCGGAGGTTCGCATCCCACCTTCTTTAAGAAATATTTTTAAAGAGTTACACACCGATCTAGGCTATGAGGTTCCGAATAATGGTTACCTAGTCGAATGGGCAAAACAGGGAGTGCTTCTATTGAATACCGTCATGACTGTTCGTGAGGGAGAGGCAAACTCACACCGCGGAAAAGGATGGGAAATCTTTACGAATCAAGTTATTCGCCTATTGAATGACCGTCCGAAACCTGTTGTATTCATCCTGTGGGGGAAACCTGCACAAACCAAAATCCCTTTGATTGATGAGACCCGTCATAAAATCATTAAGTCCGTACATCCAAGTCCGCTGTCGGCTTCCCGTGGTTTCTTTGGCACCAAACCTTTTTCCACAACAAATCAATTGCTGATGGAAATGGGGGAATCCCCAATTGATTGGAAAATCTCGAACCGATGATATGGGCAAGAAAACGAAACGGGTGAATTGTATGGCGTGCCGTCATTTCTATATAACTTGGGATCCCAGTTTTCCAAAGGGCTGCCGTGCTTTTCAATTTAAAACATCAAACCAGCCTTCTCTTGATGTCTTTCATTCTTCAGGACAGCCATGCATGAAATTTCAGGCCAAGCCAATTAAGAGGTAGGAAATATGCAAGGTGTTTTCTTCTCTGATTTTTGCTATGCTAGTTATGATAGTTTTGACCTGTATATAGACGAGGTGGTAAAGTTGGATATTTCATCAAGACAAATGTTGGATAAAATTGAAGAGCTTGTTTTAAAAGCGAAACAGGCAAATTCAGAGGATAAGGTGCAGGGGTATGTAATCGCCATTAAGTCCCTTTGTGAAGTAATGGTGGATGAAAAAGCAGCGAACATCAGCATACCGAAGCCAATCACATTGACCCAGCCCGTTATGTCGGCTACACCGAATGTAGAACCGGTTAAAATGGATGAGGCCAATGGGGAGTCCTTGTTCGATTTTTAAATTAGGGAAGGGGAGCGAAATAATTGAAACTGTTCATCATTTTAGGTGCATTGAATGGGTTTATTGCTGTGGCACTAGGTGCATTCGGTGCACACGGACTGGAAGGGAAAATTCCTGATAAATATTTAGAAACCTGGCAAACCGCTGTTCAATATCAAATGTTCCATGCGGTGGGTTTATTGGTAATTGGAATATTGGCTGGGAAGATTTCAAGTCCGCTGATCAACTGGTCCGGCTGGCTTATGCTAATAGGAATTATCCTGTTTTCCGGAAGCCTATTCGTTCTAAGCGTTACGCAAATCAAAGTCCTTGGTGCCATCACACCGCTTGGCGGGGTTTCATTCTTGGTTGCTTGGGTCTTAATGATCATTGCTGCATATAAATACTTGTAAAGAAAAAAGTCATTCCAATATAAGAAGAGCCTCAAAATCAAATAGATTCTGAGGCTCTTCTTTATTGGATTTTAATCACCTTGGCGAATAGGTGGTAAGCCCAGCGCCTCCAAATGGATATTCATATTCGATTTCTTCATCAAACGATATATAATCTAAGTATACCATCGGGATTAAGTATCGTTTTCCCGTTTGAGGATCGCTTATGATTAAGTGATCGCGTCCTGCAGCCTCGATGATTCCTTTGAAGATCTTGGCATTCCATTCCTTGTTGTTTTCAAACGTTGTATAAACAGTGGCCAATTTCCCTTTATTCAAACGCAAGATGTTCTCGATGTACGACTGTTCGACCGGAAGCATGCCGGGTATCTGTGGTCCGGAAGTGGCTGGACTCACCTGCATCGGCACTGGTTGTGGCGTGCCTGCCATAGTGGGCTGTTGTGGCTGGTATGATGGTTGTTGGTATCCTTGCTGTGGGTAACCTTGTTGCGGGTTAGGATTCTGCTGCCTTAGTTCAGGCTCATTATTCTCATAGGGGTAATAGGGGCTTCCCCCGTACGGGTAGTTACCATAAGGATTATTTTGTGACATTGCATTCCCTCCTAAATTCAAGGTTTAGTTGATGCTGTGGAATTTGGACAATCCAAGAGTGTGGACTGGGAGAAACTGTGAGATTTATAGCGACCGGTAGTATTGTATATGTTTTCTGGACAATCCCCGGGTGGCTTAAAAAACCACAATGAAAGTTAAGCGATACATAACGGCTGCCGTTAATGATATAAACCATACCCTTTTGCGGCCAATGAATAGAAGTAACGTTCCTTCACCTCGCTGGAGTCAGGAATTGCCTTGATCAATTTTCCTGAAGCTGAATGGGACTGTGAAAAAATAAATTCATCACTATTGAAAATGTATGGGATGTGGATTGGATTTATTCCATAGCTTGGGAAAAATAAAAAGGAGGGGACGCAAAAAAAGCTTCCGGAAACCGGAAGCCCATCGTCTTATACGTATAGGAATGAAGGTACGTTTTCTTCCGGCAGGATATTGCCTACAAAGAAAGAACCAAATGCAGCGTAACGTGCACTCACTTCATCAAAACGCATTTCATAGATTAATTTTTTAAATTGAAGGACATCATCTGCGAATAGTGTAACGCCCCATTCATAATCGTCAAAACCGACAGAACCCGAAATGATTTGTTTCACTTTACCGGCATAACTGCGGCCAATCAAGCCGTGGGAACGCATTAAGCCTTTGCGCTCTTCCATGGAAAGCATATACCAGTTATCATCGCCATCACGACGCTTGTCCATTGGATAGAAGCACACATGTTTCGCTTTTGGAAGTATCGGATAAAGTCTTGAACGGACATGAGGGTTCTGGTAAGGGTCCTCACCATCTCCTCCAGCTAAGTAATTGCTTAATTCCACGACGGAAACGTATGAATAAGCAGGAACTGTATATTCCGCAAGCTTCGTTTTGTTGAATTCGTTTTCAATTGCATTCAATTCCTCCATGGTTGGGCGGGCAAACATAAGCATGAAGTCCGCTTTCTGACCAACGATGGAATATAGGGCATGGCTGCCTTCATTGTCGCTTTGTGTCATATTCCATTTATCCACTAAACCTTGGAATTCTGAGATGGCCAATTGGCGTTCGTCGCTTGATAACGTTTTCCAAGAAGCCCAGTCGATCAGACGGAAATCATGTAAACAATACCAGCCGTCCAGTGTTTGTGCTGCTTCACTCATTACGATCACTCCTAAGTCTTATTATAACTTTAATATAACATAGTTTCAGTATAAGGAAATTTATATCAACCCGCAAACACCATCACTGTTTTTCGGTGTTCAAACAATTTTCAAATTTGCGGATTGGCAGGGGACCAAAGTGGCTGGAAATTACCTGGCTGCTAGAGTATTCTTAAAAGAAGACGACTATGGATTTTCACCGGATGGTTAAATATAGAAGGAAATAGGGAAAACGTATCTAAAAAAGGAGGAAGAGCCAATGGGTGATTTATTTGAAATATTGGAAGCGAAAGTTATGGGGCATAATTTAAAGATCGTTTTTCCAGAAGGGCTGGATGAACGGATTTTGGGAGCGGCAGCAAGGCTTGCCAAAGCTAAACTGGTGACACCGGTATTGATCGGGGATATCGGGTCGATTCAAGAGAAGGCAAAAGATATGAAAATCTCCCTTGATGCAATCGAAATATATGATCCGAAGAATTATATCATGATGGACGAAATGGTTGAAGCGTTCGTGAAGGTCCGTGAGGGTAAAGCGACCGAGGTACAAGCACGTGAAATCTTAATGGATGAGAACTACTTTGGAACCATGCTCGTCCATATGAAACAGGCACATGGAATGGTGAGTGGTGCAACGCATTCGACTGCCGATACGGTTCGTCCCGCCTTAAGGATCATAAAAACAAAGCCAGGCGTCCAAAAAACATCGGGAGTATTCATCATGGTCCGGGATGAAGAAAAATATGTGTTCGCGGATTGTGCGATCAATATAAACCCCAATTCCCAAGACCTGGCTGAAATTGCTATAGAAAGTGCGAAGACTGCACTAATGTTCGATATCGAACCGCGTGTGGCAATGCTGAGCTTTTCGACGAAGGGGTCGGCAACATCCCCCGAAACCTTAAAAGTGGCTGATGCTGTCGATTTGGCAAAAGAAATGGACCCTGAAGTAATTCTTGATGGGGAATTTCAGTTTGACGCGGCTTTCGTTCCTTCGGTAGCAAGAAAAAAAGCGCCGGATTCCCTTATTCAGGGGGATGCGAATGTTTTTATTTTCCCAAGTCTCGAAGCAGGGAACATTAGCTATAAGATGGTACAGCGCTTGGGTGGCTTCGAAGCGGTCGGTCCGATCCTACAGGGGCTGAACCGTCCGGTGAATGACCTTTCGAGGGGATGCAGTGAAGAGGATGTATATAAACTGGCTGTCATTACAGCGGCACAGGGATTTGTGGCGCAGTATCAATAGGCAGCTTGAGGATTAAATGTAGAGGGAGATTCGTATGAGTGAAACAGATTCATTATTAATGCAGCAAGAGTGGAGGATTATTGATCAGTCTTCCGTTGGACCTCAGTTTCCAGCTCTGGAGTCCTTTGCGATGGATGATACATTTTGTGCTTCTGTAGGGGCAGGTAATTCAGCGGCCGTAGCCAGGGCGTGGGTACATCATCGAACCATCGTCATGGGTATACAGGATACGAAGTTGCCTTTTCTTAAAAAGGGTTTGGATCATTTAGAAGAACATGGTTTTCAGGCCATCGTGAGGAATTCCGGAGGGCTGGCAGTCGTGCTGGATGAGGGTGTCCTTAATTTGTCGCTCATTTTTCCTGAAAACGAGCAGAAAATTGAAATCAATCGTGGATATGATGCGATGTGGGAGCTTGTCCAATTGATGTTTGCCGATTTCCCGGTCACGATGGAGGCAAGGGAAATCGTCGGTTCCTATTGTCCTGGAAGTTATGATTTAAGTATAAATGGGCAAAAGTTTGCCGGTATATCCCAACGCAGGATTCGCAATGGCGTAGCGGTGCAAATCTATTTGTGTGTCAATGGAAGCGGGGCTGAACGTGCCAGTCTCGTGAAGGGTTTTTATGATGCAGCTAAAGGAAATGAAGAAACCAAATTCGCTTATCCCGATATCGTCCCTTCGGTAATGGCGTCCCTAACGGAATTGTTGGGCGTGCAATTGAGTGTTCAGGACGTTATGCTCAGATTCCTGCATGTATTGAAGGAACATAGCGAAAGGATATTCTCTGACACTCTTTCCGTTCAGGAATGGCCGATGTATGAGGCATACTTGACAAGAGTGATGGAACGCAATGATAAAGTATTCGATGCATTAAAGGATTGATATGAAAGAAGCCGTTCCGGTAATTCAGGAACGGCTTTTTCATTAAATACGACTTTAGCATTCACTGAAACTTTAAAAGGCCTGTATGATAGGCGGAGATATTATTGATTCTTTCTTGAAACAATGAAAAAAAGAGCCTTGTCGGCTCCCTTTTTTAAGATAAACATGGGTGAAACGGCCTTTGGCATGTGGTTGATCTATTATAACTGAACCCCACATTATCTTATTACTCGGCCATTTTTTCCAAATTGCCATTCCGGTCCATCTTGAACTTCGTTGCCGGACGTTCCTCTTCCTCTAACAAGACCAGCTTTCTTGCTCGATTCATGATATTCATCAAAGTTTCATAATCTTCCTGCATCAAGCCGCTGTTTTGTTCCAGGTGGCTGATTTTATTCTCCAAATCTTCGTTTCGCTTTTTCAGCCCTTTAATTTCAAGCTTCAATCTTTCATTTTCGGTTTTTAATACTTCAGCTTGAAGCATGCGGCCGTTCATAGATTCCAAATAGGCGATGACGGCATCAAGGCTCATGGCCGTTTCCAAAGTCACTGGTGTTTGCTGTGTCATAGGAGCGAGGGCTTCAGCCACGACGAATTCCTCTGCTGCTTCATAATTGGTAGTATCGACTTCGGACTTCAACTCTAGTTCCTCTTCTTGTACATGGGGAACCATTATGTCGGAAATCGTTGGGGACGGCGGTGTATAAAGAAGCCGTTTTTTCCCTCCTTGATCTTTTCCAAGGATCCTTTGCCGCTGCTTACGCTGTTTCTTGGCTAGGGAAAGCGCCTTATCATAATTATGGCGGACAACTGCATTCCAGCGGAATCCGCATGCTGCAGAGGTGCGATTCAACTTATCTCCTACCTCTTCAAAAGCATTAAGCTGAGTGCTGCCTTCCCGCACATGGCGCAATACCGTTTCAGCCAAAAGCAAATCATCTTCTTCTGTCCAGGCGTCTTGACGAACCTTCATTTCTACATACTCCCTTTCTGGTAACTTTTAAAATAAATAACTATATAAAATATCGTGTGGCAGTGATTTATGGAGTGTTCTACTAGCATTTTGGACAAAATCTGGATTTTTTATACAAAAAGGTTAAAAGGATACTAGTTTTTTGATTAATTACATCCTTTTACAGCGGCTGCCCTTTCCTTTTCACATGTTCAAGCCCTCTTGATATTCATAAGTAGAAGCGGTAAAATACCCTTTAGTCATATAAATGGATGAAAAATAGTTTGTCATGGAAAGGATGGTGACCGGAGGATGTCCAATGAATTCAGAGTGTGCGATGACTGCTTGGCGGTAAACATTAAAACATTGATCCCGCGTCTTGAAAAGCTTGATCCCGACGCGAAAATTGAAGTGGGCTGTCAATCCTATTGCGGTCCTGGCAGAAAGAAGTCTTTTGCCTTTGTCAATAACCGTCCAGTTGCTGCACCGACAGAAGACGAGTTACTAGATAAAATCAATAAAAAACTAAAGTAGGATCCATGATATATAGGTAGAGTGGATTGTTTGCTTATGATAAATGGAACAAGTAATCATCACCCAGATTCAACACACTGCGGTGATTTTTTATTTTCTTATTTTCAAGACAAAATCAGACCGAAACTTCCGTTTTCTTACAAAAGGACCCCTCTTACTAGCAAGGTGGATGTTAGGGTTTTTTGTCAAAACACGCTATAATGAGTGCATCGAGATTATGAAAAAGAGGGTAGTTCATGGAATATTCCGGCGAAAAATTACAAGAAGAAAAAGTATTCAAGGACCCGGTGCACCGATATATACATGTTCGTGACCGGGTCATATGGGATTTAATAGGGACGAAGGAATTCCAGCGTCTTAGAAGGATCAAACAGCTGGGGACGACTTATTTGACCTTTCATGGTGCGGAACATAGCCGGCTTAGCCATTCGCTTGGAGTATATGAGATTGTCCGGAGAATCGTGGATGATGTTTTCGAGGGCAGACCGGAATGGAAACCCGAGGAACGGCTACTATCCTTGTGCGCAGCACTGCTGCATGATTTGGGTCATGGTCCTTTCTCTCATTCTTTTGAAAAAGTGTTTGACCTGGATCATGAGCAATTCACACGGCAAATAATCCTCGGCGATACGGAAGTGAATAAGATCCTCCTTAGAGTTGGACGTGATTTTCCTAAAAAAGTGGCAGAAGTCATAGCGAAAACCTATAAAGGCAAATTAGTAGTCAGCTTGATTTCAAGTCAGATCGATGCTGATAGAATGGATTATTTACAGCGTGATGCTTACTTCACTGGCGTTAGTTATGGACATTTCGATATGGAAAGGCTTTTGCGTGTAATGAGGCCAAGGGAAGAACATGCCGTCATAAAGCAAAGCGGGATGCATGCGGTTGAGGATTATATCATGAGTCGTTACCAAATGTACTGGCAGGTTTATTTCCATCCAGTTACGAGAAGTGCGGAGGTCATACTTACCAAGATTCTGCATAGGGCGAAACATTTATATGAATCCGGTTATGAGTTTGCTCAAGAACCGCACCATTTTTATTCATTGTTCAAGGGAGAAGTGACTTTAAATGACTACTTGAAAATGGATGAAGCGGTGATGCTCTATTATTTCGAAGCATGGGAAGAGGAGAACGATGCGATTTTAAAAGATTTATGCACTCGCTTCGTTAACCGTAAATTATTTAAATATGTTGAATTCCATCCATCGAACAGTCAAATGAACAGGTTGATGGAATTAAGGACGCTATTCAAGAAGGCAGGCATCGATCCGGATTATTATCTTGTCGTCGATTCTTCTTCAGATCTGCCGTATGATTTTTACCGGCCAGGTGAGGAAGAGGAGAGACTGCCGATTCACTTGCTGAAAAATAATGGCGAAATTCGTGAATTATCGCGTGAATCCGAAATTGTCGATGCAATTTCAGGGAAAAGAAGAACGGATCATAAGTTGTATTATCCAGCGGATTTATTGCGTGATGAATCTACGAAGAAAAATATAAAAAAACAGATTCGCAAGCTTTTAGAGCTATCGGATTAAAGTGGTACATTTTTGGTGAGGAGTGACGAGCCTTGTTTAAGGATCATGCAAACATAATCAATGCAATTTCTACTGCAGGTGAAATCTCGGGTCGGAAAAAATTACAAAAAATCGTTTATATCGCAAAAAAGCTGTCCTTCCCATTTCATGAAAAGTTCCAGTTTCACTTTTATGGACCGTATTCGGAGGAGTTGACCTTACGGATTGAAGAGCTCTGCGAGATGGGTTACTTGAATGAAGTGAGGGAAAAAAAAGCAGGCTATTATCAATATTGTTATTCGATAACGGATGCCGGCCAGGATTTCCTATCCATTCAGGAAGTGGAGATGCCGGCACTCGAGGCATGCCTACTGGATATGAACGAACAGAATGCCCGGTTTTTGGAGCTGGTTTCAACGGTGTTATACTTCGACACGCTTGAAAAAGAGGAAGTCACCGAGAAAATTTTCACGCTGAAAAGCAAACAAAAATATACGCTTGAAGAAATTGATGAGGCATATGAATATATTGAGCAGTTAAAAACAAAAGCTAAGCCGAATTGATGGCTTAGCTTTTCCCCATTATGTAAATCTTATAAATCGCTTTTACGGACACCGGCTACTGCTAAATGATTTTTTGACATTTCTTCAATGAAAATCGTCACGGCTTCAGCTGGTGCGCCAGTTGTTTCCGTAACGGCTGCAGTCACCTTTTCGACTAAAGCCTTTTTTTGTTCGTCTGTACGGCCTTCAAGCATTTTGACTGTTACATATGGCATCTCTTTTCCCCCCTTCCTCTCTTATCTTGTAGTGTTTCACAATGGAAAAAGAATTGCAAGACACGGAAGTCAGAGTTTTTTCACTTCTTGGACTTTTGATGTATACTAACGGTAATAAACAATGGGGGAGAAGCTATCGATGGAATTCTTTGATCAAATAGAACAGTTTTTGGCTTATAGGTTGGAAGAACTTCCATATGTCATTGTGTCACTGTTAATCGCATTTACGGTTCATGAATTTTCCCATGCTTATGTGGCCTATAAGTTCGGTGACCCGACTGCAAAGAATGAAGGAAGAGTCACATTGAATCCGATTTCTCATTTGGATCCGATCGGAACATTGCTGATATTAATAGCCGGATTTGGTTGGGCTAGACCTGTACCGGTTAATCGTTTTCATTTCAAGAATCCAAAATTGGCAGGAGTGCTCGTCTCTTTTGCCGGTCCGTTCAGTAATTTGATTGTTGCAATTTTGGGTTTTTTAATTTTTTACGGATTGCTTGCAGCAGGCGTTGGACCTGATTTACCGTTTTTCGTCGAGCCCTTCTTAAATATACTCATAAATTTAAATGTCCTTTTATTTGTATTTAATCTGATACCGCTGCCGCCGCTCGATGGTTATAGGATCGTACAGGATCTTGTTTCAGCGGACTTGCGGGCAAAAATGACCCAGTATGAACAATATGGCTCCCTGATTTTTTTGATTTTGATCATCACACCGCTGAGCGATTATACAATTAGACCGATTATGGATACCGGTATTAAATTTGTGGGAGGCATCCTGAGTCAATTTTTTTCACTTTTGTTTTTTTAACCAATAATAAGGAATGACAAACGATAAAGGGGGATACAAACATGGAAGAACAACCAAAGAAAAAGGTAGGCTTCAATATTATAAAAAACGACCCTACAGAAGGTCATGGCGGATATGGAGCAGGGGTGTTAACGCTCGATAATATTTCTCCGGTCATCATTGATGTGGATGCAGGTGAAGCAGAGGTCGATATCGGCGCGATGCATGCCAGAAGTGCAGTGGAAAAAGGGATCAAGTTTTTAAAAACTAAAGAGGAAGTCCCGAATGCTAAACCTTACTGGCTTGTTTGGGTGACCATTGAAGCAACTCAAAACGGTCCGCACTATGCAGGTGTAACAGCATGTGAAATGAAGGTCGACAGGTCAATTAGACGCGGTTACAAGTCGCTTCCGGAACATGTCAACAGGATGGATAAGTCGCTGAAACGAAAAATCATCGTCGAGGACATGGACGATAAATCAAAGCGTGTGCTTGCAGACTTCCTGAAAAATCATGATGCAGGAATGTGGGAGCGCTCTTCAGATCAGCTGAAGGAGTCATTGACGGTTTGAATCTCGTTTAATGGATGAAATGTTAAGTTTAGTGAAAAATGCACTTGTAGGAAAGCGATAAAATCAGTAAACTTAAAGACAGCAGTTTAGTCACTGTGGAACTAGGACAGAAAAACCCCCGAAGCCGCTGCCGGCTTCGGGGGTTTTTCGTTATCCCCAAGGTTTTAGGACTTTTTTGTACCACGGGGCCTTTTTATGTTCTTCTTCTTTTGGGGCATGTTTCGGATTCTCACCCTTAAAGTGCTCGGCACAGTATTCGACAGGCTCGGTGCCTTTAACATAATAAGTCAATCTTGAGACAGGACAATCCTTTGTGGCCAATTTTCCGCTTACGGGATTCACGTTTACCCCGATTACGTTTTTGGTTTCCTTAAACGCTTTTGCCGGTTTCCCTTGCAGGCCCTTCTCCATATAGGAAGCCCAGATTTTCTTTGCATAGCCTTTTTCAGCAGGGATCTCGATCTTTTTACCTTGATCATATCCAGTCCATACTCCTGCAACAAGCCCCGGTGTGTAACCAATCATCCAGCTATCCGTCGGGGTGGAGCCTGATTTGCCGGCATATGGGCGAGTCAGCTGGGAACTGATGGTGCTGCCGGTCACTTTCGTATAGCCATTTAAGGTTTCATCGAAAACACCTGTAAGCATCTGGGTCATGACAAATGCCTTGTCCTCATCCAAAATCTGTTCCGGTTTCTCATTTTCATCAAAAATCACTTCACCTTTTTGATTTTCAACCTTTTTGATAAACACGGGTTTAACCTTTTTGCCGCCGTTAGCCAGAATGCTATATGCGTTCACCATTTCAATCGCCCTTACACCTGACGTACCGAGTGCCAGGGAAGGAACCGCATCCATCTTGGCCGTGATTCCGAAACGATGCGCCGTATCGACCAATGTCTGTTCCCCAAGGAACAAGTGCGTTTTTACGGCGAAGATATTATCGGAAAGAGCAATGGCCTGGGCCATCGTGATTTCGCCTTCCGCATATTGATGGTTGTAATTATGCGGTGTGTAAGATGAGTGACCATCATCGAAAGAAAATGTAGTTGTCTCGCTTTTTAAGGTGGTGGACGGTGTGAAACCGTTCTCCAGCGCTGAATAGTATAGCAATGGCTTCATGGTTGAACCAGGCTGGCGAACGGCCTGTGTAGCCCGATTGAATGGTGACTCGGAATAATCTTTACCGCCGACCAGCGCACGGACCTCCCCGGTATCCGGATTCATTGCCACGATCGAGGCTTGAATGCCTGAAGACTTGGGTATGGTATTGGAAAGAACCTCTTCGGCAGCATCCTGCTGGGTTTCGTCCAGTGTGGTATAGACCCTAAGCCCGCCGAGCTCGATCGTCCGGTCATCCAAATGAAGCTGAGACTTTAAAGCTTGTTTGACGGCATCTTGGAAATAGGGAGCGGTCTTATTAGTGACCGTTCCGTGCTCTCCCTTTAATGTAAGGGATGTTCGCAACGCTTCCGCGATATTTTTTCCTGAAATGTAGTTTTTGTTTTTCATGGCTTGCAGGACAACTTTCTGCCTTGATTTCGCTTTTTCAAAGTTATCCAATGGTGAATAGTTTGACGGCCCTTTTGGTATTCCAGCCAGCATGCTCGCTTCAGGAAGAGTCAAATCCTTGGCATCCTTGCCAAAGTAATATTGACTTGCAGCTTGGGCTCCATATGCGCCGTGGCCATAGTAAATCGTATTTAAATAGCCTTCTAGAATTTCCTTTTTGGAGTAGTTCATTTCTAAACGTATCGTATAAAAGGCCTCATTAAACTTACGCGACCACGTTTTGTCATGCCCAAGAAACAGGTTCCTGGCATACTGCTGGGTAATGGTGCTTGCACCCTGGACTTTGGACATTGCCTTAATATCAGCAAGGATGGCACCGCCGATCCGCTTTATATCAAATCCGTTATGAGTGTAAAACTGACGGTCCTCAACGGCGACAGTCGCTTTGATGAGCTGTGGCGAAATCGACTCCATTCCGGCCCAATAACGTTTCTGGCCATTATCTGTTTCACCGATCACATTTCCATCATCACTATAATAGAGAGTGGACTGCGGCACGACCAAGGGGGGAGGACCTAATATTTTTGCATAAATCAGTAAAGAGAGAAGCAATACAAAGAGTATCGTGAGCCCGATTGCGGCAAGGATGATGAAGGCCCGTACATATTTAGTTGTCCTTTTAAATCGTTCGCTTGGAATCAATTCCATTGCTTTCACCTCTCTTATCAGGTAAGAATCTAGTATCTATTACTATTATGGAAAAAAAAGAAAATTTTAAACATAAGAACTGCATTTATGAAATTTATCTTGCAATTCTGCTAGATTCGTCTATAATTTTTCTAGCTAATGACTATACCGATTTTGGGGAACCTATAAGGTGACTGACAATATGAAATGGAAAAGGAGCGTTAATAAATGAGCATTTGGTTTACTGAAAAACAAACAGAGAATTTTGGTATTACGATGAAAGTGAATCGTACTTTACATACGGAGCAAACTGAGTTTCAAAAGCTTGATATGATTGAAACGGAAGAGTGGGGCAATATGCTATTGCTGGATGACATGGTAATGACTTCACAGCGCGATGAGTTCGTTTACCATGAAATGGTAGCCCATGTTCCTTTATTTACCCATCCTAATCCAGAGAACGTTTTGGTTGTAGGTGGAGGGGACGGAGGAGTTATCCGTGAAATCCTAAAACACCCAAGTGTAAAAAAAGCTACATTGGTGGATATCGATGGGAAAGTTATCGAATACTCAAAGAAATTCCTGCCTGAGATTGCAGGCATGCTTGAAGATCCGCGTGTAGACGTACAAGTTGGGGATGGCTTCATGCACATCGCCAAAAGTGAAAATGAATATGACGTGATCATGGTTGACTCGACTGAACCTGTCGGACCTGCTGTCAATTTATTCACAAAAGGTTTTTATGCCGGGATTTCCAAAGCTTTGAAAGAAGACGGAATTTTTGTGGCACAATCCGACAACCCTTGGTTTAAAGCGGACTTAATTCGCGATGTACAACGTGATGTGAAAGAAATATTCCCGATCACCAGCCTGTATTTAGCGAATATCCCGACGTATCCAAGCGGCCTTTGGGCGTTCACGATCGGGTCGAAAAAATATAATCCATTAGAAGTGACTGAAGACCGTTTCCATGAAATAGAAACGAAATATTATACAAAAGAACTTCATAAAGCAGCTTTCGTACTGCCTAAATTCGTTCAAGATTTAGTGAAATAAGGGAGGCATGGACCATGAAATTCGATGAAGCCTATTCAGGCAATGTATTCATTAAAAGCCACCCTGTTTTTGAGGAATCAGAAGCTGTACTATACGGCATGCCGATGGACTGGACGGTAAGTTTCCGTCCGGGTTCTCGATTCGGCCCTACCCGGATTCGTGAAGTTTCGATTGGTTTGGAAGAGTACAGTCCATATTTAGATCGTGAATTAGAGGAAGTTAAATTCTTTGATGCCGGGGATATTCCATTACCATTCGGCAATCCGCAGCGCAGTATCGATATGATTGAAAAATTTGTCGACAGCTTGTTGGATGCAGGCAAGTTCCCAATGGGTATGGGAGGGGAACATCTTGTCACATGGCCAGTCATTAAAGCCATGTTCAAAAAGTATCCCGATATGGCCATCATCCATATGGATGCCCATACAGATTTACGTGAGGATTATGAGGGAGAGCCGCTTTCCCATGCGTCCATCATCCGTAAATCCGCAGAACTTATCGGCCCGAAAAATGTATACTCTTTCGGCATTCGTTCCGGTCTGAAGGAAGAATTCCAATGGGCAAAAGAAAATGGCATGCACATCTCTAAATTTGAAGTTCTTGAACCTCTGAAAGAAGTACTGCCGCAGTTAGCTGGTCGTCCTGTATATGTGACGATCGACATCGATGTTCTTGATCCTGCGCATGCGCCAGGGACAGGCACCGTAGATTGTGGAGGCATCACTTCCAAAGAGCTTTTGGCTTCGATTCATGAGATAGCACGGTCTGAGATTAATGTAGTCGGCTGCGATTTAGTAGAAGTGGCACCGATTTATGATCCATCCGAGCAAACTGCGAACACGGCTAGCAAGCTGATTCGCGAAATGATTCTAGGTTGGGTTCAAAAAGGTTAATGATGGAAGACTTGACTGTTCCCGTTTTTTAGCGGGAATGGTCTTTTTTTATCCATTCAGGAAAAGAATTTTACATCTGAAGGACCCTTTTTGAATAATTCCGCCCCAATGAGTCATTATTGCGTTAAAATCAAATGAATTGCAACAACATGATTTCGACAGTTTATCCTCACACTTTTGGATTTACACTTTATTTTCCGCTCCAAGTTGAAACTTCCTTGAAGAATATTTATACTTATAAAGTTAAGAACGACATGATGAAGGAAGTGTAGCTTTGACTCTTCATGATATAGATAAGCATGCTATTAAAGTGACTTTACAGACAAAAATCATGCACGGCTCAGAAACGGAAACGTATGAGCTGGTGACATTTGGTACAAAAATGTATAAAGGTGCAGATTTATATTTGCAATATAAAGAGGAAAATGAAGCCGGTCAAACACAAACGACCATTAAGCACAAACCGGATGAAACGATCCTGCTTAGAAATGGCGCCATTAAAATGAGACAGCTTTTCCGCCTGCAGGAAGCGACAAATGGACATTATGAAAGTATATATGGCAGGTTAGGATTACGGACGACCGCGAAGAAGATACATCATCAATGGGATGAACAGACCAAACAAGGGAAACTTGTCCTTAAATATATGTTACATATGCAGGGAAGCGAACCCGGTCAATATGAGATGACGATTTCCTACAAGGAGGAAGCATAGCGCATGAATATAGTAAAAGAGGTACAGGAAAAACTGAAAGAAGAGATTAAAGCGGCGGTCATTAAAGCTGGTTTAGCAACGGAAGAGCAGATTCCAAATGTTGTATTGGAACTGCCGAGAGATAAGACACACGGAGATTATTCCACGAATATGGCCATGCAATTAACGAAGATTGCAAAGAAAGCGCCAAAGATGATAGCAGAGGCAATCATCGAAAACTTTGACAACTCAAAAGCATCCATCGAAAAAATCGAGATTGCAGGACCTGGTTTCATCAACTTCTACATGAATAATTCCTATTTGACAGAATTGGTCCCTGTCATTTTGAAAGTGGATGAAGCATATGGGGAAAGTGACTTTGGTAAAGGCGAAAAAATCCAAGTGGAGTTCGTTTCAGCGAACCCGACCGGTGATCTTCACCTTGGGCATGCCCGTGGTGCAGCAGTAGGTGATACGTTATGTAATATCCTCTCTAAAGCAGGTTATGATGTTTCACGTGAATACTATATCAATGACGCAGGAAACCAAATTAATAATTTGGCCATTTCCATAGAAGCCCGCTATTTCCAGGCACTTGGCCTCGAAAAGGATATGCCGGAGGGCGGTTATCATGGCGAAGATATCATTGGCATCGGTAAGACGCTTGCCAGTGAATATGGAGATAAATATGTAAATGCCGATGAAAAGGAACGTTTTGAATTTTTCCGTGAGTACGGCTTGAAATATGAAATGGAAAAACTGAAAACGGACTTGGGTAATTTCCGTGTCGGATTCGATGTATGGTACTCCGAAACATCTCTATATCAAGACGGTAAAATTGATGAGGCACTCAAAGTGTTGAGGGACAGGGGCCATGTTTACGAGGAAGATGGGGCTACATGGTTCCGCTCTACGGAACTAGGCGATGATAAAGACCGGGTGCTTATTAAGCAGGATGGGTCTTACACATATCTGACACCGGATATTGCCTATCACCGTAATAAATTGGAGCGCGGCTTTGAAACGCTGATCAATATCTGGGGTGCAGACCACCACGGCTATATACCGCGTATGAAAGCGGCGATCGAAGCATTAGGGTACAAACGCGAGCAGCTTGAAGTGGAAATCATCCAGCTTGTTCACCTGTACAAGGATGGCGAGAAAATGAAGATGAGTAAGCGTACCGGTAAAGCAGTTACGATGCGTGACCTTATTGATGAAGTAGGTCTGGATGCAACCCGTTATTTCTTTGCGATGAGAAGTGCGGATACTCACATGGATTTCGATTTGGATCTTGCGGTATCGCAGTCCAATGAAAACCCGGTTTATTATGCACAGTATGCCCATGCCCGGATTTCCAGCATTTTACGCCAAGGTGTGGAACAAGGGATCAGCTATGAAGGCGTCACTGATTTCTCTGCCCTAGCTACTGAAAAAGAAGTGGAGCTTTTGAAGAAATTAGGAGATTTTCCGCAGGCAATTGCGGAAGCAGCCGAAAAACGGATGCCTCACCGCATGACGAATTATATATTCGACCTGGCTTCTACATTCCACAGTTTCTACAATGCAGATAAGGTTTTGGATGTTGAAAAGATGGAAAGAAGTAAGGCGCGTTTAGGACTGGTCAAATCCGTCCAAATTACTTTAAAGAATGCATTAGCTATAATCGGGGTTTCGGCACCGGAAAAAATGTAATGGAAAAAGCGGCTGTTTCTAACGAAACAAGCCGCTTTTTTTTAGGTTAATTAGCACTCGACGGCACCGCCGCTCACCCTTTTTACACCACGAACCTTAGCTATATCTTCAATCAGCTGCAACATTGCCCGATCCTTCATCTTGGCTTCGATCATGAAATCGACGTCCTGTCCAAGATCCTTAAGCACTTTAAAAAGGGGCATGATGAAGTCCAAATCAATATAATCTGCATGCGAGCGAAATTCACCTGCCGATTTTGGGGATGAAATATGAATCTTTGGTACCGCTCCTGCTTGCCTCCAAGTGGTGAACACATCGGTGAGCAGCTCGTTTAGCGGCTCATCTGAAAGGTTTGCTAGATGATGGTGGTAATCGAATACAAGTGGGATGCCTTCCCTCTTACATACGCTCAGGGTTTCAGATGCTGTATAGGTTTTATCATCATTCTCAAAAGTCATTCTTTCCTTGACGTGCATAGGCAGCGATTTAAGGTTGTCATGAACCCTTACAAGGGCGGACTCTTTATCACCATAGGCCCCACCGACATGGATATTTATGAAAGAGGTGTCCGCAATGCCCATTGCATCATGCATTTTATAATGGAACTCCATATCTTTTACGGCATTTTGTGTAATCTCGGGCTTAGGGCTGGTAAACAGCGTAAACTGATTGGGATGAAAGCTGATCCTCATCTTGTGTGCAGTGGCCCAATCGCCAAGCTGTTTCCACTCTTTTTTTAAAGGTGTAACGAAATCCCATTCTATTTCGGGATGTGTGGCTAAAGGAACAATGGAACTGGACATCCGGTATATTTCTATTTGGTGTGCCGTGTTATATTGAAGGACCCTTAAGGTATTTTCAATGTTCTGCCTTGTCACATCCAGGAGTTTTTCCATTCCTTTTTCCGCGCCAAGTGAGCTATATCGCTTGTAAGTAAGTGTCTTAGCCGGAGAAGCTTCCCATAAACAGGTGGCATTGGATACGAATCCAAATCTTATTTTCATTATATTTTTCTCCTTGAGCAACGGGATGTCAAAGAAAAGGAGAAAGGATGGCAGCCAGCGATTCTTTTGCTGAACGGACTACATTCATGTTGGAAATCTCGTCCCCGTTTAGCGGCTTGGATTCGGCTAGGTCCACTGCCAACTCCTTTTCTACATCTTCTATGAATGTCCGGTCAAATACGATGCAATTGATTTCACTATTTAAAAAACAACTGCGTTTATCAAAATTAGCCGTACCGATATCACACATTATATCATCAATCAGAATCACTTTAGAATGGTAGAACCCTCTTTGAAATTGCATGATTTCAGCCCCTTCTTTTATTAGTACCCGGAAATAGGGAAAAGAAGCTTCCTTGACAAGGGCATGGTCTGAAATTTCAGGTACGATGATCGTAAGGGAAACATTGCGTGCAAGTGCTTCCCTTAATTCTTGAAATAAAGTTTCACTGGGAATGAAATATGGGGTCCCGATAATGATTTTTTTAGTGGCTTGCCGAATTATGTGTGTAAGTGACTGTTCAAGATCACTGCCATTCGTGACGACAAATTGCTGTGCCTGCGTCCCGGGTGTCAATGTCGGGAAATAGGCAGGCGTTCCTCTGTAATCCTCGTTTGTATCATAGAACCAATCCGAGAGGAAGACTTCCTGAAGGTCCTTTACACCTTCCCCGGTCATTTTTAAATGGTAATCTCTCCACGGGTTTAGCTTCTCCCCTTGGTTTATATACTCCTTACCGATATTAAAGCCGCCAAGATAGCCGATTTTTCCATCTATCACCGTGATCTTACGGTGATTTCTTTTTTGTATTGTATAGAAAAGGAAGGGGAGTTTCGGTTTAAAGCTGAAAGAAAAATGAACGCCGCTTTTAGTTAGTTCCTGAATGACTTGGCGGGACATCCCTTTACTTCCTACCCAATCGGCTAAAAGCCGCACTTCCACGCCCTCTTTCGCTTTTGACTGCAGTAACTTCAAAAAGTCCTTGCTGAATTTATCATTTTTTACAATATAAAAAAGGATATGGATGGAGTCCTTAGCTTGCTTTACTTCCTTCATGTAATCATCAAACAGGATTTTCCCTGATGTGAATACAGTCATGTCGCTGTTCCGAGGCGGATATTTTATGTTGGCTGCGTGCTTCAAATAACGCTTATGCCCTACCTTAAGATCAACCCAGCACCAAGAGAAGATCAATAAAAATATAGAGGCAATCGTAGTGATTATCTTCAAAAAAATCCCCCCTAAATGATTATATTTAGTTTGGCTCTAATTCCCTGTTAGTAACCATTAAAAAGCGGGGAGAGGGTCCTCATTTTTTTAGAATGCAGAAGGGTAATACACGAAATTGTCGAATTATATAATTAAGGTCCAGAAAAATTAAATAGTTTTAGAAAGAAAAAAGTTGACTGAATGCTCATTCATTATATAATGGAATTAATTAAATTTCAGAAAAATGCCAAATTTCCCAAAATGGTACCTGGCATTTGCAATTTACTAAAGAGGGGGAAAGACTGCATGGAAATGAATGGTTTACTGTGGATCAACTTAGTTGCAT
Source organism: Peribacillus sp. FSL P2-0133 (assembly GCF_037975445.1). Classification (NCBI taxonomy): domain Bacteria; kingdom Bacillati; phylum Bacillota; class Bacilli; order Caryophanales; family Bacillaceae; genus Peribacillus; species Peribacillus sp. FSL P2-0133. Next base: position 5,644,504 of record NZ_CP150254.1, on the reverse strand, counting down.
TCCTGCTTGTAACCGCTTACGCCGCCGGTTTGTTTGTCTACTTGATAAAGACCCGTATAGCTTATATAAAACTTGGCAAAAAAGTGGAATTCGATAACCGTGTGAAAGATCGTCTTGTTAAAATCGGGGTTTATGTATTTGGACAGAAGAAGCTCTTTAAAGATAAAAAGAGCGGGATCATTCATGCCATGTTATTTTATGGTTTCATCTTAGTGCAATTTGGTGCACTTGACTTTTTCGTTAAAGGCTTAAGACCGGGGTGGCACTTACCGTTTGGCCCTGTTTATCCGGCCTTTACTTTCTTCCAGGAGATTGTGACGCTTACCGTTCTTGTTGCAATTCTATGGGCGGCATACCGCCGTTATGTCGAAAAGCTCGTTCGCTTGAAAAGGGATTTCAAAGCAGGTTTGGTTGTCATCTTCATCACCGGTATCATGATCACCGTATTACTGGGGAATGGAATGGGGATGATCTGGCATGGACACGATGCGACTTGGTCAGAGCCTGTCGCATCAAGCATCGCTTTCCTATTCGGCTGGATGGGGACAACAGCGGCGACAGTCGTTTTTTATGTAGCTTGGTGGCTGCATTTACTGATCATATTATCTTTCCTTGTTTATATCCCGCAATCTAAGCATGCTCACTTGATTGCCGGTCCGATAAATGTATTCCTGAATCGACTGGACAATCCGGGGAAATTGAAACCGGTTGATTTGGAAGAAGAGGTTTTCGACAAAGAAGGCAATCAATATTACGGTGCCAAATATATCGAAGATTTGACGCAGTACCAAATGGTGGACCTCTATGCCTGTGTGGAGTGCGGGCGCTGTACGAATATGTGCCCGGCTACAGGTACCGGTAAAATGCTGTCACCGATGGATATCATAATCAAGATGCGTGACCATTTAACAAATACAGGCGCTGCCGTTACAACGAAGCAGCCATGGGTGCCATCTTTTGTTTTTGGAAATACGAAGGGAAATAAGATAGCTTTGGCTGGTGCCGCGCAGGGGGCGCAGGAATCTGCTGCAGCAACCGAGGCTTACAGTCCGAGCCTGATTGGCGAAGTCATTACGGAAGAAGAACTTTGGGCTTGTACCACATGCCGGAATTGTGAAGATCAATGCCCGGTAATGAATGAACATGTCGACAAAATCATCGATATGCGCCGTTATCTAGTGTTGACAGAGGGCAGACTTGATCCTGATGCGCAACGTGCCATGACGAATATTGAGCGTCAAGGAAACCCGTGGGGACTGAACCGTAAAGAGAGGGAAGATTGGCGAAGCCTTCGGGAAGATGTCAGTGTCCCTACCGTAAAGGAATTAAAAAAGGCAGACGAAGAATTCGAGTATTTATTCTGGGTAGGTTCAATGGGATCGTACGATAACCGTAGCCAGAAGATTGCCCTTTCCTTTGCTAAATTATTGAATGAAGCGGGCATCAAATTTGCAATTCTCGGAAATAAGGAGAAAAACTCAGGGGATACTCCCCGTCGATTGGGTAATGAGTTTGTCTTTCAGGAGCTTGCAATGAAAAATATAGAAGAGTTCCAGAAGAATGAAATTAAGAAAATCGTGACGATCGATCCGCATGCATACAATATCTTTAAGAATGAATATCCGGATTTTGGCTTGGAAGCGGAAGTGTATCACCATACTGAACTGTTAGCCAAACTTGTCAGTGAAGGCAGGTTGGTGCCTCAGTACCCGGTGAATGAGACGATTACATTTCACGATTCCTGTTACTTGGGAAGGTACAATGAAGTTTACAGCCCGCCGCGTGAAATCTTGCAATCCATTGATGGTGTGAAACTTATTGAGATGGAGCGTAACCGAGAGAAGGGTATGTGCTGTGGAGCTGGAGGCGGCTTGATGTGGATGGAAGAGGAAACAGGAAACCGCATTAATGTGGCCCGTACCGAACAAGCGCTAGCCGTCAGTCCAACAGTGATCAGTTCAGGGTGTCCTTATTGCCTGACCATGCTATCTGATGGGACGAAAGCAAAAGAAGTTGAGGAAAATGTTAAAACGTATGATGTAGCTGAACTACTAGAAAAAGCGGTCATTGGTGAAAATAAATCGATTGCCTCTTAATTTATAATGGAATTGCCTGCTTCTTCCAAATGGGTTGGATCAAATGGAAGCAGGCAATATTTTCAAATATTTATAAACTAAATATTTTCATTTTTGAGAAAAATGTGTAATATAATATATTATTAAGCGCTTACAACACTATTTTTTTAACTCCAAATTGAGCGAGCGTTCAATCAATGTTACTTATAGGGGGAAATAATGATGGCGAAAACAGTGATTATTAGCGGTGTGAGAACACCTTTTGGTAAATTTGGCGGTGGCCTTAGCAGTTTGACGGCATCACAACTTGGTGGATTAGCAATCAAAGAGGCACTTGTTCGGGCAGGGATTGTAGGCAGCCAAGTAGACGAGGTCATCATGGGGAATGTGCTTCAAGCAGGACAAGGCCAAATACCGTCCCGCCAGGCAGCCCGTCATGCTGGATTGCCTTGGGAAGTGAAAACGGAAACCATTAATAAAGTATGCGCATCAGGACTTCGCAGTGTCACATTGGCTGATCAGATCATTCGCTTAGGTGAAGAGGAAATCATTGTTGCCGGCGGAATGGAATCGATGAGCAATGCGCCTTATATCCTTCAGAAAGCAAGGTGGGGCCTAAGGATGGGTGATGGGGAACTGAAGGATACTATGATTTCGGATGGACTTAGCTGCAGTTTTACGGGCGTCCATATGGGGACTTACGGAAACAGTACTGCCGATGATCTTGAAATCACCCGTGAGGAACAAGATAGCTGGGCTTACGAGAGTCATCAAAAGGCGATAAAGGCAATCGATGGCGGTATTCTTGCAGAAGAAATCATTTCCGTACAGGTGCCGGTACGAAAAGGCGAACCAATTACCATCGAACATGATGAAGCGCCAAGAAAAGATACATCTGCCGGTAAGTTAGCTAAATTAGGTCCAGCTTTCAATAATGAGGGGACCATTACGGCAGGTAATGCACCAGGTGTCAATGATGGGGCAGGTGCACTCGTACTGATGAGTGAGGAACGTGCGGAAAAAGAAGGGAAAACGCCTTTTGCCTATATTTTAGCTCATGCAGAAGTGGCAGTGGAAGCAAAGGACTTCCCTAAAACGCCAGGTTTGGTCATAAATGAACTCCTGAAGAAGACAGGTAAATCGATAGAGGAAATTGATTTGTTTGAAGTGAACGAAGCATTTGCAGCGGTTGCACTGGCCAGTGGGAAAATTGCCAACATCGCGCCGGGAAAAGTGAATGTAAACGGAGGGGCTGTAGCATTAGGTCACCCAATCGGGGCAAGTGGTGCCCGCATCATCATTACGCTGATGCATGAACTGAAACGCCGCGGAGGGGGATTGGGCATCGCAGCGATCTGCAGTGGCGGCGGTCAGGGAGATGCCATTTTAATTGAAGTGCCTAAGCAAGGATAATAGTTTCATAGATAAATGAGGGGGGATTTTCATGGGCATTCAAAAGGTGATGGTCATTGGTGCGGGACAGATGGGATCTGGCATTGCCCAGGTCTGTGCAATGAGCGGTTATGAAGTTCTTTTACACGATTTAAAAGATGAATATGTAGAAAAGGGGTTAGGGACAATTACCAAGAACCTTTCCCGGCAGGTTGAAAAAGGGAAAATGGAATCCGGGGAGAAAGATGCAATCCTTTCCCGGTTGACTCCATCGACTAATTTGAAAAATGCGGCTGCGGTAGATTTAGTGATTGAAGCTGCGGTGGAAAACATGGAAATAAAAACAAAAATATTCGCCGAGTTGGATGAAATCACACCGCAACACGTCATTCTTGCATCCAATACTTCTTCGCTTCCGATTACCGAGATAGCCGCTGCCACGAAAAGGCCGGAAAAGGTAATTGGCATGCACTTTATGAACCCCGTTCCGGTCATGAAGCTGGTTGAGATCATTCGAGGCCTTGCTACATCGGATGAAGTTTATAAAGAAGTTGAAAAGATGGCTGAATCCTTGAACAAGGTACCGGTGGAAGTCAATGATTTTCCAGGTTTTGTAGCTAATCGGATTTTAATGCCGATGATCAATGAGGCCATCTATACACTATATGAGGGCGTCGCTACTAAAGAGGCGATCGACGACGTAATGAAAATGGGAATGAACCACCCGATGGGCCCGCTTACGCTAGCTGACTTCATTGGGCTAGACACATGCTTGTATATAATGGAAACCCTTCACCAAGGGCTGGGAGACGATAAATACCGACCGTGTCCGCTGTTAAGGAAATATGTAAAAGCTGGGTGGCTAGGCAAGAAATCAGAACGTGGCTTTTACGAATATAACTAATCATGGAAAGATGTGCAGCTATGGAGGGATGAAGGATGGATTTCAAGTTTACAGAAGAACAGGAAATGATGCGGAAAATGGTAAGCGCTTTTGCGGAGAATGAGATCACTCCTCATATCGAGGCAATGGAAACAGGCGTGTTTCCAAAAGCGATTCTGAAAAAAATGGGTGAGCTTGGTTTGATGGGAATTCCGATTTCAGAAGAATACGGTGGCGCGGGTATGGATTTCATGTCTTATATCATTGCCATCAATGAGATTTCCAAAGTAAGTCCCACTCTCGGTGTCATACTGTCCGTTCATACTTCTGTTGGAACAAATCCAATCGTTTATTTTGGAACGGAAGAGCAGAAGCGAAAGTATGTGCCTAAGTTAGCCGCTGGTAAATATTTAGGCGCCTTTTGCTTGACTGAGCAAAGCTCAGGTTCCGATGCTGCGAGTTTGAAATCGAAGGCAGTGGCAGTCAAGGAAGGCGGAGAATATCGAATAAATGGGTCCAAGGTTTTTATCACCAATGGCGGGGAAGCGGATGTGTTTATTGTTTTTGCTTCAACCGACCCTCAGAAGGGAAGCAAGGGAATCTCCGCTTTTGTCGTAGAAAAAGGGACGCCAGGCTTAATCATCGGTAAAGATGAACGTAAAATGGGCCTTCATGGCTCAAGCACCGTGCAGGTAACGTTCGAGGATATGAAAGTCCCTACAGCCAATCTCCTTGGCAAAGAAGGTGAAGGCTTTAAGATCGCAATGGCCAACTTGGACGCTGGAAGGATCGGGATTGCCGCTCAAGCGCTGGGAATTGCTGAGGGTGCCATGGAACATGCTGTCCAATATGCAAAAGGCAGGGTGCAATTCGGCAAACCTATTGCGCAACAACAAGGAATTGGTTTCAAACTGGCCGAAATGGCAACGGGCATAGAAGCTTCAAGGCTACTGGTCTATCGGGCGGCTTATTTACGCTCGCAGGGATTGAATTGCGGTAAAGAGGCGGCAATGGCTAAGCTATTCGCTTCGAGGACGGCTGTCGATGTGGCGATTGAAGCAGTCCAAGTGTTCGGAGGCTATGGATATACAACGGAATATCCGGTCGAACGCTATTTCAGGGATGCAAAGGTAACTGAAATTTATGAGGGTACCAGCGAAATACAGAGAATGGTCATCAGTAAGAATCTATAATTACGAAAAATTTGGAGGGCATATTCATGCAATTTAAACTAACGGAAGAACATGAAATGATCAGGAAAATGGTGCGCGACTTTGCCCAGAATGAGGTGGCTCCGACTGCTGCCGAGAGGGATGAAGAAGAACGATTTGACCGTGAGATCTTCGATAAAATGGCTGAGCTTGGATTGACTGGGATTCCGTGGCCTGAGGAATACGGCGGAATTGGCAGTGATTACTTAGCATATTGCATAGCGATTGAGGAACTTTCCCGCGTTTGCGCATCCACTGGGGTGACTTTATCAGCCCATACTTCGCTCGCAGGATGGCCAATATATAAATTTGGGTCTGAAGAACAAAAGCAAAAATACCTTCGCCCGATGGCACAGGGTGAAAAAATCGGTGCATACGGACTGACTGAACCTAGCTCAGGCTCAGACGCAGGCGGGATGAGAACGACTGCAAAGCTTGTAGGTGATGAATATGTTATCAGCGGTTCAAAAATCTTCATTACGAACGGCGGGATTGCGGATACATATGTCGTCTTTGCATTGACGGACCCTGAATCGAAACAAAAAGGAACGAGTGCTTTTATCATTGAAAAGGACTTCCCAGGCTTCAGTGTTGGTAAAAAAGAGAAGAAGCTTGGAATCCGTTCATCACCGACCACGGAAATCATCTTTGATGAGTGTCGGGTGCCTAAAGAAAATCTCCTTGGTAAAGAAGGGGAAGGCTTTAAAATTGCGATGATGACGCTTGATGGCGGCCGTAATGGAATTGCAGCCCAGGCTGTAGGCATAGCCCAAGGTGCGTTGGATGCCGCGGTTGGTTATGCAAAAGAGCGCGTCCAATTCGGCAAGCCAATTTCTGCACAGCAAGGAATCGGTTTTAAATTGGCGGATATGGCAACGGGTGTTGAGGCTTCAAGGCTATTAACCTATCAGGCTGCGTGGTTGGAATCAGTGGGCCTACCTTATGGAAAAGAGTCGGCGATGTCCAAACTTTTTGCTGGGGATACAGCAATGAAAGTGACGACGGAGGCCGTGCAAGTTTTCGGGGGTTATGGATATACAAAGGATTATCCAGTGGAGCGGTATATGCGCGATGCGAAAATAACCCAGATTTACGAAGGTACACAGGAAATTCAAAAACTGGTCATCTCACGAATGGTTACTAAATAAGGTTGAAACTGAGGTTTTCCGATGAGGCACTGCCTTTACCGGAATTCCCTTTTCAATTTCTTCAGAATGTCTTTGATAATTGAATAATGGGCTTTCAAAAGGGGTTTGGAAATGGAAAAAAGAGAGGTTCTTGCATCTGTAAAGGATGAGCGGCTGGTTGAAAAAAGGCGTACACAAATGATTAAAGGAGCGGTTACCCTTTTTAAGGAAAAGGGATTTCACCGTACGACTACCAGGGAAATTGCCAAAGCTGCAGGCTTTAGTATTGGCACGTTATACGAGTATATCCGAACCAAGGAAGATATATTATATCTCGTTTGTGACTTTATCTATGATGAAGTCCAGGAAAAGCTTCAGAAAGAAATAGAACAGAGTGATGGGACACTTGAAAGTTTGAAGCTGACGATCGCCTATTTTTATAAAGTGATGGATGATATGCAGGACGAAGTGTTGGTCATGTATCAGGAAGTGAAGGCCCTGACGAAAGATGCTTTACCATATGTTCTGAACAAAGAAATTCGGATGGTTGGCATGTTCGAAAAAGTGATAACGAAATGTGTCGAGAATGGGGAGCTCTCGTTAACGGAAAAACAAATAAGCCTTGTTTCACATAACATTTTCGTTCAGGGACAGATGTGGAGTTTTAGAAGATGGGCTTTGCATAAACAGTATACGCTTCAAGAGTATGTTGAACTGCAGACGCAATTATTGATTCAAAATGTATCGGGTTCCAAAAAGCACTGATATAAATAAGTTTCAATAAGGAGGAGCTATATGAGTACAGTTGAGGTGTATAAACCGAAGAACCATATTAGATTCGTCACAGCTTCGAGTTTATTTGATGGACATGACGCATCCATCAATATAATGAGGAGAATCCTTCAGTCCAGCGGGGCAGAAGTTATTCACCTAGGTCATAATCGTTCGGTAGAAGAGATCGTGAATGCGGCCATCCAGGAAGATGTTCAAGGCATAGCCATGTCATCTTACCAAGGCGGACATGTGGAATATTTTAAATATATGTATGACCTGCTGAAGGAAAAGGGAGCCGAGCACATTCGGATTTTTGCCGGCGGCGGCGGGGTCATCATCCCAAGGGAAATTAAAGAACTGCATGATTATGGGATTGCCCGTATCTTTTCGCCTGATGAAGGGCGGGAATATGGGCTTCAAGGAATGATAAACGTATTGATGGAGGAGTGTGATTTCTCGACAGTCAAACCATCTTTACAGGAACGTTTTAATGAATTGATTGCCGGGGGAACAAATGCCATTGCCCAATTTATTACCTTTGCCGAAAATAGACTCGATGTTTCACAGGAATCAGCGGCAGCGGTGGAGAGTCTTTTTGAGCAGATCAAGACTTCCGAAAAGAAGGTTCCCGTTCTAGGAATTACAGGGACTGGCGGCGCTGGAAAAAGTTCATTGACTGATGAATTGATACGAAGGTTCATTAACGAAATTCCAGACGAGAGAGTCGCCATTCTATCTGTAGACCCGACCAAACAGAAAACGGGCGGTGCCCTGCTTGGTGACAGGATCAGAATGAACTCGATCTTTTCAGAGCGTGTTTATATGAGGAGCCTAGCCACGCGCCATTCAAAAAGTGAGTTGTCTTTGGCGATAAAAGATGCCATTTCAGTCGTGAAGGCAGCTGGCTTTGATTTAATCATCGTTGAAACGAGCGGAATTGGTCAGGGAGATGCAGAAATTGCCGAAATATGCGATGTATCCATGTATGTAATGACGAGTGAATTCGGTGCTCCTTCGCAACTTGAAAAAATCGATATGATTGATTATGCAGACTTGATTGTCATTAACAAATACGAGCGCAAAGGCTCCGAGGATGCAAAAAACCAAGTTCAAAAGCAATACCAAAGAAGCCGTACACTTTTTGATCAAGATCCATCAGAAATGCCAGTATACGGTACGATCGCTTCCCAATTTAATGACCCAGGCACCAATGCATTATTCGCTGCACTGATTGAAAAGCTTAATGAAAAATCAGGGACGGTTTGGAGTACGGCCTTTTCGAAAGAAGCGGATGTTTACAAGCAAAATGTCATCATTCCTACTGACCGTCGGTATTATTTACGTGAAATCAGTGATACGGTCAGATCGTATCATAAGCGTGCGGCTGAACAAGTACGTATTGCCCGGAGGCTTTTCCAGCTTGAAGGAGCAATTGATGCAATTAAGGAAAATGATAACAACGACGATATGGTGGCTTCTTTAGAAAAACTGAAAAAGGAAACCGCTTTGAATTTATCACCTGAATCTAAAAAAATCCTTTCTGGATGGATGGATTTAAAAGAAAAGTATGCAGGGGAGCAGTTTGTAACGAAAGTCAGGGATAAAGAAATCGTCACAAAGCTGAAAACCAAAAGTTTATCAGGTTTAATGATTCCGAGAGTATCACTGCCTAAATATGTGGATTATGGTGAGATCTTAGGATGGGTATTCCGTGAAAACGTTCCGGGCTTCTTTCCTTACACAGCTGGAGTCTTTCCATTCAAGCGTGAAGGGGAAGACCCGAAGCGGCAATTTGCCGGTGAAGGATCGCCCGACCGAACCAACAGGCGTTTTCATTATTTGTCAAAGGATGATACTGCTAAACGGCTTAGTACGGCTTTCGATTCTGTAACTTTATATGGTGAGGACCCTGATCACCGGCCTGATATCTATGGAAAGGTAGGGGAAAGCGGAGTCAGCATCTGTACGTTGGATGACATGAAAAAGCTGTATGCAGGCTTTGACCTTTGCCACCCCTCAACATCTGTTTCCATGACCATCAATGGACCGGCACCAATCATTTTGGCCATGTATATGAATACTGCAGTCGATCAGCAGATTCAACGGAAAGAAGAAGAGTTAGGCCGTCCCCTTACTGATGCCGAAGCTGAAGAAGTGCAGGCTTATACCCTTCAAACGGTACGCGGAACTGTTCAAGCGGATATTCTGAAAGAGGACCAAGGCCAGAATACATGCATCTTCTCTACGGAGTTTGCTTTAAGGTTAATGGGGGACATTCAAGCATATTTCATCGATCGCAAAGTCAGGAACTACTACTCTGTATCCATTTCCGGCTATCACATTGCAGAAGCGGGTGCCAATCCCATTTCGCAGCTGGCTTTTACATTAGCGAATGGCTTTACTTACATCGAATATTATTTAAGTCGCGGAATGAATATTGATGACTTTGCTCCGAATTTGTCGTTCTTCTTCTCAAATGGGCTCGACCCGGAATATACGGTTATCGGGAGGGTGGCAAGAAGGATTTGGGCGACTGTCATGAGGGATAAATATGGTGCGAATGACCGTAGCCAGAAGCTCAAATACCATATACAGACTTCTGGGCGCTCCCTTCATGCGCAAGAAATTGATTTTAATGATATCAGAACGACGCTTCAGGCTTTAATGGCACTGCAGGACAACTGTAACTCCCTGCATACTAATGCGTACGATGAAGCCATTACGACGCCTACCGAAGAATCCGTGCGCCGGGCAATGGCCATACAAATGATCATTACAAAGGAGCATGGTCTCTCAAAAAATGAAAACCCGATGCAAGGTGCCTTCATCGTAGAGGAATTGACGGATCTGGTTGAAGAGGCCGTACTGCAAGAATTCGATCGCATCAACGATCGAGGCGGTGTCCTGGGTGCAATGGAGACGCAGTATCAGCGCGGGAAAATCCAGGATGAATCGATGCATTACGAAATGAAAAAGCATACGGGAGAATTGCCGATCATTGGTGTCAATACGTATTTGAATCCTAATCCTCCTTCCGAAGAAGCGGTGAACAGCATGGAAATTGCCCGTGCAACGAAGGAAGAAAAGGAAGGGCAAATCATGAATCTCCGGGCATTCCAGGAAAGAAATAAAGAGTTCACGGATGAGGCGCTAACTAAACTGAAATTGGCAGCCATGAATGGGGAAAATATCTTTGCCGAACTCATGAACTGTGTGAGAGTGGCCAGTCTGGGGCAGATAACGAGGGCGCTATATGATGTAGGAGGTCAATATCGAAGGAATATGTAAACCAAGAAGGGGCTCCGAACGTTTAGGGGCCTCTTTTTTTAATAATTCCCCTCTTTTTTAACAAAATGAAGATTTTACCTTATAATTATTTGGAAAAGGGGCAAAAATGAAGAATCAGCCCTATTGGAGTTGAGAAAATGAACCTGAAAATGATTGGATTAATCATAGGTTACATTCTTGCCATCATTTTTTTATTTGAGCTGTATGAGCATCAATTGGGTGCCATTTCTTTTTTTATCCTGACGGTTGTCTTTTTTACGGCAGCATATCGTCAGAAATCCAAAAAGAAAAAGGAATGATATTTACCTTTTGGTTTCCTGTGAATGATAGACAATAAGGTAAATGTGTGAAAGTATCATATAGAACTAGCATAAACCCATTTAGATTGTTTATAATGGAGTATATGTCTAGCAGGAATTGTCGTTATTTTATCGAACTACTGTTTTAGATTATTTTTTTATGTGAAAAAACACGGAATTCAGTGTTTGAATAGAGAAGGGAAGTGCGGAATTTGAGTTTAAAACAATACTCAAAAGAGCAATTGTTGGAAATGTCCTTAATAGAGATGGCATATGATTTGTTAGTGGAAAGAAATGAACCGATTCCATTTAAAGACTTAATAAGTGAATTAGCTTCGCTGCACCATTTATCTAAAGCGGAAGTGGAAAAGAAAATTGCACAATTCTATACGGATTTAAATGTGGATGGCCGTTTCACTTCACTTGGAGACAATCGCTGGGGATTGAAAACATGGTACCCGGTTGACCAAATCGAAGAAGAAGTCGTACATGTTGTAAAACCTAAAAAGAAAAAGAAAGCCAAAAAGGCAGCTGTCGTTATCGACGATTTCGATGAACTTGAAGACGAAGACCTTGACTTTGAAGAAGATATCGATGATCTGGACGAGGATGAAGATGACGACGATGATGATATTCTAGGTTCTCCAGTCATCGACGAAGTGCTTTTGGATGATGACGTGGATGATGACGACGATCTGGAAGAAGAAATAATCGAAGATGATGCATTTGTCCTTGAAGATGATGAGGACGAAGATGAAGACGAAGATGACTTGAATGAAGAGGATGAGAAATAAATAATCGCCCTTGACTTTTTGAGGCGAAATTTGTAGAATCATTTTTGGGCTCCTTAAAAAAGGACACAATGATTAAATTATATCGCTCCCTTACTTTTATTGTAAGCGGAGCGTTTTTGTTTTTAATGATGGAATGAATAAATGACATCATTTTTTTATTTTTAAAAATGATTTCTCGTAGAATTGTAAAAACTATAGAGAACATATTTATGTTTACGTCATTTAAGGAAATTTATTCTTGTTCATGTATCCTGCATGACTCTCACTAAAGACCTTTAAGTGATTAATGGTTTGTACTGGTTTACGGTTTTTAGCTTTTAACCGCTCATGTGGCGGAAGATTCGATTCAGGTTCCGATTTAATGATGTGAAGAACAGAATTGGAAGAAAACATTCTATAGGAGGATATAAGATGACAAAATATATTTTTGTGACAGGTGGAGTAGTTTCTTCCTTGGGAAAAGGGATAACGGCCGCTTCTTTAGGTAGATTATTAAAAAATAGGGGATTGAATGTTACGATCCAGAAGTTTGACCCTTATATCAACTTGGATCCTGGTACGATGAGTCCATATCAACATGGTGAAGTGTTTGTAACGGATGATGGTGCTGAAACGGATTTGGATTTAGGGCACTATGAGCGTTTCATTGATATCAACCTTGGAAAACACAGCAATGTGACTACAGGCAGAATTTATTCAACCGTCCTGAGGAAAGAACGCCGTGGCGATTATCTAGGTGGAACGGTTCAAGTCATTCCCCATATCACGAATGAAATTAAAGAACGCGTTTTCCGTTCAGGTAATGAAACGAATGCCGATATAGTCATCACTGAAATTGGCGGTACTGTAGGGGATATCGAGTCTCTTCCATTCCTTGAAGCGATTCGCCAAATCAAGAGTGATATCGGCATCAATAATGTTATGTATATCCATTGTACACTGGTTCCTTACATCAAAGCTGCTGGTGAAATGAAAACAAAACCGACACAGCATAGTGTAAAAGAATTACGCAGTCTTGGCATTCAGCCAAATATCATCGTTGCACGTACAGAAAGCCCGATTTCACAAGATATGAAGGATAAAATCGCTTTATTCTGCGATATCGATAAAAATTCTGTTATCGAATGTCTTGATGCGGATACACTTTACTCCATTCCTCTTGCGCTTCAAGCACAAAATATGGACCAAATCGTTTGTGATCACTTGCAATTGGACTGTGGCGAAGCGAATATGGAAGATTGGAAGGAACTAGTCAAAAAGGTTACTTCTTTATCGAAGAAAACGAAAATCGCGTTAGTCGGAAAATATGTTGAATTGCAAGATGCTTACCTTTCTGTAGTGGAAGCACTTAAGCATGCTGGTTACGCATTTGATGCAGATGTTGAAATCGACTGGGTGAATTCCGAAGACGTAACTAAAGAAAATGTTGCTGAACTTCTTCAAGATGCAGATGGAATCCTTGTCCCTGGCGGATTTGGAGATCGTGGAATTGAAGGGAAAATTGCAGCGACCGAATTTGCCCGCACGACAAAAAAACCATTCTTCGGAATTTGCTTAGGCATGCAGTTGGCGTCCATTGAGTATGCACGCAACGTCCTGGGATTGCCAGAAGCACATTCAGCAGAAATTAAGGAAGATACTCCAGATCCAATCATCGATCTTCTTCCTGAGCAGAAGGATGTAGAAGATTTGGGCGGAACACTGCGTCTTGGTCTGTATCCATGTAAGCTTATCGAAGGAACTAAAGCATACGAAGCGTATAATGACGAGGTTGTTTATGAACGTCACCGTCACCGTTATGAATTCAATAACCACTATCGTCAAGCTATGGAAGAGGCAGGATTCGTGTTCTCCGGTACAAGTCCAGATGGTCGTCTAGTTGAAATCGTTGAACTAAAAGATCATCCTTGGTTTGTGGCTTCTCAATTCCATCCGGAATTCACGTCGCGTCCTAACCGTCCGCAGCCGCTATTCCGTGACTTTGTCGGTATGTCATTAAAGTACGGTAAAAATCTTTAATAAAAAAAACAGCCCATGAGGCTGTTTTTTTTGTTTAGGATGAAGATATCATTCTTCATCTTCATATTCTTTTATGATTTCTTCAAGAGTGAATTTAATCCCATAATAAGCGAAAAGAGCGGCAATGAGGGTAGGGTACCCATATCGATTTCCAGTTTCATCGGGAATCAATCCCCGTTGGATACGTAAATCAATATGAACGTCAGCCAACTCCAAAAGAGAATCTTCTTCAGAAGGGACGGATGTAGAAACTGCAACAAATGGTATATCTTTTTCCTTGAGTTGTTTTGCCAGCATCAATGCCTCTGAATCGTCCGAATGGCGGCTGAATATAAGAAATCGATCTTCTCTGGAAAAAGTTTCTCCTGATTCATATCTTTTTGCCTTAGGAAAGGGTTCTGCCCCATTCAAAGCCTCGGCAGTGACGCCCTGCATTTCACCAAAACCGTGAATGAACACAGAACCGTCCCCAACCGCAGCCTGAGCGAGCAAGCGTCCGGCATCCTCCATTTCAAAGGCCTCATTTTCAATCATTTTTTTAAATAAACCGCTTATCTGTGTCGAGAAAATTTTTAACATGATCAGGGACTCCTTTAAAAAATAATATACTTATTATAAAGGACTTTCCTATGCATTGACAGGTTTCAGGGCTTTTGATCCAAAGGGCTGAATTTACTAAATCGGTCGAAAAAACAAAAAAATTAAAATTCCTTTTAGCCATATAGCAGGAATTTTGTTACAATTATCGAATATGAACATAGAAATCATGAAGGAATAAATGCGTTGGACCTAAAGTGATTTAACGCAATCTATGTAACTACCCTTTTTCGGGTAATATGGCCGAATAGGCTAATATATTTTATTGATGAATCGGGAAGCGGAGAGGTGATAAAATGCCAGGGAAAATATTGATTGTTGATGATCAATTCGGGATTCGTATTTTATTGAACGAGGTTTTACATAAAGAAGGGTATGAAACATTTCAAGCGGCTAATGGCATTCAAGCCTTGGAAGTGCTAAATAATCATTCACCTGATCTTGTATTGCTGGATATGAAGATTCCGGGAATGGATGGCATTGAGATCTTGAAAAGGATGAAAGTCGTCGATCCGGACATCCGGGTCATAATCATGACGGCATATGGTGAACTTGATATGATTCAGGAAGCAAAGGATTTAGGGGCAATGACACACTTTGCAAAGCCGTTTGATATTGATGATATTAGAAAGGCCGTTCGAGAATACTTACCGATTCAATCAAGTTAACGGTCTTGAAAATTTAATATTATTGACGGGGTAATTGCTGCGGCTATCTTTTTTTAGATGAGCCGTGTTTTTTTGGAATAAAATTTGAGGCATGGAATAGTGCTAATTGTTGCTGTTTTTTTGATGTATTGATATGCTAAAAGAGGAGAGATATTCTGATTTATAAGCGTATGCTACTTTGGTTTTAGGGAATATCTAGAAAGAATTAACTTTAAAAATCATAACATCCACTAGTAGGAGGAAATCAAATGCCTTTAGTTTCTATGAAAGATATGCTGAATAAAGCCCTTGATGAAAAATATGCAGTAGGTCAATTCAATATCAATAACCTTGAATGGACTCAAGCCATTTTAGCTGCTGCAGAACAAGAAAAATCTCCAGTCATCCTTGGAGTTTCCGAAGGTGCTGCCCGTCATATGGGTGGTTTTAAAACGACTGTCATGATGGTTCAAGGATTGTTGGAAGACATGAAAATCACTGTTCCTGTGGCGATTCACCTTGACCATGGTTCAAGTTTTGATAAATGTAAGGAAGCTATCGAAGCCGGATTCACTTCAGTAATGATCGATGCTTCACATCATCCGATCGAAGAAAATATCGAAACAACCAAGAAGGTTGTCGAATTCGCTCACGCACGGAATGTTTCGGTTGAAGCGGAAGTGGGCACGGTTGGCGGACAAGAAGATGATGTAATCGCTGATGGAGTCGTATATGCAGACCCTCAAGAATGTGAACAGTTAGTTAAAGAAACGAATGTCGACTGTTTTGCTCCAGCTTTGGGATCCGTTCACGGACCATACAAAGGTGAACCTAACCTAGGCTATAAAGAAATGGAAGAAGTACGGGATTTAACGAACAAACCTCTTGTTCTTCATGGCGGTACAGGCATACCTACGAAAGATATCCAAAAAGCGATTTCTCTTGGAACATCAAAAATCAATGTGAATACGGAAAATCAAATTGTGTTCACAAAAGCGGTTCGTGAAATTTTGAATAACGATTCCGAAGTGTACGACCCTCGTAAATACATGGTACCTGGCCGTGAAGCGATTAAAGAAACTGTAATCGGCAAAATACGTGAATTCGGTTCAAACGGCAAAGCATAATTTAGAAACGTAACATAAGGGTTCCATCCCTTTAAATGTAGGATGATAAAGGCAATATTCCCATTGGGGGGCTCCCCCCTAATGGTTTCTTTTAGATGCAGGGCTGAATCCGGGCTCCATTTTTAGAACAATTAGAATTCAGAGGCATATAGGGAAGTAAAAAATCGATTACATACGGAGGATATTTTATGAAATTCTTTATAGATACAGCAAACATGGAAGAAATCAAACAAGCGCACGAACTTGGCGTTTTAGCAGGTGTTACGACTAACCCATCCCTTGTTGCAAGAGAAAAGGGCGTTTCTTTCCATGACCGGCTAAAAGAAATCACAAGCCTTGTTAAGGAATCCGTTTCTGCTGAAGTCATTGCGCTTGATTTTGAAGGAATGATGGCTGAAGCCAAGGAACTCGTTGCTATTGCACCTAATATCACGATTAAAGTGCCAATGACCCCAGACGGCCTGAAGGCTGTTTCAGCACTTACAAAACAAGGTGTCAAAACTAATGTCACGCTTATTTTCAGTGCCAACCAAGCTTTATTGGCAGCTAGGGCAGGAGCAACTTATGTATCGCCATTTTTAGGACGCTTGGACGACATCGGCCAAAATGGTTTGGATTTAATTTCGGATATTGCTGACATATTTGCGATCCATGATATCAACGCTGAGATCATTGCAGCTTCCATCCGCCATCCGATGCATATTACAGAAGCGGCTCTTAAAGGGGCACATATTGCAACGATCCCTTATAAAGTTTTATTGCAATTATTCCACCACCCATTAACGGATAAAGGGATTGAAGCTTTCTTGAATGATTGGAATTCACGCACTGAAGCATAATGCCTTGCCGCTAAGTCGCTATAGATTGCACCCTTTTAACAAAATTAACATAAATTAGAAATTTTTATCTTTTTTTTACATGAATTTTCTACTTTTGTGTAAACTAAAGAACTAGATAGTAAATGTTGTCGGATTATGCAATTTTCCTGTGGTAAAATATTACTTTTGAAAGTAGCTTCTAAGTGCTTAGCGTGGAAGGGAGTTTATTATGGAAAAACTTAAAATTGCCGGTGGCTATCCTTTAAAGGGAAGCATTCGTGTCAGCGGAGCAAAAAATAGTGCGGTTGCCCTTATTCCGGCAACAATTTTAGCGGACTCTCCCGTAACGATTGAAGGCCTGCCTGATATCTCGGATGTACAGATGCTGAAAGCGTTAATGGAGGAAATTGGCGGTGAGGTATCCTTTGATGAAGGAGAAATGACAGTCAACCCAAGCAGGATGATTTCAATGCCTCTTCCCAATGGAAGGGTCAAGAAGTTACGTGCCTCTTATTATTTGATGGGGGCAATGCTTGGTAAATTCAAAAAGGCAGTAATCGGCTTGCCTGGAGGCTGCCATTTAGGACCCCGTCCGATAGATCAGCATATTAAGGGGTTCGAAGCACTAGGCGCTCAAGTGACGAATGAACAAGGAGCCATTTACCTTAGGGCGGACGAGCTTCGGGGAGCACGCATATATTTGGATGTCGTTAGTGTTGGAGCAACGATCAACATAATGCTTGCCGCCGTTTTGGCCAAAGGCCGCACTGTGATTGAAAATGCTGCGAAAGAACCGGAAATCATTGATGTTGCTACACTGTTGACCAATATGGGAGCGAAAATAAAGGGTGCAGGAACGGATATCATTCGTATTGATGGTGTGGAAAGTTTGCATGGGTGCAAGCATACGATCATACCGGATCGGATTGAAGCCGGTACTTTCATGATTTTAGCCGCTGCTGTTGGTGAAGGGATTCTGATCGATAATGTCATTCCCCAGCATTTGGAGTCATTGACTGCTAAATTAAGGGAAATGGGGATTAATATTGAAGCGGGTGATGACCAGATATTTGTCTCACCGGGAGAAAAATATAAACCCGTTGATATCAAGACATTGGTTTACCCTGGATTCCCAACAGATCTTCAGCAACCTTTCACTTCCCTTTTAACAAAAGCAAGCGGTTCTAGCATGGTGACCGATACGATATACGGGGCACGATTTAAGCATATTGATGAACTGCGACGCATGAATGCGAAGATCAAAGTCGAGGGCAGAGCAGGCGTCGTCGATGGTCCTGTCCAACTTCATGGGGCAAAAGTGAAGGCAAGCGATTTACGTGCTGGAGCGGCTCTTGTAATTGCCGGATTAATGGCTGAAGGGATTACGGAAGTGACCGGGCTTGAACATATAGATCGCGGATATAGCCATCTTGTTGAAAAACTTTCGGGTTTGGGAGCGACGATTTGGCGTGAAGAAATGACGCAAGAAGAAGTGGAGCAGCTTAAAAGCTGATCCCTTTTCTTGTTACCTCATTGTGTTACTATATATGATATAATGTGTTATACTAATATATAAATAAATCATGCTAGTGTACATGAGGGGGAACCGGAAATGGAAAGAAGTTTATCGATGGAGCTTGTCCGCGTAACAGAGGCGGCGGCACTGAATTCAGCTCGTTGGATGGGAAGAGGAAAGAAAGACGAAGCAGATGATGCAGCAACAACTGCAATGCGGGATGTTTTCAATACTATTCCCATGCAAGGAACGGTTGTAATCGGTGAAGGGGAAATGGATGAAGCGCCAATGCTTTATATTGGCGAAAAACTTGGTACTGGTCTTGGGCCGCTAGTGGATGTTGCTGTTGATCCTTTGGAAGGAACGAACATCGTTGCATCTGGCGGCTGGAATGCATTGGCTGTATTGGCGATAGCCGATAAGGGGAACTTGCTGCATGCCCCGGATATGTATATGGATAAAATAGCTGTCGGACCCGAGGCTGTTGGTCAGATTGATATCAATGCTTCCGTATTGGACAACCTGAAAGCGGTAGCCAAGGCAAAGAATAAAGATATCCAAGACGTGGTTGCAACAGTATTGAACCGTGATCGTCATTCGAAGATCATTCATGAACTTCGTGAGGCGGGGGCACGTATCAAGTTGATCAACGATGGAGATGTAGCGGGAGCCATAAATACGGCCTTCGATCTTACCGGTGTTGATATCTTATTCGGATCTGGCGGGGCTCCAGAGGGAGTTATTGCAGCCGTTGCCTTGAAATGCCTTGGAGGGGAAATTCAGGGTAAGCTCGTTCCTCATAGTGATGAAGAAGTGGAACGCTGTGGAAAAATGGGCCTTAATTTAGGAAAAGTCCTCAGAATGGAAGACCTTGTTCGCGGAGATGACGCAATTTTTGCTGCAACAGGTGTGACTGATGGAGAACTTTTACGCGGTGTACAATTTAAAGGGCATTACGGTGAAACACAATCCGTGGTCATGCGTGCTAAATCTGGTACCGTTCGATTCATTGACGGGCGTCACAGTCTTAAGATTAAACCGAATGGTTTGATTGACTGATAGCGTTTTTTAGAAAAATCACTTTTAAAAAGCGAGCGGTTTCATCGCTCGCTTTCTCTTTAAAAAAATTTAAGTTGAATAATTAAAATAAAAAAAGTAAAATAAAGCTTGGTCTACTATTAATAATTTAAAATCTGCCCTTTCACTCCAAACTTCAAGAAGCCTTCAAATAATTTTCTTCTTTACATGTAAAAATGTATCATCCTTTCTAAGAAAACTCTGGTCGGGTACATGGATTGCGGTTTTTCTTCCATCTAACAAACCATTTCTTTTTCAGTATGGGTGAAAACGTTTAATTAATAAAAGTGTGGTGTCATAATGAATTTAACTATTTCTAATTTAGAAAACATGAAACTAAAGGATCTATATGAGCACGCCCGTGAATATAAAGTTTCCTATTACAGCAAACTTTCAAAAAAGGAACTTATTTTCGCTATCCTGAAAGCACAAGCTGAGCAGGATGGTCTCCTATTCATGGAGGGCGTTTTAGAGATCATACCTTCAGAGGGCTTCGGTTTCCTGCGTCCAATTAATTATTCTCCAAGCTCGGAGGATATTTATATTTCTGCTTCACAGATCCGCAGATTCGATTTGCGAAATGGAGATAAAGTGTCCGGTAAGGTAAGGCCTCCAAAAGAAAACGAGCGCTATTATGGATTGCTGCATGTTGAAGCAGTCAATGGCGATAATCCGGAATCAGCTAAAGAGCGTGTCCACTTTCCAGGTTTAACACCGCTGTATCCAAACAGGCAAATTAAACTGGAAACGACACCGAAGAACTTATCGACCAGGATTATGGATGTCCTGGCACCGGTCGGTTTTGGGCAGCGTGGTCTGATAGTCGCACCGCCAAAAGCCGGTAAAACGATGCTCATCAAGGAAATTGCCAATGCGATAACCACAAACCATCCCGAATCGGAATTGATTGTACTGTTGATCGATGAACGCCCGGAAGAAGTGACAGACATTGAACGTTCAGTCGCAGGAGACGTGGTAAGTTCAACTTTCGATGAAGTGCCGGAAAACCATATCAAGGTGGCTGAGCTGGTGTTAGAACGAGCCATGCGCCTTGTGGAGCATAAACGGGATGTCATCATTTTAATGGACAGCATCACTCGACTTGCCCGTGCTTACAACCTTGTCATTCCGCCGAGCGGGCGTACACTATCAGGGGGTATTGACCCTGCTGCATTCCACCGTCCAAAACGCTTTTTCGGTGCGGCGAGGAATATCGAGGAAGGCGGCAGCCTGACGATCCTTGCTACAGCATTGGTAGATACGGGTTCAAGAATGGACGATGTCATTTATGAAGAATTTAAAGGTACGGGCAATATGGAGCTGCATTTAGATCGTGCCCTTGCCGAAAGACGCATCTTCCCGGCTATCGATATTCGTCGCTCAGGCACTCGTAAAGAAGAATTGTTAATTCCGAAAGATCGCCTGGATAAACTATGGGCCATTAGGAAAACGATGTCAGATTCACCTGATTTCTCGGAGAAATTCCTTCGCCGTCTAAAACAGACAAAAGGTAATGAAGAATTTTTCAGTAAGCTGGATGAAGAGATGTCAGAAATGAAAAAGGGGCCAGCGAGCGTAAAACGTTCTTAAACCCTGTAAGAAACAAACAGTTGCACAACTAGTCTTAAGTTGTTATAATGAGTTCATGTGTTTTTACAATAAATGTGAGGGTGCTTTTCCCTCAACTTGAAGTATATAACTCTGTTTCGAATGATTCAGGGCATAAGGAGCTGAAAAGAATGAAAACTGGAATTCATCCAAATTATAAGCTTTCAAAAGTAATTTGCTCTTGCGGAAACACTTTTGAAACTGGTTCAGTTAAAGAAGAGATCAAAGTTGAGACTTGTTCAGAGTGCCATCCATTCTATACTGGTCGTCAAAAATTCGCTGAAGCTGGCGGACGTGTTGATCGTTTCAACAAAAAATACGGTATTAAATAAGCCGGACTTTTTAAAAAACAGGCAAGTATTTTTCTTGCCTGTTTTTTCTTTTCCATAAACAAGTAAGAATTTTTATAAAGCCGGGTCGACTTCAATTATGGCCAAGGGATCGACAGGTGGAAGGGAGTAGCTGTTTCCATGTATGTAATGAAACAAACAGGCTGGATCGAGCTAATTTGCGGAAGCATGTTTTCAGGTAAATCTGAGGAATTGATTAAACGAGTCAGCCGTGCTCAATTTGCTAAAGAGCAAATAGCTGTATTTAAACCAGCTATTGATAATCGCTATGCGGAAGAGGCTGTCGTATCACATAATGGCTCTTCTGTGATGGCAAAACCGATTGCCCATTCAACGGATATTTTTAAGTATTTGGACAAGCCCCTGGATATCATTGCAATAGATGAAGTGCAATTTTTTGATCATGAAATTATCGGGGTTGCCCAGCATCTTGCGGACAGCGGTTATCGAGTGATCATGGCTGGACTCGATCAAGATTTCAGAGGTGAACCATTCGGTCCTATGCCTGTTCTATTATCGCTTGCAGAATCGGTGACTAAGCTGCAGGCTGTGTGTGAAGTGTGCGGATCACCTGCCAGCAGGACACAGCGATTGATAGATGGGGAGCCGGCCTCCTATGATGAGCCGATCATCCTTGTGGGTGCATCGGAATCATACGAGCCCCGCTGCCGCCATCATCACGAAGTTCCGGGTAAGCAGGCTGTTGGGATCAAAGAACATATTTGAATGATGGTGCCCTATGATCCAATGAGATCGTAGGGTGCTTTTTTTATGAAGAAATGGTTGGGAATAATTATAAGTGGTGGTAAAACTGCTGTGGTTCATGACCAATACATGGAAGGGAAATAGAAGATAACTATTGCCCCATTTTGGGCAGGCTAACGGGGAAATGTTCTTCTTAACCAGTCAAAATGGAGGGAAAAAATATGAAATCGAAACTGCTTATTATGACGGCCTTTCTGCTTGCTGTACTAACGGCATGCGGCCAAAATGACAATGCAATAAATAATGATTCGGAATATGGGGATCAATCCCGTGATGGCAGGGATCTTGTTGGCAAGGGTTTAAATCAAGTATCCAATAAAGATTGGGACAATGAAACGGAACGGCCATCAGATCAGCTCCTCAACACACCGCATCATACATCCAATAATTCTCCATCCATGGGGCAGCAAATTGATGAAATCCGCGGAGTCATTGATTCTGAAACTAATTATGAGGCGGGCTCCGTTTGGTTTAATGGAAATACCATTCATGTTACGGTCCATGATAAAGGCCAAATCAAGACGGAAAAAAAGAGAAAAGAGGAAATGCAGCGAATACAAGGTATGATAAACAGGGTTGTGCCTCAATATAATTTAGATGTCAAATTAAAGAAATAACGACATTTTTGAATCCTCTTTGACGTTGATTATTCACCTATACTATAATTAACCTAGAAGTGAACTGAGCTGGGGCACTGAGCTACTTATTTATAGTTAGAAAAGATGGATTACTTCCAAATCGTTACAGATGTTTTTGGAAAATTTATGAGGTGAATAATTTGTTTGATCGTTTACAAGCAGTAGAAGATAGATATGAAAGATTGAATGAACTATTAAGTGACCCGGAGATCATTAATGACTCTAAGAAGCTAAGGGAATATTCTAAGGAGCAATCCAGCATTCAAGAGACCGCATCGACTTATAAAGAATATAAAGCGGTTCGTGAGCAACTCCAGGAAGCGAAGGCGATGCTGGAGGAGAAACTTGATGCGGATATGCGTGAAATGGTAAAAGAAGAGATCAATGAACTTGATGAGACCATAAAAGGCCTTGAGGATAAACTGAAAATATTGCTTATTCCGAAGGATCCTAACGATGATAAAAACGTGATCATGGAGATCCGCGGAGCGGCAGGCGGAGATGAGGCGGCCTTATTTGCAGGTAGTCTATACCGAATGTATAGCCGTTTTGCCGAGGTGCAGGGTTGGCGGACTGAAGTCATTGAAGCAAGTCCTACAGGGCTTGGCGGCTACAAGGAAATCATATTCATGATTAATGGCAATGGTGCTTATTCAAAATTGAAGTTCGAAAATGGAGCGCATCGCGTTCAGCGGGTACCTGAAACTGAATCAGGCGGACGGATTCATACATCTACAGCCACGGTTGCCGTTTTACCAGAAGCTGAGGAAGTGGAAGTTGAAATCCATGATAAGGATGTCCGTGTCGATACCTTTGCATCAAGCGGTCCTGGAGGGCAAAGTGTCAATACGACAATGTCAGCGGTGCGCTTGACTCATATTCCGACTAATACGGTTGTATCCTGTCAAGATGAAAAATCACAAATCAAGAACAAAGAAAAAGCAATGAAGGTTTTGCGTGCCAGGGTGTACGATAAAATCCATCGCGAAGTACAGGCGGAATATGATCAAAATAGGAAGCTTGCCGTTGGAACGGGCGATAGATCCGAAAGGATTCGCACTTATAACTTCCCGCAAAACCGCGTTACCGACCACCGTATTGGTTTAACGATTCAAAAATTGGATCAAATCATGGAAGGTAAACTGGATGAAGTCGTTGATGCATTAATCATGGAAGACCAATCTTCAAGGCTGGAAAATGCAGATGAGTAATTCTGCCGTGAAAGTGTTTGAAGCCCTTAAATGGGCTTCTTCTTTTTTAAAGGAAAATGATCGTGATGCCAATGCTGGGGAAATCCTGTTACAGCACTTTTTAAAACAAACTCGCTCCCAAATGCTGGCCAACCTTCATGATGAGCTTAGCGAAGCGGATTTTGGGCAATTTAAGGCCGCTATTGAGCTGCATGCTGAGGGAACGCCCATCCAATATATAATCGGCAGTGAAGAATTTTATGGACGGACCTTCTTTGTGAATGAAGAAGTGCTCATACCGAGACCTGAAACAGAAGAATTGATTTATTATGCTTTACGTAAAATCCCGGCCATTTTTATGGAGGGACAGAAGCTTCGTTTAGCTGATATTGGGACCGGCAGCGGCGCAATCGCCATAACGATGAAACTTGAAAAATCAAACTTGTTGGTGACGGCCACGGACATAGCGGAACCATCGCTTGAGGTGGCGCGGAAAAATGCCGAATCACTTGGTGCCGAAGTGGAGTTCATGCAAGGTGATTTGCTTTTGCCTTTCATAAACATAAACCAGAAGGTGGACGTCCTTTTATCGAATCCCCCATATATACCAGATGATGATCATGAATCCATGTCAGTAGTCGTGACAGGTCATGAACCGCATCGTGCATTATTTGCCGGTATCGATGGGCTGGATTTTTACCGCCGCTTTATGGAGCAGTTACCTCTGATCATGGAGGTGCCTGGGCTGATCGGTTTTGAAGTGGGCACTGGACAGGGTGAGGCGGTTGCCGATTTATTGAAGCGAACCTTTCCTGCCGCAGAAGTATCCATTGTAAATGATATTAATGAGAAAGATCGAATGGTCTTCGCTGTATTAAATTGATCCGTCTCTCCTTTTGAGACGGATATTTTTTTATGGAAACCACCCTCATTATCCTTTGGAATCTATATTTCCAGCAATCAACTTTTTTTATTTTTACTAGTTTAAGATAGCTGGAAAATGGTGAGACTAATTCATGTGAGGGGGCGAAGGCGATGAAAACTAAACATTTAGCCATTATTTATCTATTAATCTTAACTATAGGAACGATCGTAAGTATATATATGCCTAAAGCGGAGGTGGTCGGTGCAGAAGCTACGAAGGTGATTCCGGATGAGGCGATTCGTCTGCGGATACTTGCTAATAGTGATGCAGAAAAGGATCAAGCGGTTAAACGGCTGATTAGGGATGAGGTAAATGAAGATATCACAAAATGGGTCCAAGAACTTACTTCTTTGGATGAAGCGAGGGATGTGATCACCTCTCATCTTCCGGATATCCAAGCGACGGCTGAGGCAGTTATAAAGGAACAGGGTATGGAGCAGTCAGTTAAAGTCGATTTTGGACAAGCGGAATTTCCGACAAAACTCTACGGGCAGTATTTATATCCGGCAGGGGATTATGAAGCGGTGATTATCACGCTTGGGGAGGGGGAAGGCGCAAATTGGTGGTGTGTTCTATTTCCCCCATTATGTTTCCTGGATTTTTCAAATGGGACGGCTGTAAGTCAAAGTCCGATTGTCGAGGAAGAGGATGAAGGATCCTTGAGTTCGGAAGGGAAGGCGTATGCTGCAACAAATGAAGAGGGTGCAGAGGAAGAAGTTGAAGAAGAAGTGCTGGTTAATAAGGAAAAAGGGCCCGAGGAAGTAGTTGAAGAGAAGGTAGTGGAGGAGAGCGTAAAAGAAGTACCGGAAGAAACGGTAAAAGAAGAGGTTACAGAGCCGGAAGTAAAGGAAGAAGTGACAGAAGCAAAAGATAAGGAACAAGTGACAGAAGCAATAGATAAGGAAGAAGTGAAGGAGGAAGCCATTGATGGGAATGTTGAAGAAAAACAGGTTGAACTTGCGGCATCCAATAAACAAGGTCAACAATTATATGAAGGGGAAAAGGAGCCTGAGGTGGAAGTGAAGTCTCTGTTTGCAGAAATCTTCAATGATCTATTTTAAAAAGGGGGCAGATGCCCTCTTTTTTTAAAATCAGATAATTTTGTAAACATATCCACAGGGTTATTAACAAAAAATCAAAAAAGTCTGTCATTAATCATTAATATCCACAAACTTATCCACGGATTCGATGTGGTTATCCCCAATTTGTGGATAACACTTGAATTATGTGTATAGTTCTTTTATACTTTCAAAGTATCTTTAAGTGAATTTATTACAATAATTTGAGAGAATCGTTCATATAAAAGCAATTATATAAAATAAGAAACGTTAAAAGGCGATGGTGTTCAAGATGAAAACGAAAATTTGGTCAGTGGATAAAAATGTGGATAATTTACAAAGTTATCCCCAGATTATACAATCAGCTGAATTGTTAAAGGCAAATCAAGTGGTTGCTTTTCCTACAGAGACCGTTTATGGACTGGGGGCGAATGCCAAAAATGATGAGGCAGTCAAAAAAGTGTTTGAGGCGAAGGGGCGTCCGAGTGATAATCCTTTAATCGTTCACATAGCCTCCGATGACCAGTTGTCAGGTATTGTAGAAGAGATTCCGGAACAGGCCAGGAAGCTAATGGCAGAATTTTGGCCGGGTCCTTTGACTTTGATCATGAAACGAAAACCGGGCCAGCTATCAAACCTTGTGACAGCTGGATTGGACACGGTGGCTGTCAGGATGCCAGATCATCAGGTTGCCCTAGGCCTTATTCGTGCAAGTGATTTGCCCATTGCGGCTCCAAGTGCAAATACTTCCGGGAAACCAAGCCCTACGTCAGCAAAACATGTTGAAGATGACTTAATGGGCCGGATTGCAGGCATAGTCGATGGCGGGACTACGGGTGTGGGCGTAGAATCCACAGTACTTGACTGTACTGTGGAAGTACCTGTTATTTTAAGGCCTGGCGGGGTGACCCTGGAACAGCTGGAAGCGGTAATAGGGGAAGTCAGGCAAGATGTCGCATTGAAGAATCAGGAAACGGCGCCAAAAGCCCCAGGCATGAAGTATACCCACTATGCTCCGAAGGCCCCTCTATATTTAGTCAAGGGTAATCAAGTTTTCCTTCAGAAGCTTGTGGATGAAAAAAGAACTGACGGGTTAAAGGTGGGCATCATAACGGCTTATGAACATCAACAGGATTATAAGGCGGATTATGTGGTTGTCCCAGGTTCGTTAGCGGATTTACATACTGTTGCGACAGGCTTATATGATGCTTTAAGACAGTTTGACGATCTGGAGGTCGATGTCATTTTTAGTGAAATGTTTCCTGACCATGGAATAGGAGCTGCGGTCATGAACCGGCTTGAGAAGGCTGCAGGCCATCAAATCATCAAGGAACATGTGTAATAAGGACTGATTTATCCTTCTATTTCTTTTCGGACATGCATAACATGTAGTAGGCACGTCCGAGGGGGATTTGAATGAATACATTTGCTGGAGAAATCATCACCTTATTGCTAATGGCATTCGCATTGGGAATGGATGCCTTTTCAGTCGGCCTTGGAATGGGAATGTTTAAGCTAAGGTTGAGGCAAATACTTTTTATAGGACTGACAGTAGGTATTTTTCATATTTGGATGCCCTTGCTTGGGATGGGGGCAGGCCGTTTCATTTCAGAAAAATTCGGGACCTTTGCTACATACGCTGGCGGTCTATTGTTGATCATTCTTGGTATACAGATGTTTATCCCTGGTAAAAAGGATGGAGCTGGTGTCAGGGAAAATAAGATGCTGGCTCCTGTCGGGAAAGGTCTATTCATATTTGCTTTAGGGGTAAGCCTGGATAGCTTCTCGGTAGGATTGACACTGGGAATTTACGGTGCAAAAACGATTTTAACCGTTCTTTGTTTTGGGTTTGCTGCCACTCTATTAACGTGGGCTGGGCTTTTACTGGGTAGAAAAATGCAGGGCTTGCTTGGCGTGTATAGTGAGATTCTTGGCGGAAGCATCCTGTGTGCGTTTGGATTGAAATTATTATTCTCTTTTTGATCCGCTTGAATTCATATCGTTCCTTCCTCAACTGTTCCGATTACTGGGGCGGTTTTTATTTTTCATCGGACATAATGACGGTGATTTTTTTGACTATATTAAACGGGCGATAGCTTATAATGAATAAAAAAGGAGGCGTTAAAAATGATCCGAGTATTATTTGTATGTACAGGTAACACATGCAGAAGCCCGATGGCAGAAGCGATATTGAAAAATAAGAATATTGCGGGTGTTGAAGTGAAGTCTGCAGGCGTGTATGCTTCATCAGGCCAGGATGCTTCGCTGCATGCTAAAAATGTATTGGTTGAAAATGACATAGTGCATAATCATCATTCAGCGCCCTTATCCGAGAAGGAAATGGAATGGGCGACTCATATTTTCACCATGACGGAAGGGCATAAATCGGTCATTACCCGGGCATACCCCAAAATGATCGATAAGACTTTTACTTTAAAAGAATTCATTATTGAGGATAAATATGATAGAGACATAATAGATCCGTTTGGCGGTTCTGAAGGCATTTACCGTGAAACGTTCAGGGAGTTGCAGGAATTAATAGAAGAATTAGTGAAAAGGCTTAAAGGATAAACGGGGTACATAATGTGGTCGCTGCAGTAAAAGATATTACTAAGCTTGTTGCCCGTCAATGCAAAGTGCAGGAACAAGGCAGTCCCAAGAAGTGGCTGCTAATGCAGAATAAGCATCTGCTGGAGCGGAAGAAGTGACGGCTACGACAAGTGAACAAGCGCTAGTCATGGAAAATGTCGAAAAATCGGCAATGGAACTTAAAGTGCAAGCGGAAAAGGGTTAACAGGACCATTACCCGCTTTCACACTTGACATTTTACTGCAGGAAACCCGAGTTGGTTTCCTGCTTCTTTGCGGGGAAAAAGGATGGACATCCTTTATCTTTTCATAATTTTGTGACACAATAAAATCAAATGAAAAAGCTAGAGGAGGATTATGATGAAAGTTGCGATTGCTTCGGATCACGGTGGTATACATATTCGTGAAGAAATAAAGAATTTATTAAATGAGTTACAGATTCCATTTGAGGACTTTGGCTGTGAATGCAGTACGTCGGTGGATTATCCTGATTATGCTTTGCCGGTTGCTGAAAAAGTGGCGCGGGGTGAGTTCGATCGAGGCATTTTAATCTGTGGAACTGGAATTGGAATGAGCATTGCTGCCAATAAAGTTAAAGGAATACGATGTGCATTGGTTCATGATGTCTATAGTGCGAAATTGACCCGCCAGCATAATGATACCAATATGTTAGCGATGGGGGAACGCGTCATTGGCCCGGGTCTGGCCAGGGAAATTGCACAAACATGGCTGACTTCGGAATTTGAAGGCGGGCGTCATCAAAACAGGATCGGTAAGATTGCGGAGTATGAAGGTAAACATAGCTAATTCTTATGGTTTTTTTGGAGAGAACCCTTTTCTACCGATAGCAAGTTTTCTTATTGAAAGGATGCGTTTTCATGACAAGTGATGCTACATTTTCAAATGAGCTTGAGATATGGGAAAACCAGTTTCGGGAACTTTTACATGAGTTTCAAGAACAGACAGCTTTAAAAGAGAAACAGCTACTGGTGATCGGCTGCAGTACAAGTGAAGTGATCGGGAAAAGGATCGGTACTGAAGGGACGCTAGATGTTGCAGGGATGATTTTTTCCGTAGTTAGGGATTTTCAAGGGAAAACGGGTGTTCAGGTTGCATATCAATGTTGTGAACATCTAAACAGGGCCTTGGTTTTGCAAAGAGAAACCGCGGTTCGATATGATTATGAAGAAGTTTCGGTTGTACCTGTAAGAACAGCTGGGGGATCGATGGCGACGTACGCCTACCAACAATGGAAAGATGCTGTCGTCGTCGAACATATTAAAGCAGATGCGGGGATAGACATTGGGGACACCTTCATTGGCATGCATCTGAAGCATGTGGCGGTTCCAATTCGCTCTGCCATTAAAGAAATAGGACATGCACATGTGACCATGGCAAAAACGCGTCCGAAACTGATTGGCGGGGAGCGGGCCGTTTATCAGGACATTTCTGATAACAAAAGTTGTACTTAATGGGTAAGTGGGACAGCATTTCTCGGATGGGGAATGCTGTTTTTTAATTGAATGCGAGCGTTATCGTAAAGCTCTTCGCAAAAAAACATTACTTTATAGTGCTAATAGAATGGTGATTTTGCTTATGAAATATAGGGTGAAAGAGCTATTTAGCATAATTTCGATGTTAAATACGAACGTTTTTAAATAAAAAAACATTTAACGTTCGATAAAATTAGACTATCACTTCTAAATTAGACATGTTAAAATGGAGTAGAATTTTCTAATAACTATTGGTAAGGCTTTTTCATGCTTTTTTGAAGGCATGTTGCACATAAATACTAAAAAGCGAATCACGCACAATTTGAGGAGGAATTACGGAATGAATCGTTTAGCAAAGCAAGATGAGCAAGTGTTTAACGCAATTCAACTGGAATTAGGGCGTCAAAGAAGTAAGATTGAGCTTATTGCTTCTGAAAACTTCGTGAGTGAAGCTGTCATGGAAGCACAAGGTTCGGTCTTGACTAATAAGTATGCAGAAGGATACCCTGGAAAACGTTACTATGGCGGATGTGAGTATGTAGACATCGTTGAAGATCTAGCACGTGAGCGTGCGAAAGAAATTTTCGGAGGAGAGTATGTGAACGTACAGCCTCACTCTGGAGCTCAAGCCAATATGGCCGTTTACTTTACTGTTCTTCAAACTGGAGACACAGTGCTTGGGATGAACCTTTCGCATGGAGGTCACTTAACACATGGAAGTCCAGTTAACTTCAGTGGTGTTAACTACAATTTTGTTGAATATGGTGTAGACGAAAAAGATCACCGTATCGATTACAATGATGTATTGGAAAAAGCGCGTCAGCACAAACCGAAATTGATCGTAGCGGGTGCAAGTGCATATCCACGGGAAATTGACTTCAAGCGATTCCGTGAAATTGCAGATGAAGTCGGGGCTTATTTAATGGTTGATATGGCGCATATTGCAGGTTTAGTTGCGGCTGGATTACATCAAAGCCCGATTCCTTTTGCTGACTTTGTAACGACAACCACTCATAAAACACTTCGCGGACCACGCGGAGGGATGATCATCTGTAAAGAAGAATTCGGTAAGAAGATCGATAAATCCATCTTCCCTGGAATTCAAGGCGGTCCGTTGATGCATGTTATATCCGCTAAGGCTGTTGCATTCGGCGAAGCGCTTCAAGATGAATTTAAAGTATATGCACAACAAATCATCGATAATGCTAAACGCTTGGGCGAAGGTTTGAAGAAAGAAGGGTTCACCCTTGTTTCTGATGGAACGGACAATCACTTGATTCTTCTTGATGTGCGCTCTACTGGATTAACGGGAAAAATCGCAGAACATGTTTTGGATGAAATCGGTATTACCGTGAACAAAAATGCGATTCCTTATGACCCGGAAAAACCATTCGTAACCAGCGGTATACGTATTGGGACTGCGGCGGTGACATCACGTGGCTTCGGATTGGAAGACATGGATGAAATAGCTGCAATCATCGGACTTGTTTTGAAAAATAATGAAGACGCAGCTAAACTTGAAGAAGCAAAACAGCGTGTCGAATCATTAGCGAACAAATTTGAATTATATCCTTCATTGTAATTTCGTAGCTGCTCCCTTTTAAAGGGAGCGGTTTTTTTGTATCTTATGGAAGGCCGGTGTTAGAAGAATCCGAATAGTGAAAATAGGTCTGACATCTAAACCTTTATTGAAGATTGAACCTTTTTTCTGTAAAATAGGTTGAAGTGAATTTTAAGAGACACGAAAATTTTTCTATTCGATTAGGGAAATCATAAAAAAGCGCAAAACTAAGCAATGGAATTGGAGAGATGCTAAATGGGAAAAGTTTATGTTTTCGATCACCCGTTAATTCAACACAAATTAGCCTATATACGTGATATAAATACAGGAACAAAAGAATTCCGTGAACTAGTGGATGAAGTTGCATCATTGATGGCATTTGAAATCACGAGGGATATGCCGCTGGAAGAGGTGGAAATCCAAACGCCTGTAAGCACAGCGAAAGTGAAAATGCTTTCTGGTAAAAAAGTGGGTATCGTCCCTATTTTACGTGCAGGCATAGGGATGGTGGACGGGATCATTAAGCTGATTCCTGCTGCAAAGGTCGGACATGTTGGACTTTACCGTGATCCTGAAACATTGAAACCGGTGGAGTATTATGCGAAAATGCCAAGCGATTTGGCTGAAAGGGAATGCATTGTCGTTGACCCGATGTTAGCCACTGGCGGATCAGCCATCGAAGCGATCCATTCCATTAAAAAGCGCGGTGCAGTCAATATTAAATTCATGTGTTTGATTGCAGCTCCAGAGGGTGTAGAAGCATTAAAAGAAGCCCATCCTGATGTTGATATTTATATTGCGGGTCTTGACGAAAAACTGAATGAACACGGGTATATCGTTCCAGGTCTTGGAGACGCGGGAGATCGTTTATTCGGCACAAAATAAGGAGAGAAACTGAGGTGTCACGAATGAATAAACCGATAAAAGTCATGACCATTTTCGGGACGAGACCAGAAGCTGTCAAAATGGCGCCCTTAGTACTCGAATTTCAAAAACACCCAGAATATTTCAAGCCGATCGTTGCTGTTACGGCTCAGCATCGCCAAATGTTAGATCAAGTTCTCGAACTATTTTCGATACAGCCGGACTATGACTTGGACATAATGAAGGAAAGGCAAACGCTTGCTGACATTACAACAAGAGCATTAAATGGTCTTGATTCAGTAATGAAGGAAGCCAAACCTGATATTGTTCTTGTACACGGTGATACAACCACAACGTTTGTCGCAAGTCTGGCAGCTTTTTATAATCAAATTGTCATTGGGCATGTAGAAGCAGGGCTGCGCACATGGAATAAGTATTCCCCCTATCCGGAAGAGATGAATCGGCAGCTTACAGGTACTATGGCAGATTTGCATTTTGCGCCGACTTCGAAAGCGGAGGAGAATCTGCTGAACGAAAACAAGAAGGATAATATCTTCGTAACGGGAAATACGGCAACCGATGCTTTAAAAACTACTGTACGTTCCACGTATTCCCATCCAGTTTTAAATGGACTTGGAGAAGACAGGCTCATTTTGCTTACAGCCCATCGCAGGGAAAACCTTGGCGAACCCATGAGGAATATCTTCAGGGCCGTGAAGAAAATCATTGCTGAGCATGATGACGTTCAAGTGGTATATCCTGTCCATTTAAATCCGCTTGTTCAGGAATTGGCAAATGAAATTCTCGGGGACGATCCGCGGGTTCATTTGATTGAACCGCTGGATGTATTGGATTTCCATAACTTCGCTTCAAGAGCCTATCTTATTTTGACAGATTCTGGAGGAATCCAGGAAGAGGCACCGTCACTTGGTGTACCTGTCCTAGTTTTAAGGGATACGACCGAACGTCCTGAGGGGATTGCTGCTGGAACCTTAAGATTGGCGGGTACTGATGAACAAAACATATATAATTTGGCACATGAATTGCTCACCGATCAAGACGTGCACGAAAAAATGTCCAAAGCTTCAAATCCATATGGGGATGGAAATGCTTCGGTCCGCATTGCTGAAGCCATCCGTTACTATTTTAAGCAAGCAGACATGCCACCAACTAGATTTGACTCATAAAAAAGGAAAAGCCATGCGCTTTTCCTTTTTTTATTTGCATACTCCAAGGTTGTTGAGAAAAGATAACAGCTAAGGGGATGATTATGTTGGGAAAGAAAACGTTCATAGTGTTTGTTTTCCTTTTTATATTTATTTATCAAAATGAAAAGGGATTGGCATCCGTCATTCTGCCGCCATTACCAAAACTATCTGAATCTAAGGAAGTAACGGTTGTTGTCACGATGGATAAGGTGTTTCAACGAAAAAAAATCGAAAAACTGCTTGAGAAATATCCATCTCTTCAATTACGGAATGTTTATTCAGTTGCCCTGAAAGGATTTTCCGTTCAGGGGAAAATGAATGAGATAGAACAACTTAAAAAGGAGGATGCAATTCAGGCTGTAACGGAAGTAACCGTTTATCAAGCGGTGTTGGATAAAAGTGTCCCATACATAGGAGGAGGAAGGGTCAGGGGTTTCTTTGATAAGGAGAATCACCGGATCACCGGGAAAGGGGTAAAAGTAGGAATCATAGATACTGGAATCGATTATACACATCCAGATTTGCAACGTGCTTATAAAGGAGGGAAGGATCTGGTAGATGGTGATGAAGATCCGATGGAAACCAAAAATCAAGGCGACCTGGATACATTACATGGGACTCATGTGGCAGGCATCATTGCAGCCAATGGAAAAATGAAAGGCGTCGCACCAGAAGCGGAGATATATGCATATCGAGCTTTGGGACCAGGTGGTGCAGGAGATACAGACCAAGTCTTGATGGCTATTGAGTCAGCCATGAAGGATAGGGTGGATGTATTGAACCTCTCTCTTGGCAATAACATCAATGGCCCTGATTTACCTATCTCCCTTGCGTTGAATAAAGCTGTGGAAAGCGGCATCGTTGCCGTGACATCCAACGGGAATTCCGGTCCTGCTGTATGGACCGTAGGCTCACCCGGAACAGCGGAAAAAGCGATTTCCGTTGGGGCATCGACTCCTCCCTTAAGGGTTCCGTATATGATTTACGGACTTGGATCGAAAAAGCATCAATCGCATTTAACCGTGTTTCAAAGTTCTAAAAAATGGAACCTGACGTTTTCCGAGGATGTCATATTTGGGGGTCTGGGTAATGAAAAGGACCTGAAACATGTTCGGGATAAGATTGTGTTGATGGAACGTGGCACACTTACCTTCCAGCAGAAAGTATCCAATGCAGAGAAGGCAGGTGCAAAGGGGGTAATTGTTTATAATAATACAAGCGGGACCTTTACTGGAAGCTTGGAAAAAGAAATGAACATCCCAGCTGCTTCTATTAATAGAAGAGATGGATTACAGCTAAAGCAAATCTTGGAGCAAGGGCAGAGCAAAACCGTTCAATTTGTTTATAAGAACGAGCAGGATAAGCTCGCAGATTTTAGCTCCAGGGGACCGGTAACCGTATCATGGGGAATAAAGCCTGACGTATTGGCACCGGGAGTGGAAATTGAAAGTACCATCCCTAAAGGATATATGTCCCTGGATGGAACAAGTATGTCCGCACCGCATGTTGCAGGAGCATGCGCCTTAATCCTGCAAAAACACCCCGAATGGAACCCGGAGCAAGTGAAATCTGCATTGATGAGCACTTCCAAACCATTGAGGAAATCTACGAATCAATTGTATCACACATATGAACAGGGGGCTGGACGCATCCGGGTCGACGAAGCATTAAAAGCGGACACGCTCTTGAGTCCAAGCTCATTGTCTTTTGGGATGTATACGAAAAAAGAAGGAATTGAAGAACATCATGAAACGATAGTCATAGAAAATACCGGAACGGAAATGAGGAAGTACTCTTTCATGGTTCCATTGAATGAGACGGGACTTACTTGGGAATTGCCGAAATCCCTTACTTTGAATCCGAAGGAAAAAAAACGGATAAAAGTGGGGCTGCAGGTCAACCCAGCCAAGCTTAAAAAAGGAGTCTTTGATGGATACCTCATTATAATGGAAGGAACCAAAAGAATATCCCTTCCTTATTTATATGTAAAGGAAGAGCCTGATTACCCAAGGATAATGGGATTTGATTTTGGCCAAGGGGACCAGAAAGGCACATATCGATACGAAATGTACCTTCCGCGCGGGGCTGAAGAATTCGGTATTGCCCTTTATGAGGAAGATAGCTTGAAATTCGCTGGATACTTGGATTGGTCCAAATCGGCACCTTCCGGTTTGATCAAAAAAGATGTATTGAAAAAGAACTTGCCGCCTAAGGGAGTGTATAAAGCGATAATCTTTGCGAGAAAGGGTGGAAGGGAAGATCGGATAGAAAAGACGTTACTTATTGAGTGAATAGAGGATAATAAGTAAAATAAAATGGATGTCAATAGTATAAAAAAGATAATTTGTGAACAATTCGTTAATAATTACAAACCTGTGACAAATTTCACTAACCACTCATTGACATTGATTCTTGCCTATTGTATGCTAACTAAGGATGTAAAATGAGAGGGGTTTCATACGTTAATAACGTGTCAAATAGAAGCTAGTTTTTGACCTTCTATTTGGACTTGTTACGGGCAAATTCCCTAGCTAAACACAGATACTACAATATTTCTAGGGAGATTACATGACAAAATGCTAGAATTGGAAAAAATGTTCAATAGGCAGCTAAAATACATGTTGTATTTAATGGGTATTTATGTACTCGGGGTGGGCTTCACTTCACATGATTCAGTCTTCCAAGGATTATTGCTTGGAACAGCCTTCAGCCTATTTATATTCTGGTCAATGGTCAAAAAGAACAAAAAGTTCGCTCAAGAGGTTGCCGAAGGTAAGAAAACGCGCTCCCTTGGTAGTTTAACTAGAATGTCTGTAGCGGGTTTAGCTGCAATTATTGCATTGAGATATCCTGACGAGTTTCAAGTGGTCTGCGTGGTAGTGGGATTAATGACAGTTTACTTTGTCATTATGATAGATTATTTTATGCAAAACATACGTAGGTAGTAAAGAAGAGAGGTGAATACTGTTGAATCATGAAGCTCCTATGTGGGAATTTATGGATACTGGAATACATTTCAACTTGGCTAATGTTCTTATGATGACTATCGCAAGTCTCATTGTCTTCATTATTGCTGTAGCAGCAACTCGAAAACTTGCGATGAAGCCAACAGGAATCCAAAACTTTATCGAATGGGTTATGGATTTTGTGAAAAATATCATCAACAGCAATATGGATTGGCGTACGGGTGGTCAGTTCCTTATGTTGGGAATGACATTAATATTGTACGTATTTGTTTCAAACATGTTAGGATTGCCGTTCTCGATTGTAATAGGGCATGAACTTTGGTGGAAATCACCTACATCAGATCCAGCAATAACTTTAACCTTGGCAGTTATGGTAATGGGTTTAACTCATTATTATGGTATCAAGATGAGAGGCATGAAAAATTATGCCAAAACTTATGTCCAACCAATGGGTTTCTTGTTTCCGTTAAAGATTATTGAGGAGTTCGCTAATACGTTAACTCTAGGATTGCGGCTTTACGGGAATATTTATGCGGGTGAGTTACTATTAACTTTACTTGCTGGACTAGGAACAAGTGGTGTTGTGGGTGCAGCCACTGCTGCATTACCAATGTTAGCTTGGGAAGGATTTAGTATCTTTGTCGGCTCCATTCAAGCTTTTATCTTTACTATGTTAACGATGGTTTATCTTTCCCATAAAGTAAGTGACGACCATTAATTATAAATATTGTTCATTTTGAACATTATATTGATGAAAAAATAAAACAACATTTCAAGGAGGAAATTTATCATGACAGGTTCTTTAGGTCTTATAGCTGCTGCTATCGCAGTTGGATTAGGTGCACTAGGTGCGGGTATTGGTAATGGTCTTATCGTAGGGCGTACAATTGAAGGAATGGCTCGTCAGCCAGAAGCTCGTGGTATGCTTCAAACTACAATGTTCGTTGGTATTGCGTTAGTTGAGGCACTTCCAATCATCGCTGTAGTTATCGCGTTTATTGTAATGGGTAAATAAGGTAACTTGAAAAAGTTCAATAATGGCGAAGATGATCCAAGGAGACCCTTCGCCATTGCTCTGTGTTAAAGTGAACAATTATGACAGTGATACTGTCAATCGAAAATACAGAACTTCAATAGTGAATCTCATGAAGGGAGTGAACCGAGCGTGTTAACAAGCAATTATGTTCTTGGTCAAGCAGCCCACTTTAATGGTGGGGATATCATATACCAGCTTGTAATCTTTATTATTTTGTTAGCGTTGCTTAAGAAGTTTGCATGGGGTCCTTTAATGGGCATCATGAAAGAACGTGAAGAGCATGTTGCGAATGAAATTGAAGCAGCTGAAGTTAGTAGAAAAGAAGCACTGAAATATTTAGAAGAACAGCGTGAAATCGTAAAACAATCTCGCACTGAAGCGGGACAACTTATAGAGAATGCTAAGCAACAAGGCGAAGCACAGCGCGAAGATATTATTAATCAAGCGCGTGCAGAGGCTGAACGTGTTAAAGAATCAGCAAAACGTGAAATCGTTCAAGAGAGAGAAAAAGCAGTTGCCGCCTTACGCGAGCAAGTAGCTTCATTATCTGTTATGATCGCCTCTAAGGTGATTGAGAAAGAACTTTCATCAGCTGATCAAGAAAAACTAATCAATGAATATATTCAAGAGGCAGGAGAAGGTAAATGAGCGATATAACTGTAGCAGGACGTTATGCTGTAGCTCTTTTCCAAATTGCGAAAGAGCAAAATCTCATTAACCAACTTGAAGAAGAGCTTCGCATAGTGAATGACGTTTTCACAAATGATAAAGAGCTATTAAACTTCTTGGCTCATCCTAAAATGACTAGC
This sequence comes from Peribacillus sp. FSL P2-0133, assembly GCF_037975445.1. Lineage (NCBI taxonomy): Bacteria > Bacillati > Bacillota > Bacilli > Caryophanales > Bacillaceae > Peribacillus > Peribacillus sp. FSL P2-0133. The sequence goes on along the minus strand of NZ_CP150254.1, from coordinate 5,605,801 downwards.
GATGCAAAAAATACATTGCTTGCAAATGCATTTGCAAGTCTTTCGTCTTCCGTTCAAAATACTGTAATGTTAATGGTGGAGCGTCATCGTACAGGTGAAGTGACTGCTATGGCACAAGAGTTCATTGAACTTGCGAATGAAGAAAATTCAGTTGCGGACGCGACTGTTTATACAGTTAATCCTTTAACTGAAGCTGAAGCGGAAGCTGTGTCTTCAGCTTTTGCTGCAAAAATCGGCAAACGTAATTTGCGTATCACTAATGTTACGGATAGCAGTATTCTTGGCGGCATCAAACTTCAAATCGGTAACCGTATTTATGACGGAACGATAAGCGGGAAGCTTGATCGCCTTAGCAAACAACTATTAGGTTAATATTCACAGATAGGGGTGAAATTCATGAGCATCAAAGCTGAAGAAATCAGTGCGCTGATTAAAAAGCAGATTGAAAACTATCAGTCGGAAATTAAAGTAAGCGATGTAGGTACAGTAATCACTGTTGGTGATGGTATCGCTCGCGTTCATGGTTTAGATAATGCAATGGCTGGGGAGCTCTTAGAATTTTCTAATGGTTCAATGGGATTGGCACAAAACCTTGAGCAAAATAACGTAGGTGTTGTTATTCTTGGACCATTCAGAGACATTCAAGAAGGCAGTGAAGTACGCCGTACTGGCCGTATCATGGAAGTGCCAGTTGGAGAAGAATTAATCGGACGTGTCGTGAATCCGCTAGGACAACCATTAGATGGTCTTGGCCCAATCGCTACAACAAAAACTCGTCCAATCGAAAGCCCTGCTACAGGTGTTATGGACCGTAAATCTGTTCATGAGCCATTACAAACAGGGATTAAAGCAATCGATGCTCTAGTACCAATCGGACGCGGACAACGTGAGTTAATCATTGGTGACCGTCAAACTGGTAAAACATCAGTTGCGATTGATACAATCCTTAACCAAGCTGACCAAGACATGATCTGTATTTATGTTGCTATTGGTCAAAAAGAATCAACAGTTCGTGGAACAGTTGAGACACTACGTAAAAATGGTGCACTAGATTACACAATTGTTGTATCTGCATCAGCTTCTCAACCAGCACCACTTTTATACCTAGCTCCATATGCTGGTGTGACTATGGGTGAAGAGTTCATGTTCGCTGGCAAGCACGTTTTAGTGGTATATGATGATCTTTCTAAACAAGCATCAGCATACCGTGAACTTTCCTTGCTTCTTCGCCGTCCTCCAGGTCGTGAAGCATTCCCTGGGGATGTATTCTACTTGCACTCCCGCTTACTTGAGCGTGCAGCTAAATTGAATGACACTTTAGGTGCCGGTTCAATTACTGCGCTTCCATTTGTTGAAACACAAGCAGGCGATATCTCTGCTTACATTCCAACAAACGTTATTTCCATCACAGATGGACAAATCTTCTTACAATCTGATTTGTTCTTCTCAGGTGTACGTCCTGCGATTAACGCTGGTCTTTCCGTATCCCGTGTTGGTGGATCTGCACAAATTAAAGCGATGAAAAAAGTTGCTGGTACATTACGTCTAGACTTAGCTTCTTATCGTGAATTGGAAGCATTCTCCCAATTCGGTTCTGATCTTGATGCTGCTACTCAAGCAAAACTTAACCGTGGTGCTCGTACAGTTGAAGTTCTTAAGCAAGATCTAAATAAACCAATTAAAGTTGAAAAACAAGTCATGATTTTCTATGCATTGACTAAAGGTCATCTAGATGATATTCCAGTATCGGATATCCTTCGTTTTGAAGAAGAATACTATGTGTTCCTAGATCGTTCTCATCCAGAATTATTAGATCACATTCGCACAACTAAAGGTCTTCCTGAAGACGCTGCTATCGTTGCTGCAATTAACGAGTTCAAAAAGAACTTCGTTATTTCTGAATAATAAGGTCTAACTAATTTATAAAGGGTGGTGAGAATGAATGGCCTCTTTACGCGATATTAAGTCTCGGATTACTTCAACGAAAAAGACGAGTCAAATTACAAAAGCGATGCAGATGGTATCTGCTTCTAAAATGAACCGTGCTGAAGCTAATGCTAAAGCATATGTTCCATATATGGAAAAAATTCAAGAAGTAGTATCAAGTATTGCGAACGGAAGTACGGGTGCATCTCATCCAATGCTTGTCTCACGTCCAGTGAAGAAAACCGGTTACCTGGTAATCACATCGGACCGCGGATTGGCAGGTGCATACAACAGTAGCATCCTTCGCCACGTTCATAAAACTATTCTTGAACGCCATAAATCCAATGATGAGTTCGTCATTATCGCAATCGGAAGGGTTGGCCGTGATTTCTTTGTCAGCCGTAATATGCACGTAGAGCTTGAAGTAACTGGGGTTCCCGATCAGCCGTCTTTCGCTGACATTAGCTCCCTTGCTAAATCAACAGTGAATTTGTATCTAAATGAACTGTGTGATGAGCTTTATATGTACTATAACCATTATGTCAGCCCAATCCAGCAGGATGTAACGGAAACGCAAGTCCTTCCTTTAGCTGACTTTGATACTTCCAATGCAGCATTGACTTCTTATGAATTTGAACCGAATGCAGAAGAAATTCTTGAGGTATTACTACCTCAGTACGCAGAAAGTTTAATTTATGGTGCTTTGTTAGATGGTAAAGCAAGTGAGCACTCTGCACGTATGACTGCAATGAAAAATGCAACCGATAATGCGAAAGAATTGATCGACTCGCTTTCATTGCAATATAACCGTGCACGTCAGGCCGCAATTACTCAAGAAATCACGGAAATTGTTGGCGGTGCAGCAGCTTTAGAATAAAATCATTAACGGGGACGGTCGGCCCGAACGAAGCTTGGCCGTTCCATAATCTCGATAGTCGTTATAAGCAACGTTAGGAGGGAAAACGATGAATATAGGACGCGTTACTCAAGTTATGGGTCCGGTTGTTGACGTGAAATTCGAAGACGGACAACTTCCTAAGATCTATAACGCGTTAAGAATCGAAAATACAGCGTCTGGTACAGGACTAACTCTTGAAGTGGCCCTTCAACTAGGTGATAATACAGTTCGTACTGTAGCAATGTCTTCCACTGATGGTTTAACTCGTGGTGCAGAGACTGTTGATACAGGAGCTCCAATTTCCGTTCCTGTAGGTGAAGTAACTCTAGGCCGCGTTTTCAACGTATTAGGGGAAAACATTGACCTATTTGAACCACTTACAGCAGAGGTGCGTCGTGATCCAATTCACAGACAAGCACCAACTTTTGAGGACTTATCAACAACAGTTGAAATTCTTGAAACTGGTATTAAAGTAGTAGATTTACTTGCACCTTACATCAAAGGTGGTAAAATCGGTCTCTTCGGTGGTGCTGGTGTTGGTAAAACTGTACTTATCCAAGAACTTATTAATAACATCGCACAAGAGCACGGCGGTATTTCAGTATTCGCTGGTGTAGGTGAGCGTACTCGTGAAGGAAATGACCTTTTCTACGAGATGACTGATTCTGGTGTTATTAAGAAAACAGCGATGGTATTCGGACAAATGAACGAGCCACCAGGTGCACGTATGCGTGTAGCTCTAAGTGGTTTGACAATGGCTGAATATTTCCGTGACGAACAAGGACAAGACGTTCTTTTCTTCATCGATAACATCTTCCGTTTCACTCAAGCAGGTTCAGAGGTTTCTGCCCTTCTAGGCCGTATGCCTTCAGCGGTAGGTTACCAACCAACCCTTGCTACAGAAATGGGTCAATTACAAGAACGTATCACATCAACTAATAAAGGTTCTGTTACATCTATTCAAGCGATCTATGTACCTGCCGATGACTATACGGATCCGGCTCCAGCTACAACTTTCGCTCACTTAGATGCAACAACTAACCTTGAGCGTAAACTTTCTGAAATGGGTATCTACCCAGCAGTTGATCCATTGGCTTCTTCTTCTCGTGCTCTTAGCCCAGAAATCGTTGGAGCTGAGCACTATAAAGTAGCTCGTCAAGTTCAATCAACTTTACAGAAATATAAAGAACTTCAAGATATTATTGCGATCTTGGGTATGGACGAGTTAAGCGAAGACGAAAAAGTAATCGTGCAACGTGCTCGTAGAATTCAAAACTTCTTGTCACAAAACTTCCACGTGGCTGAACAATTTACTGGTCAAAAAGGATCTTATGTACCAGTTAAAGAAACAGTCCAAGGATTCAAAGATATCCTAGCTGGAAAATATGACGAACTTCCTGAAGATGCTTTCCGTCTAGTTGGCCGCATCGAAGAAGTTGTTGCTAAAGCAAAAGAAATGGCTTAATTAAAGGGACCTAGGAGGGAATGAAATGAAGACCATTAAAGTCAATGTTGTTACTCCCGATGGCCCAGTATATGATGCAGAAGTTGAAATGGTAAGCACTAAAGCTAAAAGCGGTGAGCTGGGAATCATGGCTGGACACGTTCCAACTGTAGCCCCGCTTACCATTGGTGCTGTCCGTCTTAAAAATGGAAGCAACACAGACTATGTAGCTGTAAATGGTGGCTTCTTGGAAGTTCGCCCTGATGTGGTAACCATTTTGGCTCAATCTGCTGAAAGAGCTGAAACTATCGATCTTGCACGTGCTCAAGCAGCAAAAGCCCGTGCTGAACAAAGATTGCAGAACAATGATGGATCAAATGATGCCAAAAGAGCTGATTTAGCGCTTAAACGTGCCATCAACCGAATCCAAATTGCAGAAATGCGATAACTTTAATTTATGAAAACACCTGATCAAACCATTCGTGGTAAGATCAGGTGTTTTTTTATCCAGAAGGTTTTTGAGGATTATTGATATTTAATATCGGAATTAGGAAAAAAAGGTCGAATTATAGAGTAAAGTATTTTCCATTTTAAACCTTAACTCGTCGACATGATTTTATCCTAATGTTATAATGTATACGCTTACATTTATTGCTTCATACCCCCTCCTTTCACGTTGCTTCTAAAAGAATGTTACCCTGCATAATATTTAAAACGGTATCCAAAAAGAAGACAAGCAAATTTGAATTGTACCCATTTAACATGAATTATCCATAAAGGGAGATGAACATGGGACAGCTGCATATTTACCAAAATAATTATTTAATTGTATTTGTTTTCCTTTGTCTTGGCATTTTATTACCTGTGATCGCTTTATTTCTTGGTAGACTGCTAAGGCCGTATAAACCGACAGATATGAAATATACGACTTATGAAAGTGGAATCGAACCTTTTCAGGATTCAAGGGTTCAATTCAATGTCAGGTATTATCTATTCGGATTGATGTTCGTCATATTTGACGTAGAAACGGTTTTTCTTTATCCATGGGCGGTTGCCTATGATGAACTCGGACTGTTTGCATTGATTGAAATGCTGTTTTTTGTCCTGATCCTAATGCTTGGGCTAATCTACGCTTGGAAAAAGAAGGTGTTAAAGTGGAATTGAAGTTGGATGAACTTACCCCTAAAGAAATGGAAGAAATGCGCCATAGTATTTTTTTATCCACACTTGAGCAAATAAAAGGCTGGGCTAGAAGTAACTCACTCTGGCCAATGACTTTCGGTTTGGCATGTTGTGCAATTGAAATGATGGGTGTCGGTTCCTCTCATTATGATTTGGACCGATTTGGTTCATTTTTTCGGACATCACCCAGACAATCAGATGTCATGATTGTTTCAGGAACGGTAACGAAAAAAATGGCTCCAATAATAAGCAGATTATACGAACAAATGCCAGAACCGAAATGGGTTATTGCGATGGGATCCTGTGCAACTGCTGGCGGGCCTTATGTTCACTCTTACTCAGTGGTCAAGGGGGTAGATCAAATTGTACCTGTCGATGTATATATACCGGGTTGTCCCCCAAACCCAGCTGCACTTATTTATGGGATCAATAAATTAAAAGAAAAAATCCGTTACGAGGCGAAAACCGGAAAGCGGGTGATATAGATGAGTGAAAAGGAGGACTTAGCAAAACAAAAAGCGGAGGCAGCAGCCAAGGCGAAGGCAGCCGCAATGGCCAGAAAACAGGAAAAAGCAGAAGCGGTGGAAAAGCCGGAAGGCGAAGTGGATATAGCGAAACAAAAAGCGGAGGCAGCAGCCAAGGCGAAGGCAGCCGCAATGGCCAGAAAACAGGAAAAAGCAGAAGCGGTGGAAAAGCCGGAAGGCGAAATGGATATAGCGAAACAAAAAGCGGAGGCAGCAGCCAAGGCGAAGGCAGCCGCATTAGCCAGAAAACAGGAAAAAGAAGAAGCGGCGGAAAAGCCGGAAGGCGAAACGGATATAGCCAAGCAAAAAGCGGCGGCCGCGGCCAAGGCGAAGGCTGAAGCACTGGCCCGAAAACAGGCGAAAGCTGAAAGTGCGGAAAAGCCGGAAGGCGAAATGGATATAGCAAAGCAAAAAGCGGAGGCAGCAGCCAAGGCGAAGGCAGCGGCATTAGCCCGAAAACAGGCAAAAGAAGAAGCAACGGAAAAGCCGGAAGGCGAAATGGATAAAGCGAAACAAAAAGCGGCGGCCGCGGCCAAGGCGAAGGCAGCTGCATTGGCCCGAAAACAGGCGAAAGCTGAAAGTGCGGAAAAGCTGGAAGGCGAAATGGATATAGCAAAGCAAAAAGCAGCGGCCGCGGCCAAGGCGAAGGCAGCCACCGCTGCCAAAGCGAAAGCGGCTGCTGCTGCGAAGAGCAGGACTGCTGTAAAGGAAAGCGAGGAAGTTAACACCCCTAGCGAACTTTCCCCAAATCAGTCGAAACTGGATCAAATCGTTTCTGCTATTGAGAGCCATGTAGGACAAGGGGCATTATTAGAGCACTATATTAATAGATTATCAAAAGATGTACCCACTTTAGTGGCTAATCCGGATACATATTTCTCAATAGCAAAATTTCTGCGGTACGATGAACAGCTTAACTTTTCGTATTTATCGGAACTTCATGGTACGGACTTTGAAACCCATATGGAAATCTATGTACATTTACATTCATTCAAAATGAACCAATCAGTTGCCTTGAAAGTGAAACTTGATAGGGATTCTCCCGTTATTACATCATTGGTCCCATTATGGTCAGGAGCAAATTGGCCAGAATGTGAGGCGTATGATTTATTAGGTATTAACTTTTATGAACACCCTGATTTAAAGCGGATTTTACTTGGTGAAGAATGGAAAGGGTATCCCCTTAGAAAAGATTATCAGCCTTATGATGTGGAGGTGTAAGCCCAATGTTAAGGACGGAAGAAATGCTTCTCAATGTCGGGCCGCAGCATCCGAGTACACATGGTGTTTTTCGGCTTGTCATCAAGATTGACGGTGAAATTATAAAAGAGGCAACACCTGTCATTGGGTATTTGCATCGCGGTACGGAAAAACTAGCGGAAAATCTGCAATATACACAAATAATCCCATATACCGACCGGCTCGATTATCTAGCGGCAATGACAAACAATTATGTGCTTTGCCATGCTGTTGAGACAATGATGGGGGTGGAGATCCCCGAAAGGGCAGAATATTTGCGGGTTATCGCAATGGAATTGGGCAGAGTGGCAAGCCACCTTGTCTGGTGGGGTACATACTTGCTGGATATAGGTGCGACGAGCCCTTTCCTATACGCATTTCGAGAACGTGAAATGATCGTTAATTTATTGACTGAATTGTCAGGGGCGCGCCTTACATTCAATTATATGCGTGTCGGAGGCGTGAAATGGGATGCTCCTGAAGACTGGATTGCGAAGGTTGCCGAGTTTGTCCCTTATATGAGGGAGCAGCTTGCCGGTTACCATGAGCTTGTGACAGGGAATGAAATCTTTGTTAATCGGGTTAAAGGGGTAGGCATCTATACGAAGGAAGAAGCTCTGCAGTATTCGCTTAGCGGTGCCAACTTAAGGTGTACAGGTGTGGAATGGGATTTGCGAAAAAATGAGCCATATTCCATTTACGACAGGTTCACATTTGATGTTCCTACAAGGGAAGAGGGTGATGCCTTTTCACGCTATCACTGTAGAATGGAAGAAATCGAAGAATCACTGAAAATCATCGAGCAGGCGGTTGAGCAATTTCCAGAAGGGCCGATCCTTGCTAAGGTCCCTAAAATAATAAAGGTTCCTAAGGGTGAAGCATTTGTCCGAATTGAATCGCCAAGAGGGGAAATAGGCTGTTATATCGCGAGTGAAGGGAAAAAGGAGCCATACCGTTTGAAATTTCGCAGACCTTCATTTTATAATCTGCAAATTCTTCCGAAATTATTGGAAGGGGAAAATATGGCGAACTTGATAACGATATTAGGTGCAATCGATATCGTTTTAGGGGAGGTTGATGGATAAATGATCAAGGATCTTCTCCACTCCGCTCCAAGCCTACTGAATTTTGGCATTTTTTTTGGTTTGGCAGTCCTGCTCCTGTTCGTCGTATTAGGGTTTGTAACCTATGGAATCCTTTCAGAACGAAAAATCATGGGATTCATGCAAATGCGTGTCGGCCCAAACCAAATTGGGGGGAAATGGGGTCTCTTGCAGACCGTTGCTGACGTTTTGAAACTTCTGATCAAGGAAGATACGATACCCAAAAAAGCTGATAAGCCGTTATATATTTTAGCTCCGGTAATTGCTTTTGCTCCTGCTTTCATGGTCCTTGCCACCTTGCCGTTCACCGATGCCTTTCAATTTGCGGATATAGGTGTAGGACTGCTTTATTATATTGCGATTTCCGGCATATCGACCATCGGCATCGTCACTGCGGGTTGGGCTTCCAATAATAAATATTCTTTGATTGGCGGAATGAGGGCAGCCGCGCAAATGATATCTTATGAGATCCCATTGGTGATGTCGCTAGTGGGAATCGTCCTCCTAACAGGCAGTTTAAACTTGAATGATATAGTTGCAGCCCAGGAAAAGGTTTGGTTCATTTTTCTTCAGCCGATTGCGTTTATCGTGTTTTTTATTGCAGCGGTTGCCGAGTTGAACAGGGTTCCTTTTGACCTTCCGGAAGCGGAATCCGAACTTGTTGCAGGCTATCATGTTGAATACTCTGGATTTCGATGGGCCTTCTTTATGTTATCCGAATATGTGTATATGTTTGCAATGGCAACGCTAACCACTGTATTATTTTTAGGAGGATGGAATTCTATTCCGTTTTTGGATTTTATTCCGGCAGCCATCTGGTTCGGTTTGAAGTTCAGTGCCGTATTCTATGTATTGGTCTGGATTCGTGTAACCTTTCCTCGTATAAGGGCCGATCAATTGATGGAATTCGGATGGAAAGTGCTGCTTCCGGTTGCATTAGCAAATATATTTTTGACGGCACTAATAAAAGAATTGATTAACCTTTTTTAGAAACATAAGCTGGTCGGAAAGCGAGGGATTTATATGCTTGGTTTAGCAAAAGGTTTAACCTATACATTAAAGAACTTGACGAGGAAAAAAGTGACCTATGACTACCCGAATGAGCCGCTTCCGCTCCCTGACCGATTCCGCGGAATCCAAAAATTCTATCCTGAAAAGTGTATTGTATGCAATCAATGCGTGACGATTTGTCCAACGGATTGTATTCAATTAACTGGTAAGAAACATCCGGACCCATCGAAAAAAGGGAAAATCATCGATACGTATGACATCAATTTCGAGATTTGCATTTTATGTGATTTATGTACGGAGGTCTGCCCTACAGAAGCGATCGTGATGACGAATCAATTTGAGCTGGCAGAGTATAGCCGTGATCATCTATTTAAAAATCTGGAGTGGCTGGATGAAAATGATGAAAATATCCGGAAGGTGAATAAAGTATGAGTTTGTCGGGTGAATTAATTGCCTTTATTGGTTTGGCACTCGTCGCGATATTAGGCGGGGTGCTGCTGATTACCTTAACAAAAGTGGTGCACATGGTAATTGCACTTGTTTTTACTTTCTTGGGCATTGCAGGCATTTATATGTTGCTTTCGGCTGAGTTTGTCGCCATTGTCCAAATCCTTATTTATTCAGGGGCAATCACGATCGTGATGCTATTCGGGATTATGCTGACAAAGCACCAGGAAAATGATGCACCTGCTAAAGGGGGCTGGGGGAAATTTTCCTTGCTCGCAGCGATTGCTGGATTCGCCGTGGCGGTTTATCTGGGGATTTATAATCTGGATATACCTGTACAGCCAACGGCCTTGCATGAGGAAAATACAAAGCAAATAGGAATCGAACTTTTTTCAAAATATGTGATTCCATTTGAAGTGATGTCGGTACTCCTGCTTGTTGCTTTAGTCGGTGCCATCGTATTGGCTAAAAAAGATGATGAGGAGGGAGATCGATCATGACGGGAGTTCCCTTGTCGGCTTACCTTGTATTGGCACTCGTTTTATTTTGTATAGGGCTGTATGGTGCCTTGACGAAAAGAAATGCGGTCATTGTTTTGATTTCAATCGAGCTGATGCTGAACGCCGCGAATATCAATTTAGTCGCCTTCAGTAAATTCGGGGTAACGCCATCCATTACGGGTCAAGTTTTTTCCTTATTCACGATTACGATTGCTGCGGCCGAGGCAGCTGTAGGGCTGGCTATACTAATGTCCCTTTATCGCAATCGGAAGACGGTCAATGTCGATGAAATGGAAATAATGAAGAATTGAAGGTTTATATAAATGAAGAAGGGGATTTGATACGATGATGGAGCACGCATGGCTCATACCGATCTTTCCACTCGTCACGTTTCTGGTTCTGCTTCTATCAGGCGGGCGGTTGCGGGAACGAGGGGCTTTTATAGGAATAATATGTACATTGGCTTCGTTTGTTTTATCGTTGCTTGTCCTGATAGAACGATTTAAAGAACCTACTTATAATATATCGATAGATTGGCTTTCCTTCGGAGGGACACAACTTACAGCCGGATTCGAAATCAATCAGCTTAATGCCTTGATGCTTGTGATCGTTTCCCTTGTCAGCCTGCTTGTCCAGATATATTCGAAGGGGTATATGAAGGGTGAAGTGCGATTCTCCATTTTTTATGCTTATCTGGGCTTCTTCACCTTTGCCATGCTTGGTCTAGTCATGGCACCTAATTTATTACAGCTTTATATCTTCTGGGAATTGGTCGGGGTGGGTTCTTTCCTGCTCATCGGGTTTTACTTTTATAAACTGGAAGCTAAGGCTGCAGCGAAGAAGGCATTCATCATGACCAGGATTGGGGATGTAGGGCTCTTAATCGGCATCATTCTTCTATTCTGGGAAACAGGCAGCTTTGAATATGGAGAGATCTTTCAAGCCGTTCAATCGGGCATGATATCAAGTGGAAAACTGACTTTAATCGCTATTTTGATTTTTATCGGTGCGGTTGGGAAGTCTGGACAATTTCCGCTTCACACATGGCTTCCGGATGCAATGGAAGGCCCGACTCCGGTTTCCGCATTGATACACGCAGCAACCATGGTTGCTGCAGGGGTTTACCTGGTGGCGGCCATGTTTCCGTTATTTATGGCTAGTTCTGCTGCGATGCAGGTCGTAGCAATAACAGGTGGAATTACAGCCATATTTGCCGCAAGCATTGCCATAGTGCAAAAGGATGTTAAGCGTGTATTGGCCTATTCGACAATCTCTCAGCTCGGTTTTATGATGCTTGCTTTGGGTACTTCGGGATATGTGGCCGGGGTGTTTCATTTAATGACCCATGCCTTTTTTAAAGCATTGCTGTTTTTGGCGGCAGGCAGTGTTATTCACGCTATACATACACAGGATATGGAAAAGATGGGCGGTCTATGGGGTAAGTTGAATTGGACTGGGCCGCTGTTCTTGACTGGCACTTTGGCGATATCGGGGTTTCCGTTGCTCTCGGGTTTTTTCAGTAAAGATGAAATTCTGATGGCTGCCTGGGAGAATGGTAGTTATATATTGTTTGGTCTAGCGGTGGTTACCTCCTTTTTAACTGCGTTTTATATGTTCCGGCTGTTTTTCATGATATTTGCAGGCGACTCGCGCAGTCAAGTAAAACAGGTCAAGGAATCACCTTCCATCATGTTAATTCCGATGCTCGCATTGGCGTTGCTTGCTGTAATCGGTGGGTATTTCCAAACACCGTGGTTTGGAACTTTCCTTGGGGAGTGGCTTGTGGAGGGAAATGAAACTCTTCTAGGCGCCAGCCATAGTGAGGGGCCCGTTTGGATCATGTTGATGGCCGTGCTTGTATCGCTGGCCGGGATATACCTTGCTTATATGATATACGCTAAAAAGAAGTTACCTCGGGAATGGCTTGTCAAAGAAAACTCCGGGGTATATAGGGTTTTGGAAAATAAGTATTATATAGATGAGATTTACCACCTTACTGCAGGTTATGCAATCAAAGGCTTTAGTATATTCCTATCTTATATTGAAAGGTTCATTATCGGTGGCCTGGTTTCCACTGTAACAAGTTCAATAGAAGGATTGGGGAAAATAGGGTCTAAACTGCAAACGGGACAGGTACAGCAATATGGCATGATAGCCTTTCTGGGACTTGCGGTACTGTTGGTGATTTTTGCAGTGACTGGGGGGTATCTAAGATGAATGTCTATTTGCTCTCGCTTTTAGTGTTTTCACCGCTGCTGGGCATAGTGATGGTTGCCCTTATGCCGAAAAAAGAGGAAAGGACGATTAAACAATTTGGCTTTTTCGGAACACTGCCTCCCCTTTTCCTCTCGTTCTTTCTATGCAGCCAATATTATTCGGGTGTGGCCCTATCCTTATTTGACATTAAGTTGAATTGGATCAGGTTTGGGAACTTGGAGATGTATGATCCCAAGCTCTTCACGGTTGACTTTGAGTTGGGGCTGGATGGATTAAGCCTCATCTTCATATTACTGACAACAATCATTTCATCACTGGCCGCAATCGCGTCCATTTATATAAAAAAAGATTGGAAAGGGTATTATTTGTTATTTTTGATCCTGGAGATCGGGATGCTCGGTGTCTTCACGGCAGAAAATTTGATCCTTTTTTTCATCTTTTTTGAAATGACATTGATTCCTGCTTTCTTTTTAATTGGTAGATGGGGCTTTCTGGAGAGGGAGAAAGCTTCTTATAGTTTTCTGATTTATAATGGCATTGGTTCGGCTGTTTTATTGGTGGCCATTTTGATTTTGTTTGCCAGGACAGGTACGACTAACATTGCGGCATTGACACAGATGATGACAATGGGCGGTGTTTCGCTTTTTGCACCCATATCCGGTTCGATGAAATATGGTTTATGTCTCGCCTTTCTCGTTGCATTTGCGATAAAGCTGCCCGTCTTTCCCCTTCACAGCTGGATGGTGCGGGTCCATGCAGAAGCACCTCCATCCATAGTCATGATACATGCGGGTGTCCTATTGAAAATAGGGGCATATGGAATCATCCGGTTTGGAATGGGGATATTTCCTGAACAATATAAAAGCTTGGCCTTTACCATTGTCCTGTTTGGGGTCCTCAGTTTTTTATATGGTGCATTTCTAGCGTTGGTACAAACGGATTTCAAGCTCGTTTTAGCTTACTCGTCAATCTCACATATGGGTATAGTCATGATGGGGCTGGGAGCCTTGAATGAAGCGGGCATTCAGGGAGCTATTTTTCAAGTCATCTCACACGGGCTAATTGCCGCTTTGTTGTTTTTCCTGGTGGGAGTGTTGTATGAGCGGACGGGAACCACGATGCTTCCTAAGCTTGGGGGATTGGCCAAGTCGATGCCGATTTTTTCAGGATTTATGTTAGCTAGCGGGCTGGCTTCACTCGGTTTGCCCGGCATGTCCGGCTTCATCAGTGAATTCATGGTATTTCTTGGCTTATTCAAAAGTCAGCCGTTGCTTGCGGCAATAGGTGTGATAGGGCTGGTATTAACCGCTGTTTATGTACTGAGGGCGGTCATGCTGATGACTTTTGGAAAAAATGATAGCTTGATAGAAGCAGAGAAACGGGACCTTAGGGGCTGGGAGTTTTTGCCGGCATTGGTTCTTCTCGGTTTGATAATAACTGTCGGGGTATACCCAAATTTGTTAGGCGGGCCTCTTCAAGGAACGATTGAAGCCATGATGCTAGCTCTAGGGGGGCGATGAAGGATGGATTGGAACACGATGCTTTCTTATGATTGGGGAGCGATGATGCCGGAATTCATCATCCTTGGAACGGCCATGTTTCTTTCGATATTGGATCTATTCTGGCCGAAGCACTTTGATCGGAGAAAACTGGCATGGCTCGCGTTAACCGGAATCATTTTGGCATGTTTGTCACTAATTAGCCTGCTATCCTTTGAGACGGTCAGTATCTTATCCGATACGTTTCGTTTAGATTCATTTGCAAAAGCTTTTAAGCTGCTGCTTTTATTCGGAGCGGCCCTAATCATCCTTCTGGCTGAAGGATATGAACCGCAAGAGGGGCTGCGGGAGCACCGGGGGGAATTTTATTACCTGTTCCTGACCGCTTTGCTTGGAGCGATGGTCATGTCCTCAAGCGGTGATTTGATAACGCTGTTCGTTGGACTGGAACTTCTTTCACTTTCATCTTATATATTGGTCGGAATACGCAAGCATGATCGAAAGTCCAACGAAGCGTCCATGAAGTATGTGATAAACGGAGGCATTTCCACAGCGATCACTTTATTTGGAATGAGCTATTTATATGGAGTGACCGGTTCCGTCAATCTAGGCGAAATGAGCCGGACGATGGCTGCAATGACGGACGGCCAGCTGCAATACATTATGGGACTCGCTTTCTTCATGGTATTTGTCGGTGTATCCTTCAAGATAGCTGCCGCCCCATTTCATATGTGGGCGCCGGATGTCTATGAGGGGGCACCGACACCGGTCACAGCCTTCTTGAGTGTAATTTCGAAAATGGCGGGTTTCATCATCATCCTGCGCATTTTTCTCTCGTTATTCCTAACAGCTTCGGGTGATACGTTCGGAGCGCTCGACTTTTTGGAAAAGAATAATATCTATATAGCTTCATTGGCGGGGCTGACGATCATCATTGGAAATGTGGTTGCGTTAAGGCAGCAAAATTTAAAACGATTGTTCGCCTATTCAAGCATCGCCCATGCGGGTTACCTGCTTGTAGCAGTGGCAACATTGGGCGGGGGATATTTCTTGCTGGATACTGTTTGGTTTTATCTAATGGCTTATGTATTGATGAATATAGGTGTATTTGCAGTCATTCAGCTGCTCTCCAGTCAAAGTGGGTCAGAAGATATTAGCATTCTTGCAGGGCTGGGGAGGAAATCACCGTATCTTGCCATGGCATTCACCGTATTTATCCTGGCGCTTGCTGGAATTCCCGGGACGACAGGTTTCATTGGCAAACTCAATATTTTTCTAGGAACATTCATAACGGAGCCTGGACATTTTGTCCTTGCGGGAATCATGATTGCAGGAACCATTGTTTCCTATGTGTATTATTTCGGATTATTGGTGCAGGTCTTTTTCCGACCCATTCATTCGGAGAAGGTCATTAAAATTCGTCCGGGTCTTTACGCCGTGTTGATCATTTGCGTGATAGGCACCATTCTTTTCGGGGTGGCGCCAAATATTGCCTTTGATTTTATTCATGATCAATTTGGCGAATTTACAGACTTTATTTCGAGTAAATGATATAATGCCTGTATCAGAGGCTTGTTCCATTGGATCAAGCCTCTATTTACAGTTTTAAAAAGATATTTTGCAATTCTTCCTTTTAAATTCCAAATATGCAGGAGTTTTGTGTTAGAATAGACTTTGGGTGTCTTTTAGGAGGTATGTACATGTTTTCAGCAATGGGACAGCAGGCTTTAACAGGGATTATTGCACACTTGTTTTTCATCGCAGTTACCTGGTGGGCTTTACAGGCATTACATTTTGATAAAATGTTAAGATCCAATTCGGTCATCAAGGCCAGGGTTTTATATATTTTATTAACTGTTGCCATCGGTTCAGTTGTAAGTAATTTCTTCCTCGACTACCTGGGATTTGCAAACCAACTTCCGTATATGTTTAGTAATGACTGATAAGCTGTGAGAGTTTTCTTATAGCAAAATATGATTCTACTCTCTTGTATTCGCTTTTGCTTCCTGCCAGTTTAAGGGGAAGTTGTCACCAATTGTCGGAAAACTTGAAGTATGATCTCTCTCCTTATGGAAAGAATGTGTAAAAGGGGAGGGATTTAACATGTTTAATTTAAACAAAAAAATGTTAACATACATAGTATTTCTCGGTTTGACGGTGATTTTAATTGGGAATAGTACGATTGTGGCAGAAAGTAAACCAGATATAGTTAAAATGGTGGGACTGTTACAAAAAGATGAAGATTTGGACATAGGGGATTGGTCTGTACTCACTAGAGAAATAAATAAAGAGATTACAACTAAACAAGAGTTTGAAAGCGAAGTTACAGCTTTAAAACGAAAATACCCTCAATTTCAATGGCACCGGAAAGATGATGCTTCCGGCTGGAAGGCTGAGGCGTTAACTTACAATGTCGATTCAGGTCTGACCGAGTCTATCAAAATAATGACAACGGAAGAGAAATTTGATAAAGTTACCTATGTTATTTACGAAGTGGAGGGGAAAGAGTGGAAGGAAGCCAATGCGGCATTTTTTACTGCTACGTTCCAAAACAGGGTGAATGACCTATTTATAGGAACTCCTTCAATTTTTTCTTGTATTAAAGGGTCTATCAATGATAATATGGATTCGGTTTTAAACTCTAAAACTGAAGACCTGTTAGATATGTTCCAAGCAAGGGAAATTGAGAGTGTGCATGAAACAAACTTTACATCTATATCTGCGCATTCAACTTTGTTTAAACAACCATTGACAAAAGAAAAATTAAATTTGCAGTTTGGGCTACGGACAGAAGGATTGGGTGACCGAACGAACTTTGTAGTTGGCACACCAATCATAACGTTTGAATATTAATATAGAGAAAATGGACGCGGAGGGGAATACTTTTGGAAAAAATCATCGTCCGCGGCGGAAAAAGGCTTAGCGGGACAGTTAAAGTAGAAGGTGCTAAAAACGCCGTTTTGCCAGTTATCGCTGCAACATTATTAGCAAGTGATGGGAAAAGTATCATTAAAGATGTTCCTACGCTCTCCGATGTATATACAATCAATGAAGTATTGCGCAACTTAAATGCAGATGTTGCCTTTCATGACAATCAAGTAACTGTAGATGCATCAAGAGAGTTATTAGAAGAAGCACCATTTGAATATGTACGTAAAATGAGAGCTTCCGTTTTAGTGATGGGCTCATTACTAGCAAGGAATGGCCGGGCCCGCGTTGCTCTTCCTGGTGGCTGTGCCATCGGATCACGTCCTATCGACCAGCATTTAAAGGGTTTTGAAGCGATGGGAGCAAAAGTGAAGGTCGGCAATGGTTTCATTGATGCCGAGGTAGAAGGCAGACTTAAGGGTGCAAGAGTGTATCTTGACTTCCCGAGTGTGGGTGCCACTGAAAACATCATGATGGCAGCAACACTTGCTGAAGGTATAACTATTCTTGAAAATGTGGCCAAAGAGCCTGAAATTGTAGATCTTGCGAATCTCCTTAATAAAATGGGTGCCAAAGTCAGAGGTGCCGGTACTGGTACGATGAGAATCGAAGGTGTCGATAAATTATATGGCACTGAACATACGATTATACCTGACCGTATCGAAGCTGGTACATTCATGACTGCGGCCGCTCTTACTGGCGGCAATGTTCTTGTTCAAGGAGCTGTACCTGAACACCTTACTTCCCTTATAGCTAAAATGGAGGAAATGGGCGTTGAAATTCTTGAAGAAGAAGATGGATTACGCGTTATCGGTCCAAAAACCTTGAAGGCCATTGATATCAAAACAATGCCGCATCCTGGTTTCCCGACTGATATGCAATCGCAAATGATGGCATTATTACTGCGTGCTGAAGGAACAAGTATGATTACGGAGACCGTTTTCGAAAACCGTTTTATGCATGTTGAGGAATTCCGTCGCATGAATGCCAATATTAAAATAGAAGGTCGTTCCGTTATCGTTAATGGACCAACTAACATTCAAGGTGCTGAAGTAGCTGCAACAGATTTACGTGCCGCAGCAGCGCTCATCCTGACTGGATTGGTTGCAGATGGCATTACACGTGTTACAGAACTGAAGCATCTTGACAGAGGGTACGTGAATTTCCATGGTAAATTGGCATCCCTAGGTGCAGATGTGGAACGTATTAACGAAGATGTACCTGCTGAAACAAAAAAAATTGCAGATTTAAACGCATAAATAGCTTATAGAACCATTCACGTTCGAGTCATTGAACTGTGAATGGTTTTTTTTGTCTTGATCGGGATTCATCGACTACAGTTAAATAGATGTCGTTTTTCTATTCATAAAAGCTTGTCCTTCGACATACATTTGTTATGTAAAGATACCTGCTGGATACGATTATATACGGCAGAGAAAACAAGTGTAGGGAGGCTCAGGAATTTGAAAGCAATCAAACCGATGATCGTACTATTCATAGCAGTAGCATTCGTAATTATCATGATTCCGGCAGTGCTTGTGCTTCCATTTTCAAATGATAAGACAAGTGGGCAGTTGACCGAACAATTAGAAAAGAAAGTGAAGAATGAGGGTAAAGAGGTAGCAGCAAATGAAATGAGTTCCGTAGAAGTTGCCGTTTACCGAACATCTGCAAAAAAGATTGAAAAACTGCCGATTGAATCGTACTTGACTGGTGTGGTTGCAGCTGAAATGCCAGCGGATTTTGAAGAAGAAGCGCTGAAGGCTCAAGCATTGACAGCGAGAACTTACATTGTCAATCAGCTTATAAGTGAAAGTCGATTGGGCTTGCCGGATGGTGCCGATGTAAGCGATACGGTCATGCACCAAGTTTATAAGAATAATGATGAGCTGAAAAAACAGTGGGGCTCTGATTATAAATCGAAGATGCAAAAAATTAACAAGGCTATAAAAGAAACTGCGGGTCAAATTTTAACCTATGAAGGAAAACCGATTACTGCCACTTTTTTTTCGACCAGTAATGGCTACACGGAGAATTCCGAGGACTATTGGCAAGCTGATTATCCCTATTTAAAAAGTGTATCCAGTCCGTGGGATAAAGAAGAATCACCAAAATTTTATAATAAAGTTGTAGTGGATACTGCCGATTTTGAAAAAAAACTGGGTGTAAGTCTTTCTTCGGGAACATCAATAGGGACTGTCATTGAAAGAACATCAGGTAATCGCGTAGGTGTAGTGGAAATCGCAGGAAAGAAAATGACAGGAAAACAGATTCGTGAGAAGCTCGGGCTGACATCATCCGATTTTGACTGGGAGCGTCAGGGCAACCAGATTGTCATCACGACAAAAGGATCCGGACACGGAGTTGGAATGAGCCAATACGGTGCTAATGGCATGGCCAGGGAAGGTAAAACCTATGAAGACATCGTGAAATATTATTATAAAGGAGTCAAAGTTCAGTCTTCAAATAAGTGGCTGAATACGATGACAGCAAAAAAATGAGAGATGGGAATCCCCATCTCTCATTTTTTTGCGCTTAATTTTTCTATAATGGTCAAAAAGCCCCGTTCACGCTTGAAATAATGATATTGGACATGAAAATAGACTGCTGCTACTCCTATGATATCTTTAATGACGTCTATTAAGGTAGAGGAGCGGTATGGGACGAAAGATTGGTGGTATTCATCAATAACTCCGTAAAGGCAAGCCACAAGTGCCGCCAACAGGCTTAAACCAGGCTTCAGTTTTTGGTTTGCAGCAAGGGCGGAAACTAATAATATATACAAAAGGGCAAATTCGACCAGATGAAGTGCCTCTTTGATAAATCGGTCAATTGAGGATGAGGGAAGATCAAGAATCATATCATCGGGGTTGCTCGACATTATCCAAATGGCAATCATATATAGAAAGGGCAATAACGTTAACACAAGTTTAAAAGCTTTTTTCATGATTTAAACATCCTTCAACAGTAAGATACCAAACATTTTACCATTCTACGAATAAAATCGGTTTCATTTCCACAAAATAAATGTAAAAAATTTTTTCCTGAATGTATATAATCTTAACAAAATGTTCAGAATGATTGCTGAGGTGATTAATATGAGAGAGGAAGAAAAGAAACCAACTTCCACAATCCGACGTATACTAAAACAACGTTGGGCATTATCAGCAATCTATATCGCAAGTGCAGCCATAATCTTAGCCGCGGCCTTCTTATTACAAAATAGTTTTGACGATTCAGCTAAAGATGGTAAAGAGGAATCAGCTGAAACAGGAAAAAACTATGGTGAGCCTTCTGTAGAGGTTAATAGTAATCTTGAGACAATCAAGATGCCTGTAGCCGATGCGGACAAAACGGTTATCAAGAAACAGTTTTATGATGTGAATGCGGATGAAAAGGCACAAGAAGAAGCATTGGTATTCTACAACAATAGATATGAGCAAAACAAAGGTATAGACATTGCAATGGAAGATGGAAAGACTTTCGATGTAAAAGCTTCCTTAAGTGGAAATGTAACGAAAGTTCAAGACGATGCGTTACTTGGAAATTTAGTTGAAGTAGAGCATGAAGATGGAGTTGTTACCCGTTATCAATCTGTTAAAGACATTAAGGTTGCAGTCGGTGACAAAGTGAAACAAGGACAAGCAATTGCTACAGCTGGAAAAAGCCAAATCAATGAAGAGGCTGGCGTACATGTACACTTCGAAATCAGAAAAGATAACATTGCTTTAAACCCACTTGATTTTGTTGATAAACAAGCTTCTGCGATTCAATCGGCAACTGAAGCTGAAGGCAGCGAACTTGAAGATTCAGCTAATAAAGAAGAAACACCTGCAGTCGAAGGATCTGAAGCTGATAAAGAGGAAACACCTGCAGTTGACGAAACTGACGAGAGCACTGATTTAGAGAGTGGCACTGATGAGGAAGGCTCTGTCCCTGGTGAAGATAAAACTGAAGACAGCGATTCCTTAAAAGATTCGTTAAATCAATCTAATTAAGATTAAGATTTTTAATAAAATCAAAACAAAAACCTAGAGCGTTACGAATGACAACAACTGAAAATTTGGTAAAAGGAAGCCGTTCACTTTGAACGGCTTCCTTTTTTTTTTCGAGGAAATATTGGCCAATATGCTGAAACCTTTGAATTTCTGACAAATTTCTCGGGAAATAATTTACGCTTAATGAAAATAAACAGATGAAAATCAGAAATATATCCAAACCGCCTGTCCCATTAGGCATATATTCTTAACCAAGCTAATAAGATGTTATAAACCATGCAAAGAGAGTGTTTGAGGTGAGGAATCGTTTATTACAAATTATCTAATAGGTGAATAATTCTATCTTTCATTGTTTATAGGGCAGCGGTATTCGATTCGAAAAATACGAATCTCATTTCACACTTCTCACATCCAATTTGGGGAGGTCGAGTGGTGTGCACGATTACATCAAAGAAAGAACTATCAAGATAGGAAAGTATATCGTGGAAACTAGAAAAACAGTCCGCGTCATTGCAAAAGAGTTCGGAGTCTCTAAAAGCACGGTTCATAAAGACTTAACTGAGAGGCTGCCGGAAATTAATCCTGATTTGGCTAACGAAGTGAAGGATATATTGGATTATCATAAATCCATTCGCCACCTTAGAGGTGGAGAAGCGACAAAGTTAAAATATAAACGTTCTGAAAGAGAAGAAGAAATCGTTAAATGATACTTGAATCATTCCGGCAATTGGAAGTGAATCGGGCAATCGGGGCAGAATAAGGGGACATGAAAGTGAATGTCAGCTTTTTTCTTAACCTTGATTGCGGTTCCATGCCGGGATTTTTTTTATGGGGAATTGCGGAAAATTTAGTACATAAGGCATCGATTTTTTTTACATATTGGCAAAAAAGGGAATAATAGTATTTATTAGTGTTTATTTATAATTCATACTTACTTGTGCCAATGCAATATGGTAAAATAAACAATTAGGACAGAAGTAGGTTATATGTGAGGATATTCAAGGAGGATTTAAGAAATGTTTGCTAGAGATATTGGGATAGATCTTGGAACAGCCAATGTTCTTATACATGTCAAAGGTAAAGGAATTGTGTTAAATGAGCCTTCGGTAGTTGCGATTGATAAGAATACGAACCGTGTTCTTGCCGTCGGGGAAGAAGCTCGTAAAATGGTAGGCCGTACTCCAGGAAACATCATCGCAATCCGTCCTTTAAAAGACGGTGTCATTGCGGATTTTGATGTAACAGAATCGATGCTTAAGCATTTTATCAATACATTGAATGTGAAAGGCTTCCTTTCAAAGCCTAGAATTTTAATCTGCTGCCCGACCAACATAACAAGTGTCGAACAAAAAGCGATTAAAGAAGCTGCTGAAAAAAGCGGCGGGAAAAAAGTATTCCTTGAAGAAGAACCAAAAGTGGCTGCTATCGGTGCCGGTATGGATATTTTTCAACCAAGCGGCAATATGGTCGTAGACATTGGCGGGGGTACAACGGATATTGCCGTTCTTTCAATGGGGGATATCGTTACATCTTCTTCTATCAAAATGGCCGGTGACAAATTCGATAATGAAATTTTAAATTATATCAAGCGGAAGTACAAGCTCCTTATTGGTGAGCGCACAGCGGAAAACATTAAAATCCAGGTTGCAACCGTCTTCCCTGGATCTCGTAATGAAGTCATCGATATCCGTGGGCGCGATATGGTATCGGGATTGCCTAGAACCATTTCGGTCAACTCGGAAGAAATTGAGGAGGCTCTTCGCGAGCAGGTTTCCATCATTGTACAAGCTGCAAAAAGCGTGCTTGAGCGGACACCGCCAGAACTTTCTGCTGATATCATCGACCGCGGCGTCATTTTAACAGGCGGAGGAGCATTACTTCACGGGATTGATTTACTCCTTGCTGAAGAACTTAAGGTCCCAGTACTTGTTGCCGAGCAGCCAATGGATTGTGTAGCAATCGGAACCGGTATCATGCTTGATAATATGGATAAATTGCCACGGCACAAATTCAACTAAAAAGCGGATGGAAATCCGCATCATAAGATAGGGGTCTAAGGTTCAGACAAACGTGAGGCATAGTGAAAGTGCGTGCAGTTCTAGTACAGATGAGCAATAGGCCCTCTTCTTTTAATCGAGAATTTAACACCATTCCTTTAAATCTGACCTAGCCTACGATATAGACAAATTCTTCTGCCTAATGCTGTCCCTTTTCCTTAAGATACTGATGTTCATGACCGATATGATAGATATGAGAAATTGAACGGGATAAGTTATGTAAATTGAGGAGTGAAGAAGATGTTAAGAGGTTTTTATACGGCTGCTTCCGGGATGCTTACACAGCAAAGGCGCACAGAATTGCTCACAAACAATATGTCCAATGCGAATACAACAGGGTATAAAGCGGATCAAATGAGTGTAAGGTCTTTTCCGGAAATGCTCATAAGCAACATAGGTGGTAAAACGGTTCCTACGGAGAGCAAATTGAGCATGTCTAACTTATCCCAGGTTGGGGGGCTCAGTACGGGTGTTTACGTACAGGAAGCGAATCCTTTATTTGCCCAGGGCACATTGGAGGAAACCCAGCTTAATACGGATATTTCCTTGGTTGATGAAAACCTTCCGATCAATGAAGAAACGGGTCGGCAAGGATCGGTTTTTTTTACTGTCCAGGATGGTGATGGTGCTATCCGTTATACACGTAACGGCAGTTTCACCCTGGATGGGCAAGGTTATCTGACTACGCCTTCCGGTCATTATGTATTGAACGAAAATAATGAAAAGATCCAGCTTGATGGCGATCAATTCACAGTAGCGGAAAACGGTGTTATTTTAGAAGGAAATGTTCAAATCGCACGTATGGGCATCGGTTATTCGGATGATCCGTCATTACAGCTCATGAAGGATGGGGAAGGCCTGTACAAGGCTGTGAATGATGGGGATTTACCTAGCGCATATGCTGCTGCAGATGTCGGTTTTTCTACTAAGCAAGGCTTTCTTGAAGGCTCCAATGTTGACCAATCGAGAACGATGACAGAAATGATGTCGGCATACCGCTCTTTTGAAGCGAGTCAGAAGGTTCTTCAAGCCTATGATAAAAGTTTGGATAAAGCGGTCAATGAAGTTGGCAGGCTTTAATTAAACAGTAGGGAAAAATGATTTTGGAAATTTGAACATGTAAGGGGAAAAACCATGAATCGGACGATGATGACGGCGACGAATACGCTGAACCAACTTCAAAGTAAAATCGACCAAATAGGTAATAATATCGCGAATGCGGACACGACCGCCTACAAAAAGACCCAAACGAGTTTCAATGACTTATTGACACAGAGTTTCAATAATCAACCGGGTGAGACCAAGGAAAAAGGAAGATTGACCACACCTGGAATCCGGCAAGGAACAGGTGCTATGATAAGCCAATCTCAATTGGTGCTTTCACAGGGAGCCTTAAAAACGACGGACCGCAACCTTGATGCTGCATTCACCCGGGATGACCAATTCTTCACCGTAAGCGTTCATGACGATAAAGGGGTCAATACAAGGCTTACAAGGGATGGGGCCTTTTATTTATCTCCTAATGCTAACGACCAACTGATGCTCGTTACCTCTGCTGGACATAAAGTCCTTGATGAAAATGGTGAACCGATCCTCATTGAGGGGAATATTAAAGACATTAAGATTTCAGAAAATGGCTTATTGATAGTGGATACGGAAGAATATGGCGAAAAGAGTTTTGGGCTCGGAATCGTCTCGGTCAAGAAAACGCAATTTCTTGACCGGCTAGGCGGAAATTTACTTGGACTGCCCAAAAACTTCAATGCCTTGGGTGTTACTGAAGACGATATCATGACTGCATTAACAGGGGATTCCCGCAACCGGGCAGCAGTCCGTCAAGGGTCTTTGGAGTCATCAAATGTCGATCTTTCCAAAGAAATGACGGATCTAATCAATGTTCAGAGGTCTTACCAATTTCAATCCCGTGCTGTAACGATGGCTGATCAAATGAGCGGATTGGTCAATGGAATCCGTTAAGGTATCTGGTAAATAAAATGTCTCCCTGCGGAATTAGAGCAAATCGGTTATAATGTATTCATAACAAAGAGAATCATTCGTGCCGATCATTTTTGCATAGCTGCTGAATTTCTGGTGTATAGGGAAAATCAGTCGGCGAGTTTTCTTAAAAGGAGCTTTCACATTCTATATGGAACAAAATCGTGTAATGAGACAAGAAATTGAAGAAGAGATAAAGGAAGTTGAGGCGAAACCGAATCGTAGAATCAAGGTCCGTCTTTTGCCAATTTGGCTTCGTTTACTCATTGTTATTGGATTGATTTTCATTGCTGTATTATCCGGGGCACTATTAGGATATAGTGTGATTGGTGGAGGACATGCAATGGATGTTTTCCAAAAATCCACATGGACCCATATTATTGATATAGTGAACAAGGGCGCGTAGTTCCATGTTTTTTTGAAGTAGTTGCTGTCGTTATCGGATTTATATTACATGGCAACTACGCCTCTGTCTACATGGCAGGGGCGAGTTTATGTTATGTTAGAAATATTTTAGTCATAGGAGGAACATGTATGCTTGATATCACACAAATAAAGGAAATTATCCCACATCGTTACCCATTCTTATTAGTCGACCGGATCATAGAAATAGATGAAGGGAAAAGAGCGGTTGGATTGAAGAATGTCTCAGCAAATGAAGAATTCTTTAATGGCCATTTCCCCGATTATCCAGTTATGCCTGGAGTTTTGATTGTAGAGGCATTAGCGCAAGTCGGTGCTGTAGCCGTTTTGAAACAAGAAGAATACAAAGGAAGGCTTGCTTTTTTCGCTGGGATTGATAATTGCCGCTTTAAAAAGCAAGTTAAACCAGGTGATCAGCTGCGTCTGGAAGTGGAAATAGTGCGTATGAGAGGGTCAATGGGTAAAGGGAAAGCAGTGGCAACGGTAGATGGAGAAACAGCATGTGAAGCCGATATCATGTTTGCTTTTGGTGACAAATAAGATTCATTTTCCGCGAAAGGGAAATGGAATGTTTTAACTATATTTATCGAAAAATGGTTTAAGGAATCGTGAAGCGGTGTATATAAAAAGCACTGCATTGCTTTTTTAAAGCAAGAGCTGTTTTTAGATCTTTCTATTCTCCCTTTGAATGCCGGACATTTTATATGTCCGGCATTTTTTAATGATTAAGCAAAGCGAAATTTCTTTTTAAATTTAAAATAGGGCGCAAGTTATTTTCACATTCGGGCAAAATAACTAATGATAAAGAAAGAAGGGAGGTTGCCAAAAATGATGAAGAAAATTTTTGCACTAATTGGGGGATCTTTATTATCTATTATGTTCCTTGCTGGATGTGGAACGAATGATAATGACAACAATCCCGCACCAGAAGATGATAACAACATCATAGATGATAATAACAATGATGTAAATGATAACAACGATGATAACGATATGAATGATAACGATGATGATGGAGTGCTTGATAACGGCGATAATAACGTCGATGATAACGTCGATGATAACGTCGATGATAACGTCGATAATGATGCGGATGACTTGATTAAAGATAAAAAAGACGACGACAATAAGTAATTAGCAGAATGACAAAGACTGGCTTAGGTAAGAAGAGGATTTGTATCCTTATTCGTCTAAGTCAGTCTTTTTTATGTGCATTCGATTAGGGATGGGAATTATGGGAAGGGTATTTATTTATTAGTTGCCAATTTAGGCTTTGAGCGGATTTTTTGCTTGAACTCTTTTATTAATTCATCGCCGGATAGACCTTTTTGGACCAAATCTTCAAGAAGGAGTTCAGCATATTTGCTCCGTGTTTTTTTGATGTGGCCAACGAATAAAAGGCTATAATGGTTGCCCACTTTTCTTATTGTTCGTAAAACCGTGTGGAACAAAGCCGGTTCATTGTCCTTTTTGGTAATGACTGCCTGGATATACACCTCTCCGTCTATATTGGGAAGTGAGGGTTGAAGCTTATTGAAATGATTTTCTTCTACAAAGGCTTCCAGTAACCATGTTCTGGCGTCATTTTCTTTATTTATTATCAGTCCATCTGTTAATGCGATATCAATCAAGTTTAAATTTTCAGTAACAATTTGCAACGAGATCAATTTAAATGATTTCATCTAATTCCTCCGTTTCTTGCAAGAAAGAGCGGTATTACCTCTCTTAAACGTAATTTTGAAATGGTACATATCGATTTAATCCTTTTAAAGGTAATTATATCATACTAAAAAAAAGTCCCTTAATGAAATGAAAACCCAACATTTGTCTAAATTATGAAGGATAGAATAAAAATTTGCAAAATATTTAATTTTGTTAACTATTCGCTTTTCACCTGATTTTAATCAATAAAAAATGATTTTGCATCAATCCAAACGGTTTTTTATGAAGAAAAATGGTGTAATAAGACCATTTCCTCGATTTTTTAATCGATGGAAGAAAGAGTATGATTAAAGCATATTAAAGAGGAAGGAGTGAAAAGATGATTAACCAAGTTACCCTCGTCGGCAGGCTTACGAAGGATCCCGAATTAAGATACACACCCGATGGCAAGGCTGTTTCCAATATCACGTTAGCAGTCAACCGGAACTTCCGTAATACTGTCGGTAACTATGAGGCGGACTTCGTACAGTGTATCATATGGAAAAAGTCGGCTGAAAATACTGCTCAATATTGTAAAAAAGGTGCAACGATCGGCATAACTGGCAGAATACAAACAAGGAGATACGAAAATCAGGAGGGCAAATATGTATATGTAACTGAAGTGGTTGCCGAGAGGGTTCAATTCATTGGGTCCAAACAAAATGATATTAAGCCCAAAGATTTTGAACATATTGGTTTATAGTGTTACGTGGAGGTTGGTATGATGGCGTGCCACAGGACGGAAGCAAGTTTGTTTTCAAGAAAATGTAAGAGTGGGTTTATCCCGCCATGTGGTGAAGACCCATGTGAAAACGTAGGACCGATCAATTTGATGCTTACTGCATTGGAAACAATAAAAGTATTTATATGACCATAATGAAAAATACATGCACAGTTTTTCAGCACAATTTAGTCAAACTCGACAGTAGTATATAGATTATCTTTCATCCATTCATTCCCCAAAAGCTAATATAGCTTCTTCCCCGCTGGAAACCTCGATTTACCCTCAATAAAATCGAGTTATCTGATTTCCCCCTTGTAATGACTGCAAATAAGCAGTCATTTTTTTGTGCCAAAATGTGTGTAAAAGAGAAAAATAAAAAAATAATTCTGTTAAATTAGAATTTTTAGAAAATATATTGTAATATTTTAATTTTGATGCAATAATAAACCCAATAATATAATTGGAAAAAAAGTTATATATAGGAAGTGATTTGATGGACGAACCAATTATTAAGGTGAATGGGCTGCGAACCAGTTTTCGTACTGACGATGGGGTGATTCCTGTCGTGAATTCAATCGATTTCCATGTCAATCCTGGTGAGGTTCTAGGGATTGTAGGAGAATCGGGATGCGGAAAAAGCGTAACTTCTCTGTCCATCATGGGTCTGGTTCCTTCGCCGGCTGGTAAGGTGGAGGGGGAAATCCTTTTTAAAGGAGAGAACATCGCAAATGCTTCTGAAGCGAAAATGAGAAAAATTCGCGGGAATGATATAGCGATGATATTCCAGGAACCGATGACAAGCTTGAATCCTGTGTTCACTATTGGCGAGCAGTTGGTCGAGACGCTTCGGATACATAAAAAATGGAACAAAAAACAGGCCCGACATAGAGCGGTTGAAATGTTGAAGCTGGTAGGGCTTGGCCGTGCCGAGGAATTGCTCAAAGAATATCCGCATCAGCTTTCAGGTGGAATGAGACAAAGGGTCATGATAGCAATGGCCATGATTTGCGAGCCGAAACTCCTTATAGCCGATGAACCGACAACGGCTTTGGATGTGACGATCCAGGCACAAATCCTAGAGTTAATGAAGAATTTAAATAAAGAAACAGACACGGCAATCATGATGATTACCCATGATCTTGGGGTAGTGGCGCAAATGTGTGAACGTGTCATTGTCATGTATGCCGGCAAGGTGATAGAGGAAGGAAATGTGCAAACGATTTTCCAAAACCCTAAGCATCCTTATACGGTCGGTTTACTTCAGTCGATTCCTGATATGCGAATAAAGAAAGATCGCCTTTACTCGATACCGGGTAATGTGCCAAAACCTGGGACAAGCAACCTCGGGTGCCAGTTTGCCCCCCGGTGCTCCCATGCTATAGAGCAATGTATAAATGAGACCCCGTCTCTATTGAAATTCGATGAGGGTCAGCATGTTCGCTGCTGGCTGTATGAAGATGGGAAAGGAGCTGCCTTGCATGAATCAAACATTGGTTAAGGTAGAAAACCTAAAGAAGCATTTTCCAATCAAAGGAGGGGTTCTCGGAAAGACCATCGGAGAGGTCAAGGCAGTTGATGGTTTGTCTTTTTCCATTTATAAAGGGGAAACCTTAGGACTTGTCGGTGAAAGCGGTTGCGGAAAGTCTACGACGGGAAGGTTATTGCTTCGATTGCTTGAGCCGAGTGAGGGTAATGTTTATTTCGAAGGAAAGGACCTGACAGCTTTATCTTCCAGTGAAATGAGAAAGATGCGCCGTGAAATGCAGATGGTCTTCCAGGACCCATTCGCTTCCCTCAATCCCAGGCATACTATTGAAAAAATATTGGAAGAACCGCTCATCGTTCATGGGGTTAAAGATAAAAGGGCGCGAAAGGCCCGTGTGCAGGAACTTCTTAAGGTTGTTGGCTTAAGCAGTTACCATGCTAAGAGGTATCCGCATCAATTCAGTGGGGGCCAACGGCAGCGTATTGGCATCGCGAGGGCACTTGCAGTCAAACCCAAACTGATCATTGCCGATGAGCCGGTATCTGCACTGGATGTGTCGATCCAGGCACAGGTCCTGAATTTGTTGCAGGATTTGCAGGAAGATTTTGATTTGACCTACTTGTTCATTGCCCATGATCTTGGAGTGGTGAGGCATATCTCCGACCGTGTCGGTGTCATGTATCTTGGACATATAGTTGAATTGACGGAAAGTGAAGGACTTTATGAAGATCCGCTTCATCCATATACGCAGGCTTTACTATCAGCCGTGCCCATCCCGGATGTGGGATACAAAGGGGATAGGGTAATCCTGCAGGGAGATGTTCCAAGCCCATCAAACCCGCCCGGAGGCTGCCCATTCCATACGAGATGTCCGAAGGCGATTGCAGGATGCAGTACGGAAAAGCCAATCCTGAATGAACATAAACCTGGTCACTACGTTGCTTGTCATTTATACAATTGACACGACGTATACATAAATTCGCAAATAATAAGGGGGAAGAATATGAAGAAAACATTGGCATTATTGCTGACTGGTATCCTGGCTCTTTCGCTAGCGCTTGCGGGATGCTCCTCGTCTACATCAAAAGAAAAAGATGATGGTAAAGGGGGATCGAGTGAAGCGAAGGGCGGCGTATTGATATACGGTAAAGGCGGAGACGCTGTCGGTCTTGACCCGGCTATCGTAACCGATGGGGAATCATTCATCGTCACACAGCAGATTTTTGAAACGCTTGTGAAATATGGGGAAGATGATACGGAAATCAATCCGGGTCTTGCGGAATCATGGGAAGTGTCCGATGACGCAAAAACATACACATTCAAATTGAAAACCGGAATCAAGTTCCATGATGGTACGGATTTCAATGCAGATGCAGTCGTAAAAAACTTTCAACGTTGGGCAAAGAGTAAGGATGAGGGTAAATTTGCTTACTATGCCTCCATGTTCGGAGGATTTGAAGGTGATGAAGGCCATGTTATCAAAGAAGTAAAAGCGATCGATGCCAGCACGGTGGAATTCACTTTGAACCGTCCGCAGGCGCCGTTCCTGAAAAACCTTGCCATGCCTACATTTGCAATAGCCAGTCCGGCTGGAATTGAAAAAGAGGGTGATGACTTCACTAAAAATCCATCTGGTACAGGTCCTTTCAAATTCAAATCATGGAAACCTGGCGATACGATTGAAGTTGTGAAAAACGATGATTACTGGCAAGAAGGACTGCCGAAACTTGATGGAATCACGTTTAAGGTCATTAAAGATAACTCTGCGCGTTTAAATGCTGCAATCAAGGGTGAAATCGACCTGATGGACGGGTTGAACCCAAGTGATATCAGTAAGGTTACAGGAGATGAAAACCTGCAAATATTCGAACGTGCATCCATGAACGTCGGGTACTTTGCTTTTAATGTTGAGAAAGCGCCATTCGACAAGAAAGAAGTGCGTCAAGCCATTTCGCATTTGATCAATAAAAAGGAAATCATTGATAATTTTTATGAAGGCACAGCAGAGCCTGCCAAGAATCCTATGCCGCCATCCGTTTCTGGCTACAATGATAAAGTCGAAGACTATGATTACGATGTAGAAAAGGCGAAAGAACTGCTGAAAAAAGCTGGGCTTGAAGACGGATTTAAAATGGACCTATGGGCAATGCCGGTACCGCGCCCATATATGCCAGATGGTCAAAAAGTGGCTGAGGCCATTCAAGCAAGTCTAAAACAAGTCGGCATCGAAGCGAATATCGTTTCGTACGAATGGGCTGCATATTTAGAGAAAGTGCAGGCTGGTGAAGCCCAATCCTTCATGATGGGCTGGACAGGCGATAATGGAGATGCGGATAACTTCCTTTATACATTATTGGATAAAGATAATATCGGCTCCAACAACTATGCCCGTTACGCAAACGATGAGGTCCATAAACTGCTGATCGAAGCTCAGTCCACGGCAGATGAAGCCAAGCGAAATGAGCTGTATGGAAAAGCACAGGAAATCATCCATGATGATGCTCCATGGGTTCCGCTTGTACACTCTTTACCGCAGTTAGCCGGATCTAAGACGGTCAAAGGGTTTGTTCCACATCCAACTGGTTCACAATCCCTTGTTAATGTTTCACTAGAAAATTAACCGTACGAACCGGGTAGTATGGAGTCTTGCATGCTTCCCGGTTTTGTTATGGAATGTATTTCAAAATGATCAAGGGCGCTTCGAAGGACCCTTATTTAAAAGGCGGGTGATTGTTTTGTTTTCCTATACCGTACGACGTTTAGGATCTCTCATTCCAGTGTTACTCGGAATGGCATTTATTGTATTCATGATGATTCGGGCGATTCCTGGAAATCCAGCACAGGTGATTTTAGGGCAGCAAGCAACGGAAGAGGCAGTCGCTGCAATGACAAAGGAACTAGGTCTGGATAAACCTTGGTTCATTCAGTTTTGGGATTATTTATCAGGTCTGTTAAAGGGAGACCTGGGTGTTTCGTTAAAAACGAATAGTCCGGTTTCTGAAGAAATTGGGCCATATCTAATGGCCACGATAGAACTGGCCTTGATCGCCATGATCATCGCCGTGGTCATAGGCGTGAATGCAGGGATAATATCAGCTTGGTTTCAAAACTCATGGTTTGATTATGTCGCCATGGTGATTGCGTTGATTGGTTTGTCCATGCCTATTTTCTGGCTGGGATTAATGGAGCAATACATCGTTTCAATTCAATGGGATTTACTTCCGACGACAGGGCGGGATAATATCAGGGATCCCGTTGAAGCCATAACCGGCCTGTATTTGATGGATACACTCATGGCTGGCAGGGTTGATCAGTTTTTCGAGGTGATCAAACATCTCATTTTGCCGGGGATTGCGCTTGCGACCATTCCGATGGCCATTATTGCAAGGATGACACGTTCGTCCATGCTGGAAGTTATGAGATCGGATTTTATTCGTACGGCTCGTGCTAAAGGAATGAGAATGTTTTGGGTTGTTTACAAGCACTCCCTTAAGAATGCCCTGATTCCAGTGGTGACGGTTATCGGCCTGCAGACAGGATTACTTTTAGGCGGCGCCATATTAACGGAAAACATTTTTGGGTGGCCAGGTATCGGTACATATATTTATGATGCAATACTATCTCGGGATTATCCGGTGATACAGTCCGGAATTCTCGTCATCGCCTTTTTGTTTGTCATGATTAATCTAGTTGTGGACTTGTTGTATGCAGCGATCGATCCTAGGATTAAGTATAAATAGGGAGGGAAACTCATGCCTGAAATAGCAACGAATACTTCGCCAATCCTTCCTCCAAAAGAGGCAGAGGAAAAAGTCATCTCTCCCTGGAAGGAAGGATGGAAAAGTTTTAGGAAAAATAAGGTAGCCCTTGTGGGTCTGGGGATTGTTGCATTTTTTATCTTAATCGCCATCTTCGCGCCCGTTATTGCACCATATTCATTTGAGGGGCAAAAGCTAAGTGATAAACATTTGGCCCCGTCTGCGGAGCATTGGTTCGGAACGGATGAATTTGGACGTGACATTTTGAGCAGGGTCATTTATGGCTCGCGCATATCGATAGGGGTCGGCTTCTTATCTGTTGCCGGATCTGTCGTGGTTGGGTCTTTTTTAGGAATCATTGCCGGTTACTACGGCAAGTGGATAGATACGATCATATCGAGGGTCTTTGATATCATTTTGGCCTTTCCAAGCATCTTGCTTGCCATTGCTGTCGTAGCCGTTTTGGGACCTTCCCTTCGCAACGCACTTATTGCCATCGCCATCGTCAATGTCCCGATATTCGGCCGGCTTTTACGTTCACGGGTCTTAACGGTGAAAGAAGAGGAATATGTAACGGCTGCGAAGGCAATTGGAATGGGGGATGGCCGCATTCTCCTTCACCACGTCCTTCCTAATAGTCTTGCACCGATCATCGTTCAAGGTACCTTGGCGATTGCAACTGCCATAATTGAGTGTGCAGCACTGGGCTTTCTCGGCCTCGGTGCACAGCCGCCAGCACCAGAGTGGGGAAAAATGCTTGCTGATTCCAGGGCGTTCATCATTCAGGCACCATGGACGGTTCTTTTCCCTGGCCTTGCGATCATGCTTACGGTACTCGGCTTTAACCTAATGGGGGATGGGCTGCGCGATGCATTGGATCCAAGAATGAAAAACTAGAAGTAAAAGGGTGATGTTAGTTTAACATCACCATCTTTTTGTCGTTTATCTTGTAAATCTATTAAAATATGAAAAATAATAACATAATCCTAGTTCGAAATAGGAAAATAGTGACTATTACCCCTTAAAATCACCCCAAAAGTTGTGATACTTTTATACTCAGTAAGAATATTCCAAAAATTGATTATTTTAGAGGAGGAAAGTTCAGTGATTAAACGCAGCTTGTCCATTCTAGCAATCTTTCTATTAGTATTTACTGCAAGCGTTTCCGCAGCCAAGCTCCCAGATCCCCCGACAGGCTCAGGCGATGCAGGTAAGAAGAATCAGGAAAGTATTATAAAGCTGAAGAAAAATGATTTGGGGAAGAAATACAAAAGCAATGAGAAGGTCAGGGTCATCGTAGAGATGAAGGAAGCCCCGGCAATAGAAATAGCTTCGAAAGAAGGAAAACTTTTTAAACAGTTATCAAAAAATAAGAAACAACAATTAAAGTCCGAAAAGCTAGCTAATCAAAAGAAATTGAAAAAAAAGGTGAAAGAGAAAAAAATAGCTTTCAAGGAACTTGAAAGTTTTACGACAGTCGTCAATGGGTTCAGTGGTGAACTTCAGTATGGTGAAATCAAAAAGGTGGAAGCCATGCCTGAAGTTGCTGAAGTACATATTGCGAATGAATATGAACGTCCTGTAGAAAAACCCGAGATGCTTTATAGTAAAGAACTTGTCCAAGCCCAGGAAGCTTGGCGGGAATATGGATATAAAGGGGAAGGGATGGTCGTCGGGATTATTGATACTGGAATCGACCCATCTCACCGTGATATGGTCCTGAACGACGAGACTAAGGCTGAACTGACTGAAAGTGAAATAAGCGGGATGAAGGAATCTAGCCATCTATTAGGCAATTATTATACGGAGAAGGTGCCTTATGGATACAATTACATGGATGAAAATGAAGAAATCCTTGACCTTGGTGAAGGGGCTTCCATGCATGGAATGCATGTAGCAGGTACGGCTGGTGCCAATGGAGATGAAGAGAACGGCGGCATTAAAGGGGTTGCTCCTGAAGCCCAGCTGCTTGCTCTAAAGGTCTTCGGGAATGATCCCGACATGCAGACAACATGGGGTGATATATACATTAAGGCGATTGACGATGCCATTATCCTTGGGGCGGATGTGCTGAATATGAGCCTTGGCTCCACTGCAGGTTTTGTATCGGCAGAAGATCCGGAGCAGCAGGCGGTATCCAGGGCTGTTGATAATGGGATCCTCATGTCGATTTCAGCAGGAAACTCGGCGCATTTTGGAAATGGATTTGCAAACCCATCGGCCTCGAACCCGGATATTGGCGTTTCAGGTTCACCTGGGCTTGCTTACGATTCTGTACAAGTGGCATCGGTAGAGAATAACTATATGGATTTGGATGCAGCGACTTATGATATAAATGGACAAGCAGGTAAAGCTCCGTTCATGTCGGCTTCAAGCGTACATCCCAATACTTTGAAGGATAAAACACATGACTTGGTGGCTGCAGGTCTTGGGACGCCGGAGGAGCTTTCCAAAGTGGATGTTGAAGGCAAGTTCGTCCTCATCGAGCGCGGCACGCTTTCTTTTATAGAAAAGGCGCAAAATGCCCAGGCAGCAGGAGCGACAGGAGTCATCATTTACAATAATGCTGACGGATATATTTCCATGGCCACAGATCCAAGCATCACCATTCCTCAGCTGTTCATGTTGAAATCGGATGGTGCAAAGCTGAAAGCGGCCTTAACGGATGGCGAAAAGGTGAAGGTTACCTTTAATGGCGATAAAACAAAAGCTGTAAATCCAGAAGCAGGGAAAATGAGCTCATTCAGTTCATGGGGAGTCGCACCGAACTTGGATTTCAAACCAGAAATCACTGCTCCGGGCGGACAAATTTATTCGACGCTGAACAACGATGAATATGGAATGATGAGCGGTACTTCGATGGCGGCACCACATGTTTCCGGAGGCTCGGCACTGGTTCTTGAAAGAGTGGATAAAGAATTTAAATTAGATGGATCTGCCCGGGCTAATTTAGCTAAGAATCTTATGATGAATACTTCAAAACCATTAACGGATCAGGGTGTCGTCAATAAGGCCCTTGACTGGGAAAACCCTTACTCGCCTCGCAGGCAGGGAGCCGGAGTCATGCAGCTGCAATCCGCATTGTCCACACCTGCTGTCGTGACCGAGGCATTCACGAAAGAAGCGAAGGTTGCAATGAAGGAGATCGGCAATAAGTTCGCCTTCACTTTAAAGGTTGAAAACTTCAGCAACAAAGCGGTCAAGTATGATGTGAAAGGAAACATCCAAACGGACTATGCAATCCAGGGACAACTGGGTTATTCCGCTAATGAGCTGGAAGCACAGGAAATTAAGAACGCTTTGATTAAAATCAATAATAAAAATACAAATAAGATTACCGTTCCTGCAAAAAAATCGGTTACATTCGAAGTGAAAGTGGACATATCCGATGCAAAGGTACTTGGCGATGACCTTCAGACTCTTGTAGACATTGACAAGGTCTTTCCAAATGGATACTTTGTTGAAGGGTTCATTTCATTGAAGGATCCAGCCGATACGAATCCGGAACTGAATGTACCGTATGTAGGGTTTAAAGGAGAGTGGGACAAAGCCCCGATCCTGGATGGCACTAAATATGACAAAGAGTCTTTCTATGGCATGGCAGGAGGAGTATCGACAGCAGGTGAAGATTTCACTTATCTCGGCTATGACCCTGCGGGAAAAACATTCAATGGCAAAAATATTGCAATTTCCCCAAATGGTGATGGTGCACAGGATGACTTCGTGCCGGTCCTATCATTCTTAAGGAATGCGAAAAAGGTAGAATACAATATATTGAATGGTGAAAACAAGTCGGTCCGGAAACTTCGCACAGAGAATAATGTACGTAAGGACTATTATGATGGCGGACAAGGGACTGCATACACCCTGGATCCAGCCCGTAAATGGGACGGTAAAATCAATAATGCACTCGCTAAGGATGGGGTCTATTATTTTGAAATCAAAGCGATGATAGATTACGAGGGTGCGAAATGGCAGACGTTTAAAATGCCTATCAAAATCGATACGGTAAAGCCGACAGTCAAGATTTCGAAAAAAGGTAATGTATTGACCATCCAAGGTAAGGATAATTTGAATGGTTCAGGGCTTGCTTATTACGATGTACAAGTCGATGGAGCATCCATCATGGAAGAACCGCTCCCGGCGAATGCGAAACAATTCACCCTACCTGATGTAAAAGGGGATAAGGTTCAGGTTGTAGCAATAGACTATGCAGGTAATGAAAAAACGGCTGAAACCGAATTAGCAAGTGATTCGGCTCCGATCGATAATCATGCACCAGCTGTAAAGATCAAGAGTCCTAAAGCCTTGAGCGTGAACAATAAAACTAAAATCAAAATAACTGGAGAAATTGAAGAAGCGTCGGAAATAACGGAATTTAAAATCGACAATAAAACGGTACCTGTAACGTATAACAAGACGAATAATAAATATCAATTCTCATATGAAAAGAAATTTGTAGATGGTGTCCAAAGCTTCACGGTTAAAGCAACCGATAAATGGGATAACACGGTTTCCTTTAAACGGACGATTATGGTCGATGCAACAAAGCCAGGGTTAAAAGTTAAAGGTGTACCGGAAACTGTGGGAGCCAAAGGAAAGAATCCAAAAGTGGACGTGACGGTAGAGGATAATTTTGATGAAATCCGTCTTTACCTGAACGGAAGCGAAGTATTCTATCATGAATTCAAGGAACCATACAAAATGCGTGCCTACAAGAAGAAGATAGAGGATATGGAGCTGCCGCTTAAAACAGGCAACAACAAGATTGAATTTAAGGTGACCGATCTTGCAGGAAATGAATCGAAGAAATCCTTTAACATCAATAAAGCTAAAAAATAATGAGAAACAGCCCTCTTATCCAAGAGGGCTGTTTTTACGAAATGAGATTTCCGGATTATGGATTTGAAGTATGAATTCTTTAGTAGTTTATGGAGTAGTTTGCTTCGTTTTCACCGTGCAAATATGGAAATCTATTAGTAAGGAAGTATTTTCATTATCAGGCAGGTATATGGAACGGGATGAAAGAATTAGGTATAAAGAACCTATTAAAAGGAGGGTATCTATGAGTTATAAGAAAAAATCCAGCAATAAAGTAGGTAGTCTTGGAATTACAGTGAAATTCGAAAGGAGAGGAAGCGACAGTTCATATCTTACAAAACCGAGTTTCTTTGATGCACTTCAGCACGTCCATTCCCCCTTTGAAAAGGATCCCCGCTCAGATTCACTCTATCAGGATTTTCCTCTATGTCAGGAGGTAACCCTTTCTTTTTTTGAAAGAGGTGCTAAAACATCTATTAATTATGATCCCCACCAAGAAAAAATCATCATTGAGGAAAGTTCAGGGACGTATCAGCCGAATAAGGGTGAGGTGCTTACTGCAATCCTCGATCATATCATGATCAATCATGGCCATCACCATTCTTTTTTCATCATCCAGCAAAAAGGGCGGAACGTAAAAATGAAAGCTGCTAATCCGTGATATCATCTTCTGGAACTGCAGGACATTGTAGGGCATGAGAGCGTACGAATAAGTTACTTTACTCAATAGGGATGGAGCTGCCACGGCAGCTCCTCGATATGATGAGTGTTTCCTATCCTTCAAAATGTCAAACCATCCGCCGAATGATCTTTGATAGGGTTTGGATGCCATAAGCTAATTGATCCTTCGAGGCGTATGAATATGAAAGCCGTATATGTGTATGGTTATTTGGTTCGTATATGTATCCCGGATTAAGAAGTATGTTCTCCTTTATCGCTTGCTTGAAAAGGTTTGGATTCACGATGGGTTTACATAATTTTAACCATATATAAAATCCGCCTTGAGGTATTTGCCATTCAGCCAGTTCCTTAAAATATTGATCGAGAAGGGTTAATGTAAAATCTCTGCGATCTATCAACTCATGCCTTAGCCACTCTAAATGCCTTGAATATTGACCATTTGCTAACCATTCTGCCACAAGGTGTTGGGAAAGTGCACTGGAACCGTAATCCATTTGCATTTTAATGTCCGCTAAACGTTCAATCACAGTTATCGGGCCAGCAATCCATCCGATACGCAATCCGGGGCTTAAAGTTTTGGACATACTGCCAATGTGCAATACAAGGCCATCTGCATCAAGAGATTTTAAAGGCGGCGGTGGTTCTTTTTCAAACCACAAATCACTATATACGTCATCTTCAATAATAGGAATCTGTTCTTTTTTGCAAAGTGATAGGAGGTTTAGTCTTTCTTCTTTTGTCCATGTAGTATTTGTTGGATTGTTAAACGTTGGAACAGTATAAAACAGTGACGCTTTTTTCCTTCCATTGATGCGCTTTATTTGTGTCGGAATACTTTCCCGGCCTTGTATTGATAAACCTAATAAGTGCATGCCCGCAGATTGAAAAGGGTGAACGGAATTTAAATAGGAAGGGGATTCATGTAAAATCAACGATCCCTTCTGAAGTAAACCAACTGAAATCAACTGGAGTGCCTGAAGCCCGCCAGAAACGACCATGAGGGAGCTGGGACTTGCGTTGATCCCTTTTGTTTCTAAATAAACACTTATACATTGGCGAAGTCTCTTATCACCCTTGGGCTCGGAATAACCTAATGAGTGGGCATCAAATGAAGTGGATCGCAACGTCTTTTCGATTTGTTTTGTAGGCAATAGAGCTGGAGATAGTTCGCCCGTGCCCAATCTGATGATGGCGGTGTCCGTTTCATACTGATTAATGTCCTGAATCGTTTTTAAATTAGGTTCATGAAGGCCATTCCGGACATAGTTTTTCCAGTCGGGCTGTTTGCTGGAGACGAGCACATTCCATGTATTATTTGAAACGAATGTGCCGGACCCAATCTTAGTTTCCAATAATCCATCTGCAATCAGCTCATCTATGGCTGTGATGAGGGTACTTCGGTTTACACCAAATGAGTCGGCCAATGAGCGTTGTGATGGAAGCTTAGTACCAACCGGCCATTCCCCTCGTGTAATTTGTTGTTTGACCCAATCTACTATTTGTTGGTGAAGTGATTGGTCGGAAGTCCGGGTTGGCCTCCATTCGATAAACATGCGAAAACCACTCCTTTCATGTTCTATATTCATTAAATTGGTTGGATTGAAAACCAACCAATTGGATGGTTAATTCCTTTGTTATTTTCATTATACTGAATATGAAGGGAGGGGGTATTCGTATGGGGCCATTTTTTCATGGATTATTATTGGCATTAGGGCTGATACTTCCGTTGGGAGTGCAAAATGTATTCATTTTTAATCAAGGAGCAATCCAACCTACAATAAAAAGAGCATTGCCAGCAACGATCACAGCTGCAATTTGTGATACAGTGCTCATTCTGTTAGCTATTTTAGGTGTTTCGTTGGTTGTCATGCAATATGATTGGTTGCGCCTTACATTAATCATAATCGGAGTTGTATTTTTATTGTATATGGGTTTTCAGATTTGGTTTGCCAAATCGAATTCACAGTCAGGTGCCCAATCCATGCAGATGTCGACCAAAAAGCAAATTGTGTTTACTCTATCAGTCTCATTACTGAATCCGCATGCAATCTTGGATACGATAGGTGTAATCGGTTCAAGCTCACTTGTTTATTCTGGGAAAGATAAAATGATATTCGCCATAACGTGCATCTTTGTGTCATGGTGCTGGTTCCATGGATTATGTCTTGCGGGGCGATTGCTGAAAAAGGTTGATACATCCGGGAAATTCCTTGGAATATTAAATAAAATTTCTGCAATCATCATTTGGATCACAGCTCTCTATATGGTGAAATCGCTTTTTTGAATCATATAAACGTATTCGAACTAGACCATGCCAGGTATTCAAGGGTTTAAAAGTTACAGACGCTTATGTATAAAAAAAGGGGAATGCATATCATATATGCATTCTCCCCTTTTTTTGTCCTGAGTAGCTAACAACCTGCCCTCATTCATCTTCATATCGTGAGAGCGGGTTATTGAAGAGCAACCAAGTCCTTGATTTCCTCTGTGGAAAGTTCGGTGATCCAGTTGTCACTGCTGATGATCTCGTCGTTCAGGGCTTGCTTTTTATCAAGCATCTGGTCGATTTTTTCTTCCAGGGTCCCTGTGCAGATTAGCTTATGAACGTGAACGAAACGCTGTTGTCCAATTCGGTAAGCACGGTCGGTGGCTTGATTTTCAACAGCCGGATTCCACCAGCGATCATAGTGAATCACGTGGTTTGCTTCTGTAAGATTAAGTCCAGTGCCGCCCGCTTTCAACGAGAGTATGAAGATGGGGAATTCCCCATCTTGGAATCGGGTGATCATTTCATCACGCTGCTTCTTGTTCGCACTCCCGTTCAGGAATGGCACTTCAAAGCCATATCGTTTTTCCAGCAATTCTTTAATCATATTGCCCATCCCGATATATTGTGTGAAAATGAGACAGCTTTCATCCTGTTCGCGGACAGCATCGATAATCTCGGTCAGCTTCTCGAGTTTGCCTGATCGGTTAGGTGCCTTCATGATGTTTTCCTTCTCCGTCTCTTTTAAGTAAAGAGCTGGATGATTGCAAAGCTGCTTGAGCTTATTCAGCATCTGGAGGATGATGCCTTTTCTTTCAAAGGCAGACAGTTGTTCGATATCAGTGAATGTATCTTTTATCAGTTGTTCATACAACGATGCTTGCTCGGTGGTAAGCGGTACGAATTCCTTTTGTTCTTGCTTATCCGGAAGATTAAGAGCGACTTCTTTATCGCGTTTTGTACGGCGAAGCAAGAAGGGCTGAATCAAACGCTGCAATTCCTTGATTTTATCCTTCTGTTCATCACGCTCAATGGTCGCCACATATTTTTCCTGAAACTGACCTAGCGTTCCAAGATAACCTTTGTTGATGAAGTCGAAAATCGCCCACAGCTCACTTAAACGGTTTTCCATCGGCGTACCCGATAAGGCGATATGATGTCTGCCGTTTAGCTTGCGGACCGCTTTGGATTGCTTTGTTTGAGCATTCTTGATGTTTTGTGCTTCATCAAGGATAACGCTGCTCCAATGGATGGTGGTCAGTTCAGCCACATCTTGGTGGGTCAGTCCATATGATGTTAAGACAATATCATGATCGGCTGCCAGTTTAGTAAATGCTTCACCTTTAGCACGATTCGATCCGTAATGAAGGTGAACTTTAAGTGAAGGTGCGAATTTTTCCAATTCCTTTTGCCAGTTGCCCAGGACCGACGTCGGGCAGACGATGAGCGACGATTGTACAGAGACGGATTCGGGGGTAGTGGCAATGATCTCAGCCTCATCACTGCTCTCTGTGCTACTATCCTCTTCGACAATGATCGGTTCACTTTTTTGTTTAACCCTGGGGGCAGTGGGGAGCTCTTTACTCACTCCTTCTTTGCCTTTCACATGAAGTAGGTAGGCAATCATCTGGACGGTTTTTCCAAGTCCCATATCGTCGGCTAGACAAGCACCAAAACCATGCTCCCTTAAAAAAAGGAGCCAGCTCATGCCCAGTTTTTGATAGGGGCGTAAATCACCTTGAAGTGCATTAGGGACGGGCAGGATGGATATGTTTTTGGTTTCCCGGAGTCTTCCAACCATTTTACGGAGCTCCTGGTTCAATTCAAATTGAATCCGAAGCATTTCGTCGTTTTCAGAATCGTCATCGCCATCTTCATTTACGCCATTCAACAGTTCCTGCTGCAGCAAGTCAGTCAATTGGATGCCTTTTTCATTAGCTGTTTCCATCAGCTCCTGAATTTGTTTAATGAAAGCTGGATCAAGCTTGACCCATTGGCCGCGGATGAAGACAAGCCGCCTTTTTTCATTGACGAGCTCCTCGAACTCCGCCTCGGTGAGCTCTTTGCCATTTAATGAGAAACGCCAATCGAAGTCCATTAAAGCTTTTAACCCGACATAAGACGGGCCGCGGTTCGATTGGCTCTTCACTTTCGCCTTGACCTTCAATGAAGACTCCTTCAAGGCAAGCCACCACGATGGAAGGAGAATTTCGACGCCAAGAAACAGGAGCTTTTCGCTTGCGTCGGTCAGAAACTCCCATGCATCCGTTTCCGAAATCTCCCTTTTCAGACGGCCATTCTCCCCAAGCCATGGCACGACGAGTTGCCAGCGTTTCGTAGCACGCACCACTTCACTTGCATACTTATTCCAGCCGCGCGGCAGTTTTTTTCCTGTATATGTTTCAAGGATATTCTCATCCCTTTTTGAACGAAGGGTAACATCGAGAATCCAAGGCCCATTGCCATCAGGAGGCTCAGTTAAACGGAGACCTATGGTGAATGGCTTGGGATCGGGCAGGGTACCGAGCCATTCCTGCCAGCTGTCTTTGTCAAAAAAGGCCTGCAATTCTTCGGG
This sequence comes from Peribacillus sp. FSL P2-0133, assembly GCF_037975445.1. Classification (NCBI taxonomy): domain Bacteria; kingdom Bacillati; phylum Bacillota; class Bacilli; order Caryophanales; family Bacillaceae; genus Peribacillus; species Peribacillus sp. FSL P2-0133. The sequence goes on along the minus strand of NZ_CP150254.1, from coordinate 5,562,398 downwards.
AGAAAGTCGTGTATCCTTTAATGCCCCGACGGCTTCACTCCATTTATGCTGCATGGGTGAATAGTTTTTTAAATACATATTAGCGGCACCGTTATACCACTTTTCGATAAAAGTACGGTTTGTTTCCAGTTCAGGTGAAGGGAGATCCAAAGATATTTCTTCTTCCCAAAAGGAAGGGACGAATTCCTCTTCCACTTCTTCCGGCAGCTTCCAGCCGATGGAGTCCAACTGAAGATTAGTGAAATCCGGTACGGGGATTCCGGCTTCAATGGATTCATGAAGAACGGGCGCTGCTGATAGGCAAAGGGAGGATAACTCGGACCATTCCCATTCTATGAAGGAGTTAAAGCTTTCCCTAGCAAAAAAGTTGAGAAGTCCCCAAGCGTCAAGAATGAATACTTGATTTCCATCCACTATATCCGTAGTCATTTTAGTACCATAAAAGCTTGCGTCATCCCAGTTGAATAACAGCCTGCGTATATGATTCGTAGTGAGGAAGGTATTCTCTTCATTGACGACACCAAGGGCGTAAGTTCCGTTTTCGAGAGCCGCTATTTTGATTTTTAATTTCCCTGGATTAAACATCGATAAGCTTACCCCTTTTTAGTTCTTCTTGGAAAGCGCGAAGCCGTTTGGTTGAATCTGCTACATAAAGTATATAACGATCGAATACGTCTTCCTTTTTGCTCTTTTTATAAATGGTGCGCATCCTTTTCAAATAACGGACAGCTTGCTTATAAGCAGGCCGGTTTTTCAAAGAAACTTTTTCCTGGACCGCATGATAATAAAGGGGCAGGATTAGTTCCGGTTCTTTTGAGACCACTTCTTTGATGGATTCACTGCTGATTAAGTCAATGCTGATTTCTGAGTAAATATGCATCTCCACCCATTTTTTATATTGTCCTTGTTCAAAAAGGAAATTTGCATAGTTCCAATAGCTGTGCGGAAGGGTGGCCCTGTAAAATTTCTCAAGCAAATCGGTCCGTTTTAATTTATAACAGCAACTGTTAATTAAAGTCGTGAACGTTCGGACGAAATCTACCCGTTTATAATAATCGGATAAACCGGCAAGGAATTCCTGGACATTATTATTGATGAATTCAATAAAAGGGATGGCACGTGACCGGTTGTCAGATTCAGCCAGGAGATTCAGCCAATAAAAAATGTATGGACAGGCTTCCTTCTTCAATTCATGAAGAAACTCAATCGCTTGTTTATCATGGCTCTCCAAAAGGGATAGGTGAATGGCTGCGAGGGAATAGGACGTCCTCTCAGTGGTGCCAATATACTTGTCGGGAAGTTCTTTATTGATTCGTTCCAGTTCCTCTTTACGCCATGAGGAGTTGGAGAATAAGTAGCTCCATATCTCCCGGTAGAGGTCGATCTTTTCGTATTCCAGGCCTTCTCCTCCATCCAGTAGTTTAGCTACATCTTCCTTGATGCTGAAAACGAATGGATCAAAGGCGAAGGGCCTCGCTTGCCTGCTAAGCGGCTGTACCGATTCATGCAGCTCTTCTGCCAGGTCGACGGCAAGTGCATAAAAGACCCTGATCGTTTGCGTCTCACTTTTATGCAGCTGAATCATTCTTAGTGTCTGCTGCATCGTGCAAAATTGCGTAACGAAATGATAAAGCAACTTCCATTCCCTTTCCATTGGAGCTTTTGAGCTAAGGCGTTTAAAGTAAGTTTGTATATGATTTTCAATCATATAAGTAGCCTCGCCTATATGGGGCTCGACATGTTCCGCAAAGGCATCATTGACGAATTGCTTCCATGATGGGTAGCTTTTATCTAAGATGATGGAATTCCCCGCCGCCTGTTTAAGTAATTCACTTGCCCGTTTGACTTGCTGCAGTGCTTGGGCAGTTGAGGTGTTTTTTGGTGCTTTCCATTCGCTCAGCCATTCGGAAACACTAGCGTGTTCAGAATATGCAGAAAAGAAAACGGCCATTTGATGCCGGCATATGAACCTTGAATCACATGTACAGCTTCCATCCTGAGGGAAGAGCAGATTCAGCCTGGCCCTAAAGCGTGTCCCATCCTGTACCTCAGCCGCAATCGTATCCACCGCTTCTTCTTTAATATCGACGAGCCCCTGACGGTATAACTGGAGCCCTTGATTCACCACATCCGAATCTTCCGGATCCCCGGCCTCCAAAAATTCCGCCAGCCGCTCCCCAACTAACAACAACTCCCGCTCCATACTCTCCTCCTTCAGGGACAAGCCCTGTTTACCAAAATTTATATTTTTTGTATGATCATGAACCATCAGTTCTTTAACTTATCGTAATCCCGCCCCCGGTTATTCTTGGGCCGTGCATATATTACATCCCGGGATCGATTGCCGGGCTTTTTCCATGGGCGTTCTCTTTACGTTCTAAAACATTTAATCGAACAAACCATCACTGCTTCTAGCCGTATATTCATAAAAACCCTGTAAAAGTCAATATCGTCAAAAATCCCCTTGAATATAAGCGGTTCGGATATAAACAGGAATAACTGGCATTAACGTTAACCATGCCTGAAATCCTTCATCCTCATCACGCTTCACAAAACTAAGTGATGAGGGGCTGGAACCTTTTATTAATGTGCGTTTTTTGAAGCATCTCTTTATTATACTTCATTTTGGCTTGGAATTTAAAATGTAGAATGGAGGTTTTGAAAATGATGCGTGTGAAATTATACATATTCCTGGTGAATGGCTCAGTTTGTAGGCAAATGGGGTTCTATATAAAAGTTAAAACAAAGTTGACTGGAGCGGGTGCCTGGAGGCAACGTTCAAATTGTACATTCCTTAAAAAATTGGAGCCATTCCCATGGGAATGGCCAAAAATATAGAATTAATTTATTTTCATTTCATTCTTCCAACTGTCTAACTTTTTGTTTATGAATGTAACAAAGGTATGATTCTTTTGTAAATTGAATAGAAACGCTGACTTTTCCAAGTACTCTTTTGCCTCTTCAAAGTTACCTATGAGTTCAAAATTGTAACCTAAATGGTAGTGTAAATCAGCTAAAGCATATAATTGATCATGTTCGAGGCACCACTTTATGGCATCTTGGCAGCAGGCAATGGACTCTTCATATCGGACCAGGCGTGTTAACACTCTGCCAAAATTATAGGATAGGCGTGTCTTTAGCGTTTTATCCGTCAAAAAGGGTAGGGCTTTCAAGTGATCTAAAGCTTTCCTTAACAAGGCGAATGCATTTTCGTACTGTTCTTCGGCAACATACATTACACCAAGGCTGCTTAAGATTTCAAGCTCCCGTTCCGAATATATTTTGTCGGTCGTATGAGTAATGGCGATGGCCTGATTAATGAATTCTATGGCTTTATCTAAATCTTTATTTTTTTCATATTCGTATATTCCCTTGTGCCAAAGAATCAATTGATGATTCTTTTTATTCTGAAGAAATAGGGGACTGTTTTCCTCAGCCTTTACAATTTGCTGCATTTCCTCATAATTTCGGGTTCTTCTGGCTATTTTTAATTGATAAATCACTTCTTCAACGTAATCCAGCCTAGGGGTCATTCCAATATCGAAAAAATAGTTCACATCAACGCCTAAACGTTGGGAAATTAAGTAGAGGGTGGATGCATATGGATAGACATCGCCTTTTTCAATCTTGCTGATCTGTGCTTGTGTACAAATACCGGATGCCAACTCTTCCTGGGAAAGCCCGATTTGTTTACGTAGCTCTTTGATCTTTTGTCCAACTGCAAAAAAATCCATTTTGATTCTCCTTAAAATATGCCTAGAGTTATATTTTGTCATGAAAAATCGGTGAAAGCGGTATGTACAGGTCCTGAACGGTTTAAATAGAATCTTTAGTCGAAATTTATGGTTTTAAGAAGTGTGGTTAAATATAACTATAGAATTATTTTCTATTTTAACCAATATTTTTTTAAAAGAAAAGGAGGAATGACCTATGAAAAAAAGTACTAAAGCATTAGTCGTATCTTTTCTTATCATCGCTGCTTTTGTTATTGTCCCAAGCGAATTACCAGGCCTTTACGCAGAACTTCCAGGTTTATATAAATAAGTACTGAAGCTTCCCTATCAATCATTCAAGCATCTTCATTAGAAGATGTTTTTTTATTATTATTAAATGATTATTCTTTTACGCATATTCCTGTAGTTATAATTATCTATGAATGGGGAGTGTAAAGTCCATTTGTTAGGTGCGGAAGAAACGTGAGCGTAGTTTGTAACGCCTATTTCCTTTTAATGATTTTGTTATAGTGTAAATAACAAAACGGAGAGAGGTGTAAGTTTAACGATGGATATTAATATGAAAGTTCAACCCTCTTTTTACGATGATGAATGTGCCATTGTGTTTTCTTTTTATTTTGATAAGGCAACCAGGAATATTGGTGAAGCTGTGGTGTACACATGCAAAAAATCAGATCAAAAAGAATACAGCCAAGATCATATAGATACAGATATACAAGAAAAAATCGCTTATATTAGAGAGTTTTCCATTGTAGATGAATATCAGGCAACCTCGATGAAGAAAATTAAACATTTTTTGAATGTAATCGGTATCAAGAAATGTGTAAAGCACAACCTTCAGGGAAATGAAATCGCATTTTAAACGATAAAAACTCATGACATCCAACCCGTCATGAGTTTTTACCATTTAAATGAGAGTGTTGAGCATTCATCTTCTTTTTGATGAAATCGCTCATTTGTTTCCGTTCACTTGGTTTAGCGTTATTTGTTCTTTCAAAAAATTTAAAGTGTTGTTTATTGCTATCGGATTTCATGATGTCTCTCCTTTGCTTTTTTTTATTTACCCATTTCTCATTAGTTAAAACGTGATTTTCATGATAAAGGGAAAAAATAATGAACAAAAAAATTTTCGTTATTATTCCTATAGTTATATTTTCTTCTGGGAATCCCTGTATATAAGGATTAATTAGATAATAATGAGTGGTAATGCCTAAATATGGAGGAATTTCGTGTTTTATCATACTTTAAATAAATGCTAAAATGGTCCGAATATCGGATTTTTCATTAGAAACATCAGTTTCTAGTACCCTAAAGTGAAGAGGGTTGCAGAACTCTTTTCGATGGCCCCCGAGCACTTGCTTGGGGGATCTTTTTCTATATGGATAATTTGTCCACTTTATTTCTACAATATGTTTCGTTTTGTTTGTATATACATGGGTAAATATAAGAAACAGATGAATTAAACCTATGTTTATCGCTGGTTTAATCGGAGGAATATATTTTATGGTTGCGAAAGTAAAGAATGATCCCACAAAGCGAACTTTCCAGCAGTACATTTTTCCATTTGCGCTTGAAGGAAATATGATTGAAAAGTTTGTGAAAAAGTTGTTTGAGGACAATTTCGTTTTTTTGAACTTGAAAGATATGGAACAACAAAATCAATTTTACGGTGGCCATAAAGTTTCTCACCGTAAATTGGAAAAGTATTTCATGCCATACATCGAACCGATTTTATTTCCGGGTAATGCAAAACAGAAGGAAGGCTTGCGGCGTTTCACGAAAAAACTGGATATTGAGTGTACCTTCGAATCACCCTATCTAAATACCCCATTTATTATTAACTCTATAGATATCTTCATATGCCCATTTCATATTGGCATGATGAATCTTCGCATTACTTTGCCTGAAGGGCTTTCATATGATGATGTGCTCTATTTTGGCGATACATTCCGAATCCTCGAACCGATTGCTGATGATGAAGAAAAAACGAAAGTAAGCTGTCGTGAAAATCAATATGAACAGGTGAGGGATTTCATCTTCAATGAACTATTGCCGCCGATTGAGGAATATATGGATGAAGAACAAGCGAACCCGACTTATTTTGGCAGTTTGCCCTTCTTCATCGATGAAAGAATGTACGTGGTCAGCTATACTGCATTCCCTGAGAATCGTGATATCACTAAAAATGATTTATTCCGCATCAGTGAGCTGAACGGGTATGACAATGATGGTGAGCCATATATTGGCGCAATAAACCCCGATTATATAGAAAAGTATTATCAAGAAAGGGTATATGACAGGTGGGGCAAGGAAACCTATTATGTAACTAGCATGTATCATTTCGCTTGTGTCACGAAAGCGACAGGTAAATTGGAACAGGAACTGGCAAGTGAAATGTATGGCCAGCATTTTTATACAGTGTTGCTTTTCTTCTATTATAAAATCGTACTGCTTAAATTGGCTCATGAACATTCCCAGATAGATGTGGAAAAAGATCAATCGGATACGGAACAGTTGATTTTCATGATCACTCAGTTTTCTGCAAAGTACTTATTCACTGAAGTCAATAGTACGGCAATCGGTAAGGAGCTATTCAAAAAAACGGATGAAGCCTTCAGGATTTCCGCTCTCTACAGAGAAGTGAAGGAAACACTTTCCTACCTTTATCAAAATCAAGATAAACTGTCTGGGAAAAGCAGTAATTATCTCTTGCAAATATTAACGATTTATACGGTTGTTTCCGGGATATTCGGAATGAATCTATATATTGAAGATTGGAAAGGGAAATTGCCGTGGAAAGCGTACATGAATTACACCTTATACGAGTGGGTAGCTGTCATTGTTACGACTAGCGGTCTAATCATTTCGGGTATCTTGGGCTTTTTCTTCTTGAAAAAATGGCTGCAAGAGAAAAAAAGCCGAAAAAAAAGAATGCTTTAATATAAAAGTCCTGTACACTATGTACAGGACTTTTGTTTTAGAAAAAACATGGTCAATTAGAAAAATGAAGAAATTCGGCGTGCAAAATCCCCCATTCCCCTAATATTTTGCTAAACTATAGGTATATCATTCTAACTATTCATTAGGAGGAAATCATGAAGAAACTAGTTTTAGTTTCCAGCTTATTGTTGATGAGCGTATTGTTTCTGGCCGGATGCTCGGATGAGCCAAGTCCTGAAGATCGCTTTGCGGCATACACGAAGCTTTGGAATAAACAAGATTTTGCAAAAATGTACGAGTATCTGTCACCTGAGACAAAGAAAGAAATCAGTGCGGATGAATTTGCGAACCGTTATGAAAAAATCTATACGGGCATAGAAGCCGACCAATTAAAGGTGGACTATAAACAGCCTAAAGAAGAGAAAAATCATAAAGATGGAGAAAAGGTAAGCCTTTCATATACCGTTGACATGTCCACTATGGCTGGTGCTGTCAGCTCTGACCATAAAGCGACACTTGTCAAGGAAGGGGAAGGCGAGGAAGAAAATTGGTACATCAAGTGGGATGAAAGCTATATATTCCCACAATTGAAAGCTGGAGAGAAGGTATCGGTTGAATCGTATCCAGCCATTCGCGGTGAAATTGTCGATCGAAATGAACGCGGCCTTGCCATGAATGGAACGGTAGCAGAAGTGGGGATCGTGCCAGAGAAAATGGCCAACGACTCCGAAACGGTTAAAAAGGTCGCTGGAATCCTCAATATGTCCACCGACGAAGTGAATCAGAAATTAAAACAATCATGGGTAAAGCCAAGCTATTTCGTGCCCATCAAGAAAATGTCAAATGATAATGCCGCAACCTTGGAAAAGCTATTGAGCATTGCCGGTGTATCTGTCAATAATACGGAAGAGCGTATATATCCATATAAAGACGCTACTGCCCATCTAATTGGATATGTCGGTGAGGCATCGGCGGAAGATCTGGAGAAATTGAAAGGAAAAGGTTATACCGCAAGTGACGTTATTGGCAAGCGAGGTCTTGAGGAAGTGTTGGAAGCACGGCTTAAAGGTAAACCTGGCGGTAAAATCTTTATTAAAACCGAAGATGGTGAAGAAAAAGTGATTGCTGAAAAGCCTGCTGAAGAGGGAGAAACAATTACCTTGACCATCGACGCCGAGCTTCAAAAGGATATCTTCGAGCAATATAAGGACGAAACTGGATCGGCATCGGCAATTGATCCGATGACAGGCGAAACGCTTGCACTTGTTTCAAGTCCGTCATTCGATCCTAATAAATATATTTTCGGGATAACAAAAGCGGAACAAAAAGCGCTTGAAGAAGACCCGGAAAAACCACTTTTGAACCGCTTCAGTTCGACGTTTGCACCTGGATCAACCATTAAGGCCATCACTGCGGCAATCGCTTTGGAAAATGGTGTGGATCCGAAAGAGTCGATCAATATCCAAGGGAAAACGTGGGCCAAATCGACATGGAAAGATCATTCCATTACAAGGGTGTCGGACCCCGGTGTTCCAATCGATATGGAAAAGGCATTAATTTATTCAGACAATATTTACTTTGCCCAAAAAGCTTTGGGGCTTGGAAAGGAAAAATTCACAAATGGACTCAAGGCATTCGGATTTGATGAGTCTTTGAATTACGATTATCCAATCAAAGCATCGAGCATCGGTAAGATCGACAGTGAGGGACGCTTGGCAGATGCCGGATATGGTCAAGCGCAAGTCCAAATGAGCACGCTACATCTCGCCATGACCTATTCAGCCTTCTTGAATGAAGGAAACATCCTGACACCTTCGTTAATAACAGGAGATAAAACAGAAAAGAAAATATGGAAAGAAAATGCGATATCAGCAGACCAAGCAAATCAGATCACCAAGATGCTGACACAAGTGGTGGAACATCCTAAGGGAAGCGGACATGGAATAGATGATCTTGGCATCAAAATCGCTGCCAAAACGGGAACTGCCGAAATCAAGGCATCCAAAAATGCTGACGGAACAGAAAATGGCTGGTTTGTTGCCATGGACACAGAAGACCCGGAACTTCTCATGGCATGGATGATGGAAGATGTAAAAGGACGAGGCGGCAGCCATGTCGTTGTCGATCATATGAAACCGGTGTTGAAAAAGTATTTGAAGTAAAGAAAAAAGTCATCCATCAGAAATGGGTAAAAATGCAGCAAGCATTTACCATTAAAAAGCAGGACATGGTTTCTTACATGTCCTGCTTTTATTTTTTCACATGTTGAGGATTCCATTTTGTTAAGACAATAAAGCTGGAATTGAAGGATAATGAGTCGTACATACAGAATGTAAAAAGAGTACCTGCAAGTAAGCCCGCGATCCAGGTGGTCCTGAAATCCATCAGGGGTTTCTGCAGCTGTGACATCTTCCAGGCCGTTATCCATGCCAATGGATTGAACAGGATTAATTCAAAATTCTTTGAAAGATAAATAGAATAGGAATGAGGATGAAAAGCAATGAGAAGTTTAAGGTATTTGTTTATCGCTTTCTTTATCATTTTTTTTGCATTTCCTTCTCATGAAACAACGGCAGCGGAAGAGAATACAACGATGGAAGTGAAACTGAAGAATTATTTGGGGAATAGAACCAGCGTCAAAATAAAGGCAACCGGGGACTACAGTACTTCAGGGGGAGAGATATTCATTAAGGCGGGGGAAAATCTGACTTTGAAAGTGGAGTCGGGTAAACTTGCTGTATACAAAGGTTTTAAGAAAACGGGATCTTATGCTTCCTTTAAGGTTATGCCAGTTAAACCTGATGCTTCATTGTCCATAAACGGCCGTCCGTATCTTGGCTCATTTTCATTTACAGCGGAGGACGGTTACATCCGGCCAATCAATCATGTTTACATGGAAGATTATCTGAAGGGCGTTGTCCCATTGGAGATGCCCGCTCTATGGCATGCCGAGGCCTTAAAGGCACAGGCGATTGCCGCCCGGACTTATGCACTTCGCCATCAATCCGCAATAATTGATGATACGGTTTCTTACCAAGTATATGGCGGGGCAGCCGGTCACTATCGAACTAATTCAGCCATTGAACAGACAAAGGGCATGGTAATCAAACATGATGGCGAAATAATCGAAGCGTTCTTTTCCTCAAGCAATGGAGGAATGACCGAATCGAATTCAAATGTTTGGACAAGTGGCAACCCCCTTGGATATTTATCTATAAAAGAAGATCTCTATGATTCGAAAACCAATTGGGAGATAATGCTGGACAAGCAGCAAATCGACCTGTCAAAAATGGATTTATCTAAACCGGAAGAATGGTGGGCAAGTGTAGAGGAAAAAGATAAAACGGTTGTGCCGAAGCTGAAGGTTTGGCTGAAGAATAATGGATATGCGAATAAAGATATTAAAATAACGGAGATTCCCTTGTTAACATTTACAGATGAAAAAACGGGAGGCCGTGTAACGAAAGGCTCCATCCAACTGAATTTCTATGTAAGAGATCTCGTTGATGACAGGGGGAAACTTTTGCAGCAAACGGTTAAGCTTACTAATGTAGCGGCTTCCAAAATCAGGGGCATGGTGGGGCAAGAGGTGATGAAAAGCTATTTGGTTGACCATTCATCTACCAATCCTTCCAAAATCTCTATTGAAGGATCAGGATATGGGCATGGTGTCGGACTAAGTCAGTTTGGAGCGAAAAACAGAGCGGAAGCAGGCCAATCATATCAAGAGATTTTGTGGTTTTATTATCCTGACACAACTATAGAAAAGGAATATGGACCAGGTGCTGGATCTAAAACGGAACCTGTCGTAAAGGCGGAACCGAATTCAGTAAACATGAAAGCGGAGACGGATCATTTAAATGATGAGGTTGGAATCACATACTCCCTAAAAGAAGATGCTGTGGTAACACTCACGATTAAAGATAGTAAAGGGAAAGCCTTAGCTACCCCAGTCCGTGACCAAACAATGAAAAAGGGTACCCATTCTGCAATCTGGAACACAAAAGCGGTAAGTAACGGTACATATGAAGCAGAAATATCAGCAATGGACCGAAGCGGGAATGAAGGTTTGGCCACAATGGCGATTAAGATCAGTAAAGATACGTCGGCACCGAAAATAACCGATGTCAATACATCGGGTGATTATAGTACCGAGAAAGCGAACATAACCTATACAATTAATGAAAACGCTAATGTAACAGTGGAAATTAAAAACAGTAAAGGTAAGGTTGTTGGCATCCTTTCTGAAAGGCAGTTCCATAAAGGCAGCCAATCGGCAACCTGGGATTTCAAAAATATATCCAACGGGATGTATACGGTGACAATCTCCGCTAAGGATAAGAGTGACAATCAGAAATCCATTTCAACGAAAGTCTCCATTAGGAAGACCCCGGGAATAGTGACAGCAAGCGAATTATATATTAAAGAAAATAAAAATGCATCTTCTGAAACGGTCGGGAAACTATACAGGGACCAAGCCGTAACAATCCTAGCTCAACAAGATGAATGGTATAAAGTGAAAAAGGGAAGCCAAATTGGTTATGTATTAAAAAAACATGTAAAGAAATGAATGGGGAGGACGTCAATTATGGCGTCTTTTTTTATAAATGGTATTTAGATTCTTCATCAAATTCACGAGTAAAAGGCGCAAACTCACGAGTAAACGCGCCAAATTCACGAGTAAAAGGCGCAAACTCACGAGTAAACGCGCCAAACTCACGAGTAAATGCGCCAAACTCACGAGTAAATGCGCCAAACTCACGAGTAAAGCGCAATTTCACGAGTAAAAGGAGCAAACTCACGAGTAAAGGGCACAAACTCACGAGTAAATGCGCCAAACTCACGAGTAAAAGGCGCAAACTTACGAGTAAAAGGCCCAAACTCACGAGTAAATGCGTCAAACTCACGAGTAAAAGGAGCAAACTCACGAGTAAACGCGTCAAACTCACGAGTAAAAGGCCCAAACTCACGAGTAAAGGCCCAAACTCACGAGTAAAGGGCACAAACTCACGAGTAAACGCGCCAAACTCACGAGTAAAAGGAGCAAACTCACGAGTAAAGCACAAACTCACAAGTAAATGCGCCAAACTCACAAGTAAATGCCCCAAAACTTTGTTTTAACGACCTCAATAGAAATGTATACGGAAAAAATCCAGTTAATTTAGATAGAATTTTAAAAGAGGACTGAATGTATTCATTCCTCTTTTGTTTTATGCTGACCGGGTGTGAACGGAACACCGGCGGCTTTTGAGATGATTTTCGAAATATCCGTATTTTCAAGGACTCCATCGAAGGCTTCACTGCCTGGACCCGAGGCGAAAATGGGAATCATATTGGCTGTGTGCCCTCCTGTGGAACTGGCCGCCCGTATGCTTCGATCAGCTACACCCGCCTTATGATGCCTGGCGATAGTGCTTCCGATTTCCCAATCGATTTGATGTTGTGGATAGACAAGCGTTCTATTCTTTCTTACGTTATCGATGAATTGATCGACTTCCTGATCCGTAAGAGATATATGTGCATACTTCTTGAATGTGGAAACGACACTTTCTGGATTGATTTCATTATTTTTATCGAATGTAAGTTGTTTGGACATATATTCAGATGAAACCCTGATTTTTTTCAATGCAGTGATATCCATTGTTTCAGAAGCGGAGATCCCCATTGTTTCGTGGTCTGCAAGTACAACAATCAATGTATCATTTCGATTTTTTGCCCAATTTACAACCTCTTTCACGGTTTGGTCAAATTCGATCGTTTCTTTCCATATTCCAGTGATATCGGCTGCATGCTCCATATGGTCAATACGCGCACCTTCAGCCATCAAGAAGAATCCTTTATCACCCCTTGATAAAATATCCATCGCTTTGGATGTCATTTCGGGCAGGGATGGCTCTTGAGAATGTAATACTTCTTTATCCAGTTTAAAATTCATATAGGTAGGGTGAAATAACCCTAAAAGTTTTTCCGGTTTATTAATGGAGCTAAGTTCTTCTTTCGTCGTCGTAATCCCATAGCCAGCTTGTTTAAATTTAGCGATTAAATCCTTGCCATTCTGCTTATCCGCCTCGAAATAGTTGGCACCTCCGCCGAGAATGACGTCGATGCGGTTATCAAATAGCTGCCTAGCGATATTTGCGCCACCTGTCCAGCGGTTAGGAACACTTGCACCAAAGGCAGCGGGTGTAGCATCGACTACCATATTGGTTGAGATGATCCCCACTTTTTTTCCATTGCTCTGAAACGCATCCAATATACTATCCACCTCGGAACCATTGGCATCGACACCGATAGATTCATTGTTGGTTTTTATACCAGTGGCAATCGCGGACCCTCCTGCTGCAGAGTCAGTGACGAAATTATTGGCGGAATACGTGCGCATCAGGGCAACATGCTCCAGTTGTTCCAAATGTAGAACACCTGTCTTTCCATATTCCAATTGCCGGGCAATTTCTATGGCCCCTACCCCCATGCCGTCGCCAATCAGCAATATGACATTCTTGGGGGTGTTTTTTGTCTCTGCTTGAATAGGTGAGCTCATGTAAATAAGGCAAAATATAAGAACGAATAATCCGAAGAGATGCGGCTGTGCAAGTTTATGAATGAAATTCTTATTCATCTGTAATCCTCCATTGGGTGAAAGTCTTTCTATTATTTGTTTAAATCGATAAAAAAACCCCTCCCTGATATTCAGGATGGAGCTAATCTTTTTAGCGCTTTTAATGGAAGGGCATCCAGCCGCTTTTTACGTAATTTATCTTTCAAAAAAAGAAAGAATTTCTATGATAATTAATAAACAGTAAATATTTAACTGATATAATTTAACTAAAGTTCAATTGAATTAATAGGAGAGAAAACCCTATGCTATCCAGTATGAAAAAGTTCTTCAAAGAAGGTTCTAAAGACTTAAAGAGAATTTATAAGTTGGTAGAAGATGTGAATCGGCTAGAGGGTAAATATGAAAGTTATTCAGATCTGGAATTAAGCGGAATGAAGGATAGATTTAAAAGCGTATTGGATGCTGGTGACAATATATTGGATATACAAGCCGAAGCTTTTGCGGTCGTGAGGGAGGCTTCTAAACGAGTATTGAATCTTAGGCACCATGATGTTCAGCTTGCAGGCGGTTTTGTCCTGAGTGAAGGGGGCATCGCACAAATGAATACGGGCGAGGGGAAGACGCTTGTCTCTACTTTGCCTAGCTATTTACATGCACTGTACGGTAATGGTGTCCATATTATTACGGCCAATGAATATTTGGCCAGACGTGATATGGAGTTAATGGGACAAATTCATGAATTTCTAGGGTTGACGGTTGGTTTGAATATTTCCCAAATGGGGCCTTCCGCAAAACGTGAAGCGTATGCGGCAGATATCACGTATGGAACGGCAACAGAGTTCGGTTTTGATTATTTGCGTGATAATATGGTTTACCGAAGAGAAGAAAAGGTTCAGAGAGGACACCGATTTGCCATCGTCGATGAGATTGACAGCATCTTGATTGATGAAGCGAGGACACCATTAATCATTGCGGGCAGGGCAAGCGACGGAACCGAGCTTCACCAGATCACGGCACAAATCATGAAGACATTTATAGAAAATGATGATTACGAGATTTTCAGCGATTCAAGGTCTGCCTTTTTTACGGATCAAGGGGCTTCAAAGATTGAAGAGGCCTTTGGTATCGACAATCTGTATGGAATGGAACATCAAGAGTTATTACATAATGTTACACAGGCGCTAAAAGCCCATGCAATCATGAAATTGGATGTGGACTACATTGTCATCGTTGGTAAGGTTGCAATCATCGATAAATTCACAGGCAGGGTGATGGAAGGGCGAAGCTTCAGTGATGGGCTTCATCAAGCGATTGAGGCAAAAGAAGGCTTGGAGATTTCCGAAGAGAATGAAACACAGGCCATGATTACCGTCCAAAATTATTTTCGATTATATCATTCAATGTCTGGGATGACAGGCAGTGCAATGCCATCAAAGTCTGAATTCCAGGAAATATATCAGCTCCCCGTCATTGAAATTCCAACGAATGAGCCCATCATTCGAGTTGATGAGGTTGATTTGATTTATAAAGATGAAACCAGCAAAATCAACAAAATCGTCACGGAAGTAAAACGGATTCATGATGGAGGCAGACCTATTCTGATCGGGACGACCTCCATTGAGCAATCTGAAAAAATTTCATTTCAACTAGAGAAGGAGAAAATTAAACATCAAATCCTTAATGCGAAGACGGAAGAGGATGAAGCGGAAATCATTGCGAATGCCGGGCAAAAAAATCAAGTGATGCTGGCTACGAACATGGCTGGGAGAGGAACGGATATATTACTTGCGAATGATGTCAAGGAATTGGGCGGCCTTCATATTATCGGTACGGAGCGACACGAAAGCCGTCGGATCGATATGCAGCTAAGAGGACGTTCCGGCCGGCAGGGTGATCCTGGTTCAACACAATTCATCATTTCTTTGGAAGATGATTTGTTTGATTACTATGATGAAGAAGAAATCGGGCGTTATATCAAGAAAATCAAAACGGATGAAAATGGATTGGTGCTGAGCCCTGCACCCGATAAATTCGTAAAAATGGTTCAGGAAACGGTAGAGCAGATGCATCAATCAAGCCGTTACCATTTATTGAAGTTAGAACATGCATTAAATGAGCAGAGTAAAATCATCTATGCAATGAGAGATCGGATACTTGATATGGAGCCTGGACGGATGTCGGCCATTTTACTTGAATATATCGAAAAATACATTACTCGGCTTACAGTGAAATATTACCCTGAACATATGGTGGAACCTGATCCCTCTGCCTATATTGAAGAGCTTTCCCTTGTTTTCCCGTCGTTAGGTTGGCAGGCAAGTGATTTTCAGGATTTAGAAGGCCAAATTGAAGGAAAAGCGTTGGATGCTTTAAGTGAATTGGAATCGAGGCTGAGGCTGATGATCTTTCAAAACGATGCAGAATGGGGAAACCAGTTGCGTGCTTTCATGTTGCAGCATATTGATACAAATTGGATGAACCATTTAGATGAAATGAACAGTGTGAAGGAAGGCATTGGTTTAAGCGGATATGGTCAGCAGGACCCATATACACTTTTTGAAAAAGCGGCTCTCAGTCAATTCAACCTTCTATTAAGTAAAATTGAGTCGGAGATAAGCATCCGTTTTATGGAATATATGAAAAGCAATCAGAAAGATGCAGCTGCTTTGGAGGGTGAGGAACGATGAGTTTATTTGGAAAAAGGGATAATGTAGCTTCAGATGTACATGAGTTATTAAATCAGGATGACACCATTCATACTGCCCTGATGTTTCACAAAGGGTGGGAAATTTCCAAGCAAGAGGAATATGTATATAAATTCCACCATCAAAGGCTGCCTGCATTAAAACCGAACCAAATTTCAATATCCGGCATCAAGCTGACCAGGGTGGAAGATGATGTAATCATAGTGGCTTTTCTACGAAATTCAATAGAGAAAGCTGTCAGGTTTGATATCGTGGATTTACTGTTAGTTGATGGAGATGGGAAATTCCTCGCAAAAAAGACATTCGATCTTACAGAGCTTGGTGAGATTCCAGCACTTTCAAGCATGCCATGGCGTTTCTTATTCGAGGAAGGAGATTTGTTGGCGGAATCGATTCCTGATGAAGGTTGGAAGATTGCTTTTGAATGGAAGAGGAAGTAGGAAAACAACCGCATGATCTGGCGGCAACCGGCAGCTTTTTGCTGGAGTGCCAAAGCAAAGCCCTCATCCTTTTAGTGATGAAGGCTATTTGTTTATTAGGGAAGTCATTAGTGCCAAATATTTATGCCGTTTTCTGTGTGCATTTTCTCATAAATGGCAACGCTAAGTAATATTTATAAGTAATCTTCCGCAATCAGGCTTAACTAAGGCTTGGAAATAATGAAGAGGAAAGTGGCAGGAGCATGAAGAATAACCTGAATCAACGATTGAAGGAGAGGCTATTTGAGATATTGTCATTTTCAATCGTCGCCATACTTTTCATTTATACGAATGATAGGATGGGTAACGATCTTTCTATTGGGATCATTACGATAATCATCGGTGTTGCCGGTTTTATTGTCTATCTGAAGGAATGGATAACGAGTCGAATCGTAAAGGGCATCATTTTTTCAGTTTTCCTTCTTTCGATCATGCTCTTTTTCCTTGGGGACATCTGGTTTTATCGTTATTATTCGACACCTATAACGTCCTATATGTGGATGCAAAAAAGTAATCTGAATGGGCTAGGTGAAAGTATATTCAGTATGGTGGAAATGAAGGATGCAATCTTTCTTCTGTTAGGCATTCCAATTGCTGAATCATTTGTGAAGAAAAAATACCCCCTCAAGCATATGGCTCTAGTGCCGGCCGTAATATTCCTGATGATAGCAGGATTAAAGCCGGTCAAGAATATCTTTATCGACAAAGTAGATATAACCCGGCGTTATGAGGCGAATACCTTCTTGCGAAACTGGGGCCCTATCGGTCATCACGCATTGGATACGTATGCCTATTTTACTGACTCGGGAAGGCATGGAATGTCCTCGGAAGAAAAGAAGGCCGTTTCTGATTACTTCAATAAAAAGAAAAGAAAGGAAAATGTCCATTCCGGATCCTTGGAGGGGAAGAATCTCATTATCATCCAGGTGGAATCTTTACAGGCGTTTCCGCTATTTCAAAGTAGTGCCGGGCAGGAGGTCACGCCATTCATGAATGAACTGGCGAAAGGGGGGATGTACTTCCCGCATGTATATCCACAGACGGTATTTGGAAATTCATCTGACGGAGAGCTTATCGTGAATACCGGACTATTTCCTTTAAAGCAAGGTGCGACCTTTTTTCGATTCCCTTATAATGATTTTCCGGGCCTTGCTAAGGAATTGAAGAAGTCGGATTATCAAAGTTTTGCTTTCCATGGAGATGAAGAAGACTTTTGGAATAGGCAGCATGCATATCCCTCGCTAGGGTTTGATGACTATCTTTCCATAGAGGATATGCAGCAGGATGAGATGATTTCGATGGGGTTGGGAGACCGCAGTTTCTTCAATCAAAGCTATGATTTCTTAAAAGATAAACGAAATCCCTATTACGCCTTTTTCGTTACTCTGACCAGCCATGTACCTTTTTCACTACCGAATGAACAGATAACATTGAAGCCTGAAGTTGGAAAAGAGAACAGTTACCTGACCAAATATTTTGAAGCCATTCATTATACAGATTCCGCCATCGGGGATTTCATAAAGAAGTTGAAGGATGACGGGAAATTGAAAGACAGCGTGATTGTCATATACGGAGATCATGATGGCCTATTTTTAAAAGATAAACAAGAGGTTGAAGCGTATTATGGCAGTAAAATTAGCGATGAAGAGTGGATTGAAAAATATATGCCCATTCCCGTGATCATTTATCAGGAGGATATGGAAGGAAGAACGATTGATAAGGTAGCGGGCCAAATCGATATTCTACCAACTCTATATGATCTGTTCAATATTAAGAGTTCTTCATACTTTGGAGAGAGCATGCTGAATGGCGAAGAGGGTGATGCTTTGGTATTGAAAGGGGATTATGGTTCTCAAATGAAAATAAATGGGGAAGGCAAGGTCGATGGATTTTCACCTGTAGACCAAAAGGAGATCGATCTGAGTGATCAAGTGATACGTTCCGATTACTTTAAACAAATTGGAAAAAAGGTAAAAAAAGAGGATGACTGATAAAAGCCATCCTCCATTCATTATAATCCCAGATGTGCTTTCACACGATTTTGGGCTTCAAGCTTTGTATCTTCTGGAACGATGTTGTACCAAACGCCATTTACCCGTTGATTGTCACCTTCGAGTGTATATTGTTCAATATTTTTGAGGGATGATTTGTAGTTATTTTGGATACTTAACATTTCATTGAAACTTAAATTGGTTTCCACGTTTTTACCTAGAGCTTCGAATATATCGTCATAATTGGTAAGTGTTGATAGGCTTGACCCTTTTTTCATGACAGCTTGGATAACCTGGCGTTGACGCATTTGCCTTCCATAATCCCCGCGGGGATCTTCTTTACGGATTCGGGAATAAATCAAGGCCTCTTTACCATTTAAGTCGATCGTGCCTTTGTTGAAGGTATATCCTTTATAGGCAAGGTCCATATCATTATCGACTGTGACACCACCAACGGCATTCACAATATCCTGAAAGCCTTCCATATTCATTTTGACATAATAATCAATCGGAATATCCAAATAGGCTTCCACTGTATTTATCGACATGGCAACTCCGCCATATGCATAGGCATGGTTCATTTTATCAGTTGTACCTTTACCGATGATCTCTGTACGCGTATCTCTCGGTAAACTCAATAACTCAATCGATTCCTTTTTAGGATTAACCGTCATGACGATCATCGTATCTGATCGACCTGAGTCATTTTTTCTTTCATCCACACCAAGAATTAGTAATGAAAATGGATCTTTGCTTTTGAACTTTATGTCCTCTACCCGCTTATCCGTTTTATGGGCTGTACCCTGCATGGTGCTGATCGCACCGGCTAATGATTGATAAACTGAAGCGCCATAAACACCTGCGCCAATGAAAAGGATAAGAAGGGTGAAGCCGATTATTTTAAACGTTTTGCGTTTCTTTTTCTTTTTTTTATGTTCGGATCTCATTTAATATTCCTCCCTTAACCATCCCACAAAATGGAAGGTGTGAAAAAGTACCTAGTCGGTATTTTTAACTATACCTTTTTTTTGTCAAAAATAGAATAGTTTCTTTTTGTAGTTAGAGTGCATATTTTCCTTTTTTTATCCAAAAAAACGAAGGATTCTAGAGAAACCGAATTCCTTCGTTGGCAAATCATTCGAATGTTTCGTAAATTGTATAACCCAGAGATAAAGAAACTATGATTCTTTTACATGAAATTGCCAGACTTTAAGAGGAAAGTCTGGCAAGAAAATCTTATAAACTTCTAT
This sequence comes from Peribacillus sp. FSL P2-0133, assembly GCF_037975445.1. Lineage (NCBI taxonomy): Bacteria > Bacillati > Bacillota > Bacilli > Caryophanales > Bacillaceae > Peribacillus > Peribacillus sp. FSL P2-0133. The sequence goes on along the minus strand of NZ_CP150254.1, from coordinate 5,542,740 downwards.
AACCGATGATTTTACTTTTAAAATAAGAGTTTGAAGTAGCACTGATAGTTACTCCCTTACTTGATGAGGCATGAATGAATTCCCCGCCGCCCAAGTAGATTCCCATATGGCTTATCACTGATTTATTGGAACCAGTTGCAAAGAAGATAAGATCGCCGCTTTTCGGTGAAGTAACTTTTTTACCCATATCATAATATGTGGAAGATGAAAGCCTGGGAACTTCATACCCAGCCTTCTTGAACGTATAGTAAATAAATCCGCTGCAATCAAAGCCTGATGGGGAGGCACCCGCCCACGAATAGGGTGTACCAATTAATTTCTTTGCTTCGGAAACGAGCTTGGCCACTTTGTTCCCCGAACTTGGGGCTTCCACTTTTCCAACATCGTTATTATCTGCAGGGGCAGTGCTTGCCGATTTACTTAATTTTAGTTTTTGACCCACTCTAATTAAATCGGACTTTAACGAGTTGATTGATTTAAGCTGGGCTACGGTCAAGTTGGTTTTTCTGGAAATCTTGGAAAGAGTGTCACCTTTTACCACTATGTATGTAGACGAATTGGCTGGGGTCTGAGTTACATTGGATGGTTTGGAGCTGCTGCCGGGTAAATCAATGGTAGTAGTGGTGGTTGATTTGGATACGATAAGTTTGGCGCCTGCATAAATTCTATCGGATTTTAAGTTATTCATTTTCATCAATTCAGCAAGTGTAAGGTTATGCTTGTTTGCTATCCTGGTTAAGGTATCACCTGGAACAATGGTATATGTGGTTTTCTTTGTTTTCTTCACGGAAACAGAAGAAGCATTTGATGTTGTTGTGGAGTTGGGTGTAATTAATTTCTGATTGATTCTCAAAAAGTCTGATTTTAAGTTATTAAGCTGTTTTAAGTCTTTTACCGTCGTATTATGCTTCTGGGCGATTTTACTTAAGTTATCACCGCTTTTGACTGTATATGTACCGGCAAGGGCAGGAGAAACAAAAGTCGAAGATAAAATGGCTAATGTCGAAAATGCGACAACACTTTTTTTCACGGTTTTCCACCTCTAATATGTCTTTTTCCCTATTCTAACAAATTAAATGGGAATAACCATATTACATTTTTGTTACAAGGGGGAAATAGTAGTATTTTACTGGTTTATATTGGTGGGGTTTGAGTATTGTAATCTACAATATTTTCTATATTGTGAGTCTTTTTTCACATTGTGGAGCTTCCTGTTTTCGATTGTCATTTGCTGTAAAAATCCCCCTGTTTTTAGGGTGTGCCTACATCGAGGGGTTATTGAAAAAAATGAAAACCCACTTCGTTTTACGAAGTGGGCGGTTTTATTTAAAAAGGAAATCAACTAAATCCCTGCTTGAATTTCCCGTGGAGTATTCATTCCATTTTTGGTTAAAGGAAGCGATCTTCATTAATGAATGATCGGCGGTACGTATTTCCCTTAAGATCTCTTCCGTGGTAGATACCACGGGTCCGGGCATGGAAGAAGAGTAATCCTCCCAGAATCCCCGTTCCTGCACATACTTTTCTAAGTCATATGCAAAGAATATCATGGGTCTTCCCAAAAAAGAGAATTCAAACGGTATCGATGAGTAATCGGTAATTAAAAGATCCGTACTGATCAGCAGTTGATTAACGTGAAATTCACTATTTACAGGGTAAATGAATCCCGGGAATTTATCTTGTAAATCATGCTCTGCTTTTACAGCTGGATGCAGTTTTAGTAATAACGCATAATTTTCGCCCTGAAGTTCCTTGTAGAGCAATTCCAAATCAAGTGCAATCTCTCCGTTGTTCAAGCCGTCATTACGAAATGTAGGGGCATATAACATGATTTTCTTATGCTCAAGTTCTGGATACTTGGCCAGCAAAGCATTACGGGCAATTCTTTTTGATTCATCATTAAAAAAGAAATCGGTCCGAGGTATTCCGGTCCTTAGGATATGGGATGCCGGTAGTTGAAAACTTTCCTGATAAATACCGGCCATTATCTCTGAACCTGCCGTAACATAGTCAAATTTTTTATATACTTCCAAAAATCTTTTCCTTGCACCGGCTGAACGGTTTTGAATGGACGGGTCTTTTGCCCCGAATTGCTTCACGGCCCCTGCCGCATGCCACACTTGAACACATGTCACTTGCTTTTTGAATGCAATAGCTGAAAGAAAGCCAAAATAATTATCGATGATAATCCATTTTGATGTAGCCAGATGATAAATCGATCGGATCATGGCAATGATATTTTTTGATTCAAACGGAAGGACGATGGTTTCCCCATCGTCCTTAACTTGTATAGAACTGCTCGATTTCATTAAAAAAACTTTTTGAACGGAAATGTCCTGCTTGTCCATTTCATCTGCGATATATTGGCAATTGTCCCCGAATGATGTGACAAAGGTCGTTTTGTCATATAAAGGGGAAAGCTTAAAGATAGAGAATAAAATTTTGAAACAAAAAAGATAAATCCCTATCGCGAATTCTTTAGCCATTAGTAACTTGTAAAAGGTCATCTTTAATTTGGGAAGTCGAAATGCCGATTGTTCTTGGAAGGTAGACCACTTCACAAACTTCGGATAATTCATCGAATTGGCCTTTCCAGTCATCACCCATTACAAAAATATCTACACCCTCACGAACGATGTCTTCCCTCTTTTGTTCCCAATTGTCTTCCGGTATAACTTCATCCACATAACGGATTGATTCAAGGATCATTTTTCTGTTTTCAAAGCTATGATAAGCTTTTTTATCTTTTAAAGCATTGAATTCATCCGTTGAAATGGCAACGATCAGATAATCTCCTAAATCTTTAGCGCGTTTTAATAGATTGATATGGCCCCAATGAAGCAAATCAAAGGTTCCGTAAGTGATTACTTTCTTCATTTTTATTCCTCCTTTAAGACTCTTAAACTGTTATTCAATCAAATTAATATATATTTGGTCTATTAGAATATGAAATGGAACAATAAAACAGGCAGCCAGCATTTCAATTCTGCTTGTTTTATTCCTATATTTTTTTGGCAATGACATTCTCTAACTAATTATAACTTAATAGCTTTACAAATAAACCACAATTTTTTTACAAATAAACCACAATTTTTTACATTGAGGATTATTGTTAATATTATTTTTTAAGCTAAAATAAAATGTTGACTAATTTGTCTTACTCAGCAGGGCATAATAAAGTATCTATAGAAATGCATGATTTATAATGAAAGGCATTTAAAAATAAGTTCATCAAATTACTTTAAGTAAGCTGATGAAAGATAACGATATGATAAGAAAAATTTCATTATTCTTGCTGCAATCAGAATAAGCCATTCACAATTTTACCACGTTTAGGAGAGAACAACTAGAGGAGCATCATAAATCCCTGTTAATAGATGGGTCATGTATAGGCCACAATCTATCGCTTCACATTTAATAGCCCGATTATGAAGTGCAAGTATAAACAGTCGGCCTGTTTTGAAAGCGTTCACTTTGATGTCAAGAGACTTCTTTGCAATTAAGAAACATGTTTTTGCTATTCCCTTTCCATTCTGGCAACATGGAAGGACGTACATATTTACGAAATGTTTTTAGTTTTAGTATGTTCGTTTTCAATATTGAACTAACCAATATTGTCTTTTTTGTTTATTGGAGGAATTAGAGGTAATTTATGGTCGGTTTACCTGTCTGTTTAATGATATTGAGGAAAAACCGAAAAAAGTTTATGATTTTAAAGTACAATAAATGATTCATTTTTATTTAAATAATAATTTGTTATAGGTGGTCTAAAATGATTAAAAAGCTTCTTGGAAAAGGGAAAGCAAAAAAAGCTCCTAAAATTAAGCTAAAACAAGTTCTGACCATTGCGCAAGAGGAAGATACGCTGTTGATAAAAGGGGAATTTTCAATAGAACATTATTGCGCAAAAGAACTATGGCTATATTCTAGGGAAAACGAAGATCAAAAAATAAAAATTGCTGAATCAGTGAGCTCATCTAAATTTGAGTTTAAAGTAGATATGAAAGATTTAATGCGGAAATTGGAAGATGATGAACCGACTGTATATGACTGTTATATAAAGGTTACCGTTCCGGTTGAAAAGCTGAGCAAAAAAACGATACTTAGTATTGAACATAAAGCTGAATATGTAGATGTGAACGAACAGGTTCATATCGAATATCCAATTCGCCTCGGGCGTTTTCAGGAAACGTACGTGAACAATTTGAGTATTTACACCTATGAAAATAAACAAAGTATATTTTCTATAACGAATAAAGGGAATTTATCTCTTTACTTCAATATGGCCCCTAAAATTTCGATTAAGTCTCAAATTGAAAAAATCCAAAACAAGTCGAAAACCATGCAAATTAATGGTCAAATTTTCACCAAGCATTCAAGAATCATAAAAGGTGAGGGACTTGTAAGAGGAAGGCAAAGTGGCAAAGAATATCAGGCAGATATATCTTTTATTCATAATGAGGAAATGAATATTAAGAAATATGGACTGAATCGTTATCTATATGATTTGATATTGGATCTAGAACGATTAGTCAGTGCGGATTTGGAAGATGATGTATATGACATTTACATGAAACTACATTTACATGATCAGGAAGAGCCGAAAATGGTACGCGTCGGAAGACCAACCACCAGAACTAAATTATTTACTAAAAAGACTGATGTCAGCTCGAATGCTGGAGTTGCTATCGTCAATCCTTACTATACCTTTAAAGCATCCAATTTGTCTTTGGAAGTGTTTAACTTCTCTACAGATAGTTATCGGTATTTAAAAAGGATGATGGGGTGGAGGAGATTCCTGACTTTATTTAAAAAGAAAAAGGATGTCTGGCTAGTTGGAGAAAGAACGTATAAAGCCCAGGATACTGGATATCACTTTTTTAAATATATGAGGGAAAATCATCCAGAAAAAGAAGTGTATTATGTAATAGAAGAAAATTCCGTGGAAGCCAAGAACGTCGAGCCCTTTGGAAATGTACTTTATTTCAAGTCAAAGGATCATATTAAAAAGACGATGGAATCGACACGTATCATTTCATCACATCACCCGGATTATTTATATCCTTTAAGGACATCTGAATTTAAAAATCGTGTTAAGGGGGTTAAGGTTTTCCTTCAACATGGTGTTATGGGCACGAAGAATATGGTGGCAAACTACGGGAAAAATGCAGTTTCCGGTTTTAGTACGGATGTTTTTCTAGTAAGTTCAGACTTCGAAAAGGATATGATTGTAACTGATTTTGGTTACAACGAAAAAGAAGTATTCGCGACGGGACTTTCGAGGTTCGACTCGCTGTTTAAGGATGATGTTTCAACAAAGAGGCAATTATTGATCATTCCAACATGGAGAGATTGGATTACTTCCGATGAAATATTTTTGGAAAGCGAGTATTTTGAAAGGTATCAGAAATTAGTGAATCACCCGGTATTACATGATTTATCTAAAATCAATGGGTTTGAAATCATTTTTTGCCTTCACCCTAATATGCAGAAATTCACGTCTTATTTTAAGGATGCCCCAGTTAGGGTAATTAGCCAGGGTGAAGTGGATGTCCAAAGGTTAATCAAGGAAAGTGCGATAATGATTACGGACTATTCAAGTGTAGCTTTTGACTTTAGTTTCCTGCATAAACCGGTAATTTACTATCAATTTGATAGAGACCGTTTCATAGGAAAAAGACCGTCACATTTGGATTTGGATAACGATCTTCCAGGTGAAATCGTTGATGAATTGGATGAATTGTTAGGTGTATTAGCCGAATATGCCAATACTGATTTTGTCATGAAGAGGAAGTATATGGACAAGGCCAACCGTTTTATTAAATATCGCGATGTCCATTCTAATTCAAGGATATTCGAAGTGATTCAAAATGCAGAAAAAGATCAAAATTCACTAACTAAATTATATAACCATCCGATATCCAAACTCATTTTGAATCGGTTTAGGAAAAGTGATAAATATTTCCCTGTCATGAAAAAAGTTTATAAAATCATGTCCAGGGTTATCCCGGTTGACCGGAACCTTATTCTTTTTGAGAGTGGGATAGGGAAGCAATTCGCCGATAGCCCCAAGTATATTTATGAAGAACTGGTCAAAAGGGATAATAAATATAAAAAAGTTTGGGTGTATAATGGTAATTTACCGATAAAAGGAAAGAATACGAAGCTGATAAAACGCTTAAGTCCGGAATACTATTATTATTTAGCCAAAGCAGGTTATTGGATAAATAATCAAAACTTCCCTACCTATTTAAGCAAAAGGAAGGAAACGACTTATATTCAGACTTGGCATGGTACCCCATTGAAAAAAATGCTATTTGATATAGATAATATTCAAGGAAGAGACGATGGGTACTTAGATCGAGTGCATGGTGCAACGAGAACTTGGGATTATTTAATATCACCAAGTCCATACGCATCCAAGGCCTTCAGAAGCGCTTTCAAGTATGAAGGGGAAATTTTAGAAACGGGATATCCAAGAAATGATTTGTTTTACAGGGAGGATTCTTCAATAATTTCCAAGTCAGTGATGGAAAAACTGAAGATACCAAAAGGAAAAAAAGTCATCTTATATGCTCCTACATTCCGGGATAATCAAACTTCGAAAAATAATAAATTTGTTTTCGAGCTGAAATTTGATTTGGAAAGAATGAAGGAAGAACTTGGGGATGAATATATCCTGTTGTTAAGGATGCATGTTGTTATAAGTAATAATCTCATCATCCCAAGCGAATTTGAGGATTTCGTGATAAATGTATCCAATTATTCAGATATTCAGGAACTTTACCTGATTTCTGATATATTGATTACGGATTATTCTTCAGTAATGTTCGATTTTGCTAATACTGCTCGGCCGATTTTGTATTACACTTATGATTTGGAAGATTACCGAGATAACATCCGCGGATTCTATATGGATTTTGAAAAGGAAGCACCAGGTCCATTTTTAAAAACAACTGAGGAGATTATCGAAACTATTACCAATATTGATAAAATAAACATGCAATATAAAGAAAGATATGGTTTATTTAGAGAGAAGTATTGTGGAATAGAGGATGGTAAAGCTACCCAGAGAATCGTGGATAAATTTTTTAATGATTGATTCCTAAAATAAAGGGTATTGTTGCTTAAGTAACTGGTGAATTTGGCTGCCTGGTCGAAACGTCTATGTTACCTCTAGACATAAAAGGAGAGAGGAATCGTATGAATTTCTTGGTACGTCAAAAAGCGAGGGAACTTTTAAAGAGCGGTAATATTCAATTAAAAAATAGTCCTGTAAGCTTAAGAAATAAATTTTTAGGAAAAGGAAAAAAAGTCACAGTAGTCACTGCTGCATATAATGCTGAAAAATTCATCAGAAAAACGATTGAATCAGTAATCAATCAAACCATGGGCATAGATCAGATTGAATATATCATCATTGATGATTGTTCGACTGATGGCACAAATAAAATCATTCAAGAGTATACGGCTAAATATAAAAATATCTGTTCCGTTACCCTTCAAGAAAATAATGGGTCACCTGGGACCCCGAGAAACATTGGAATAGAATTGGGAACATCCAAATATATAACTTTTTTAGACGCGGATGACTGGCTTGCACATGATGGACTGGAAAGCCTCTATAACATACTGGAGGAAACCGGTGATGATTATGTAGTGGGCAAAACGGTAAAAGTCGAATCTGAGTCAGAGAGTGTGATCGGGGAGTTTGCTTCCATTAAAGAAAGAAGAAGCATCACCCCAATGGATGTTCCGCACTTTTTTTATCATATGGGTCCAACGGCCAGGATGATGAATCTGCATATGGTTAAAGAAAATGAAATTGGTTTTCCGAATATGAAATTCGGTGAAGATAAATGGTTTTTTACTGATGTTTTCTTTAAAGTTAGAGCTGTATCAACTACTAAAAAACCTATTTATTATGTCAATAGAACTTCGGAAAACTCATCTTCTTTAACACGTGTTACGAATATGTTAGACAAAAGAAAAGCGGATGTTGGCATAATAAAGTATATTCAATCCAAGGATATTGCCATTGAATTGAAAAGGGTGGCTCTTAACCGGATTTATGAGTACGATATTGTAAAAACGTTCGACAGTCAAACCTTTGTGAAATCCAAGAAAAAAGAAGATTTTATTGAAATATTAGGGGAAGCCGTCGAAACTGCGAAAAACTTGTCATATGACTTCAAGAATGAATTTAAAGTACCTATTTATAAATTAGCACTTGAATTATTCATGGAGGATCGTATTGATGATTTCATAAAGTTGTTTGAATGGTTAAAGCGAGATTCCAATAAAAAATATCATATAAAAGATGGTTTACCTTATTATGAACTTCCATTTCTGGAAGATGAATATCGCTTTGTCAGGATACCGATGCTTGCCCGTGCACTGGATTCTTATATTATGGATAATGCCTACCACCAAAGTTTTGAGATTTATGGTGATGATATAGACAACATAGATTCTGTATTGATACGTGATAGGACAAGATTTGACAATGAAATCAATTGCGGAGTTCAAATAGAAGGTAATAGAGGCCATTTCACTGTTTCATTAGATGAAATTGATAAAATGGAAAAGTCGTTATTTACGGTGTTCATTCGCTACAATGATTATCAATTGGTGAATATTAAAAGAATCCTGAAAAATAAGATGACATATAATAAGAAAAATGTGGAGTTTTATACAACAGTGGCAAATAATTTGGGACTGGCAATAAAGTCTTTGGAGTAGCTGTTAGAAGTACACCAAAAATAAGCTCTCCCTTCTATTGGGCGAGCTTATTTTTAATTCGATTTATTAGCATGGTTCCATTATCATTAATCAATAAAAAGGGAGATCGGATATGTCAAATGAAAAAATACAAACCTCAAAGAGACCTTCCTTTCTATCGCTAGTTAAAAATAAGGCTAAAGCAATTTTTTTAAGAGGATATAAAGTGGCTTTTGCAATGGCGGGCACAGTATTGCCGGTAGACCGGAAGCTGGTTATTTTTGAGAGCTTTTTGGGCAAGCAGTATAGCTGCAACCCCCGGGCGATTTATGAATACTTGCAGAGTCACCATCCTGAATATAAAATGTATTGGAGCGTAGATAAAAGATATACAGCTCATTTCGAAGAGGCAGGCATCCCATATCTCAATCGTTTTTCATTTAGTTGGCTGCTCAAAATGACAAGGGCCCGTTATTGGGTAACGAACAGCAGGCTCCCGCTTTGGATTCCGAAGCCAAAGCACACGATCTATTTGCAAACGTGGCATGGTACTCCATTAAAGAAACTTGCGGCGGATATGAATGAAGTTCATATGCCTGGAACAACGACGGATAAATATAAAGAAAATTTCCATGCCGAATCAAGTAAATGGGATTATTTAATTTCACCGAATGCTTATTCCAGTGAAATTTTTGCCCGGGCCTTCAATGTCGATACTTCTAAAATTCTGGAAACCGGTTATCCTCGTAATGATATACTTTACAATGGGAATAATCGTGATACAATCGACTCATTGAAACAGAAGTTGGGTATACCAATAGAGAAAAGGATCGTTTTATATGCCCCGACTTGGAGGGACGATGAGTTTTATAGCAAGGGAAAATATAAGTTTGAAATAAAACTGGATCTGGATCGAATGAAACGGGAATTGGGGGAGGAGTATGTCATTTTGCTTCGTCTTCATTATTTGATATCAGAGAACTTGGATTTATCGGCGTATCAAGGATTCGCCTATGATTTATCCAGTTACGAGGATATCAGTCATTTGTATCTTATTTCTGATTTATTAATAACTGATTATTCATCCGTGTTCTTTGATTACGCAAATTTACGGCGTCCGATGCTTTTCTATGTATATGATATTGAAAATTACAGGGACAAGCTTCGCGGGTTTTACTTTGATTTTGAAAAGAATGCACCTGGTTTGTTAGTCAAAACATCTGATGCGGTCATTGATAGTATCAAGACGATGAAATACGAAAATACCAATGATATCAATCATTTTCACGCGCGGTTTTGTGCACTCGAGGATGGCCAGGCTTCACGCCGTGTCGTAGAAAAAGTGTTTTTAGGAAGGTCTGTGTAATTTATGAGTTCAGCTTTGACCGTTTTAAAAGAACAAATCAATAGTTTTTATTTGGTAAGGCGTTTATCTGTTTATGAAGTGAAAAGTGCCAACAGCAATAACTACCTGGGAATCCTATGGGAAATCATCAATCCGATGATACAGATTGCGATTTATTGGTTTGTATTCGGCTTTATAATCTTAAATCGGGGTGAAAATTTTCTTCCATGGCTAATGGCAGGGATCGTTGTCTGGTTTTTTGTGAACCCTTCAATAACCCAAACGTCCAAATCCGTCTTTTCCCGACTGAATATGGTATCCAAGATGAGCTTTCCGATGAGTGTCATCCCTTCGTATGTCATCTTTGCCAAGTTGTATCAGCATTTAATGCTGCTGGGAGTCATCATCATCCTATTAGGTTTTACTGGATACCTCCCAACAGTCTATATCTTGCAACTGCCGTATTATATTGTTGCAACGGTCTTGCTGTTATTTTCGTTTGGGTTAATCTCTTCAACATTATCAACCATTATTCGTGACGTTCATAATATAATCGTGTCCTTAATGAAAGTCTTGTTTTATTTAACACCAATCCTTTGGGTATTGGATGCTAAGGACCATCCTGTTCTAGTCAATATCATGAAGCTGAATCCACTATATTATATTGTGGATGGGTATCGAGCTTCATTGTTGGGGGAATCATGGTATCTAATAGAGCATTGGGAATATACGCTTTATTTCTGGGCAGTCGTTATCATCTTGTTTTTGATAGGTTCCTCGCTGCATGTCAGGTTTAGAGATCGCTTTGTTGACTTTAAGTAAACTGGAAGTGAGAAAAGTTGGAAAAATCGGTAATAGTCAAAGATATAACGAAAAAATATAAATTATATAATAAAAACTCGGAAAAATTATTGGATCTCCTTTTGCCCAAAAGCTATGGAGAAGAGTATTTTGCTCTGAGAAATGTAAGTTTTGAAGCTGAAAAAGGCGATGTAATAGGATTTGTCGGGGTCAACGGATCAGGGAAATCCACATTGTCCAATATTATTGCAGGTATTATCCCGCCCACGGACGGAAATGTCCAAACCAACGGGAAAACGGCTTTGATTGCCGTTGCATCGGGCCTGAATAATCAGTTGACGGGCAGAGAAAACATCGAACTGAAAATGCTGATGCTCGGATTCGACAAAAATCAGATCAAAGAACTTGAGCCTGAGATCATCGAGTTTTCAGAGCTTGGCAAGTTCATTGACCAACCGGTGAAATCCTACTCAAGCGGCATGAAGTCCAGGCTTGGTTTTTCCATTTCCGTGCATATTGATCCAGATATCCTGATTATTGATGAAGCCTTATCAGTCGGGGATAAAAACTTTGCTGAAAAGTGTTTGGAGAAAATGAACGAATTTAAGGAAAAAGGCAAAACGATGTTCTTTGTCAGCCATTCAATCGGTCAGATGAAGAAATTTTGCCAAAAGGCTTTATGGCTTGAATATGGAGAGTTAAAGGCATACGGTGCCATGAACGAAGTAATGCCGCAATATGAAGCATTCTTAAAAGAATATAACGCCATGTCTAAACAAGAACAGAAAAAATACCGTGAAGAACAAATGAAAAGGCGTAGTTCCGCACTGGTATGAAAGTGAAAAGCAGACCCGGGCTTCGGGTCTGCTTTTTTAGTTCAGTACTTCATCATAAGCTTTCTTAAACCGCTCGGCAGCTGAAAGGTGGGAGTATTCGCTTTCCATTTTATATCTTGCTTTCGCAGCTAACTTTGTTGCATAAGCAGTGTCTTTAAGCAGAATGGAGATGGCTTGTGCAAGTGCTTCTTTATTTTTTTCCTCCACTAACAAACCATCTTCACCATCAATGAGAATCTCCTTTAAACCGCCAATTGCGCTTGCAATGACGGGTGAGCGGCAACTCATCGCTTCTAATGCAGAAATGGAAGTCGCTTCTTCCACCCCGTGGGAATGAACGCTTGGGATGAGTACGATGTCCGATGCTTCATAGAGATTATGCATTTTCTCGAACGGCACTGAACCCAAGAAAAGGACGGAATCAGATATTTGGAGCCTGGCTGCCGTTTCCTCAAGCCGGCTTCGCTGTTCTCCTGTACCTGCATAGACCAATACCGTTTCATGATGATTTTCCAGCACCTCCGGCAGAGCAAGGAGCGGGTAGATGACACCGTTCTTTTCCGTCATTCTTCTCGGAACGAAAAGCATCTTTTTATGCAGGGGTATTTGAAAGTCCCGGCGAGTATGCTCCCGCTTTGCCATTTCCGGTTTGAAAGCAGACACGTCAATGAAGTTCTTTATCGTATCCGCCTCTATATGTGCCAAATGATTTATATAGTCTTTGATCCTTTGATCGACCGTCACCACTTTTGCAGCTGACTGATAAGCTTTTCTTTCCAGCTCCCGAATGATCAAATCTTCTTCACTATCCGGGAGAAGGGCGCCCCTGCTGACTGCCTCGAATGAATAATACCCATGGACGGTTTGCACCGTTGGTATCCCGGATTCGATGGAGGCGAGCGTTGCGAAAATGTCTTGAGCATTTATGACATCATAGTTCTTTTTCAAGGCTTTAATAGATGAAGCCAATAATCTTTGGCGTTGCCGGTCATTGAAAAGCTGGCCGCTCCCCTGTTTTACTTTATTTAATAAAAAACCTGGAGCCTGGGCGAGCATCTTCCTCTTGAAAGGGGGTAATTGAGAGAAAGATAATATGTCCACATTATGGCCCCGCGACATTAAACCCTTTTTTAACGTAGTGATATGGCTCGATAGCCCTCCTTCATGAGGGTAGTTGAAAATCGTCGTGATTAAAATGTTCATAATGGCACTCCTTCTAATGTATTACTTTGATGATCTGATCCTTTTCATCGCTTGCAGGCTGCTTACTTTAAAAAGAATGGATAATGCGAGATATAATCCGAATACCAGCAGCGAGATGATCACTAATTCCATGATGATGGGCAACGTCATGGTAAGCGGATGGATCCAGAGAGCGAGTCCGTAAATGATGATTCCGATGATGGCAAGCTTGCTGCTTTCCTGAAAAACATCCCTGAAAGCTGCCTTGTCCGTTCTTTCTGTCTTTAGCCATAGGTAGCCGAAAAGGTATAGAGATTGCAGGAGCATGGAAATGCCCGATGCTAAAGCGATTCCGCCGACGCCGAGATAACGTGATAGGACCCAGCTGAGCAGGACGTTAAGTAATACGGCAATCAGGCAGGAATACATGGCCACTTTCATTTTCTTCAAGGCGTAGAAGGCGTTCATCAGATAATCCCGCAGTGCAAAGAACGGGAGGCAAGCGGAATAAAAGATGAATGCCCTATAAGTCACCTCTGTTGCTGAAGCATCGAAGGCCCCGCGTTGGAAAGCCAGAGTGATTAAGCTGTTTCCGCTGATTAACATGACGACCATGAACGGAATAGCTAAAAATAATAGCGATTTCAATCCCTTTAAGGTCAAATTAAGGAAAGATTGATAGCCTATAAGTGCGCGCTCGACGATTGAAGGGTACAATACGGTAATCAGCGGCGTGAGGACAATGCTTAATGGCAGCCACAGCAGGCGATTTGCATAGTTCAGTGCAGATACGCTCCCTGTTTCGAGCGAAGTCGCGATAATCCGATCGACGACACTATTCAACTGGATCGCCAAAGCGGCGATGATGATTGGATAAAAGGTGTACAGTGTTTGAACGATCTGCCTTTTATGAGGCAGGAAAGCGACTATGGGCCGGATTCCGTATTTCTTCAATGATGGGTATTGAATAAGGAACTGGCTTGCTGCACCGAATACAAACCCCCAAGCCAATCCTTCAATCCCAAACGGAGCAGCGAACAATACAGTGGCTGCAATAATGACCGTGTTTTGTGCAGTTGAAGTGAGTGCCGGCAGAATAAAACGCTTATTCGCATTCAGGACCCCCGTCGCCATGTATGAAAGCGTGAAAAATAGTAAACTTGGCAGCATGATCCGGGTCAGTGACTCCGTCAGGGCAAGCTCGGAATCAGAGAAACCCGGGGCTGTCAACATGACGAGCGGCTTTATGAAAATCATGCAGGCAATGGTCAGGACTCCGGCTACCAGCATAAAGAAAGAGCCTAAAACACTGATGAATTCATCAGCTTTCAACGGATTGTCCGCTTTCTTTTCCAAGTAAATAGGAATAACGCCGGCCTGAAGACCGCTGCCGAGAGCCGTAAAAAGAATGGTTGGTATGAGGCTTGCCACGAAAAAAACATCTGCCATTGATGATGCCCCGAAATAGGCGGCTATGATCGATTCCCGCCCGAATCCGAGGACTTTTCCAATGGCTGCAATAATGGTGACGAGCCCGACCGATTTAATGACATGTGAAAGAGTAGGCATATTTTCAATCCTTTAAAATGATGTCCTTCTGTAAACAGATTCCCAAACAACTATAAAATATCAGCGTAAACGTTTTATCTTCGAGAATATTGTAGAAAAGTCCTGCTAATAATGCGGCCAACATCAGGCAGATGGTGAACGCCGCTAAAGTGCCATTTCCCGATTTTAGGATTTTACGGCAGGTGAAAAAGATGAATGCAAGAACTGCAAGAAATCCCAGTACACCAGTTTGGACCAGAATCTGGATATATTGATTATCGGTATACATCCTTTCACCAATTTGGTATTCCTGATAGATTGGTGAGGAATAGGAAAGTGTGGCAGAATCTCCGAAGGTTGCTAGCCCGGTACCGATTATCGGGTGATCTGTGAAAATTTCAATTCCTTTGATTAGGACATATAACCGGCCCCATTCCGTACTTTGGTGCAGAGTTTTATCAGAGAACATTTCTGAAAAACGATTGGAGAGGGCATGTTCGTGTTCAGGAGAAGGGGTGCTGCCAATTACCACATTTTCCATGGGAATCGATGCGGATACCTCCACTTTACTTGATGCAAATAAAACTGGGTAATAAATAAGAAGCAGGCCGAGACAAAATGCTCCTACAGCATATTTGAGAAATAGTTTATTTCTAGTCCATATCATAAAGACAAGCGCCGAGAACCCGAATGCAATCATCGTGCCCCGTGAATAGGTAAGCAGTAACGTTCCGGAAAGCAGGATGGCTGCCAGGAAGACGATCCATTTATATTTTTTCAGCGACTGAAATAGAAAGAAACTAAGGAATAACTGGATGCTTAAGAATAAGGCAAATACATTAGGATTGGCAGGTGCTCCATAAATCCTCATCCGGTTTGTTGGAGAAAGATTCCACATTTCCCATGCATGGGGAAGCAGGACCGTACGTGAAAAGATTTTCTCCACCATGCCATGCAGGCAAAGTAAGATTGTAAATATTAGGATTACCTTTAAAAAGCGAAAGATATCCTTTCTTTCTAGATTTAATTCACCGATAATGTAAAGAAGCAAGAATGTAATAAGCAATGCACGGAGTTCAAATAGGATGGGGAGGATTCCCACTCCGGTTATGAGTGCAGCCCCGGCACCAATTAAACAAAACAACCAAAATGGCGCAGTAAAATGATATTTCGAAAATTGCCATTCGTTCTTTTTGAATCTTTCAATAAGCAAAGTAATGAATAAGGTGAGGATGATCAGGTCACCTGTATAGGTTAAGCCGCTATTCAGTTCCATCAATAAGGGACGGGCAGGGAAATAAATGAATAGAATTAATAACAGGTTTTTTTTATTTATACCGATAAAAATGAGCATCAGCGCCGTTGCCATGTAACCGGCGATAGGGTGAGGCACTGCCGATGGGACGAGCAGGCACAGAAATAGAATGGGTAACGATTGCTTTTCTATAAACTTCAATTGATTAACCACCTTTGAATCAAAAATCAAGTTCTATGATGTGTATGAAAAAATTTCTTGAATAATACCCCACCCTTTAGATGTATAGTACATATGAAAGGCTGAAGTGAAATGACAGAAAAGTTTGTTGAGATACTATCCATACCATTCATTGATAGCAATATGGATGAATTCATGAATGGAATGATCTATCCAAGATTGATGAATCAGGAAAAAACGTTTATCGTTACGGCAAATCCGGAAATAGTTGAGTATGCAAATGAACATCAGGATTATAAAGACATCATTATATCGGCTGATTACATCACTCCGGATGGCGTTGGTATTATTATGGCCTCTAAATGGCTAAATCAACCTTTACAAGAGCGGATTACTGGATTCGACTTGATGAATGAATTATTTCGGGTCGCTGATGAAAAAGCGCTGAAGGTATACCTGCTTGGAGCGGAGGAAAGCGTGATTGAAGCAGCGGCCCTGAAAGTAAAAGAATCATACCCGGGTCTCGAGTTGGTGGGATACAACCATGGTTACATTGATATAAAGGATGATGCCCTGCCTAAGTCGATAGCGGAACTTGAACCTGACATCATTTTGACTGCATTAGGGTTCCCTAGGCAGGAAAAATGGGTTTCCAAGCACTATGGGCTATTCAATAAGGGGTTATTCATGGGAGTTGGGGGAAGCTTTGATGTCCTTGCGGGAAAGGTGAACCGTGCCCCGGTTTTCTGGCAAAAGATGCGTCTTGAATGGTTGTACCGACTGATCCAGCAACCTTCGCGGTGGAAACGGATGCTTGCGCTGCCAAGATTCGTTTTAAAGGTTAAGCGGTTAAGGAAAACGGTGCAGCGTTCCTGAACATAAGGAGTGGACTGGATGAGGATCTTGCACTTAAACGCTGGGAATGAAACTGGCGGCGGAATGTTTCATATTATGTCCTTACTGAACCAATTGAATAAAGAGGAGTGTTTGCTTGGTGTATTTGAAGATGGTGAACTATACCGGCGGGCCATGTCTTCCGGGATACAAACCGAACTTTTCAAGCAACATTCCAAATATGACCTTTCAATTTTGAAACCTTTACGGGACTTTATCCGTCTAAATAATATAGACATCATCCATACACATGGTCCGCGGGCGAATATATATGGTGCCTTTATAAAGCGCCTCATTAAATGCCCTTGGCTTCTTACTGTTCACAGTTCACCCCATCATGACTTTTTGGGGCAGGGTGTAAAGGGAAAATTGTTTACGGGCCTTCATGTAAGGTCATTTAAATATGCCGATCATATACTGGCAGTTTCTGACCGCTTTAAGCAGGACTTGATTGACCAAGGAATCCATTCGACAAAAATAACAAAGATCCTAAACGGAATTGACTTTGAAAAGGTATTGCCTTTCCCGTTTCAAAGAGAAGATTTCGGGTTTGGAAAGGATGATTTCATCGTCATCATGCCTGCAAGGCTTGAATCGGTGAAAGGTCATGAATTTGCTTTAGCGGCATTAAGTGAAGTGGTATCGGAATTCCCGCATGTAAGGCTGTTGCTTGCAGGGGACGGGAGCAGGAAATCCGCTCTGGAAGAGATGGTCTCGGAAAAGGGATTATCCGATCATGTGCACTTTTTAGGGTATCGTGAAGATTTAGAACGAATCTACCCGTTAGGGGACATCACATTATTGACTTCATTAAGCGAAAGTTTTCCGCTGGTTTTACTTGAAGGAGCAAGATCGGGTCTTCCGGCAATCACAAGTGATGTCGGAGGTGTACAGGAATTGATTCCCGATCGGAGCAAGGGCTGGATTACGGATATCGGCAATGTCGAACAGCTGAAATTGGCCATCTGCAATGCTTTAGAATTAAAAAAATCCGGGGACCTGACAAAGATAGGGTCGGATTTACAAAAATTTGCAAAAAACAACTTTTCTATAGAGATTTTAGCCAATAACGTATATAATGTTTATTTGAGGATGAAAAATTAAAATAAGCATTTATATATAGGTTTTCTTATAGATCGTTACGGGTATTAGATTTTTAGTTGAATTGAGGTGGTTCTTGATGTTCTTGATGTTAATAGGGGCCTTGGTGGTAGCCTTTTTATTATCCATTTTTTTGACTCCTTTTGTCGGAAAGCTGGCCTTTAAGTTAGGAGCTACCGATAAACCGAATGAGCGAAAAGTGCATAGTAAAATTATGCCGCGTATGGGCGGTTTAGCTATATTTTTAAGTTTTTTCATTACTTTCATTACCTTCTTACTTTTCATGAATGACTTTCGGGAGCGGTTGCCCCTTCTGGTGGGAGCCCTTGTCATCATTTTGATCGGGATGGCTGATGATATTTTTGAATTAAAAGCTGCACCCAAATTCCTGGGCCAGGTTTTGGCGGCCCTCATTATCGTATTATGGGGCGGTCTTGAAGTGAAATTCATCAATTTGCCGTTCTTTATCGATACAGTTGAATTTGGTGTTTTAAGTATACCGATCACAATTTTGTGGATTGTCGGCATCATTAATGCAATCAACCTAATAGATGGACTGGATGGTCTCGCAGGCGGTGTCTCAACGATCGCATTAGTGACAATTGCAACTATGGCCCTTATTAAAGGGGACCTATTTGTTGCTATGGTAGCATTGATCGTGATTGGAAGCACTCTTGGCTTTTTGAAATATAACTTTCATCCGGCAAAGATTTTCATGGGAGATACAGGCGCATTATTCTTAGGTTACATCATTGCCGTTCTGTCCCTGCAAGGGTTTAAAAACGTTACGATGATTTCATTGATCGTACCGATCATCATCTTGGGTGTTCCCATTTCGGATACATTTTTCGCGATTATCCGCAGGGTCGTCAATAAACAGCCGATCTCGGCTGCTGATAAATCCCATTTACATCACTGTTTGATAAACTTGGGATTCACTCATAAGCAGACTGTCTTGCTCATTTACGCTTTAGCTGCTTGCTTTGGCTTAGCGGCAATAATCTTTCAATTTGCAACGGTGTGGGGAGCTTTGATCCTTGTAACGGGACTCCTACTGATCATAGAAATTTTTGTGGAGAAAATTGGTTTGGTCAATTCAAACTACCAGCCGTTGCTGAAGATGCTCAACTTTAAAAACAAGCCATGATCGTTCTGGAAATAGATTACTAGATTAGCTAATTTTGCTAGTGTATATATGAAAAGCCACCAACCGTTTAAATAACGGTTGGTGGCTTTTATTGTTGTGTTGAGTGCGGATCATTTAAGGCTGTCTGTGAAGCATGTCATTTCATATAAGTTAAGCTATATGGAGGCGAACGCTTCAAAAAGGAAACCCCCACTCATGAGTGGGGGTTTCACTTTATTCTTGTGTTTGTGATTGTGATTGAGCGGCTTCGGTTTGATTGCCTTCATTCGGTCCCAGGTTCAAGTGGGATTGAAGCAACAGCTTAGTGTTCGCCACTGATGTATCGTTCAGCTGATAATAATAGGTTCCGTTAATGGTAGAATCCTGACCTTCAAGTTTGATGGTTTCAAGATTGAGTCCTTTATCGGTAGTTACATATTTTATGAAACCTTTCATTTGTGAGAATTGAAGGTTCGTTGTCATATTGTCACCGACAGCTTCCATTACGTCTGTATATTTCGTCAGTGATCCGGCAGATGTTGCTTTGGCAATGATGGCTTTTAGGACTTCCTGCTGACGCTCACCGCGTTGGATGTCACTGTCCTTTTTACGTGTCCGTGCAAACGCTAATGCTTCTTCACCATTAACGGTCTGTAATCCTTCTTCGAGATGGATGGCATTCTTCTTGTCATGTGAATCGATTTCATTTATTTCATAAGGGACGTCGACTTCGATACCATCCAATGAATCTACGACATCGATGAAAGCATTAAAGTTCATGCTAACATAATAATCGACAGGGATATCGAATAATTCCTCTACGGTGTCCATCGTCGCTTTTGGTCCGCCGGCTGCGTGGGCCGCGTTGATTTTCGTGGTTACGCCTTTGGCTGGCACGTACACATAGGAATCACGTGGAATGCTTAATAGTTTTATAGATTTTTGATCTTTATTGAACGTGGCCAGCATTAAAGCATCCGAACGGGAATTTCCTTTTAAGTCACGGTCCTTACTATCATCGATACCTATGAAAAGGATCGAGAAATTATCTTTGAGAGGGTCGATCGCTGCATCTCGCTTTGCTGATGCTTCCACAGGGTCATAAGAATCACTGAATACATTCTGGGCTTTCATATACAGGGTTGCAGCATACGTAGAAGCCCCCAGACCAAGTACCAGCAGGGGAACAAGCAATAACCAAAGCCTCTTTCGCCTTTTTTTCTTTGTTTTTTTAATTTTATAAACACGCCTAGTAGTAGACATCTTTTTCTTCTCCTTTTAAATAACGAACATCAGACATATATCGCTATTTTTCGAATCCTGCAGTTTATATTTCGTCATATATTACACCTAATTTTACAATGATTTAATAATTTCGTAAAATAAATATTTCTTTTCAATTATATTACAGCATAAAAAAGGAAAAATATGCAGGAGTTTATCAGGCGAATTCCTCTTCCAAATAAAGCATTTCTTCCTCAGTGATATGGCCTTGACCATTTGTCAGCTCTGTAATCCAAGCGGTATATGTCTCTTTTTGTGTTTCCTCAACATATACAAGGATATTGACCTGATCAAGGTACTGAATTTCCTTTATTTGATAAATGGAAGATCGCAATTCGTTTTCCAATTTTCCTAGCCAGGTATAGTCGACGGTTGTCGAAATGACCCGCATTAGTTTTCTTACGACCACACCAGTGGTATTTATTCCTTCTGAAGTCGCTTTGCTGTAAGCGCGAATAAGACCGCCAGCACCAAGTTTGATGCCGCCAAAATATCGTGTGACAACAACAGCGGTGTCTTTCAGTTCTTTTTTCTTAAGCACTTCCAGGATAGGGACGCCTGCCGTTCCGCTCGGTTCCCCATCATCGAGGGCTTTTTGGATTTGATTTTGTTCCCCGATCATATAAGCGGAACAATTATGTGTAGCATCTTTGTGCTTTTTCTTGATTTCCTGGATAAAGGCCTGTGCGGCATCTTCGGTTTCAACTCGGGCGATGTGGGAAATAAAACGGGATTTTTCAATGACGATTTCATGTTCGCCGCGACCTGCCACCGTTAAATATTGAGTGAGCATAACTATTCCACCTTCGTACTTCCTATTAGTTGATTTATTATAAGGCTTTGCGGAAAAAGTGGCAATGACGATTCATTTACATACCGCATGTGTAAAGAAACTTTAATATTAGAAAAAGCTGTACGTGTTATAATTAATTTCATTGCCTGTTATTGTTATTAGCTGGTCATATATGCTTAAAAGAATAACATTGTTGGAAAAACATGAGTTCTGTGCCATTATCCTGGCTTTACTTTAACGCGTCCTCTCATTTCAGGGATTTTGCCATTTAATAAATGCATCTATTTCATATGATAATCAATGGAGCGGAATATCTCATTTGATTGAAAAGGATATTTTGTATTAGGATAATTGAAATGGCTTACTGCCTTTAATAGGCAGACTTAATGGCCGGGAATATGAGATGTATAGTAAATAGGTACATTTTATGGAAATCATAAAAGGGAATTAACGTATTTTTAATCATTTTTTGGTACAATATGTTCATGAAGGTTACTTCATACAAAATTTACCTGAAATTTAACCATTCATGAAAAAGGGAAAGAACTTTTTTCCATATACATAGTCTTTAAGACAATAAATTGTTTAAGTCTTTTGATTTAAGTGGAGGGATCTTAATGTCCATAAAAAAGGTTGATGCTAAAGCATTGGACAAGATCTTAGAAACAATGGTGAGCACTGTTAGTGAGAGTAAGGATGAAGTCTTTGATATCGGCGAACAATGCCGAAAGGATTTCGAGTCATTATCAAAAGAGCTTGATGATGTGAAAATCAGGGTTGCCATTGTGATAACCGACAGCGATGCATTGGATGCAAAAGCCAGGTTTGCTCGAAAAAGGCTTTCAGAAGTCAGTATGCACTTCAACCATTTTTCTGAAGAACAGGTGCGCGATGCTTATGAAAGGGCACATAAGCTGCAAGTCGATTTACAAATTAACCGGCAATTGGAGAAAGAGCTCCGTAATCGCCGGGATGAGCTTGAGTTAAGGTTAAGGGGTCTACAGCAGACGATCGATAAAGCGGTGCATCTCGTTTCGCAAATATCGGTAGTACAGAATTATTTGACACAGGATCTTAAATTTGTGGGGGAAGCCCTTCAAGAAGCGAAACGCAAACAGGACTTCGGCCTGAAAATAATCGAAGCCCAGGAGCAGGAACGTAAAAAGCTCTCACGTGAGATTCATGATGGTCCTGCGCAAATGCTGGCAAACGTCATGATGCGCTCAGACTTGATAGAACGAGTGCAACGGGAGAGAGGTCCTGATGAAGCGTTAGTGGAAATCCGCAGTTTAAAGGTCATGGTAAGGAATGCTTTATATGAAGTGCGCAGGATCATCTATGACCTTCGTCCTATGGCGCTTGATGATTTAGGCCTTGTACCTACCCTCAGAAAGTACCTGCAAACGACCGAAGACTATAATAATGGCGTGAATCTGAATTTCGTCAACCTTGGACAGGTCAAAAGGCTTCCTTCCGATATGGAGGTCGCTTTATTCAGGCTGGTTCAAGAGGCTGTACAAAATTCATTGAAGCATGCGGATCCAAAACAGATTCAAGTTAAACTGTCCATTTCCAAGGAGATGGTGACCGTCGTCGTCAAAGATGATGGAAAGGGGTTTGACTCTTCGATTCAAAAAGAAGGTTCATTTGGCTTGGTAGGAATGAGGGAAAGAGTCGAGCTGCTGGAAGGTGAAATGACGATCGATTCACAACCGGGGGCAGGCACTTTGGTATTTATACAAGTTCCCTACCATTTATAAATAATAGAGAATAAACATATTAAATAGAAATTAGGAGGAAGAAGCCGTTGAAGACTAGTATCATCATTATCGATGACCATCAGCTTTTCCGTGAAGGCGTAAAGCGCATATTAGATTTTGAATCATCCTTTGATGTTGTTGCCGAGGGTGATGACGGAAGCGAAGCTATGGACCTCGTTGAAACACATAAACCTGATGTTGTTATAATGGATATCAACATGCCGAACATGAATGGGATCGAAGCAACAAAAATGCTCGTGAACCGTTACCCTGAAACAAAAGTCATCATCCTTTCCATTCATGATGATGAAAACTACGTGCAGCACGCATTGAAAACAGGAGCACAAGGTTATCTTTTGAAAGAAATGGACGCAGATGCGTTGATTGATGCTGTGCGTGTAGTCGCTGAAGGCGGCTCATACCTTCATCCAAAGGTGACCCATAATTTAGTTAAAGAATATCGCCGCTTAGCAGCTGAAGAGGGTGCTGATCGTGATTCCGTACATACGATAGAAATCAGGAGGCCGCTACACCTATTGACTCGACGCGAATGTGAAGTGCTTCAACTTCTAGCGGACGGGAAAAGCAACCGGGCCATCGGCGAAACTCTATATATCAGTGAAAAAACAGTCAAGAACCATGTGAGTAACATTCTTCAGAAGATGAATGTGAATGACCGTACACAAGCGGTTGTACTAGCTATTAAAAATGGCTGGGTGGAAGTGAAGTAATTAAAGCGTTCGATAAGTCCGGCTCTTCAGATACCGCAATGCGTGCTGAAGGGCTGGATTTTTTTTGAATGGATGACTCGATTCAAATTCTCGGTTTCATATTTTTGGTAATGCAGAAGGCTATTTAATGCAAATAAGGGCATTTTCAGATAAAATGGTGAATATGATACAGAGTAAATTTTTATAAGGATGGTACTATTATGAAAACCGCAGTCGTAACAGATAGCACTGCATATATACCTAAGGAAATACGTGATCGTTTACATATACATATGATGCCGCTTAATGTCATTTTTTCCAATGAAGCTTACCGGGAGGAAGTTGATATAACTGCGGATGAGTTTTATGAGGAAGTAAAGATGCAGGAGAAATTGCCGACCACTTCACAGCCTCCAATCGGGAAGTTTGTCGAGAAGTTCGAGGAACTGCAGAAAGAATATGATGATGTTATTTCCATTCATTTATCGAGCGGCATCAGCGGAACGTATCAAGGAGCGGTATCTGCAGGTGAAATGGTCGAGGGAATTAGGGTTCATGCCTTTGATTCGGAAATCAGCTGCATGGTACAGGGGTTTTACGTGATCGAGGCGGCAAAAATGGCACTTGATGGTAAAGGCGCAGAAGAAATCATGGCAAGGCTCGAAGAAATGAAACCATCGGTAAGGGCCTACTTCATGGCAGATGACCTATCCCATCTGCAGCGCGGCGGCCGCTTAAGCAGTGCCCAAGCATTGATTGGCAGTTTGCTTCAAGTGAAGCCTGTCCTCCATTTTGTTGATAAAGTCATCGTCCCATTCGAAAAAATCCGTACAAGAAAAAAAGCGATGAAAAGGATTGCCGATTTACTTGGGGAAGACGCGTCGAGCGGCGAGAAATATAAAGCCGTCATCATTCATGCAAAACGGGAAAGTGAAGCTAAAGACTGGAAAGCCGAACTTGAAGCCCGATTCCCAAATGTCGAGTTCGACATCAGCTACTTCGGTCCAGTAATCGGAACGCATCTGGGCGAAGGTTCAATGGGGATGGGCTGGTATAAAATTTAAGCTGTGACGCCTTTACTAAGTGTAAGGCGTTTTTTTTGGAGCTAAAAGGAATCCGGGAGTAAAAAGCGAATGATAAGGAGGAGTGTAATTTATCAAGAAATGGAGGTTGCAGTTTGAAAAACATGAGCATTTCCCCCCCTTATTCCCCGGAACTTCAGAACCATCTCACCGGAAAACACCTTTTGGCCTTCGAAATCCCCTTCTCCCAAGAACTCCTCGAAGAGCACCTCAAGAATGGGTATGTCTCGGAAACTTGCGGCGTGCAATCGGGGAACGGCAGTTATAACTGTGTACGCTGCGGTAACAAAAATCAAACGTTGTTTTATACATTCCCTTGCAAGATTTGCAATCAAGATTGCACATACTGCCGCTCATGCATCATGATGGGACGGGTCAGTGAATGTGCAAAGCTTTATAGGTGGACCGGGCCCGGCATTCAGTTTACGATTCCTGACAATGTGATGAGGTGGGCAGGCACTTTATCGGCAGGTCAACAAAATGCCTCCGACTGTGTCGTTGAAGCCGTGAACGGAAAAGATGAATTCCTGGTATGGGCTGTATGCGGGGCAGGGAAGACGGAGGTCCTATTTCCGGCGATTGAGGCAGCCTTGCATGCCGGGAAACGGATTTGTTTGGCAACACCGCGGACCGATGTCGTTCTCGAACTCTCCCCAAGGTTAAAAAAAGCCTTTCCTGCCATTGACGTCACGACCCTCTATGCCGGCAGTGCAGATAGACATGGCTTTTCACCACTAACCGTTGCCACGACACATCAGCTTTTCCGTTTTATTGAAGCTTTCGATGTCATCATCGTTGATGAAGTCGATGCGTTTCCCTACTCAATTGATGATTCGCTGCATTATGCGGTTAATAAATCGAAAAAGGTTTCTGCGTCGACCATCTACTTGACCGCCACACCTTCGAAACGGATGCAGCGGCTATACCGAAGCGGTAAATTGAAAGCCGTGATAATTCCGGCCCGTTATCATCGACAGCCAATTCCTGTCCCTGGAATAAAGTGGAGCGGCAATTGGCAAAAACTATTTCTTCAACAAAAGATTCCCCCCGCAATTAATGGATGGGTTAGTGAACGCCTTAAGCAGAACATCCCCTTCCTATTGTTTTTTCCAAGCATTCAAGTGATGGAGCAGGCCATTCCGTTGTTCCAAAGACTGTCCCAAAAATTATCGATTGTCCACTCCCGGCACCCTGATCGAAAGGAAAAGGTAATGGCACTAAGGAATGGAATGATTCCAGGATTACTGACAACGACCATCCTGGAACGCGGCGTGACAATTGATCGGTTGGAAGTAGCCGTGATTGGTGCTGAACATGAAGTGTTTTCTGAAAGTGCCCTCGTTCAGATTGCCGGCAGGGTAGGGAGAAGCTTTGCTAACCCTGCCGGGACGATTACCTTTTTTCATTACGGTAAAAGTAAAGCGATGGTCGAGGCGGTTCACCATATACAAATGATGAATAAAGATGCCATGAAAAGGGGGCTGCTCGATGAATAGATGTCTTGTTTGTGATGAGGGAATGAAGCGGGCATTGACATGGAGGAGCTTGCTTAAGCGGGCCGAGGCAAGGGCAATCTGCGAAGGATGTGAGGGGAAACTTAATAGGATTACCGGAGAGACGTGTACAATGTGCTCAAGGGAGTTGGACAGGGAATATATGACCAGTGACCTCTGTCTGGATTGTTCAAGATGGGAAAGGGATGGGGAATGGGGAGGCTATTTGTCGAAGAATATATCGCTATTTCATTACAATGAATACTTAAAAGATATCATTGCTAAATATAAGTACAGGGGGGATTATGCATTAGCTGAGGTTTTCGCTCCTTTTTTGAAAGAAAAGTTAAAGGACATGGAATTTGACCTGGTAACGGCCATCCCGCTTAGTCATGAACGGCTTAGGGAGCGGGGATTCAACCAAGGGCAGGCTTTGGCGGATCTCATTGGACTTCACACGGTTGAGACTTTGACAAGAATCCATACGGAAAAACAATCAAAAAAATCACGGCAGGAGAGAATCTCATTGCCGCAGGTTTTTCAGGTGATGCAATCTGATTTGCTGGAGCATAAATCTATTTTGATCATCGATGACATTTACACGACAGGCACAACGCTCAGGCATGCAGCGAAAGCATTGATAACGGCTGGGGCCAAAGAAGTATCATCCATCACACTGGCTAGGTGAAACAGCTTATTTTAATGAACATCCTAAAGTATCGCCGGGATTATTCGATATATACACTAAAGAATAATCGCTGTGATGGTGAAGGAGGTACCTCGATGGAAGTATTCAACTGTCCAAACTGTAATTCGTTATTCGTTATGACGAAATTCCGGGATGTATGCGATGCCTGTTATAAAGAAGAAGAAGCCCAATATGATAAAGTGTATGCATATATTCGCAAGAAAATAAATAGAACGGCGTCCATGATGCAGGTGGTTACGGACACCGGCGTTGAAGAAACGTTATTAATTAAATTTGTGAGAACCGGAAAGCTGGCGCAGTTTCCCAATCTAGGAATTCCATGTGAAAGGTGCAGCGCTAACATCAAGAGCGGAAGGTTATGCAGCAAATGCGGCGATTCACTGCGAACGGATTTGCAGGCATTTGAAAATGAGGAAAAGCGCCTGACTGAAATTCAAGGAAATGATAAAAAAAATACGTACTACATGAAGGATGATCAAAAAGGATAAATCATGGAAACATGATGCGGTATTTGTTAAAATATTCGATATTGAGAACAATATTCGACAATGGGTGTCGAAGGAAAGATTATAGGAAACAATTAAAGAAATCCAATCCTTGTCGATAATAAAGATAGGGAGAATAACACAGTCCAGAGCCATTTTCATGTGTTTGGAATCAATGGGATTTAAAAATCGATCGAAGGAGAGGATCTGGAATATGAAAATCAATAACGTCGGTATGACAGGTGTTAACCCTTATAAACTACAAGCCAATAAAACGGGGAATATACAAGAATCCAAGGTCAAATCCTCGGATAAAGTTGAAATTTCTTCAGCGGCAAAAGAAATGCAGCAATCATCTCCGATTCTTGCTGCAAGACAAGCAAAAGTGGACGAATTGAAAATCCAAGTTGAAAAAGGAAATTATAAATTGAATGCACAAGCAACGGCTAAGGGTCTCATCGATTTTTACCGGAAATGAATTTTCAATGAAAAAGCTTGAATGAAGTGGACGGAGCCATTTTCCGTCCTTCATTTATGAGCGGAGGAGGCAGGAAAATGTCTGCACGGAACATCATCGGATCGCTTGAAAAATTGATCAAGCTTCATAAAAGTTTCAATCAATTGGCGATAAGGAAAACGGCCATTTTGAAAGCAAATGATACTGAGGCGATTACTGTCCTGCTGATTTCGGAACAAAAGCATATAAAAGCCATCAGTCAAACGGATAAGGAAAGGGAAAGGGCAGTCGAGGAATTTCTTGCAGCTAATGGAACGGTGGGACAGCCTGCCTCCATCCATACCGTGACTAAACTGACAGGACCTGAAGAAACGGAAGTCCTTGAAATGCTAAAAGCGGAATTGATTGATGAAGTGGCAAAGCTGAAGGAGAGGAACGGTTTAAATCAGCAATTGATCTATCAGTCCCTTCAATTCATCAATGTCTCTTTGGATATTCTGAGGCCGCGGAACCAGAATCTGAATTACGGGGATTCGGTTAGGAAAACGGCGAAAATCGGCATGGGAATGTTTGATTCCAATGCATAAGAAGCAGAAAGAAGATGGAGGTGCGAGCAAATGATTTCAACCTTTATGGGTCTTGAGACCGCCAAACGCGGATTATCCACCTCTCAAGGAGTATTGTATACAACAGGAAATAATGTGGCCAATGCCAATACTTTAGGATATTCAAGGCAGCGGGTCAACTTGGTCCAGACGTCGGGCTTTCCTACCGTCGGTTTGAACAGCCCGCGTGTTGCCGGCCAAATCGGGACAGGGGTGGCAGCTGAAACGGTTCAGCGGATCCGCGACAGTTTCCTGGATGCACAATACAGGACACAAAGTAATAAAATCGGTTATTACGGGGCCATGAGCGAATCCCTGACGAAAATGGAAGGGGTCATGAACGAACCGACCGACAGCGGATTAGCCGCCACGATGGGGAAGTTCTGGAATTCGCTGCAGGGGCTGACGGCCAATACGGAAAACTCCGGGGCTCGTGAAGTCGTTGCCTCGACGGGTGTCATGGTCGCGGATACCCTGAACTACTACTACAACTCGCTAACGAATGTTCAAACGGATATAGGCAATCAGATAAACGTCAAAGCGAACGAAATTAATACGCTCATCAGCAGTATTGATCAGCTTAACCAACAGATCAGTAAAGTGGAGCCGCATGGTTATGTCCCCAATGACCTTTATGATAAACGTGATGTACTCGTGGACAATCTCTCGCGGCTTGTCAGCATTAAAGTGAATAACGTCATTCCGACGGATTACGGCAGAGCCAGCGATGTGGCTACAGGGCTATACAACATCGAATTGATGCAAGAAGACGGTTCGTCTTTTGCGCCGCCCATCAATCTTGTCAGTGTTAACCAAACCGGGATGGCGGGAACTTCGAAAGTTGAAGTT
This sequence comes from Peribacillus sp. FSL P2-0133, assembly GCF_037975445.1. NCBI lineage: Bacteria > Bacillati > Bacillota > Bacilli > Caryophanales > Bacillaceae > Peribacillus > Peribacillus sp. FSL P2-0133. The sequence goes on along the minus strand of NZ_CP150254.1, from coordinate 5,513,524 downwards.
AGCCATGATAAAAAGACGGGTATGGTAGACGGATTGCAATTCGGTTCGAAAACATTGACGGATTACAATTTCTCGGGAGAACTATCCGGTTTGATCAAAAGCTTCGGCTATAAGAAGGCTGATGGCACGATCGGCGGCGCTTATCCTGATATGCTGAAAAAGCTCGATAATATGACGACGGCTTTTGTGAATGAGTTCAATGCCATCCATAAACAAGGGTATGCCTTAGGTGATGACAACACTTCAACATTGAACTTCTTTGAACTTGAACCTGGTAAGAGTGCCGCCCAAAGCATCAAGGTGAATAGTGAAATCGTTAAGGATCCCGCAAAAATAGCCGCAGGCGGAAAAAGCGGAGGGGCATCCGGTGATAATGAAAATGCCAAACTCCTGGCTGACCTTAAAAAGAAGGCGTTCAGTGAGTACTCGACTAAAGACCAAAACTCTGACGAATTGACGGGAAACTTCGACACCTATTATTCCGGTATCATCGGAAAGCTTGGCGTGGATTCCCAAAGCGCCCAAAAGAACCTTTCCAATTCTGTCGTGCTTGCTGCATCGGTCAATCAAAATAGGGAGTCCGTCAGTTCCGTATCCCTTGATGAAGAAATGACAGACATGATCAAATTCCAGCAGGCATACAACGCATCTGCAAGAATGATGACGATGATGGATGAAATGCTCGATAAAATCATAAACGGAATGGGTACGGCAGGCAGATGATAGGAGGGGACGAACATGCGGGTAACGCAATCGATGCTAACCAATAATATGTTGAGCAATTTAAGCAGCAGTTACGAAAAGATGTCCAAGCTGCAAGAGCAGGTTTCCTCTCAAAAGAAATTCTCCAAACCATCCGATAACCCTGTTGCAGCCATGATGGGAATGGGGTACCGGACAAACCTCAATCAAATAGGGCAGTATCAAAGTAACATTGCCGAGGCGACCAATTGGATCGACAGCACGGATGATGCCATTACGGAAGCGGTTTCAGCCATGCAGCGGATTCGTGAATTAACCGTTCAAGGCAGCAATGGCACGTATGAAGGGGAACAACTTAAAACCATTACTGAAGAAATTAAACAATTAAAAGAACATCTCATAACTCTTGGCGACACACAAATTGGCGGGAAGTATATTTTCAACGGTCAGGATACGAATGTTAGACCATCGTCCGTTAAAGATGCGAATGGAAATACGGTGTATGGCACAGGGGACATAAACCTTGAAGTGTTTTCCGGGCTTTCCCTTAAAATCAATACGGACGGATCCAAGATTTTTGGTGATGCACTCGCTGCCGGCGGAAGCATCGACCGGACGATCGATGCACTCGAAAACGGCGGGGACGTGAGCGGGACGCTTGAAGGGCTTGACGCAACGATAAATACTTTCTTAGGCATGCAGGCACAGGTTGGCGCAAGGCAGAATCGGATTGAGCTGATGACGGACCGTCTCAAGCAGCAGGAGGTTTTTGCCACTGAAATCCTTTCGAAAAATGAGGATGTCGATATCGAAAAGGCGATCATGGATTTGACGACCCAAGAAAGTGTCCATAGTGCTGCATTAAGTATCGGAGCAAAAATCATGCAACCGAGTTTAATGGATTTTCTTCGCTAAGCTATTCTTAAATGGATAGCTTTTTTCTATAAGGAGTGTTGATGATGCAGATTCCGCAAATCAGATTGCAATCCACCCCAATGAAGATTGGATTGAATCTAGAGCAGCCTGTACAGCAAATCGAACAGAAGGCGGCGGTCCAATCTATCGAACAGCCGCAAGCCATACTGGAAATTCAAACGACTCCAGGCAAACTGACGATCGATCAGTCACAAGCAAGGGAAGACATGGATTTGAAAAGCCTCTCAAGAAGAGTCGATGAATTTGCGAAGCAGGGATATCAAGATTGGCTGGCGGGTATGGCAAGACGTGCTCAGCAGGGAACGGAGCTGAGGCATATTGAGAAAGGCGGTAATCCACTCGCTGAACAGGCCAGGCAAAACAGCAAAGGACCTGAGAAGCAGTTCAATCTCGGCTGGATTCCCTCACCATTCAGCGTAAAGCTTGACTATCAGCCAGCGGAAGTGAAGATTGAAGCAACCGTACAAAAACCGATCATTGATGCTCAAATCAATGGGGCGAACCATACATACACACCAGGAAGTGTGGATGTCGAAATTCTACAAAAATATGCGCTGGATATAGATTTCATCAATTTATTTTCGGGTGAGATAGGGGAGTGAAAACATAGATGATCATACAAACAAAATTTCATGGCGAACTCGAATTGGCAGAGAAAGAGATTTATGTATTTGAAAGCGGGATACCAGGATTTTTAGAAGAAAAACAGTTTTGCTTGCTAGCTTTGGATGACACGCCCTTTTTCGTCCTGCAATCGATAGAAACAAAAGAGCTTGCCTTCATTGTGACAGATCCTTTTGAAGTGTTTCATGATTACGAAGTGAAGCTTACGGATGAGGTGTTATCTTCTTTACAAATTGAAACGGAACTGGAAGTCATCACTTTCGTCATCTTAACGATCCAGGACCCTTTCAATGAAACGACGGCCAATCTCCAAGCTCCCATCATCATAAACGGACCTAAAAAAGTGGGTAAGCAATTTATCATGAATGCTAGTGAATACCTTACAAAGCACAGACTGTTTGAACCTCCAGCAGAACAGGGGGGGAAATGATGCTCGTATTGACCAGAAAACCAAATGAAGCGATCATGATTGGCGATGATATCGAAATTACGATCCTGTCCGTTGAGGGGGAACAGATCAAACTGGGGATCAATGCCCCTAAAAACGTCGATATCCATAGGAAGGAAGTCTACCTGTCCATCCAGCAGGAAAATAGAAAAGCCTCAAAAGCAGAAACCAATTTTCTGGAAAATATAAATGAGTATTTCAAGAAAAAATCGTAAAATCCGCTAAATATGTTTCCAAGCAGGTCGATATTAACTATACAACGATGGGCTGTGAAATATGCGGCCGACTTATTCACTGCCCATCGTAAACAACCACATGGACGTGGGGACTTAAGACTCAAGGAGGAAACATAAATGATTATCAATCACAATATTTCAGCTCTAAACACGCACCGTCAATTATCAAGTGCAACGAATGCACAATCCAAATCAATGGAGAAACTAGCTTCAGGCATGCGCATCAACCGTGCAGGCGATGATGCAGCCGGTCTTGCAATCTCTGAAAAAATGCGTGGACAAATCCGCGGATTGGACCAAGCTTCCCGTAACTCACAAGATGCCATCTCTTTGATCCAAACTGCTGAAGGTGCATTGAACGAAACGACTGACATCCTTCAACGCATGCGTGAGCTTGCTACACAGGCATCAACGGATACTAATACAACTAGTGACCGGGGAGAAATCCAAAAGGAAATGGATTCATTAACATCTGAAATCAACCGTATCGGTAACACTACTGAATTCAATACACAGAAATTATTGAATGGTTCTAAGGATTCAGCAACTGCAGCTCAAGCAGCAGTGGAAGCTGCTCCTGCCGTGGCCGGTAGCGTAACATCAACAGGAACATTAAGTACAACTGCAGGCGACACAGTAGTGGTAGATGGAAAAACATTTACAGTTGCCGCTGCTGATGATGCCGCTGCCGGAGAGTTCACAGATCTTGATGGATTAATTGCTGCTATTGGAGCAGATGCTGAATTAAGCGCTAAGTACACTGCAACTAAAGATGGCGGACAACTTAAATTAGAACAAAAGACTGGAGCTGAATCTGCAACTGCAGCAACTATCACTGGAACTGGCGGTCTATCTGTAGATGCTGCTGAAACTGTAGATGGGTCTGCGGAAGTAAAAGCCAAAGAAGCTGTTGAAGCTGGAGCAGGTCTTCAATTCCAAATCGGTGCAAACGAAAATCAAAGCCTGACACTTGAAATTGGTGATATGCGTGCAAGTGCTCTTGGATTGACTGGTACTGGTACAGGCTTCACAACTGATACAAATGTAAGCAATGGTACAGATTCTACAGGTGTTGAATCTGGCCTGGATGTTTCTAACGCTAAAAACGCATCAGCTGCTATTACAAAAATTCAATCTGCGATTGACACTGTTTCAGCAGAACGTTCTAAACTAGGCGCTAACCAAAACCGTTTAGAGCATACGATCAACAACTTAGGTACTTCTTCTGAAAACCTGACAGCTGCTGAATCACGTGTTCGTGATACAGATATGGCTAAAACAATGATGGAGCAAACTAAAAACTCTATCTTGGCGCAAGCTTCACAAGCAATGCTAGCTCAAGCAAATCAGCAACCGCAGGGCGTTCTTCAGTTACTTCGGTAATTAAATAGTTAGCCTAATAAAGGGTCTGACACTTTGTGTTAGGCTCTTTTATTTGTACTGATTGAAGGGTGCAAGGAACACTACGATGCAGAAAAGTGGGATTACTGACCCTTAAAAAGTAAGGGACCATCCGTTTATCTACCACCAAGGAATCTTATGGCTACAATCCTAATGATATTATCTTCATTGAGTATGATGGGACTACAAAATACGTAGATGAAGATGTGATTACTGTATATGGTGAAATGACTGGTGAACACAGCTATCAATCACAAGCTGGATGGGATATATCCATTCCTAGTATGTTCGCAGATTCATTTGAATAAAAAGGGAGTTCTATAAATTAAAATCATCAGTCATAATTTTTTCCGAACGTAGAGAAGTGATTATCACCCTCAGTTTTAATCTTTCTAATTTTAAAAAAAGACTGTAGATAAAAGGATTTCTATCTAAATGTTAAAACAAGGTTGATTGGAGCGGGTGTGCGAGACTCCTGCGGGAGATACGTGTCCAAGGGAGACCCCGCAGGCGCAAAAGCGCCGAGGAGGATCCCGGACCGCCCGCGGAAAGCGAGTGCCTGGAGTGGAAATCAACTAGACTCCAGTTATTCTTCTGGAGTTTTTTAGTAGAATCTCTTTTATAGAAAAAGATCATTCATGATAGTCTACAGTTGAAACCAAAATCAAAAAGCTTTACTAAATATAAAACTGTAAGAACCGATATAAAAAGTAAAGACATCATATTGGGGGCTATTTAGATGCTGGAGAGCTTGTCCACGAATATTCTTTCCTCACAACATAGAACAGCAATCTCGGAAGGAATCAGTGCATATTATCAGCGGGAAATGAATACGCTTGCCTATTCGGAACAAAGTGTGGAATCTACTGATGAGCCTTTAAAAGAAAAGGTGCAGGAAATGGTGGATAGTTTGAACACCTTCCTGAATCCGACACATACGGCCGTTCGTTTTGAATATCACGAGAAGCCGGATGAGTACTTTGTCAAGGTAGTCGATGACGCGACGGATGAGACGATCAGGGAAATTCCGCCGAAGAAGTTATTGGATTTCTATGCGGCAATGACGGAGTTTGTCGGCATCATGGTGGATGAAAAAATATAAGCGGGTGATTTATTTTGGTACGAATCAGTGGTTTAGCAAGCGGGATGGATATTGATGAACTAGTTAAGAGCATGATGCAGGCAGAACGGGTGCCGTTGGATAAATTAACACAGAAAAAGCAGTATTCCGAGTGGCAGCGGGATGATTACCGTTCGGTAAATACAGCTTTATCAGAATTGGATACGCTCATTCGTGATGGAATCGGGAAGCAGTCTTCTTTCATTAAAAAGAAGGTGTCGGTATCGAATCCAGATGCTGTATCAGTGAGAAATGTGAATTCGACCAGTGATTTTTCCGGGAATATACAAGTGAATGGACTTGCTAAAGCAGCAACCATGACAAGTACGGAAAAATCAGCTGTTACCGACCCCAAAAAGAAACTATCGGAATTGGGTTTCACGACACCACAAGATATTACGATACTCGCCATCAATAAAAATGGCGGTTTTGATACGGAAGTAAAAGATGGAGTGACAGTGGAAAAACCGTACACGCTTACCCTTAATGCGGACGATACGTTAGAGAGTGTGATAAATAAAATTAACGCTAACTCGGGAGTGACTCTATTTTTCGATGAAACGTCCCAGCAGTTTTCCATCACTGCTAAAAATACCGGTGATGTTAAAGGTCGGCCTGAAATTGAATTGGGAGGCACCGGAGATTTTTTCGATACGTTAAAACTGGGCAGTAACAATGAAGGGGCTGGCGGCTCAAAAGGGGAAAATGCGTCCATTGTTTATAATGGACTGGGAATTTCCCGGCCTTCGAATACGTTTCAGATTAATGGAGCGGAAATAACGGTAAAGCAAAAAACGACCGATACAGTCACATTCTCATCAAAAGCAGATGTGGATGCCATCCTGGATACAATCACTCAGTTTGTGAATAAATACAATGAAGTCATTAAAAAGGTTCAAGATAAAACGGGCGAAGCGAAATATCGCTCCTTTACGCCGCTTACCTCTGAGCAAAAGAAGGCGATGACGGAGGATGAAGTGAAGCTGTGGGAAGAAAAAGCGAAGAGCGGAACGTTAAAAAGTGATTCGACATTAAAAAGTCTCCTGACCACAATGAGGTCATCTCTATACACCTCGGTGGATGGAATCACTGGAAAAAACAATCTCAGCAGTTTGGGGATCACCACGACCAAGAATTATTTGGAGGGCGGTAAATTAATGATTGATGAGGACAAGCTCCGGACAGCCATTAGTGAGGATCCCAATGAGATTTATGATATGTTCATGGCCAATGGTTCGGAAAAGAGCGACAAAGGCCTCGCGCGCCGGTTGAGGGATGATATAGAATCATCGATGAAGGTGATTACTGAAAAAGCCGGAAAGGCCGGCTATGTTAATAACAATTTTACAATCGGAAAATTGGTTGACGGGCTGGACAAGAAGATCTCAACATTTGAAGCAAAGTTAACGAAATTGGAATCACGTTACTACAACCAGTTCACGGCGATGGAAAAAGCGATTCAAAAGGCAAACAGCCAAAGTGCATCGTTAGCTTCTTATTTTAGTTAAGGTAAGTTGGAAAGGAAGTTAAGTATGGCGATAAATAATCCATATCAATCGTATCAGCAAAATTCAGTCAATACAGCATCCCCGGGAGAGCTTACATTAATGCTTTATAATGGCTGTTTGAAGTTCATCATGCTTGGGAAGAAGGGCATTGAAGCAGGAAATATCGAAGCGAAGAATACGAACATCATCAAGGCGCAAAATATTATCCGCGAATTGATGGTGACGCTGAATATGGATACGGATGTATCCAAAGATATGATGAGTCTGTATGATTTCATGAACCGGCGTCTGATCGAAGCGAATATGAAAAATGACGTTTCTGCCTTGGAAGAAGTGGAAGGACTTGTTACTGAGTTCCGGAATACTTGGAAGGAAGTAATTAAGATCAATCGGAAAAAACAATTTACCCAAAGCGGTCAAGTGTAATGGTAATTAGAACCTTTCATGATTTGACTGCTGAATTGCTTGCCGTTCTGGAAGATCGCACGATCACAGAGCGTGATGATAAAATAGAAAGGATCACAAAGCTGATTGATCATCGGGATGGGCTTCTTTCTCAAATCAAACCGCCTTTTACTGGTGAAGAGCAACAATTGGGCCGTGCAGTACTGTTGCTCAACCAACAGGTCGATCACTTGCTTAAGCTCCAAAAGCAGGAGATACAGCGGGATATCCAGGAAATAAATAAGAAGAAACGATCGTCCAATAAATACACGAACCCGTATGAAAGTCTATCAGTGGATGGCATATTTTATGATAAAAGAAACTGATTACCCTGCCGTTTGGATTCCAAACGGTTTTTATGTTAAATATTTTTAAATTTTCTGTAAATAATATAGGCTTAATTTTTTCTTTATAGCATAGCATTTGATATAATGAAGCTAGGGCAGACATCAACCCTTTCCAAACCTTCCGACAATTGTTTCATTATTTCGACATATTTCATGATGTGTTTCTAAAGGAAACCGGAGGGGTATTGTAGAATCTAACTGTATAGTCTTAATTTAAGGAGGACTCACTTTATGAATTACAACGTACGCGGTGAAAACATTGAGGTAACTCCAGCAATTCGAGAATACGTCGAAAAGAAAATTGGCAAGTTAGAACGATATTTTAACAATACACCAGATGCAAATGTGTTAGTGAATTTAAAAGTGAACAATAATACATCTAAGGTCGAAGTGACGATTCCTATGCAGAATTTGGTTCTTCGCGCTGAAGAGGAAAATGCGGATATGTATGCTGCCATTGACTTGATCAATGATAAGCTTGAACGCCAAATTCGTAAACATAAAACGAAGGTCAACCGTAAGTTCCGGAATAATCTATCGACGACACCCGATGCATTCGCCTTCAATACGGATGTTGACGAGGTGGTGGATGAATTCGAAGACGATAATGATATTGAAGTGGTCCGCAATAAGCGCTTTGATTTAAAGCCGATGGACAGTGAAGAAGCGATTTTACAAATGAATATGCTTGGTCACAGTTTCTTCGTTTACACGAATGCGGATACTAATACAACAAACGTAGTGTACCGCCGAAAAGATGGGCGCTATGGATTGATTGAACCTAGTTAACTATTAATCTAAGATCAAAAGCACAACCCAGCCTCTGGGTTGTGCTTTTTTAATAGAATTCGTTGGCTGTTGGATTTAAAATTTTGTTCTCTAAAACACCGAAAAGTTCATTTAAAAGAACATAAAGTGTTCTTCATTAAGATAAATAGTCAGTTTTACCTATTTAAACACCCCTAACTTTTGCACTATACTCGAATTGTTAGTTCTTTAAAAAGAACAACTAGTTATTTATAAACAATTTGATTAAGGTGCAGAGGGGTTGGATAATATGTATCAAAAGAATTGCCATACATGCCATAGGGCTTCTTTTAGCAGTGCGGAATATGGAAGGTGGCTTTGCCCGCGATCTGCGGTGAGGATTTAACTGCGCAAAAAGCCCTCGATGCACTTATAATTGAGAGAATCAATACACCCCAACGAAATATTAAGAGAAGCAATATTCACTATTATACAAAAAAGCGAAATTGAATTAGTCCATGATAAATTACCTGCACTATGAATTTTCTTAATTTTGTAATATTTTGTCGGATAAAAGTTTTTGCTTTTATGTGGATTACCGACATAAAATAGCAATATATGGAGTATGTATCCGTTATAATATGATTATAGGCATTGTATTTGGTAATAAGTACCATGACAAAGGCAAACTTATTGAAAGATTAGGGCGCAAAGGCACAGGTCTAAGGTCCTTGTGACTATGATGGCTGGTCTGCCTGAAATACAAAGAGTATTTTAGGAGGTAGAAGAGGTGGCTAATGTGGCAATGGATCAAGAATGGGTGAAATTGATTTCAGAAGCAAGGAGCTTGGGTTTCAAAAAAGAGGAAATCAGTGCTTTTTTGAAAAGGGGAAGCCTTGAGGTATCTTTTGAGGAGAACGATGGAAAATAGGTTTCGAACAAGATCGAGAACATCCCTATAAACAGTGGTTCGATTCATTAGCTGTTTATAGGGTTTATTTCTCCTTGAGATTCTGGCGAGTCTAGCTTATTCAAACTGTATTCTTCAGGATTATGTAGGTAAACTAGTGCACTACCACTCTACTCTTCTTTATCTTTTCTCCATTTATTAAACTCGATGAATTCCCTGAATTGTTGTTTTGAAACACCCGAATTCATGGCTTCCTCAACGATTTTCATCCAGTCAGTGTCCAAGGTTTCCTTATTTGGTGCATCATAAAGCAGGGCATCAACAGGAATGTTAAGTACGGCGGAGATTTTTTCAAGAAATTGAATAGAAGGATTCGTTTGTAAGTTCCGCTCGAGCGAACTTAAATAAGACTTTGCCACACCCGCTTTATCGGCAAGTTCAGTCATCGACATTTTCTTTTCTTCTCGCAGTTTTTTTACACGTTCACCAATCATCAATACCACCTCGAAACATGTTCTATTTATCTTCCGCTATTAAGTTTCAGTAGCCCACCTTATCATTCAAAACATGACGCCTGTATGGTTGGATTACCTTGACATATTATCGCTAGAGAGGACATAGCACCTAATGGAAGGTTATGGATAATTCTCATTTACATATGGAATAGTAGGGAGTTTGCAACATATTTTTTATACTTCCTTCTATTTTAACAGTTTTACTCCTCATTTATCCATTGTTTTTCGCAAGAATTGAATTCAGGTCTATACCAGGTAAGTGACATGAAGTTGTACCTCTAGAATAGAAGTGGTAAAATTAAGCGTGCATTAGTAATAATAGAAGTTGTGTTTCTTCTTACTTATATGAATTTAGTCATTGAACGATCATTACCATAATAGAGGAGCGTTATTGAATGCTTAATATATTAAATAAAGTTTTTGATCCGAATAAGCGAGAAATCAAACGATTAGAAAAAATCGCCGATCAGGTCGAAGCATTGGCTGATGAGACGGCTGCGCTATCGGATGAACAGTTGCGTGTCAAAACGGATGAGTTTAAAGAGCGTTATCAAAATGGGGAAACCGTTGATGATTTGCTTGTCGAGGCTTTTGCGGTTGCGCGTGAAGGTGCAAAGCGTGCTCTGGGCTTATATCCTTACCGTGTTCAAATCATGGGTGGGGCATCCCTTCATGATGGAAATATCTCCGAGATGAAAACAGGGGAAGGTAAAACCTTGACATCCACCATGCCTGTTTATTTAAACGCGCTTACCGGTAAAGGTGTACATGTCGTTACTGTCAATGAATACTTGGCACACCGTGATGCCACCGAGATGGGTGTATTGTATGATTTTCTTGGTTTGACCGTCGGATTGAATTTGAACAGTCATTCTAAAGAAGAAAAGCAGGCGGCGTACAATGCGGATATTACGTACAGTACGAATAATGAGTTAGGTTTTGATTACCTTCGTGACAATATGGTGTTATATAAAGAACAAATGGTACAGCGCCCGCTGCACTTTGCTGTCATTGATGAGGTCGATTCGATTTTGATCGATGAGGCGAGAACGCCATTGATCATTTCCGGTTCCGCACAAAAATCGGCTCAGCTTTATATCCAGGCCAATGCGTTTGTGAGAACCTTAAAAAAAGAAACGGACTACACATATGATGAAAAGACAAAAGGTGTTCAGCTGACGGAAGATGGGATGAACCGAGCTGAAAAAGCGTTTAATATCGATAATTTGTTCGATATTAATCACGTTACTTTGAATCATCATATCAATCAGGCGTTAAAGGCGCATGTTTCCATGCATTTGGATGTGGATTATGTGGTCCAGGAAGGCGAGATAGTCATCGTTGACCAATTCACTGGCCGTTTGATGAAAGGCCGCCGTTACAGTGAAGGTCTCCACCAGGCGATCGAAGCGAAAGAAGGACTTGAAATTCAAAATGAAAGCATGACTCTTGCGACGATTACATTCCAGAACTATTTCAGGATGTATGAAAAACTTTCAGGTATGACCGGTACAGCCAAAACGGAAGAAGAGGAATTCCGCAATATTTATAATATGAATGTCATTGCGATCCCGACAAACAGGAATATCATTAGGGATGACAGGGCAGATCTTATATACGCGACAACTGATGGGAAATTCAAGGCTGTTGTGGAAGACATCGCCGAGCGTTATAAAAAGGGTCAGCCTGTGCTTGTCGGTACGGTTGCCATCGAAACATCTGAAGTCATATCCGCCTATTTATCCAAAAAAGGAATCCCTCACGATGTTTTGAATGCCAAGAACCATGAGCGTGAAGCAGAAATCATTGCGAATGCAGGTAATCAAGGCTCAGTTACGATTGCTACGAACATGGCAGGGCGCGGTACGGATATCAAGCTTGGTGAAGGAGTCAAGGAGCTTGGAGGCCTTGCTGTCATCGGCACGGAACGTCATGAAAGCAGGCGTATAGATAACCAGCTGCGTGGTCGTTCCGGCCGTCAGGGAGACCCAGGGGTCACTCAATTCTATTTATCAATGGAAGATGAATTGATGCGCCGCTTCGGTTCGGATAACATGAAAAACATGATGGCACGCCTTGGAATGGATGATTCTCAGCCAATTCAAAGTAAAATGGTGACAAGGGCCGTTGAATCCGCACAGAAACGGGTCGAAGGCAATAACTTTGATTCACGTAAGCAATTACTGCAGTATGATGATGTTCTCCGTCAACAACGGGAAATTATATATAAACAGCGTTTCGATGTCATGGAAAGTGAAAACTTACGTGAAATCGTCGAAACTATGATTACGGCATCCATCCAGCGAAATGTTGTCGCCTTTGCACCAATGGGTGATGAGGAAGGCTGGAATTTACAAGGCCTTGTGGATTACCTGAATGGTAACCTATTTAATGAAGGTTCAATCACTGTAGCTGAATTGGAAGGGAAAAATGAAACGGAATTGGTTGATTTCATTTTAGCAAAAGTGAAAGAAAGCTATGACCAAAAAGAAGAAGAGCTATCGGAAGAACAAATGCGTGAGTTCGAAAAAGTAATCGTTCTTCGTGCAGTCGATAGTAAGTGGATGGACCATATTGATGCAATGGAGCAATTGCGCCAAGGGATCCACCTTCGTGCTTATGGCCAGATCGATCCGTTACGTGAATATCAATCTGAAGGTTTCGCAATGTTTGAAGCCATGATTGCTTCAATGGAAGATGAAGTCGCCAAATACATCATGAAGGCTGAAATCCGCAACAATTTGGAGCGTAAGGAAGTCATAAAAGGACAAGCGGTCAATCCGAAGGAAGAAGACGGGGGAAAAGTGAAAAAAGCCCCTGCCCGTAAAAAGGAAGACGTTGGCCGAAACGCGTTATGCCCATGCGGCAGCGGTAAAAAATATAAGAATTGTCATGGTAATTTAGGCTAAAGTTAGGTGTATAATGATTATGGGACGGTTAAGTGTGAGGCTTGCCGCCTCTTTTCATGTTTAGTTTGCATAAAGCAATATATTTGCATATAGTTTGAAGAGGTTTATTTGTAATGAAGCGAATCCCTCTTCAGGGATTTTTTTTAACATACTTAATGAGGTGAAGAGAAATGGAATTAGCAGAAATAAGAAATGAACTTGAACGGACAGCGCAACGATTAACGGACTTTAGGGGGTCTCTTTGACTTAGATGAAAAAGAGGCACGAATCGCACAGCTTGAAAATGAGATGACACATCCCGATTTTTGGAATGATCAGCAAAAAGCACAAATTGTCATCAATGAAACGAATGCTTTGAAAGAACAAGTCAATCAATTGTCCGATCTGAATGAATCATATGAAAATCTCGATTTGACATATGAATTAGTGAAAGAGGAGAATGATCAAGAACTTTTGGCTGAACTGGAAGAAGAAATCACGATTCTTTCACAAAAGATGAATGACTTTGAACTTCAACTTTTACTAAGTGAAGAATATGACTCGAAAAATGCCATTCTTGAACTGCATCCTGGTGCAGGCGGAACGGAGTCCCAGGATTGGGGTTCCATGCTGCTTCGTATGTATACAAGATGGGGTGAAAAAAGAGGCTTTAAAGTGGAAACCCTTGATTACCTTCCAGGTGATGAAGCTGGAATCAAGAGTGTCACTTTAATTTTCAAAGGCCATAACGCCTATGGTTATTTGAAAGCGGAAAAAGGGGTCCACCGTCTTGTCCGGATCTCTCCTTTCGATTCCTCAGGGAGACGCCATACTTCATTCGTTTCATGTGAAGTCATGCCGGAATTCGATGAGACGATCAATATAGAAGTACGTACGGAAGATTTGAAAATCGATACGTACCGGGCAAGTGGTGCAGGTGGTCAGCATATCAATACAACGGACTCGGCAGTCCGGATCACCCATATACCTACGAACACCGTGGTAACGTGCCAAAACGAGAGATCTCAAATCAAAAACAAGGCCCAGGCCATGAATATGCTGAAAGCCAAATTGTATCAACGTGAAATTGAACAGCAACAAGCGGAATTGGATGAAATCCGTGGTGAGCAAAAGGAAATTGGCTGGGGCAGCCAAATTCGTTCTTATGTTTTCCACCCGTATTCCATGGTTAAAGATCACCGTACCAGTGCGGAGACCGGAAACTTGGGAGCGGTCATGGATGGGGATATCGATATGTTCATTGATGCGTACTTGCGTTCAAAATTATAAGATCAGCCAGTCGGACCGGTATCCCCGGTCCGGCTTTTTTTTTATGATTGCCTTTTTAACGAATCTTCTGGCTGACATTTACAGGATGGAAAAGGGATGCTCTACCTCGTTCGGCCAATACTAGATAATAATGATGGTTCGAGGAGACTTATGCAAAATGAAGAAAAGATACCGGGAGCAGAAGCACCCTTTAGTTCAAAAGTTATTGGAGTATGGATTGGTGATTGCCGGTTCGGCCATAATTGCCATTGGTTTTAACGTATTCTTACTGCCAAACCAGGTTGCATCTGGCGGGGTCAGCGGGATTAGCACGATTCTCGATTCAACTCTCGGTTGGGAGCCGGCTTATGTACTTTGGGGTTTTAATATCCCATTGTTCATTGCGGGGCTTATTATCCTTGGAAGACATTTCGGAGCCAAAAGCCTGATTGGAACCTTGTTTCTGCCTTTAGTGGTATTTCTGACAAAGGATTGGGATGCATGGACGAATGATGCATTGCTTGGTTCGATTTGCGGGGGGATGATGGTCGGACTTGGGCTGGGGATCGTCTTTCGCGGGAAGGGTTCCACAGGGGGGACCGATTTGGCGGCACAGATTTTCCATAAGTATACCCATCTGTCATTGGGGACCTGTGTGGCTGTCATTGATGGAATCATCGTTTTAAGTGCTGCCATCGTTTTTGATATTGAAAAAGGGCTATATGCATTAATAGGGCTATATGTGACAAGTAAGACGATCGACCTCGTCCAGATTGGATTGAACCATTCGAAGATGTCTTTAATTATCACGAATAAAGAAATGGAAGTAAGGGATGCTATCATACATGAGCTGGACCGGGGTGTAACAGGCATATCCGGGTATGGCGGCTATACGGATGATACTCGTCCAATTTTGATGTGCGTAATAGACCAGTCGGAATTCACCAAATTGAAACAATTGGTGAAACTCGTTGACCCTAAAGCGTTTGTAATTGTAATGGACGCATCGGAGGTACTTGGGGAGGGTTTTAAACTGGATTGAAATTGGTATAATGTTCTTGTGCTGGTATAAATCAGAGGGGGTAAATTCAATGAAAGTGAAATGGTTAGCCTTAGTTTTGGGTACTTCTTTGGCCTTGGCTGCATGCGGCGGGAACGATGATGCTGCAGATAAAGAGCCTGCAAGTGAAAATAATGAAACGACTACGGCAGGTGCCGGTGATGCCGCTAAAATTTATGAAAACAAATGTTCAAGCTGTCATGCAGTGAATCTTGAAGGCGGCGTGGGGCCGAATTTAACGAAGGTCGGTTCTAAGCTTTCGAAAGAAGACATCGAAAAAGTCATAGCGAATGGCCAAGGTGGAATGCCAAAAGGTATAATCCAGGGCAAGGAAGCGAGCATGGTCGCTGAATGGCTTGCTGGACATAAGTAATGATAGATGAAACGTCCTGCCTTAGCAGGACGTTTCATTTAGCCTCCTTAAAAACCTCGAAACAACTCACATTTAATCCCTTATCAAGCAATCAAAACCTGGAATTATTACATAGATGTTGATATATGTCTAACTGAAATGAAACTGTAATATTTTTTATGCTTAATTTGACAAAATATGATGTTATAATGTTTCTGTGCTCAAGTAAGAGAGATTCCTGTCAGATTTCAGTGAAAATTGTCGAAAAAGCTGTTGGTACATAGTGATAATCCAAGCAAATTAGGTGGTTTTAGAATGATAGAAATGATAGATGTGAAAAAGACATATCCAAATGGCGTAATTGCCATTAATGGAATCAATGTGAAAATAAAGGCAGGCGAGTTCGTTTATGTAGTGGGTCCGAGCGGTGCCGGAAAATCGACCTTCATCAAAATGATGTATAGGGAAGAAAAGCCTACAAGCGGTAATATCTTGGTCAATGGCCTTAGCCTGCCAAGTATCCGCAATTCGAAAGTTCCTCTATTCCGCCGTAATATCGGTATGGTATTCCAAGATTTTAAACTCCTTCAAACATTCACTGCATATGAAAATGTTGCTTTTGCCATGGAAGTTATTGAAAAGGAACCAGAAGAAATCAAAAAGAGAGTCATGGAAGTTCTCGATCTGGTTGGCATTAAACATAAAGCGAGGATGCTGCCTTCAGAGTTATCCGGTGGGGAGCAGCAAAGGGTTGCAATAGCCCGTTCGATTGTCAATGACCCTAAGGTAGTCATAGCCGACGAGCCTACAGGTAATCTTGATCCCGAAACATCATGGGAAATCATGAACATATTTGAAGAAATTAATAAACGCGGAACTACGCTTGTCATGGCCACTCATAATAGGGACATCGTCAACAATATTAAACGACGTGTCATTGCCATTGAAAGTGGAAAAATAGTACGCGATGAACATCGAGGTGATTACGGATATGAAATTTAGAACATTGCTCCGTCACTTCCGTGAAAGTTTTAAAAATATTGGCCGTAATGGATGGATGACGTTTGCTTCAGTCAGTGCAGTAACGGTCACTCTAACATTGGTTGGCGTCTTTTTAGTGCTCATGATGAATTTAAATCATATCGCGGGAAATGTGGAGAAAGATGTCGAAGTTCGGGCACATATTGATAATGCGGCGAATGATGACGATATAAAAGCTATCGGTAAGCAAATTATGGAGATGAACGGCATTGAATCAGTGATTTTCTCTCCAAAAGATGAAGAGCTTACTAATTTAATAGATGATTTAGGAGATAATGGTGATGCTTTTAAACCATTTGAACAAGATAACCCATTAAGGGACGTTTATGTCATCAAAACGAAATCCCCGCAAGATGTCATCAAGGTGGCAAAAAAGATCGAAGGTTTGGAGTATATCCAAAGTGTTAAATATGGACAAGGCTATGTCGAGAAACTATTCAGCTTTGTTAATATTGCTAGAAACATAGGAATCGTTCTTATTGTAGGCTTACTATTTACTGCAATGTTCCTGATTTCGAATACGATTAAAATTACCATTGTAGCCAGAAGAAAAGAAATTGAGATCATGAGGTTGGTAGGGGCGACGAATACGTTCATCCGTTGGCCATTCTTCTTGGAGGGTCTCTGGTTGGGAATCCTCGGTTCCATCATTCCGATAGGTCTGATAGCAGTACTCTACTACAATCTATATAAATATGCAGCACCGCAAATCACGTTCAAATTCATAGATTTCCTGCCTGCAAATCCATTTATTTATCAAGTTTCGGCCATCCTCATCGTAATTGGTGCCGTTATCGGGATATGGGGCAGCTTGATGTCCGTCAGGAAGTTCTTGAAAGTATAAAAGTGTATCTTTACTCGAAAGCCAAAAGAAGCCAGACATAGAGAGACGTTACAAGGCATGGATGTAACGGGTTGAAAGGGGAAATGAAACGTTGAAAAAAAATATCATTGCCATGAATGCCTCCATTATGATCGGGTTGGGAAGCATTCTAGCGGCACCTTCGGTTTATGCTGAGTCGATTTCGAATTTAGAAAAACAGAAAGAATCCATCCAGGATAAACGTTCGGGTGTTGAATCGAATATTTCCGAAACGGAAAAGAAAATCGATAACCTGCAGGATAAGCAAATGACAGCAGAAGATCAAATTGCTGCCATTGAAGCGAAAATTGCCGAGTCCGCAAAAAAGATCGATGCTAAAAATGCTGAAATTACTCAAACGAAAAAAGAGATCGAGGCATTGAAAGAAGAGATTAAAGTATTAAAAGAGCGGATCGCCAAACGTAATGAAGTATTGAAGGAAAGGGCCCTTTCTTTCCAAGAGACTGGCGGGGACGTGAACTACCTTGAAGTATTATTCGGATCATCCAGTTTTGGGGATTTAGTTGACCGTGTCGGAGCTGTAGCGACAATCGCTGAAGCCGACCGCGATATTTTAAAGCAGCATGAGCTGGATAAAAAGGATCTGGAAGAAAAGCAAAAAGCCGTAGAAACGAAGCTAGCCAGTTTAGAAGTGGCAAAAGCTGAACTATTGGAAATTCAAAAGCAGCAAAAACAGCAGAAGCAAGAAAAGGATGCTTTGGTTAAGAAATTAAAGCAACAAACTAAAAAGCATGAAGACGAGAAGATGGGTCTAGAGGAAGAGAAAGCGAATCTTGCCGCCCAAGAAAAAGCGATCAAATCAGCCATCAGCTTAGAGCATCAACGTCTTGCTGAATTGGAAGCAGCTCGTAAAAAAGCGGCAGCTGAAGCGAAAAAACGTGCAGAGCAAGAAGCTGCGCAAGCGGCAGCACAAGCAGCTTCTCAAGCATCACAGGCAACCGAAACAAAAAAACAATCCACTTCTTCAGGATATAGTGCAAAAAGCAACAGCTCATCATCGTCATCTTCACAATCTTCGTCTAATGTAAGTCAAGCGCCAGCTGTATCATCTGGTACTTTCACTAGACCTAGTGCAGGATATGTATCTTCAACAATGGGTGAACGTTGGAATAAACAGCATGCCGGCATCGATATAGCTGCTAGCGGAACGGTTCCAGTTGTAGCGGCAGCCGACGGAGTCGTAAGCCGTTCTTACTTCTCAAGTACATACGGTAACGTCGTCTTCGTTACCCATTCAATCGGCGGTCAGCAATGGACTACTGTGTATGCACACTTAAGTTCTAGACAAGTAGGCGAAGGTGCTGTAGTTGCCAAAGGTCAACAAGTTGGCATCATGGGTAACACAGGACATTCCTTCGGTCAGCATTTACACTTTGAGCTACATAAAGGCCCATGGAATTATAGCAAGTCAAATGCTGTTAATCCATTAAACTATATAAATATTTAATACACAATATATCAATGGAAAAACAGACAAGGATAAATTCCTTGTCTGTTTTTTTGTGTGGGGTCACCATTTTCTATAAGCATATTCTTTCCATTCCCTTCATATAGTGAAATACATATCAGGTCAGAAATGGGGATAAATATGGTCAAAAAATGGGTACTTCCTCTAGCAATCATCATGTCACTAGCCATTGGAGCAGTGGGGGGCATATATTGGACAAGCCTTCCGGCCAAGAATGAAGCAATGGATGAAAGCCAAGAAATATCAAAGGATAAGGAATGGGCAAAAGTTGAACAAGCCTACGGTTTGATCGTAAGCCAGTATGTGGAACAGGTGGACGGTTCCAAACTGGTCGAGGGTGCCATCCAAGGCATGCTGTCTGCGTTGAAAGATCCTTATTCCGTATATATGGACAAGGAGACCGCTAAGCAATTCAATGAAACCCTGGACTCCTCTTTTGAAGGGATTGGGACTGAAATCGGAATGGAAGATGGCAAGGTCATCATTGTTTCTCCTTACAAAGATTCACCTGCTGAAAAAGCAGGATTAAAGCCGAAAGATCAAATCCTTAAGGTGAATGGCGAGAGTGTGGAAGGTTTGGATCTGTATGAGACACGCTTGAAAATCCGTGGCGAAAAAGGATCACCCGTCAAAATGGAAATAAAGCGGGCCGGGGTGAACAATCCGCTAGAATTCAATATGATGCGTGCCGAAATCCCGTTGGATACCGTATTTTCATCAATTAAGGAAGTCACCGGAGAACAAATCGGTTATATCGAGTTGACCACATTCTCGGAAAATACTGCGACTGATTTCAAAAAGCAGTTGAAGGAGCTGGAAAAGCAGGGAATCAAGGGCTTGGTCATAGATGTACGCGGCAATCCAGGCGGCCTTCTTTCCAGTGTGGAAACGATTCTTGGCGAGTTTATCACGAAAGACAAACCCTATTTGCAAATTGCGGAAAGAACAGGGGAAACACAATCGTTTTTTACAAGCCTTAAGAAAGCGAAAAGTTATCCCATCGCGGTCTTGACGGATAAAGGCAGCGCCTCAGCTTCGGAAATCCTGGCTGGCGCGATGCAAGAGGCGGGTGACTATCCATTGGTCGGTGAGAAGACCTTCGGGAAAGGTACAGTACAGCAAGCTGTACCAATGGGTGATGGCAGTAAGATTAAACTTACGTTATATAAGTGGCTGACGCCTTCAGGGAACTGGATCCATAAAAAAGGGATCGAACCGACAATCAAAGTGAAACAACCGGAGTATTTTGATGCACATCAGCTGGCCGTTGAGAAGGTGTTGCAGCGGGATATGAATGATGAACAAATCCAGTATGCCCAAAGCATTCTGAAAGGACTTGGATTTGAACCGGGTCGTGAGGATGGATATTATGATTGGAGTACAGAAATCGCAGTAAAGGCATTCCAAAAACAATTTGGCCTGGATGTGACTGGTAAACTGGACGCTAAAACCGCAGCACATCTGGAATCCGCCATTCTGGATAAGATCCAGGATGAAGATAATGATATTCAGTTACGCACGGCTTTGAATTATTTAGTGAAATAAATTGATCGCACCGTTCCCCTTGGAACGGTGCCTCTTTTGCATTTGATCGAGCCCCGCCTGCGAACATGAAGGCAGTATAGGGGAAACTTAAGATAAAGCTACTTTTTCTGCATCTTAATAGGCATGAAGGTTACATTTTTGATAGAATAGGAGGTAACTGACCAGAACGAAATTTGACAAAATTTTGATTACTTTTGAGGATGGTGGAAAGAAATTGACAACGGATTGGCTGACTGCATGCTTAATGGGATTAGGAAAACTCTTCCTTCATCCTTTGCTTTATGTTTCGATTGCCTATTGTTTATTCATCGGCTATCTTCGCGTTAAACGGGAACGCCATGATTTCAATACGAAGATTTACAGTTTTTCCATGGAGCTGCGTTCCATGTTACCTCAAGGATTGATATGGGGATTGATCCTTTCCTTCGTCACGCTGGCTACTGGACTAGCCATTCCTTTGGCGGCTCTGTTCATCATGGCAGTGGTTACAGTTTTGTCCATGCTATCCATGAAAAAGAGGTTTGTTTCCCCCGTTTACACAGTGGGACTCACCTTCTTTATCCTTTTCTTTTTATATGATAGTGATATCCAGCTGACTTTATTTCAGGATGCCTTTAATCAGCTGGATCGGTCCGTATATCCGACACTTGTTATTTTGATAGGGTTATTCCTCATTGCTGAAGGGTTTTTGATTGCTGGCAATGGAAGTGAAAAGGTCTCTCCTCAGTTGGAGGTATCCAAGAGGGGGCAGCCGATAGGTGTGTATGTTTCACAGCGAATCTGGCTAATTCCCATGTTCGTTATGATTCCTGGAGGACAACTTCCAGTGCCTTTCGAATGGTATCCGGTTTTTTCAATCGGGGACATGTCCCTATCGCCGATCGTATTGCCCATTTTAATCGGCTTTAAGCAAAAAGTTCATGGGACGCTTCCGGAACTGGCCATTAGGGCGCAAGGCAAAAAGGTAGGAGCATTGGGAATTGTGATTACGATATTGGCGGCAGTTGGTTACTGGTACCCACCATTGGCAATCATAACGGCTGTTTTAGCAATCCTTGGTCGTGAATTCCTGCACTATACCCAAAAGGCAATGGATCAAAAGCTTCCTTTTTATTTTTCGAAAAGTAAGCTGGGTGTCCAGATCTTAGGCGTTATCCCTCAATCTCCGGCAGATAAAATGGGCTTGCAAAAAGGCGAGGTCATTTCGAAAATAAATGGGGTCGTCGTCAGGGAAGAAGAAGAGTTATACAGGGCGCTCCAAATAAACCGGGCACATTGCAAGCTTGAGGTCATCGATAATAATGAACAGATACGTTTTGTGCAAAGAGCTCTTTTTGACGGGGAGCATTACGAATTGGGCATCTTGTTCGTAGATGATCAATTAAAGGAAAGCGGACAAGTGGGTTAAAGTCACAAATGACACAGCAGCAGTTCGCATGAATGTAAAATAAAACGGCCTTTCTCGAATTCTATATCGAGAAAGGCCGTTTTCAGTAGGATCGCAATCCTAATTTATTACTTTTCAAGCATGATTTTTTCTATATCGTCCAGCATTTTATTAGCTGCAATTACCCCGCCAGCTGTATTCCAAGTAGCGTCGCTAACCTCATAAGCTTTTCCATTTTTAACTGCATCAAGGTTTTTCCAAAGTGGATCATTAGTCCATTCTTTTGCTGTGCTTAGGGCCTGTTTGTCCCCTTCAGGAGCGTACGTGAAGTAGAAGAGAAGATCTCCATCCATTTTAGGGATGACTTCTTTCCCAACCTCAATGGCAAGGTTACCTAATTTATTGTCTGCAGTGAAAAGTTCCTTCTGTTGTTCTGCACGTTTAAATCCTAATTGATCGAAAATCACTCCAGAGAATGAATCTGTGTAATAAATACGAGTAGTTCCAGCCATGAAACGAACAATGGAAACTTCTTGATTTACTTTATCACCCAATTTAGCTTTAAGATCTTCTGTGTGTTTATCGAATTCTGCAATTACGTCGTTCCCTTTATCTTCAAGGTTAACGGCTTTTGCATATAGTTTAAAGTTTTCTTTCCAATCTCCTCTAAGCGTTTCCGAAAAGACGGTAGGGGCGATTGCACTTAATTTATCATATACAGCCTCTTGGCGTATCTTGCTTCCGATAATCAAGTCAGGCTTCAGTGATGCGATTTTTTCTAAGTTAACTTCATGTTCAACCCCAACAACTTCGACCCCATCCATATCATCTTTAATATGGTCGTACCAAGGGTCACCAAGCCATGATTGAACGGCACCAACAGGTTTAATTCCTAAAGCAAGCAATGCCTCAGTACCTTCATTTGTTAAAACGACCACCCTTTTAGGCGTTTCTTTCAACTCGGTAGTGCCCATGGCATGCTCAATTGTGTAACTTTTATCTTCTTTCTTGTCTTCAGCTTTATTTCCATCGGCTTTATCATCCGAATTCCCGCAAGCTGCTAGAAGAAAGACTGCAAATATTGTAAAAATCGTTAATAATGACTTAAATCTAAACATCTATGTATCCCTCCCAATTTTTCAGCAAATGATAATCATTCGCACTTAACAGCATCATCATAAAATGAATATACTTTTCTGTCAATATATAAATGAAAATGATTCTCAAATTCGTTGACATAATCCCATTACCACCAGTAAAATATTACTATACAAACGTGATTGGAAAGGTAACTGGATATGTTATTAAAATATACATGGCAGAAATGGATGGGGCTGTTCATTACCATTATTTTGCTGCTGTTTTTACTGTGCTCAAGCATTGTATACGGTTATACAGATACAACCTGGAAAATGGCCATCGATGCTTTTACCCATTTCAATGGGACCAATGAACACATTGTCATTCAATCAGTAAGACTTCCGCGTGCCCTGATCGCTTCGGCAATTGGTGCAAGTTTAGCCATCTCGGGGGTTTTGATGCAAACGCTAACTAAAAACCCCCTGGCCTCTCCAGATATATTCGGGGTCAACGCCGGGGCGGGATTGGCGGTTGTCACTGGGGTCACCGTTTTTGGGATAAGCAATCTTCAAGTATTCACATGGCTGTCATTCATAGGGGCGGCCATAGCCGCGATAAGCATATATATGATTGGAAGCATGGGACGCGGCGGCTTAACACCGATGAAGCTGACATTGGCTGGTGCAGCCATGACGGCCATGGTAGCTTCACTTACACAAGGTCTTCTTGTTTCCAATGAGGCACTATTAGATCAAGTTTTGTTCTGGCTTGCTGGATCGGTTTCCGGCAGAAGTTTAGACAATTTAATTGCCGTCCTGCCTTATCTTGTCGTAGGTTGGGGCCTTGCCTTGATTATGTCCGGTAAAATGAATGTGTTATCAATGGGTGAAGATGTTGCAAAAGGCCTTGGACTGAATATAGTTTTCCTTAAACTGGTCCTGGGGCTGGCAATTATACTGCTCGCTGGCGGATCAGTGGCGGTTGCGGGTCCGATTGGCTTTATAGGAATCGTCGTTCCGCATCTTACCCGTTCTATAGTTGGCATCGATCATCGCTGGTTGATTCCGTTCTCTGGGCTTTTCGGGGCGGTGCTTTTGATTGCAGCCGACGTCATATCCAGGTATATCCTGATGCCTCGAGAAGTTCCGGTTGGAGTCATGACAGCCATAATCGGGACCCCATTCTTTATTTACATAGCTAGAAAGGGGTTCAGCGGCCGATGAAGTCATATAAGAGCTTTCGTTTATTTAATGAAAAAATATCATTCTTGATGGATAAAAAAGCTATGATCGTGATTTTCATATTATTTTTAGTCACTTCACTAGTGTTTGTGATCAGTACTGGAGTGGGTGAAATGAATATAAATCCGTTAAGTGTCCTCCAGGTCTTTATTGGAGGGGGGACGGAGAGCGATCGGCTTATTATCCAATCTTTCCGCCTGCCTAGAATAATTGTTGCCCTGTTAGTAGGGATGGGCCTTGCAGTAGCTGGAGGAATCCTTCAAGGGATGATTCGAAATCCGCTTGCTTCGCCGGATATCTTGGGGATAACAGGAGGAGCGACTGTAGCGGTCGTTGGATTCCTGGCCATTTTTAGCGATAAGAATCATTCTTTAACGGTGAGCATCAATTGGCTGCCGTTAGCTGCATTCATTGGGGCGACGGTCGTGGCCTTTCTTGTTTATTCTTTAGCCTGGAAAAATGGAGTTCCCCCGATAAGGCTTGTGTTGATCGGGATTGGGGTGATGGCTTTAATGAAGGCACTCACTACGATGATGATGATTCTTGGCCCAGTCTATCAAGCGAGCCAGGCCAACCTTTGGATCACGGGGTCAGTGTCTAACTCCACCTGGAATAATATCGCTGTACTGGCACCATGGACGATTCTATTCCTGTTAATAGCCTTCCTGTATGCCAGGAATATTAATTTACAGGAGCTAGGCGATGACCTTGCAACGGGGCTTGGGGGACATGTCCAAAAACAGCGGTTTGCATTATTGATGATCAGCACGGCCTTGATTGGTGGTTCCACGGCATTTGCCGGCGGAATAGGATTTGTGGGATTAATGGCACCCCACATGGCCAGAAGGCTGGTTGGCTCGAGTTTTGGAGTGTTACTGCCCACTTCAGCTTTGCTTGGTGGCATCCTGGTTATGGTGGCGGATTTAATTGGACGGACCTTATTCTCACCTTTGGAAATACCGGCTGGTGTCTTCACAGCGAGCATCGGGGCACCATACTTCATTTATTTACTATATAAAACGAGGAATTCGTAAATCCGATAATTGTAGAAAGCAGCAGTCATCCTAGGGATGGCTGCTGCTTCTTTTCATTAAGCTTCTTTAGCTGCTTCGATTTCAATGGTAAGCGTGATTTGATCGCCGATCAGTACGCCGCCTGTTTCTAATGCCGCGTTATAGGTTAGCCCATAATCACTGCGTTTGACTTTCCCTTTTCCGCTAAATCCAGCTTTTTCATTTCCCCATGGATCTTTCCCTTGGCCTTCGAAGGTGATGCTGAAAGTTTCTTCTTGTGTGATTCCATTAAGAGTCACATTTCCGGTTACATCGTATTCATCTTCATCCGTTTTCACGATTTTTGTTGATTTGAATGTTAAAGTAGGATTGTTTTCTACATCAAAGAAGTCAGCGGAACGCAAGTGATTATCCCGGTCTGCATTGCGTGTGTCAATACTGGCCACATCAACGGTAAAATCGATTTCTGCAGTTGTTAGATCCAATGGGTTTGCTAGAATGCTTGCATCGAACTTATTAAAACTTCCTTTTACTTTTGCGATCATCATATGTTTTACGGAAAATTCAATAGCACTGTGAGTCGGGTCGACTGTCCATTTTGTATTTGTCATGTTTATTCCTCCTGATTATTAATCTTGAATTTATATATCTTTAATTTGAGATATCTTAACTTAATGTAATTATAAGAGGTGGAAGCAATAGTGTCAACTGAAAGTTTTCCTTAATTTTGAAAACATGAAAAACCCTGTGCATTTATGGAGCACAGGGTTTTCAGACTGTATACAAACTCGATGAAAATCAAGTTTGTCTTAGTTTTTATGAAGGTTTATAAAACCTCGAACGTCGATTTCCACTCCAGGCACTCGCTTTCCGCGGGCGGTCCGGGAGCCTCCTTGGCGCCTTGCGCCTGCGGGGTCTCCCCTCGACGTGCTTTTCCCGCAAGAGTCTCGCACCTTCCGTTCCAATCAACTTTGTTTTAAAATTTTAGGTAAAACCCTTTTGTCTACAAACTCAAACCCTGTGCATTTATGGAGCACAGGGTTTTCTCTTAGAAAGGAGAATAAAGCTGACACCTTAATTAATTGACATGTTCTTTCTCTTCATGATTGGTCACTTTACTCGGCCAAAAAGCACGGCGGCCAAGTAGGGCGGTGATTGCAGGAACAAGGAACGGGCGCACAATGAATGTGTCCATTAACACACCAAGAGCAGTAATGAGCCCGAATTGAACCAATACTTGAATCGGAAGTGTGGCTAGAACGGAAAAAGTCGCTGCCAAGATTATTCCGGCCGAAGTGATGACACCGCTTGTTTCGGCAACGCCCTTTCTGATGGCCTGCTGGATTGGCATCGTTTCTTTCTTACGCCAAATGCTTGAAACCATGAAAATGTTATAATCCTCTCCAAGCGCAACCAGGAATACGAAAGAATAAAGTGGAATTGTCCCCTCTATGGCATCGACACCCATGAAATAGTGCAGGATTATCCAACCTAAGCCCATTGCTGCAAAGAATGAGAGAATGACTGTCCCCATTAAATACACCATGGCTGTCACAGATCGCAAGTAGGCTAAGAGGAGCAGGGAAATCAGGACGATGATGATCGGGATGATCATGAACTCATCGGATTTTACGGTATCCCTTTTATCGAATTGCGTCGCAGTTTGCCCGCCAATCCAAACCTTTTCATCAACGGAAGATATATTGGCGGCCTTCAATTCTTTCTCCGCCATTGTGCGGATTTCCGGAATGGAATCAATGGCCTCGATAGCATATGGGTTCAAGTTGAATGTGACGTCGTAGGATTGCAGATCTTTATTGGATTTACTTGTGACTGGATCGGCAACACTTTCAACAATATTCATCCTCTCTAATGCCGGCGCTAAATCGATATCTTCACCATCCGTATCGATAACCACTGTGGCTGGTGCCAGTTCGCCCGGTGAGTACGAGTCGGAAATGACAGAATAGCCTTCACGGGAGTTCATATCTTCAGGGAAGGAAGAGAGAATATCATATGAATATTTTATTTGTGAAGAATATCCAGCTAAAACACTGAAGATGATCAGGCATGTAAGAATGACAGTCCATGGCTTGGTCGTGACGATATGACCAAGCCATTTACCGATGCGGCCACCTTTATGCTTTTTGACGGCTTTTCCCTTTTTCTTAGCCCGTGCTTCTTCCATTTCAGGAGTACGCGGAACGATCGGGAAGAAGGAAGCCCTTCCGAATACAGAAAGCAATGCCGGTACAAGTGTTAAAGCTGCCAGCATCATGATTAAAATGGACAAGCTGAATGGTACAGCGAAACGGTGGTAGGCTCCGTATTTGGCTACAAGCAATGTTAGCAGGGAGATGACGATCGTAAGTCCGCTCATCGCAATGGCGCCTGATGAATCTTTAAATGCGGCGATCATGGCTTTCCGTTTGCTTTCATGATTCCTTAATTCACTTCTGTAGTGAGAAATTAAAAATAGACAATAATCCGTTCCGGCACCGAATAATAATACGGTCATTATTGAAATTGCCTGTGAATCGACTGTAATCCAACCATGGTCTGCCATGAATCCAAGAATAGGGCTCGTGACAATATAGGCGAAGCCTACTCCGATTAGAGGAATGATGGCTAAAAGCGGGGAGCGGTAAATAAGTAATAAGACGACAAGTACAAGTATTACTGTCGCTAATAGCAATTTGAAATCAGCACCTGAAAATAAACCGGTTGCATCGACGGATATTCCTACAGGGCCTGTCACTCGAAGGGATAATTCATCTGAATCTGTCGGGACCTTGAATGGGTCAGATCCAATGCGTTCCGATACTTTCTCATTAATGCTTTCAAGATTTTTTTCGAGAATTTCAGTCTCGGTCTTTTCTTTAAAGAAAAGCGGCTGTACGAAAGTCGTTCCATCTTCTGAAACCGATCCTTGAAGAGCAGGCAACGGAATTTCATGAAGCGGCGGTAAAAAAGATTGCTGTGTCAATGGGTTATCTGTCAGTTCTTTGGAAAGGTACTGGATTTCAGCCAAGTCGGCCTCTGTCAGTCCACTTTCCCGATGCCATGTAAGGAGGGCAGGTAATCCAGAGGATTTTGGAAACTCTTCTTTAATAAGTTCATCAGCCATGACAGAAGGTGAGTCTTCGGGCAAGTCTGCGGCATTATTTGCTGTTCGATCATTTACGGCAGGCAATGTGAAGGTTAATGCGATTGCTGCAATTATCCATACAGCAATGACAACCCAACGACCGGTTTTTCCAGTCATCATCCTGCCAAGTCTTCCTAAAATTGATTCGTCCAATGAAGGCACCCCGCTTTTTGAATATTTTATCCTTAGTTCATTATAATGGAGCGCTGTTGTCATATACAAAAATGGGTATGCTTCCTCCATGTTTCTACTAAATGCTTCAAAGCTTACTTATCATTATATGATTTACACCAGTTGTTAATGGCATAAACATATGATCAGCGATATATAGGGGGAATTTAACTAATTTCAATTAAATTTGAAGATTGAAGAGTGAAATATAGGGAAAAGGGGAAAGTATACTAGTATTGTGGCTTTTATTAACAGAGGAGGTATATTTTTGTCTGATAAATCCAAAAAACCAAATGATGAATCGAAAGAAACATTAACGAACAGGCAAGGGCACCCGGTAACGAATAACCAGAGTCTTAGAACTGTAGGAAACAGAGGACCTAGTACACTTGAGAACTATGATTTCCTGGAAAAGATCAGCCACTTCGATAGGGAGCGTATCCCTGAACGGGTGGTGCACGCCCGTGGTGCAGGTGCACATGGTTATTTCGTTCCGACCGGTAAAGCGGGGGAAGAGCCTATTTCAAAATATACGAGAGCGAAGGTTTTTCAGGAAGAAGGTAAAAAAACCCCGGTATTCGTGAGATTTTCATCTGTTATTCATGGAGGGACGTCCCCGGAAACGTTACGTGATCCCAGGGGATTTGCGGTTAAATTTTATACGGAGGATGGAAACTGGGATCTTGTAGGCAATAACCTGAAAATTTTCTTTATCCGTGATGCCATGAAATTCCCGGATTTGATTCATGCCTTCAAACCCGATCCGGTCACGAACATTCAGGACGGCAGGAGGATTTTCGATTTTTGCTCGAGCTCACCTGAAACATTCCATATGATTACCTTTGTGTTTTCCCCATGGGGCATTCCAGCTAACTACCGCATGATGCAAGGGTCAGGGGTCAATACTTATAAATGGGTCAATGAGGAAGGGAAAGCGGTGCTTGTCAAGTATCATTGGGAACCGAAACAAGGGATCAAGAACCTGACACAGCAAGAGGCAAATGAAATTCAAGCTACGAATTTCAATCATGCCACACAGGATCTATATGAAGCGATCGAACGCGGGGACTATCCTGAATGGGATCTCAACGTACAGATCATGAGTGATGATGATCATCCTGAGTTGGATTTTGATCCGCTGGATGATACGAAAATCTGGCCGAAAGATGAGTTCCCATGGCTGCATGTCGGTACGATGGTTTTGAATAAAAACCCTGAAGACTATTTCACTGAAGTAGAACAGGCTGCATTCGGCACCGGTGTCCTAGTGGATGGACTGGACTTTTCTGATGACAAGATGTTACAGGGACGTACATTCTCTTATTCCGATACACAGCGCCACCGTGTTGGTGCGAATTATCTGCAATTGCCGATTAATGCTCCAAAGAAACCAACAGCCACGAATCAGACTGGCGGACAGATGCAATATGAAGTTGGCAGAGGCAGCCAAAGCCCCCACATCAACTACGAACCATCAACTGTCGGCGGCTTGAAAGAAGCCAAGCAGACGGGCAAGGAGTATACACCTATGGTGGAAGGGAAACTTGTTCGTGAGACAATCGATCGCCAAAACAATACGAAACAGGCTGGTGAAACATTCCGTGAATTCGAGGATTGGGAAAAAGACGATTTAATTTCCAATTTAGTGGCGGCATTGGCTCCTGCCGACAAGCGCATTCAGGAAAAAATGATAGCTCTTGCCGAAGAGGCCGATGAAGAGTATGGCCGCAGATTGAAAGAGGGACTGGCCGCGGCTTCTGAACATACGGACTCTTCAAAACCTCTGGGTGGGACGGATAACCCTGAGGACGCCGTTAGAAAAGGACATGAAGCGGATCCATATTGAGTGGGCTGAAAAGAAGCAAACTTCCCTTTAAAGGGGTTTGCCTCTTTTTTTTATGGGCATAATTGGAGGATATGTGGAATGCTCTTCTGATGATGCCTTGAAAATCAAGTAGGAAATTGATTGGCAAAAAACTTGATAATCATTTAAACTGAAACTACTCTATTTTTCTCTTATAAAGGAGATGAAAAAATGATTAAAATTCTTTCTGCCCTTTTCCTTCCTTGTCTACTTGTCATGCTATTTTCAAGAGTCACCTATAACAATGTCGTGGGCCTTGTTTTAACTGTTGCCTTGATTACAGCTTCTGCATATAAAGGTTATACGCATACAAACTTATTGATCATCGTCGATGCCTTATCCCTGACAGTTGGATTTTGGTTATCAAAAAGAATGATGAAACGTACATCCAAGAGCGCCTGACACTAAAGGTGCTTTTTTTGTACTCAAACATGTCATTCCCCTCAACACATCATGAATTCCATAAAACAAAAATAGAATGGATGTTCGCTTATTGCTGGTTTGTTTTAAGGCTAATGTGGTAGAATGTGTATATATGCTTTATTAAACCGGAATAAATAGAAGGGATATAGGCATGTCCCGTTTTCATATAAAAATATTTCAATAGGAGGCTATGCTTGGTGAAGGATAAGTTTGAGTTAGTCTCAAAATACTCTCCTCAAGGAGATCAACCGGCAGCGATTGAAATGCTGGTCGAAGGGATTAAGGAAGGCAAGGAAATGCAGACGCTATTGGGGGCAACGGGGACAGGGAAAACGTTCACCGTTTCCAATGTGATTCAAAGAATCAATAAACCGACTCTTGTCATTGCCCACAATAAAACGTTGGCAGGGCAGCTTTACAGTGAGTTCAAAGAGTTCTTCCCTAATAATGCCGTTGAATACTTCGTTAGCTATTATGATTACTACCAGCCAGAGGCTTATGTTCCATCCACGGATACATTCATCGAAAAAGATGCAAGCATCAATGATGAAATCGATAAACTGCGTCACTCGGCAACCTCATCTTTGTTCGAAAGGAAAGATGTCATCATCATTGCCAGTGTTTCGTGCATATATGGGCTCGGTTCCCCTGAAGAGTACGGGGAGATGGTTGTTTCCCTCCGAACAGGCATGGAAATAGACCGGAATGCCTTGCTGCACAGACTCGTGGATATTCAATATGAGAGGAATGATATTGCTTTCCAACGGGGGACCTTCCGCGTTCGCGGCGACGTGGTCGAAATTTTCCCGGCTTCACGTGATGAACATTGCGTACGGGTCGAGTTTTTCGGGGATGAGATTGACCGCATCCGTGAAGTCGATGCCCTGACTGGTGAAATTACTGGTGAACGGGAACATATCGCGATTTTCCCGGCTTCCCACTTCGTAACCCGCGAAGAGAAAATGCGGATAGCCATTCAAAATATCGAAACGGAACTGGAAGAGCGATTGAAGGAATTAAGGGAAGATGAAAAACTCCTTGAAGCACAGCGCTTGGAGCAGCGGACCCGTTATGATTTGGAAATGATGCGGGAAATGGGCTTTTGTTCAGGGATCGAGAACTATTCCCGCCATTTAACCCTTCGTCCCTCAGGTGCGACACCATACACTTTAATGGATTACTTTCCAGAGGACTTCCTATTGGTCGTGGACGAATCACACGTAACCCTTTCGCAAATCCGCGGAATGTTCAATGGAGATCAGGCGCGGAAGCAAGTGCTCGTCGATCATGGCTTCCGTCTGCCGTCTGCAAAAGATAACCGCCCGCTAAGATTTGAAGAATTTGAAAAAAAGGTACATCAATCCATATTCGTTTCTGCAACTCCGGGACCATATGAACTCGAACATACGCCAGAAATGGTTCAGCAGATCATCCGTCCTACCGGATTGCTGGATCCGACGGTAGAAGTGCGGCCGATTGAAGGGCAGATAGATGACATGATCGGTGAAATACAGGAGCGCGTCAAAAAGAACGAGCGTGTGCTCATTACGACCTTGACGAAAAAGATGTCCGAAGATTTAACTGATTATTTAAAGGAAATCGGCATCAAGGTCCAATATCTTCATTCGGAAGTGAAGACCTTGGAAAGGATAGAAATCATCCGGGAACTTCGAATGGGCAAATATGATGTACTCGTTGGAATCAACCTTTTAAGGGAAGGCCTGGATATACCGGAAGTGTCGTTGGTGACCATTCTGGATGCCGATAAGGAAGGGTTCCTTCGCTCGGAACGTTCGCTTATTCAAACAATGGGCCGTGCAGCCCGTAATGCCAACGGTCACGTCATCATGTATGCAGACCGCATCACGAATTCGATGGAACTTGCCATCAATGAAACGAGGCGGCGCCGTGAAATCCAGGAAGATTATAATAAAGAGCATGGAATAATGCCTCAAACCATTCAAAAGGATATCCGTGACTCCATAAGGGCGACTCATGTAGCCGAAGAAGGCGAAGAGTATAAAGAAGACCTTGCACCAAGCCTCGCGAAGCTCCCTAAAAAAGAGCGTTTAAAAGTGATGGAGAGCATGGAAAAAGAAATGAAGGAAGCGGCAAAGGCACTGGATTTCGAGCGAGCTGCCGAGCTGCGTGATTTATTACTAGAGTTGAAAGCGGAAGGGTGACGAAACATGGCAATGGATAAAATTGTGATAAAAGGCGCCAGGGCCAACAATTTAAAGAATATTGATATCACGATACCGAGAGACAAACTTGTTGTACTGACCGGATTATCCGGATCTGGAAAGTCTTCCTTGGCTTTTGATACGATTTATGCAGAAGGGCAAAGACGTTATGTAGAATCACTGTCCGCTTATGCTCGTCAATTCTTAGGCCAAGTGGATAAACCGGATGTCGATGCGATCGAAGGTTTGTCACCAGCCATTTCCATAGACCAGAAAACGACCAGTCGAAATCCTCGTTCAACCGTAGGGACTGTTACGGAGATCTATGATTATTTAAGGCTGTTATTTGCACGGGTCGGCAGGCCGACCTGTCCGATCCATAATATTGAAATCACCTCACAAACGATTGAGCAAATGGTGGACCGCATTCTTGATTACCCTGAACGAACCAAGCTTCAGGTATTGGCACCGCTTGTCTCGGGCAGAAAAGGGACACATGCAAAAGTCTTGGAGGAAGTTAAGAAACAAGGATATGTCCGCATTCGTGTGAATGGGGAAATGCATGATCTCAGCGAGGAGATCACTCTCGAAAAGAATAAAAAGCATTCAATTGAAGTCATCATAGACCGGATCGTCATTAAAGAGGGTATCATGGCGCGGCTCGCAGATTCATTGGAAAGTGCTTTGCAGCTTGGCGAAGGCAAAGTCATCATTGACGTCATGGGTGAGGAAGAGCTGCTGTTCAGTGAACATCATGCTTGTCCATACTGCGGATTTTCGATTGAAGAGTTAGAGCCGAGAATGTTCTCCTTCAATAGCCCATTTGGGGCATGCCCAGATTGTGATGGCTTGGGGGCGAGGCTTGAGGTGGACCGTGATCTGGTCATCCCGAATAACGAATTAAGCCTCCGCCAACATGCGATTGCACCATGGGAGCCGACGAGTTCTCAATATTATCCGCAGCTCCTTGAAGCGGTAGCCAACCATTATGGGATAGATATGGATGTGCCCGTTAAAGATTTACCGGAAGAGAAGATGGATAAGGTCTTGCTTGGTTCAGGTAAAGATAAGATTCATTTCCGCTATAAAAATGATTTTGGAAGAGTGCAAGAAGGATATATTCCTTTTGAAGGAGTGTTAAGAAACATCGAAAGGCGCTTCAAGGAGACGAGTTCAGACTATATTCGTGAGCAAATGCAGAAATATATGTCAGAACATCACTGTCCGACCTGTAAGGGTCATCGATTAAAAAAAGAGAGTCTTTCCGTGCTCATTCAAGGGGTCCATATAAGTGAAACGACAGCTTTATCAGTGGAAGATGCGTTAGTATTTTTCGATGAGCTTGATTTGACTGAAAAGGAAGCTGCAATTGCGAGATTGATTTTACGTGAAATTCGTGAGCGGCTCGGTTTCCTGGCTAATGTAGGTTTGGAATATTTGACGTTGAGCAGGGCAGCGGGAACATTATCAGGCGGTGAAGCGCAGCGTATACGATTGGCTACGCAGATCGGTTCCCGATTGACGGGAGTACTCTATATTTTGGATGAACCTTCAATAGGGCTGCATCAGAGGGATAACGATCGATTGATCGAAACATTGAAGAATATGCGCGAAATCGGGAACACCCTGATTGTTGTCGAGCATGATGAAGATACGATGATTGCTGCGGACTATTTGATTGATGTTGGTCCTGGAGCAGGAGCGCATGGAGGGGAAATAGTGGCCGCTGGTACTCCGGAAGAGGTCATGAATAACCCTAAATCCTTAACGGGCCAATATTTAGCAGGGAAGAAATTCATTCCATTGCCATTGGAACGCCGGAAAAATGATGGCCGTGTCATTGAAATAAAAGGTGCCAAGGAAAATAATTTGAAAAACGTTAATGTGAAATTCCCACTTGGAGTCTTTACAGCCGTTACAGGAGTCTCTGGATCAGGGAAAAGTACATTAGTGAATGAGATCCTCCATAAATCGTTGGCTCAAAAGCTGAATAGGGCAAAAGCCAGACCAGGCGATTTCCGTGAGATCAAGGGAATTGAGCATTTAGATAAAGTCATTGATATTGATCAATCACCGATCGGCAGAACCCCACGATCGAATCCAGCTACCTACACGGGTGTATTCGATGATGTTCGTGATGTATTTGCCTCGACTAATGAAGCGAAAATCCGCGGTTATAAAAAAGGAAGGTTCAGTTTCAATGTGAAGGGCGGCCGTTGTGAAGCATGCCGAGGTGATGGCATTATCAAGATTGAAATGCATTTTCTTCCAGATGTCTATGTCCCATGTGAAATCTGTCATGGGAAACGTTATAACCGGGAAACTCTTGAAGTGAAATATAAAGGGAAAAACATTTCCGACATCCTCGATATGACAGTTGAGGAAGGCGTTAGTTTCTTTGAAAATATCCCAAAAATCAAACGGAAGCTACAAACGATTTATGATGTTGGTTTGGGTTATATCAAGCTTGGACAGCCTGCTACCACTTTATCAGGCGGTGAAGCGCAAAGGGTGAAACTTGCTTCTGAATTGCATCGCCGTTCCACTGGGCGCTCCTTTTATATCTTGGATGAACCAACTACCGGACTTCATGTCCACGATATAGCAAGGCTGCTCCAGGTTCTGCAGCGGCTGGTTGACAATGGGGATACAGTTCTGGTGATCGAGCATAATCTGGATGTCATCAAGACGGCGGACCATATTATTGACCTGGGACCGGAAGGCGGAGATAAGGGCGGAACAATCGTCACTTATGGAACACCTGAAAAAATATGTGAAGTTTCCGAATCGTATACGGGAAAATACTTAAAACCTGTACTTACCCGTGATCAAATTCGTATGGAAAATTGGATTGAAGAAAAAGAAACTCAGCATGAACATGCTTAAAAGAACAAGCCATCAGGCTTGTTTCTGTTTGTAGAAAAAAGGGGGTTCGGAACGGTCTCATTCCGAACCATCATTAAAAAAAAGACTAGATTATCCTTCATGTTTTTTTACTGTAATCCATTGGATTGAAGAAATTTGCGACACTCCTGCCGAATAACTGGCTAGCCAAGACCCCACAGGCGCTTGCGTCGAGGAGGCTTGGCAGACAGTCGGCGGAAAAAGAGCGGATTTCTGAAATCAATTGGAATGGTTTTTATAAAAAACTGTAGGCAAACCGGCTTTTCTTAGAATCTGTCTACAATCAGAGGTTCGGAACGTCATCCCGAGACATGATTTTAAGATAAGACTAGATTATCCTTCATGTTTTTTAACTGTAATCCTTATTGGATTGAAGAAATTTGCAACACTCCTGCCGAATAACTGGCTAGCCAAGACCCCACAGGCGCTTGCGTCGAGGAGGCTTGGCAGACAGTCGGCGGAAAGGGAGCGGATTTCTGAAATCATTTGGAACGGTTATTATAAAAAACTGTAGGCAAACCGGCTTTTCTTCAAGTTTATCTACAGTCTGGAACAAGCCATCAGGCTTGTTTTTTTGTAGAAAAATGACGGTGCGCATTTAATCAATCATTTGATTAAAGAATAGGAAAACAAGATATTTCCGGGGAAATCATACATCTCCCTTTTCGGAAATTGTCATTTCCCTTTGTCGAATGATGGGAAAAACGGTATTTATGAAACTTTTTAGATATCTGGGCGTATGTATGAATAAAATGATAGAAGAAAGCGAGGAATGTTCATGCAGGAGGAAAGAAAGAAAATCTTAGAAATGATTCAGGATGGAAAGTTATCAGCGGAAGAAGCCATGGGCTTATTGGAAGAATTAGATAAAGCCAGTCAGGAAAGTGAAGCTAAAGAGCAGAAATTGCAAAATGAATTATCGACGGTAGTCGTGGATAAGAAAAGCGAGGGAAGCACTCAGGATACGTTTAAGAAGAATATCCAGTCATCGAAAGAAAAGATTATTGATTTCGTTGAAAGTGCTTTTAAGAAAATCAAAGAAACGGACCTTGATTTCAATTTTGGGAAATCTGTGGAGGTCAGTCATATTTTCCAGCATGATCATGATTTCCTGAATGAAGTTGATGTGGATATAGCAAATGGGAAAATAAAAATCGCCGCATGGGACCATAATGATGTCAGGGTTGAATGCGAAGCTAAGGTATACCGTGTGGAAGATATAGAAGAAGCTAGGAAGAACTTTTTGGAAGAAGTCGATTTCACTATTGAAAATGGAAAATTGAGGTTCAAGGTTCGTGAAAAATCCATAAAGGTTGATACGATCATGTACATTCCAAGGAAGGAATATGAGGATATCCATATAAGGATGTTCAATGGCGCAATCACGACTGAATCATTGAAATCAGAGAACCTTAAAGCGAAGACGGCGAATGGTGCCATTCATATCATGCAGGGTACGGGTGATTCGTGTGAGCTTGAAACAGCTAACGGGATGATCACCATTGCGGATACCAACTTTAATGACTTGGAAGCCGAGACCCTGAATGGAGCGATTAATGCCGATGGATACTTCAAGAAATTGGATGTCCAAACTTTCAATGGGGAAATCATCTGTACGAATTCAGGGATGGATTGCGATTCGATCCATGCTAAGTCAATCACTGGAAAAGTCCAGCTGACCCTGCCAACAGGTAAGGCGATCGAAGGAGAGTTGAAATCAAATTTAGGAAGCTTTAATGTAACTTTGGAAGGGATGACCATCATCGAAGAGAAAAGTGATGTGGTTCAGAAGGTCCTTAAGTTTAAGACGGTTAAGGAAGAGGTTCCTGTGCTCCATGTTTTTGCAGAAACCAAGACGGCAGCGATAACGGTTTCCTGAAGAAAAAGAAAGCACGCTGATATAACTGGCGGGCTCTGAATGTAGGCAAACTCGGTGAAAATCGAGTTTGCCTACATTTTTTTAGGGCTTGTACAATTTGGATAGAAATTATAACTAAGGAGTTGAAGGTGTTGCTTTGGAGTTGGTTTGGGAACATCATTTGATGAAAGATACGTTTTCTGATGCCTTTTGTGTACAAAGTGAGCCCGCCAATATAAACTTGCGGGCTTTCTTAGGATTCATGTAGTTTCATCTCATCTCTTTCCTGTTCACGGAGACCTTCCCGCTTTCATAATCCGGGTGCAGTGAATAAAAAAACAATAAATCGATAATGCTTTGTTTGGTTATTAACAGAAAAATGCTAAAATAGAAAAAGTATCTCGAAAAATAGCAACGCTCCAAAAGGAGGAAAGATATATGGCAAAAGTCCGTACAAAGGATATAGTAGAAGCGTTCGGTCTAGAACTTATCAGTGGGGAAGAAGGAATTAACCGACCAATAGTCACGAGTGATTTATCTCGTCCCGGACTTGAAATAGCCGGTTTTTTTGATTATTATCCCGCGGATCGAGTACAGCTTTTAGGTATGACGGAGATGTCCTTTTTTAATCGGTTGAATGAACCGGAGCGAATACAGAGGATGGAAGAGTTGTGCAGGGACTTTACTCCAGGCATCATCATTACGCGTGGTCAGGAAGTGCCGATAGAATTGATCGAAGCTTCTGAGCGGGAATCCGTTCCTGTGATGAGATCTAATATGAAGACAACAAGGTTATACAGCCGTCTGACCAATTTCCTTGAAAGCAGGTTGGCACCAACTACTGCTGTTCATGGTGTATTGGTGGATATCTATGGGTTAGGGGTGTTGATCACCGGGAAAAGCGGAGTCGGTAAAAGTGAGACAGCCCTGGAATTGGTGAAACGGGGTCATCGTCTCGTAGCCGATGACTGCGTCGAAATCAGGCAGGAAGACCAAGATACGCTAGTAGGGAATGCCCCAGATTTAATCGAACATCTTCTTGAAATAAGAGGATTGGGAATCATAAATGTAATGACACTTTTTGGAGCTGGGGCAGTCCGAAGCAATAAAAAGATCTCAATTGTCATCAATCTGGAACTATGGGAAAAAAACAAGCAGTATGACCGGGTTGGTCTTGATGAAGAAAAAATGAAAATCATCGATACGGAAGTGACGAAAATTACCGTACCTGTCCGTCCAGGGCGAAATTTAGCAGTTATCATTGAAGTGGCAGCCATGAATTACCGCCTGAAACGAATGGGTGTAAATGCTGCGGAACAGTTTTCAGATCGCTTGAACCATGCCATTGCAGATCCGGAACATGATGAATTTTAAAAGGTTATAGGAAAAGAGGGGACAAAATGGAACAAGGAATACAGCCGCTGAATCCAATCGCGATAGATCTAGGCCCCATCCAGGTACATTGGTATGGACTGATCATCGGTTTCGGTGTGTTATTGGGTCTTATTATCGCTTTGAGGGAATCAGAGCGAAGAGGTCTTGATAAGGAAATATTTACGGATATGATTTTGTTTGCTGTCCCAATCGCGATCATTTGTGCCCGTATTTATTATGTGATCTTCCAATGGGAGTACTATTCACAAAACCCGGGGGATATCATAAAAATATGGAATGGCGGAATTGCCATACATGGTGCGTTGATTGGATCGGTGCTGACTGCCATCGTCTTTGCCAAGGTCAAGAAAGTCTCATTCTGGAAGCTGGCGGATATTGCTGCACCGAGCTTATTGTTGGGGCAGGCGATTGGCCGTTGGGGTAATTTCATGAATCAGGAAGCGCATGGGGGAGAAATAACAAGATCATTCCTGGAAAATATGCATTTGCCTGAATTCATCATCAATCAAATGTACATAAACGGTACGTACTATCACCCGACCTTTTTGTATGAATCGATTTGGAATATCGCTGGTGTCATTATCCTCTTAAGTTTACGGAAAGTGAACTTGCGCAGGGGGGAACTATTTTTAACCTATGTAATATGGTATTCCATCGGCCGTTATTACATTGAAGGATTGCGGACGGATAGTTTGATGCTGACGGAGTCACTGCGTATCGCACAAGTGATCTCGATTGTGTTGGTAGTTGTAGCCATTGCTTTAGTGGTCTATAGAAGGGTCAGCGGGCATGCAAACAAACGATATTTAGATGCATAGGGAATATGTGTAAAGGGAGAGGGCATAGTGATAGTAGATTCGATTAAAAAGGGACTTCTTTCAGGCTTGAACACAACTTGGTCTTTGGGGAAAGTGATATTTCCAGTCACTTTGATCGTCACTGTGCTTCAATATACGCCTGTATTGCCATACATCATTAACTTGATAGCGCCTTTGATGAATCTCATCGGTCTTCCAGGGGATGCGGCAATTCCGCTTGTGTTAGGGAATTTCCTGAATTTATACGCGGCGATCGCTGGCATATTAACACTTGATTTGACTGTGAAGGAAGTTTTTATTATCGCTATGATGCTATCTTTTTCACATAATTTATTGATCGAGTCAGGTGTGGCGATGAAAACCGGTGTCAAGCTGTGGATCATCCTAACAGTACGGATCGGGCTTGCCCTTTTATCAGCGATCGTCATCAATCTTGTCTGGCAGGGCGGATCTGAAATGGCCCAAGGAGTGGCTATTGGGGAGGCTGCAGAGATTAACGGAGCAGGTGCAATCCTCCTACATGGTGTCCTCCAAGCCCTTTCAGGAATCGGTCAGCTGGCGGTCATCGTTATTCCGCTCATGGTGGCGGTTCAAATCATGAAAGATTTAAAATGGCTGGAAGCCTTCTCGAAAGCCCTGGCTCCCTTCATGAAGGTCCTGGGGATGAAGCCGAATGCTTCCATGCCTTTCGTTACAGGCCTGACTCTCGGTTTGGCATATGGGGCGGGCGTAATGATTCAAGCCGCTAAAGAAGATAATGTTTCGAAGAAGGATATGACGATTGCGTTCATCTTTTTAGTTGCCTGCCATGCTGTTGTAGAAGACACACTGATTTTTATTCCGCTGGGGATTCCAGTCTTGCCGTTGTTGCTTATTCGGCTACTCACTGCCATTGTTTTAACGATGGCCGTTGCGTATATATGGAATCGGACTGACAGGGTACAGAGAAAGGGAGCTGTATATGAACAGTAACATAACTACATTATTATTTGATCTTGATGGGACGTTGATCAATACAAATGAATTGATCATCGCCTCTTTTACGGAAACTTTAAACCACTTTTGTCCCGGAAAGTTCAATCGGGAAGATATTATTCCATTTATCGGACCGACTTTGGTCGATACTTTTTCTTCCATTGATCCAAAACAAGTGGATGAAATGATCGCTTACTATCGGGAGCATAATTGGAGGAACCATGATTTGCTTGTCACACAATTTGACGGGGTGTATGAAACCGTTCAAACGTTGAAGCAGAGCGGTTATAAATTGGCAGTCGTTACGACAAAGAAGCGTGATGTCGTCGAAAAGGGCCTGCGTTTAAGTAAACTGGATCAATTCTTTGAAGTGGTGGTCACACTGGATGAAGTAGAAAAGGCAAAGCCGGACCCAGAGCCTTTGGTAAAAGCTTTAAATCAACTCGGTTCGGTTCCTGAAGAAGCGATCATGATTGGTGACAGTTATCATGATATTATGGGCGGTAAAAATACAGGTACAAAAACGGCAGGGGTCTCATGGTCCATTAAAGGCCGTGAATTCTTGGAAAGTTATCACCCTGATTATATGCTTGAGCAGATGGCGGATATATTGAATATCGTTGAGGTTGAAAAACTCACGGAGGCTAGAAAATGAGACGCACGTCCCGCTATCCAGTTGAAGGGGCTAATTCACTATGGCATGTATATAAGACCGTTCCATTCTGGAAAGTCGTAAAGAATTTTGTGGTGATACAGCTAGCGCGTTATACGCCTTTTCTGGGCATGAAGAATTGGCTATACAAGACTTTTTTACATATGAAAGTAGGAAAGCATACTTCGTTTGCCTTAATGGTCATGCCGGATGTGATGTTTCCGGAAAAAATATCGGTTGGAATGAATACTGTCATTGGATATAATACGACGATCCTTGCTCATGAATATTTGATTCATGAATATCGTTTAGGAGATGTAGTCATTGGTGATGAAGTGTTGATTGGAGCCAATTCGACCATTCTTCCAGGACTTTCAATTGGTAATGGGGCGATTGTCTCTGCGGGGACGCTTGTCCATAAGGATGTTCCGGAGGGAGCTTTCGTCGGGGGAAATCCAATGAAAATCATATATACCAAAGAGGAAATGCTTGAGAGAGATCAGCAAACTTCCTTATGAAAAAGGACTTGCCCATATATGTGGCAAGTCCTTTTTAATGGCATTTTGGGTATAACGGAGTCAGTTCACTCTTTAGATGCTCTATCACTTCGTTGATTGATACATTTTCCTGGTTCACCGTTGCTTCATACGTTTCTTTTAAAATTTGAAAAAACCTTTGCTGTGCCTGTTCATCCATGTTGAGCTGTCCTCCTATCATCTATTAAAGATTTATGAAGAGGGGGCAGAATAACTTCAGCCCCGCATCTCATTTACCTATCTCCGATTTCAATAAATCGGCAACCAATACGTATCGTTCCGGTGCACTACCAATATATGAAAAAGGATAGCAGGTTGTTACTGTAAGTGTGGCTTTAGGCTTGGGAACGATCACGGTACGGTCATCTGCATCGACGATACGAACCTTCCTCACTTTATATGTAAACGTACCGGCTTCCGTCTTGGCAATCAGCAAGTCACCTTCGCCGACTTCACCTAAATCTCTGAAAATTGTATCTCGGTGACCGGATAAAACGGAATTATCCTTTTCACCGGGGAGGACGGACCCCGCATAATGACCGACGCCCTTTTCGAGTTCATCTTCGTCCGTTCCGTGATAAATTGGAAGTGTTGCCTCGATTTTTGGAATATAAAGCTCACCCATCAAATCACCTGTCTCCGGTCGTTCTTCATATAGTTCAAGCCCAACGGGAATATCAGCTTTCGTCTTCGGTTCGGGTAGCTTAGCCGTCGCTTCCAATGTGTCAGATTTATTCCATTTATATAGGGCATAGCCTTTTAACAGCGTATAGGCATTTGTAGTTGTAAAATAAAAACCTAAGGTTAAAATGCAAACAGCAGTGATAAGTAACGTTTTTTTCTTATGCTTGGATTGCCTATTTTTGCTCATCTTAATTAGTGAATCTCGCTTTTCTGATTAATCCGAAAGCGATACCCATCAACATTAAACCGATTAAAGCACCGAATAAGTAATTACCAGCCGTTTTAGGAAGCACTCCGCCTTTTTCCGTTTTATGTTCAGGTTTTGTGGGTTTTTTCTTTTCTTTTTTTACCTCAACCACTTTAGAAATGACCTCAGTGGACTGTTTAATGTCATTACCGGTTTCTTTCACTAAATCTGAACCGATCATTTCACCTGTCAATGTAAAATCTAGCAAAAAATTGCCGTTTAAATCATAAATGGAAACTAGTAAACTAGCATTCGTCAATTCCTTAAGCTGGAATAAAGCCTCAAGGGATAGGTTTGTCGTGACACCATCCTGAATTAAGGCGAATTTGAATTGAATTTGCAGCAAGCTTTGAAGATCATTATATATAGAAAGCAATTCTGCCACTTGTTCAGCAGATAATTCATCAATTGTTTCAAAATACTCGAGTTGATCCATCCGATCGGAGATCGCCATTAAACGAGCTTCAAAAGAAGGGTCTTCGACGATAGGTAAAAGGTGGTTCATGAATCTGTCCAGCTCTTCGTCTGTAAGGCCAATCTCAGTAAAGAGACCATCCATTAAATCGATGATCTCTTCATCATCATATTCCATCTCTTCCTCATCATAATCCATTTCTAAATCGATAATATCCTCAATGTCGTAAATGAAATGGAAGGTATCGATGATGGAATCCCCCTCTTCCAGTTCACCGTATTCTATTAATAATTCCTTAAGTTCAGCTTCTGTCATTTCATATTGTTTAAGTAGATTCTGTATGGTCTCAGGAGTGACGGTCGGTCCTAATGTATCACGCAACTCTTCTACCGATTTCAGTTCATTCAATGATAAGTCGTAATAGGATAAATACTCTTCCAATTCTTCTTGCGTCATTCTAACTTCAGAAAGGTATGCATTAAGCTCTTCCTGGTTGATCTTAGTTGCCGCAAAAGCCTTCGTTCCGCTTATACCCAGTGAAAAAAGAACGATAAGTGCCACAAAAAATGAAAAAAATTTCTTCACTCCCATTTCCCCCTAAAATTTTATAATATTACCAAACTCCTAAATATTATAAAACAGCTAAACCAAAAGGTATACATTAATAACAATGAATGGCTAAAGATAGTAAGAAATATTCGGGTAAAAAGGTACAACTCTTTCCATTTGGACTTAAAACGATCATGAAGAATATCCAACACCGCCGTTGTATTGAAGTAATGGAATTAGGCATATTTTCCTTGACGTAAGGTGGGGGCAGGGGTAAACTATTAATAACTTCAACCTACTACCATATTAGCGAACTAAAGTGTTCTAGTAGAATATTGTGATTATTTATATTATTATGTCAGTTTATTTGATACTATTTTTATATGTTGTCCGAAATTTGGATTTAAGCGTGAAACCTTGGAAAGATAAAGGGATAAACAAAATTAGGAATGGGTGCATCGGTTTTTGCCCATAGGCGGACCGATTGGATATAGATAGTAATCAAAATTTCAAAAGGATGTGCAGTCGTGACAAAGCCATTTATGTTTGAAAAACCATTAGGCATGAG
Source organism: Peribacillus sp. FSL P2-0133 (assembly GCF_037975445.1). Classification (NCBI taxonomy): domain Bacteria; kingdom Bacillati; phylum Bacillota; class Bacilli; order Caryophanales; family Bacillaceae; genus Peribacillus; species Peribacillus sp. FSL P2-0133. The sequence continues at coordinate 5,468,969 of NZ_CP150254.1, read as the reverse complement.
AGATACATTGCCGGTGCTGTATGAAACGAAAGTGTCGGCCAGAAATAAAATGAGTGATGAAATCAAGAAGTGGGGCTATCAATTTATTGAAACGCCTGCTTTGGAATATTATGAAACAATTGGCGATGCTTCGGCAATCTTGGATCAACAGTTGTTTAAACTTCTTGATTCCCAGGGGCATACGCTCGTACTCCGTCCCGAGATGACAGCTCCCATTGCACGCGTCGCAGCATCCAAACTGTTAAAACAGCAAATTCCGCTTCGCCTGGCCTATTCCGCGAATGTATACCGCGCACAGCAGCGTGAAGGAGGCAGGCCGGCAGAATTCGAACAGATTGGGATTGAATGCATCGGAAATAAGTCTATAAGTGCCGATGCTGAAATGATTGCCCTGCTTGCGGATGCTCTAAAGGCTGCAGGGCTTCAGGAATTTAAGATTTCCATTGGACATATCGGATTTCTGCAAGAATTTTTCTTAAGCATTCTAGGTACGGAGGAAAGAGCCTCTATATTAAGGAAGTTTTTGTATGAAAAAAATTATGTCGGTTATCGCGAGCATGTTAAATCACTACCGCTTTCATCCATTGATAAACAACGGCTTATCGAATTTACCTCATTAAGGGGCAATGAAGGAACCCTGAACAAGGCGCTAGGGTTGGTTGAAAATAATAAAGGGCAAGATTCTTTGGCTGAACTGAAGGAATTGTCTGCGCAGCTGAAAGAATTTGACGTTGAACAATATGTGAGCTTCGACTTAACATTGGTCAGTCATATGAGTTATTACACGGGAACTTTATTTGAAGTGTATGCCGGGCAAGTGGGTTCGCCAATCGGCAATGGCGGCCGGTATGATAATCTGCTTGCGAAGTTCGGCTGGAATGCTTCGGCCACAGGTTTTGCACTCCGGGTGGATCGTCTTGCAGAAGCTCTTGGGGAGCCGATCCAGCCTGTAGCGCCAGAATGCATTTTATTCAGTCCCGAACGGAGATTGGAAGCAATACAATTTGCAAGAAAAAAACGCGCCGAAGGGAAAATAGTAACGATTCAAGATATTACGGTCGTCCAGAATGTCGATGCTTTTACACGGACATTTTCTGAAGTTCATTTATTCGTAGGGAATGGGGGGAATGGAAAAGATGAATAATAGCTTTTTAACGATTGCCATGCCGAAAGGGAGAATATTTGAAGAAGCGGCAGAGCTGTTAAGAAGGGCCGGTTTTCGTCTCCCTCCCGAGTTTGATGATTCCCGGAAATTGATCCTTGAAGTGGAAGAGGAGAATCTGCGGTTCATTTTAGCAAAACCGATGGATGTCGTAACATATGTGGAACACGGTGTCGCTGACATTGGAATTGCAGGGAAGGATGTCATGTTAGAAGAAGAACGTGATGTCTATGAGTTACTTGATTTGAAAATCAGTGCCTGCTACTTGGCTGTAGCTGGATTGCCTGGTACGAAAATAAGTGACATCGCCCCCAAAATAGCCAGTAAATACCCGAACGTTGCTTCCAGTTATTTTCGCGAGCAGGGGGAGCAAGTTGAGATTATAAAGTTGAATGGGTCAATTGAGTTAGCACCGTTAATCGGTTTAGCTGAACGAATCGTCGATATCGTTTCAACGGGGCGGACATTGAAGGAAAACGGTCTTGTGGAATATGCGAAAATTGCCAATGTGACTTCGAGGCTGGTAGCAAACCCTGTCAGCTATCGAATTAAAGAAGCAAGGATTACCGAAATCGTGGAACGGCTAGCAGAAATTATTGAATAGTAAAGAATCGCTAATGAGGTGAAGGTATGAAAATAGAACGGTTTGCTGAAGGGATTTCACTGAAACGCTCGGTTGAAGCAGGTACTGCCGATCAAAGAAAAGCGGTTCAGGATATTATTTATGATGTCAGGAAAAGCGGAAACGCCGCTTTACATACCTATACCGAACGTTTCGATGGTGTCAGTCCAGGGGAATTACTTGTATCGGAACAGGAAATGGAAGAAGCGACTGCGGCCTTATCTGCTGAGCAGCTTGATATTATTCAAGAAGCTGCAAATAATATTCGAATGTTTCACGAGAAACAAATTCGAAATTCATGGTTTACGACTGATGATACGGGAACGATGCTAGGACAAAAATTGACACCTCTTGATGCTGTAGGTGTTTATGTACCTGGAGGCACAGCTGCATATCCTTCGTCAGTATTGATGAATGTGTTGCCTGCGAAGGCCGCGGGGGTGGAACGGATCGTTATGGTTTCACCTCCAGGAAAAGATGGGAAATTATCGCCAGCGGTTTTGGCAGCTGCCAGAATTGCCGGAGTGAAGGAAATCTATAAAGTTGGCGGGGCCCAGGCCATAGCTGCTCTCGCTTATGGGACGGAAACAATTAAGAAAGTGGATAAAATAGTGGGTCCGGGAAATATATATGTGGCGTTAGCGAAGCGTGAAGTATTCGGTGATGTTGCCATTGATATGATAGCAGGACCAAGTGAAATAGCCATATTGGCGGATGAATCGGCCATCGCTGCAGAAGTTGCGGCAGACTTGCTATCACAGGCGGAGCATGATGCCCGAGCATGCAGTGTTTTGGTGACGACGTCAACGGCACTTGCAGAAGAAGTGGCAGCAGAAGTGACCAAGCAGGTGGCGTTACTTCCACGCCATGATATTGCTGCAGCATCCATAAGGGATTACGGACGAATCGTTGTATGCGGGAATATGGCAGAAGCTGTTGAAGCGATTAATGAACTTGCACCGGAACATTTGGAAATTGTGGCTAAAGATGCACTTGAAATCATGGCTAAAATCCGCCATGCCGGGGCAATCTTCATTGGCCGCTTTAGTTCGGAGCCCGTCGGGGATTATTTTGCAGGTCCCAACCATGTGTTGCCTACAAATGGAACTGCCCGTTTTTCCAGCCCGCTGAATGTGGATGATTTCCAAAAGAAATCGAGCGTCATCATGTATAGTGAAACAGCCTTCCGCAAAAATGCAGAAAAGATCGCAGCATTTGCACGGATGGAAGGACTAGAGGCTCATGCCCGGGCCATTGAATCACGTGGTGTGAATGAATCCGGGGAAAAGTCCTGAATTATTAAAATAAGTGAAATCGCTGATATAAAGACTTTTGACATGCTTTTACATCTTGGGAATTGAGGAGGAGTTGTAATGGAACGTTTTGCTAGTGTGGAGCGAAAGACGAATGAAACGGAAATAAGCTTGAAGTTTGGTGTGGATGGGGAAGGTAATTCCTCCATTAAGACGGGCGTTCCGTTTATGACGCATATGCTGGATTTGTTCACGAAACACGGGAAGTTTGATTTGACTGTAGATGCAAACGGGGATACAGATGTGGATGATCATCATACAACTGAAGATATTGGCATTTGCTTGGGGCAGACGTTATTGGAGGCCCTTGGAGACAAGAGCGGGATAAAGCGTTACGGAAATGCTTTCGTACCTATGGATGAAGCACTTGCCCAGGTTGTCATTGATTTAAGCAATCGTCCGCACCTGGAGTTCCGGGCTGAATTTCCTTCGCAAAAGGTCGGTACTTTCGATACTGAACTGGTGCACGAGTTTCTTTGGAAGTTCGCTCTTGAAGCCAGGATGAATCTGCATGTAGTCGTTCATTACGGACACAACACACACCATATGATCGAAGCAATATTCAAAGCGCTTGGACGTGCATTGGATGAAGCTACGACCATCGATCCACGTGTCAAAGGCATCCCTTCGACGAAAGGAATGTTGTAAATGATCGGGATCGTCGATTATGGCATGGGGAATTTATTTTCCGTAAGCAAAGGGCTGGAGCGCCTTGGTGCCGATTCATTCATTTCCGATGACCCAAATGAACTTTCAAAGTCGAATGGGATCATACTTCCCGGCGTTGGCTCTTTCAGGGATGCCATGAGTCTCTTGGAAAAACAAAAGCTGGATGAATTCCTGAAGGAATATGTAGCCGATGGAGGGTATCTTTTAGGCATCTGCCTAGGTATGCAGCTTCTCTTTGATGAAAGTGAGGAAAATGGACCTGCAAAAGGATTATCCCTCATCCCAGGTAAAGTCGTTCGTTTTAAAGGAGTGGATGCGAATGACCAGGTTTATAAAGTGCCGCACATGGGCTGGAATCGTCTTGAATTTAAACAGGCGTCACAAGTGAATGAGGGACTGGAAGAGGAACATGTTTATTTCGTCCATTCTTACTACGCCGATACGGATGAATCATTCGTTACCGCTTCGGCGACGTATGATGTGGAAGTGCCGGCGATCGTCGGTAAAGGGAATGTATTCGGCATGCAGTTCCATCCGGAAAAAAGCGGGAAGATGGGCATGTCACTCTTGAGAAATTATCTGTCATTAGTAGAAGGGAAGGAAGAAGCATGAGCAACTTTACTATTTACCCGGCGATTGATATGCGCGGAGGCAAATGCGTCCGCTTAATCCAGGGAGATTACAATCAGGAAACCGTTTATGGCGATTCCCCCTTCGATATGGCTAAAAGCTTTGCAGACCAAGGAGCCGATTGGATACATATGGTCGATCTTGACGGAGCTAAAGAGGGAGTGCGCATCAATGATTCATACGTAATTAAAGCTGCAAGTGAGTTAGGGGCCCGCATTCAAATCGGCGGCGGCATCCGTACGGAACAGGATATAGCCCATTACCTGGATAATGGAGTGGAACGTGTCATTCTAGGCAGCACGGCCGTTTCAGACCCTGATTTCACTAAAGATATGATTAGGAAATATGGAAGCCATATCGCAATCGGGATAGATGCGAAAGATGGCATGGTAGCCACTCATGGTTGGCTTCAAACTTCTGGAACCCTTGCGGTAGATCTTGGAAAATTACTGGCCGATGCTGGTGCAGAGACCTTTATCGTGACTGATATCGCGACGGATGGCATGCTTTCAGGTCCGAATGTGAAAGGTATATTGGCCATGGCGGAGGCAACTGGTAAAAACGTGATCGCTTCGGGAGGCATTAGTTCACTCGAAGACCTTGTCACCCTCAAAGAGTATGAAGCCCAAGGAATTGCAGGGGCAATCATTGGCAAAGCAATTTATACCAATCGCTTTACTGTAGAAGAAGCACTAGAAAAGGTGCGTGGTTAAATGCTCACTAAACGAATTATTCCATGCCTCGATGTAAAGGACGGGCGCGTAGTTAAAGGTATACAATTTGTTTCCCTTAGGGATGCTGGAGATCCGGTCGAACTTGCATCCTTTTACGACCAAGAAGGTGCCGATGAGCTTGTCTTCCTTGATATTTCGGCATCACATGAAGGCAGGGAAACGATCGTCGACGTCGTTCAAGCGGTAGCGGGCAGCTTGGCAATCCCGTTCACGGTGGGCGGCGGCATAAATTCATTGGCGGATATGAAGAAGATCTTACGAGCCGGTGCCGATAAGGTATCCTTAAATACAGCAGCCATTCTGCGCCCTGATTTAATAAATGAAGGTGCTGATTATTTTGGTTCCCAATGTATCGTTGTCGCCATAGACGCCCGATATGATGAAGAGCTTGGGTCATGGCGCGTCTATACCCACGGCGGTCGGAAACCGACTGAATGGGAAGTGATCGAGTGGGCGAAGGAAGCCGTAATCCGCGGTGCAGGTGAAATTTTATTGACAAGCATGGATTGTGACGGCGAGAAAAAAGGGTTTAATGTCGCTTTGACAAAAGCGGTATCTGAAGCCGTTTCAGTGCCGGTCATCGCCTCAGGCGGGGCTGGTAACGCCGAGCATTTCCAGGAAGCTTTCCAAGAAGGAAAAGCCGACGCAGCATTAGCCGCATCGATTTTTCATTATAAAGAAACATCCGTCAAAGAAGTCAAAGCGTTTCTCAAACAACAAGGAGTGGTTGTACGATGAATCTTGAAACTATTAAATACGACGAAAAAGGCCTGGTACCGGCAATTATTCAAGATGCAGGAACCGGCGAAGTGCTGACACTTGCTTACATGAACCAAGAATCGCTGCAATTGTCGATTGAAAAAGGTGAAACGGTCTTCTTCAGCCGTTCGCGCAATGAATTATGGCATAAAGGGGCGACCAGCGGCAATACCCAGAAAATCATCGAAATGAAGTATGACTGCGATCAAGATGCATTGGTCGTTCGGGTCGCTCCTGCAGGTCCTGCTTGCCATACAGGGGCAACAAGCTGTTTTAGTGAAACGATTTACCGAAACAGTGAAGCCGGACAAGACGTGAAGGCGAATGTGTCTTTCTTGACGGAATTGGAAAGATTGATTGAAAAAAGAAAATCGGAAATGCCTGAAGGTTCATATACTACCTACCTATTCGATAAGGGCGTTGATAAGATCCTGAAAAAAGTCGGTGAAGAAGCGGCAGAAGTGATCATTGCTGCCAAGAACCGGGATGCAGAGGAACTTTCGATGGAAAGCGCCGATCTCCTCTATCACTTATTCGTTCTTCTTCGGGAGCAGGAGTTGCCTTTCCAAGCAGTGCTTGATGTATTGAAGGCTAGACATGCCGATAAGGACGAACCGAAAGAAACCGAATGAATGGTGATTGCCCTCCGTCAATAGAGGGCTTTTTTTGTATTTACGACTAATCTTGAATCCCCATTTGGCTAGGGATATAATTCGATTTTTTCTTAAAGAAAGCATGGTAATTACCGTTTTCCATTTTCTTGAATTGTTCGGCAAATATTCTCCAATATGTTATAATACTATGGTTAATCAACTTGTAGATGGAGGATTACATGAGTAAAGACTCTAAATTTGGCCAACAGGCAAAAATTCTAACTTTTCACCCAACAGGTGAGTATTATTTCACCAAGGGTTTAAAAGCTTATCATAGACGAGAATTACCTAAATCAAAAAAATACCTGGAACGTGCGCTGGAACTTGAACCGGCTGAACCGATGATAGCCTGTCAATTGGCAATCACCTGCTCGGAAATCGGTGAATATAATTATTCAAACAACCTATTGGAAAACATCTTGGATGTGATGGATCCCTATATGTCCGAATGTCATTACTTCCTGGCGAATAATTATGCCCACTTAGGCATGTTCAAGGAGGCTTATCGTCACGCCAGTGCTTATCTTGATAAAGAAGAAGACGGGGAGTTCAGCGATGACGCAGAGGATCTGCTTGAACTGATAACTTTTGAGTCGGATGAGTCAGAAGAAAACCCCTTTAAGCATGATGGGCTCATTACCAAACAGGAACAAGCCCGTGACTACCTGGAATCAGGCAATTTCCCGAAGGCAATCGAAGTCCTGAAAGAAACGATTGCCGAGTACGAGGATTACTGGTCTGCTTATAATAACCTGGCACTTGCCTATTTCTATCTTGGTCAAGTAAATGAAGCTTTTGAAACACTTGATGAGGTACTGGAAAAAAGTCCGGGAAACCTGCATGCGCTTTGTAACCTTGTTGTTTTTCATCATTATCAACAGGATGAAGCGAAGGTTGAAGAGCTCATACAAATGCTGGAGAAAATTCGGCCGATGCTATCCGAACATCGTTTCAAGCTTGGAGCGACCTTCGCTTTGATCGGAAACTATGCTTCTGCATTTAAATGGCTGAAAGGACTCCAAAAGCAAGGGTTCGAGGGAGATGGAACCTTCTACTATTGGCTTACCATTTCCGCTTACCACTTAGGCCATGAACAGGCTGCCAAAAAGGCATGGAAAAAGGTCGTGGAAATGAACCCGGAAAAGGAAGGCATGGAGCCTTGGGGAGATATGAATGCAACTTCAGATGGTTTTGAACATCATTTTCCTTCTATTATAAAAAGACTGGAAAGTGAATTCATCGAAGAAAGGCTGTTTGCCATTTTCCTTCTGAAACATTCGGTTCATAAACAGAAGCTATTGAAAAACCAGGTCCTCAACCTAAACCAGAATTTCACTGATTTGGAACGTGATTATGCCGAACTTGTTCAAGTTCCTGCTAAAGATCGCCAATTAACACCGATTGATTTTGCCGATCGTACAGCTGAGTTATTATATCGGCATTTCCAACCGATACAATTAAATGAAGCCGGGCTCTATTTAATGTGGTTTTCCGTCTTCATCGAAGCGGTGAAATCCGAGCAGAAGTTAAATAATCCAGCAGGCTGGGCATCTGCTGTGGAGTACGTGTGGAATCAGCTTAAAAATGAGAAGGCGAGCAAACAGGCAATCGCAGACAAACATCTTATATCGGTGTCCACCTTATCGAAGTACGTAAAGTTGGTTGAAAACTTACTGGGATGAGCAGATATTTGGACGAAAAATTATTTGTTATATAGGATATTAGGTAGGGAACACTAACCGTAGTGAAGGTTCCATTTGCAATGGAATATGGAGGAGTGAAAACATGTCTGAAAAAATTTATGACGTTGTTATTATTGGAGCTGGTCCTGCAGGGATGACGGCGGCTGTCTATACATCACGTGCGAACCTTTCAACATTGATGTTAGAACGCGGAGTACCGGGCGGACAAATGGCCAATACTGAGGAAGTAGAAAATTATCCTGGATTTGACACAATACTCGGACCTGAACTTTCAACGAAAATGTTTGATCATGCAAAGAAATTCGGTGCAGAGTATGCCTATGGGGATGTTAAGGAAATCATTGACGGTGAAGAGTATAAAACGATCAAAGCCGGTTCCAAGGAATTCAAAGCACGTTCAATCATCATTTCATCTGGTGCCGAATACAAGAAAATCGGTGTTCCTGGCGAAAAAGAATTGGGCGGCCGCGGTGTATCGTATTGTGCAGTTTGTGATGGTGCTTTCTTCAAGCAAAAAGAACTGTTCGTTATCGGCGGCGGAGACTCTGCTGTTGAAGAGGGTGTGTACTTAACCCGTTTTGCTTCAAAAGTGACGATCGTTCACAGACGTGACGAACTTCGTGCTCAAAAGATTCTTCAAGATCGTGCATTTGCCAATGAGAAAATTAACTTCATCTGGAATCATACTTTGAAGGAAATCAATGAAAAAGGCGGCAAAGTCGGCGGTGTCACTCTAGTTTCCACTGAAAACGGAGAAGAGACAGTGATGGACGCAGACGGTGTATTCATTTATATCGGAATGCTTCCGCTAACTACACCATTTGAGAACTTGGGCATCTTGAATTCCGCAGGCTATATTGAAACGAATGATCGGATGGAAACACGCGTCCCTGGTATTTTTGCGGCTGGTGACGTTCGTGAAAAAACATTGCGCCAAATCGTTACAGCTACAGGCGATGGAAGCATTGCCGCTCAATCCGCTCAGCATTTTGTTGAGGAACTTCAAGAAAAATTGCAGCCAAAGGCTTGATTTCAAGAATATACAATCGTAATTCCGTTTTAACGACGTTGTAACACGGGTGAAATAATAATTGGGTATAGTATAGGTAGAAGTTGACCCCCTTTAATTATAAACGTTTAAGGACACAGATTGAGTTTCTGTGTCTTTTTTTTGTTTTCCGGCTTTGAGACTATATCTTTTGTTCCAATTTTTAGGGTGTTTTTTAAATGGTTTTTAATGTGAAGTAAGCCAGCCCTTTGCATTTAGGCAGCGAAAGCGGAGAAGAATAGGAGTTAAGCAGGATAAAGGCTTGCCTATGTGATTCCTTGCGAATGAATATTCCCCCAATGCAGGAAGTTTACTTTATTGTTAGCTCATTTCAAAAATAGTATAATGATAAGATATACTAAACATAATCTTTCATAATGGTAAGAAGATGAAAAATACAACTTGTTTGAACTATTAGCATTTATAAATCGCTAAATGGATATCTAGCGGCGGTTTAAGGATATAAACTGAACCTCTTCAATATGGGGGAAGGTTTCTATAGTCGAGCAGATCCAATTGAGGTGAAGAACGTGCAACGTGTCACAAACTGTGTATTGATAAAAGATAATCAAATCCTCTTATTGAAAAAGCCTAGACGCGGATGGTGGGTAGCTCCAGGCGGCAAGATGGAACCTGGGGAATCTGTACGCGATGCTTGCATTAGGGAATATCGCGAAGAAACGGGCGTTTATTTAAAAAACCCTTCCATCAAAGGTATTTTCACCTTCATTATGAAGGACGGAGATAAAGTTTTGTCAGAATGGATGATGTTCACTTTCTTTGCAACGGATTCCGATGGTATAAATGTGGATGTTTGTGAAGAAGGGGAACTTAGCTGGCATCCGGTTGAAGATGTTAAAAAGCTGTTGATGGCTGAAGGTGATTTTCACATCCTGGACTATATGGTTCATGGAAGTGGGATCATCTATGGAACGTTTACCTATACGCCTGAATTTAAGCTGCTTTCTTACCGATTGGATCCAGGTTAATTTTAAAATATAAAAAAAGATATACATGGGGGCGGAGAAACTATGAGTACAGGGCAGATGAGTGAAACGCAATTGGTCATCATTACCGGAATGTCCGGAGCAGGTAAGACAGTGGCGGTTCAAAGTTTTGAAGACCTCGGCTTTTTTTGCGTCGATAATTTGCCGCCCACGCTATTGCCAAAGTTTTTGGAGTTAATGAAGGACTCCGGGAATAAGATGAATAAAGTGGCCCTTGTCATGGATTTAAGGGGAAGGGAGTTTTTTGATTCCTTATTTCTTGCACTGGATAATTTAACGGATACAGCTGCAGTATCACCAAGAATCCTTTTTCTTGAAGCTGATGATGATTCCTTGGTACGCAGATATAAGGAAACGAGAAGGACCCACCCCCTTGCTCCATTAGGCCGGCCGTTGGAAGGCATTAAAATGGAACGGGAACTTTTGGACGAATTGAAGGGAAGGGCTCAATTGATCTTTAATACTTCCCAACTGAAACCGCGCGAATTGAGGGAGAAAATCGCTTCGGAATTTTCTGCCGATAAAAGTGTCGGTTTTACACTCAATGTCATGTCGTTCGGGTTCAAACATGGCCTGCCCATAGATGCCGACCTTGTGTTTGATGTACGTTTCCTGCCAAATCCATATTATATTGACCATATGAGGCCAAGGACTGGCTTGGAACAGGAAGTGTCGAGTTACGTTTTAAAATGGAGTGAGACGCAAAAGTTCTTGGAAAAAGTGACCGATCTGCTTGCATTCATGCTTCCATATTATAAACGTGAAGGGAAGGCACAGCTTGTTGTTGCGATTGGATGTACAGGCGGTCAGCACCGTTCAGTAGCGTTGACGGAGTATATTTCAAACCACTTCAAAAAGGATTACAGGGTTCAAGTATCACATCGCGATATCGAAAAAAGTAAGGGGAAAGCAGATGTTAAATAAGAAGAAACAACCTAAGGTTGTGATCATTGGAGGGGGAACCGGCCTTCCCGTTTTGTTGAGAGGGTTAAAGAAGCATCCAGTGGATATTACGGCAATCGTTACGGTAGCTGATGATGGTGGCAGTTCAGGCCGCCTTCGCGAGGATATGGATATCCCCGCTCCGGGGGATATTCGTAACGTGCTGGCTGCGTTATCGGATGTAGAGCCCCTTGTTGAACAAATGTTTCAACATCGCTTTCAGAGTAAAAATGAGTTGTCCGGGCATTCGCTGGGGAATTTGATACTGGCGGCAATGACCTCGTTGACAGGCGATTTCGTCCATGCGATCCAGGAAATGAGTAAATTTCTTAATGTCCGCGGTAAAGTGCTCCCGGCTGCCAACCAAAGTGTGGTTCTCCATGCGGAGATGGATGACGGAACGATTGTTACAGGAGAATCCAAGATCCCCTTCTCAGGAAAGAAAATAAAAAAAGTTTTTCTGTCTCCTCATCATATAAAGCCGCTCAGTGAAACTCTCCAGGAAATCAAGCAGGCAGATCTTATTGTCATAGGTCCAGGAAGTCTATATACTAGCATTCTGCCTAACTTACTTGTCCCTGGCCTAGGAGAAGAGGTTGCCCGTTCCAAGGCTAAGAAGGTGTACATTTGCAATTTGATGACACAAGCCGGCGAGACGCTGGATTATAGTGCGAGCGATCATATAAAAGCGATATATGACCATATGGGAAATGCATATATTGACAGGATACTTGTTAATAATGAGGAAATACCAACCGAGATTCAGCAACGCTATCAAGCTGAATATGCCAAACCGGTCATGTATGATGTGGAAAGTTTAAAACGGATGGGTCTTGAAATCATACAAGAACGCATTTTCAGCTACGAGGGGAATGTAATACGCCATGACACGAAAAAAGTGGCGGATTTGCTTTATAATATGCTTGTAAATGAAACTAAAAGCCCTATAATACCGTAGATATAAGCGGGGACGGTTTTTTGATTGATAAAAATAGATTACTTGCGTTCGATTGGGGGTGAAATGGATGTCTTTTGCTTCAGAAACGAAAAAAGAGCTTACTACATTAGAGGGAAAGGATTGCTGCGGTAGGGCGGAATTATGTGCGCTTATCCGGATGAACGGATCCCTTTCATTTTCTAATCGGAAGCTTGTTGTGGATATTCAAACTGAGAATGCTGCGATTGCCAGAAGGATTTATACGCTGCTGAAAAAAAGTTATGAGGTCCAGGTCGAGCTGTTGGTCCGTAAAAAGATGAAGCTAAAAAAGAATAATGTATATATTGTCAGGATGTCATCCGGAGGGCAGCGGGTTTTAACCGATTTGGAAATTTTAGGCGATGGCTTTGAAATTCTCCATGATATATCCGATACTATTGTTGGGAAGAAATGCTGTAAGCGTTCTTACCTGAGAGGTGCATTTCTTGCGGGGGGTTCGGTAAATAATCCGGAAACGTCTTCCTATCACCTCGAGATTTTCTCACTTTATAAAGAGCACAATGATGCCCTATGTGAGCTAATGAATAAGTTTGGCTTGAAGGCCAAGACGCTTGAACGCAAGAAAGGGTACATCATTTATTTGAAAGAAGCCGAAAAAATTGCCGAGTTTTTAAGTATAGTTGGCGCCCATTCAGCTTTATTAAGGTTCGAGGATGTACGGATTGTCCGTGATATGCGTAATTCAGTGAATCGGCTTGTGAATTGTGAAACAGCCAATTTGAACAAAACGATCGGGGCCTCATTGCGCCAGGTTGAAAATATCCATTATATCGAGGATACGGTAGGACTAAGCATTTTACCGGATAAGCTTCGGGAAATTGCGGAGCTTAGGATAGCGTTTCAGGATATAACCTTAAAGGAACTTGGGGAAATGGTATCCGGGGGAACCATCAGTAAGTCCGGGATTAATCACCGATTACGAAAGATTGATGAAATAGCTGACAGGCTCCGTGGGGGAGAGGCTATTGCTGCGAAAAAATAAAGCTAATAGGGGAGATCAAGATGGTGGAAAAACAAGTTGAGGTAAAATTGAAGACGGGTTTGCAAGCGCGGCCGGCGGCTCTTTTTGTACAAGAAGCTAACCGCTTTCATTCAGATGTTTTTCTTGAAAAAGAAGGAAAGAAAGTGAATGCAAAAAGTATAATGGGGTTAATGAGCCTTGCCATCAGTTCTGGCGTGTCCGTTAAGTTAATCGTCGAAGGACGCGATGAAAAAGAAGCGTTAGAGGCATTGGAAGAGTTCGTTCAGCAAGAGGGTTAAAAGAAAAGGATGCCTAAAAGTGCATCCTTTTTTTTATAATGTAAAAAAGGCTACGGAAGTCGCTTAAGGCGATCTCCGGAGCCTTTTGTTGCATAATTATTTAGAGTCTTTTTTGTCATCAAGGATGCTGCGCGTGATGACTTTGTCAATCAAGCCATATTCAAGAGCTCTTTCGGAAGTCATGAAGTTATCACGTTCCGTATCTCTTTGAAGGACTTCAATAGGTTGACCAGTACGTTCTGCCAGGATTTGGTTCAGTTTATCTTTCAAGTGAAGGATACGGCGGGCAGCAATTTCAATTTCAGTAGCTTGACCTTGAGCTCCTCCAAGCGGTTGGTGAATCATGACTTCACTGTTTGGCAATGCATAACGTTTGCCTTTTTCGCCAGCAGCCAATAGGAAAGCGCCCATGGAAGCGGCCATACCGATGCATACTGTGGATACATTAGGTTTGATATATTGCATAGTATCATAAATGGCCATACCGGAAGTGATGCTTCCGCCAGGGCTGTTGATGTATAGAGTGATATCTTTTTCAGGGTTTTCCGCTTCTAAAAATAGTAATTGAGCAACAATGGAGTTGGAAACATTATCGTCAATTGCACTTCCTAGCATAATGATCCGGTCTTTTAATAAACGGGAGTAAATATCGTAGGCACGCTCCCCACGACTTGTTTGTTCGATAACTGTAGGAATTAAATTCATGTTCATTTCCTCCTTCGATTAAGAGAATCATTTAAATTCTTTATGTATGTATGATACACTTTTTGGTCAATTTAGGTCAAACAAAACAAACCCTTTAATGGATAATTTGTTCGACAATTTTCTGGCTAAGGCTCCTTCCTGATAGATTACTTTATATATTATGCCGCACAGGGATGATTTTCCACATTACCCATAATACCCAAAAGACAAAGTTTTAAACCTGATAACCCTTGCAAAGAAGGGGATTCTATCATATAATGAAGTCTGTTAAAAAAATATTTTCTATTACGCCCTCGTAGTGCAACGGATAGAACGCAAGCCTCCGAAGCTTGAAATGCAGGTTCGATTCCTGCCGAGGGCATTACCAATCTTCTGCTTAATAAAGTGGGGGATTTTTTATTGGGCATTTTTAAGCGGTTCCATAAGATTTTTGGAGAATTTACTCGTTTTCCGTAATATTCCATCGAATCCTATGATGTTATTCCCGCCTTGGAAATATTACCCAACACTATTGAAAAATGGTGATTTTTCAATAAAAGTAGTTGTTAAATTTGCGTTTCTAACATATAGTATTTAAAACAAATAAACTATTCAGAAAAAATTCGTAAGCGTTTTCATGGGTTTTTGTGTAGAATTTTCTCCTGATAATGTAAAATGGAGTGGGGGAGGGATGAATCGATGAGTATGAATATGAAAGCAGGACTTTTTCAACAGCAAACATTAAAGATGGCAATGACCCAGGAGCTTATGCAAGCTATTACATTGCTGCAATACTCCTCGCAGGAGCTATCGGCTTTTCTAGAAAATAAAATGGTGGAGAATCCATTACTGTCCATAGATCAGCCAACATCTTCTATATTTCAGCCAACTTTTGACCGGAAAAAGGGTAAACGGACTCTTAAAAATACGTATGATGCCAACTATTGGATTGAACAGATCAGTGAAGATACTTTATCGCTTGAACAGCATATCATGTCCCAGGTGAATCACCAGCAGTTTTCAGGTGAGCAGCAGAAGGCAATGCTTCTATTAATTCATAACCTTGATGAAAACGGTTACTTGAGGACTCAACTGGATGATATATGCGTCCCAGGCATATCTCCGGCGGTTTTGGAAGAGAGTCTCTCGATATTACAGGAACTCGAGCCGCATGGCATTGGAGCGAGAAACCTTCAAGAGTGCCTTTTGCTTCAGGTGATAGCAGAGGGGGAGAACCTGCTTGCAGAATCGATCATAGAAAATCATTTCCTCGATTTTGCTGAAAAGCGTTGGAAAGACCTAAGTAAGAAAATCGGTGTTACAATGAAGGAGATTCAAGAAGTCTTTGATTATGTCCAGACGTTGAACCCGCGTCCGGCTTCACTCTTTTTTCAGGAAAAGCCTTCTTATATAGTGCCGGATGTGGTCGTGGAAGTTCGGGATGGCATGCTGCTTGTTGGGAATTATGATGGTAACACACCCAATCTTAATGTGGATAAAGGGTATTTAAACCGAATGAAGAGCCATAAGGATCAGGGAGTTCAACGGTTTATCCAGGATAAGTGGCAGGAATACCAATGGATCTCCAGAGGGATTCAACAAAGAAAAGAAACTATATTGAAGGTCATTCAGTGCATCGTCGAAAAACAGCCGGCGTGCTTTCATCATGGCCTGAACTATTTGAAGCCGATGACGATGAAAGAAATAGCTGACGAAATTGGTATACATGAGTCCACAGTAAGCCGGGCGGTTAAAGGGAAATACGTGCAGACACCATTTGGCACGATAGAGATGCGGATATTTTTCACTACTTCTTTACAGTCAGTCGGCCTTGATGAGGATATGTCGGGCATGCAAGCAAAAAAGAGCCTGCAGGCAGCCATCAATGGGGAAAATAAACAAAAGCCGCTTTCGGATCAAGACCTGGTAGAACGGTTGAAAGAGGAGCATGGAATTATCTTGGCACGCCGAACCGTTGCCAAATACCGTGAACAATTAGGGATCCCTTCTTCATCTAAACGAAAAAGATATGATTGAAAAGGATGAGTGGTTTGGAATCAAATGCGTTTGTTTTATATAGTAGGGATAAATGCCCGTTATGTGATAAAGCCAAGCGGGTACTTGAAGAAGTGAAGGCGGAGTCGGGCATAGGCTATAAGGAAATCGATATCCATACCGATGATGATTTGCTAGAAAAATTCGGGCTGATGATTCCTGTCGTAGAATGGAAAGATGATATCGTTCAATTCGGAAATGTTGATAAATCAGCTCTAAATAGGCTTTTGGAAAAATAATTTTTCAAATCATTTGAAGAAACATTCCGTTCCTGCTAGAATAAAATATGTAGCAGGAATATTTTTTTGTTTTAAGTGGGACAGAAAATGACTACGCGGGACATTAAATGTCCAACTTAACTTTTTGGGAGTTTTAAATATGCGTACATTACTCGAGGTACAAAGAAAATTATTACCAGATTTCCTTCTGGTTATGCAAAAAAGATATGATATCCTGCGTTATATCAAAATGATGCAGCCGGTTGGAAGGCGCAGTCTGTCCGTGAGCCTTAATTTGACAGAACGGACGCTTAGAGGCGAGGTTGATTTTCTGAAAAGTCAGAACCTGGTTAACATATTCAGCTCTGGCATGACGCTGACTGATGAAGGGATTGAAATCCTGGATAAGTTAGAAGGAATAATGCGTGAAGTAATGGGTATAGACATAATGGAACGGCAATTGCAGGATTTGTTACAAGTGGATGAGGTCATTATTGTCTCAGGAAATTGTGATGAGACCCCATGGGTGAAAAAAGAATTGGGTAAAGCTTGTGCAAACCGTATGAAACGGGAATGGAACTCAAAGAATATCATTGCGGTTACTGGCGGATCGACAATGGCCGAAGTGGCTAATTCGTTGTCACCTGATGAAGCGTCGAAGAAATTGATATTTGTCCCTGCCCGCGGGGGAATTGGTGAAGCAGTGCAGAATCAGGCCAATACGATTGTTGAAAAAATGGCACAGAAGGCACAGGCCTCATACAGAGTGTTATATGTACCCGATCAATTAAGCGGTGAGGTTTATGCTTCGTTTCAGAAGGAACCTGCAATTAAAGAAGTGATTTCCCAAATTAAATCTGCTGATATGATCATTCATGGAATCGGTGATGCCATGGCGATGGCAGAGAGAAGAAATTCTTCGCCTGAAATGTTAAAGAAGCTGTTAGATGGAAATGCTGTAGGAGAGGCGTTCGGTTATTATTACGATGAAAACGGCAAAGTTGTTCATAAAGTTTTGACAGTCGGCATCCAGTTAGATGATCTTAGCCCTGAAAAGCGAGTGATAACTGTGGCAGGTGGCAAAACTAAAGCAAAGGCTATCCGTTCCTACATGAAAGGCGCACCTTCATCAACCGTTTTGATCACGGATGAAGCGGCGGCACAAGAGTTAATTCAGGGGAATTACACCCCTTAATATATTTGCGAACTTAAAAGGAGGAATTTTTCATGGCAGTAAAAGTTGGTATTAATGGTTTTGGACGTATTGGACGTAATGTATTTCGTGCAGCATTGAGTAATCCTGGGGTAGAGATTGTTGCTATTAACGACTTAACGGATGCTAATATGTTAGCGCACCTTCTTCAATACGATACAATTCATGGATCTCTTAATGAAAAAGTAACAGTTGATGGGGATTACCTTGTTGTTGATGGTCACAAAGTAAAAGTATTGGCTGAACGTGATCCTGCACAATTAGCATGGGGTGAACTAGGAGTAGAAGTAGTTGTAGAATCTACAGGACGTTTCACTAAACGTGCGGATGCAGCTAAACATTTAGAAGCTGGCGCGAAAAAAGTAATCATCTCTGCTCCTGCATCTGATGAAGATATCACGATTGTCATGGGTGTAAATGAAGACAAATATGATGCAGCAAACCACCATGTAATCTCTAATGCTTCTTGTACAACGAACTGCTTGGCTCCATTTGCTAAAGTGCTTCATGAACAATTCGGAATCAAACGCGGTATGATGACTACTGTTCACTCTTATACAAATGATCAGCAAATCCTTGATTTGCCTCATAAAGATTACCGCCGTGCACGTGCAGCTGCCGAGAATATCATTCCTACAACAACTGGGGCAGCAAAAGCTGTTGCACTTGTCCTTCCTGAACTTAAAGGGAAATTGAATGGTATGGCAATGCGCGTACCTACTCCAAACGTTTCTGTTGTCGACCTTGTTGCAGAGCTTGAAAAAGACACAACAGTTGAAGAAGTTAATGCAGCTTTCAAAAAGGCTTCTGAAGGCGAATTAAAAGGAATTCTTGAGTACAGCGAACTTCCGTTAGTATCAACTGACTATAACGGTAACCCATCATCATCTACAATTGATGCCCTTTCCACAATGGTAATGGAAGGAAACATGGTTAAAGTATTATCTTGGTATGACAATGAAACAGGATATTCTAGCCGTGTTGTGGATTTGATCGACTATTTGGCTAAAAAAGGATTGTAATTAGAATAATAAAAAAACCTCACCAAGGTGAGGTTTTTTTTATCACACCTCTAAAAAAACTTGGCAGAAGATGATATTATTAGTAAGTCATTAATCAGTCAAGCGTTTACATTTCTTGTTTTTGGATAATTTCCTGGAAACCGACTATAATGAAAAAGAGAAAAGGGGAGTTGGGAAATTTACCCTCTCCCTTTTTGGCTAAAAGAATCAAAAATATGATAACAATATCTAAGGAGGTTCTTGGATTATGAATAAAAAGTCGATTAAAGATATTGAATTAAAGGGGAAACGCGTATTTTGCCGTGTTGATTTCAATGTGCCGATGCAGGACGGAAAGATTTCGGATGATACTAGAATCAAAGCAGCACTGCCGACGATTTCCTATCTGACAGAACAGGGAGCTAAAGTCATCTTAGCCAGCCACCTTGGCCGTCCTAAAGGACAAGTTGTTGAAGAATTGCGTCTAGCACCTGTTGCAAAAAGACTAAGCGAACTTAGTGGCAAAGACGTGCAAAAGGCAGAAGAAGCTTACGGAGAGACCGTGCAATCAATCATTGATAACATGCAAAATGGCGAGATCTTGTTGTTGGAAAACGTTCGTTTCTATCCAGGAGAAGAGAAGAACGATCAAGAATTGGCGAAGTCTTTTGCTGCACTGGCTGATGTTTATGTTAACGATGCATTCGGAGCTGCGCATCGTGCACATGCTTCAACTGAAGGAATAGCACACCATCTCCCAGCTGTTGCCGGATTGCTGATGGAAAAAGAGCTTTCTGTACTAGGAAAAGCCCTATCGAACCCGGAACGTCCTTTTACAGCTATAATTGGCGGAGCAAAAGTAAAGGATAAGATAGGCGTTATCGAAAACCTTTTAGAAAAAGTCGATCACTTGATCATTGGTGGTGGTCTGGGTTATACATTCATTAAAGCGCAAGGTCATGAAATCGGTAATTCTTTATTGGAAGAAGACAAAATAGAATTGGCCAAATCTTTCATCGAAAGTGCAAAAGAAAAAGGGGTAAAACTCCATTTGCCTATCGATGCAGTCGTAACGGCTGAATTTTCACCTGATGCAGAGGCAGAGAATGTCGATATCGATGCTATTCCACATGATAAAATGGCTCTTGATATCGGTCCAAAAACAAGTGATTTATTTGCGGATGTAATCAAAAGTTCTAAGCTAGTGATTTGGAATGGACCAATGGGTGTATTCGAGTTCGATAAATTTGCGAATGGAACGAGAACGGTTGCTAGTGCCTTGGCGGAAGCAAAAGATACGTACAGCATTGTAGGCGGAGGGGATTCAGCCGCAGCTGCAGAAAAGTTTGGCCTGGCTGAAAAGATGTCCCATATTTCAACTGGCGGCGGTGCATCTCTTGAGTTCATGGAAGGCAAAGAGTTGCCTGGCGTTGTGGCCTTGAACGATAAATAAGATCAATCCGTTACATATTTCAACTTTAGAAGGGATGAGAAACCAAATGCGTAAACCGATTATTGCAGGAAACTGGAAAATGAATAAAACACTATCTGAAGCGACTGCCTTTTTAGAAGAAGTGAGCAATTTGATTCCGAAGCAAGATGTAATTGATACGGTTGTATGTGCTCCAGCTTTATTTTTGGATCAGCTGGTTCAAGCAGCAAAAGGAACCGATGTGAAAATCGGGGCGCAGAACATGCACTTTGAAGAAAGCGGTGCTTTCACAGGCGAAATCAGCCCAATCGCATTGGCTGATCTTGGTGTATCCTACGTCATACTTGGTCATTCTGAGCGCCGGGAAATGTTCAACGAAACGGATGAAGCCGTTAATAAAAAAGCTCATGCCGCTTTTGCCCACCAGTTGACCCCGATCGTTTGCTGCGGTGAAACACTTGAGCAAAGGGAAGCTGGCGAAACGAATGATTTCGTAGGCAGTCAGATTGAAAAAGGCCTGGCAGGATTATCTGACGATCAATTGAAACAAGCCGTTATTGCTTATGAGCCGATTTGGGCGATTGGAACAGGAAAATCGTCATCTGCTCAAGATGCAAATGAAGTTTGTGCGCATATCCGCTCAGTTGTTGCCGACAAATTTTCAAATGAAGCAGCTGCAGCCATCCGAATTCAGTACGGTGGCAGTGTAAAACCTGAGAATATTAAAGAGTACATGGCACAACCTGATATAGACGGTGCGTTGGTTGGCGGTGCAAGCTTGAAATCCGATTCATTTTTACAATTGCTGGAGGCTGGTCACTATGAGTAAGTCGCCTGTGGCACTTATCATCTTAGACGGTTTTGGCTGCCGTAACGAAGAAAAGGGAAATGCTGTTTTTCATGCGAAAAAACCGAATTTTGACCGTTTTTGGGAACAGTATCCTCATTCCCATTTAACTGCAAGCGGGGAAGCGGTCGGCTTGCCTGCAGGTCAAATGGGGAACTCAGAAGTGGGGCATTTGAATATCGGGGCAGGACGGATCGTTTATCAAAGTCTGACCCGTGTGAACCTGGCTATCCGTGAAGGCGAGTTTGCACAAAACCCAACTTTGGTCGATGCCATGAGCTATACCAAAGAAAAAGGCACGGACCTTCATCTTTTCGGTCTTCTTTCAGATGGCGGCGTGCACAGTCATATTGATCATATGTATGCCCTGCTGAAATTGGCCGCAAAAGAAGGAGTTAAAAATGTATATGTACATGCATTCTTAGATGGCCGTGATGTCGGACCGAAAACGGCGCAGGGTTATATTAAGGAAGCGGAAGCGAAAATGAAGGAAATCGGTGTTGGTCAGTTTGCGACCATATCCGGAAGATATTATTCGATGGACCGTGATAAGCGCTGGGAACGTGTGGAGAAATCCTACCGTTCGATGGTGTATGGTGATGGCCCTGCTTACTCTTCTGCAATGGAATGTGTCGAGGATTCCTACGAACATGGTATATTTGACGAGTTCGTGATACCTTCAGTCATAACGGCGGAAGACGGTAAGCCGGTGGCGACGATTAAAGATGATGATGCCGTAATCTTTTATAACTTCCGTCCAGACCGGGCGATCCAGATTTCCAATACGTTCACGAATGAGGATTTTCGCTCATTTGACCGCGGTCCTGGACATCCAAAGCATCTCCATTTTGTCTGCTTGACACATTTTTCGGAAACAGTTGACGGATATGTTGCATTTAATCCGACAAATCTTGATAATACATTAGGGGAAGTACTTTCCCAAAACCAGCTAACCCAGCTTCGTATCGCTGAAACTGAAAAATATCCACATGTGACGTTTTTCATGAGCGGCGGACGTGAAGAGAAGTTTCCTGGTGAAGAGAGGATTTTAATTAATTCTCCGAAAGTCGCTACATATGATTTACAACCTGAAATGAGTGCTTATGAAGTGACGGATGCATTGGTGGAACAGATTGAGGCTGATCGTTTTGATGCCATTCTCTTGAATTTTGCCAACCCGGACATGGTTGGTCATTCAGGGATGCTAGAGCCTACCATTAAAGCGATTGAAACAGTGGATGAATGCCTAGGCAGGATTGTCGATTTAATCGTCTCAAAAGGCGGTACAGCAATCATTACCGCTGACCACGGAAATGCTGATGAAGTCGTAACGCTTGAAGGCAATCCCATGACAGCCCATACTACGAATCCCGTGCCTGTCATTATCACTAAAAATCAGGTAACATTAAGAACAGGTGGTATCTTAGGCGATTTAGCTCCAACGATGCTTGATTTGCTTGGAGTCGAAAAACCTGTTGAAATGACAGGGAAATCCCTATTATCTAAATAAAATTGTGATTAGGAAAAGGAGAGATTTATAATGCCGTACATCGAACATGTATATGCACGCGAAGTGCTAGATTCCCGTGGTAATCCAACAATAGAAGTAGAAATCCAAACAGAGTCCGGATACTTCGGACGTGCAATCGTACCATCAGGTGCTTCAACAGGGGAACACGAAGCGGTTGAGCTTCGTGACGGAGATAAATCTCGTTACCTGGGTAAAGGGGTACAAAAAGCAGTCGATAATGTAAATGATATCATTGCTGAAGCTGTCATCGGTTTGGATGTAACGAACCAAGCAGGCCTTGACCTTACTATGATTGAATTGGATGGCACTGAAAACAAAGGAAACCTGGGAGCTAATGCAATCCTTGGCGTGTCAATGGCTGCTGCCCATGCCGCTGCGGAATTTTCAGGTTTACCATTGTATCGTTACCTTGGAGGGTTCAATGCGAAACAACTTCCAACTCCAATGATGAACATCATTAACGGCGGATCACATGCCGATAACAATGTTGACTTCCAGGAATTCATGATCCTTCCTGTAGGCGCTCCTAGCTTCAAAGAAGCAGTTCGTATGGGTGCTGAAGTATTCCATGCATTGAAATCTGTCCTTTCTGCCAAAGGCTTGAATACGGCAGTCGGCGATGAAGGCGGCTTTGCGCCAAACCTTGGTTCAAACCGTGAAGCACTGCAAGTCATCATCGAGGCAATTGAAAAAGCTGGCTACAAAGCAGGCGAAGATATCTACCTTGGCATGGATGTAGCTTCATCTGAATTCTATAACAAAGAAACAGGCAAATATGATCTTGCAGGCGAAGGCCGCAATGGCGTTACATCCGAAGAAATGGTTGCTTTCTATGAAGAGCTAGTGAATGAGTTCCCTATTCTCTCCATCGAAGACGGCCTGGATGAAAATGACTGGGAAGGCCACAAACTTTTAACGGAACGCATCGGTTCTAAAGTTCAACTTGTTGGTGACGATCTTTTCGTAACGAACACGAAAAAATTGGCTGAAGGCATCGAAAAAGGCATCGGTAACTCCATCCTGATCAAAGTGAACCAAATTGGTACACTGACAGAAACGTTTGATGCAATCGAAATGGCTAAACGCGCAGGCTACACTGCAGTCGTTTCCCACCGTTCCGGTGAAACGGAAGATGCAACGATCGCTGATATTGCCGTTGCAACAAACGCAGGACAAATCAAAACTGGTTCAATGTCCCGTACAGACCGTATCGCTAAATATAACCAACTTCTTCGCATCGAAGACCAACTTGGTGACTTGGCTGTATATGGCGGCTTGAAATCTTTCTATAACTTGAAGAAGTAATTTTTTTGGGATTCCGCTTCTGACGAGAAGATGGATTCTGCACAGTAATTTCTTTTCACCTCCCATTCAATGTGAGAAACACATTGAATGGGAGGTTTTTTGCTTATAAAGTTAGCCGCAGAGCTGATAAAAGGATTTAATCAAACGTTTGATTAATATAAAAAAGGTGCCGCATCCGGGCACCTTTTTTTATTTATTCGATACAGCTTCCACTGGTACGGCATTATAGTATTCTTCTAATGTAATCTTCGCTTCAAAGATTTCAGTTGCGGTAGCCACACCAACATAACGGATGTGCCATGGTTCGTATTTATACCCTGTGATGTTTTCCTTGCCTTCAGGGTAGCGGATGATAAATCCGTATTCATGTGCATGTTCAGCAAGCCAGGCCGCTTCATTCGTATCACCGAAGCAGTCTTGTGCAGCGCATGCACCATCGTGGGTCGTGACATCAATCGCTAGGCCCGTTTCATGCTCGCTTGTCCCAGGCATTGCGCTGTAGGTTTTCGCTTTTTCTTCCCCGTCCTTAGCCACATAGTTATTAAAGACGGTGATTTGTGTTTGGTGTGAGCGGTATGCGGAAACGCCGGCGAAGTGCATGCTGTCTTTTTCGGCAGCTTGGAACATTTTTTCAAGAGCCTTCCCCGCTTCTTCGCGCATCATTCTTTTTTCGATTTTATCTTGAAAGATGAAATCCACTTTTGGGTAGATGAGGTCAGCGGGTTTATAATCTTCAGGAAGACTGTATTGTTTATTGACAAGTACAGGTATGCTTTCCGGATTGGCTAACGTCTGAAGGCCAGCCTGTGCGGGTTTAGCCGTTTCATCAACATCCACCTGGCGTTGGGCCGATTCTTTTGAATCATCATTCTTGTCGGTTTCTGTCTCCGTCTCCGTATCCTGGGAGCTCGGTTGTTCTTCTTTTTGCTCTTTTTCATGATCGCTTGTCAGGTCTGATGAACAGCCAGCCATCAGAATGAAAGATGATAGAGCGGTTGCTGCAAATATAGGTTTTAACATTTGAAAGGCCCCTTGCTTTTAATATAAGATTTCCAATAAAAGTAGTTTTGAAAAATTATCGTGATAAGTAATCCCTTGTTAATTCACTTTGATATTTATCTAGAAATAAGCCAATCCAGACGACCATCAATAAAAACGGATAATCATTACGAACTGCGGTTTGCACGACGGGATCAGACCAAAAGTTCGAAAGGAAACCAGATGACATCCTGATTGTCTCGAATGTGACAAGGGCGTGAAGCGATAACCAAAGAATCGTAAGGGTATTTGTCCCAAACCCAATGACCGCTGCTATGACGCTCAGCAAGGCGGCTGCTGCCCCGATCAGGAGGACATGGAAGTTGGATTGGAAAAAATCGGTACCGCTATTGGAAAGTCCATTATAAATAATAGCAGTAAAATAAACGGTTGTCGTGATATATGCAGCAAATAATAAGTATCGATTTCCGTGATACTTTGCCAGCAGCAATAAAATTGGTGATAGGATAATTAATAGGACACTGATAAGATTGCTTCCGCCTGTCCATAAAGAATAGCCGGCAACCGCCGAGAATAGGATGGTCAGGAGATCAAGAATCCGAAGTATGGACTTAAACATGTTGACACCTCTTTCTCTATTTATGCAAATTATCTCAAACTTTGTTTCAAAAAGAAATAAATGACTATGGGTTTTTAGGAATTCTTACCATCATAGTATAACAAAGATTGTGGATATTTATTGGGTGTGGTAAAGTTAAAGTAATTGTTTATTGGTTCTTCAGGAGGTGTAATTGCATGCATGCATTTCTCATAACGCTTTTAGTGATTGTCAGTATCGCCCTCATTGTGACGGTATTGCTTCAATCAGGTAAGAGTGCAGGTTTATCGGGTGCGATTGCCGGCGGTGCTGAGCAGCTATTCGGAAAGCAAAAGGCACGCGGTTTGGACCTAGTTTTACATCGTGCAACGATAGTATTGGCGATTTTATTCTTTGCTTTAACTTTACTTGTTGCTTTCTTTGATGTGTAATGGATCAAAAATGAGTCTAGCTAATTAGCTAGGCTTTTTTCTTTGCACAATAGTTGCATGAATAGATATAGTGATTTTAGTACTTAATTATAGGATAGGGATATTTTGAATTCTATTTACTGATAAAGGAGTTTGAAGTCATGAAAATCAAGCTGCAGCAGCCCTTTACTTTTGAAGGCGGAAAAAGGGCTGTCTTACTTTTACATGGATTTACGGGAAATTCGGCGGATGTACGGATGCTGGGCCGTTACTTGGAGAAACAGGGATACACCTGCCACGCCCCGCACTATAAAGGGCATGGCGTTCCGCCAGAAGAACTGGTGAAAACGGGTCCGGAAGATTGGTGGAAAGATGTCATGATGGCCTATGATTTTCTGAAAAGCAAAGGCCATGAAGAAATTGCTGTTGCCGGACTCTCATTAGGAGGCGTATTTTCTCTTAAATTAGGTTACACTGTACCTATAAAGGGTATCGTATCAATGTGTGCGCCTATGCATATTAAAAGTGAAGAAATGATGTTTAAAGGAGTATTGGAGTACGCCAGAGAATTTAAGAAGTATGAAGGGAAAACTCAAGAGCAAATAGAGCTTGAAATGGACCTCCTTGCCGATAAACCGATGAATACATTGAAAGCCCTTCAGGAATTGATAACGGATGTAAGAGAGCACGTCGACCTTATTTACGCTCCGACATTTGTCGTGCAGGGCCGGCATGATGATGTTATCAATCCAAAAAGTGCCGATATTATTATTGATTCCATTGAATCACCGGTCAAACGAATCAAGTGGTATGAAGAATCCGGCCATGTCATAACACTTGATAAAGAAAAAGACCAGTTGCATGAAGATGTATTGGAATTTTTAGAAAGTCTGGATTGGTCCGAATAACAAATTTATTATACCCTGAATAGGAGGGTTTTCATGGAAGATAACATTCAAGAACATATTAATAAGCTTCTGACATACATGACGGATGAAGCGTATAAGCCGTTAACGGTACAAGAACTGGAAGAGGCTTTGAAAATCGAAGACTCGGCAGATTTCAAGAATTTCGTTAAGGCTTTAGTAAAAATGGAAGAAAAAGGATTGGTAGTCAGAACGAGAAGCAATCGTTACGGCCTGCCGCAAAAAATGAATTTGTTCCGCGGTAAATTAACGGGACATGCAAAGGGATTCGCATTTGTGACACCTGACGATAACCCAGGAATGGATGATATTTTCATTCCGCCAAATGAAACGGGCACAGCGATGCATGGAGATGTCGTCATGGTACGAGTGTCTTCGGAAACATCGGGCTCAAGGCAAGAAGGCACGGTCATCAGAATACTTGAACGCGGAATTACACAAGTGGTCGGTACATACTCCGAAAGTAAAAGTTTTGGTTTCGTCATCCCTGATGATAAAAAAATCGCAAGCGATATCTTCATCCCACAGCACGCTTCACATGGCGCGGTAGAGGGCCATAAGGTTGTCGTCAAGCTTACTTCCTATCCTGAAGGACGCATAAGTGCTGAAGGCGAAGTCATTGAGATTCTGGGGCATAAAAATGACCCTGGCGTGGATATTCTTTCCGTGATCCACAAATATGGTTTGCCGATGGAGTTCCCGGAAGACGTAATGGAGCAAGCCAATGCCGTTTCGGATACCATTCAAGAAAGTGAAATTGGCAGCCGCAGGGATTTGCGCAATGATGTTTTGGTCACAATTGATGGTGCGGATGCAAAGGACCTGGATGACGCCGTCACTGTTTCTAAACTTGAAAATGGCAATTACAAGCTAGGTGTTCATATTGCTGATGTCAGCCATTATGTGGAGGAAGGATCTCCAATCGATAAGGAAGCTTTGGAAAGAGGGACGAGCGTATATTTGGTGGACAGGGTCATTCCAATGATCCCGCATCGTTTATCGAATGGCATTTGTTCCTTGAACCCACAAGTCGATCGTTTTACACTCTCTTGTGAAATGGAAATCACGCCAGATGGCAAAGTCGTCAATCATGAGATTTTTGAAAGTGTCATTAAGACGACGGAACGTATGACATATGGCAATGTGAACAAAATCCTTGTGGATAAAGATGAAGAACAGCTCGAACGCTATGAAGCGTTGGTGCCAATGTTCCAGGACATGGAGAAGTTAGCGGCCATCCTTCGTAAAAACCGGATGAACCGCGGTGCGATCGACTTTGATTTCAATGAAGCGAGAGTCATCGTTGATGAAGAGGGCCATCCGACTGATGTGGTTTTACGTGAAAGGTCGGTTGCGGAAAAGCTGATTGAAGAGTTCATGCTTGCGGCAAATGAAACCGTTGCAGAGCATTTTCACCGTCTTGACGTTCCGTTCATCTACCGTATTCATGAAGATCCAAAGCCGGAAAAACTGCAGCGTTTCTTCGAATTCATTACGAATTTCGGATATATTGTACGGGGATCGGCCAATGACGTCCATCCTAAGGCGTTACAGGAAATCATTGAGGCAGTTGCCGGTAAACCGGAAGAAACGGTCATTTCAACCGTCATGCTTCGTTCCATGCAACAGGCGAAATATGATCCGGAGAGCTTAGGTCACTTTGGTTTATCTGCTGAGTTTTATACACATTTCACATCGCCGATTCGCCGTTACCCGGATTTGATCGTGCACAGGTTGATCAGGACCTACTTGGTGGAAGGTAAAATGGATGAAGCTACGAAGGAGAAATGGAATGCCAATTTACCTGAGATTGCCGATCATACATCGAAACGTGAACGTCGCTCAGTCGATGCTGAACGGGAAACGGATGATCTGAAGAAAGCGGAATATATGCTGGATAAAATTGGCGAAGAATATACCGGGATCATTGGTTCGGTTACGAATTTCGGGATGTTTGTCGAGTTGCCTAACACCATTGAAGGACTTGTCCATGTCAGCTTCATGACAGATGATTATTACCGCTTCGATGAGCGTCAGCTTGCAATGATCGGGGAGCGTACCGGTAATGTGTTCCGGATTGGCGATGAGATCGACGTACGTGTTTCCAACGTTAATAAAGAGGAACGCGCAATCGATTTTGAAATCATCGGCATGAAGGTAAGCCGTCCGCGTCCATCTGGCGAGAAGAAAATATTCAAAGCCAATTCAGGTGAACGCAAACGCGGCCGAGGCGGCAATGGGGGACGTAAGGAAGGAAAAGGCGGCGACCGTAATGGAGATTCGGCTTCTTCTGGAAGAAAATCGAAAAATAAGAAAAAATTCTTTGAAAATGCGCCAGCTGCCAAGCGCAAGAGAAAACCAAAAAAGAGATAAAGATTCAGGCGTGGGGATGATCATTTCATCCTCTCGCCGCGATTGGATGTAAAAAAGGGGAGAGTTAGATGCCAAAAGGCTCAGGTAAACAACTAGCACAAAATAAAAAAGCTTATCATGATTTTTTTATTGAACAAACGTTTGAAGCGGGAATCGTTTTAAAAGGGACCGAAATCAAAGCAATCCGTGCGGCCCGAGTGAATTTGAAGGATGCCTTTGCTAAAATAGAAAATGGTGAAATTTATCTTCATAATATGCATGTCAGCCCTTATGAGCAGGGAAACCAGTTTAACCATGACCCGTTGCGGACACGGAAGCTTCTTTTGCATAAGAAAGAAATCAGTAAACTGATCGGTGAAACAAAGGAAACAGGTTACACCATCGTCCCGTTGAAAATGTATTTAAAGAATGGCTTTGCCAAAATTTTAATCGGACTTGGAAAAGGGAAGAAACAATATGACAAGCGTGATGACCTTAAGAAGAAGGAAGCGAAGCGTGATATTGAACGTGCTTTCCGTGATCGTCAGAAGATGTAAAACTGCCAAGACCTTACAATTGATTTTTTGGACCAATCTGTTATAATTAATCCTGTACCGATGACAATTGAATATCAGCCAACTTGCTGACTATTCTTCTCTCGTACGCTCCATTTCTATCATGGGGACGTTACGGATTCGACAGGGATAGTTCGAGCTTAAGTTGCGAGTCGAGGGGATCGGCCTCGTTAAAACGTCAACGCCTATAACTGGCAAACAAAACAACAACCTAGCTTTCGCTGCTTAATAACAGTCGATAGCTGTTCCTCCCTCCATGGCCCACGTGGTAGGGTAAGGGACTCACTCTAAGTGGGATACGCCGGAATCCACCGTCTGAGGATGAAGGAAGAGACCAATCAGACTAGCTGCTCTGCCGCCTGTCGATAGGCTAATGAGTTCGCGAAATGCGAATATATCGACTACACTCGTAGAAGCTTAAGTGCCGTTATGTCTGGACGTGGGTTCGACTCCCACCGTCTCCACCAATACATATATTGGTGGTTTTTTATTTTATATAACAGGAAGCGTAACCTTTTCATAAAATGCAGGGTTATGCTTCCTTTTTTGTTGTGCAATAATATGCTTCCACAAAGTTAACGTTACCTCACTTATTGTGGTTTTATAAAAAAGATTGATAATTTATAATAAAGCAACACTTATTAGGATAGCGTCAGGAAAATGCGGATTTACAACGTTAAGAAAGTTTTAATGGCTTTTAAAGAGTCTAGGGTGATCATTTTCTCTGAATTAATCCCGTAAATTAATATGATCCCATCCTAAAGTAGATATATGATGTAAAAGTCACCATTAAAATTACCTAACCCGAGATGAATGATATGGAATTGCAATATCTGAAAAATAACAAAGCATATCTGAGATTTCTCAGATATGCTTTCATTTTAAATACATTAAATAATAATGTTGACTATTTTAGTTATGTGATTCACTTTCGTATTTTTGAATGGCTACTTTTTTAGGCATTAAACATGCAAAAATTAATGCTACAAAAGATACAAATAACATAAATACATAGGCGTCACTTGAGCTGAAGATAGAAGATAATTTCGCTAGTTGTATAGCTGAAATGTCTCCATTTTCAATGGATAACTGAGAAGCATGCGAAGTTGCTTGAATTGTATACACTGTGATGATAACTGCTGTTCCTATAGCACCTGCTAATTGGCGAATGGTATTATTTACTGCTGAACCATGTGAACCCAATTCTCTGGGTAAAGCATTCAGCCCTGCTGTATTTAAAGGCATCGAAATGAAATTTAATCCAATTCGTAAAATAATGGTACGAACCATTAAATACATATAAGTTGTGGATTCGGTCAAATCAATTGCACCCCACATCGTAATAATGATAAATACTAAACCTGTAATAAAGAGTGGTTTCGCCCCGTATTTATCATACATTTTACCTGTGACAGGTGATAAGAAGGCATTAATCACGGCTCCAGGTAATAGAAGTAGACCTGATTCAAATGCGGTAAAACCTCGTCCATTTTGCAAGTAAATTGGTAAAAGAATTAGATCGGCATACATAATCATCGTAATGAGTATGTTAATGACTGAGGTAAGAGTGAAAATTTTATACTTAAATACGGATAAGTTTAATAATGGATCGTTAGACTTTATTTGACGTAAACAGAATAGAGTTGTAACGATTATTCCGATGATGATTGTTGTAATAACAACTGGATGTGTCCATCCTTTGCTTCCTGCACTACTAAATCCAAATAAAATACAACCAAAGCCAATCATTGATAAAATGACACTTACGATATCTAATTTTGCTTTTGTTGTGTCTGCAACATTCATTAAATATTTAATAGCAAGAATAATGACGATTAATACGAGTGGAGTTAATCCAATAAATAGCCATCTCCATGATACATATTCAATGATAAAGCCAGATATTGTTGGAGCGATGGCTGGGGCAAAAATTATGGCAAAGCCGATAGTTCCCATAATACTTCCACGCTTTTCACTCGGGTATAAATACAAAATAACCGTCATCATTAGTGGCATAATAATTCCTGCCCCAATTGCTTGAATCATTCTTCCTGTTAACAGAATGCTAAAGTTCATGGCACAGGCACATAGCACAGTCCCCATGAACAAAAAGAACATCGAGCTAATAAACAGCTGCCTTGTTGTAAAACGTTTCATTAAAAACGCAGTAATCGGCACTAAAATACCGTTTACGAGCATAAAGCCTGTTGATAGCCATTGTACAGTTGCGGCCGTAACATGAAATACCTCCATAAAATTACTCATTGCTACATTTAATAGTGTTTGATTTAATGTTGATAAAAAACAGCCAGCAATCAGGACCATTAATAAGATTTTTTTATTTTTTTCCGCTATTTCCTTCTGCATTAATAAACTCCTTTATTCTAGGCTTAAATTATCGACACCGTGTCGATAAAATCAATAGTAACAAGATATATATTCTTTGACCATGAACAGTTTTTTTTAAAATGTTCACTACTCGACATAAAACATATATGATGTTGAGAAAGTCAAAGGAAAATCTATAAAGGGGGTTAAAAATGTCTACACCTAAAAAAGAAGATCCTCGTACAATTCGTTCAAGAGAAATGTTTAAAAATGCCGTCTTTTCTCTTTTATGTGAGGACCCCACCATTTCAAACTTAACGGTTCAGAAAGTCGTAGCCAAAGCAGAATTAAATCGGACAACATTTTACTTACATTATCAAGATATTCAAGATTTACTAACGCAAATCACCAACGAGATTTCAAATGAGCTTTCTAATAAAATTGTTGATTTAATACATGCAAAAGATTTATCAGAAAAACAAAAACTAACACAATTTCTTGATTATTTATATATCCATCGAAATTATTTACTTATTATATTTAAAATGAATCAATTTGAGGAGCAATTGTTTTTATTTTTAAAGCAACTAGTAGAAACAAGAAGAAAGAATACCAAAAAGGATTTACCTGCTGACTATGTCGCGGTTGATATTAAAACAGCTTCATTGGTAGGCATCATCATGTGGTGGATAACGAAGGGGCTTCATTTTAGTTCAGATTATATTGCAAATCAAATTTATTTAATGTACAAAGTGCAATGATTCTAAATCATTCATCCATATTGTTAATAAACATTGGAATCAGTAAATGATGAAAATTAAAAGGACCATTAAAGTTATTCTCTTACAAGTAAGAGTGTAAAGTAGGAACAAGTAACGAATAAAGCCCAATTCCTCAATTTTAATGCTGAGAAATTGGGCTTTTTATATTGGCATTTCCTTTAACGTTGTAAATCCGCATTTTCCTGACGCTACTCCTTATTAGAAAAATCCTTAGGTTCTTTAAAAAAGTTAGATGCAATGCAACAAACTATTCGAGTAATAAGAACACTAAATGATAACACTTTATTTGCATTTTCAAACTGTATAATATCTGTAATCATATTAAGCATAATTAGTCCCCAAACAAAAAGGCGAAGTAGTTTTTCTCTTATTTACCAGTTAAATACCAGCTGTAACCAGTGTTACAAAAAGTTGCCGGTTGTTTCACCCTCCAAAATGTATGACAATTAATGTAACAAAAAAGCAGACAAACACATAGGAGGGAAATAATGAAAAATAAGAGATTGTTACTTTCAATAATTGCATGCATGGCCATTATTTTTTCTGTTGTTACTATTCAGCCTTCTGATTCCAAAGCACAGACAAACAGCCATGATCCAGTTATCTTCATTCACGGAGCCGGCGGTAATAGCGGAAACTTTAACAGCATTAAGAATTACCTGAAAACACAAGGCTGGTCCGATAATGAACTATATGCCATCGAAATGGTGGATAAATCGGGTAATAGCTTGAATAATGCAAGACAGCTAGCTCCTTATGTAGATGAAGTGTTAAAGAAAACAGGAAAGAGTAAGGTTGATATTATTGGACACAGCGCGGGAGGCATCAATACCTTGACTTATATTCTCCTCAATGGCGGCGGAAGCAAGGTAAACGATGTGGTGACGTTGGGTTCTCCAAACAAATTTGTAACATCGAAAGCTCCCGTAGGTACAGATCCTACCCGTAAAATCCGTTATACTTCGATTTACAGTACCAACGACTATGTTGTACCCACTTCGCTTTCAATTCTTCAGGGAGCGAAAAACGTTCAAATTAGCGGTGTAGACCACGTGGGAATGCTCTGGAACAGTAAAGTCAACGAGCTGATTAAAGAAGGATTGAATGGCGGAGGGACAAATACAAATTAACAAAAGATTCTTATCTTGAACTTAGTTTTTTTAGCAATATTAAACACATACCGCCTAATGCTTTACTAGAATGTTAATCGAAGCCAGAACAAATAACAATAATCTATAAGCATGTAGCACAAAGAAGATGATTTCCTGTATTTAATAGGGGTCATCTTCTTTAAGTTCCATTGATATCTGAAATTGTTATAGTACGTCAGCTATGTAGGACGGACTTGTTAAGCAGGTCCGTTATTGGTCGATATATCAAATAAATTGTAGATAAATAGATGTTTTCGTAGAAATAACTCAATTTTCGTAGATATATCCCGAATTTCGAAGATAAACTACATTTCGAAAGAAAATGCTGCTACCAATTAAAGGAATATCACTTGTTATGTAGAATCAATTGTAAGAAACCTAGATTGGAGTGATAAAATGATTGTAAAAGAACGAAAAGTTCCTCTTTCTATCCTTAAATTACGAGCCTTGGCGCACAGGCTTCCTCAGTCCCATCCTAAAATCCCCTCAATAATGAATGAACTCAAAAAAAGAGAAGCGGGTTTTAAAGGGGAAAGTGCAATTGATTTTCCTTTAAGTTTTCTTGAACCGAAAAACTATTTCATCTTCCACGATTTAAGGTTACAGGATCAATCCCGATTTTTTCAAATGGATACCTTATTAGTATCCAAAAAATTTGCCCTTATTATAGAAGTGAAGAATATAGCTGGTTCAATCTACTTTGATCCACATTTCAATCAACTCATTCGAAAGAAAGAAGGAAAAGAAACGGCATTTCCAGATCCTATTATTCAAGTCAGCCGCCAGGAATCACAGTTAAAGAATTGGTTCTTGAAAAATGGATTTTCAGCGCTGCCCATTCTTTCTTTGGTTGTTATTAGTAATCCACAAACAATCATACGTACGTCTCCTGAAAACCGTAAACTACACTACAAAGTAATCCATCGCGACATGCTTCCCTCTAATATTAATAGGATAGAACAATCTATTAAAAATCCAACATTTTGTGAAAAAGAATTGAAAAAAATAATTCGGGTAATAAATAGGAATCATATCGAAGCAGATTTTTCTGTCTTGGAACGTTATACCCTCAAGCCGGGGGAACTTATCAAAGGAGTCATATGTGAGAATTGCAAGGAGAGCCCGTTATTAAGAAGACATGGTACATGGTTTTGCGACAATTGCCAACTATTAAGTAAGGATGCTCATATCCAAGCATTACAAGATTATTTTTTCCTTATCAGATCGACTATAACCAATCGTCAATTGAGGGAGTTTTTACTTGTTTCATCTTCTGCTAGTGCTACGAGAATATTGCAATCATTGAATCTAACAAGTAGTGGGGCGAATAAGGGGAGAGTATACAGCTTGTCTTTTAATGAGTAAAAAAGAGGCCGACTCTTAAGAGTCAACCTCTGTACAATTATGCTTGATTGATAATATCTTCTGCTAAAGATGTAAAGGTTTCTCCAATGTACGATTCTTCATCAAAGACAGAGGCGTCGTTATTTTCTTTGCGGTTTGAGAATGGGATGGTAGAGATTACTTCAGTTTCAAGTCGTTGTGCCAAAATGGCCCCGCCGCCTTTTCCAAACAGGTAATTCCTCGATCCGTCCTGTTCTTCAAAATAAGCCATGTTCTCAATAACACCCAAGATTTCATGTTGGGTATGTTTGGCCATTGCACCTGCTCTTGAGGCGACAAAAGAGGCGACATTATGCGGCGTAGTAACAACAATTTCCTTAGCTTGAGGGATCATAGCCGCTACGTCGATGGCTACGTCTCCAGTTCCAGGAGGTAAATCAAGCAGCAAGTAATCCAGTTCTCCCCAATGCGTGTTCACAAGGAAGTTTTTTATCCATTTATTAAGCATAGGTCCCCGCCACATAACAGGATTATCATCTGCTGCAAAAAATCCCATGGACATGACCTTAACACCATGACTGACAACGGGAATGACGGTTTGGTCAATCATCGTTGGTTTTTGGCTAATCGCCATCATTGCAGGGACACTGAAGCCATATATATCAGCATCTAAAATGCCCACACGTTTGCCCATTCGTGCTAAAGAGACTGCGAGATTAATCGTAACAGTTGATTTTCCAACGCCTCCTTTACCGCTTGTCACGGCAATGAAGGTCACACCTGAATCAGGGCGAAGCATATTAGGCATACCCGTTTCAGTGGTTGCATTGCTTTTTAGTAATTTCGTCAAGGCTTCTCGTTCTTCTTTAGTCATCGAGCCAAATTGTAAAGACACAGTCGAAGCACCGATGGCTTTCAGTGAGTTTTCAATATCTTCCTGAATCTTCGCTTTTAAAGGACAGCCTTGAATGGTTAACACCACTTCTAACTGGATATGGGTACCTTCGATTTTGATATTTCTAACCATATTCAACTCTACAATACTTTTATGCAATTCAGGATCTTCGACATGTTTCAAAGCATCCATGACTTTTTCATGTGTTAGCATTTCATCCATCCTTTTGTTTTCAATATAGTCGTGCATGATAGAAAAAAGACTCAAAAGAAGGTTGAACTTCTTTTAAGTCTTAATCTATTTGTTGAGAGAAAGCTTACTTTTGGGGATAGTCACTTGTAAAAAAGGTTCTAAATCTATTCTTTTAATTCCTTGCCCATTCCCTTTAGGAAGTGGACGCCAAAACCGATCGCCCGGTTTATGTCTGGGTCATTCAATGTTTTCATTAAATCCAAAACTCCGATCTTCTTATCGGTCTGAAGGAATTTGTTTCCTTCATCGATTCCTGCAAGTGCACTGTTTAGCAGTTTCGTGGATTGTGCGGCATCGGCGTTCATCAAGGCTCCTGTTGCCCCCATAAGGGTATTGATTAGGTTTGTGACAGGTTGCCTTGTGATTTGTTGAAGAGCGATTTTTGCAATTTGTTCTTTTCCTTGAAGCATGGAGGTCGCGGCTTCGAATACTCCCGAGTCATTCAGTTCATTGACGATTTTAAACATATTGTTTAATGCATCTTCATTATCGGTGATCAGCGTTTTCAGTTCTTCGAGTTTTTGTAGCTTTATTTCTTCCTCAGTAATGGGATTATGGATTTCCGTAATAGGAGCTGCCATGATCTTCACCCTCCTTGTTTATTTATCCGTTAAGTGAACATACCCTGGACGGGCCCACTTACGTTCAACCTCGACACCATTTTGAGGGTGACGTTTTTTGTTCCTTGGATTGGTACCCGGTAATGGGATGTCTCCGCTTGCGCTTAATACTTCCATGCGGACCATCGTCTGTTTGTAGGCAGGCGTGCTTGTGCGTTGATCATAGATAGGACCAGTCAGGAAGTTGATGGCAGAGTCTTTATCGACTGAGTTCATCGGTAAAAATAGCTCATTATTTTTCACACGGTCTGTGATCAGGGCTTTTAATTTAACGGCTCCGAATGGGGACACTAAGCGAACGAGTCCGCCATCACCGACTTTACGTTCTTTTGCAAGTTCTGGTGATATCTCAACGAAAATATCAGGTACTTTCGATTGGATTCCATTGGATTTGTTCGTCATATTGCCTTCATGGAAATGCTCCAGCATGCGTCCATTATTGATATGAAGGTCATATTCTTCCGGGAATTTATGGGGTTCCACCCAGTCAGCCAGAGCAAAGCGCGCTTTCTTATCAGGAAAGTTGAAGCCATCCACATAAAGAAGCGGCGTGTTTGAGCCATCATGGCTTCCCCAGAGGAAGCTGTTCCATCCTTCCAGCACCTCGTAATTCGCTTGGCTGAATATCGGTGACAGGCTTGCCATTTCATCATAGATTTCACTAGGGTGAGTGTAGTTCCAATTTGCACCTAAGCGATTGGCGATCTCTTGAGTGATTTCCCAGTCCGCTTTAGAATCTCCTATAGTGGGAAGGGCTTTATATAAACGCTGTACACGGCGCTCAGTATTGGTGAACGTTCCGTCTTTTTCAAGAGATGGAGCTCCGGGTAATACCACGTCGGCATATTGGGCTGTCCTTGAAAGGAAAATATCCTGTACAACAAAGAAATCCAATCCGGATAATACTTTATCAACATGGTTTGCATCCGCGTCAACAAGTGCCATATCTTCTCCGACAAGATACATGGCCTTCATGTCGCCTTTTTCTATCGCTTTAAGCATTTCAATATTGTTCAAGCCAGGTTTGCCATCGATTTTCACTCCATAAGCTTTTTCGAATTTAGCACGTGCCACGTCATCGGTAACATGCTGATATCCTGGAAGCCATGTTGGAAGGGTACCCATATCGCAAGCGCCCTGTACATTGTTATGGCCGCGAAGCGGATAAGCTCCCGCTCCTGGACGACGGTAGTTACCCGTAGCCAATAGCAAGTTGGAAATTGCCGCTGAAGTATCGGAAGCACCGGTGTTTTGTGTAACGCCCATTCCCCAGAGAATGCATGTTCCGTCTGCATCGCGAATGGTCTCAGCTATTTGGATCAATGTTTCTTTTGAAATACCTGTGTGTGTTTCTGCATATTCCAAGGAATATTTCTTAAGAACTTCTTTATAATCTTCGAAGAAGTTAACATTTTCATGGATGAATTCTTGATCATGCCAGCCTTGATCGATCATATATTTTGTAACCGCCATCAACCAAACTTGGTCTGTTCCTTGTTTTGGACTGATATGGATGTCGGAGCGCTCGGCCATTTCGTTTTTGCGGATGTCAGCTACGATCAGTTTTTGTCCGTGAAGCTTGTGTGCCCGTTTTACGCGTGTCGCCAGTACGGGATGGCCTTCTGCAGGGTTAGCCCCAACGATGATGACAAGACCTGCTGCGGCGATATCTTTAATCGTACCAGCATCTCCGCCCATGCCGACTGTACGGAACAGTCCGTCTGTTGCCGGGGATTGGCAGTAACGCGAGCAATTGTCGACGTTATTCGTTTCGAACATTTGCCGTGCCAGTTTTTGAATCACATAGTTTTCTTCATTCGTGATCTTTGATGAGGAAATGAAGCCTACTGAATTCCCGCCGTATTGCTGTTTGATCGAACCAAGTCTGGATGCAACTAAATCAAGTGCTTCATCCCAGCTTGATTCAACGAATCTACCATTTTTCCGAATCAGGGGCTTGGTCAAACGTTTTTCCGAGTTTACGAAGTCCCAACCGAATTTCCCTTTGACACATGTGGATATCGCATTGACGGGTGCTTCATGAGTAGGTTGGACTTTAAGAATTTTACGGCCTTTTGTCCAGACTTCGAATGTGCATCCTACCCCACAGAACGTGCAGACCGTTTTTGTCTTCTTCGTCCGTGTATCACGCATTGCCGCTTCAATCTCCGAAATGGCAAAAATTCCGCTGTATCCAGGTTCCACTTCTTTGACAAGGTCAATCATTGGTTCAAGCATATCGTTTTTCAAACCTGACATGAAGCCTGCCTCACCCAGCATCGATTTTTCCATTAATGCATTGCATGGACAAATGGTTACACACTGTCCGCAGCCTACACAAGATGAGTTATTGATTTCCGTTCCTTCATCCCAGATTACCCGGGGGCGTTCCGCTTCCCAGTCGATGGACAGCGTCTCGTTGACCTGAAGGTTTTGGCAGACTTCGACACATTGACCGCATGCGATGCATTGATTGGCATCATAGCGGTAAAATGGATGGGACATATCGACGGCACTCAATTCCACTTTAGGTGTGTAAGGATATTTTTGGTGTTCAATTTCCATTAATTCCGCTGTGTTATGCAGTTTGCAATTTCCGTTATTATTATCACATACAGTACAGTATAAAGAATGGTTTTCCAGGATCCGGTCCATGGCTTCGGTTTGGGCTTCTTTTGCCTTGCTTGAGTCCAAGGCAATATCCATGCCGCCCGCTGCTTTTGTCGAACATGATCGGACGAGTTCCCCATTAACTTCGACGATACATGTGTCGCATGTTTGGATCGGATCCACTTCAGGAACATAACAAATCTGTGGATGAGCTATCTCATTTTGGTTGATGACCTCCAGTATTGTCGCTCCTTCATTAGCGGTATAATCCTTCCCATTGATTTTGATGGTGATGTTTGAATCGCTCATTATATTTCCCCCTTTTATAGCCAAAAACACGAAAAAAACCACCATGATCACACCTCCGGCTCTGAACGGAAATGTAGGTCATGGTGGAATAGTTTAATAGCAAAGCTTGCCAATATACCAATCCATACCATAATGGATAATTTTTAAAAAAGATAGGACACAACAGTACACTATTATGCTCCCAACTTTCCTCTTTGATATTATACCTTTAATTTTAACAAGAAACAATCCTGGAAAGAGGTTATCATTCCCAAATTCCTTTCGTTTTTCTCCGCGTTGATTTATGATAAGAAAATTGAGAACTTAATTTTCTTGAATTGGAGTGACGTAACGGTGTCAAAAGTTATCCATGAATTCAATGATATGATTCGTAAGCTGCGCAAGGAACTATTCGGTAAAGGACCAGAACGCATACACACGGTTTTCGTGGAAAATATGGCCGTTTCTACGTTATATGGGAATTTGACTCCTACGGAAATGTTCATATCAAGATCGGAGGAAGGAAGGGACATGGTCCATTCTGCACGTACCAAAATGGTTCAGGATGTGTATTCGGAGAGTCCTCCTGATGGAATGGAAGAACTGGTTGGAGCTAAACTGGTCCATTTGTTTTCAGATATCAAAATTAAAGAGAACATAGCGATTTCCGTATTCGTATTTGATAAGGATATAGCGGACAAACTCAACGGGCATTGACCATGTTC
The DNA here is from genome assembly GCF_037975445.1 of Peribacillus sp. FSL P2-0133. Classification (NCBI taxonomy): domain Bacteria; kingdom Bacillati; phylum Bacillota; class Bacilli; order Caryophanales; family Bacillaceae; genus Peribacillus; species Peribacillus sp. FSL P2-0133. The sequence continues at coordinate 5,428,329 of NZ_CP150254.1, read as the reverse complement.
CTTACATATTGGTCAATTGGCTCCTGGATAGTAAAAGGAGTGGGAACATGAAAGCGATTGAAAGCAAGAGGGACATCATCCGGATAACCAAAGGCAACATCGAGCGGACGGAAGATACGATCGTAACGGAGTATCCCGTCACTGTCAAAATAAATGGACAGGAATTCGTCACGATGGTCTGTACACCTGAATACATCGAGGATATGGTGATCGGTTATTTGGCTTCGGAAGGAATCATTAAAAATTATGATGAGATAAAAGAAATCTGGGTCCAGGAAAAAGAAGGCTTTGTTCATGTGAAGACAGATAAAGTGAATCCCTACTTCCAGGACTTTCAAAATAAGCGGTATATTACATCATGCTGCGGAATGAGCAGACAAGGGTTCGTCTTTGTGAATGATGCATTGACTGCCAAGAAAATGGATAATGTTTCGGTGATACTGACTCCCGATGACTGCTTCCGCTTGATGAAGGATTTACAAAATTCCGCTGTCACCTTCCAGAACACAGGAGGGGTCCACAATGCCGCTCTATGCGATGTCGATGGCCTCGTATTAAGCAGGATGGACATCGGACGGCATAATGCCTTGGACAAGATATACGGCCATTGCTTGAAAAATGGTATTTCGATAGATGGGAAAGCTATCGTGTTCAGCGGCCGGATTTCATCGGAAATTCTCTTGAAAGTGGCGAAAATCGGCTGTGAACTGATACTCTCGAAATCCGCTCCAACCGAATTGGCCTTGGAGTTGGCTGAAGGATTGGGAATCACCACGGTCGGGTTCATTCGTAATGATTCACTGAATATCTATACATGCCCTGAAAGAATTCAATTGAATGACTGAGCGTCCTCCGCTTGAAAGATGCTGCTCCTAAGGCGGGCTGGAGAATGCGCTTTGGGAAAGTCCTTGCCGGCATGGCTGGATATGCCAACAAGCCTTATATGGTACAGTTTGGATAAGACATTCAAGGAAAAAGCGGTATCGGGGGAAGGGTTATGAATGAAAGGGATTGGCATATTTTAAAGGTGTTGCATGAGCATAAGAACATTACTAAAACGGCGCAAAGTCTATATATATCGCAACCTTCTTTAACGAAACGAATTCAACAAATAGAGAAGGAGTTCAATCTAAAGATTGTGGAGCGGGGAACAAGGGGAGTGCAGTTCACCCCTCAAGGAGAATATTTGGCCAACTGTGCAGATGAGATGCTGATCAGGCTCCGGCAGATAAAAGAGACAGCGTTCAATATGGGCCAGGAGATCAGTGGGACATTAAGGCTGGGTGTTTCCAACTATATCACGCTGCATAAATTGCCAGGCCTGTTGAGATTATTTCGTGAGCGATATCCTAAAGTGGATTTCCATGTGACCACTGGTTGGAGTAAAGAAGTGCTGAACCTCATTTACAAGGAAGAAGTGCATGTAGGGATCGTTCGGGGGGACTATCAATGGGCAGGATCAAGGCACCATCTTTTTGAGGAAACGATTTGTATTGCTTCCAAGGAAGAAATCGAAGTCCGGGACCTGCCTTTCCTGCCGAGGATCGATTATGGGACGGATGCTTTATTGAAAACAATGATCGATAATTGGTGGAGAGACAATTTTTCAGGACCGCCTTTGGTTGGGATGGAAGTGGACAAGGGTGATACATGCAAAGAAATGGTCAGGAATGGCCTGGGATATGGCATCCTCCCCAGTGTTTTATTGGAGAAAGACCAAAATCTCCGTCAAATGGACCTCAAGGATAAGCAAGGTAATCCCCTTATCAGGAATACGTGGATGTTATATCATGAAAAGTCGCTGGAATTAAAACTGGTCAAAGCGTTTGTCGAATTTGTCAAAGACGTCGATTTCATGAGTGATATTTAACTGGAAGCGCAGAAATCTCTGTGCTTTTTTTGTCATTCCTTTTTTGAATGGCTAACGATAATTTATTGGTATTTTAACTATGGTTATCCCGGGATTATGATAGATGGGAGATGTAAATCATCAGGAATTTGCCTAAGGAATGGAGAGGAAGTCAAGTGAGTGTCCTGTTTCTGATCGTATTGAATGTCATTGTGCCGGTCTTTTTCCTAATAGGGGCTGGGGCCATCCTGCATCGTAGATTCAAGTTGGATATGAGTACGCTGTCTAAATTGAATCACTTCCTGCTCATGCCGGCCATTAGCTTTGTCAATATATATCAAAGTAAAATGGGCGGGGGAATGATTGTCCAGATATTCAGCTTCCTTGCCCTTCAAGCAGTAAGCCTCATCATCGTGAGTACAGTGATTGCTAAACTTGCCAGGTTTGATCAAAGTCTTTCTGCCACGTTTAAAAATAGTGTAGTCCTGAATAACTCAGCCAATTTCGGGTTACCCGTCAGCCAGATGGTTTTTAATGGGAATCCTCTTGGCCTGTCGATCCAAGTCATCGTGATCATTTTTCAAAACCTGTTGACCTATACCTATGGATTGATGAATTCCGTTTCCGTCCATACAAAAAGTGCGAAGGGCGCCATTCGCGAGTTCTTGAAGAACCCCGTCATTTATGCTTTATTACTCGGTTTTCTATTACATTCCGCTTCTTTCGACATTCCGCTGTTCTTATGGACCCCGATTGAAAATATCGCGAGTGCTTTCATAGCCATTGCCTTGATTACATTGGGTGCACAGAGTGCCTATTTGAAAATGACGCAATTTCCGCTTCCGCTTATCCTTAGCTTGATTGGCCGATTAATACTCTCGCCATCCATCGCATTCCTGATCATCCTCCTGCTGGGCCTGGAAGGGACTGTCGCTCAGGGATTATTTATCGCAAGCTCATTTCCAACATCGAGAAACAGCGCATTATTCGCTTTGGAATATGACAATCATCCGGAGTATGCGGCACAGGCAGTCTTGATGTCGACTTTATTCAGCAGTATAACGGTAACGGTGGTCGTATATCTATCAAAAATACTATTCTAGCAGGGCTGCTCATAATGGGCGGGCCTTTTTCCCATGTCTCCCGATAAAACTTTATGAACATTATAGAGGTTATGGAATTTATGCATCTTAGGTTAATAATCAAAGAAAAGGAAGATATTTTTGTAGAATTAAGAAAACGCTTTCAAAAGGAGGATTATTATGTTTTCTCGTAAAAAGATTTCAGCGGTCATATTGGCGGGTTCGTTAGCTTTAAGTCTAGGTGCATGCAGCAGTTCGGATACATCAGGAGAAAAGAAAGAAAGCACAGGCTATCCGAAAAAAGCCATAACGGTCGTTGCTCCATCGGGCGCAGGCGGGGGATGGGATTTAACCGCCCGTTCATTTACAAAGGTCTTGAGTGAGACAAAACTGGTGAACCAGCCATTGACCGTCGAAAACAAACCCGGTGGCGGGGGCGCAGTCTTCATGGCGGATTATGCAACTCAGCAAGCGGATAATAATGACATGCTGTTCGTGAATTCACCGCCTGTCATCATAAATAACCTTAAAAAAGAAGGGAACAGTCCTTATGGATATAAAAATACGACCCCTTTAGCGCAGCTGACAAAGGATTATGGGGCGATAGTGGTAAAGGCGGATTCTGAATTCAAGGATTTGAAATCAGTGCTGGAAGCGGTGAAGAAAGATCCGCGTAAGCTGACCTTTGCAGGAGGATCGGCTCCTGGATCAATGGATCATTTGATTTCCATTCTTCCAGCCTATGAATATGGCTTGAATCCAACTGAACTTAAATACGTTTCGTACGACGGGGGCGGGGAAGCGATTACGGCATTGCTTGGCGGTAATGCAGATGTGATTGGAACGGATGCATCCAGTGTCAGGGAATTTTTAAAAGCAGGGAAGATTAGAGTGTTGGCCGTAACCTCGACTGAACGTTTGGGTGGCGATCTTAAAGACATACCGACGGCAAAGGAACAGGGTGTTGATGCTGAATTCACGATTTGGAGAGGGGTTTTTGGACCTCAGAATATGTCTGATGAAGCGAAAACCTATTGGGACGGAACCATTGCAAAGCTAGTTGAAACTTCTGAATGGAAAAAGGAAGTGGAAGTTCAAGGATGGGAACAGGAATATAAAAATAGTGAAGAATTCAGCAAGTTTTTAAAAGAACAGGAAAAACAGGTGCAGCAATTATTAGAAGCTTTAGGCATGGAAAAATAATCGGGGAGAAGGAGGTGCTTTCACCTTCTTCTTATTTTCTGAAATGGAGGGATTAGGATGGACGTGAAATTTGATCGCTTTGCATCTGTAGCCTTTCTGGCTGTCGGGGTGCTGTTCATGATAGGAAGCAGGAAACTGGCCAGTTCTTCTTATGGAAGTTCGGTAGGACCGGACATTTTCCCTTTTGTATTGGGGCTCGTTCTTGCTGTTTTAAGTATTCGCCTGTTCTATGAGGCATTTCGGAGCAAGGTGCAGGAATCGGGTAAGGGAAAGCTGGAATATAAACCCTTCATCATCATTCTGCTCTCCACCTTGATTTATATTTTGACATTGGAAACGATAGGATATGTCATTACGACCTTTCTCTTTTTGTTTGTTTGCTTTCAAACGATGGAACGGAATAAGTGGGTGACATCGCTCATCATTTCCGCAGGATTTTCCGGAATCATCTATTATTTATTCGTGAATGTATTAAAGGGAACACTGCCGGGTTGGCCAATCTGGTTTTCATAAAAGGAAGGGGGATGTGAAGTGGGCACTTTTGATTATTTAATGCATGGATTTGAAACAGCACTAACTTGGTATAACATCCTTTTTGCATTTGTCGGAGTATTGATCGGTACGGCTGTCGGCGTTTTGCCAGGGATCGGGCCGATGAGCGGGGTGGCTCTTTTGATTCCGGTAACCGCTTCGATTACAGGGGGACTTCCACCAGAGCAAGCGGCAACAAGCGCCATCATTTTACTTGCAGGTGTTTATTATGGAGCGATGTATGGAGGGTCGACAACTTCAATCCTATTGAATACACCTGGCGAATCTTCTTCTGTCGTCACCACATTGGATGGTTACCAAATGGCGAAAAAGGGAAGGGCAGGTAGTGCTTTATCCATTTCGGCAATCGGTTCCTTCGTCGGAGGGATAGTGACCCTTATCGCCATGATTGCCTTGGCTCAGCCATTATCGACGATTGCCATTAAATTCGGTCCGGCGGAGTATTTTTCGCTCATGCTTCTAGGGTTGGCGGCCGTCAGCGGCCTCGCGGGAAAATCAGTAACCAAGGCACTGATCATGACGGTTTGCGGTTTGTTGATCGGGACGATAGGAATCGATAATGTATCCGGGATCGCCCGTTTTACATTCGACATTCCTTGGCTGTATCAAGGGGTCGAATTCCTGACGATCGCAGTCGGTCTATTCGCACTTGGAGAAGTATTCAAGACAATCTTGGAAAAAGAAGAGGATGACGGGGAAATTGCAAAGATCAAAAATTTGATTCCTTCCAAAGAAGAATTCAAGGAATCCGCGGGTCCCATTGCGAGGGGGTCGCTCTTAGGTTTCTTTGTAGGGATCCTGCCGGGTGCAGGGGCTACTCTAGCATCTTTCTTCTCATATCTTATGGAAAAACGGATTTCAAAAAAACCTTGGAGATTTGGTACAGGGGCGATCGCTGGGGTGGCTGGACCTGAAACGGCCAATAATGCGGCATCTGGCGGAGCGATGATTCCATTATTGACGCTGGGAATTCCGGGTTCCGGTACAACGGCGATTTTAATGGGTGCGCTCATGATGTACAATGTTCAGCCAGGTCCATTATTATTCGAGGACCATCCTCAGGTGGCTTGGGGGCTCATCGCCAGTATGTTCATCGGGAATCTGATGCTCCTCATCCTTAATCTCCCGCTCGTTAAGGTTTTTGCGAAAATCATAGAAACGCCAAAGAAATATTTGATTCCGATCATTATCGCGATTTCCATTTTTGGAGTTTATGCTGTACAAGTATCGACTTATGATTTATTGCTATTATTAGGATGCGGGGTCTTGGGATATTTCTTAAGTAAAAATGATTATCCAATCGCCCCATTGGTATTAGGACTGGTTTTAGGACCGATGATAGAAAATAATATGCGCAGGGCCCTGACGATATCCGATGGGGATTACAGTTTGTTTTTCACTCGGCCGCTTTCCCTGACATTCCTGATCATAACGGCATTATGGCTGCTCATTCCGGTTTTGCTTAAGAAGAGAGGGAAGGATGTTGTCATCAATATTGAAGGTTAACCCGTATTTTCTGAATGTTGTGAAAAAACTCCTTTTTTAAAGGGGTTTTTTTTTATATGATGTAAGTAGAGGTGATTGAATGCGTTTACACACCAAGTTGATGCTGGGCATATGTACGTTAATCATCTTAATGGGCGGAATCTTTGAAGTTATTTTTATAAATATCCTGGAAAATAACCTGAAGCAGGAAACAGGGGAAAAAGCATTGTCGGTTGCCCAGACCATTTCTTTGCTGCCTGAAATTAAACAAGCTTTTCGAACGGATAATCCCTCTGTAATCATCCAGCCCATCGCGGAAAGGATTCGCAGGCAGATCGATGCGGAATTCATAGTAATAGGCGATAAGAATGAAACACGGCTGTCCCATCCAAATCCCGACATGATCGGGAGGAAAATGGTAGGGGGAGATAACGCCGAAGTGTGGGATGGGAAATCCATCATCACGGAGTCCACTGGGACATTGGGTCCTTCCATAAGGGGGAAATCCCCGATAATCGCAAATGAAAAAGTCATTGGAGTCGTCTCTGTTGGCTACCTTCAGGATGATATTGAAAAAGAAGTGTCCAGTATACAAAGAAAGATCGTCTGGATCATCTCTTTTATATTAATCGGCGGTTTATTGATAGCCTTTTTCATTTCATACAATATAAAAAAGGCGATATTGGGTCTGGAGCCGAAAGAGATCGCCTGGATGTTTCAAGAGAAGCATGCCATTTTGGAATCCATTCACGAAGGCATCATTGCCATTGATGTTCATGGGAAAATCACGGTCGTCAATGAAACGGCGCATAAAATCCTTCATATCCCTAAAGACGTCATGCTTCGCGGGCAAAAAATTGAAGAAGTCATAACGCAAACACATTTGCTAGATGTAGTCAGCACGGCACGGGCCGAGTATGATCAGGAATTCATGATAGACGGTGAAGTTTTTTTGGCAAGCCGGATCCCCATTTTGAATGGACAGGGTGAAATCATCGGTGCCGTTGCAAGTTTAAGAAATAAATCGGAACTATCCAATCTCCTTCAGGAACTGTCACATGTAAAGGCATATGCTGAAGGGCTGAGGGCCCAGACACATGAATATTCGAATCGGCTCTATACACTGCTAGGCCTGATTCAACTCGGTTCATATAAAGAAGCAATGGATTTCATATCGAAGGAAGTCGATGTCACCCAAGGCTTCATTCACTTTCTAATGAAGGAAATACCTGATCCGATTATTGCTGGGTTCATCTTAGGGAAGGTGAGTTTAGCGAGCGAGCTGAAAATTGATTTTACAATTGATAGAGAGAGCAGTTTTAAAGATATTCCTTCCGAAATAGATCGGGATTTATTAGTGACGATCATCGGCAACCTCATAAATAATGCCTTCGAAGCTGTACGGGCAAACGATAGGGAGGAAAAAAGGGTATCGTTGTTCGTCACGGACTTGGGTAAAGAGTTGATCATAGAGGTTGAAGATAATGGAAAAGGGATGAATTCAGATGTTACCGAACTGATTTTCCAGAACGGCTTTACGACGAAAAGCCATCAAACCAATTCAGGTATAGGTTTGAGCCTTGTTCAGGAAGCGATAGATGGATTAGGGGGGTATATCACTTTTTCGACGAAAGAAGGGGAATATACGATATTTACTGTAGCACTGCCAAAAAACAGAGGGGTGATTTCATGATGGCCAATCGCGATATAGAAGTTTTAATCGTAGAAGATGACCTGCGGATTGCCGAAATACAAAAGCTATTCATCGAAAAGCTTGAGGGTTTTCAAACGATCGGGATCGCCTCAAGCTATGACGAAGCCAAAAGCTTCATTGAAATCATGCAGCCGGATCTATTGCTGCTCGACATGTATTTTCCGGATATGAATGGGCTTGATATCCTGAAAGAAATCAAGCAGCAAAGCAAACAAATGGATGTCATTATGATAACGGCTGCTAAAGAAATCGAAAAAGTCCAGGAAGCTATCAAAATCGGCATATTTGATTATATTATCAAGCCTGTCGCATTTGAACGTTTCAAGCAGTCCCTACTCCGATATCAAGAGTATCACATTAAGCTGTCTGAATTGGAAAAGGGCAATTTTCCCGTAACGCAGCAACAGGTTGATAAGCTTTTGCGAAAGGATATGAAAGAAAAAGAGAGAGAACAGGCTTCACTGCCAAAAGGGATCGATCGGATGACTTTGGAGAAGGTGATGGTTGTGTTGGGGAAATCCTCCCCTGGGTTAACTGCCGAAATAGTGGCAAAGGAGATCGGGGTGAGCAGGACAACGGCAAGACGTTATCTGGAGCACTTGATGTCAGAGGAAAAAATTGATGCCGATTTAACATATGGCACGGTAGGACGTCCTGAACGGGTGTATGCCATCAAGTTATAAATGGGTTCGCCAAGCGGCGGATCTTTTTTTATTGGATCGAATAAATGTCAGGCATTTTCTTGGAATCAGATTGATTGGATTCATCGTCTTTTTTTGAAGTGTAAAAATGATGAAAGAGGAAAAAATACGTGTGAGAAGTGTTGAAGCAGACAAGTATATGACAAGTGTCATGGCAGGGAATTGACGTTTATGACTATAGAAAATCGGTTATTATTCCTATACTTAAAGAAGAGATGTAAGTATAACCACTCCATTCCTATATATTATGAGGAGGAAATCATGAGTAATCATAATCATAATCAAAAACAATTGAGAAAAGATATTGCCCCTTTTGAAAAATCCAATACTAAATCAAGCGTGAAACAGCTTATAAATACATTTCCGCCATTTTTCCTGTTATGGTTTTTAGCTTATCAAAGCTTAACCATTTCATACTGGCTGACCCTTTTATTTGCCGTCCTGGCTTCAGGATTCGTAGTCAGGATTTTCATCATTTTCCATGATTGCTGTCATCAATCGTTTTTCAAAAGCAGGAAAGCGAATGGCATCCTGGGTACAATCAGTGGAATCGTTACATTATTTCCGTATGAACAATGGAAGCATAGCCACTCCATACATCATGCAACGAGCAGTAATTTAAACAAACGCGGTACAGGAGATATTTGGATCATGACCGTTGATGAATATATCGCCGCTTCATTCTGGGGGCGTCTGGCTTACCGTTTATATAGAAATCCGATCGTCATGTTTGGATTAGGTCCATTTTATCTATTTCTTGTATCGAACCGTCTGAATAAAAAGGGCGCTAAAAAGAAAGAACGGATGAATACGTATTTGACAAATGCCGCAATCGTGGCAATTTATGGTTTTTTATGCTTGGCTATCGGATGGCAGGCATTCCTGATGATTCAGGTACCGATGCTTTTTGTAACGGGATCACTGGGTATCTGGCTGTTTTATGTACAGCATCAGTTCGAAGATTCTTATTTCGAAGAGGAATCGGAATGGGATTATGTGAAGGCTGCCATTGATGGAAGTTCTTATTATAAACTTCCAAAAGTTTTGCAATGGGTAACCGGTAATATCGGTTTTCACCACGTGCATCATCTTAGTCCAAGAGTGCCAAACTATAATCTGGAAAAAGTCCATGATTCCACCCTGCCATTGCAGCAGGCAACGACAATCACCATTAGTTCAAGTTTAAAATCACTACGCTTCCGCCTATATGATGGAGAAAACAAGACGTTTGTAAGTTTTAAAGAGATTAAGGAACGTCTAAATGAAACAAAACCTAAGGTGGAAATCAACAATAAACGTCCAAGTCTTCAAGAAAAATAAATAGTTCATCAAAAACCATTCAATTTCCATTGGGTGGTTTTTTGATGAAACTCCTTAGTATATACTAGGGTAAAAAGAAATAGAGGCGGCGCCATGCAAAGTTGGTATCATATCTTTCCGAAAAACACAGGGCTGAGCCCTTATGTCTGGATCATTTTTTGTATCCTACCTTTTTATTTCATCTTCAAATCCTCTTCGATGTTGGAGATAGTCTTTGGAATCGTCATGATCATTTTGTTTTTCATATCATATGGTCTCTCATTTGTTTCGAAGGGATGGCCCGTATACGTATGGACGGCGATACAAATAGTCATATCCATATCCATGACCATATTTTTCAGCTATATTTACTTTTCGCTTTTTTTAGCATTCTTTATTGGGAATGTTCAAAATAAGGTTGGCTTTTTCGTATTATATTCGATCCAGCTATTGGCCACCATCGTGTCTGTCAATATTGGATTCATCATGAAAGACCCTACATTCTTTTCGCAATTTCCCTTTATGCTTATTTGTGTGGTAGGCGTGATCCTGCTCCCATTCAACACATATAATCGAAATAAACGGGGCAGGCTGGAAGAACAATTGGAGGACGCGCATAAAAGAATATCAGAACTTGGCAAAATGGAAGAACGTCAGCGGATTGCCCGTGACTTACATGATACACTTGGACAAAAGCTGTCTTTGATTGGCTTGAAAAGTGACCTTGCAGGGAAATTGATCGATTTGAATCCGGAGTCGGCCAAGAAGGAAATCAAGGATATCCGTCAAACGGCGAGGACGGCACTCAAGGAAGTACGTGAAATGGTGTCGGAAATGCGTGGGGCCAAGCTTAGCGATGAAATCATCCGGGTCAAGCAAATATTGAAAGCGGCAGGGATAGAATTCAATTTGGAAGGCACCACGGAATTGAAAGATACCCCATTGCTTGTTGAAACGGTTTTAAGCATGTGCTTGAAAGAAGCTGTGACCAATATCGTCAAACATAGCGGTGCCGACTGCTGTCATATCGTCATTGAAGAATTACAAACAGGAGTGACGATCACAGTGAAGGATAATGGAGTGGGGCTTTCACATAGATCGGAGTTTTTTAAAGGCAATGGGCTTCAAGGAATGAAAGAAAGGCTCGAATTCGTTAATGGCAGCCTGGATATTCAATCAACAGATGGAACGACACTTTATATAAGGGTTCCGAATGCTATAAAAAATAATGGATAGGAGGGATTGACATTGATTCGAATCGTAATTGCCGAAGATCAGCGGATGCTGCTTGGCGCGCTAGGTTCCATCCTTGATTTGGAAAGTGACATGGAAGTTGTAGGAAAAGCGAGCAATGGGGAAGAAGCAATGAATCTCGTCAATCAATTAAAGCCGGATATCTGCATAACCGATATTGAAATGCCAGTTAAAACCGGGCTCGATGTAGCGGAGGAAATCAAGGATCAGGGCCACCAATGCAAAGTCATCATTTTGACCACTTTTGCACGTCCTGGGTATTTTGAAAGAGCCAGAAAGGCAGAAGTAGGTGGATATCTGTTGAAGGATAGCCCAAGTGATGAACTGGCGAACTCGATCCGTGTCATCATGGATGGGCGGCGCGTTTATGCTCCTGAGCTGGTGGATATGGCTTTCGAAGAAGAAAACCCTTTGACTGAACGAGAGTGCCAAGTGCTCAAATTGATCGCGGATGGTAAGACCACAAAAGAAATCGCAAGCCAGCTTTATCTGACTAATGGAACGGTTCGTAATTATATATCGGTCATCCTTGATAAATTGGATGTAAGCAACCGCGTTGAAGCGATTGTAAGATTCAAGGAAAAGGGCTGGTCAAAAGATTGATCAAAGGTAAATCATTTTTGGCGCATTTAATGGCGGCTTCTCAAATCGAAAAAGCACAGTGTCAGGATTGGAATATGGTATATTAATTTTTATTACATACAGGAAAGGGGAAGACCATTATGCAAAAGGCTACATTTGCTGGAGGCTGTTTTTGGTGTATGGTGACACCATTTGAAGAACTACCGGGGATTGGGGGGATCGTATCCGGTTATTCGGGAGGACATGTTGAAAACCCGACTTACGAGGAAGTGAAGACGGGAGCTACGGGGCATTATGAAGTCGTGGAAATCACTTTCGATCCTCAGTTATTTCCTTATGAAAGATTGCTGGAACTATATTGGCAGCAAATTGATCCAACCGATGATGGCGGTCAATTCCATGACAGGGGTAGCCAATATCGGACGGCCATCTTCTATCATGATGAAGCTCAAGAAAAACTGGCTCTTGAAGCGAAAGAAAAGGTAGCAGCGAGCGGGAAGTTCCAGAAACCCATCGTAACGGAAATCCTTCCTGCCCAAACCTTCTATCCTGCCGAAGAATACCATCAAGGCTATCATAAAAAAAACAAAGATGATTATAAAGCGGACCGTGCGAAATCGGGACGCGATGAATTCATTGACCAGCATTGGACCGGTGAATGAAATGGATCGGGTGTGTTTTCACATCCGATTCTTTTTTTTGACCTTTTTTATAGCACAAAAATTAAAATCATTATTTCATGCGGAGGGTTCAATTTCTCATGATATTTTCATATTTCTTCAGTACACTAAGGGGTAGGTGGTGATGATCATGAATAAAAGAATTTTAATTATAGAAGATGAAGAAAAAATTGCGAGGGTTCTCCAGCTGGAACTTAATCATGAGGGTTATCAAACAGAATCGGCATTTACCGGAAAGACAGGGCTGGAAAGGGCAGAAGCCGAAGAGTGGGATTTAATCTTATTGGATGTGATGCTGCCCGAGCTGAATGGCATAGAAGTACTTAGGCGTTATCGGAAAAAGAATGGATCGACACCGGTCATCCTTCTAACCGCAAGGGATGCTGTGCCAGACAAGGTGAATGGCCTTGACCATGGTGCAAATGATTATGTAACGAAACCGTTTGAAATTGAAGAGCTGCTTGCACGGATCCGTGCTTGTTTCCGTACCAATGTAAGGGAGTGTCAATCAGAAGGGGAAGTGGATGAACTAAAGATCCATGATCTGAAGTTGAACCTTGGTACAAGGGACATTCACAGGCAAGGCAAAAGGATTGAGCTGACTTCCCGCGAGTTCGATTTGCTGGTTTATCTTTTGCAAAATAAAAATCAAGTACTTTCGAGGGAGCAAATCCTGACACATGTATGGGGATATGATTTTGCAGGGGATACGAATGTGGTCGATGTGTATATCCGTTATTTACGCAAAAAAATAGATTATCCCTTTGAGCTGCAGCTCATACATACATACCGTGGTGTAGGTTACAGCTTGAAGGAGCCAGTATGAAGATCCGGACGAAAATCCAAACGTATTCCAGTCTTTTTTTAAGCGTCATGCTTATATTGTTGAGTATCATCGTTTTAATCGCCTTCCTTTGGATATCGGTAGAGAGGGAAAGGGATCTGCTTGAAGATCAAGCCTCATTAATTGAAGAAAATATCCTGACGAAAGATTTGATTTCCGGTGATCCCGATTTAATGGAGCCGTATATCCCTGACGATGGAATGGTGCGGATATTCGATACTGATGGAAGGTTGGTAAAATCATTTACCGATGAAGAGGACCTTGAGGGGCTTGCGATTAAAGCCATTAACGAGAAAGGTTATGATTTTACCAAAGCTGACGGGGAATATGTAATGACCTACCGTTATCCTTATCCTGATGAAGGGAAGAAGCTAGGGATGATCGAGGTCACACAGCCGCAAGATACCCTCCTTGATAATTTATCGACGCTTGCCTTCGTTTTAGGCGGTGCATCGCTTTTTGTCATTCTTTTATCCATTCTTGCCGGTAAGTGGCTGGCCAACCTGATCCTCAAACCGATATCGATCATGAGCGGAACGATGAACGATATTGAGAAAAGCGGGGAATACAAACGGATACCGCTATCGGATCAATCAAAGGATGAACTGCAGGTGATGGGAGTGGCATTCAACAGGATGATAGAAAGGCTGGAGCGGAATTATAACCAACAGCAGCAATTCCTTTCAGATGCTTCACATGAATTGAAAACACCGATTACGGTCATAGAAAGCTACTCTTCCCTATTGAAACGCTGGGGAATGAAGGATGAGGCGATTCAGGAAGAGGCGGTGGAGGCAATCCATCATGAAGCCGTCCGGATGAAAAAGCTGACAGAACATCTTCTGCAGTCTGCTTCCCAAACGGAACCTTCAGCAGATGTGGAAGGGAAAATAGAAATTATTTCGTTTTGTGAAGGGATTGCCCAAACATTCAGAAGAACGGTAAATCGTGAAATAACGATAGAATCAGAGTTTAAGGAAATATATGCAATGACCATTTCCAGTAAGCTTGAACAGGTGATTGTCATCCTATTGGATAATGCTATGAAATACAGTGAATCAAATATTCAGATCATGATAAAACGGCAGGCCGATGAAATTTTCATCGGTGTGAAAGATCACGGTGCAGGGATATCACCGGAACATCTCCCACATGTATTCGAACGTTTTTATCGCGTGGATTCATCGAGGGCAAGGAAAACGGGAGGCAATGGACTCGGGCTTTCCATCGCCCGGACGCTGGTCGAGTCATTCGAAGGTAAATTGGAGATTCAAAGCGAAGTGGGAGAGGGAACGTTGGTGACGATTACTCTTTCTCATCAAATTCTAATCTAACGCTCATGTTCGTTTCATGAAGGATGCTTATTATTAAGGTAACAACTTAAAGGAGGAATTCATTCATGAAAAAACAGTGGAGTACGATTAAAGAAGGTATCATTCAAAGGAAAAAGGTGATCATGACGGTGTCCATGGCCTCCGTTTTACTTTTCGGCGGTGCTGCTGGAACGGCGGTATATGCAGTCAATAAGGGGAACCTATCCGAGGATGAGGCTGTCAAAATGATTTCAGAAAAACTAGGCGGGGAAGTTACTCAATTTGAAAAGGATTGGGACCAGCCGATGACCTATGAGATGACCGTTAAAACGAAAGAAGGCTATCAAGAAGTTGACGTTGATGCTGAAAAAGGAGAGATACTTTCTCAGGAAATGGAAGACGGAGACGATGACGATATGAGCACACAACAAGCGGCGGAAACTGCAAAAATCAGCAGTGATCAAGCCGAAAAGATTGCCTTGAAAGCGGTGGATGGTCAAGTAACGGACATGGAGCTTGATTCGGAGAATGGCACCCTTGTGTACGAGCTGGAATTAAAACAAGGACAAAAGGAATATGATGTAGTGGTAGATGCCACCACGGGAAAAGTATTGAAAAACCAATTGGATGATTAATCGATGGTAATCTGTGATCTAAGAATGATCATGAACTGAAGTGCATGAAAGGATTTGCCGAATGGCAGATCCTTTTTTTATGCCATTATGGTTCTCAAGCGAAATTAGGGGAAAAGAAGAAACTTCCCTTAGATGAAGAGGCGGATGGGTGGAAGAAACCACCATGTAGCTGATGACACTTTAAAAATATTTGCGGTTATAAAGGAATTAAAAAAAGGAATCGCGAATAGGGGCAATAAGGAATCTTATACAATGGAGGAATAGTAATGGGAGATTTGGAAATCGCACTGTCATTAAGAGGAAAAAAAGAATTCAAAAAATCCAATCGATTATTGATGGATTTGGCAAATCAAAATCCCGGTGATGCAGTCATACAGTATCAGTGTGCCTGGAGTTTGGATATTCTCGGACATGAGGTAAAGGCGGTGCCCTATTATGAAGCGGCTCTCAAATTAGGTTTGCCGGAGGAGGAGGCAAAAGGGGCATGCATAGGATTGGGGAGCACATATCGCACCATAGGGGAATATGAAAAATCAAGACAGACATTGGAATCGGGGCTGGCGAAGTTTCCTGAGGATAAGGCTTTATTGGTATTCAGGGCCATGGCTTTTTATAATTTGGGCCAACACGATCTTGCAATGGAGTCTTTATTGAAGATAATTGCCGAAACCTCTAAGGATCGAGACATACAATCTTATGCTAAGGCGATAGAATTTTATAGTGATAAACTGGATAAAGTTTTCACATAATAGTGATCATCCCCAAACTATCCACAAAGCCTGGATAAAACAAGTTATTATTACATGTCCGAAATGAATTAATCAACAAATATGACGGGAAATTTCTTGCTTTTAGCACATTTACGGATAAATGAATGTGGATAACCTCGGATTGTGGATAACTTTCCGGTGTTATTCACTACTTTTCCACAGGTAATCCACATATTCACCCTTATATGATAAAAAAAACTGGCAATTAAGTCTTCAGGAATTTTTTATTGTAATGACTTAAGGCTAAAAGGGGATAAATATAGCGATAGCTATGATAATGTATATACAAAAAATCGGCCATTCCCTGGCCTGCAGGATAATCATTGGTCCAACTGTCCTGCTGACCTGCACGGATGAGATAGGCAATGCCTTTTTCGATTTCGGCTGTCGGCTTTTCGGATGCCGATATTAACGCATCCACAGCCCAAGCTGTATGTGTCAGTGTACTTTCTCCGAGGGGGATATATCGTTGCTTAATATCACTGTAACAAGATTCACCCCAGCCACCATCTGCATTTTGAATTTTCTTCAACCAAGTTAAGGCTTTTTGGATGGATGGATGTCCAGTGGCTTGCCCTGCTGCCTTCATGCCGGTCAGTGCAGACCATGTGCCGTATAGATAGCAGATGCCCCAGCGCCCATACCAGGAGCCGTCACGCTTCTGGTCTTTCAATAGCCAATCCACCGCCCTTTTACTGACTTCTTCCGGCTTCTTCATATTTGTATAGTTCCCGAGGAATTCCAGCGTTCTTCCTGTCAAATCAGCGGTAGAAGGGTCAGTCAGGAGATATTTCGAACCCTCTATAGGAAGAAGCTGCAGCCATTTATTGTCGTTATTCCGTTCGAAGGCTGGAAATCCGCCATCATCATTTTGCATGGATATCGTGAAGGAGACACCGCGCTGCCAGCTGTCCCGATTATCCGGTTTTGCTTGCAGTTGCTTAGCCAGCGCCCGCAGTGAGGCGGTCGTATCATCGACATCCGGATTCATGGTATTGAAATCCGAGAACCCCCAGCCGCCTGGAATCGTGTTGGGATTATGGATCAGCCAATCTCCATACATATAATGCTGGCGTGACAGTAAGTACTGATTGGCGGCCTTGACCGTTGGGTCTTTGGGAGGTATGCCAGCTTCTTGAAGGGCGTAGCTTATTAAGGAGGTATTCCAAACATGGGGCGTCGTGAACTGGATTTGTGTGTGTCCCTCAATGGAGCAGGCCATCCCCTTCAGACCGGCAATGGCCTTTAGTATCACTGGATCCTTTTTCGAATATCCAATTGAAAGGAGGGCAAAGATCATGAAAAAGGTAGAACCGAAATAATTGTACAGTGTCCCGTCTGGTTCCAGCCTGTCGAGCATGAACCTTTTCGTTGAATCCAAGGCTAAGGAATGTAAATAATCGGGATAACCAATCAGAGTTTTGACGCCTGTTTGAAGTTTGGAAAAGAAGGAACGATATTCCTCGGTACGATACTCTTCCCATGCATGCTCTTCGGAAAGGTCCTCCCTTGTTTGAAATAATTCTTTTAAACTTGGCGTGTCCGGGGTTTTGATCTGAAACTTTTTATGGCCAAGCAATAGCAATGGAATCATGTTGACCCGCCAATATACGGAAAGATCATAAATGCTGACGAAAAAGGTCGGAGGAAGTAAGACCACTTCGAGAGGAATGGGGAATAGGCGCGGCCAGTGATATTGTCCGGTAACAGTAAGCATCATTTTCGTTAACATTTTGGCCTGTTTGATGCCACCCTTGGAAAGAATGAATTGTTTGGCTTTCCTCATATGGGGATCGTTCTTATTGCGGAGTCCGCTAAAAAGAAGGCCATAATAAGCCTCGATCGTAACCGTAACATTGCCGTCCTTCTCGTCTTGGAAAAGTTTCCATGAACCGTTTTCCGTTTGCTTGCTTTCGATTCTTTTTACTAAAGCCTCTATAAGAGGAGCATCTTCCATATCTAAAATTTTCAATAATATGATCATATAGGCATCTGCCGTTATCCCGGTGTCAAAGGGATAATTCCACGAACCATCAGCGGATTGGTCTTGTTTCAAGCGATGAACAAGGCGATTTATTTCCAATTGTACATGTTGGTTCAATGACTTTCCTCCTCTAAAAACACATTTTCCGTTTATATGTATATTCAAAACTTGTCGTCGCATTCAAGAAATCATGTCAGGCGCCTCGTCCCGCATGAATAAAGGAGGTGGAAACTAAAAACGCTTTGGCAATGAAAGCTGCCGAAGCGTCATTTAGATACTATGCATCATTTAACTGGTAAGGAAGATGGTTGCATATAGCGGTAAATCGGCAGTTCTTTTCCTTTATCAGCCGGGATGAAATTGAATGTCACATAGCTGTCAATGCCTTCAGGTTCGAGGGCAAGGGGGATGAAGTTGGCATCAGGCTGGGCCATGTCGAAAACATAGCTTCCTTTTGGGAAATCCCGAGTTGTTGAAGTAACGGTTGTCGTGACTTCCCTTGTGGAATGTCCGCTTTCCAGTTCAGCGGAAACTTTTAAATCCTTGACCCTATAGCTTTCAACAGCTATTTTCATAGGTTTTTTTAATTTTTTAACTTCTACTCCCAATAACTGAAGTTTCTTGGCGATATTTTTATATTCCGGTGGAAGGATATAGGCTGTCGGACGATCTCTAACAAGGGTAGGGTAGGCATCGGTAGAATCCAGCCAATCGATGGAGGCATCGGCCATTTTAGCTTTCGCTAAATCGACTACTGTCAATTTTTGATCCTTAACCATTTTATTTTCACTGGTGATGACAATTTTATCGTTATCATTTGCTTTTCGCCCTTTTTGCACGACTTCAGTTTCTGCCTGTTTAACGGCCTTTTTAACTTTAGTGGCCTGTTCAGCTGCCGTTTTGATGAAGGCTGCCTGGGCTGTAGCTTGTGCAAAAACACGTCGTTTAAAATCCGTACGGCCGATATTGATTCCCCTCGTTTCAATTAAATAGGTCATTGTATTTTTCAAACCGAGGGCGTTTCGGCCAATCCGGGCTTCTGTACTTCCTTCTGTGGCAGTAAGGACTCCATCATCAGAAGTAGCCAGTGTATAGTAATCGTGGTAGGAAAGCTTTTCTTTTTCCAATGCTTTAAAAACATTCGGTAAAAGCAGTTCATCGGAAGCTTTTCTAAGCTGTTTGGGAATATTTAAATTCTTGGCTGAGGAGATGAGTAAATCATAGGAAGCGATCGATCCATTTGCTCCCACTTTTTTCAGTGGGGCGGGATTCACTGTATATTCATGTACATCCAGAATGACTTCCGGTTCATAATCATCGATTGACTGATGAATCGCCTGCACTTCAGGATACTCCACTTTTAAGTAGTCCCTATTCGCATCCATGTCATTTGCGGTAAATCGTTTGAAATAATAAGAGCCATCAGGATTGACGCGTGGGACGATGGCAATATTCACTTTATCAAGGACATTACCAAGCTTGCCTTCAGCCAGCCATTGTGCAAGGACTAATGTTGATTCACCCGAAGCGGGTTCATTGCCATGAATCTGACCTTGAATCCAAATCAATGGTTTATGGGAATCCTTATTCAGTCTTTTTGAATCCTTGCTGAAAAGAAGCATTGGAATGTCGCGTCCTTCTGTGGATTTACCTATCGTCTTGACCTGGATGTTCTTGTTTTTTTGGGAGAGGGACTTGATATGATCCAACATTTCTTCCTGGCTCGTAAAGGCGATCTTGTTTTGTTTAAAGGCAGGGGTGTTGAAAGATACATTAGGGTCAGGGAAAAGGTGGGAGAGGTTATCTGGTTGAATGTAGCTTGGACCATTTCCATAATAAGGGGTGAATTCTTCTGCTTTGGCTATGGGGCCAGGCAATCCAGTGACAAGACTTAGTGTTACGGCTGATACGATGGTAGGAATGATTTTTTTCATGGACGTCCTCCTGTCTATCTTTTTCCATAAATTATCATAGATTAAGCTATTTATACAGTGAAAACGTAGGGGATAGTAAAAAACAGGAAGTAATGACTAGATTAATAATTCCATAGCATAATTCCCAATTCCTTTTAATATATGTTCATCACCTGTATTCTGTATAATTACAGGTGGAAAGTCAAAATGATACGGATCAAGCAATTTGCTTGGCCCGTATCATTTCAATTCATCATGTAACTTATTTAAAAGGTCCTGTGAATCTTCGCCACTCATTATCTGGCCGTTCACTTTCGCATAGGGGGTTTTCTTACAAAGTTTACACTCACTCAAACATTCATATTCCTTATATTGAATCCTTGGATTCGCTAAGAACTTACCATAATCAGCAACTGTTTGTTCATTAAGGAAGCGGTCAAGATTATTTTGGCAAAATTCAATCTGGATTTTCGCCTTTTTTAAGAACACTTTGGATAGCAAGTTTTTCATCATATCGCTTCTTTCATTGGAAGAGTAAATATTTGTTATTTTGATTTTATCATTTCCTGTAACGAAATGCATGATTGTTCACCCAAATTCATGACAATATGACTATTCGGAGAATATCAAAGTAATTCCCTTGTATATATTGACACATGTCTGAGAAATGATAGAATAAGAATTAATGATAATGAATCTCATTATCACGAATGGAAGAACTTTGTAACTATTGCAACTTCATGATTTCCGCTTCAATAGGTGACTTTGCGATAGTCTGTATTCAAATATCTTTAATTAAAAATATTATCGCTGTATTAACTGAGATAGGAAGAGTAGGAAATGTAGATGAAGATAAGATATTTAGTCATGGCATTAATTGTTTTATCATTTACGTCATTATTCATTGGTGTAAAGGATATTACCCCCCTGGATTTATTGGATCTAAGTGATGATAAAGTGCAAATCATGCTGCAAAGCCGTTTCCCCAGAATGGTGACCATAGTCATTTCCGGTATTGTGATGAGTATAAGCGGTCTGATCATGCAGCAATTGAGCCGCAATAAATTTGTATCCCCGACGACTGCCGGAACCATGGATTCTGCAAGGCTTGGACTTCTTCTTGCCATTATCATTTTTCCATCGGCAGCACTTATTGAGAAAATGGCATTCGCTTTCATATTCGCTTTGGCAGGTACATTCTTGTTCATGAAAATTCTTGATCGAGTGAAATATAAGGATACGATTTTCATTCCATTGGTTGGTTTGATGTTTGGTAATATCGTCGGATCCATCTCGACTTTCTTTGCCTATAAATATGATTTGATTCAAAGCCTCAACACTTGGATGAATGGGGATTTCTCGATGATCATGTCGGGAAGGTACGAACTTATATATGTAAGTATCCCTCTGGTCATTCTCGCATACTTCTTTGCCAATAAATTCACTGTGGCAGGGATGGGTGAGGAGTTTGCTATCAATCTAGGACTCAATTATAAGCTTATAGTCAATTTTGGGTTGATCATCGTGGCATTATCCTCCACTGTCGTTTTGTTAACGGTGGGAACGATTCCTTTCATAGGATTGATCGTACCAAATATTGTATCCCTTTACCTTGGTGACAATTTGAAAAAGAGTCTTTCTCATACAGCATTACTAGGGGCAGTATTCCTATTGATCTGCGATATTCTGGGCAGGATCCTCATATATCCATTTGAAATCCCGATCGGACTCGTGGTTGGTGTGATAGGAAGCGCCGTATTTATCTATCTGATACTGAGGAGAAAGGCATATGAATAATAAAAGTAGAATCATTATATTGGCTGTTCTTGCAGCAGCTTTAACGGCAGGTTATATCTTTTGGGACCTTGGCCCGAATTGGGATTATGCACTGCCGAGAAGGGTTATAAAAATCATCGCCATCATCGTGGTTGGTTGTGCAATAGCTTTTTCAACAGTGATTTTCCAGACGGTCACGAATAATAAAATCCTGACACCAAGCATTTTAGGGTTGGACTCCATGTATATGCTGATCCAAACGGGAGTGATTTTCCTCTTCGGTTCAACGCATATCATGATCGTGAATAAAAATCTCAATTTCCTGATTACACTTGCGGCCATGCTTATTTTTTCCAGCCTGCTGTTCAAGTTCATGTTCAAAAAAAACCGCAATATTTACTTCCTATTGCTGATCGGTATCATCTTCGGAACCTTATTCGGCAGCATGTCTTCATTCATGCAGGTATTGATTGACCCGAATGAATTTCAAATCATTCAAAATAAAATGTTCGCCAGCTTCAATAATGTCAACACGGACCTGTTAACTTTAGCTATTATCCTCATGATAGCGGCAATCATATATTTCATGAGATTTTTGAAGTATTTAGATGTCATGTCCCTAGGGAGGGACCAAGCCATAAACTTGGGTGTGGATTATGATTTTGTCACGAAGCGGGTTTTAATCGTCGTTACGGTTTTAATCTCCATTTCGACTGCCCTGATCGGTCCGATCACGTTCCTCGGATTGCTTGTTGCAAATGTGGCTTATCAATTCATTAAGTCCTATCAGCATAAACATATCATCCCGGGTGCAATGCTGATCAGTGTGATTGCCCTGGTCGGCGGCCAATTCATTGTGGAGAGGATCTTTACGTTCACTACCACATTGAGTGTCATCATCAACTTTGTCGGCGGTGTCTATTTCATCTATCTTCTATTAAAGGAGAATAAATCATGGTAGAAGTGAAAAATTTATTCAAAAAATATAATAGTAAAACGGTTGTCGAGGATGTTTCCATTGAAATAATGAAAGGCAAAATCACATCCTTCATCGGTCCCAATGGAGCGGGGAAAAGTACCGTCCTTTCGATGATCAGCCGTCTCATTACCCGGGATTCGGGAGAAGTCCTGATCGATGGTAAGGATATGGGGAAATTCAATAGCAATGAACTTGCGAAGAAGATTGCCATCTTAAAGCAGGCTAACCACATCAATATCCGTTTAACGATTCGTGAACTCGTCGCCTTTGGCCGTTTTCCTTATTCACAAGGAAAGCTGACCAAAGAGGATTGGAAATACGTCGATGAAGCGATTGAATATATGGAACTTGCCGACATGCAGGATAAGTTTCTTGACCAGCTTAGCGGCGGGCAGCAACAGAGGGCCTTCATTGCCATGGTTATTGCTCAGAACACGGAGTATGTACTACTTGATGAACCCCTGAACAATCTTGATATGAAGCATTCCGTCCAAATCATGAAGGTATTGAGGAGGTTGGCCGATGAATTAGGGAAAACGGTCATCATCGTCATTCATGACATTAATTTTGCATCCTGTTATTCCGACTATATTGTCGCATTGAAGGATGGCAAGGTTGTTCATAATGGACCTACCGAGCAAGTCATCAATTCCAATGTATTAAAGGAAATCTATGATATGGATATTGAAATCCAAAATATCAATGACAATAAGATCTGTGTGTACTTCACTTAAGACAATTCCATTTGGTTTTAAATTACTTCAGTATTCGTAGCCGTCCCAGAATATCTCAAACGCTCATTAGGCTGTTAAGAGTTGGCGGGCGCCCAAGACTTTAGCCGCCTCCTGTTCATATGGCAGGGAAAGTGATGAAGGTGAACTCTGTGAAGGTGAGGATTCAATATGTAATTTTAAATAAAAAAATTTTTCGAGGTGACCATAATGATTAAGAAATTATCTTTACTGCTTTTGGTTGCAATGCTGGCTGTAGTGGCTGTAGCTTGTGGATCAGATAAGGAAAAAGAAGAATCAAGCGCGAAAAAAGAAAATGCTAAAAGCGAAGAAATTACAGTTAAGCACCAACTAGGAGAAACGAAAGTAAAAACAAACCCTGAAAAAGTCGTTGTATTCGATATGGGTGCACTTGATACTCTTGATAAATTGGGTGTGGAAGTGGCAGCTGTTCCTCATGATGGCCTTCCAAAATACCTTTCTAAATATAAAGGTACAACTGAAAATGCAGGCGGATTAAAAGAGCCTGACTTCGAAAAAATCAACGAAATTGCTCCTGACTTAATCCTTATTTCTGGCCGTCAATCTGAAGCATATGAAGAATTAAGCAAAATTGCTCCTACTGTTTTTGTGGGTGTAGATACAACAAAGTATATGGAATCCTTTGAAGAAAACGTAACACTTTTGGGTAAAATCTTCGATAAAAAAGACGAAGCAGCTAAAGAATTGGCAAGTGTTGAAGAAAACATTAATGCTTTGAAAGAAAAAGCCCCAACTGACAAAACTGGTTTAATCGTTCTTTCAAGCGGTGGAAAAGTAAGTGCTTACGGACCGGATTCAAGATTTGGAATCATCCATGATGTATTCGGAGTACCTGCAGTAGATGATAAATTGGAAGTATCGACACATGGTCAAAGTATTTCTTTCGAATACATCGCTGAAAAGAATCCTGACTACCTATTCGTTGTAGATAGAGATGCGGTTGCCGGTGATGGAGTTGCAGCAAAAGATACTATTGAAAATGACATTGTAAAAAATACAAAAGCATTTAAAGAAGGTAACATCATTTATCTAGACCCTAACTACTGGTACTTATCAGGCGGCGGTTTAGAATCTGTTGACGCTATGGTTAAAGAAATTTCAGAAGGCATTAAGTAATATAAATAAGGAATCCTGTCCTCGATCGAGGGCAGGATTTTTATTTTTTATAATAAAGCTGGATGAAACAAATATACTAACAAAGGGGACGAAAAGATGACTTGCAAAACACAGGTAAGCTTATAAGGCGCCACAACCCCCATTAAGGCGAATGGAAAAGACAAGACCTAGGTTCAAACCTGTTACCGCTGCTATGATCATATGGGCTGCTATCGTAAGAAAATAACCCATCAGCCAATATGGAAAAATTCAGTTTCTTCCTATTATAATGTCATTTGCTCCTTTCCGGTTCAAGAAGGGGTTTTAAAATTGTAATTTAAGTGAACTTTGGTAAATTGAATCTTTTATGGATGATAAAAATAATCCTGGAAAGTAAAAATATAAATACAATATAATCATCACTTACAGGAAAATTATTTGAAAAAAGCTAATTAAATATGCCGGAGGGGAATGATGTCGATATTACGCGAAATCCATTTGTTAGTTTATGGGATTTTAGGGTGGCAGGACGCAATGATAAACGGGTCAAACTTTTGCAGGCACGGATTTTGGATGGGGTATCAAAAGTGAGGAGGAGAGATGCATCCATGTAACCGGCTATCCATTTTTAACTGTCGAATTATCGGGAAAGAAATCCTGGATATATCTATAGCTTTAAATAATTGAAGATTTATATCTTTACATATTTTGTAATGTACTGGTTTTTTTATAAAGCTTCGTTTATAATGGTAAAAGCCTGAAGGACGTGAAACTAATTAGTGACTGTCACCCGCAGTCACCCCAAAAAGTTACGGTGATATTTATTGGATTAAGACATGGAGTTCCTATATATTTGTTATAGGTGCGCTGAACATTCAAGACGGGCGAAACTCTGTTATTTTTTCAAAGGCTTGTTCATAAGCTAAAGAAGTGTTCTGGATATAAGAGTTATGGATGTGACAAAAGGTGGTTTTCACAATCTTGACTATCCAAGTGAAAGAATGCTATTATAGGGTTTCCGATTTTCCGTCTTTTGTAAGTTTGTAAAAATTTATATAAATAAACCACTAGATTAATAGAGGTGAAAGCATGAATAATTTTCTTAAAAAAAGCCGGCATTTATTTGCAGATAACATACTAGGCTTTTTCTTTATTGCGGTAGTCTTGTTTACGATAAAAACTTATATTGGATATCGAGTTGAATTTAACTTAGGTATTGAAAATGGCCTGCAACAGTTCTTACTGTTCATAAACCCGATTAGTTCAGCCATTTTATTCTTTGGCTTGGCACTATTGGCTAGAGGAAAAAAATCGTTTAAATGGATCATCAGGTTGAACCTATTGATGTCCTTATGGTTATTCTTCAATATTGTATACTATCGGTCATTTACCGATTTCATTACATTGCCAACCTTGACGCAAGTGCAAAATGCCGGGGATTTGGGGCCGAGTATTTTAGAATTATTTAAAGGCCATGATGTATTTTATTTCCTTGATACGGTTCTTTTGATCGTGTTGTACAGATTCAAAGGCTTTAAAGTGGAAGACTTCAAAGTCAAACGCCGTACAGTTGGAATGGTTTACCTAGCGGGACTTGCAATTTTCGCAATCAATTTGGGACTTGCTGAAAAGGATCGCCCGCAATTATTATCAAGAACATTCGACCGGAACTATATCGTCAAATATTTGGGCATGTTCAACTATACGGTTTATGATGCCGTTCAGAATACTAAAACATACGCTCAGCGTGCGACTGCAAACAGCACCGATATCGCTGAAGTCGTCAACTATACGAAGGCAACAAGCGCTGAACCGAACCCTGAATATTTTGGTGCAGCCAAAGGTAAGAATGTCATCTACCTGCATTTGGAATCCATGCAGAATTTCTTGATCGATTATAAATTGAATGGGGAAGAAGTAACTCCATTTCTAAACTCACTTGCACATGATAAATCAGATTTCATGCACTTTGATAATTTCTTCCATCAAGTAGGCCAAGGTAAAACGGCTGATGCAGAATTCATGCTTGAAAATTCCCTGTTCGGTTTACCACAGGGGGCAGCATTCACAAACAGATCCCAAAATACGTATCAAGCAGCACCAGCGATTTTAGGACAACAAGGATACACATCTGCTGTGTTCCATGGTAATTACAAATCTTTCTGGAACCGGGACAATATGTATAAGTCTCTTGGTTTTAATCAGTTCTTCGATGCAAACCATTATAATATGGAAAATAAAGAGGAAGTACTAAGTTATGGATTAATGGATAAGCCTTTCTTTAAAGAATCGATTCCTATGTTAGAAACGCTTAAACAGCCTTTCTATACAAAATTCATAACAGTATCTCATCATTTCCCATATGCGATGGACCAGGAAAAAGCAACAATCGGTAAACAAACGACAGGCGATGCTTCGGTTGATAATTACTTCCAGACTGCACGCTATGCCGATGAGGCGCTTAAAGAGTTTTTCGATTATCTGAAGGAATCTGGTCTATATGATAACTCGGTAATCGTTATGTATGGTGATCACTATGGTATTTCCGAAAACCATAAAGAAGCCATGTCAAAAGTGCTTGGCAAGGATGTTGGAGCATTTGAGAATGCCCAATTGCAACGTGTACCATTATTGATCCATGTTCCAGGTGTTGAAGGCGGGGAAATGCACCAATACGGAGGACAAATCGACCTTCTCCCGACTTTATTGCATCTGTTAGGAATCGAATCTAAAGATTATGTACAATTCGGTTCCGATTTATTGTCAAAAGATCATAATGAAGTAGTACCTTTCAGGAATGGTGATTTTGTCACACCAGATGTCACTTCCATTAAAGGTAAATACTACGATACTAAAACAGGGGAATTGGTCGAGGAAAATGATGACATCCTCAATTTTAAAAAGAGAGCTGAAACGATGCTCAATTTATCCGACCAAGTAGTGAACGGTGACTTACTCCGTTTCTATACTCCAAATGGTTTTAAACCGATAGACCCTACTGATTATGATTACACATATGATGAAGAAGGTTCAAAGGAAGACAAGACCGATAAATAAGGCTAATGAAAAGAACAGGCAGGAAGCCATCGCTTCCTGCCTGTTTTTTTATGCGTTAGATCATGCTTTATTGGTCATCATGGCAATATACTTTCTTATTTCATCAGGCTTCCCTGCATATTTTTCAGCACGCTGTTCATCTTTCATGATTTTATCCTTTGCTTTGGTAAGGATTTCTTCACCCATGGCTTGTGGCACGACCACGACTCCATCTATGTCCCCTATGATAATGTCCCCTGGAAAAACTGTGACGCCCCCACAGGAAATGGGGATATTGGTTTCTCCTACACCTGCCTTGCCGCTTGAGGCAACCGTCGTCCCTTTGCTGAAGACAGGGAAATTCATCTCTTTAATGGCTTCAAGATCGCGAATGACTCCATCTACTACGAGGCCGCCAATTTCCATGGTCTGCATCATGCCGACAACGAAGTCTCCTGCTATAGCCCGGTATGTATCACCTTTGCTGTCAACGACTATTATATCCCCAGGCCTTGCTTGTCCGATTGCTTTTAACACGGCTGAATTATCACCAACGGGCATCTGTACAGTCAAAGCTCGTCCAGCCATATGAAATTCTTCCTTTAAGGGTTTAATCGCTGATGCCAGATTGCTCAACCCTTCCATTGCATCAGAAATCGCCGTGGTGGGCAAATTCCTGAACTGTTGAATGAGAGTATCCATGATTATGATTCCTCCTTAAGAGTTAATGAATATAGCCTAATTATACACAAATTTTGTAATTTTCTAATAGTTTTCCGTTTGATAAAATGGTAAATGTAGTGTAATCAATATATGAAGGGGAGGGAAGTTCTGCTGTCACAAGGGGGTTCAAGTCAAATTCCTTTTTAATCAATCGATTGATTAAACTTTAATAGTTCATCATTATGAAGAGTTTGAGATCCCAGTGTACACATTTTTAATTCAATGCCATAATTTCAGAAGAGTGGATATAAGGTGTTAATGGAAATAGTGATTTCCACCGTATGTACTTCATATGATAGTAAGCATAGAAGGGGTCATATTAATGTTCGAGTCTCCATGGCAGTTTGATCCGTGCATGAACATTCTTCTAAGATCAAGAGAAGAATGTTGTTGCATATCCTCGGTGTTTTCCTGATTTGGATGAGGGTGTTAGTGAACCAGTGTGCGGGAGGTCACTAATAATCTTCAAAGCAGGAGCAGAATCAAGACGGAGGTTGCCAATGTAAGCCAAAGGGGGCTGAAAACTTCTGGATGAATGATTAAAAAAATGATTCCTGCAATAGTTGCAGCCTGCTGTATGGTCATATGTCTAATGAAGTGTATTCCAGCTTTAAAACAGGCTTTAAGCAGAGGCATTTGATTCATTTTCATTCCTCCTTTTTCTATCAATAATATGACCAGGCATAAAAGAAAATACATGGGGATTCGTTTTCTGCCCAATTATTACGGGTATAGTAAAGGTAAAATAAAAGGAGGAATCTAGGTGATCATTGTATATATTAGTCTTGCCCTCTTTATCGGATCGATTATCTATTTAGCGTTTTTTGCTTTTAAAACATTTAAGGATTCCAAACCGACAATTGAAAATGTGACTGAAACCGTTACACGCATCCAGGCCAAAACGGACCAGATTAAATCGGAGACGGACCAACTCGCCATGACACAGCAAGAAATCACTGAAGATGTTCAATATAAAAAAGAGGCCGTACAATATACGGTTGATGCGGCTAAAGAAATACCTGAACCCTTTAAAAATATTTGGTTTTCAATAAAAGGTGACAAGTGGAAGCTTAGAAACAGAAGCGATGCATAAGTGTTTGACCGATTTAAAATGTACATGATATAGTATGGAAATAATAGTTTCTAGGGTTCCTCGGTTGGATTTTACCGGAATGGTCCAAGAGAAACGCGCAGGAATCTGCGTACACGGAGGGAAAAAAGCCCGGGAGGTTATGATTTATGACCTTTCGGGCTTTTTCTGTAATTGGAGGGAAAAAGATGGCTTGGATTCAATTGGTGATTGCCGGATTATTTGAAGTGGTATGGGCGACAAGTTTAAAGTATACTGAGGGTTTTACGAAATTATTGCCTTCTATCATAACGATTGCCGGTATGGTCATTAGTTTTTATTTTTTATCATCGGCGATAAAAACCCTGCCTATGGGAACAGCGTATGCAATTTGGACTGGAATAGGGGCTCTGGGGGCAGTTCTGGTTGGCATCATCGTATTTAACGAGCCTAAGGATGCGATGCGTTTGGTATTCGTCGGTTTAATTTTGGTGGGGATTATCGGCTTGAAGGTCACTTCTTCTGAATAATCTATTCACTCCTCGTAAATAGTAATGTTAAACGATTTTAGAGGAGTGAAGAACATGAATTATAAAGCGATAGTATCAAGTGCGATGATGGCATTAGTGATTACAGGTTGTTCTCCTAATGATAAAGAAGGTGCCAGTGAAAATCTTGGCCTGAATCGTACTCATCAAGATAATTTAGATAATCCGATGAAAGTAAGCGACACAAGGCAAAATGTTAATGATATTAATAACAATAATGATATTAATAACAATAATGATATTAATAACAATAATGATAACGGTAATGGAATAAATGATATGAGGGTCTCCAAGGATATCTCAAATCGAGTCGAAGCCTTGAAGGAAGTAAGTAACGCAAGTGTCATCGTTACTGAAAATAATGCCTATGTAGCGGCAGTATTGAAAGACGGCGGAGATAAGGATATCTCCAATGACCTTAAAGAAAGGATTGCTGATGCAGTAAGGGGAGCCGATCCATCGGTAGACCAAGTTTATGTGTCGACAAACCCGGACTTTGTTCAAAGAATGAAAGGGTATGCGAATGATATTCAGAATGGAAAACCCGTTGCAGGATTTGCTAAAGAGTTCCGTGAACTAGTAACACGCATTTTCCCAAGTCCAAGGTAATTGGTAATCATTAAAGAATTAAGACGTAAAGGCTTATCCGGTGGATTCCGGATAGGTCTTTTCCAATTTTGAAGATATCGGTGGATCATGACTAACTTTAAATAGGGTGGTTACAATAATCGAATGAACTAAAAACTTTAAGAAGGAAATGGGGGTGGGATGGTGAGGTTTTTTAAGGGCAGGAGGGAAATGGATGCAGCATCCTTTCAGGTTACTTCCAGGGATTTTCAGGAACTCCTTAAAAAGTTTAAAGCATCTAATGATTTTCTTACCTTCCAATTCCCGAGTGATGATGGCTATACTATTTCCTACTTCAATTCACTGGTTAGTGTACAACAGCTTCATGAACAAGTATTGGCTGTCATGTCGAATCAACCAAAGAAGGATCTTAAGCAATTAAAAGGCGATATTCCGATGGAAGATATGAAATTGACGGCTGATCTAAAAGACATTCAAAGGTTGGTTTTGGCAGGATCAATCATGGTTCAATACAAGCAAGATGATGAAATGTGTTTGCTGATTCCATGTGTTCACAGTGTGAAAAGGCAAATTTCCACACCTGAGTCGGAGTATACGGTCGTTGGGTCCAAGGAGGCCTTTGTTGAATCGCTTGATTCGAATTTGAATCTGATCCGTAACCGGTTGCCCACTCCTGAATTGCAGTCCAAGGAATTCAGGGTCGGTAGCATTTCACAAACAAGGTTAGCGGTACTCTACATAGATGGGGTAGTAAATCAACAGAACGTTAATACAGTCATGCAGAGGATAGATGATATAGAGTATGATACGATCGTCGATATTTCGTTTGTAAGCCAGATGATCACGGATAATCGGAATTCGATGTTTCCGCAACTGATTGATACGGAGCGGCCTGATCATCTGGCCAGTGTATTATCGGAAGGGAAAATTGGGATCTTGCTGGATGGATCTCCACATGCATTAGTTGGTCCCAATACCATCATTTCGTTCTTTTCGTCATTTGAGGATTATTTTCAAATTTGGAATCTTGGCACCTCATTCCGTTTGATTCGGCTTTTCGCAGTGCTGTTTTCCGTTTTATCTTCACCTCTGTATGTTGCCGTTTTAACCTATCATTATCAAGTGATTCCAACGGATTTGCTGCCAATCTTAATTTCATCCAGGGGAGTGATCCCCTTTCCGCCGATCTTGGAAGCTATCTTGCTGGAAGGGACGATTGAATTGCTGAGGGAAGCAGCGGTCAGGCTGCCTGCTAAGGTGGGCTCCACCATTGGCATTGTTGGCGGTATAGTCATTGGTACAGCCGCCGTGGAAGCTGGATTTGTCAGTAATGTCTTATTGATGCTTGTCGCTTTGGCTGCCTTGGCTTCATTTACGGTGCCGATTTACCAAATCAGTAATACCATCCGCCTTATCCGCTTCCCTTTTCTAATTGCAGCCCAGTTATACGGTCTGTTTGGAATAGCATTATGCAGTGCATTCATTTTAAGTCATTTATTGAAATTGACTTCGCTTGGCAGTCCTTATTTAGACCCGCTTTATCCGTTAAGAATTCATGACTTTAAAGATAGTCTCATTCGCCTCCCTTTTTCAAAGCAGAAAAATCGCCCGCAATTTCTGCGGACAGAAAATCCAGTAAGGATAAGGAAGGAGGCGGAAAAGCGAAACTCCCATAGTGATATAGATGAATAAGGTATAGAAAGCGGTGAGAAGGTATGGAAGTCAAACCAAATGAAACTAAACTAATATCTCCATTTTTTGTTTTTTTCCTTATGCCCGGCATGCAGATTGGGGTAGGGATATTGGGGTTTGAACGGGTCATAGCGAAAGAGGCTGGTCAAGACGCATGGTTATCTGTCCTCATATCAGGGTTGATCATAAATGTTCTGCTTTGGATGTGTTTCAAGCTTTTAGGCAGGGGTCCCCAAACACTTGATTTGGTCGCCATCCACAAGGATTTGTTCGGTAAATGGGTCGGAAATGTTTTCAATATTTTATTCATCCTCTACTTAATAATGATCTCCATCATTCTTATCAGGACTTATTTAGAAGTCATTCAGGTTTGGATGTTCCCTGGTGTCAATGTCCTGATGCTAATAACCGTCATTCTTATTCTCGTGTATAGTTTTGTGGAGGGAGGGTTCAGAGTCATCACCGGTTTATGCATAATCGGGCTTATTATCGGATCGCCATTATTCCTTTTGAATTATTTCCCATTGAAGTACGCCCACTTTGAAAATTTGGGTCCTTTTCTTGATCATTCCTTTATGGAAATCATGAAGGCCTGTAAGAAAATGACCTTGAATTACCTTGGTTTTGAATTACTCCTCATTTATTACCCTTTCATTAAAAACCGTGAAAAATCTCAAAAGTGGGCCCATTTAGGGGCGGTGTTTACTATGGCGATATATTTAGTATCCATCATTGTTTCATTAGCCTACTATCATCAAGATCAACTGAAAGATGTAATATGGGCCACTTTAACTTTATGGAAAATTGTAGACCTTCCATTCATTGAAAGGTTCGAATACATAGGGATTTCCGTTTGGCTGTTCATGGTGCTGCCGAATGTTTGCATAGGGGTTTGGGCAGCGAGCAGGACAGCAAAAAGAGTATTTGGACTAAGGCAGAAAAAGATGTTGGTCTTCATTCTGCTAATCATTTTAGTTTCCTGCATTTTTTTGGATAACCGCTATAGAATCGATAAGTTTAACACGATAAGTTCGGAAATTGGGTTTTATATCGTTTATTTGTATCTTCCTCTCTTATTCATATGGCAGTCGATTGTCTATAAAGTCAGGGGGCATAAATCATGAAAATCCGACTTCTCCTAATAACATTGGCAGGTTTCTTGATGACGGCTTGCGGCGTGGAAAAGCAAATATTAGAAGATATTTTAATTGCTGAAGTCGTAGGTTATGATGCCGAAGACAAAAAAACCAAAGGTACGGTCGTTGTCAGCGTTCCTCAGCCTGGGGAGGAAGCAAATCTAGGTAAAGAAGTATATGAAGCGGTCTCCAATGATATAAAGGCAGCCCGCCAGCAGGAAAATGCAAAAACACCGTTCCCGATTGCCGGTGGGAGACTGACGGTCATTCTCTATGGTGAAGAATTGGCAGGCAAGGGGTTGAATGATTATGTCGATACATATAGGCGTGACCCAATGGTGGGAAGGGATTTGTATTTAGCGGTCGTTCATGGCAAGGCGGAGGATGTAGTTAAAATGGAGCCGAAGTTGATTAAAACTCCAGGGGTTCAAGTGAAAGAGCTGATCGAACAGAATATAAGGACTAATTTGCCTGATGTGGATCTTCACAGGTATTTATATGCGTGTCATGGTAAAGGTATCGACCCGGTCTTGCCCTTATTGGAAACGGCAGGGGATCAAATACGGGTAAAAGGGATCGCCTTGTTTAAAAAGGATCGTTATATTGGTAAATATATTCCTTATGAGGACGGATTTTTATTTAAAGTCCTTACTGAAAACTTTAAGATGGGGAGTTATGAAATTAAATGGAAGGAAAATGACTTTACAGATATTAATAACGTGGAGTCACGTGTCCATTATCATATTTCGGATGCAAACCAAGACCCCAAGGTCAGGATTGAAGTGAAATTAAAAGCGAGTCTGCTGGAGGTCCAAGGCTATGACTTGGGCAAAGCGGTCGACCTGAATAAAATAGAGGCCAGGGCCGAGCATGTCATTGGGGAAAAATTAAATGAGATGGTGACCATGTTTCAGGAGAACAATATCGATCCGATTGCAATCGGTGATTACGCTAAAAGTAAAACAAGAAATTTCGATCAGAGGCATTGGGAGAAGGCATATCCCTATATTCCAATCGAGGTGGATCTTGATATTGAAATGATTCAAACGGGAATAGCTGAATAAAAGTAGAATATTCTGAAGTTTCCCCTTTTATAATAGGGGTATTGGTGTAATGATTATATCAATGCGGCTAAAGAGGGGGAAAGACATGGACAAAGCATGGTGGAAAGAGGCAGTTGTGTATCAAGTGTATCCAAGGAGTTTTATGGATAGTGATGGAGATGGGATAGGGGATATAAACGGGATCTTGATGAAACTCGATTATTTACAAGAGCTGGGTGTGAACGTGATATGGCTATCCCCTGTTTATCAATCTCCCAATGATGACAATGGGTACGATATCAGTGATTATAAATCAATCATGACTGAATTCGGGACCATGTCCGATTTCGATAGGTTGTTGAAGGCGGTTCATGAACGTGGAATGAAGGTCATGATGGACCTGGTGGTCAACCATTCTTCAGATGAACACCCTTGGTTCAAGGAATCACGATCTTCAAAAGATAATCCGAAACGTGATTATTATATTTGGAAACCTGGCAGGAATGGAAAAGAACCGAATAATTGGGAGTCCATTTTTAAAGGTTCAGCATGGGAATATGATGAGGGAACCGATGAATATTATTTACATTTATTCAGCAGGAAACAACCGGATTTAAACTGGGAGAACCCTAAGCTCCGTGAAGAGATCTACAGCATCATGACTTGGTGGCTGGATAAGGGTGTCGATGGCTTCCGGATGGATGTCATCAACTTCCTTTCGAAAGATCAAAGCTATTCAGATGGAGCCGTTCATCATGAGAAACAGCATGGCGATGGAAGCCCCTTTTTCCTGAATGGCCCGCGCATACATGAGTTTTTGCAGGAAATCAATCAACGGACACTTTCTGGACATGACGTGATTACGGTTGGGGAGATGCCAGGCGTCACACCGGAGGAGGCGCAATTGTTCACAGGTAAAGATCGTGGTGAGCTACATATGGTCTTTCAATTCGAACATATGGATTTGGGGAGCGGACCAGCAGGGAAATGGAGTAATGATAAGTGGAAGCTTACCGATTTAAAGCGAATTCTTTCCAAGTGGCAGACTGGTTTGGAGGGGGATGGCTGGAACAGTTTATACTGGAACAATCATGATCAGCCCCGGATTGTCTCAAGGTTTGGTAATGATGGAAAGTATCGTATTGAAAGCGCAAAGATGCTTGCAGCTTGTCTTCATATGCTTCAAGGGACACCTTATATATATCAAGGGGAAGAGCTGGGCATGACCAATGTTGCATTTGAAAGCATCGATGATTACCGGGATATCGAAACATTGAATTCATATGACGAACTCGTCAATTCACATGGCTGGTCAAAAGAGCGGATGATGTCAGCCATCCACGCCCGCAGCAGGGATAATGCGAGGACACCGATTCAGTGGAATGACTCCCGGAACGCGGGATTCACGAAAGGGACGCCTTGGATTAAGGTTAATCCCAATTTCCCCGTGATTAATGCAGAAAAAGCCTATAATGATCCGAATTCCATTTTTCATTTTTATAAAAAGCTTATCCAATTACGCAAGAAACATGAAGTCGTCGTTTATGGCCGTTTTGAACTGCTATGGCCGGATGATGAACGAATATTTGCCTACACGAGATCGTTTGAAGATGAAAGGCTTTTGGTTCTATGCAACTTTAGAGAAGAGCAGGCCTCCTATACTTTGCCTGAAGAACTGCATGCATATTCAGCCACAAGGCTGATCGGCAATTATGGGCAGGAGGAAGAAGGAATCTCCAGCAAACCTCTGCGTCCATATGAATGCCGTGTTTATCATTTGAAATGAAAAAAGGACCTGTTCTCCTTAGAACAGGTCCTTTGTGTATTATTTTGATTTAAGGTCACATTCCTCTAGGGGAATGATTTTCGTTTTATGCTTGATTTTATAGCCGAACCAAAGGACGAAAAATAAAATTAAGCCAATGTAGGAAACAAACATTGAATTCCAGTCGATCCCATCGCTGCTGAAAGCTTGATAGCCTTGTCCGATGATAATGATAATACAAAGGACAAGTGCGAATATAGGCCCGAATGGGAAGCCTTTTGCCCGGAATGGTAAATCATTCATATCAAGGCCTTGAGCTACGTAAGCTTTGCGGAACCGATAATGGGCAATCGCAATCCCGACCCAGGTGACGAATCCCGCCATGCCTGAAGCGTTCAATAACCAGATATAAACGACGCCATCACCGAAAAATGAAGCTAAGAATGCAACGCAGCCTACTAAAGAAGTCACGATAAGTGCATTCACGGGTACCCCTCTTTTATCTAACTTGCCTAGGAATTTCGGTGCTTTCCCATCACGTGCCAAGTCCCATAGCATACGGGTTGAAGCGTACATGCCAGAGTTACCGGCAGAGAGTACGGATGATAGAATGATCGCGTTCATGATGGATGCAGCAAATGCAAGGCCGGCCCGTTCAAATACAAGCGTGAATGGACTTACGGCAACATCTTCACTCAATAAACGTGAATCGGTAAACGGAATGATCATTCCAATTACAAAAATGGCAAGGATATAGAATAAGATGATGCGCCAGAAAACGGATCTGATCGCTTTTGGGATATTTTTTTCTGGATCCTCACTTTCACCAGCAGTCACTCCAAGCAATTCCGTTCCTTGGAATGAAAAGCCGGCAGCCATGAATACGCCCAGGATCGTGAAGAACCCTCCGTTAAAGGGACCTTCGCCCATTGTGAAATTGGAAAAACCAATTGGGTCTTTCCCACCCATGATTCCGAGAATGATCAGAACACCCGTGATCAAGAAAATGATGACTGTCACGACTTTGATCATGGCAAACCAGAACTCTGTTTCCCCGAAACCTTTAACTGACATGTAATTGATAAGAAACATAGTGATTAACGCAATGGCACTCCAGATAAATGAAGGGCTATCCGGGAACCAGAACTTCATAATTAAGACAACGGCAGCCAATTCAGCGGCAATGGTGATTGCCCAGTTATACCAGTAGTTCCAACCAATCGCAAAACCGAAAGACGGATCGACGAATTTGGATGCATAGACACGGAACGAACCGGCCACTGGCATGAACGCTGCCATTTCTGCAAGACTTGTCATTAAGTAATAAACCATGATGCCGATGACCGCGTATGCCACCAAAGCACCGCCGGGACCGGCTGAATGAATGGCCCCGCCACTTGCTAAAAATAAACCTGTTCCAATCGTTCCACCTAATGAAATCATCATTAAATGACGCGCTTTCAGGCTCCTTTTCAGTTCAGTAGGGCTTGATGGTGATTGTGAATTTGACAATTGATGTTACACTCCTTTTTATTGGAAGGGAACGAAAAATAAAAAAACAGCAGTCGAAAAAGATCGACGGCTGTTTATAATAAACCCGTTTATCCTTCCGAAGATAGCTCCCCACGCTTTTTTGAAAAAACGTGACAGTGGTGTTCCTGTTCGGTAACACCGCCAGCGAGAATATACATGGAATATACCCTAACTTCGGCAACTTATCCTTTCAAACGGAGTCTTGAATTTTCCAGAATCTCGTCCGTTTTACTTTTATAAGCTGCAGCCTCTAACTCATCGGTAAATGAGGAAGTATTCAATTTTCTAAAATCGTTGCGTCAGCTTGTAAGTGACGTCGGACGATAGTGCTCATGAAATTCATTCAATCGCAATAGATTGCTAGTAATTGAGTAAACTTTACTATATCAAAATTATAAAATAATCTCATGAATATCGCAATGATTATTTTATGTGGTTATTTTTTCCTAGTTAATGAATGATGGGCAAGGAAGATTTTAATTGACGATATACCAAAATAAAGCAATGTGATAACTAAACGGTCCTCCTTTTTATAAGGGCGTAGTCCAGTTTTACATGTTTGACCACTTCAGGATTCTCAAATAGGTCCACTGCCATTTTCCCAATCCATTCCAGCGGTAAGGAAATGGTCGTGATGTCGAGCATTTCACTCAGGCTATCATTATTGAAACCGAGAATGGCCACATCTTCCGGGACCCTTATACCCGATTTCTTAGCGGTAAGAATGAAGCCTGCCGCCGTGTCATCATTCGTGATGATGATGGCTTCAGGTTTATCTATCATCGAATTCCATTCCTGAAACAATTGTTCACCGTCTTTGATGTGATAACTGCCTTCAAACAGCCATTCTTTATTGTTTATCAGTTGATGTTTACTCATGATATCGTTAAAGGCCTTTGTACGATGGGAACTATTTCTGCTCTTTTTACGGCCGAGGCTGTATCCGATTTTCTTATATCCTTTAGCAATCACGTACTCAAGGGCACAGGAGAAAGCTGCATAATGATCAATGCTGATGGATGAGAATTCAGCCTGGGCTGTATCCTCACATAAAATAATCGGTCCGTATTTTTGATAATCCAAAAGGATTTTCATTTCCGAAATCCTTGAACAAACGATAATGCCATCGAGCTGCTTCATTTGCAGCATATTAAAAGCCTCGATTTCTTTCTCTCTGTCATAGTTTGTTTGAAAGATGACGATATGACAGCCAATTGCATTTGCCTGTTTAGTGATTCCGTTAACGATTGCCCCGTAATATGGGTGATTGTTGAAGGGGATGATTATGCCGATAAGATTTGTTTTACCTTTAGAAAGATGAATGGCATTTATGTTTCTCGTATAATTCAAACGATCGATGGCTTCTAAGACGCTCTTTCTTTTATCGGGGCTTACATATGGATGATCATTCAATACACGGGACACTGTTGAGACAGATACACCGGCACATTGAGCTATTTCTTTAATATTTGTCATGGTATCACCGTTTTTTCTTTTTTTATATTGTACAGTATGAAACCCATTTCAGGGCAAGAGAACAGTGCGGGGCTGCTGAAGATTTCTTCAAATAAGGTCTTGTTCTGGTATGGGTTTCATCCTTTAAGATTGTTTTAAGTCTTAGAGGAGGAGGAGATCATGATGTTCCAAACTTTAATCACCCTTTTTGTGCTTTGCGGAATCGAATTGGGATTTGCTTACTTGGCAATTTCCTTGAAAAAATGAGTGGCAATGCACATGGAATGCGTGAAATCCGCGTTTACTCGTGAATTTTGGCACTTTACTCGTGAAATTCACACATTTACTCGTGAATTTTGGCACTTTACTCGTAAAATCCGCGCATTTACTCGTGAATTTCACACCGTCCCGAAATAGCCCCCATAGTTTATATTCACCATTAAGACCCCACAATATAATATAACTTCAGCGTTAGTTTCATGTACGGAATGACTGACTGTCAGGAAGCTCCCTAGTGGAGCTTCCTGACAGTTTTTTGCTGTGTGTAAAAGTCATTGTCCTTTTTTGAAATGTTTGAAAAAATAGTTTCACTTTTTTTGTATATTTGTGTATAGTATAAAATAAGTTGTGCGCGGGAAACTTTTTAGCCTTTACGACAATGTAAAAAATTTACACTTAATTTTGCGTATGGCAAACTATTTTAGAAAGATGAAAAAGGGAGGGAATATGGATGGGTTTTCTGAAATCTATTGGGAGCGTGCTTGCTGCATTGCTGATTTTAACGGGGTGCGGCAATGATACGGTCGAAAGTGATAAAGGCAATGGTAAGTTGAATGTCGTTGCAACAACGGGAATGATTGGAGATTTGGTTGAGAATATCGGCGGTAAACATGTCGAGGTCACCAGTTTAATGGGTCCGGGAGTCGACCCCCATCTATATAAAGCGACGCAGGGTGATGTTAAGAAACTGGATTCGGCTGATATGATTTTTTATAACGGTGTGCACCTTGAAGGGAAAATGACGGATATATTTGAAATGATGAGCAAGGATAAACCGACGATTGCCGTAACGGAGGACTTCAAGGAGAACCAACTTCGCAAAGTGAGTGCAACGGAACATGATCCCCACGTATGGTTCGATGTAAAGCTTTGGATCGTTGCGGCGGAGGCAGTTAAGAAAGAATTGATTGCCAATGATCCGGACCATGAAGCAGAGTTTCGTGAAAATTATGAAGAGTACGTCCTGCAATTGGAGGAACTTGATAAATATGTTCAAGACGAAATTAATAAAATACCAAAAGATCAACGGGTGCTCGTTACGGCACATGATGCTTTTGGGTACTACGGTCAGTCTTACGGACTTGACGTAAGAGGTCTCCAAGGGATCAATACATTATCGGAATATGGATCAAAAGATGTGACGGACATGCGGAATTATCTTGTGGAGAACAAAATTAAAGCGATTTTCATTGAGTCAAGTGTACCAAGGAAGGCCATCGAGGCTGTCATTCAAGGAGCAGGTAAGCAGGGGCACAAGGTGGAAATCGGCGGTGAATTGTTCTCGGATGCCATGGGTGAAAAAGGGACGGAAGAAGGAACGTATATCGGAATGGTCCGTCATAATACCGACACAATCGTCCGTGCTTTGAAATAAGGGGGAGAAACTATGAATCTAGCAGCTTTGAAGGTCGAGAATTTAACGATTGCTTATCATAAGAAGCCGGTTGTCGAAGATGTCTCATTTGAGGTGCCGGAAGGGAATTTAATCGGTATCATTGGTCCCAATGGAGCAGGGAAGTCCACATTGATAAAGGGGATACTCGAATTGATCCCCAAAATATCGGGGCAAATCACAATAAAGGGTTCTACTTATAAATCGATGAGGAAGAGTATCGGCTATGTACCACAACGGGAGTCAGTGGATTGGGATTTTCCGACCAACGCACTCGATGTCGTGATGATGGGCAGATATGGTCATCTCGGATGGCTGAAGCGACCAGGTAAGTCCGAAAGGCAGAAGGGGATGGAGTGCCTGGAAAAGGTGGGGATGGCTGAATACGCTAACCGTCAGATCAGCCAGCTATCAGGTGGACAGCAGCAACGGATATTCCTGGCCCGTGCATTGGCACAGGAAGCGGATATTTATTTTATGGATGAACCGTTCGTAGGGGTGGATGCCGCAACAGAGAAAGCAATCATACAATTGCTGATGGAATTGAAGGAAAAAGGCAAAACCGTTCTGGTTGTGCACCATGATCTATCCACTGTGAAGGAATATTTCGACTGGACGATGTTATTGAATAAAAAGGTGATGAAAATAGGTCCGACGGAGGAAGTATTCATTCCCGAACACTTACAGGCAACATATGGAGGCCGCCTAGCGATACTATCAGACACGAAGTCCGGCCTTTTATTAAAATGAGGTGTACATGATGAACATACTGGATATTATTACTGATCCAAATACAAGGTGGATATTGCTTGGCACGATGTTCCTCGGATTAAGCAGCGGGGTCATCGGCAGCTTTGCCTACCTCAGAAAGCAGTCTTTGCTTGGCGACACGCTCGCACATGCAGCGTTACCCGGTATCTGTGTCGCCTTTATGTTAACTGGAGTGAAATCCACTTCCTACTTTCTAATAGGTGCTGCCCTGGCTGGCTTAGTGGCTGTCTTCTTGATCAGTGTGCTAACGAGATACAGTAAGATCAAGCAGGATGCGGCCTTGGGAATCGTCTTATCTTCCTTCTTTGGCTTCGGAATTGTCATGCTTACACAGATTCAGCAGAGTGAGTATGGAAACCAGAGTGGATTGGATACTTTTTTATTTGGGCAGACGGCGTCAATGGTCATGTCAGATGTATATATGATGATGACGGTTTCCTTTATTCTCATTTTCACTTGTACCGTATTTTTTAAAGAGTTCAAATTACTTTCCTTTGACCCTGGGTTTGCTAAGGGGATGGGATTGCCGGTTGTTTTTCTGGATTATTTCATCATGATGCTGATCGTGGCAGCTGTGGTGATCGGTATCCAGGCTGTAGGCGTCGTATTGATGGCATCTTTACTGATCACGCCTGCGGTTTCTGCGAGGTATTGGACTGAGCGGCTGCATATCATGGTCATCCTGTCTGGTATATTCGGAATGTTGAGCGGTGTGTCTGGAACGTTGATCAGTACATCGGTCAATGATTTGCCAACAGGACCGTTAATTGTCTTATCCGCGACGGTATGGTTTTTCTTTTCCATGCTTTTTGCACCTAAACGCGGACTGCTTTCATCTATATGGAGAAGGGTATCGACGAAAAAGAAATATTCTCTAGAACAGAATAGAAGGAAAGGGAGCCACTCATCATGAATGATTTTTGGATTATTTTAGTCGGAGCATTGGTGGCGAGTGCTTGCAGTGTATTAGGATGCTTTTTGATAGTCAGGAAAATGACGTTGATTGGGGATGCCATCAGTCATTCCGTTTTGCCGGGAATCGTATTGGCATTTTTAATAACCGGGACTCGTGACTCTGTTCCAATGCTGATAGGGGCAGCTGCGCTCGGTTTGCTCACCGTATTCTTGATCCAGCTTTTCCAATCGTCGGGCGTTCAATCTGACGCAGCGATCGGGATTGTATTCACTTCACTTTTTGCAACGGGGATCGTACTCGTGAGCTTGTATACGCAACAAATAGATTTTGACCTGGAACATGTCCTTTATGGAGAAATAGCCTATACTCCCTGGAACACGATGACAATCGCGGGAATCGAAGCTGGACCAAAAGCTGTTTGGATTGTCGGCAGCTGCTTTATCCTGAACCTCATACTGATCTTCCTTTTCTTCAAACAGTTTAAACTCGTGTCATTTGATCCATCACTTGCGGCTGCAATGGGAATTCCTGTACTGTTCTTTCATTACTTATTGATGAGCCTCATTTCACTGACAACTGTAGCTTCTTTTGATAGTGTAGGTTCCATTTTAGTAGTTGGAATGCTCATCATACCTGCGGCGACGGCCTATCTGCTCTCAGACCGTTTAAGCCGCATGATATTGGTCAGTATCGGGGTCGGGTTGCTAAGTTCCGTCATCGGCTACTATTCAGCCACCATTTTGGATGCCTCGATATCAGGTTGCATGGTGGGATCGGCCGCCATATTATTCGGATTGGCCTTTCTCTTTTCCCCAAGCCATGGATTGGTCAGCAGATTGCTGAAACGGAGAAAATCAAAGGAATCACATGCATAGTTCCCCCTGCCTACAGGCTTCTTGGAAATAACTCCATGAAGCCTGTAAACAATTCTTCGATATAGTTGTGATTTTATTTGTTTAAAGTATAATGAATAAGTGTATTTATAGATGTATCGCAGGAGCCTTTTTAAGGGAGAGTTAAGTATGGAAGAACAAAATAAATTTTCATCTCGAATAGATTTTTCTTTGGTCACAATATTGCTGTTATTATGCGTTGGAAGTTGCCTAGCAATCTATAGTGCCCAAACGACTGGACAGTACGCTGAAAACTTCTTAATTAAACAAATTTTTTGGTATATAGTGGGGATTGGAATCGTATTAGGGTTCATCACACTGGATTCGGACCAACTGAAAAAAATCTCTTGGTATGCCTATGGCTTCGGATTATTTTTGCTATTTTTGCTGATCATTATGCCAAGTAGCATCGTACCTAATATTAATGGTGCAAGAAGCTGGTTCGTCATTCCGGGAATCGGTTCGATTCAGCCATCGGAATTCATGAAGGTTTTCCTGATTTTGGCTCTAGCCAATGTCATATCGAACCATCATCTCAAAAACACGCTGAAAACGATTCAAACGGATATCTGGCTGCTTATTAAAATCGGTCTTGTGACCGGTGCGCCCTTATTG
The DNA here is from genome assembly GCF_037975445.1 of Peribacillus sp. FSL P2-0133. Classification (NCBI taxonomy): domain Bacteria; kingdom Bacillati; phylum Bacillota; class Bacilli; order Caryophanales; family Bacillaceae; genus Peribacillus; species Peribacillus sp. FSL P2-0133. Next base: position 5,384,391 of record NZ_CP150254.1, on the reverse strand, counting down.
TTAATCATGCAACAGCCGGATTTGGGTACCTCGCTTGTTATCATGTCAATCATGCTCGGAATGATTTTCATATCAGGGGTAACATGGAAGATCCTGCTGCCGATCGTTTCGGGAGGAATTGTCGTCGCTTCCACTGTCCTGTACTTTGTACTTTGGAAGCCGGAAATCCTGGAAAAATACCTAGGGGTAAAATCCTATCAATTCGGCCGTATCTATTCCTGGCTGGATCCATATAATTATGCCAGCTCCGAAGGATATCACTTAACCAGATCCTTACTGGCCATCGGCTCCGGTCAGACAACGGGCAAGGGAATCGGTTCGAGGGAAGTGTATTTGCCTGAGAGTCATTCGGATTTCATTTTCAGCATCATCGGTGAAGAATTCGGCTTCATCGGATCAAGCATCATTATTTCCTTGTTTTTCCTATTGATTTACCATATAACAAAAACGGGAATGGACACGAAAAATAACTTCTATACATATATCTGTGTTGGCGTTATAAGCATGTTGACGTTCCACGTTTTTCAAAATATCGGCATGACTGTAGGCCTTTTGCCGATTACGGGGATTCCGCTTCCATTTGTCAGTTATGGAGGAAGCTCGCTAATGGGGAACATGATGGCCATGGGCTTAATATTCAGCATTCGGTATCACTATAAGAAGTATATGTTTTCAACGGATATCTAAAAATAAAGCCGGCCCCCCATGGGCCGGCTTTACTTGTAGCACAAAAACAAAAGGAGCAGAATCCACCCCCCTGAATGTTTGCTTATTGAATGTTCGTTCCAGATGGAAATTGATTTTTATAACCGGAAAATTGTTGATACGATTGGCCTAAGCTGGTTGCTTGCGCCTTTTCTAAACTATACCAGCCTTTTTCGAACATAAGGTTATAGAGTTCTCGCTGCATTTCCTGATTTTCTTTGGAAACGGAGAAAATGTCTTGGAATAATGCTTGGTTACTCATTTCATGCAGGGCAACGGAAAGGGAGTTACAAAAGTACTTTTCAGTTGTGAGCATATCATTTATAAAATCCCTGTCATTCATTTGCGGTGTCTTTGCCACGGGAGATTCAGGGTTTTGGACTTTGTTTTCATTGGGCATCAAGAACCCTCCTTTACTGGTATTGTTGTTGAACCTGGTTTTGATCCGGGTTCAAATGTTTCAAAATGGTATCGTAATGGCGTTGATGCATGAGTCCGCACCGATTTAACGCATCAATGATTTGCGGGTCCTTGCATTGAGTGGCAAAAAAATGTGCTTTTTTAACCGCATTAAGATTCCATGCAAGCATATCCGTTAAGTATAAGCTATCTTTCACCGAAACCATTTCCGGCGGCTGTTTCATAAAGCCGGTGGACTGCTGTAGGCTGTTAAACGAATTTTGCTGTTCCATCATTCTACCTCCTTAAGTGTTCTTTAAACGAGCTTAATTTTCCCTTCATGAATTTTTTTTATTCTTGATTCTAAATATCTGAAAAATGAATTAAATGGTAAAATAATCTTGTGCATCTATTTTCCAAAATGATTTGGAGGGGAATGCAGATGGAAAGAGTTTTGAAAAATCTATTCCTTTTTTTATCAAAGAATAAAGGCATGACAAAGGCAGCGAAAAAATACGGGCTGCGGTTTGGGGCATCTCGTTTCGTGGCAGGGGAATCCTTGGATATGGCATGTGAAGTAATTGTAGATCTTAACCGGAAAGGGCTTGCTGTCACCATTGATTATTTAGGTGAATTCATTGAAGATGAACAAGAAGCAAGGAAGATGGCAGATGAGTGCATCGAAGCGATCCGCATGATCGGCACAAATGAACTGGATTCACAGTTATCCCTGAAGCTGACCTCAATGGGCCTGGATGTGTCCGAACGAGCCGTAATGAATAACATGCGGAGGATCTTAGATGAAGCTAAGGCCCATCGTGTTTTCGTGACGCTTGATATGGAAGATTTTCCTCGCTGTCAGCCGACTTTGGATGTATTCAAAAACCTTATGTCTGAATATAATGAATTGGGGACTGTCATCCAAGCTTATCTGTATCGGACTGAGAAGGATATTGAGGAACTGGATGCATACCAGCCGAATCTAAGACTTGTTAAAGGAGCTTATAAAGAACCGAGGGAAGTGGCCTTTCCCGAGAAAAAAGATGTGGATGAGAATTTCAAGAAAATCATCAAGAAGCATATGCAAAATGGCCATTACACAGCCGTTGCCACACATGATGATAAAATCATTGATTATACGAGGGACTTGGTCAAAGATCAGGGAATTCCCCTGGATCGTTTTGAATTTCAAATGTTATATGGCATCCGCACTGAAAAGCAGCTTGAACTTGCTAAAGAAGGATATAAGGTAAGGGTGTATGTTCCATATGGTACGGATTGGTATGGATATTTCATGCGCCGCCTTGCGGAGAGACCTGCCAATATTGCTTTCGTTTTAAAAGGCCTATTCAAGAAATAGGAAGCGAGAGCCGCCCCGGAGAAGGGACGGCTGCTCAAATTAAGAAGGATTATCTTTTGAACTGATTGTTCTGGCTGTTCACTTTATTGATTCCATGTTGACGTTCGGCGCCAGGTCCGGCATTGCCTTTAACGCTTGCTGCGCTTACGGCTGCTTTAGAAGGATTATCTTTACGCTTCATTATATAGGTCACCTCCTGCCCAGTTATTTTTTACTGAACGGAGGAGAAATAACCTAAAGAACCCGGAGAAAAAAATATTTTTTTTCCTGTTTAATCATTGCGGAATTTCCAAATATATTCTATATTAGTAATAAGAAAAAATATTCAAAATTTTTTTAAATTAAAAATGAATGAGCATTCATTCAATAAATTGCGTAAGGGGGATATAAACTTGGTTCGACAAATACGAAAGGCTGCTGTTCTAGGGTCAGGAGTTATGGGATCAGGGATTGCTGCACACCTTGCTAACATCGGCATTCCGACTTTATTATTGGATATTGTACCTCGTGAACTCACTGAGGATGAAAAGAAAAAGGGACTTACATTAGATAATAAACAAGTGCGTAACCGCATCAGCCAAACTGCGATTACGAAACTTTTAAAACAGAAACCAGCTCCGCTTTCGGCTAAGGGAAACATTGCGTTGATCGAGGCGGGAAACCTGGAAGATGATATAAGTCGTTTAAAGGATGTCGATTGGATCATCGAAGTGGTCGTTGAGAAGCTTGAGGTTAAGCAAAGTGTGTTTGCCCAGGTTGATCAGCATCGTAAACCGGGAAGCATCGTTTCATCGAATACATCCGGAATCTCAATCGAAGCGATGGCAGAAGGCCGTTCGGAGGATTTTCAAAAGCACTTCCTGGGAACCCACTTCTTCAATCCGCCGCGTTATCTTAAATTGTTGGAAATCATCCCTACTAAAGCAACTTCACCAGAAGTGCTCGAATTCATGAAACGATTCGGCGAAGATGTACTGGGAAAAGGTGTCGTCGAAGCAAAGGATACCCCTAACTTCATCGCAAACCGCATTGGAACTTATGGTTTATTGGTCACTTTGCGGGAAATGCAAAAAGGCGGATACAGTGTTGGTGAGGTCGATTCGGTTACAGGTCCGTTGATTGGAAGAGCAACTAGTGCTACTTTCCGGACACTTGATGTAGTTGGATTGGATACCTTTGCACATGTTGCCAGAAACGTATATGACCAGGTGGATGGAGAAGAAAAAGAAGTTTTCAAAATACCTTATTTCATGAATGAAATGCTTAAGAATGGGTGGCTTGGAAGCAAGTCAGGCCAAGGTTTTTTCTTGAAAAAAGGCAAGGAAATCCTTGAACTGAATCCCGAAACCCTTGAATATGATGCACGAAAAAGATTAAAAACGCCTTCCATCGAAATGGCTAAACAGGCCAAGGGCTTGGAAAATAAAATGAAAGCGCTTGTTTATAGCGAAGACCGTGCCGGCCAATTACTTTGGAATGTTCTGAATCCGGCGCTTGTGTATTCTGCCCAGCTGCTTGGGGACATCGCGGATGACATCGTGGCGATCGATCAAGCGATGAAATGGGGCTTCGGATGGTCCACAGGTCCCTTTGAAACCTGGGATGCGATAGGGATAGAAAAATCGGTAGCCCGAATGGAAGCGGAAGGCATCACCGTTCCGCAATGGGTGAAGGATATGCTCGCTAAAGGAATCACTTCTTTCTATAAAGAAGAAAATGGCATTGTTCACTATTATGATGATGGTGAATATAAAGAACTTGTCGAAAATCCTAAAGTGATCAATCTTAAAGCGATCAAGAAGCAAAAAGGCGTAATCAAGAAAAACAGTGGTGCAAGCTTGATGGATATCGGCGATGGAGTGGCTCTTCTTGAATTCACTTCACCGAATAATGCAATCGGTCTGGATATCATACAAATGATCAATGCGGCGGTCGACGAAGCGGAAGCGAATTTTAAAGGCCTGGTCATCGGAAACCAAGGAAAGAATTTCTGTGTAGGCGCTAATATTGCAATGATGCTGATGGAAGCGCAGGATGACAATATTTTTGAACTCGATATGGTCATCAGCCAATTCCAAAAGGCGATGCTTAAAATTAAGTACAGTGCAGTTCCCGTAGTGGTTGCCCCGTTTAATATGACACTTGGCGGGGGTGCTGAAGTGTCACTTCCGGCAGCCCGCATCCAGGCAACGACTGAAACGTATATGGGATTAGTGGAAGCTGGCGTAGGTTTAATCCCAGGCGGCGGCGGGACTAAAGAACTTTATGTGAAGACGTTGAAGAATATGCCGAAGGGCGTTGACTTCGACTTACAGAAAGTGGTTAACCAAGTATTTGAAATGGTCGCCATGGCAAAAGTTTCGACCTCAGCCGAGGAAGCGAGAGAGAATAATTTCCTTAATTCAGCTGATGGAATAAGCGTGAATGCGGATCATCAGCTATATGATGCGAAACAGGCGGTACTTTCCATGCATGAACAAGGTTATACCGCTCCAGCCCGCACAAAGATCCCTGTCGTAGGTGAAACTGGCTATGCCACACTTCTATTAGGGGCGGAATCCATGCGCCTTTCAGGATTCTTATCAGATCATGACCTTGTCATAGCCAAAGAGCTTGCATACGTCCTGGCAGGAGGAAAACTCCCATTTGGCACGGAAGTAGATGAACAGTATATCTTGAACCTAGAAAAACAGGCATTCCTAAAACTGATTTCGACTCCGAAATCCCAGGCAAGGATGCAGCACATGCTTGTTAAAGGTAAACCGCTCCGTAATTGATGAATAGATGAAGATATGGCAAAAAACGAAGATTAATAGATCGATAGCTTAAAAATGAGTAAGGGGGATCCTCATGAAAGAAGCGGTAATAGTAGCTGGAGCAAGGACTCCGGTAGGAAGATCGAAAAAAGGTTCTCTTGCTAGTGTACGTCCTGATGATTTAGGGGCTCTTGTTGTAAAGGAAACGTTAAAGCGGGCAGGTAAATATGAAGGCACCATAGATGACCTGATTATCGGTTGTGCAATGCCTGAAGCGGAGCAAGGATTGAACATGGCGCGTAACATTGGAGCATTGGCAGGATTGCCTTATACAGTACCGGCCATAACGATTAATCGTTACTGTTCAAGCGGGCTGCAAAGTATCGCTTATGGAGCGGAAAGAATCATGCTCGGCCAAAGTGATACAGTCATTGCAGGCGGAGCGGAATCCATGAGCCTTTTGCCAATGATGGGCCATGTAACACGTCCGAACGCGAGACTTGCGGAAACGGCACCGGAATATTATATGGGCATGGGTCACACTGCTGAAGCCGTTGCAAAAAAATACGGCATTTCCCGTGAAGATCAAGATGCATTTTCTGTTAGAAGTCATCAAAAGGCGGCTAAGGCCATTGCAGAAGGAAAGTTTTCCGATGAGATCGTACCGGTTGAAGTGACCCTCCGTTCAGTGGGACCAGATCTTAAATTAAATGAAAAATCATTTACTTTTACACAGGATGAGGGTGTTCGTCCAGGCACGACCGCTGAAGTGCTAAAAAAACTAAGACCTGCATTCTCTGTTACAGGATCCGTAACAGCTGGGAATTCATCACAAACGAGTGATGGTGCAGCCGCGGTCATGGTCATGGATAGGGAAAAGGCCTCTTCATTTGGGATGAAACCGATGGGTAAGTTCCGTTCCTTTGCTGTAGCAGGAGTACCGCCTGAAATTATGGGCATCGGACCAATTGCAGCCATTCCTAAAGCTTTGAAGCTAGCGGGTCTTGAGTTATCGGATATTGGTTTATTTGAATTGAATGAAGCCTTTGCTTCCCAATCCATTCAAATTATCCGTGAGCTCGGATTGAATGAAGAGATTGTCAATGTAAATGGCGGAGCCATCGCCTTAGGCCATCCACTGGGATGTTCGGGAGCAAAATTGACATTAAGCCTGCTTCATGAAATGAAGCGCAGAAACCAACAGTTCGGAGTCGTGACAATGTGCATCGGCGGCGGAATGGGTGCTGCTGGAGTATTTGAATTATTGGCGTAATCCCACGCCTCCCGGAAGCTGTCATGCTTCCGGCGGGCTTACCATCTTAAATACTTAGGAGGAAATGACATGTCAAATCAAACTACAGGTAGCCTCATTAAAGGCGGAGCCTTTTTAGTGGAAGATATTACGTATGATCAAGTGTTTACACCGGAAGATTATTCTGATGAGCATAAAATGATCGCCAAAACTGCCGAGGATTTCGTAGTGAATGAAATTCTGCCGCAGGTTGAACATTTAGAAAACCATGAATTTGACCGTTCCGTTAAATTACTGAAGCATGCAGGAGAAATCGGTTTACTTGGTGCTGATGTTCCCGAGGAATACAGCGGATTGGGTCTTGATAAAATCAGTTCGGCATTGATTACGGAAAAAATGGCGCTTGCAGGCGGGTTCGGAATTACACATGGTGCACATGTAGGTATCGGGTCATTGCCGATCGTATTATTCGGGAATGAAGAACAAAAGAAAAAATACCTCCCTTTACTGGCAACGGGTGAGAAGATTGCTGCGTATGCCTTAACGGAACCAAGCTCAGGTTCAGATGCCTTGGGAGCAAAAACGACGGCGAAATTGAATCCAGAAGGAACACACTATATTTTAAATGGTGAAAAACAATGGATTACAAATGCAGGTTTTGCAGATGTCTTCTGCGTATACGCCAAAATCGATGGCGAACAATTCTCCGCTTTCATTGTTGAGCGTGATTATAAAGGCGTATCAACTGGTGCTGAAGAGAAGAAAATGGGGATCAAAAGCTCATCCACACGTACATTAATACTTGAAGACGTACATGTACCAGTCGAAAACCTTTTGGGTGTAGCCGGAAAAGGGCATGTCATCGCTTTCAATATCCTGAATATCGGCCGCTATAAATTAGGCGTCGGTGCGGTCGGCGGATCTAAACGTGCCCTTGAAATTACAGCTGCTTATACGAATCAACGTCAACAGTTCAAAACGAAAATTTCCGATTTTAACTTGACGAAAGAAAAACTTGCAACAATGGCAGCTAAAATTTATGCAGCAGAAAGCTCTGTATATCGCACCGTTGGCCTTTATGATCAAAGACAAAGCAAATTGACGGATGAGCAAGTGAAAGATGGAAAATCAATGGCGGCTGCAGTTGCTGAATATGCCATTGAGTGTTCATTGAATAAATTCTTCGCTTCCGAAGTATTGGATTATGTTACGGACGAAGGTGTACAGCTTCATGGCGGCTATGGTTTCATGCAGGAGTATGAAATTGAAAAAGCATATCGCGATTCACGTATTAACCGGATCTTTGAAGGTACAAATGAAATCAACCGATTGCTTGTCCCGGGAACTTTCCTGAAGAAAGCACTTAAAGGGGAATTGCCGCTTCTTCAAAAAGCTCAAGGCCTGCAAGAGGAATTAATGATGATGATGCCGGAAGAACCTGGCGATGAGCCACTGGCACAAGAAAAAATGCTTGTTAGGAACGCTAAGAAAATCGGTATTTTGGCAGCTGGCCTAGCGGCACAAAAATACGGCAAAACTCTTGATCAAGAACAAGAAATCCTCTCTAACATTGCTGATATCGCATCCCTTGCCTATGCAGCTGAATCCGTGGTATTGCGTACGGAGAAAGCCATTGCATCTACAGGCCTGGAGAAGAACAAACAAAAAGTGCTTTACACTGAAATCTTCGTTCAGGAAGCTTTCAATGAAATAGAACAGCATGCAAAAGAAACGTTAATTGCTGTGGAAACAGGCGATACTCTTCGCATCATGCTTTCGTCGCTCCGCAAGCTGACAAGACACAATCCGATCAATGTCATTGCGAAAAAACGTGAAGCTTCCGTCAAGGTAATCGAAGCGGAAAAATATGCTCTGTAAGCAATGAATCAGAATCTGTAAAGGGAATGCCTGTTAAGGCATTCCCTTTTATTTACTTTGATGAAATCGCATTGGAAATTCAAAAGATATTTCGTTGTATTGCTTGCTGAAAACGGGTATTCTATTGATAGGTGGTGAAATGATGGGCTTAACATTATATTGGTACCCAAAATGCGGCACATGCCGTAACGCGAAGAAGTGGCTGGATAATCATGAACTGCAATATGAAGCGATCCATATAGCGGAAAATCCGCCTTCGCGAACAGAAATTGAACAACTATATAAAATCAGCAATTTGGAATTGAAGAAGTTTTTCAATACTAGCGGTCAAAAATATCGGGAGCTGGGCTTAAAGGATAAGCTGAAAGAAGCTTCTGAAGCAGAAATGCTTGATATATTGTCCACGGATGGCATGCTTCTGAAAAGGCCGATTGTTACAGATGGCAACAAAGTGACGGTAGGTTTCAAAGAAGAGCAATTCGAACAGGTTTGGAACTGAAATTTCACAAAATATTTGGTTAATTCCTTACTTAAACGAACAATCTACCTTATAATGTAATAGATAAAATAAGATGTACATATGGAGGGTTAATAATGACAACAACACCAAAAGAACTTCGTTACACTAAAGAACATGAATGGGTCAAAACGGAAGATGGAACAGTGCGCATTGGGATTACAGCTTTCGCACAGTCCGAGCTTGGGGACATCGTATTCGTTGAGCTTCCGGAAATCGGCGATGAATTGAAAGCGAACGAACCATTTGGAAGTGTTGAATCCGTTAAGACCGTTTCTGAGCTTTATGCACCTATCAGTGGCAAGGTTGTTGAAGTAAACGAAGATTTAAGTGACAACCCTGAATATGTAAATGAGTCTCCTTATGAAAAGGCATGGATGGTCGTGCTTGAACCATCTAATAGCAGTGATATTGAAAACTTGATGAGCGCTGAAGAGTATGAGAGTTTAATCAACGGTTAAATAGAAGGAGAGGGGGGACTGAAAAGGCCTGCTCTCTTTTTCATTTTGTACAGTGGCAGTTGCGCACATAATTCGTGAGATGGAGTGATGACATGGAGTGGGGCGAATTCGATAAAGTGATCATTGTAGAAGGCAGTTCCGATAGAAGAAAAGTTGCCTCCGTTTTAAATGAAGATGTGGAAATAAGATGTACGAATGGGACCATATCATTAACTAAGCTGGATGAATTAGTGGATGAATTGATGGATCGTGATGTTTATCTCCTTTTTGACGCAGATGAATCAGGAGAAAAGCTGCGGAAGCAGTTCCGAAGGGAAATGCCGGAAGCGAACCACCTGTATATTAATAAAATGTACAAAGAAGTGGAAAGCTCACCCGAACATCATATCGCAACTGTGCTACTATCTGCCAATATGAATGTGAAAATGAAATTTTTAAGTCAAAGGGTGAACGACTAATTGATGCAGGAATGGAAAGAAGAAGAGTGTAAGCTTGCTGTTGAAAATGGGGAAACCTTTTGCTTATATTTATATACGCCTTTATGCGGCACTTGTCAGGTTGCATCCAAGATGCTGACGATATCCTTGGAGCTGTTTCCGGAATTGAAGGCAGGCAAAATGAATATGAACTATGTCCATGCAATTGCCGAATCATATGAAATCGAAAGTGTGCCTTGTTTATTGCTTTTCAAAAAAGGAAAGCTGCACAAAAAAATATATGCCTTTCAATCCGTTCCTTATTTGTACGGATTGCTTAAGGAAATCAGCTAAGAAACCAATCAGAACCGTGGTTGGTTTCTTTGTTGCGGACATTCGAATGCGAGATCGGAATTAAATAAAGAATATTCTAATAATTTATTGACTGATTTATTCTAAAATGCTATATTTTGAATTAAGTAATGGCAGAATTTAATAGTTCTTATCAAGAGTGGCGGAGGGACTGGCCCGACGAAGCCCGGCAACCGGTATAAATTTTATATACGGTGCTAATTCCAGCAGAGTGTTGGCTCTGGTAGATGAGGTGTGTTCTTGAGACCTCTTCTTGTTGAAGTGGTTTTTTTGTTTATAAAAGGCCAGATATCATATAATTCCAACTAAATCCATAGAAAAAGGTGAAATCATATGTCAGGGAAAAAGTTGCGTTTCGAAACATTGAGTGTTCATGGCGGTCTGCAAGCTGATGAAACAGGTGCACGTGCAGTTCCTATTTACCAAAGCAATGCATACTTGTTCAAAGACACCGACCATGCAGCGAATTTATTTGGCCTAAAGGAGAATGGCTATATATATACACGGCTTCATAATCCCACGGTCAGCGTTTTTGAGGAAAGAATGGCCTTATTGGAAGGCGGTATCGGCGGGTTGGCAACAGCAAGCGGAATGGCTGCCATCTCACTTTCAATCCTGAACATTGCCGCTGCAGGTGACGAGATTGTTTCAGCCTCTACATTATATGGCGGTACGTATAACCTTTTTGAAAATACTCTTCCCAAGTATGGGATCAAAGTGAAGTTCGTTTCTCCCGATGACCCTGAAAATTTCAAAAGGGCGATTACGCCAAGAACTAAAGCCATTTTTGCCGAAACGATCGGTAATCCAAGTTTGAGGGTGCTTGACATTGAAGCGGTAGCGAAAATCGCCCATGAAGCCGGCATACCTTTAATCATTGATAATACCTTTGCGACACCGTATCTTTGCAGACCAATTGATTTTGGCGCGGACATCGTCATCCATTCCGCTACAAAATGGCTTCTGGGAAATGGAACGACACTAGGCGGTGTCATCGTGGATGGAGGGAAGTTCGATTGGAACTCGCCAAACTACCCTGGCTTCACGGAGCCTGACCCAAGCTACGACGGTCTTGTATACGCCGAGGCAGTAGGACCTGCCGCATTCATAACGAAAGCCCGAGTTCAGTTACTTCGAGACTTAGGCCCTGCGCTAAGTGCCCAAAGTGCATTCCAGTTTACGCTTGGACTTGAAACGCTGCATGTAAGGATGAAAGAGCATCTATCAAACACCAAGTCTGTCATTAAATATTTAAAAAACCATCCTGCCGTGACTTGGGTTTCGCATCCTGGTGATGAGGATCATCCCGATAAAGCCCTTGCAGATAAATATTTACCTAAGGGAGCCGGATCTGTCGTGACGTTTGGAATACAAGGTAATCGCGAAGCTGGGGCAAAACTTATCAATTCGGTGGAATTATGGTCCCATGTGGCGAATGTAGGGGATGCGAAGAGCTTGATCATCCACCCAGCCAGTACGACCCATCAACAATTGAATGAGGCGGGTCTTGCGAAAGCGGGTGTGCGCGCCGATCAAGTCCGTTTATCCATCGGGATTGAAAATGTAGACGACTTAATAGAAGATTTGGAGCAGGCAATTGAAAATGCGACGAATATCGTTTCCTTGACTTCCAAAACGCTTTAACCAAAGTTCCTGTTCATTCTTGAACTAGAAATAATATACATTGCGCTCCTTTTTTATCTATGATAAAATTTCTCCATACTAAAGAACTTAATGATGTACAAATATTCTATATATTAGCTCTTATCAAGAGAGGTGGAGGGATGTGCCCGATGAAACCCGGCAACCGACAAGGAGATTTCCTTGGAAAGGTGCCAATTCACACAAAGTTTAATTACTTTGGAAGATGAGAGAAAGGCCTGTTTCTTCACCTGCCTTTCTGCTCATGCAGAAAGGTTTTTTCTGTTTTAATGGGGAAAACATGTGCATGATATGAGAAACAGACTAATAATGTAGAGAAATCAACTAAGTTCATAGGTTTTATTGGATAAAAGAGGTGAGGATTAATGATTACATTGACGAAAGTCAGTAAGCTGTTCCGAACAGGAAAAGGAAACAGTGAGACGATCAAGGCTGTAAATAATGTGAATGTTGAAATAAATAAAGGTGAGATTTTCGGTATCATCGGATACAGTGGAGCGGGGAAAAGTACTTTGATCAGAATGCTCAATGGATTGGAAACTCCTACAGAGGGATCCGTTGTGGTGGCTGAGAAGGAAATTTCAAAAATTAAAGGGGCTCAGCTCCGTAAGGCCCGTCAAGAAATCAGCATGATTTTCCAACATTTCAATCTATTATGGTCAAGGACCGTTCAGGAAAATATTTCTTTCCCATTGGAAATTGCAGGAGTTTCTAAAACTGAACGGACCAAGCGTGTGAACGAATTGATCAAGTTAGTCGGACTGGAAGGCAGGGAAAAGGCCTATCCTTCACAATTAAGCGGAGGGCAAAAGCAAAGGGTGGGAATAGCCAGGGCTCTGGCAAATAACCCTAAAGTGCTGCTGTGTGATGAAGCGACATCTGCCTTGGATCCGCAGACTACCGACTCCATACTCGAATTGCTTGTTGACATCAATCAGCGCCTAGGATTGACGATCGTCTTGATAACACATGAAATGCATGTAATACGTAAAATCTGTCATCGCGTCGCCGTGATGGAAAACGGGCAAGTTGTTGAACAGGGTCCTGTCCTGGATGTTTTCAAGAATCCTAAAGAACAAATGACGAAGCGTTTCGTGCAGCAGGTAACGGAACCAGAAGAAACGAAAGAAACGATGGACCATTTGCTCGAACGTTATCCTGCAGGCAAAGTGATTCAATTGACCTTTGTAGGTGATCATGCAGAAAGCCCGTTGATCACCAAACTTGTACGAAACTTCGAGTTGGATGTCAATATCGTTCAAGGTAAGATATCCCAAACAAGAAGCGGTTCATATGGAACATTGTTTATCCATCTTGATGGCACAGAGGATGAAATGCTCCGCGCAATCGAATTCATTAAAGCACAGCAGGTAGGCGTGGAGGTGATTACTCATGCTTGAAGAATTATTGCCGAATATTGATTGGGAAGACATTATTGAAGCAACGAAAGAAACGCTCTACATGACAAGCGTCTCTGTAGTGGCAACCTTTTTTATAGGCATAATATTAGGATTGATCCTGTTCCTGACAGGGAAGGGTAATATGTGGGAAAACCGGGTAATCAACGGGGTCATGAGTGCTATCGTTAATATATTCCGTTCCATTCCATTTCTTATTTTGATCGTGCTGCTCATTCCTTTCACTAAGGCACTTGTCGGTTCAATGATCGGAGAGAACGCTGCATTGCCGGCACTTATTATCGGTGCGGCCCCATTCTATGCGCGTATGGTTGAAATCGGCCTGCGTGAAATCGATAAAGGTGTAATTGAAGCCGCTAAATCTATGGGGGCAAAAACGAGCACGATCATTTGGAAGGTCCTTCTTCCAGAGTCGATGCCTGCCCTTATTTCCGGAATTACGGTAACATCGATTGCATTGGTTGGATATACCGCAATGGCCGGGGTCATCGGCGCAGGCGGACTTGGTAATCTAGCCTATTTGGACGGCTATCAAAGAAATCAAAATGACGTTACGCTTGTAGCGACGATCGTTATTCTAATTATCGTCTTCATAATTCAAATTATTGGAGATGTGATTACATCTAAATTGGACAAAAGATAAAAGGAGATGAATAGGGTGAAAAAGTTTTTAGGATTTGCATTAATTTTAGTGTTATCTATCGCTTTGGCTGCTTGTGGAAGTGAAAAGGATAAAAGCGGCAGTGATACAGAAAAAGAATCGAAGAAATTAGTTGTAGGGGCATCCAATGTTCCGCATGCTGAAATCCTTGAGGAAGCTAAGCCGCTTCTTAAAGAAAAAGGAATCGAATTGGAAATCGAAACATTCCAGGACTATGTTTTACCGAATAAGGCGTTGAATGATAAGGAATTGGATGCTAACTACTTCCAACACATTCCTTATTTGGAAGGGCAAATTAAAGAAAATGGATATGACTTCGTCAATGCTGGCGGAATTCATATCGAGCCGATTGCTCTATATTCACAAAAATATAAAAGCATTGATAAACTTCCGGAAGGCGCAACAATTATTATGAGCAGCTCTGTTGCTGACCACGGACGTGCGTTATCTCTATTAGAAAAAAATGGCCTGATTACATTAAAAGAAGGCATCGATAAAACGACAGCTACAACGAAAGACATCGTTGAAAATAAGAAAAACCTTAAATTCGATGCTGATTATGAAGCGGCCCTGCTTCCTAAAATATATGAGAGCGGCGAAGGCGATGCCGTCCTGATCAACTCCAATTATGCGATTGACGCTGGATTGAATCCGCTTGAAGATTCAATTGCGATTGAAGACTCTGAATCACCATATGTTAACGTTATTGCTGTTAACAAAGGTGATGAAAATAAAGAAGAAATCAAAACGCTAGTAGAAGTATTACATTCTAAAGAAATTCAAGATTTTATTCTAAAGGAATACAAAGGTGCAGTTGTACCGGTGGATAAATAATTCAAGAATGGCGGCCTGATTTAATTAAGGCCGCAGTTTGTAAACAAAAAGGTTCCGGAATGTTCTCATTCCGGAACCTTTTGATTTTTTATTGGATTTGAAGCAGTTAAAGCGATTTGTACTCACGATAGCCCTCTTTATTTGTTGTTGAGTGCCGATGGGCAGAGATAACAACCAAAACGCTCATATTACAAATAGCCATGGTTGCGGAGGAATCTTTCTTTTGTTCGAGGACGTGTACAGAGTAAAGCTGGTGTTTTGTTAGTTGCATCTGCGTCAATCAGCTTCAGGTTTTCCAACTTTCTTAATCACTTGTTCAACCAGATGCTCTTAAGAAACGACTATCATGAGTATTTCCGGGTGTTACTATCGTCCTCAACACAAATCCGTTACGGTCTGTCGCCGCATAAATGAATAGGCAAACTGTTTTGTTCGTTCAGCTTTTACATAATGCGTCGCTCATAATTTTTTCCGAACTTAGAAAAGTGAGGCACTTTATCATGGAAACCTTAACCGGCATGGAACGAATAAAGACTGTAGGTGAAAGTGATTCTATCTGATTGTTTAGTCTTAGTGGATTGGAACGGAAGGTACGAGACTCCTGCGGGAGACCCCGCAGGCGCAAAAGCGCCGAGGAGGCTTCTGGACCGCCCGCGGAAAGCGAGTGCCTGAAGTGGAAAGTAACGTTCAAATTTTGAAAACCTAAAAACTAAAAAACTGTAGATAAACTCATTGATCATCCAGTTTGTTTACAGTCTGCGGCCTAATTTAATTCATTTCATGTTTAATCAGAAAAGTAAAGGGTAAGAGATAATGTAAGCATTAAAATGATACACAAATTTGAAAGGATGGTTCACTATCAATACTCTAGATTTAAATGTAACAAGCGAAATGGAAAAGGCGATGCAGTCTTCACATGGGGTTGGCTACAGTGAGTACAGTAGAAACTTAGACCTCCGTATCGAGGTCGAGAAAGAACGGGATAGGGAACATGTAAAGTGCAATAAAATGGTCCAGGACCTACAACGCAAAATTCACGGATAAGCATATAAAAGAGTTCTTTAAAAGATCGGTCTGTAGAGGTAAAATGGAAAGTGGTCCATAAATAAGGGGTGCCTTATTGGATAAACTTACATAATGCCTGACAGTCCGATTTTTTTCTTTTTAAAGTGGAACGTTCATACCTTGCAATCGAATTCTTTGAACATATATTAATAAGGACGAAGATTTGCTGAATAATAAGATAATTTTAACAAAAGCTAAAATAAGTATGAATATGCAGGAAACGGGCTATATCTGTTAGTATTGTAAGAATAGGACGGGTTTTAAACATGGCAGAAGTGAAAACCCTTATCTATTTAGTTGATTCCAAATTGGATTTGTTATAAAATTGGAATGAGAATAAAGTGAGAATGCTTTTACGTAAATTACAGTAAAGAAAGTAATCATTACTTTCTGGTAATAAAATTGGAATTAGTTCACGGAGGTATTATTATGTCAGCTTCTACATTAACGGTTAAAGATCTTCACGTATCAATTGAAGGTAAAGAGATTTTAAAAGGGGTAAACCTTGAAGTCAAAGGTGGAGAAATCCATGCGATCATGGGACCAAATGGAACTGGTAAATCCACTTTATCATCAGCAATCATGGGTCACCCTAAATATGAGGTGACTAGCGGAAGCATCACATTCGATGGCGAAGATGTATTGGAAATGGAAGTAGACGAGCGCGCTCGTGTCGGTCTATTCCTAGCTATGCAATATCCAAGTGAAATCAGCGGTGTTACAAATGCTGACTTCTTGCGTTCTTCCATTAATGCACGCCGTGAAGAAGGCGATGAGATTTCATTGATGAAATTCATCCGTCAAATGGACCAAAAAATGGAGTTCCTTGAAATGGATGAAGATATGGCGCAACGCTATTTGAATGAAGGATTCTCTGGCGGAGAGAAAAAACGTAACGAGATTCTTCAATTAATGATGATCCAACCTAAAATTGCAATCTTGGATGAGATTGATTCAGGTCTAGATATCGATGCACTTAAAGTCGTTTCAAAAGGAATCAACGAAATGCGCGGAGAAGACTTTGGATGCTTGATCATCACTCACTACCAACGTCTATTAAATTACATCACTCCTGATTTTGTACATGTTATGATGCAAGGACGTGTCGTTAAATCAGGCGGTCCTGAACTTGCTGCCCGCTTGGAAGCGGAAGGTTATGACTGGATTAAACAAGAATTGGGCATTGAAGACGAAACTGTTGGCGAAGAAGCGTAAGTAGGAGGATTTGCAATGACTACAGAAACGAAATTACCGTTTGAACAAGAGGATATAAGCTCCTATTCAACTAAAAATAATGATCCAGCTTGGTTATCCGAGCTTCGGATTCAAGCGTTTTCTGAATTAGAAAAGCTCCCGATGCCAAAGCCGGATAAAACGAAAATCGATAAATGGAATTTCACTTCTTTCCAGACCCATACGGTTGATAGTGAAGCTTTTGCCTCTTTAGAGGAGCTTCCGGAAGAAATTAAATCCATCATTGAAGAAAATGAAAACTTATACATTCAACGCAATAATACGCCGGCACATATCAATCTGTCAGCAAATGTGAAAGAACAAGGCGTCATTTTTACGGATATTTTAACAGCGGCTCGTGACCATGCTGAGCTCGTGCAAAAATATTTCATGAAAGACGGCGTTAAGATAGATGAACATCGTTTAACGGCACTTCATGCTGCATTAGTTAATGGAGGAGCATTCCTTTATGTTCCAAAAAATGTAGAAATCAAAGAGCCGATCCAATCGGTATTCCTATTGGATAATCCAGATACTACACTTTTTAACCATGTCTTGATCGTAGCGGAAGATAATAGCTCTGTCACATATGTAGAGAACTACTTCTCAAGTGTTGAGTCTAACGAAGGTGTTGCCAACATCGTAACGGAAGTATTTGCAAATGCGAATGCCAAAGTGGAGTACGGAGCGGTCGATACCCTTTCTAAAGGCTTCACGACATATGTTAACCGCCGGGGAGTGGCAGGACGTGACGCTCGTATTGAGTGGGCACTTGGCCTGATGAACGATGGAAATACGATTTCAGATAATACAACATATCTAATGGGCGATGGCTCTCACGGTGATACTAAATCCGTTGTAGTCGGACGCGGGGAACAAAAACAGAACTTTACGACAGCGATCATTCATTATGGCAAACGCTCTGAGGGCTATATCCTTAAGCACGGTGTCATGAAAGAATCCGCATCCTCCATTTTTAATGGAATTGGGAAAATAGAGCATGGCGCTACAAAGTCTAATGCCGAACAAGAATCACGCGTATTGATGTTAAGTGAAAAAGCACGCGGGGATGCCAATCCAATCCTCTTGATTGATGAAGATGATGTAACGGCTGGCCATGCTGCTTCCGTCGGTCGTGTCGACCCGCTTCAACTGTATTATTTAATGAGCCGTGGTATTACTAAAAAAGAAGCAGAAAGACTTGTCATTCACGGATTCTTGGCCCCTGTTGTTAACCAGCTTCCAATTGAGGGAGTTAAAAAACAATTAGTAGCGGTCATTGAAAGGAAAGTACAGTAATGAACCCATACGAAATTCGTAAGCTTTTTCCGATATTAGATCAAGAAGTCAATGGTCAGCCATTAGTTTATTTAGATAGTGCTGCAACCTCTCAAAAACCGGCTGCAGTGATTGAAGCGATTGAGCAATATTACCGCGGATACAACTCGAATGTTCACCGCGGGGTGCATACACTTGGAACAAAAGCTACGGATGCGTATGAAGGTGCACGTGAAAAGGTACGTAAATTCATTAATGCTTCTTCTACAGAAGAAATCATCTTTACAAGAGGCACAACGACTTCTTTAAATACTGTAGCAAGAAGTTACGGTGGTGCAAATATTAAAGAGGGTGACGAAATCGTCATCTCCTATATGGAGCATCATAGTAATATCATTCCGTGGCAGCAGCTTGCCAAAGAAAAAGGCGCTGTACTGAAGTATATTCCGCTTCAAGAGGACTGCACGATTTCCCTTGAGGATGTTAGGGCAACAATTACGGACGCAACGAAAATCGTTTCCATCATGCAGGTTTCGAATGTACTTGGTGTTATCAATCCTGTGAAGGAAATCGCGAAAATTGCCCATGAACACGGTGCTGTAATGGTAGTCGACGGTGCGCAAAGCACGCCGCACCTAAAAGTGGATGTCCGTGATCTGGATTGTGATTTCTTTGCCTTCTCAGGACATAAAATGGTCGGTCCAACAGGTATCGGCGTATTATATGGCAAAAAAGAACTTCTGGAAAAAATGGAGCCGATTGAATTCGGCGGAGAGATGATCGATTTTGTAGGTTTGCAGGAGTCTACATGGAAAGAACTCCCGTGGAAATTCGAAGGCGGTACCCCAATCATTGCCGGCGCCATCGGCCTTGGTGCTGCAATTGATTTCTTGGAAGAAATCGGCTTGGATAATATTGAACGGCATGAACATAAGCTCGCTGCTTATGCAATGGAAAAAATGTCAGCAGTCGAAGGGCTGACCATATTCGGTCCTAAAGATGCAGAAAAGCGTGCGGGTGTAATAACCTTTAATATTAATGACGTACATCCACATGATGTCGCTACCGTTCTTGATGCAGATGGAATTGCTGTCCGTGCCGGTCATCATTGCGCACAGCCATTAATGAAATGGCTTGACGTATCATCGACGGCAAGAGCAAGTTTCTATCTATATAACACGGAAGAAGATATTGATAAGCTCGTATCCGGGCTTGTTAAAACGAAGGAGTATTTCAGTAATGTCTTTTGATAACCTAGATACACTTTACCGACAAGTCATTATGGATCACTATAAGAAACCGCGTAATAAGGGCATGCTAGAGGATGGCAGCATGACAATCGATATGAATAATCCAACTTGCGGCGATCGGATTCGTTTAACGATGAAGATTGAAGATGGCAAGGTCAGCGATGTTAAATTCGATGGTGATGGTTGTTCGATATCCATGAGCTCGGCTTCCATGATGACTCAAGCCATTAAGGGCAAAGACGTGGATACTGCCCTAGCGTTATCCGAGACTTTTTCCTTAATGATCCAGGGAAAAGAATACGACGATGAGATGGACCTTGGGGATATTGAAGCCCTACAAGGTGTCTCTAAATTCCCAGCCCGAATCAAGTGTGCTACCTTAGCTTGGAAAGCCATGGAAAAGGGATTGAAGGAATAATTAAATTAAAATGAGCTGTTGTAATTCAGCCATTTGAAATGGAGGAATACGAGCTATGGCAAAGAAAATGCCTGAAATCGGCGATTATAAATATGGCTTTGCGGATAAAGATGTTTCCATCTTCCGTTCAAAGCGTGGTCTGACAAAAGAAATCGTGGAAGAAATTTCTCGAATGAAGGATGAACCGCAATGGATGCTTGATTTCCGTTTGAAATCATTGGAGCATTTTTACAACATGCCAATGCCTCAATGGGGCGGCGACATGCAGAGCCTGAATTTTGATGAAATCACATACTATGTTAAGCCATCAGAGAAATCAGAGAAATCTTGGGATGAAGTTCCTGATGAAATCAAACAGACTTTTGATAAATTGGGAATTCCTGAAGCCGAACAAAAATATCTTGCCGGCGTATCGGCTCAATACGAATCAGAAGTGGTTTACCACAGCATGAAAGAAGAATTGGAAGATTTGGGTATCGTATTTAAAGATACGGACTCGGCACTACGTGAAAATGAGGATATCTTCCGTGAGCACTTTGGAAAAACGATCCCGCCCACTGACAATAAATTCTCTGCATTGAACTCGGCAGTTTGGTCAGGCGGATCTTTCATCTATGTACCAAAAGGCGTTAAAGTGGATACTCCGCTTCAAGCTTATTTCCGGATCAACTCTGAAAACATGGGGCAATTCGAACGTACGCTAATCGTTGTTGATGAAGGCGCATCCGTTCACTATGTAGAAGGTTGTACAGCTCCTGTTTATACAACTAACTCCCTTCATAGTGCGGTTGTTGAAATCGTCATTAAGAAAGATGCTTACTGCCGTTACACGACGATCCAAAACTGGGCAAACAACGTGTTTAACCTGGTTACGAAACGTGCGGTTTGTGACGCTAACGCAACAATGGAATGGATCGATGGTAACATCGGTTCCAAATTGACAATGAAATATCCTGCTGTCATCTTAAAAGGTGAAGGTGCTCGTGGTATGACATTATCGATTGCCATTGCCGGCAAAGGCCAACACCAAGATGCTGGAGCAAAAATGATTCACCTAGCTCCAAATACATCTTCAACTATCGTATCTAAATCAATTTCTAAACAGGGCGGTAAAGTAACATACCGTGGTATCGTTCATTTCGGACGTAAAGCGGATGGAGCTCGTTCCAACATTGAATGTGATACATTAATCATGGATAATCAGTCTACATCTGATACGATCCCTTACAATGAAATCTTGAATGATAACATTTCCCTTGAACACGAAGCGAAGGTTTCCAAAGTATCTGAAGAACAATTGTTCTACTTGATGAGCCGCGGAATTTCTGAGCAAGAAGCAACGGAAATGATCGTAATGGGCTTCATCGAACCATTTACAAAAGAACTTCCAATGGAATATGCGGTTGAAATGAACCGTCTGATCAAGTTCGAAATGGAAGGCTCCATCGGATAATAACCGACTGGCCTGCCTGTAAGGCGATTTAGGATAACCATTCATACAAAAGCCTGCCGGGTCTGACTGGCAGGCTTTTTGTTTTGATATTCACACCCTTATACCAAAGATTAGATATGGCTCAAAAAGGGTAAAAAATAATAAAGAAGAAGTCCAGTAATTGGGGCCTTTCCAAAGGAGTGATGATGCAGATGATTTATGTTGGTGTGACCGGTTGGGGTGATCATGATAGTTTGTATCATGGCGGTGTGTCCCAGCGTGATAAACTCAAAGAGTACGGTGCACATTTTCCCGTTGTGGAGGTGGATGCCTCATTCTATGCAGTCCAGCCAAAGAGGAATAGTGAAAAGTGGGTATCCGAGACGCCAGCATCATTCCAGTTTGTCGTTAAAGCCTATCAAGGGATGACAGGACATCAGCGTGGGGAAATCCCATTTGAAAGTAAGAAGGAAATGTTCAAGGCATTTTGCGACTCTCTGGAAGCTTATCAGAAGTCCGGCAAGCTTGCGATGGTCTTATTTCAGTTTCCGCCATGGTTTGATTGTAAACGGGAAAATGTGAATTACCTGCGATGGTGCAAAGCTGAAATGGGCGATATTCCAGCTGCCATTGAATTTCGGAATCAAAGCTGGTACAGGCCCAATGTATTACAGCAAACTTTGGACTTTATCGAAAAGGAAGGCTGGATCCATACTGTATGCGATGAGCCGCAGGCTGGAGAGGGATCCATTCCTGTCGTTCTGCATGCCGCCGGTAAAGATAAAACCCTGATACGCTTTCATGGCCGTAACCTGCATGGTTGGCAAAGGCCTTCCTCAGGTGATAATTGGCGTGAAGTCAGGTACTTATATAGATATAATCATCAGGAATTGACAGAATGGGTGGAGAAAATCAGGAAATTGGAAAAGGAATCCAAGGAGATATATGTCCTGTTCAATAATAACTCAGGAGGAGATGCCGCTGATAATGCCAAACAAATGATTGAGTTGCTTGGTATAGAATATGAAGGGTTGGCTCCTAAGCAGCTTGGTTTGTTTTAAGGGGAATTATATAATTAATAAAGAGATGATGTGACAAGCTAGAGAGGTAATATCCTCACAAACAGGTAAAGGCGGATTTCTTCATGGTATGGTTAGTATTAGTTGGTATTGGATTATTAGCGGGAGCAATCGGCGCTCTTGTCGGTCTGGGCGGCGGCATCATCATTGTGCCTTCTCTTTTATATTTAGGTACATCTACGAATATTATCGATGAGCTGACTCCTCAGGTCGCCGTAGGTGTTTCAACCGTAATCATGATTTTTACCGGCTTATCTTCTACTTTATCTTATTTAAAACATAAAGTGGTGGATTATAAGGCCGGCTTAATCTTTTTTATTGGCAGTGCACCTGGTGGAATAATAGGGGCTAATGTGAATAAAAACCTTAACGCCGAAGCTTTTTCATTGTACTTTGGAATTTTCATGGTTTTCATGGCTATCGTGTTATTAGTGAAAAATCGTTTGAAGCCAATGCTTTTCAAGCCTGGAAAAGGGAAAATAGTGAAGACGTATAAAACAGAAAATGGACATTCATTTTCCTATGGTTACCACCCCCTGTTGGCTGTATTGATTTCTTTTGTCGTGGGATTCAGCTCCGGGTTATTTGGAATTGGCGGTGGGGCCTTAATGGTTCCCGTCATGATGCTTCTATTCTTCTTCCCTCCGCATATGGCTGTTGCGACTTCGATGTTTATGGTATTTCTATCTTCCATCACTAATTCGATTACGCATATTTCTCTTGGGAATGTAAATTGGCCATATGCTTTTGCCCTGATTCCGGGTGCTTGGTTCGGTGCTAAATTTGGCGCATTCATCAATACGCGCCTAAAGAGTGCATCGCTGGAAAATATGTTGAAAATAGTGCTGATAATCATTGGTTTACGTCTTATATATCAAGGTATTACAGGATAAACGAGGAGGAGAAATGATGTCAGAAATCATTCATTTGTATCACACCAATGATCTCCATAGTCATTTTGAGAATTGGCCTCGTATTGATAAGTTTCTTAAAGAAAGAAGACAACTTCATCAAGAAACGGGAGAAGAAGCGATCATACTGGATATAGGCGATCATGTGGACCGCTGGCATCCATATACGGAAGGTACTTTGGGTAAAGGAAATATTGAACTGCTTAATGAAGCGGGCTACCAATATGTGACCATCGGCAATAATGAAGGGATCACTTTACCTCATGATGCGTTAGACTCCTTATATGATCGTGCAAAGTTCAAGGTCTTGGCAGCCAATGTTTATTACGGTGATTATGAAAGGCCGGAATGGGCGCTGCCATATTGGATACATACGACGGTAAAAGGCACCAAAATTGCCATGATAGGTTTGACAGCCTTTTTTCAAAAGTTTTATTCTGCGATGGGCTGGGAAATATCAGAACCATTCGTGGAGTTAAAGGCACAGCTCGAAAAGGTCAAAACAGAGGCGGATGTAATCATCATCCTTTCCCACCTGGGCATCCATGATGATGAGAGGATGGCAGAGGATTTTCCGGAGATTGACATCATACTTGGTGCGCATACCCACCACATCCTCCACCAAGGTAAATTGATCAATGATACACTCCTTTGCGGTGCAGGGAAATATGGTTTCTATGTTGGACAGGTGGAAATGACCGTCAATCAGGAAAAGAAAGTTAGCCATAAGAGTGCCATTCTTTATGATACCAATGACTTTTTGGAATTGGAGAATGAACGGTCATGGATTGAAGAGATATACCAGGCTGGAGGGGAAATGCTAAAACAGGTTGTAGTGGATTTACCCGAAGCACTGGATAATGATTGGTTCAAAGGAAGTCCTTTGACTGAACTCCTTGGGGATGCCCTAAGGGAGTGGACTCAGGCGGATTGTTCCTTTTTGAATGCCGGTCTTCTGCTCGAAGGGCTGCCAAAGGGACCTGTCACAAAAGGGGATATTCACAGAATCTGTCCACATCCCATCAATCCTTGCGTCGTTGAAGTTAATGGGAATGAATTAAAAGAAATCTTAATGCAATCGAGAAATGAGGAGTGGCCTCATATTCAGGTGAAAGGTTTCGGTTTCCGCGGAAGAATCATGGGAGTCATGCATTATGATCAAATTGAATTTAACGAAATGGAGAATGGAATCGTAAAAGGGATACTTATAAAAGGGGAGAAACTGCAAACGGATAAGTCCTATAAACTGGCAATACCTGATATGTTCACGTTTGGGCACTTCTTTCCAAGTATCCAGCGCTCCAATCGCAAGGAATACTTACTACCGGAATTCTTACGGGATATCCTTTTATGGAAGCTGGAAAAAATATACGCAAACACCAAACTCTAAATCACGGTTTCGCCCTTTTTTTCATAAAGTATCGGGAAGAGAGGGGCGAAACCAATTGATTAACATGATACCAATAATTCTTGATAATCATACATTCCTAGCCATTTCTGTCCGACTTCCCAAAACGAATTTACTTGCTATCGCGTCCGAAAAAGGGTATATAATGTGCGGTGCGTTAGATGTTGGACTGCTGAATGATAAATTGAGAGATCGTAAAATCCTTGCAGGAAGGGCCACAGGAGTTAAATCGATTGAAGAACTATTGGAAGCGCCGCTTGAATCAGTTACCTGGGAGGCTGTGGAAAAGGGCATTCATCCAGGAATGATTGGTAAAGAGGCATTAATCAAAATGATTTGAAAAGGGGGGCTTTCTTTTTTCCAGAAGGGGGCCTTATTTTTTTATCAAAGAAAATGCTGATATTTTTTCAATAAATGCGTTCAAACAGATTCATTTATCAAAATATTTTCCGATAATACTAACAAAGGAAAGAAACGGTTCGATTTACAAATATTGAACGGGGAAATGGAGTACAAGTATGAGGCTAGCTATTACAGAGTCCCTAAGCCCTGGAGCAAGGCTCGGTAAACACATCTATAATGAGCGGGGCCATATCCTATTGTGCGAGGGTCTTACTTTAACGCAGAGAATGATCAATCGACTGGTGTCCCTTAATATTCCCTTTGTTTACATTCAAGATTCCAGGACGGATGACATTATTGCAATGCTCCCAGTGTCAGGGAAACTACGAAGAGAAGCCATTAATACGATTGAAACCACTTTCCTGGACATGAAAAACAAAATGAACCTTGCTGGGTCATTCACGATAGAGCAGGCTAACGTCAAGTTCACTCAAATAGTTCGGAACATCATGGGCGAGCTGAAAAGGAATAAAGAGTTAATGACTTTATTGGCTGACGTTTATACATACGATGACTATATCTTTACTCATTCCTTCAATGTGACCTTATATACCCTGGCAATCGGGATGGAATTGAATATCAATGATAGGAATCTCGAAATTCTTGGGCTGGGAGCGATTTTACATGATGTCGGCAAAATGCTCGTGCCTTTGGAGATCCTCCATAAACCCGGTAAGCTGACGGAGAGTGAGTTTGAACAAATCCAAAAACATGCCGATTACGGATTCCATCTAATCAAAAATGTTCATACCGTTTCCCTTTTAGTTGCGAATTGTGCCTATCAGCACCATGAACGGTTAGATGGTTCTGGATATCCCCGTGGGATAAAAGGGGATGAAATCCATTATTTCGGCAAGATCATTGCCGTTGCCGATGTGTTTGATGCCGTGACTTCCAACCGGGTTTACCGTAAGGCCATGCTGCCGCATCAGGGATTGGAAGTCCTTTATGCCGGAGTCGGGAAAAAGTTCGACAATATGATCATCGAGGCTTTCCGCCGGGCGGTTGCCATTTATCCTAATGGTCTATCCGTTGAATTGAATGATGGAAGGAAAGGGGTAGTATCCGCTCAGAACGAGGGGATAGGAGACCGCCCCATGATAAGGATACTTGAAGAAGATGGGGAGCAAATCAAGGAGCCATATGAAGTGGACCTGAATAAAAACCTGCATTTGCTTATCATGAAATGTCTCAATATACAAGAACCAGCCTAACCTCAAGGATAAGCTGGTTTTTTCATTCCTTGTTTTCCTTCATGATGGGAGGTGCCACCGAACTGTTTCCGTTACTAAAATAACTTGGAACATCACCTTCGATCAGCAGGCTTCCGACTGTCACTTCCTGACTCACCTTGGTCTCCTTTGTGAAAGAGGGGATGACGATTTGAATATTGACATCAAAATCCACAATCAATTCATAATAAACATTATTGATGCCTGCGTTTGTCAGTTTTGTCCTCAAATCCGATTCAACATTCCCGATGACCGACATTTTCACTGGGATTTCAGGTCCGTAATTGGAAAGAAGGTTATTCCCGGTTACGACACCAAATGGTATATAATAGACCACACTTTTATATTGTTCATCATTTATTTTGGCTGAACCTGTTTTAAAAGGGTTTCCCTGTTTGATGCCAAGCTTTTTTTGAATATCATTCGTAATGTTAGCCCGCAATTCACTGTATATGACCGGATTGAAGCTATAGGAAGAACTGGAGCCCTTACCACCCTTGTTATTGGTGATGATTTTGTTCATATCAATCTTCGCTATATTCTCATCAACCGATTCATGAATCGTTTCCGTTGCAATCCGTTTGATTTCATATTCGGCTACACTCATGATCACGGGTTCGATTGATTTGTCCACGTACCAAAGAGTCATGATGCTTGATATGATAAACAGGATAAATGAATAGAGAAATACTTTTCGGGTGGGAAGAGGCCCCTTTTTTCGGAATTTCTTCGTTCGAAATCTTTTTCGGAACACGCTTTAGCCCCCTTTACTAATAACTATGCATTAAGTTCAGGGGTTTATGTTCGAATCAAAAAAAAGCAGCGTAAAATTCACGCCGCTCACTTTTGCTTTTTAGACAGATCTTTCCTTTCCCACAATCTTAAATAGGGGTAAGGGTCAAAGCTCCATTCTGTAATTCCATTGTCTTTGTACATTCCGTAATGAAGATGGGGAGGGAATTTTCCGGAAGTTCCTGGAGGGCCGTAACCTGTACTGCCGACACCTCCGATGACTTGTCCGGGCTCGACGATTTGTCCGACTTTCAACCCTTTGGCAAAGCCGCTTAAATGGGCAAAGTAATGATAGGTATTATTTAAATCCCTTATCCCAATCCGCCATCCGCCAAATTTATTCCAGCCTTTCATTTCGATGATTCCATAGCTCGTGGAACGAACAGGGAGGCTATAGTCCGCAAAAATATCAGTGCCCTCATGGATTCTCCTTCCGCCCCATCCACGAGCGCTTCCCCATGTATTTAAGTACGTATAATGAGTTCGTACTGGAACCGGGAAGGCCTTTTCATGTAGATCCAACCGGCCATATTTTTTATAAATCTCGGCATTGCCGATAATGATGCTGACGGCTTTATCTCGTTTATAATAATCCCACAAGCCGATCCGGATATTATCTTCATCAGCACCATAAGATTGGAGATGCTTCGAAAAAGCATACAATCGATCTGTATCAGTAGTGATATCAGCTTTGCCATCACCATTTCCATCCTGGCCAAACCCATCAAAAAATGTGATCGTGAGCGGGTTCACATCGTTTAAGTCAGGATTGAGGGCCCCGCTCCACTTTGAAGGCTCGGTGTGGATGCCTATTAAACCCTTTGCCGGCTCCAAATCCCTCCGTGCAGCCCTGAGGCTGTGCTCATATTGATCAGCTCCAGCAAGGTAATACCACGGGATTTGGAGGGTGGCCTCCATATTTTTATATAGCTCCATTCTCCCGGCATAAACATCTGGGGTATCGGCAGCATTAGCCGCTTGGCCTGGTGCATTCAAAATAAACAAACAAGTTATGGTAAGAAGGAATAATTTTTTCAACGGGGCAGGCTCCTTTCATGACATTTTCCGTATTTAAAAGACATCAGTCCATCCATCTTTTATAGTTTTGCTGATTTAGCTATAAACATGAAAAATAAATAATGGGAAACCAACTATAACTTGTATAAATGCTTTTTTATTGTTAAAGTAGGGTGTGTTAATTTCTATAGAATGGAGTGGCATTTTCATGTCTTCTACAAATAAAGAAATTCTTCGTAAACCAGATTGGTTGAAAATAAAGCTTAATACTAACGAAAATTACCTCGGTTTAAAAAATATGATGCGCGAGAAAAACCTTCATACTGTTTGTGAAGAGGCAAAATGTCCGAATATTCACGAATGCTGGGCAGTGAGAAGGACGGCTACCTTCATGATCTTAGGTGAAATCTGTACAAGGGCTTGCCGTTTTTGTGCTGTTACAACAGGACGTCCGAATGAATTGGACTGGGCTGAACCGGAGCGTGTTGCCGATTCCGTCGTTTTGATGAATTTAAAGCATGTCGTCATTACAGCTGTTGCCCGTGATGATTTAAAGGATGGAGGCGCTGAAGTTTTCGCTGAAACGGTCCGTGCCATCCGACGCAAAAATCCATTTACATCAATTGAAGTATTACCGTCTGATATGGGCGGGGTGTTTGAAAATATCAAGACTTTGATGGATGCTAAACCAGATATCCTGAACCATAATATAGAGACTGTCAGAAGTTTATCCGACCGTGTACGGGCTCAAGCCAAGTACGAACGTTCATTGGAACTTTTAAGAAGAGCCAAGGAACTGTATCCGGAAATCCCGACAAAGTCCAGTTTAATGGTAGGTTTGGGTGAAACTCGGGAGGAAATCCTTGAGACCATGGATGACCTAAGGGCTAATAATGTGGATATCATGACGATCGGCCAGTATTTGCAGCCGACTAAAAAGCATTTAAAGGTGCTGAAATACTACACGCCTGAGGAGTTTGCCGAGCTGAAGGAACGTGCATTGGAAAAAGGCTTCAGCCATTGTGAATCCGGCCCGCTTGTCCGTTCATCCTACCATGCGGATGAACAGGTTAATGCTGCGGCAAAACATAAGCAAAACAAAGGTGAAGAATTATTGAAATAGAGTGAAATAAAGGACCGAAAAAATTCGGTCCTTTTTTATTAACGGTTATCCATTTTTTGATGGATGTTATCGTGATGATCTCTTTTATCGTTAACCATTTCCCCGTTTTCATTTTCTTCGTCACTCATTTTGTACCCTTGAGGCGACTTTAGCATTCTTTTGATGGTTTGTTCGATCGTATAGTCGATCCCTTTGCTGCCGGATTTCAATGTAGAGAAGTTTTCGACATCTTGGGCAAGGGTTTGATAATCATCACTGACGTAGACATGATAGTAGCGAGGCACGATGGACATGGCAGTGCGTTTGACTTGGTCTGCGGTTTCCGTCCGATCCTTGGCATTGGTATCATATACGACAAGCACTTCCTCATCAGTAACGAGGGTAGCGGCATCATTGACATTTGGAATCTGAACACTCAGTTTAGAAATGACATCAGAAAGTTGTTCACGGTCAATGGAAGCAGCTTTGTTGGAAATGTTACGGCCATCAATGGTTGCACTATTAGTGCGGGTAAAACCGAAATCATCACTCTTATTGTCATTATTACGATAATCCTCATCATAATATTGAGTTGGATTATTTACGTTTGTTGGGTTACCGGCATGGTTTTTTGCACCGAGCCCCTGATCTTTTTCTTTATCAGCACATCCGGTTAGTGCAATAATCGAGCTTAAACCTATCGTTATTATTGTTTTTTTCATCAATAACACCCCCGTAACTTTAGGATGAACATATTTCTCTATTTTTCGCTTAGTAATTGATGGGGAATCAGTTATAATTTAAAGAAGGAATGTATAAATGAGAGGTGAAAACAATGATTAACATCAATAACATGACCTATGAAATAATTGAGAATGAAAGGGAAGGCTATAACGAAGAAGCGTTTAAGGCCAGATACAGTGAGATTTTAACGAAATATGATTATATAGTAGGGGATTGGGGTTACGGGCAATTGAGGCTGCGTGGATTTTTTGATGATAATAATCAGAAAGCGACCTTTGATACGAAAATAAGCACGCTTAGTGAATATTTATATGAATACTGCAATTTTGGCTGTCCTTATTTCGTCGTGAAGAAAATAAAGAAATAAAAAGGCCAGAATTCACTCTGGCCTTTTATGTTAAGAGCTACCATATCCTTCATATGGAGGCTGTTCATCTTTTTCTGAATCATCATGTGTCGGATGAGCACCAGGATATTGTCGAGGTAAACCTTCGTGCAACGATTTATTTTCATAATTAAAGGCACTTTGATATCGTTGCCCTTCCTGCCACGGGGTGTTTTTATTCTGAACTGGTGCATCTTTAGCTATGGCTGATCCAAAAGGTCCTTCGGGAAATTCTTCAGGAATTAAATAATCCCTCTGTTTTTCGACATTGGAAAAATCGTGGTATTCTTCTTTGTCCAAGATAATCCCCCCTCATGTAATCGATCTTACATTCAGTAGGTTTCCCGTTTCAGGTAAAAAACTTCAGCACTCAGACGATTTCCATTAAAAAGTGACGCAGTTCTTCGGCTTCGGCTTCTGATAACTGAAAGGCATGCTCAAGATAGCCTTCCTCTTCTAAATCATCAGGCCCAATAATCGCGAAACGGTTACTCTGCATATTTAAAACAAGTTTCTTTCCATAAAAACGATCGGTAGTCGTAATGGCCAGGTCGAATCTTGATTCCTCTCCCATGAAGCTTATGAACCGGGTTTTTGAATCAACGACGTCATTGTATAAATAAAAACGATCTTCCATAGTATCATTCCCTTCTTAACTTCACATTTGTAGTTCCATCATAACAAAGTGACTTCAATAGGGGAACAGACATTTTACGGGGCTTCTGCATGAGAACCTCGTCGCTCCTCATGATGCTCCGGCAATCATTAAGCGTTCATCGATTAAATGAAAATGGTAAGAATATAAATGGGATCGTGAATTGGATTTCTTGGAGTTACTGTCGGGAAATGCAACACCCCGCTTCTGTTAGTTATTGGATGGTACAATGGTTGTGGTTGAAGGAATTGAGAGTAAGGGAGAAGCTATGGTATTATCAAGGAATAAGGTTGGTTCGGCACAGGGTTTTTACTATGCCGCTCATTCAACCAATGATTCCCTATATCATCTTAGATCAGAAAGGATCTGGAAAAAAATGTACTTTGTAGACCGCCAAAAGATTGAACAAATATTAGGTTTTCTTGAAAAGCAGCTTGGACTTTTTGAAGGGCATGATAATTGGGATGGAGATCTTTCGGAACTTATCGCTGAAAGGCTCATACAAACTTCCATCGATTCCGTGTTGGACGTAGGCAATGCGGTAATTGATGGTTTTATTATGCGTGATCCAGGAAGTTATGAAGATATTATCGATATCCTTCAAGATGAAAAAGTCATTTCTGAAGAAAAAGCGATACAATTCAAAAAGGTCTTGCCGCTAAGGAAAATGCTGGTTCAAGACTTCATTGAAGTGAATCACACAGAACTGCATGCCGTATTTTCGGAAAATATCGAGGCATTCAAGCAATTCCCGGATTTGGTGAGGAACTATTTAACAAATGAATTGGGACCTGTATCAGCTTTTAAAAACTAGCAGCGTTAGGAAGGCGAATTCAAATGAAGTCGTATAAAGGATATTTAATTGACTTGGATGGCACCATGTATCGCGGAACCGAACAAATTGCGGAAGCGGCAGGGTTTATTAATGACCTAAGGAAAAGGGATATCCCTTATTTATTCGTCACCAATAATTCATCCCGGACTCCGGCACAGGTGGCGGATAAATTGAGAAGCATCGGCATATCGACGGAAGATGACCAGGTTTTCACGACAAGCATGGCCACTGCCAATTACATAGCTGAACAAAAGAAAGATGCATCGGTTTATGTGGTAGGTGAAGAAGGCATCATAGAGGCTCTTAAGGAAAAAGGAATGAAGCTTGTGGAAGAGCATCCAGACTTTCTGGTAATGGGCATCGACCGCGGGGTCAATTATGAAAAGTTGTCAAAAGCCTGTCTTGCTGTAAGAAACGGCGCTGTTTTCATTTCGACCAATGGTGATATTGCCATTCCCACTGAGCAAGGCCTTTTACCGGGGAATGGTGCCTTGACCTCCGTAGTTTCCGTTTCGACCCAGGTACAGCCGATTTTCATTGGAAAACCTGAATCCGTCATAGTGGAGCAAGCTCTAAGAGTATTAGGGGTACCTAAAGAAGAGACAATCATGGTTGGAGATAACTATGATACGGATATCCTTGCCGGCATCAATGCAGGGATCGATACACTGCTTGTACATACTGGCGTAACGACAAAAGAACGCTTAAAGCAATATAAGGAGCAGCCGACGCATGTGGTGGACACCCTCGACTTATGGCGCTTTGAATGAAAAAAAACCAGGCCTGCGAATGCAGCCCTGGTTTTTTTATGTCGTGAATATCATATGTTTACTATTCCCCATTTTCGGTTCTATGGGCAAGACGGCTTGAAGCGGCAGCTGCAATTGCCCCAACGATATCATCTAAAAAGGTGTTCACCTTACCCGTGCTTTTATCGTTTAAATATTTTAAGATACCCGGCTTTTGTTTATCGATGAAACCATAGTTGGTAAAACCGATGGATCCATAAACATTCACAATTGAAAAAGCCAATATTTCATCGACCCCATATAGGCCTTCATCTATTTCAATGATGCTCTGCAAAGGCTCCTCGAGCAGTTTTTTCTCAGCTAGAATATCCAACTGAATGCCGGTAAGGATGGCATTTTGGACCTCGCGTTTTGAAAGGACCCGTTCGACATTGTGAAGGCAATCGGACATTTGGAGATTTTCATGGTAGCCAGATTGCAAATACATGACAAGCTCAGCGATATCCTCCAATTTCACTCCTCGTTCAATTAGCCATTTTCGAGCCGTTTTCTCAGACATTGATTGTTCAATATTAGCCATGTCATCACCCATTTCTCTATATTAAGTTCTAATGCAGGTAGTTTGATTTGATTAAACTGAAAACCCACGGAAGATGTTTTGATTGGAATTTCTAATAAGGTTTCGATAATCATTCAGAAAACGGGTTATTCCACATATATATAAGTTTATGATGTCCAATATTTCTATTATATCCATTTGATGAAGGGGGCCATTCCATGATAGAAGAAATCATTTTTAATAATTATGGTATACAGGTGGAGCTTGAAGAAGCCAATGTCAGGTTTCCAAGCTTCCGTTCAGGGAATATGGTGTACAGTATCGTTCCCATTGAAAATATGGAGCAGGAGGAATTAGTGGAACGTTATAAAATGTCTCAACATCTGATTTCACAAGGTGATCGTCACGTATCCGCCTTTGTCCTTGCCAATCATGGAAGCTATGTTTCGGAAGCGGATGAACAATTATTCATCCTTCTTGCCAATCAGGCATTGGAAGGTCCGAAAAATTTCAACCCAGGAAGACGTCTGGCAAGATTCCATCAGCGTGGGAGAACTATTAATGATACGATTCGAACATGTTCAAGGATTGGTAAATGGAAAGAACTCTGGGAACAAAGGATCGATCAGTTAGAAAAGATTTGGCGGGATAAGCTCAACGCCCATCCTGATAACCAGTTTGAAAAATTATTTATTGAAACCTTTCCCTATTATATGGTCCTAGGTGAAAATGCGATTCAATATTTAGTCGACACGGAAATCGATGATACCCCGCAAATTGTCGATAGTGGAACGGTATGTTATGAACGTTTTTTACATGATACCTGGAAAAGCAATAAGTGGATGAAAAATCCGTTCGATTGGGTATTTGACCACGGAACAAGGGATGTCGCGGAATGGGTGAGGGAACATTATTTTCAAAATGTGCATACCCATCAGCGGGGAATTGCCCATTTCTTTCACGAATATCAGTCCATAGAACCGTTCTCCAGCTTTTCGGCCCGGTTATTATATTCGAGGATGCTATTTCCCATTCATTACTTTGAAACTGTGGAAGAGTATTTTTCAAAAACGACGGAATCAAGGTCGAACCAATTGGAGGATAAAATATCTTCGATCACGAAATCCTCCCAACAATATGAGTCCTTCCTCAAACATTTTTATGAATTGGCAGAGGTCCCTGCCAAGCAATATGATTTGCCTAAAATTGACTGGATTTAGATAAAAACAGGAAAGAAATATGATTCATCCTTACTTACTATGTTATGATGATAACAAGATTTTTTAGAATAATTAGATATTTGATCACTACGGAAGGATGGGACCATGAAAAGATTGATGATGGCCGCCCTTATAGCCCTTTTAATCTTCCAAACGGCAAATCTTGCGAAGGCTGAAACGAAAACAGGCTGCGAAGCAACTCAATTCAAGATTGTCATGAAGTCTGAAGCGGATGTGAAAGAAAAGGCGTCGGCTGCAAGTAAAACGTTAAAAACCTATAAGAAAAATAAAGAATTATCGGCAAGCGGAAGAACTGGAAGCTGGTATAAGGTCTGTCACTCAAATAAGACCGCATATATCAATATGGCAGATGCAAAAGAGGTTTTCAGTTCCGGTGAAAAAGCCATTTTGAAGAAATTCGATGGGGGAAAGGGCGTTAACCAAGTTGTATCTGTGACAGGTAAAGCGATGAGTGATACGAAGGTCACGATCCAAACTTATGAGAAGAAACAAGGGGAATGGCGCCGGGCATTGAAGAAGATGGAGGGTGTCATTGGGAAGAACGGCTTCACGAAGAGCAAAAAAGAGGGTGATGGGAAATCCCCGGTCGGGATTTATTCATTTGGTACGGCCTTTGGAAGCGAAACGAAGCCGGCAGGAGTGAAAATGAGTTATAAGAAAACGACCAAATATGACTACTGGATTGATGATCAGACATCCACGGATTATAACAAGTGGAAAACCTATAAAGGAAATCCTGCAGGTAAATGGAAGTCTTTCGAAAGGATGAATCATGAACTCTATAAGTATGGGGCAGCCGTCAATTATAATACGAATCCCATCGTAAAAGGAAAAGGAAGTGCAATCTTTCTTCATATATGGAGAGGGAGTACAAAACCGACGGCTGGATGTACAGCCACGGCCGAAAAGAATGTCGTCAGTTTACTGAAATGGATGGATCCCGTGCAAAAGCCACATATTGTAATGGGTACAAATGATTCATTGAAGAGCGTTAAGTAATAAGGACCAAAATGGTTTCCCATAAAAAATTTAGCTTTACCCGTTCTTACTCGTTCAAGGGATGGACGAAAAAAGTTCGTGCATCCATCTTTTCTAACTATTGATAATTATATGAATTAAACTTATAATGTCTACTATACAAATACAAACGTCTTCTTCAGGCAAACAGTTTTTAAGGGGGAACCAAAATATGAAAGCCATCTCGATCGGTTTATTGGGGTTAGGTACAGTTGGATCAGGAGTCGTACAAATCATTGAAAGCCATCAGGACAAGCTCATGCACCAAGTGGGCTGTTCCATATCCGTTAAGAAGATACTAGTCAAGGACACGACGAAGGAGAGGCTTGTCGAGATCGATAAAGGTATGTTAACTGACAATCCTGAGGATATCCTTTCGAATCCCGAGATTGATGTTGTAATAGAAGTGATGGGTGGAATCGAAGAAACACGCGGTTATCTGATAGAGGCAATAAAGAATAAAAAGCATATCGTTACGGCCAATAAAGACCTAATGGCTTTATATGGACCGGAATTGCTGGAATTGGCCACCGAGAATCAATGTGATTTGTTCTATGAAGCAAGTGTTGCAGGGGGAATTCCGATTTTACGCGGACTTGTGGATGGACTATCTTCTGACCGCATCACGAAAATGATGGGAATCGTCAATGGAACGACAAACTTCATACTAACGAAAATGAGCAAGGAAGGCAGAGCTTATGATGACGTATTGAAGGAAGCTCAGGAGCTGGGATTTGCTGAAGCCGATCCGACTGCCGATGTAGGAGGTTTGGATGCGGCCCGTAAAATGGCGATTCTTTCCACACTCGGATTCTCCATGAACATTGGCTTGAATGATGTTGAGGTACAGGGCATTACCGAGATATCCGAAGAGGATTTGAGATATAGTAAGAAGCTTGGTTATACAATGAAATTGATCGGCGTCGCTTCGAGGGCAGGGGATAGGGTCGAAGTAAGTGTCCAGCCTGCACTTCTTCCTGAAGAACATCCGTTAGCATCAGTAAATAATGAGTATAATGCGGTATACGTTTATGGGGAAGCCGTAGGGGAAACGATGTTTTACGGACCGGGGGCTGGCAGTCTTCCTACTGCGACTGCAGTCGTTTCGGATATGGTGACCGTCATCAAGAATATGAGGCTGGGCGTAAATGGCCGCAGTGCCGTTTCACCTCAGTTCCCGAAACAATTAAAAGATGCGACTGAGATTTTCGCTAAGTTCTTCATTCGATTACATGTTCAAGATGAAGTTGGCGTTTTAGCCAAAATCACGAATTTATTTGCCGAGCATGGCGTAGGATTCGATAAAATCCTTCAATTGCCTCTGGATGAAAAGGAATCTTCCGAAATCGTATTGGTTACGCATACTGCCACAAAGGCTGCATTTGAGCAAATAATACAGAAATTAAATGATTACAATATGGTAAGAGAAGTGAAAAGCACATACAGAGTTGAAGGAGAGGACATCAAATGAGCTGGCAAGGACTTATAAGCACGTATAAAGATTTTTTACCCGTTAATGAAAACACACCTGCACTAACCCTTTTGGAAGGGAATACACCTTTAATCAGACTGAATCGATTATCCGAAGAGTGGGGAATCGACTTACATGTAAAATACGAAGGGGCAAATCCAACTGGGTCGTTTAAAGATCGCGGAATGGTCATGGCCGTCGCCAAAGCGATAGAAGAGGGCAGCGACACGATCATCTGTGCTTCCACCGGGAATACATCAGCAGCTGCAGCAGCTTATGCGGCCCGTGCCAACCTGCGCTGTATCGTTGTCATCCCGGAAGGTAAAATTGCTATGGGCAAGCTTGCCCAAGCCGTTATGTATGGAGCGGAAATCATCTCGATCGAAGGGAACTTCGACCAGGCTTTAAAAATCGTCCGTTCGCTTAGTGAGAGCTCACCGATAACTCTTGTGAATTCGGTCAACCCATACCGGATTGAAGGGCAGAAGACAGCGGCTTTCGAAATTTGTGATGCACTCGGCTCGGCACCGGATATTTTGGCTCTTCCTGTCGGGAATGCAGGTAATATAACTGCTTACTGGAAAGGGTTTAAAGAATATAACGAATCGAAACAAACGGGCCTTCCTGAAATGAGAGGGTTCGAAGCTGAAGGTGCGGCTGCGATTGTCCGGGATAGCATCATTGAAAATCCAGAAACGATTGCAACAGCCATCCGGATTGGAAATCCTGCAAGTTGGAACTTTGCTGTTGAAGCAGCAAATGAATCCAAAGGCAAAATCGATGAGGTGACAGACGAAGAAATTCTGGAAGCTTATCATTTCCTTGCTAAAAAAGAAGGGGTATTTGCAGAGCCGGCATCTTGTGCTTCCATTGCAGGTATCTATAAACAACTAAAAAGCGGTGAAATCAAAAAAGGAAGTAAGGTTGTTGCTGTATTGACTGGAAATGGATTGAAAGATCCGAATGTGGCAGTCGATACAAGCACGATTCAACCGACATTGCTGCCAATGGATGAAGAAGTCATTTTAGAACATCTGCAGGGTGTGAAGCAGGCATGAGTGCAGAATCGGAGATGTTCTTGATCCGTGTACCAGCAAGTACGGCCAACTTAGGCCCAGGATTCGATTCCATCGGCTTGGCGTTAGGTCTTTACTTGGAAATACATGGATCTTCATCAGATCATTGGGAAGTCGTTCCACTTTCAGAGGAAATGTCTGTTTTTCCAAGGGATGATCGTAATTATATCGTCCAGATTGCCAAGGAAACGGCGGCTTCCTATGGAAAGGAACTATCCCCATGCCGGCTTTTCGTCTCAAGCGAAATTCCGCTGGCTCGGGGTCTTGGAAGCAGTGCCTCTGCCATTGTGGCGGGGATTGAATTGGCGAACATCGTTGGTGAACTTCATTTATCCGATGATGAAAAGAATAGGCATGCTTCCCTTTTTGAAGGGCATCCGGATAATGCGGGGGCATCTGTGTATGGTGGATTGGTCGTGGGCCTTCATACGGATGAAAGAACGGATGTCGTGTCGTTTCCGATCGAGGGAGTTAAGGTGATAGCTGTCATTCCCAATTTTGAATTGCTTACTGAGGATTCAAGAAATGTCCTTCCGAATTCGCTTTCCTATAAAGATGCGATAAGCGGAAGTGCAGCCGCAAATGTTTTGCTGGCGGGAGTTCTATCAAAAGATTGGAAGCTTGTTGGTGAAATGATGCAAAGTGATCGCTTCCATCAACCATATAGGGCGGAGTTGGTCCCTCATTTAGCGCTTATAGAAGAAGTTGTCCTTAATGAAGGCGGATTTGGTGCAGCACTAAGCGGAGCAGGACCAACTGTTTTATGCTTGGCATCGGCAGAAAAAAGTGAAAGTTTGCTCACTGGATTGAAGGAAAGGTTTCCGGAATTTCTTGTGAAAGAATTGGAAATCGATAATGATGGCAGTTATACGGCAATC
Source organism: Peribacillus sp. FSL P2-0133 (assembly GCF_037975445.1). Lineage (NCBI taxonomy): Bacteria > Bacillati > Bacillota > Bacilli > Caryophanales > Bacillaceae > Peribacillus > Peribacillus sp. FSL P2-0133. The sequence goes on along the minus strand of NZ_CP150254.1, from coordinate 5,345,471 downwards.
CTTTCAGAACAGGAAAAAAAGGAATTGAAATTTTTGGAATCGTAAGCCATGTTCATATACCGTCCAATAAAAAAGCTGACTCGCGTCAAGCCGTATCAATTCATTTGATAGGGCAAAAGCCGAGTCAGCTTTATTTTTATTACAGACCAGGAAAAGTTCCGGCCTGCATGAAAAAGGTTGAACGTGTATAGATGAAGTAATCCTTCATCTATACGCTGCATGTTATTTAAAGGGCTATTAGAAAACTTGTTCAACTTCCACTACACCAGGAACTTCTTCAAGAAGGGCACGCTCAATCCCAGCTTTTAGCGTAATGGTCGAACTAGGACAGCTTCCGCAGGCTCCTAGTAATCGTAATTTTACAATTCCATCTTCTACGTCAACTAGTTCACAGTCACCGCCATCACGAAGAAGAAACGGACGAAGCTTATCTAGGACTTCTTGAACTTGAACTTCCATTGTTTGTTCAGACATTGCAATCGACTCCTTTCCTAATCATATTATAAAGCGAAGGTAGTAAAAAATCCAACTGTAACTTTGCGGAAATATAATCTATATTATTCTGGTATGATGGAAACAGGTGAAGTTTTTAAACATTATTCAAAATGAAGCAAATATACTAAAATGAAGGAGGAAGAGTATGGTAATTAAAGAAATTGAGATAGAAGTGTATGGAGCGGAGCAAATTTGCGCGAGTTGTGTGAATCTCCCTTCTTCGAAAGATACCTGTGAGTGGCTTGAAGCCGCTTTAACGAGAAAGTTTCCTGAGCAGAAATTCAAAATATCCTATATAGATATGTATAATCCCCCAGAAACGCTGAAGCAAAAGAACTTTGCCGCGAAGATGATCGAAGAAGATTTGTTTTATCCACTGGTCCTCATCGAAGGTGAAATCATTGCAGAAGGAAATGTGCGTCTCAAAAAAGTGGTGGAAACAATGGAAAAATACGGATATACGATGCAAGTGTGATATATAATGGAAGAAATAAGAAAAACTGACCTAATGAGCTGCATGCAGCTCATTGGGTCAGTTTAACTGTATCATGGGTTGGAATCAACCGTTATGGTATTTATACATCCAGAGGATGCCTGATTTCATTAGGCGTGCCACTCTGCCTGTGATTGGGCGATTTGCAACAAGACCAAAACCTTGTTTCTTCCCAAGGGAACCTAATGTTCCTTTTAATTTCATTGTAGGGAAGCTTTCCGGAAGTGGTTCATTTGCCCATTTCTTCACAAGAACTTGGACGATTTGCTCTGCTTGGGACTCCGCTAATTGAGCACTAGGCGCATGAGGCAGGCTCGCACAGTCACCGACGACAAAGATGCTGTCATCATTAGGTAGGAAATGCTGAGGAGTCAGAACAGCTCTTCCTTGACGGTCCTTTTCAATATCCATATCGCGGATGATCTTACTTGGCTGAATTCCAGCTGTCCATACGATGACGTCGCTTTGAACGGCTTCGTCGCCATTATAAAGAAGGTTTGGCTCAACTTTCGTTATATTTGAATGATGGACGATCTCGATTGTATGTTTATCGAACCATGATTCAACAAAAGTACTTAATCTTTCTGGGAATGCAGATAGAATATGCGGTCCACGGTCGAATAGCTTAACGTTTAAATCTGAACGGCTTTCAATCAATTCACTTGCAAGCTCAACACCACTCAGTCCGCCACCAACGATAGAAACGGTTGCACCAGCACCTAAATTATTCAAAGCTGAATATGTGCTTCGTGATTTATCGATTGTTTGGATACTGTAAGTATGTGTGTCTGCACCAGGAATATCGTGGTATTTATCTTCGCAGCCAAGGCCAATGACTAAATCATCATAAACGACAGGATCTTGATTTTCTATAATGACCTGTTTATTTTCCATATCGATGGAAAGTACTTCTCCGTATACGTTCTTCAAGCGAGGATGTTCAGGAAATGCAACACGGATGTGCTGATCTGGAATGGTACCTGCTGCTAAAGCATAATATTCCGTTTTTAAGCAGTGATAAGGATTACGGTCGATAAGCGTGATGCTCACATTTTCAGGAAGCTGATTAGGCAGCAATCTTTGCAACATGCGCATACCACCATACCCGCCACCAAGTATGACTAGATTCTTCATATGATTTTTCCCCTTTATTTGATCTCTTGAAAATTTGATAAGCATTTAACTATAGGATTCCCCCAAATGGTCCCCTTTAAAGTTTAAATAAATATATATACCCCAATTAGTAACAAGAATAAAAAATTAGATAATTTTCTTTTTTTACGTACCCCGACAAAAGTATAACGAATATAAAAGGAAATCACAACCGATATCTTGAAATCGGCTGATTTTTTATGCGTAAATATTGACTGTATACGGGAAAAGTAATAAGATGGTTTGTTAGTAACTGTGAGGTGAAACAATGTACCCGATTATTGAATTTTGTGTAAGCAATCTGGCCAGTGGCGCTCAGGAGGCTCTGGAAAGATTGGAGCGGGATCCGAATTTAGATATCATAGAATATGGTTGTCTGGGATATTGCGGCAGATGCTCCAGTAACTTATATGCTCTTGTAAACGGTGAAGTGGTTTTTGGTGACACAACGGATGAATTGGTGGATAAAATATATAAGTACATTGATGAATATGAAATGTTCTAATCATCAATGGCGAAGTAAAAAGGCTGTTCCTCGATGGAACAGCCTTTTTACTTAGTTTTGCAGCATTAGTATAAACTAATTTTTTGGTAAAATAGGTGGGGGAATATGAATATTTTCAAGCTGGAAAATTGAGCGTGGGAATTTCTTTGGTATATACTATAAAGAGAAATAGTTCTATCTCACATATCAGAAGAAGGAGGGATTTATTGTGAGTGAAGTTGTTCAAATAACGGAAGCTGCCGCTTTTCAGATAAAAGAAATGATGAAACATAATGGCGAAGAAGGTTCATTTTTAAGAGTGGCCGTTAAAGGCGGAGGCTGCAGCGGATTATCCTACGGAATGGGTTTTGAACAAGAGCCTGGGGATAAAGATAGCCAGCTGGAACAGTTTGAAATTAAGATCCTTGTTAATGCCGAGGATGCAGATATATTGAATGGAACGGTAATTGATTATAAACAAACGATGATGGGCGGAGGCTTTACGATCGAAAACCCAAATGCTATCGCTTCATGCGGTTGCGGGTCTTCCTTCAAAACGGCAAAAAATGCCGGTACGCCGGAGAATTGCTAACGGTTGGCTGACGGTCAGTGATCGGTAAGTTAAACGATGGGGATTACGTATTTACTCTTCGGAGGGTTACGTTCTAAACCCCTAGCTAATTCGATATCAACTCATATATTTGACGCTTCTTGACGTATTTAACGATACGTTGGGAGGCGTCTTTTTTATGTCCGAAGAAAGGGAAATCAAGCAGCGAAGGGCTAAGGTTGCCAAGCGTGCGAACGTCACATCCGATATCCAGCCGATGGCGCTAGAGCCTGCGTGGAACTACTTTATTACTGCAAAGATCGGTGAAGGTATCCGGGATAGGATACGTGATGATTAACCGAACACATGGCGTTAATTTACCGGATGGCTTGACGAGGAAAATTACTTCAATACGGTGTCTTTAATAAATGAAGATCCTTCAAAAATGAAGGATCCCCCTAAATGTTATTACTCGATGCGAAGGGCTTGGATGTAAATGACAGTACCAGGTTCGTTCTCTTCGTCTCCGAATCGGGCACAACAAGTATTGTTGTCAAAGGCACGGAAGATAACATCTTCAAGAACTGTGCCTCCAGATAAAAAAACGTCTACTTCTGTACCAGGACTCCTTAGTAAATTTTATTTTGTTATAATGAAAATAAAATCTTAACGATTATTAGGAGATAAAATGTTCAAAAAAATTAAAACTTGGGCGAGGGATCTAAAACGACAGATTTTTATCCTTTACTTTGCTTGTAAAGATGCAAGAGTGCCTTGGTATGCAAAAGTATTTACGGCTTGTGTTGTAGCTTATGCATTCAGTCCGATTGACCTAATACCTGATTTTATACCCATTCTTGGCTACTTAGACGATGTAATTCTCGTTCCGATAGGGATAATGATTGCATTAAAGCTGATACCAAAGAATGTATTAACCGACTGTGAAGTTAAGGCAGAGGAAATGATGAAAAACGGTAAGCCGAAGAATTGGATAGTGGGCTCTATAATAGTATTGATTTGGGGCTTGATTATAATATGGGCTATTATAAATATTTATCGCTTAATGAACTAACGGATGCTTTACTTCAATAAGTGAGGTTGCTGCGGCAACGTTTTTTCTTACGGAACTAAAGGAGCAGGTTACTTCAAGAAGGAAAATTACAGACAGATATAGAAACTAGCATTTACTACTTAGGTGGGAGGATCTACAGACGCTTGCTCGAGGAGGCTTGGCAGACAGTCGGCGGAAAGGGAGCTGATTTCTGAAATCAACTAACACGTTTTTATAGAAAAAACTGTAGGAAAACTCGCTTTTCTTTGAATTTGTCTACAGTCTAGTCCAGGGGCACTTTAACAAGTGTCCCCTTTTTAATGTTTAGTTGATATTGTACAGGGCCTCTTTGATTGGGAGGGTGCCGCTGAAAATCTCGAAAGTTTTATTGAATGTTTTTTCCTCTGTGACTGATTGGGCAAGAACGGCGGCGACATCGGCCCTTGGAATGGATTTATTAGTATGATCCACTTTCTCATCCGCAAAGATTTTTCCGATGGCTTGTTCATTTGTCAAAGCAACCGCCCGGACAATCGTGTATGTCAGCCCGCTTGCTTTTAAATGTTCATCGGCATCATGCTTTACTTCGAGATAATGTCGCATTCCTGCTTGGGCTTGTTCCGGATTATCAGAACCGACAGAGCTTAACATGACAAAACGTTTGATACCCTTCTTCTTGGCGGCATCAACTAGTTTAATGGCTCCATTCTTATCCACAGCTGTCGTTTTATCCGGCCCTGTTTTTGGTCCAGATCCGGCGGCAAAAATGATGGCTTCCATGTTATCCACTGCTTTATCCACATTTCCCTCTAAATCTGCAAGGATTGGATGCCCGCCGAGTTCTTTTATCGTTTGAGCCTGTTCCTCTTTCCGGATCATCCCGTATACAATCATATGCGGATTTTTTGATAATTCCCCAATGATCTGTTTTCCGGTCGTTCCGTTGGCTCCTGCAATTAAAATATTCATATATGTGCATTCCCCTTTCATGGCTTATCCTACTCTTTACCCTTAGAATGACAAGGATAAGCACTGTGGATAACTAATGGAAATAAGTTATCCACAATCATCGAATTGGGGACAACAAAAAACCCGGCTGTGAAAGCCGGGTTTTTGCGTGATTTTAAAACATGGAAGAGCTGTGCATCGGCTGAACTTTGGCTTTTGGGTCAATATATTGTTTGGCGTGATTGACGGCAGTGGGTGCCTCACCAAAACCACTTGCAATCAATTTTACTTTGCCATCATATGTTGCAATATCACCTGCTGCATAAATTCCCGGGATATTCGTTTCCATTCTGGAATTCACCAAAATACTGTTCTTCTGGATATCGAGTCCCCATTCCTTAATGGGACCAAGGGAAGAAACGAAGCCGTAGTTGACGATGACTGCATCTACCTCCATCGTCTCTGTATCTTCACCATTTGTATCCTTGATGACAATTGTATGGATCCGTCCGCCTGTACCAATCAACTCTGAAGGTATGTATGGAGTCTTTATTTCAACTTTTGAATCTTTAAGTGTTTCTACACTATGTTCGTGGGCACGGAATTTATCCCTTCTGTGTATGATGCTCACTTTCTCGGCGATAGGCTCCAGCATCAGGGCCCAGTCCACTGCTGAATCTCCACCTCCGAAGACCACCACTTTTTTGCCGGCAAAATGATTGAGGTCATCGATGAAATAGTGAAGGTTACTGCTTTCATATTTTTTTGCATCATCAATTTCGATGCGGCGGGGTTGGAAAGCCCCATTCCCAGCTGTGATGATAATCGTTTTGGAGTAATGGATTTCTTTATCAGTCGTTAACTTGAAAACTCCATCGGCTTGCTTTTCCACTTCTTGAACGGCCTGCTCCAGGACAACATCCTGCTCGAACTTTGCCATTTGTTCTTTCAAATTATTCACTAGCTCCTGAGCGCGCACTTTGGGGAAACCAGCGATATCATAGATGTATTTCTCAGGATAAAGGGCCGACAATTGTCCGCCTAATTGTGGTAGGCTCTCGATGATTTTTACGGATGCCTGTCTCATTCCCCCATAAAATGCAGTGAATAATCCAACTGGGCCTCCGCCAATGATGGTAATATCATAAACTTTTTCATTAACTTCCAACGTTATCCCTCCGATATACTAGGTTTGCTGAAATTTATTCTCTTATTTTAACATAGATGATCTTTTAAAAAACGGGTAAAGTTAGAAAAGTGAGAAAGTTTTGACTATATATAGGCGGTTTTATGATGAATGTTCTTTATTCTCTTTCAAAAGTGGGTAAAATTACTCTTTACCAATGTTAAGCATATCGTTTAAATATGGTTCGGAACTGGGTGAAAAGTAACGCTTTTTGGCTTTATTTTAACCCGAAAAAGTTCGGTTTGTTACTTGAAAAAGGTATGGAAAAAGACTAATATTTACTTATACATCATTTGGTAAAATTTTTATGAATTTTTTATGACATTTATGAAGTGTTACGTGAAATACGTCACAAATGTATAAGAGTGCTTTTTATAATGGAAATTAATAAGATAGACAATATATTTTAGTTATGGAAAGCATCACAAGAAAATATCGTAAAGGTGGACGAATACTTTTGAAAAAGCCAACTATCGTTGTTTTGGGAGCAGGTTATGGTGGATTGATGACTGTTACTCGCTTACAGAAGGCATTAGGTCAAAATGAAGCAGAAATCGTATTAGTTAACAAAAATGATTACCACTATGAAACAACATGGCTGCATGAAGCATCCGCTGGAACTCTACATCATGATCGTGTGCGCTATCCAATCAAAAGTGTCATTAACAGCAAAGTTAAATTCATCCAGGACTCTGTTTTGGAAGTGAAAACAGAGAACAAAAAAGTCATCCTTGAAAACGACGAAATTTCTTATGATTACTTAGTGATTGGACTTGGACCAGAATCGGAAACATTTGGAATCCAAGGGCTAAAAGAATATGCTTTCTCTATCTCTAACGTGAACACTGCACGAAAAATCCGTGACCATATCCAATTGCAATTCGCCACGTACAGTACTGAGGTCGAGAAGAATGAAGACCGCTTGACGATCGTTGTTGGAGGAGCAGGATTTACGGGTATCGAATTCCTTGGCGAATTGGCTAACCGTGTCCCTCAACTTTGTAAAGAATACGACATCGATTTCCAAAAGGTCCGTATGTACTGTGTGGAGGCAGCACCAGCCGTCCTCCCTGGCTTCGATCCGGAATTGGTGGATTATGCAGTATCTTACCTTGAGAAAAAAGGTGTGGAATTCAAGATCGGTACACCGATCAAGGGGGCGACTCCCGAAGGCATCATCGTGGCAAAAGGCGAAGATGAAGTGGAAGAAATCAAAGCGGGGACCGTTGTATGGGCAGCTGGCGTACGTGGAAACTCCGTGATAGAGGCTTCCGGTTTTGAAGCTATGCGCGGACGTATCAAAGTGAACCTTGACATGCGGGCACCGGGTCATGACGATATTTTCATTGTGGGGGATTGCGCTTTGATCATCAACGAGGAAATTAATCGTCCATATCCACCTACTGCCCAAATCGCTATGCAGCAAGGTGAGGTCATTGCGAAGAACCTGACTAAATTGGTTCGTAATGAAAGCGACCTTGAAACGTTCACTTTCGAAAACAAAGGAACGGTATGTTCACTTGGTGAAGACAACGCGATTGGTGTTGTTTTCGGCAAGAAAGTTACAGGTAAGACTGCATCATTCATGAAGAAAATGGTTGATAACAGAGCATTGTTATTGATTGGCGGAGCTTCCCTTGTTGCAAAAAAAGGTAAATTCAACGTCCTTTAATTTTTTCGGTATATAAAATAATGGCCATTTGGGGATTGTCCCTGAATGGCTTTTTCATTCGAATCTCATCCATCGATGAGTGTGTCATAGTGGAGAATGCACTTTTCTTAAGTGGAATATAATGGGGATAAGAATGATGAAGCTGCATCAAGAAAGTCCTTACCTTTGGCACTGTTTGGAGTTTACACTAATTATAAAGAATGTGGGGGAAGGATTTTGGAACGATGCAAAAATGTTTGGCTGGCAGTGTCCGGCCTTGTGATATCTGATAAAGGTGAGTGGCTGGTCGTGAATAAAAGGTATGGCGGATTGAAAGGGCAATGGTCGCTTCCGGCAGGTTTTGTCAAAAATGATGAAACCGTTGATGAAGCTGTCGTACGGGAAGTGTTGGAGGAGACGGGTATTCAAACAGAAATCGAAGGCATTGTAGGAGTGAGAAGCGGAGTCATCAAAGGGGATATAAGTGATAATATGTTGATATTTTTACTTAAACCGGTCAGTTTTGAAGTAACCGCTCAATTGGATGAATTATATGAAGCTAAATTTTATGACCCTGATTTACTCATGCAGGAGGGGAAGCAATCTTTACTATTAGAACAGCTTTTAGCTTTTAAAAAGGAAAGAATGCAGACGATGCTTGACGGGTTGAACCCGGGAGATCAATTTGGATATACATCATATAAATTATTCATGTAATTTGGGTAATTATCTTTTCTTCGGCATTATTTGGTATAAGTCGTTGACGCAGCAATTATTTTTTCAGTAAACTAAAGGTGTCGCTTTTAAGGAGGGTCAAGAATAACATGCCATTGCCTGTTTTAATTATCTCAATACTCTTATTTTTCATATTGTTTTTCGGAATTGGCTTTTTGCTGAATATGCTCTTTCGCTCTTCTTGGATCATGGTCATCTTATTTCCAATCGTCTTCATCATCATTGTCAATGAAACAAAGCTAATAGAATATTTTAGAAATCCGGGAATCTCTTTTTCCAATCTTGGAACAAGCCTTACATCCCTTCATACGGCAGACATCATTATTTTATCAAGCGGGCTGCTTGGCGCGGTTTTAGCGGGTGTGGTCATCAGGATTCTAAGGAAAAAAGGATATCAAATGTTTTGATAATGGAAAGGGCCGTCATTTATGGACGGTTCTTTTTTTGTAAGAAAAATTGGATCTTTCCATGCTTTATGAATACTTTCACTCTGGAAAGGGAACAAATATCCTTGTGAGAGGAGTGGAATTAATACATATGAAGATTGTAAAGGCATTATTTTTGAGGGTTGCTATTATCATATTATTTATCTTGGCCATCGAATCAACCTTAAATCATGTTTTTGGGGCTGTGCCTGAAGATCATCCTTTTGACGAGGCAATGAGACAACATCGAATGCTTGGTCTCGAATATAAAGCGATCCATAGTGGAGGTCAAGTGGCAACGCTAATGGCATCGGCATCCACGAGCAATGGTCCCACGACGATAGCGGAGGCAATCGAGCTCTCGAAATACCCGAAGCATGAAGTTTTGGCTACAGGATATACAGCAGGGTATGAATCGACAGGAAAGTACCCGGAAAGCCCATCCTATGGAATCACTTATTCAGGGGTGAAGGTGAAACGGGATCTGTTTTCCACCATTGCCGCCGATCTTGCCGTATTCCCTCTCGGAACCATACTTTGGATTCCGGGCTATGGTTATGGGGTTGTAGCGGACAAGGGCGGTGCGATCAAAGGAAACCACCTGGACCTATACTACGAAACGGTACAAGATGTATACGAGAACTGGGGCAAGAAAACCCTTGAAGTATATGTTGTGCAAAAAGGGAATGGCGAGTTATCTGAAGAGCAGTTAAGCAAGTTGAATGAAACCAAGATCAAGCAGGTATTCAAGCCGAAAATTGCTGAGAAAACATTGAACGAGAATGTAGCTTCCTTTGCTTTTTAATGATTGATGGACAATCGGAGAAAGTGAAGGTGAAAGGCTGCCTCGATTGAGGCAGCCTTTTTGATTGTCTGTTTCAGTTGGGACGCCCTTAGGCCATGCTTTTGTAGGCTTCAGGATGCAGGGTCTTTGCCAATTTGTAAAGACCATCCAGCAAACGCGGAGAAGGCCGGCAGAATAATGGTTCTTCCATGATGTGAATATTGTTATTCCGGACGGCCTTCATATCAGACCACCCTTTCCGTTTCTTGACCAGCTCTGGGTTTACTTTTCGTAAAGGGACACCGACCCAAGCTAAGCAAATATGGTCGGGATCCTTTTTTTGGACATCTTCGGAAGTGACTTGAATGCTTGCCATGTCTACATCTTCGAAAAGGTTATATCCTCCCGCAAGCGTGCTGATCTCGGATAACCAATTAACTCCCCCTGGGCTGAATAAGGGATTAGGCCACCATTCCCAATACAGGGACGGCTTTGTTTCGATTTTGTCGGCGACGTTTTTATATTGAAGGATGGCATCACGGAATTTGGCAGCCTGTTCCTCTGCTTTTTCCTTAAGATCCATGGCCTCGCCCAAGGTCAGTAAATCTTTTGCGATATCTTCAAGTGATTGCGGGTTGAAGATGATATGGGGGATGTTCCGTTCTTTTAACCCCTCAATATTTTTTTCCATGCCCGGTACACTCAGTGAAGCCAGCACCAAATCGGGTTTTAGTGATTCAACATGATCGATGTCGATCGATAAATCGGGCCCAACCTTAGGAAGGTGCTGTATGGTTTCAGGCCAATCAGAGTAGTCATCGATGGCGATCAGCTGATCTTCAATCCCTAGATATGTGCATAGTTCCGTATTGCTGGGGCAAAGAGAGATTATTTTCAAATTGAACACCTACCCTTGAAAGATGAAAAAGTGAAGTGCCAGTGCAATGAATACTCCGGTCAAGGCTCCGAAAAATACCTCGATTGGCTTATGGCCCAACAGTTCCTTTAATTGTTGCTGTTTCTGTTTATCTTCTTTTTTCTGCCAGTTCTTTGCTTGCTCGACAAATGTATTGAAGTCGGTAACGAGCTGGTTCAAGACGGCTGCCTGTTCTCCTGCCTGCCGTCTCACTCCTGTCGCATCGAACATCGTGATGACTGCAAAGATCGTGGCAACCGCAAATACAGGGGAATCCATTCCGGTTTCGATCCCTACCGCTACGGTTAGGGCTGACACGGCCGCAGAGTGGGAGCTTGGCATACCGCCTGTGGAGTTAATGAGTGACCAGTTCACTTTACGAAATGCTATGAAGTGGATGGGCACTTTAATGAATTGAGCAAAGAAAATGGCAATCAATGCTGCGATTAAAGGGAAGTTGAGTAATAATTCCAAGAGTATCAGCCTTCTTTCTAGTTATAAGTAAAGATGAAATCCATATCTGGGTAAATACATCCTGCTCGGAATAAGGCCCTTATTATTAGTTCCATTCAGTCCTGTCGATTCCCTGCTGGTAATAGCAAAATATGATCTTTCTTATACTATTACTCTAAAGTCACCCATTCTAAACAATATCCCTTTTTATTATTATTTACGTGGGCCTTATTCGAAAATTTTTGAAGATTTCGTTATAATGAATGTAATTGAATGGAGGAGGTAGCAGAATGTTCACAGTAAAAGGTTCCCTGAATATAGATTTGATTGACGAATGCCTGATTCTAGGCGTATTTGACAGACCCGTAAAATTTACAGGCATAGGAAAAGAAGCGGATGAACGATTGGACGGCCAGCTAACAGAGTTAGTGAAAGCCGGAGAAATCTCTTCCAAGAAAAAATCGGTGGTCAAAATACATACATTAGGTAAATTAAGCGTAAAGAGATTGATTTTTGTAGGGTTGGGCAAGGAAAAGGAGCTATCCTTTGAAACCCTCCGCGAAGCGTTTGGGAAGGCGCGTAAGACGATTAATGAATCCAAGATTACGACTCTTTCGATCGCTTTGGATACATTCACGACTGAAAATCTGGATGCATTGGACGCAGCGCATGCTTGTTCCGAGGCTTTCGAACTTGCTTCCTATAAATTTGACGGATATAAGCAAAAATCGAACCAGGTCGAAAAAAGCCTCGAATCGATTACGGTTTACAGTGAATATGATCAAGAAGAGGTCGGTGCCGCGCTTCATGTAGGGAGAATCTTCGGAAGGGCGACGAACTCAGCCAGAACATTGGTCAACACACCAGGCAATTTGTTGACTTCCACGGATTTGGCGGATTATTCATCCGCATTGGGCGAACGTTATGGTTTTGAAGTGGAGATACTCGAGAAGGGAGATATGCTCAAGTTGGGAATGGGCGCACTCCTTGCTGTCAATAAAGGTTCGGTCGAGCCTCCGAAAATGATCGTCCTGAAGTATCAAGGTAAGGATGAATGGAAGGATGTTATCGGGCTGGTCGGTAAGGGCATCACATTCGATACGGGTGGATACTCATTGAAAACGAAGGCTGGAATCGTTGGGATGAAGACGGATATGGGCGGTGCGGCGGCAGTTTTAGGTGCAATGGAAATTATCGGCGAATTAGGACCGGATCAAAATGTCGTGGCTGTCATTCCATCCACTGATAACATGATCAGCGGTGATGCATTCAAGCCGGATGATGTGATCACTGCCATGAGCGGCAAGACGATAGAGGTATTGAATACGGATGCGGAAGGCCGGCTGGTTTTGGCGGATGCCATGACTTACGCTAAACATCATGGTGCTGACTATCTTATTGACGTTGCCACTTTAACGGGCGGTGTAATAACGGCGCTGGGCATGGATATGACGGGTGCAATGACAAATGATACGGAATTCTATGAGCAAGTGGTCAAAGCCTCAGAGGAGGCCGGGGAGCCCATTTGGAGATTGCCGATTACAGAAAAGGATAAAGAACGGGTACGCAATAGTAAAATGGCGGATTTGAATAATTCACCTGGAGGGGCAGGACATGCGATCATGGGCGGGGCCTTCATCGGCGAATTTGCTGAAGACACTCCGTGGGTTCATCTGGATATCGCCGGAACTTCCACAACCTCGAGCAGCTCCGAATTGTGCAGGGCGGGGGCTACCGGTGTCATGGCACGAACGCTTGCACTATTGGTTGAAACCTTTGAAACGAAAACAAGATGAACCCAAATATCCGAAGCCGAAAATAGGCTTCGGTTTTTTTACCAAAAGAGTGTGGTGAACGTTATACATCACTCCATTTCAAGCTGACGATGATATGACAATTTTCTTCTCCCGCTTTAGGATAGAAATCAAAACGGATCCCATCGGGGTTATACGTGATATCAGGTTCGTTCTTAATTCCTATCTTTCGGATCATATCGATCACGACACTCTTTTCCGATGCTTGGGCAGCAGTCATCAACCGGTTCGAGAAAGGCTTCGATGTGGCTAAAGTATCCATGACTTTTTTTACATCAAGCATTAAAGATTGCGAGGTCTTTGCCGATTTAACCAGCAGATCTGGGTTGGGTGCCGAGTAGGGACGCAATGTTCCTTCCCGCTCCCGATTCATATTCATTGCCCCGACGTGAGGCGGAAATAGAATAGGGTCATAAAAAAAATAAGGGAAATCCTCCAAAAGGTTTCCGTCCTTTCTTTAAGTCTATCTATAGACACGTTTTCGTTATACGTTAAAATATGTATAAAGGCCAGCCGATATGATAGCGGTTTGTGAATGACCTTTCTTCTGCAAAAAAAACTTCTTGTAAATTATGACCAAAGACACACTATTATTTGTAAACTGCTTCATTGACAGGTATAGTGTATAGTAATATACTTACTTACCTAAAGTAAGGAGAAGGCACACTATAAATTATAAAATAGGTGATGTTAACATGAAAATAACCGAGGAAACAAAAAACCTTTTAATAGATAAAATGAATATCATCAAAACTCCGGGAAAAGCTGATATATGCCTTGTGGGGCCTGTGAACCTGCCTGTTGAACAAGGAGATTTCTCAACGGTTTTCCAATGGTATACATGGCTTCAGCTTGACGGCGCGGATAATGACAAGGAAGCGGTGCTTGATTCGCTTTCGGAAGCCAATCTCGCTTTTGGACAGCAATCCTCCGTATTGGTGTATGGAGATTTTAAAAATTCCGAGGATGCACTTGTCCGGATGCATAGCATCTGTCACACGGGTGATATCTTCGGCAGTAAACGCTGTGATTGCGGCTACCAGCTCCACCAATCGATGAAGATGATAGCCGAGCATGGGTGCGGGGCCATCTTTTACCTTGCGGACCATGAAGGAAGAGGGATCGGCCTGTTTTCCAAGTCTCTTGCCTATTTGCTTCAGCAGGAGGGTTATGACACGGTCGAGGCGAATGAGGCTTTAGGATTCGAAGATGATACGCGATCTTACGAGGGAGCCATTCGAGTGCTGAGCGAACTGCGCGAGGATCCGGTGACTTTAATCACGAACAACCCGAAAAAGCTGGACGCCCTCATGAAGCATGGACTTGCGGCAAAGGACCATATTCCGCTTTGGGGCGGTTTGACGGAAGATAATAGTTTCTATCTGGATACAAAAGTTAAGAAGTCTGGACATATCCCCCAAAAGAAGCCAACTTTGATTGTATAAGGAGAGCTATAGTATGAATGATGATCAATATTACATGAAGCTGGCACTGGATTTGGCGGCCAGTGCAAAAGGAAAGACGAATCCGAATCCAGTGGTCGGTGCAGTCATAGTCAAAGACGGTGTGATAGCCGGGACAGGGATCCACCGTAAAGCCGGTGAACCGCATGCGGAAGTACATGCATTCAAAATGGCGGGTGAGTATGCAGAAGGTGCAACGCTATATGTGACTCTTGAGCCTTGTTCGCATTATGGAAAGACACCCCCTTGTGCAAATTTGGTGAAAGAATCAGGTGTGCGGCGAGTTGTGGTGGCTACTCAAGATCCGAATCCGGAAGTAGCCGGCAGAGGGATATCGATCATCAAGGATGCGGGCATTGAAGTGGAAGTTGGCATCCTGGAAAAGGAAGCTCAAAGGCTGAATGAGCGTTTCATTCACAATATGCTGACGAATCGGCCCTTTGTCATATCGAAGTATGCGATGACGCTCGATGGAAAACTTGCAACCCACACAGGCCATTCAAAATGGATAACAGGGGAACAATCACGTCATTCTGTTCATTTGCTGCGTGATGAGGTGGATGCCATTCTTGTTGGTATCGGGACTGTATTGGCCGATGATCCATCACTGACGACCAGACTTCCGGAAGGCGGAGGGAAAAATCCGATCCGGATCATTTTAGACAGTGAATTACGTGTTCCCTTGGATGCCAATGTTGTACAAGTATCAGATGCGAAAACCTTGATCGTAACGCATGAAAATGCATCCGCGGATAAAATGGACATTTTACGTGAAAAAGGGATCGAATTCATTTTCGTCCCTAAAAACGAGACTGGACTGAATCTAAGGGTTTTGATGGAAGAACTATATAAAAAAGGGATTACGGATGTCTTGCTGGAAGGCGGAAGCGAAGTGAATGCCTCTTTCCTTAGGGAAGGGCTCATCGATAAGTACTTGATTTATATAGCTCCTAAACTATTGGGCGGAAGAAACTCACTAACACCGTATACTGGAATGAATGTTGATACGATGGATGAAGCGATGGATGTTTTCTTCTCTGGCGTGGAAACATTTGGTGAGGACATACGCATCACGGCTTATCCTAAATAAAAATAGACAACAGGTGAAGAGGCATGTTGGTTAAATCAGATGTATGCATAGTAGGTTCAGGACCTGGAGGAGCCCTGCTGGCCTACCTATTGGCCAAGCAGGACATTTCAGTCGTATTGCTTGAGAGGCATTCTGAAGTTTCAAGGGAGTTCAGGGGCGAGTTCTTGAACGATGAAGGAGAGGGCATTCTTAAAAAGCACGGTTTATTCGAGAGTGTGGAAAGACTAGGCTTGCTTAGGATGGAACAAATTGAATATTGGAATGACGGCCAATTATTCAAAAGGATTTTCCCTGATTGGCCTGTCGATCATGTTGGGATACATGTCCCTCAAAATCATCTGCTTACAGCTATATTGAATGAAGCTGAAAAGCTGGACTCTTTTCAATTGATGATGAATACGAGGGTTACGGACTTGATACAAAATGAAATGGGCCGTTTTACGGGTGTCAAGGCTCGAAATGGCGGAAATGACCTGGAAGTGCAAAGTTCATTGATAATCGGAGCGGACGGCAGATTTTCCATCGTTCGAAAAAAAGCGGGAATTCCAGTGGAGATTAAAAATCATGGTTATGATTTACTGTGGGCAAAAATTCCAGCTCCAGAGGGATGGAAGCCTTCGATCAAGATGGCATTGGTCAATGGCTCACAGGTTGCCCTCTTCACTCAGGCTGGAGGTTTCATCCAAATTGGCTGGAATATAGAACATGGTTCGTTTCCCCATTTGCGAAAACAGCATTTTGATCCGTTCATTGAAGATTTGCTTTTATCCTTTCCTGAATTAAAAAAGGTTGTGAGTGAAAATATCCGCTCTTGGCATGACTTCATTTTATTGGATGTTTACAGCAGCTATTGTGAAACATGGACAAAGGATGGCGTTGCTTTATTAGGTGATGCAGCCCATACGATGACACCTACAGGTGCGTTCGGACTCAATTGTGCCATGAAGGATGCCGATATATTAGCCGAGCTTATTTCTGGATGCATCCTGCAGGGGGATACTGGTTTCCTGGGGCTAAAAATGGCTGAGCCAAAAAGAAAAGCCGAAATTGAAAGATTACAGGCCATTCAGGTGGACAAGGAAGTTTCCTTCGCATCACAGTTTGCCGCCGCTTATGTTTAAATGGGAGTGAAGGATATGAAATTCGGTTTTGATATTGACGATACCCTTATTAACTTGAGGGAGTTCGCGTTTCATCTTTATAATGAAAAGCTTAATACGAACATAGAGATAACGAAATTCAGAGCTTTAAAGACGTTGGAGATCCATGAAGCTTTCGGGCTTGATAAAGAGGCTGGGGGCAAGATGTGGAACAGCCTTGCCGAGGAAGTGTATTATTCATCCTGTCCAGCCTTCGAGGGCGCAGTGGAAACGCTGCAGGAGCTTGAACGCGATGGTCATGAAATCTATTACATCACCGCCAGAAAAGCGGAGCATGGTGAACGGACGAAAAAATGGCTGATTGAAAACGGCTTTCCGGTTAAGGATGACCATTTTTACTGCGGTATGAAGGATCATGAAAAAATTGATACGATCCGCAAATTGGAATTGGATTATTATTTTGATGATAAACCGGCAGTGCTGGAAACTTTATTGGATATTCCAACGAAAGTGTATGCAATTGATAACTCCTATAACAGGGAATTGGATATTCCAAGGCTGACAAGCTGGCTTGAATTAAAAGAAATCCTCTCCAAATAATACAATTCATATTATTGACGGATGACTTAATAGACTTGGGTCATCCTTTTTTTGTATACTGATATGAATAGTGATTCATTTTTTTAATGTACATGGTAAGAAAAAAACATGAGAGTTAGGGGTAATGGGATGGAGAGAAATATTGAAAAGTCATTGATAGGCACGCTTGGGATAGAAATGAAAGAAGTCGGTGATGGGAAAGTCATTGCGACGATGCCTGTGGATGAACGAACTAGGCAGCCGTATGGTTTATTGCATGGGGGAGCTTCTGTTGCCCTTGCGGAATCTGTTGCAAGTTTTGGCGGCATGCAGCTGGTGGATAGTACAAAACAAGCTGTCGTCGGCCTTGAAATCAATGCCAATCATGTAAGGGGCGTCCGTTCCGGTTTTGTTACCGCAGAAGGGAACATCATCCATCGCGGGAGGACGACGATGGTATGGGATGTGAAAATCCATGATGAAGAGGATCATCTTATCTGCGTTTCACGCTGTACATTGGCCGTTATCGACTTACCAAAGCCAAAGTGAATCAAAAGAACAATCGTAATAAAGTGGTGTAATGATTCTACAATGTCCGGTTTAAGTATAATATGGCAAAAGATTATTGTATGAAAAGAGGTATTTTTATGCTGGTTGGACATATACAAGAAATCACTCGTCATCCTGTAAAATCATTCACTGGTGAACAGGTACAGAAAACGAGGGTGATGGATTATGGACTATATGGAGATCGCAGTCATGCTTTTAAAGATAAAAATGGGAAATTCCTTACGATAACCCAAGTCCCGGAAATGGTCCGTTATCAAGCTGCTTTTTCTGGTGAGGAAACCCTTGACCAATATCCGGAAATCAAGGTGAAGACCCCAACAGGACAGGTGCTGACATGGGGAGGGGAAGCCTTTCATGAGGAAATGGAGCGGTTATTAAACCAGGAGGCTACCACCATTGTTTATCCGCCTGGACATATCCCATTGGGGGCGATTGAAGAAGAAAACATCCTGCTTGTCAGTGATGCCTCGATTGGCGAATTGACAAAGCTTTGGGGAAAAGAACTCGATGGCAGGAGATTCAGGCAAAATTTGGTGCTATCTTTAGTGAACAAAACACCCTTTTTAGAAGAGCAATGGTTCGGAAAAAGGATTCTAATCGGAAATGAAGTGGAATTGGAGATCAAAAGGTATTGTGAGCGTTGTATGATCATAACGGTCGATCCAAGCGATTCCCAGAGAGATCCAACTCTCCTGAAAACTGTCGTCAAGGAAAGGAATAATCATTTTGGCGTATATGCCTCGGTCATCAAAACAGGTGAAATCAGAGTGGGCGACCAGGTATTTTTAAAGGATTGAGACAGAAAAGAGCTGCTCCTGTAATCAGGGCAGCTCTTTTGCAATGGCAGGAATCAACGGGTTTTCTTTAAATCATCCTGGACACTCCGATCCCACATCTTCACGCCAGAATGATATGCCGAGCGATTGATTAAATGCCCGGCTACAGGGCCGGTCATGAAGATAAAGATGATCGCGAGCACGACCCGGAAATCGAAATGGCTATGTTTATAGTAAAAATATAACAAGGTGCCGATCAGGATGAACATGATCCCAAGTGTCGAGCATTTTGAGGCAGCGTGATTTCTTGTATAGACGTCGGGCAGCCGGATGATACCGAATGCCGAGACTAAAAAGAGAAAGACTCCCATTAAAATGAATAGGGCCGATAGGATTTCAACGATTGCGGTCATCTTCGATAATCTCCCCTCTCTCAAGGAATTTGGCGAAAGCGACCGTTCCGATGAATGATAGGATTCCGAGCAGAAGAATGGCTTCCAGATATGCACTTGTATCCATGACAATGGAGGCAAGTGCAACGATTGCGATAAGATTGATTCCCATCGCATCGAGTGCGACGACCCGATCCGGTACGGAAGGCCCTTTGATTAAACGGTATAAGAATCCAACCATGGAAAGCGAAACACCGAGCAGCGCGATTTTAAGCATTAAATCGAACATTATTTGCTCACCTCCATAATCGCTTTTTCAAATGTATTTTTAATGCTGTCCACAGCCTCATCTTTGTCGGCAATATCCATCGCATGGATATAAAGAATCCGATTATCTTCCGATACTTCAACGACAAGTGTTCCTGGTGTCAACGTAATTAAATTCGATAGTATCGTAATTTCCCAATCCTTGGTCAGCACGGTTTCAAATGCGAATATGCCAGGTCTTATATCCAGGCTCGGTTTAAGCACGGCCTTAAGGACGCTAATGTTAGAAAGTATGAGTTCCCTTGCGAATATGAGCAGCAATAGAACGACGGCATTCACCCTTTTCAAGTAAAAACGTTCATTGAAAAAATGACGGAAGACGAACATGATGCCGAGCCCCAACATATATCCGATGATAAAAGTGCTCCCGTTAAACTCATTTTTCAAAAACATCCAGATAACCGCAAGGAACACATTCAGTAAAATTTGGAATGACATCAGGCACTACTCCTTTAAAACCGCTTTGTTATAGATTTCGGGATTCATTAATGAATCCACTGCTTGTGTAATGAATGGGTAAATCGATTCAGTTCCCACTCCGAATAAAACGGAAATGATAACAAGTAGGACGGCAGGGACCAGCATTTTATTAACCGTTTCATTAGTTAAGGCATAATCAGCTTTCGGAGTTCCCCAAAAGCCATTCATGAATATTTTCATGACGGAATATAGGACCATCAAACTTGAAAGTAAGACAATGGCCATTCCAAAGTAGGCCCCTTTTTCGGCAGCTCCCTGAAGAATCAGGAGCTTGCCGGCAAAACCGCTGAACGGCGGTATACCCGCCAATGATATGGCAGCTATGAAGAAGGTCCATGCAACGGCCGGGTATTGCTTGATCAAGCCGCCCATGTCCCGTAAATCATCCGATCCGCTGATTTTGATCATAATGCCAACAAGCAGGAAGAGTGCAGCCTTGATCAGCATGTCATGAATGATATACAGAATGGAGCCTGATAAGGCCTGTTCATTCATGACGGAGATGCCGAACAGGATAACTCCGACGGCGATGATGATATTGTAAATGATGATTTTTTTTACATCCCAATAGGCTATCGCACCAATGACACCGATGATGATGGTCAAGATGGCAAGTATCGCAAGGAAAGTATGGGTGAAATCCTGGTCATGATAAAACATGAGTGTATAGGTCCTGAAAATAGAGTAGATCCCGACCTTTGTCAGCAATGCACCGAATAGGGCCATCACGGGAATGGGTGGAGCATAATAAGACCCAGGCAGCCATTGGAAGAGCGGGAAAATGGCTCCCTTCAAACCGAATACGATCAAAAAGCCAATTGCTATCACCGAGACGATTCCAGGCTGGTTGACCTCCGCTATCCTCTGGCTGATGTCCGCCATGTTCAATGTTCCTAGAACTGAATAAAGGTACGCCACCATGATGACGAAAAAGGAAGAGGAAAGCACATTGACGATGATATACTTCAATGATTCCCTCAGCTGAATTTTCGTCCCTCCCAGTACAAGCAGCACGTAGGAAGCCATCAGCATGACTTCGAAGAAAACAAATAGATTGAAAAGATCCCCCGTAAGGAAGGCACCGTTTACACCAATCAGCAAAAATTGATAAACAGGATAATAATAATGTCTTTCACGTTCCTCCCCTATGGAGTGAAACGAGTAAAGCAGTATGGCCAATCCTATGATATTTGTGGTCAGTACGAGCAGTGAAGAAAGCATGTCTGCGACGATCACGATCCCGAATGGCGCATCCCAGCTGCCGACACCTAAAGTCAAGATCCCTTGAGTATGGACCGTAAACACCAAATAAAGGGAAATCGCAATTCCCATAAGAGAGGAAAAAAGGGATATCCCTCTTTGCAGCTTGATTTTTTTTGCAAAGAAAATGAGAAAGATGCCTGTGAAAAGCGGCCATAAAACAGGCATGAAAGTAAGATTATTCATTCGCTTCGGTACCTCTCATTTCTTCCATGTCATCCGTACCGAGTTCCTGGTAGGTCCGATATGCAAGTACCAGCAGAAATGATGTGACCCCGAAACTGATGACGATTGCCGTCAAGATAAGCGCTTGCGGAAGCGGATCGACATAGGATGCTGCTTCATCACTCAGCAATGGAACGGAACCGCCTTTCAAACCGCCCATCGTCAAAATCAAAAGGTGGGCGCCGTGACTGAGCAGCCCAGTACCGATTATGATTCTTAAAATGCTTTTGGAAAGCATTAAATATGTCGCACACATAAATAGTATTCCAATGACAATAGCCATTAAAAGTTCCATTATTCACTCTCTCCTATCGTTTGAATAATGGTCATCGTTACACCAACAACCACAAGATAAACACCCAGATCAAAAAGTACCGCGGTATGAAGCGAGATGTGCCCAAGAAGCGGTAAATCAACATAATGATAAACATGTGTCATGAGGGGCACCCCGAACACCAGCCCCCCGGCTACGGTCAGGCTTGATATGAACAAGCCTGAACCGATCATTAACTTATAGTCAATCGGCAAGATGCCGGTAACGGTCTTAATGTCGAAAGCGAGCAACAGCAGGACTATGGCGGCTGAAGTCATTAACCCGCCGACAAACCCGCCTCCTGGCGAATAATGCCCGCCTAAAAAGATGGCAACCGCGAACAGCAGGATAACAAAGGCGGCGACTTTCGTAACCGTTTGTAGAATCAGGTCATTTTGCTTCATGATTTATCTTTTCCCCCCGTCAAACGCAATTTGATCATCGCGAATATTCCGAGCGCAGCGATGGAAAGGACACTGATTTCAAACATCGTATCAAGTCCGCGGAAGTCTACGAGAATGACATTTACGACGTTTTTTCCGCCTGCTTCCTTATAAGCATTTTCAAGATAGTAATTTGATATGGAACCAAATAGTTTATTGCTATGTGCCGATAAGGCAATCAATGTCACGATGACTCCTACACCAATGGATATCAAGGCGTTATTCAACTTGAATGTCATCCGTTCTTCCTTTCTGCTTGCCATTAACGGAAGGTGGAAGAAACAGAGCAAAAACAGGGATACCGAAATCGTTTCGATGACTAGTTGAGTCAGGGCTAAATCCGGTGCCCGCAGCAAAACGAAAAATAAGGAAATCGCATAACCGACCGCTCCTAAGATGATAATGGAAGTTAAACGGGATCTTGCAAACAGAATGGCGATCGAGCCAATCACGATGATCGCTGCTAATACCAATTCATATAGGCCGATCGGGGCAAAATTCCCTGTATCCAATTTAAATGCATCCTTCCAATAGAGCGTAAACCCTAATGAAAGAATGAAGAAAAGGAAGATTGAAAGCAAATATGTACGAATATAACCTGTCATTAAAAATTTCATGATGGAAGATGCTGAGCGTTCGAGCCCTCTAACCCCGTTATCATACAAAGCATTCAGGGAGATACGTTCAGGAATCCACTGAGTAATCTTCTGCCACTTCGGAAGCGTTTTGTATAAAAGGATTCCAAATGCTATGATGCCGACGGTCATCCATACTTCAGTATTCAATCCATGCCAGAAGGCGATATGGACCTGGAAATCGGGACCCGTCAAGCTTGGCTGTATGCTTGCTACCGCAGGTTCAATGATTCGTGAAGATAGCAAGTTTGGAAAAATACCGAAAACGATGACCAACGAAGCAAGGATGATCGGTGATATCAGCATCCCGACCGGTGCCTCGTGGGGCTTCTTGTCCAATAGTTGCAACTGAAGTTTGCCTGTAAAGGGTTTGAGCACGACGATCATGCTATATATAAAAGTGAATACACTGGCTACCCATGCCACCACAGGGAAAAGGACCCCCCATGTCTCCATATTGAAGATATTCAATTCCAATACATTCACCATGCTGGCCAAGAACATTTCCTTGCTCAAAAAACCATTGAAGGGCGGAAGTCCAGCCATTGAAAAAGCACCTATGACAGCGACGGTGAAAGTGATCGGCATCAGCTGCATCAATCCGCCAAGCTTTCTAATATCACGTGTACCGGTTTCATGGTCAATGATGCCTGCAACCATGAAAAGGCTGCCTTTAAAGGTTGCATGATTAATCAAGTGGAATACTGCAGCAACCGTGGCTGCCAAGTATATATTTTCCCCAAAAGATTCATAGTGGAGGGCCGCCGCACCAAGTCCCAAAAGCGACATGATCAATCCGAGCTGACTGATGGTGGAAAAAGCGAGAATCCCCTTTAAATCAGTCTGCCTGATTGCAGAGAATGAGCCCCAGAACAGGGTGATCAATCCGGCGATCGAAACGAGCCAGAACCATAATCCTGATTCGGCAAAAACAGGGCTTAATCGGGCTACCAAATAAATTCCGGCCTTGACCATTGTGGCGGAATGAAGGTAAGCACTGACCGGTGTCGGGGCTTCCATCGCATCAGGAAGCCAGATATGGAACGGGAACTGTGCGGATTTGGTGAACGCGCCAAGCAGCACAAGCAAAAGTGTAGGAATGAAGAGCGAGTGGTCCATAAGTTCCCCGCTTTGGGCAATCAATTCACGAATACTGAATGTGTTCCCCATAATGGAAAGGAGAATGATGCCGCCAAGCAAGCTTAAGCCTCCAAGCACAGTGATCAGCAGGGATTTCTGCGCCCCATAACGTGAACGCTCCCTTTCATTCCAATATCCTATCAATAGAAAAGATGATAAACTCGTGAATTCCCAAAATGAATAAAGGACAATTAGATTATCGGATAGGACGACTCCAAGCATCGCTCCCATGAAAAGAAAAAGGAAGACGTAAAATTGGTTCAGCTTTTCTTTCTCTTTGGATAAATAGAAAATTGAATACAGAACGACGAGTGAACCTATACCTGTAATGAGCAAGGCGAACAAAAGCCCTAGTCCATCTATATAGAAATCAACATGAATTCCGAGAGAAGGAATCCATGTAGCGTTTTCCATAATGATATCCCCTTGTTTGGTCAAGGAAATGAACCTTGAAAAATAGGTGAAAAGGAGAATCGGTAAAATCAATACAAACCATCCTGTATGTATTTGTCGAAATAGTTTGTATAATATTGGTACAATAATTGCTAATAGAAACGGTGATAGCACCGCCCAATGAAGTAAAGACATAAACTCCCCCCTTTTTAAAAACGAAGTCAGTCGTCTTATTATGCTTTTTTTGAGCAATCCTAGACGTTAGGAAATCTTCGCTGAATATGTATTTTTTTATCGAATACTTGCCTCGCTTAAAAGTATAACGCAATTTATGTGGGTTTGCATGGCTTTGAAAACGGTGAAGGCCAACTTGAATGAAGTTTTATATATAGGTAGAAAAGGAGGGGGAAACGACCTGAAAAATTTATTAAAAAAATTTTTAAAAGGGTGAATTAGTAGAGTATCCATTGTGAAATGGTGGATTATCTAGCATTATATAGGATAAAAGACGCATGGATGGAGAAGTCATGAAAAACACATATTTACTTAGCTATTTACCAATCATTTCAATCTTATTATTCAGCCTCTCCTTTGCCGTTTATGGGGAAATGCAAATGCTCAAGTTATTTGGGAATTTGGGAATCTACCAAGGGATGCTAGATTTCTTTTCTGAAACCGGCATCAAGCTGGCGCTGCTGATCGTATTGCTCCTATTATTCTTCATGGTTTTTGCTGCATTGAAGCTGGTCTCCGATACGATATTGGAGCTGTCTTTATTATTCTTTTCCAAGGATTCGGAAGGTAAAGCCCTGAACAGTGTAAGAAAGGGATCTGTCATATATGTGATTGGCGGTGCCTGTTCATTGTTCAGTGTTCAATTCATCATCGGGCTTGGGTCGATCTTTATCGCAACGAATATCGTGGCTTTAATTTATTTTGTCAATAAGTTAAGCCCGAGCCTGAATTTATCGAGGCTGGTGGGATTGGTCTTCTTTCCAATCTTCGCTTGGACGGCACTGATTTCAATAGTCGCTTATGCGGGATTGAAGCTTTATAACAGCGTTATTGCAAGTCTTCCCATATAGCAAAAAAGAAGGTGCCATCATCGGCACCTTACAGACTGTAGATAAACTCGATAATCATTGAGTTTGCCTACAGTTTTTTTTCTGAAAAAAGTTCCAGTTGTTTTCAGAAATCAGCTCCCTTTCCGCCGACTGTCTGCCAAGCCTCATCAAAGCAAGTGTCTGTGGGGTCTCGGCTAGATAGTTATTCGGCAGGAGTGTCGCAAATTTCTTCAAACTAGTAAGGGTTTCATCCATATAAAAAAGTAAAAAAACATGGAGTATAACCATGCCTTGTTTTAAAATCATAGTAATAATTCCCTTGATAAAATCGTTCAGGGATATCGACAAACTAAGAAGGTGACATCTCGGCACCTTCTTTTTTCACTCGGCAGTCTGGCTGATATCTTTCCAAATCAATACATGGGGTGATTGTGAATAAATGGATTGTAGATTGGATGGTTTGTCCCTTCCAACCCAAACCCCCGTTGTATAGTTTGCTGTCAGACCGACAAACCACATGTCTTTCACATCATTGGTCGTACCGGTTTTACCGCCGACATAATCCGTAGGAAAGTAGGCTTTGCGGGCTGTCCCGGAAAGGGTTGTTTCGTGGAGCAGCTGCCGCATCTTGGCTACGGTGCTTTTATTCCATATCTCCTTGGAACGGTCTTTCCATTTATAAAGGACTTTACCTTCTTGATCGGTGACTTTAGTAATGGCGCGCGCTGGCTGATAGTTTCCGTCATTGAAGGAAGTATAGGCATTCTTCAGTTCAAGGGGACTCATGCCATATTCGAATCCGCCTATGGCCGAACTTGTATGGTGGTCTTTTTCGCTCACCTTTTTAAAGTCGAAAGCATCCAGGTACTTGAAACTCGTTTCCACCCCCGTCTTTTCAAAAAGCCTTATGGCGGGTGTGTTATAGGATTGAGCGAAGGCAGTTCTTAGTGTGACCATCCCGTAGCTGTCGCCGCTATAATTCTTTGGGCAATAGCTATTGCTGCAATAGCTTGCTCCGCTAACGAGCTGATTGATGTCAGCATCCGTTTCTTCTAAATAGGGAGCATAATCGAGAAGTGGCTTAATGGCTGACCCTGGCTGCCTATAGCTTTGGTATGCCCGATTGAAAGAATTTTTTTTATAATCCTTTCCCCCAATCAAAGAGACAAGCTCGTGCGTATGATGCTGTATAACCACTAAAGATCCCTCGATATCATTGACACCGAGTTTTGATTGAACAGCAGTCTTTGACTGTGTTTGCAGTTTAGTATCGAGGGCGGTATGGATGGTTACACCGGAATTCAAAAGCTTTTTTACCCTTTTATCCAGCTCGGCTTCCGCCTGCTTACGTATAGCGACATCGGGACTTTGCAGGGAATTGTCGAGACCCTCGGAGGATGCCACCAGGTTTTTCAATTCCTGATGAACATACGTCACGTAATCGGGATATAAGTCGACCGGGGTGGACAAGTCTAATTTAATCGTACTTTTGATAAGCTTTTCGTACTCGTCCTGTTCTAAATCACCTTCGGCCACCATTTGTTTCAGTAATCTCTCCTGACGCTTTTTCGTCGCATCGAAATGTTTAAGAGGATTATAGTTTTCCGGATTATTGGGGATTGCGGCCAGGAAGGCAAGTTCCGCCTTGGATAACTCTCCAGTAGGTTTACTGAAATAATATTGGGAAGCAGCTTCGATTCCATAAGCTCCATTACTGAAATATATGGCATTCAAATACAGCTTCATGATTTCCGGTTTTGATTTTTTTCTCTCTATCTGATGGGCATAAATGAGTTCACTGAGTTTTCGGTTATACGTCCTATCATGTGAGAGATAAACATTCCTGGCCAGTTGCTGGGTAATGGTACTGCCGCCTTGTTCGATTGTTTTATTTTGTGAATTGATAAGAAGCGCCCTGCTTATGCCGGATATGTCAACGCCTGCATGATCATAAAATTTCTGATCCTCTGTAACGATGAACAGATTTTCCAGGAAAAGGGGGATGTCTTCAAGTTTTAGGTAAGTCCGTTTCTCACCAGTGGAAATTTCACTGATGACCTTTCCATTTGCGGCCTTCATGTAACTATTCTGAGCCAGTTTTATCGATTCAATGAGAATTTGCTCGTCGAGTACATGATAGGGAGATTGTGCTGAGGACCACTCCTGATAAGAAAGGAAAATGAAAAGGATCAATATGGGAACTAAGAGGAAAATCGTGATATAACCAAGATACGTGCGCATAGTTCAACTTCCTAACAAATATATTTTTAGTATGTCCTTGGATTGAAGAGATGAAAATGGTACTTTTGGTTCGTTCATCCATCATAATCCAAATAAGGTAGACAAAAAAGAGTTTTGGGTAAATTAGGTATGACGTCAGATCCGTATCCGAATGGTGTGTTACGATCCTAAGAAAAAAACTTTCTAAATCTTCTGTTATAATGAGAAAAAACCATTTTTTGTTTATATGTTGATGTCAGGAATATGAAGGGGGTCATAAAAATGGAGGAACAACAGCAATATGTATTCATTGATTTTGAATTTACGATGCCGGAAGGAAAAGCCAATCCAGTAGGGTTTTATCCGGAAATCATTGAGGTTGGTTTAGTCACCGTCATTAATGAGACCATTCAGGAACAATTCTCATCTTTTGTTAACCCGATGAAATTTCCAGTTTTGACGGGAAGATGCAAGAAGTTCTTGAACATTGCACAGGATCAGGTGGACCGGGGGATTTCATTTGAAGAGCTGGTCACTTTATTGAAGAAAATAGATGAGCAGCACCCGACGACGATTGTTACCTGGGGAAATATGGACATGAAGGTGCTTCGCCAGAACTGTCAGAAAGCAGGGTTGGATTTCCCTTTTTCAGGGAAACAAATTGATCTTTGCCTGGAGTATAAACGCTTTTTCGGGGATCAAAACCAAACCGGACTTTGGAAAGCTGTACAGGCCTATGGCAAAGAAGGGACAGGCAAACATCACAGGGCGCTGGATGATGCCATTACGACATATAATATCTTTAAGTTAGTAGAGAAAGATAAAAGTTATATGAAAAATCATGAACCGACGACAATTGGCGATCGCATTGATTTATCAAAGGTATTGAATCATTTAGCGTTATAAAAGCCAAATCATATACTACTGATTTGGCTTTTATCATGCTTTATTTGAAATAATCAGCCGCTAGATCTTCAAGCAAGTGTAAGCTTTTTTCATTCCACTCCGTTTGGGCTTCGCTTAAAGTGCTTTTCATTTTCTCAACTGCTTCTCTTAAGGATTCCTTATACTCAGGAATCTCCTCATCAAAGTTCCTTACCATATTCTTTGGTACATTGGTTTGCTCCCGGAATGCAAGAGCACGCCGCTGATGGAACATGGACACTTCCGTTTGCTTCGGGTTATGAAGATCTCCCTGCATGGGATGCTTCAAGACAGCCAACACTTTAACAAGATATGCAGCAGGTCTGATATCGGTGACTTCCCCGATGTATTTTCCAGTTTTATATATGGCGGTAACCTTATCGCCGATCTTAAAATCCTGTTCTGACATTTCCCTACCACCTTTCTTTTAACTTCCTTCATGATACATAAGAACAACGATTTTTCACAGCGAATTCGTTCAATTTCGTAAAGATGCTTTTTTTATGAAAATCGTGTAAAGTGTACAAATGAAGATGGAAAATGGTGTTTCATGCCATTTATTTTAAAAAGAAAGAGGTTATATACAATGACAAACTTTCCACAATTAACAAGTGAAGTTTTGGAAAATGAAAAAGCGGTCATCATGCAAACGACGATGGGCGATATTAAAATTAAACTATTCCCTGAACTGGCTCCAAAGACAGTGGAGAATTTCTTGACACATGCTGAAAACGGTTATTACGAAGGAATCATCTTCCACCGTGTCATCAAGGATTTCATGCTTCAAGGCGGAGATCCGACAGGGACTGGAATGGGTGGAGAAAGTATCTGGGGAACTCCATTTGAGGACGAGTTCTCCATGCAGTTATTCAATTTGCGCGGAGCTCTTTCCATGGCTAATGCAGGCCCAGGAACAAACGGAAGCCAATTCTTCGTCGTACAAGCCCAGCATGTGGACAGCAGGATGGGTGAGCAAATGAAGCAAGCCGGTTATCCGGAGGAAATCATCAGTGCTTATATGGAACAAGGTGGCACACCATGGCTGGATCATAAACACTCTGTTTTTGGACAAGTGGTCGAAGGCATGGACGTTGTTGATACGATTGCTAACGTGGAGACAGTTGCGGGAGACAAGCCAGCAGTGGACGTGGTCATTAAAGGGATCACCATTTTATAAATGAAAGAGAAGCGGGGGGCTTACTGCCTCTCGTTTTTTTAGGTTTTAGTGGATTAGGCCCACTAGTGGATTGTTCTGGTAATTGATATAATGGGATAATGCAGTTTAATTCCCTATCAGGAAGGATGTATCGGATGGACTTTCTCAATCATGCTTTACTGGGTTTGTTTCTTTACTTTCCAGAAGACAAGACTGAATATATCTCGGCTGGTATAACTTGCTTCATTTTTTTAGTGGCAGCCGTTTTTACGATGAGGGCAATTATAAGATATTCAAAGAAGGAAGAAATGAAAACCAAGCAATTCGAAGATGAGGTCACAAAAAGGAACCAGCGAATCAAGGATGATACCATTTCTTGATCCCGGAAGATGCCAGCAATCGCGAGCCCCGTTTTTTGATATTGATTATCTGAATATGAATGGTATTATGTTTTGTTAGAAGGTCGTGAAGAATTAAATGTTCCCTTATCAGCATAAGCATTTTATACTATAAACATAGAGATAGAAATTTTGGGGGCGTAATTGGTTATGCAAATCATAGCGAAAAGAATGATTACGGCAGATACGGTTAAGGATTTTTTCATTCAGCATTGGGAGACGACTCAAGTCGTTTTTTCAAGAGGCTTGTTTCATTATGCGGAACTTGAGGGTTTTGGGGTGATGGACGAGAATGAAAAAATCATGGGGTTGGGAACATACAAATTATCCGACCATGTTTGTCAGATCATCTCTTTGAATAGTGAGCATGAGAATCAAGGTGTGGGCTCATCGTTGCTTTATGTGATGGAAAATATCGCTAAAGAAAAAAATTGCCATACTATTAAAGCGATTACAACGAACGATAATCTACAGGCATTGAAGTTTTTTCAAAAGCGTGGTTATGTCATTTCGGAAATCGTTAAAAATGCCGTTGAAGAATCACGGAAAATCAAGCCCGAAATACCATTTTACAGTTTTGATGGAATTCCGATCAGAGACGAGATAATACTGGAGAAATACTTATAATAAGGTGAAATTCACCTGGATTTTGATAGGGGGAATAGGGATGTTTAAGAAAATGGCGGCGGATGCCCTTGGTCTTAGTGATATTGGAAGTGTGATTAAGCCTGCCGATTATGACAAGGTGGATGCAGATGACTATATCATGCATGAAGATGGGGAAAAAATTTATTTCCTGATCAAATCAAAAACCGATGAGTATTGTTTTACGAATCAAGCTTTCATACATTTGGACGGCACAAGTGCCATAAGCAAAAAGCGTACACTTACAAGGTATAGCTACAGCCAGCATAATATTTCCAACGCTACGCTTGAAACCGCAGGGACCGTGGATTTGGATGCGGAAATTAAATTTTCGATCGGTGCAAAGACTTTCTCGATTGATGTCCATAAGAAATTCATTGAAGAATTAAAAGACTTATTCAAATCACTCGTGAAAATATCGGAAATTTGCCATGAGAATGAGTATGCCCTTCAATATGCCCAGCAAAGCGTAAACCTTGCTTCTTCCACTTTGAACCAGGTTCGCACTGATGGAAGCCAAATGGCTGCAAGTTTCAAGGAAATTAATTCTGCAGCTTTCGAATGGTTGATGGACAGCCGGAAAAAGTACCATGTTAAAGATTTTGGATTTGTTTTCGAGAAATATATCAATAATTAAAAAAGGAGGCGAACACGGAATGATGTGTCCGCCTTCTTTTTTAATTATTCAAATCACTTAAGCCAGGGCTATGTTCATTAGGCATATCCGGCATTTCAGGGACAGGGAATCCTTTTGGCTGATCGGTAACAGCAAGGTTTCCTCCATTTCGGCTCGGTGTCTCCCCTTTGAAAATCTCGCCGATTTGTGTTTGGTCCAACCGGAAATTGAATTGGGCATTATGGTAGCCTAAATCCACATATTTGCGGCATTCAGGATATTTGTTCAAATCATAATTAGGTACAGGGAAGATTTTCCCCCAGTTCAACCCCAAGAGTCTCTAATGCCTTGGCAAATGCATTTTGGTGGGCATTGTCGCGAACCATTAAAAATGCCAGTGTTTCGCGCATCGATTTATTGGAACTCATTTCATAAATCCTGGACTTTTGCAGGACTCCCGTGGATTCAAGCATGACATTGTTCAAAAGGTTAGCCACAAGATTACCGTGATCATAAACCCATGAACCATTCCATGGAGTGCCGCAGCATCGACGGGCAGGGATGCTTTCGCACCGATGATGAAGTGATGGGGGTTTGCGCCGCCTTTGATGACTTCATCCAATGGGGCGCCATCGATAGCGGAATCTCAGGCATATTCCCGCCAGCACCGCAGCTGGTTGATGGTTGATTGGACAAGTTCAATATGGCTAAGTTCCTCCAAGAAAATCACGATACTGTTTAGCCTTGCCGCGTAAGTTGGCGCTTTGGAAAGAATACTGCATCATCGTCCGCATTTCACCGAATTGTCCTCCAAGCGCTTCCTGAAGTACTTTTGCTGCATTCGGATCAGGTTTATCGGGAACGATCATATTGATTAAGTCTTCTTTATAGAAATACAAATAGAGCCCTCCTTAAATTTATATTTCTAAGTTAGCTTCTGTTATCTGAATTAAATTATCCCTAAGGTAAAAAGTACCTTTATGGAATGGCGGGAAGAGAGAAATACTAGAGGGAAGAACGATTTTGAAAGGATGTTGCACATGCTATCCAATCAGCAGATTAAAGAATTTCAACAGCAATTGCAGCAAACGAAGCAAGAGTTGGAAGACCGATTAAATGATTCAGGCAACCACGATTTAAGAAGAAGCTTGGAGGATTCGACAGGTGAGTTATCGAGTTACGATAATCATCCCGGAGATGAAGGAACTGAGTTATATGAACGGGAAAAGGATTTGGCCCTTTCCGAGCATGATCGGGATGAAATACGGGATATTGAACGAGCGCTTTCCGCCATCGAGGCAGGTGAGTATGGAAAGTGTGTGGTTTGTTCAAAGGAAATACCTCTTGAACGTTTGAATGCCATCCCTACCACTACTTATTGTGTCGAGCATACCCCATCGCAGGAAACTTCGGACAATCGGCCGGTGGAAGAGGAAGTGCTGGGACCCCCATTTGGAAAGTTCGATTATGATGACCGTCACGAATCGGTTGCATACGATGCGGAGGATTCTTGGCAGGATGTTGCCAGTTATGGAACATCTGAATCGCCTTCCGATTTTGTAAATCCGCCAAACGATTACGAAGATATGTATGTCGAGTCCGAAGAAAATATCGGATATGTCGAAAATTATGAAAATTTCGTTGGTGTGGATCTATACGGTAAAGAGATAACGGTTTATCCGAACTCCCAATATGAAGAATTGAAAGAAGAACTTTTTGAAGAAAATATTCAAACCTCGTTTGGGGATTTGCCACGATATGAGCATGATCCTTATGTCGATGAAGAGAAACTTTGAAAAAGAAGAACCAGGATTCTAAGCCTGGTTCTTCTTTTTATTTATGAAAACGCCAATTTCAAACGTTTTAGCCCTTCCATCAGGACGCTGCGTGAACAACCGAGATTCATTCGGACGAAACCTTCTCCGCCAGGTCCATATTTTGAACCAGGTTCCAATGCGAGCTTCCCTTGATGGATCAGTCGATCCTTGATTTCCTTGTCGGTCAATCCAAGATCACGGCAGTCAATCCATAAAAGGTAAGAGGCTTCCGGATGCATGACATGCAGTGAAGGAATTTCAGCAGCAATGAATTCCTCTGCCACTTTTATATTTTCCTCAATGTAGCCAATCATGTCTTCAAGCCATTCCAAGCCCTCTCGATACGCGGCTTCCATTGCTGTTAAGGCAAAGATGTTAAGACCATGGAAGGCCAGTTTCGTTTGCGCCTTTTGCAGTTGCTTCTGCAATTTTTCATTACTGGCAATCAGGAATGAAGCCTGAAGGCCGGCAATATTGAATGTTTTGCTTGGCGCCATCAATGTAACGGTTATGTCGGCCAAATTTTTTGAAAGCGAGCCGATCGGATAATGCCTTGATGTTTTATGGAATAAGTCAGCATGTATCTCATCACTGACGATGACTACATTATATTTTTCACATAACTCCCCGATTCGTAACAGTTCGTCCTTTGTCCAAACGCGTCCGCCAGGGTTATGCGGACTGCAAAAAAGGAATAGTTTCACTCCGCTTTTCAGCTTGTCCTCAAAATCGGTGAAATCAATCTCGAAGCGGTCCTTTTCCGTGATAAGGGGACTATTGACCACTACCCGGTCATTGTTTTTGATCATATCAAAAAATGGGGTATAGACTGGAGATTGTAACAATATTTTATCGCCCGGGTTTGTGAATGCTTGGATTGTTGTACCGATTGCAGAAACGACGCCAGAGCTAAATGAAATCCACTCTTTATCGATTTGCCAGGAGTGCCGGTCTCTAAGCCAGCTTTGAATTTCGGTGAAAACCGTTTCAGAAGGGACCGTATATCCGAAAATTGGATGGTTCAAACGTTCCATCAATGCCTTTTGAATGCCCTCAGGAGATGGGAAGTCCATATCGGCAACCCACATCGGGAGAACATCTTCGCGCCCATACAATGATGTGAGCGAGTTTTTATCCCATTTTGCAGACCCTGAATTTTCCCTGTTTATTTGTTCTTCGAATATTGACTTGTTCAAAATATCCACCACCGAATAAAATTTGTCATTTCGCGAAAAGCCTGTTGTTATGATACTATGAAATCATGTTCTTTGAAAATATTGAGCAGGTGATGATTACATGGATACACAGCAAATGAATTTAGCGTTGGTTGCCGTATTGCAAGAATGGGACCCATTCAAGATAGGATGGGATCTTTATGAGCCGGAAATTGCAGATACGGTCATAGCCATCCGGGATATAGATGACCCAAAGGAACTGGCGGAAAAAATAAAATCCATTTACGAGTTCTCGTTCGATGAATCCGTTCAGATGAAAAAGTGCCTGGAAGTTGCACAAAAGCTGCTCATCATAAAAAATGATGCCAGCTGTTCTATCTAAAGGTGAAAAAGGGTGTACCCAGAAATCAGGGGCACCTTTTTATGTTGTTTTTTTGCTCTATACTCGTAGTTTGTGCAGTATACTCGAGAATTTGCGTGATTTATTCGTGAGCTTCAGTGATTTACTCGTGAATTTCGCCCATTTACTCGTGAGTTTCGGCGGTTTACTCGTGAAATGGGCTTTTACTCGTAAGTTTTGGCGATTTACTCGTGAATTTCGCCCATTTACTCGTGAGTTTCGGCGATTTACTCGTGAAATGGGCTTTTACTCGTAAGTTTTGGCGATTTACTCGTGAATTTCGCCCATTTACTCGTGAGTTTCGGCGATTTACTCGTGAAATGGGCTTTTACTCGTAAGTTTTGGCGATTTACTCGTGAATTTCGCCCATTTACTCGTGAGTTTCGGCGATTTACTCGTGAAATGGGCTTTTACTCGTAAGTTTTGGCGATTTACTCGTGAATTTCGCCCATTACTCATGAGTTTTGGCGATTTACTCGTAAGTTTCGCCCATTTACTCGTGAGTTTACGTTGGGGTGGCCACTCCAATAAACCCTTTAATTAATTGATACACTTCTTCCGGTTTCTCCTCTGGAAGTAGGTGCCCGGAATCCTCAAGCACAACAAGCTTGGAATTAGGCAGGTCTTCATGGAGCCTTTGGCCAATATTCAATGGCACCACTCGATCATGCCTTCCCCAAATAAGCAGGCATGGTGTATGAATATCACTAAGGTCCTCCTTCAACAAATCGACTTCCTTATCCCGAAGCATCCTCCCTAATGCCCGGAAAATATCATGCTTCTTTATGAAGGGCCCTAGATATCCCTGCCGCATTTCATCGTCAATCAAGGCCGGGTCATGGACGACATTTTTCAAATTCTTTTCGATACCTGATTTTTGTAGATACCGTTTTATCCCGAATGAAAAGAAAGGCAGGTAACTGACCATCTTCATTTTCTCCGAATAGCCGGGCTGATAGCCTGAACCGGCAAGAAGAACGGCATGGTCGACAAGTTCGGGATATGATTTGATGAGCTGCAGGGAAATTTGCCCGCCCATGGAATGGCCGATGGTGCTGAATTTCCTGATGTCTTTTCCCTCTAAGAACATAACGACGGATTTAGCGATGTTCCGGAATGAATATGTATATCGATAATCTTTTCCGCTTTGCCCGAATGGCGGGAGGTCTATGGAAATCACATTGTATTCCTTGATTAAATAGGGCACTAATTTACGGAAACTGAAGCTCGACGACAAAAATCCATGAAGCAGGACAAGGGTGGGGAGGGAATCATCGATTCGGTCATATTCAAAATAGATTTCCATATTACCCACCCGTTCGACGCCTTTGATTGTATGACTTTCCATAAAAGCTCCTCCTCCGTTATTGGTCAATGATAAAAATCCACGTTCCCCTTAATATTCCAAAAAAGGTCCTTTAATACTGTTGCATAACAGTAATTGTAATAATAACGATGAAAAAAGACAATTACTATAACAGGTCACCAACCAATTTTGATATAATAGTGTAAGTTTATCCTGACAGAATAGGACTTATTAAATTATATTGTCATATAGGTTTTTAAAAAAGTCTAATAAGGTAATTCGTGAGACTATCTGCCAGCCAAACCATCACATCTAAATTAGTGAATTCCAAAAGGGGGGTTTTCCAATGCACTTGAATGAAGAGGAATTGGAAGTCTTGAGAATCATTGAAAATAATAGCCGGATTGATATGAAGGATTTGGCTAAAATGACCGATCAATCAGATTCGGACATTGAAATTACATTGAAGAAATTAGAAGATATGCGGGTCATTGTCCGTTATTTAACAGTCATTAACTGGGCTAAAGTGGATGAATACCACGGTGTCACAGCGATGATCGATGTAAAAGTCACTCCAAAGCGCGGCGTCGGTTTCGATGAGGTCGCAAAAAGGATTTACAAATTCAAAGAAGTCGAGTCCGTTTATTTAATGTCTGGGGCTTATGATCTTTCGGTCATTGTCGAAGGACGTTCGATGAACGAAGTGGCAAGCTTTGTTTCGGAAAAGCTTTCGACACTGGATTCCGTCATTTCTACGACGACTCACTTCATTATGAAGAAATACAAGCATGATGGCACCATTTTCGAGCAAACTGAAGAAGATAAAAGGATAGTGGTGTCACCATGATTAAAACGAGTTATGTTTCAAAAACGATTGCAGAGCTTAAACCATCAGGCATCCGCCGCTTTTTCGACTTGGCAGCCAATTTGGAAGGGGTCGTCTCCCTTGGTGTGGGTGAACCGGATTTCGTTACATCTTGGGCAGTAAGGGAAGCGGCGATCAACTCCTTGGAGGAAGGGTATACCTCTTATACGGCCAATGCCGGATTATATGAATTAAGGTCGGAAATCAGCGGGTACATGGAGAAGCAGTTCCATGTTTCGTATAGACCGGAGGATCAAATCATTGTCACGGTCGGAGCAAGCCAAGCCCTCGATATTGCCTTGAGGACCATTTTGAATCCGGGTGAAGAAGTCATTGTCGTCGAACCTTGTTTCGTCGCCTATGCACCGCTTGTGACCATGGCAGGGGGAATACCGGTCACGGTCCAAACATCCAGGGAAGATGACTTTAAGTTGACTCCCCAACAACTCGAGGCGGCGATCACGCCTAAAACGAAGGCCGTTTTAATCTGTTCACCGAATAACCCGACGGGAACCCAACTTGGGCAGGAAGAATTAGTGATGCTTGCTGACATCGTTAAAAAGCATGACTTGCTGGTGATTTCCGATGAAATCTATGCAGAACTTGCTTATGATGAGACATTCACTTCATTTGCTGCCATTGACGGCATGCTTGAGCGGACAATTGTCATCAATGGGTTTTCGAAAGGGTTTGCGATGACTGGATGGCGTCTTGGGTTCGTTTGTGCACCTAAGGAAATTTCCGAGGCGATGCTTAAGCTTCATCAATATGCGATGATGTGTGCACCGACCGTTGCACAGCATGCTGCATTGGAAGCTTTAAAGCACGGAATGCAGGATGTGGAGGAAATGCGTCGCAGTTATCGGCGGAGACGAAATTACATCGTGAAATCATTTAACGAGATCGGCCTGGATTGCCATAATCCTGGCGGGGCTTTTTATGCTTTTCCTTCAATCGAAAAAACGGGGATGACTTCGATGGAATTTGCTGAAAAACTTCTGACGGAAGAACTTGTAGCCGTTGTGCCGGGTGATGTGTTTGGGGAAAGCGGTGAAGGTCATATCCGCTGTTCCTATGCATCCTCCATGGAACAGCTTCAAGAAGCGCTTAGAAGGATGGAACGTTTCATGAAGAATCATTGCAAATAAAAGCAAAAAAATAGGGATCCGGCCGTTCCAAACAGCCGGATCCCTTTCCATAGGGGGAATTAGAAAAAAGAGTTAATCTAATGGATTAACATAGAAAGTGTTAATCATAGTATATCCAGTACCCTGAAAAAAAATACACATGCTACGACCTTTTTTTGAATTAGGCTTGTGTTTTATATAAAGTATGCATAACATTCAGAATTTGTTCTTCGCTAAAGTCCTTGGCTGTTCTTAGAATGAGCTCCGCTTTTTTTGTTCCGATTTCTTCAATCAGCTTTTTTATGTCCTCGTCGATCCCATCATCGTTCCCAGTTTGGGCATCCTTCAGGAATTCTGAAGCTGGAATGTCAAGAACGGTGGAAAGCCGTAGAATGGTTTGTGTATCTGGAACCGATTCACCCGATTCATACTTTTCGATCTTCTTCGTGCCGATTCGTAATTTCAAAGCCAGTTCCTGTTGAGTGAGGTTGTGTTCTTCTCGGTATTGCCGAATGTTCTTCGCGATATTTGACATAGACAGACACTCCTTAGGAAATATATTTTTTTATGTAATTATTTTACCATATTATTACTTAAGGAAAGAAAATGAATATGTAGGTTTTGTGAAAAAAATGCCGCTTCGAGAAATATCGAAACGACATGTGAATGTTAAATGAGATTAGTGGACTTAAGGAATACGAGTATGATCATGATCGGCACGATGTAGCGAATCAGGAAATACCAAAGTTTAAAAAGTGATCGGCCGGAATCAGCGCCAGACTCAAACTCCTTTTGTACCTCGATCCTTTTCATTTGATAGCCGATGAAAAGGGATATGAACAAGGCACCGACTGGCAGCGCGATATTGCTTGTCAGATAATCGGCGAAATCGAATATGGATAAATTGAAAATCTTCAGATCCGAAAGCACGCCAAATGATAATGCGCTAGGAATCCCAATCAGGAAAACGGTGATACCAGCTATCCAGGAAGCCTTCTTCCGCTTTGCAGCATCACCCTTGATCATGGCTGCAACGACGATTTCGAGAATGGAGAATGCCGTCGTAAGGGTGGCAAATAATAATAATATGAAGAAAATAAACATGAAGATCCCGCCAAGCGCCATTTCATTGAATACAGCCGGCAACACAACAAAAACCAGTCCAGGCCCGCTTGAAGGGCTGAAACCCAGTGCGAAAACAGCCGGGAAGATGACCAAACCTGCCAGCAAGGAAATGAAGATATTCAGTCCAACTACTGAAAAGGCCGATTTTGTAATATCTTCTTTTTTACTTAAATAGGAAGCGTAGGTTACCATCACGGAAACACCGACACTTAGTGCAAAGAAGGATTGGCCAAGTGCCAATAGGATCGTTTCCCCTGTTAATGCGGAAAAGTCCGGCTTCAAGAAGAATTTAACACCTTCCATCGCTCCATCCAGAGTCAAGGAACGGATAAGAAGAATGATGAAAAGTATGAACAAGGAAGGCATCATATATTTATTAGCCTTTTCAATTCCCTTGGAAACGCCGCCTTGCACGACCCAAATGGTAAAGACCATGAATAATAACTGAGCGATAACCGTTTCATATGGATTACTGATTATCGTATTGAAGAAGTTCCCATATTCTTCTTGCGTCAAGTTTGTGAGAGAACCTGTAAAGCTTCTTGCCAAATATGAGATGATCCAGCCTCCAACAACACTGAAGAAGGAAAGCAGAATGATTGAAGCGACGACACCGCCATATCCAATCAACGCCCAAGGCTTTCCAGGGGCGATATGTTTATATGCGCTAATGGCATCTTTCTGTGCATTGCGGCCAATCGTGAATTCCGCTATTAATATCGGTGCACCGATAAGTATGGTGAATAAAATGAAGAGCAGGAAAAA
Organism: Peribacillus sp. FSL P2-0133; assembly: GCF_037975445.1. Classification (NCBI taxonomy): domain Bacteria; kingdom Bacillati; phylum Bacillota; class Bacilli; order Caryophanales; family Bacillaceae; genus Peribacillus; species Peribacillus sp. FSL P2-0133. The sequence continues at coordinate 5,305,545 of NZ_CP150254.1, read as the reverse complement.
GACCCCTCCACCATTTGCCCCAGTCATATATGGGAGCTTCCAGATGGCGCCCAATCCAATAGCGGATCCCGCGGCTGCCAGGATGAACCCAAGTTTTGAAGTCCATTGATCTTGTTTTGACATGATGGAAAAACTCCTTTAGATGTAAAGAATATCTAGCTGTATATTACTTTTTTTAAACATTTTCTCATCTTACTATGATTATGGGGAATTGGATAGTGTTCCACTATTGCAATCTTTAGAAAAATAAGCAAATATTTTAAGGGGAATAGAGGTTATTTGCAAATTTTTAGGATAAGTTATACATAAAGAACTTATAATATTTATTATTTCCAAAAAACAAACATTTTTAATGAGTAAAATCTCAAAAAGTATGGTATACTTAACTTTGATTATTTTCCAATTATGTGATATAATTTTTTATTGCGTGAAAAGACGAAAAAATATATATAAAATAGGAGTGTTACCATGTCTGAAAAATTCGAAATTGGTGCGGTAGTTGCTGGTAAAGTAACTGGTATTCAACCATACGGTGCATTTGTTGCTCTAGATGATTCAACTCAAGGTTTAGTTCATATTTCTGAAATTACTCACGGCTTCGTTAAAGATATCAACGAACATTTAAAAGTGGGCGATGAAGTGAAAGTTAAAGTGCTTTCCATCGATTCAGCTGCTGGAAAAATCGGCTTATCGATCCGCGCTACAGAAGAAGCTCCTGAGCGTACTGAAGCTCCGAAAAAAGCTCCGAAAAAACGCCAAGCTTCTGTTAAAGCGACATCTCACATTGAATCTACTGAAGGTTTCAACACATTGAAAGACAAACTTCAAGAGTGGATTGAACAATCTCAACGCGAAGACTTAATCAAAAAATAATTTTGGGAACCGGCAGATCCTTCGATCAGCCGGTTTTTTTTGTCCATTTCATGGCCGGTAGTGGGCACATGAATGAAATAAAGCCGGGTCATGTGTTTATCCATGGTCCGGCTTTATTTTATAAAACATAAACAATGTCGATGACATCAACGAGTCGGTTTAGTTTCAGGCTCTCTGGAAATTTCAGGGCTTGGTTTAAAGAGAAGACCAAGATTAATGAGACCGGCAATTCCAACCAATCCATAAACGATACGAGCTAATCCAGCATCTTGCCCTCCGAAAATCGAAGCGACCAAGTCAAATTGGAAAAAACCTATTAATCCCCAGTTGATTGCCCCTATTATTGTAAGAACAAGTGCAGTTCTTTGTATTCCACTCATTGTACTGCCTCCTTTTTTTTGAAAAAATCAGTTCTTTATTTATCATGCTTTTTCATCATGTAAATATGCATCACTACAAAAGTTCCGGGCGGATATTTTGTATTTAAATGGAACATTGGTCATAATGAATAAAAGAAAAGCTAGCACTTGCACTTTGGACAATTCAAAAACGGAGTCAATATGGCATTTAAGGAGAGATATCCATTGGAGAATTACACTTATAAAAATCCTACTAAAGTCATTTTCGGGAAAGGTCAACTTGAAAGCTTAAAAACTGAAATTCCTGCGTATGGCGATAAAGTTTTACTTGTATACGGTGGAGGAAGCATAAAGAAAAATGGCTTATATGAAAAAGTGGTCAATACCTTGAAAGTGATCGATGCAGAGGTGCACGAGCTTTCCGGAGTTGAACCGAATCCACGCATCTCGACAGTCCGAAAAGGTGTTGATCTTTGTAAAGAACATGGTATCGACTTTGTCCTTGCTGTTGGGGGAGGAAGCGTCATCGACGCTACAAAGGCCATCGTTGCGGGTGCTAAATATGAGGGGGATCCATGGGATCTTGTCATTAAGAAGGCACCAGTCGAAGAGGCGCTTCCATTCGGGACGGTGCTGACTTTAGCTGCAACCGGCTCTGAGGCGAATTCCGGATCTGTCATAACAAACTGGGAAACGAAAGAGAAATATGGATGGGGAAGTCCATTGGTATTTCCGCAGTTCTCCATTTTGGATCCTGAAAATACTTTTTCAGTACCAAAAGACCAAACGGTATATGGAATGGTCGATATGATGTCACATGTGTTCGAAACGTACTACCATCCGGAAACGCATGCGCCGCTTCAAGACCGTTTTTGTGAATCGTTGTTATCGACGGTGATTGAAACGGCACCTAAACTATTGGAAGACCTGGAGAATTATGAGCACCGGGCTACTATCCTGTATGCCGGAAACCTGGCCTTGAATGGGTCGCTTGGGGTCGGTTACAGCGGTGATTGGGCAACGCATAACATTGAACATGCCGTTTCAGCTGTTTATGACATCCCGCATGCAGGAGGATTGGCCATCTTATTCCCAAATTGGATGAAGCATGTGCTACATGAAAATGTCGCACGCTTTAAACAAGTGGCAGTCCGTGTATTCCATGTAGATCCTGAAGGTAAGACAGATGAGGAAGCGGCCCTTGAAGGCATTGAAAGACTTAGGTCATTTTGGAGCAGCTTAGGGGCGCCGACCAATCTTTCGGATTATGGCATCGATGACTCACAATTGGAAGTCATGGCTGATAAAGCGATGAGCAGAGGGGAATTTGGAAGATTCAAAGTCCTGAACCGTGAAGATGTCCTTGCCATTTTACGGGCTTCATTATAAACGAGTGATATGATCCTTTCTCCCGCTTTGTCAGGTGGGAGATTACTTTATATGCATAATTCCTTATTTACTTGATCGATTTCTTGATTATGAGAATTACATCAGATAAAGTGAAAGGGAAACTAAAGAATTCAAGGAGGAATTTGAATGGCCCATATTCGTTTCGATTATTCAAAAGCCCTGCCGTTTTTCGGGGAGCATGAAATTACCTATTTACAGGATGCTGTAAAAGTGGCACACCATTCCCTGCATGAGCAGACAGGGGCAGGCAATGAATATCTTGGCTGGCTTGATTTACCTGCCAATTATGATAAAGAAGAGTTCTCAAGAATCAAAAAAGCGGCCGCGAAAATAAAAGAAGATTCAGAAGTGCTGCTGGTTATCGGAATCGGTGGATCATATCTGGGAGCACGGGCAGCAGTTGAGATGCTTCAACATAGTTTTTATAACATTTTACCGTCGGATAAAAGAAATGCACCGCAAATTTTATTTGTGGGTAATAATATAAGCTCTACATATATGCAGGACGTAATGGACCTATTGGAAAATAGGGATTTCTCGATCAATGTCATCTCTAAATCCGGTACGACCACGGAGCCTGCACTGGCCTTCAGGATTTTCCGGAAACTGCTGGAACAAAAATACGGCGTTGAAGAAGCTAAGGGCCGCATTTATGCTACCACTGATAAAGAGAAGGGTGCATTAAAAACGGTAGCGACGGAGGAAGGTTTCCAAACTTTCGTCATTCCTGATGATGTTGGCGGACGTTACTCGGTCTTAACGGCTGTAGGGCTGCTTCCGATTGCGGTCAGCGGGGCGGATATCGATCAAATAATGGAGGGAGCCGAGCGCGCTAGGGTGGACTTCAGTTCTTCCGAGTTAGGTGAGAATCAGGCATACCAATATGCGGCGGTTCGGAATATCCTTTACAATAAAGGGAAAACGATTGAAATGCTGATAAACTATGAGCCTGGACTTCAATACTTCTCTGAGTGGTGGAAACAATTATTTGGGGAAAGTGAAGGAAAGGATCAAAAAGGAATATTCCCTTCATCGGCTAACTTCTCGACTGACCTGCATTCATTAGGGCAGTATGTTCAGGAAGGACGGCGTGATCTTTTTGAAACAGTCATCAAAGTGGAAAAGGCACGTCATGAAATCTTGATTGAAGAAGCGGCCAATGACTTGGATGGCCTGAATTACCTATCAGGTGAAACGGTGCAATTCGTGAATAATAAAGCATTTGAGGGTACGCTGTTAGCCCATACGGACGGTGGCGTTCCAAACCTGATCGTAACGGTTCCGCAACTCGATGCTTATACTTTTGGCTACCTTGTATATTTCTTCGAGAAAGCTTGTGCAATGAGCGGATACTTACTGGGTGTAAATCCATTTGATCAGCCTGGAGTGGAAGCCTATAAGGTGAACATGTTTGCTCTTTTAGGAAAGCCGGGTTATGAAAAGAAAAAAGCGGAGCTCGAACAGCGCTTATAATATAAAAGGCATCAAGCGGGAATAACATCCTGCTTGATGCCTTTTTTGTTGAAAGTTAAAGCAGTGCCATCAAGGAAGCGATGAAGAGAGAGAAACTTCACAAAAGCATAAGGGTGGCTTGGAAGCCAAATTCCTTTCGCCAATCGAGGGAACAATAGGCCCGGTTTTTTTAAGGCATTTTGGTTAAGCTAATAGAAAATTAGCGAAAGAGGTTTTATACAATGATTAAAATTTCTTCTCAGTTGGAAGGGAAAACATTCGGTTTGTTCGATCTGGAGACGAAGTTAAAACCGGAAGGATATGTGATAGGCGGGGGATGGGATTATGACCACGGGTCTTTTGATTATAAGATTGATGGCAGTGATGGCTACCAATTCTTGCGAGTCCCTTTCAAGGCTGTTGATGGTTCACTCGATAAGGATGGGGTAATGGTCGAACTATTACAACCGTTTTTGTTATCTCATAAGTACGAGGACGGGATGGATGATGAAGGAAATATCGGAAATCTCTCCGCTTCCTTCAATCAGTTTGCTGAGCCTGAAGATCCGGATGCCGAATTTCCGGAAAACTATATCTCATTAGGAAAAGCGCTTGTCCGTGATTTGGAAAAGCTTTTATTACATTAATCTTCAATGATGAGCAAGGTGTCATCACGATGTATGATTACATCTCCAGGGGGCTTGATCAATGTCTTGCCTCCTGAAATGATGCCGACCAATAAAATGTCTTGATCGAATAGCTTAACGTTCAACTGTTTAAACGTCAATTCATGCCAGTCATCCTGCACGGGCAGCTGCTTGATGTTCAAACCATCCCGCTCTTTTTGCTCTTCGGCTTCCGCAAGGATCCCCTTCGATAAGCAATCCTGCATATATTCACTCGCGAATTTATTCGTTTCCACGATACCGTCCGCCCCTGCCCGTAAAGCATTTTCCTTTTGTTCATGCGTTAATATTTCCACAAGACAATATACATGAGGATTCAGCCCTTTGACGGCCAGCAATGTTAATATCGAGAACATATCCGTTTGCAGCTCGTCTTGCTTAAGGTCAGCCGTGATCAGGACGCGTATGGCTTGTTTTACATTTGCTTTCTGCAAAACGGAATCCAATGTAGCTTTTCCTTGGATAAAGTGGATATTCGTTCTTGGAAGCGGGTGCTTTTGCAGCGTATCATCTATAAGGACAATGGATTGATGATGTTTACGATCATGAATGTTTTGGATGATTCTCTGGGAACGGCCATTCCAGCCCACAATGATAATATGACCGCCGCCGCCGAATACTTTCTTTCCTGTTAGAAATTGCTGCTCATTGGAAATGGAAATCTTTGCAATGTACGCAAAATAAGAGGTAATCAGGCCGGCGCCTGACAAAATGAGGACCATTCCAATAACTTTTCCAAGATTTGTAACGGGAGTGAAATCCCCGTAACCAACCGTTGACATAGTCACGATTGCCCACCAGATGCCATCAAGTAAAGTAGGGAATCTCTTCGGCTCCACAAAGTGTATCAAGACTCCGAATGAAAGTAAAAATAATGCGATGGTGGATAGCAATCTGATGAAACGCGGAAATCTGGGAACGGTGCTGATGAATGAACCGATTCGAATCATGTTTTTCACACCCCTTAAGCTGTTCCTTTTAGTATGTTCAAAAAAGGCTTGGCTCATAAGGTTGCGGACAGACAAACTTTGAATGATGAATATTGGAAAGTTGCCATTCGGTTTCGGGTAAATGATAAAAGCCCTCCGGTGATGTCGGAAGGCTTTTATGGTTGAGTCACGTATCCTGAACTGGACTTCATGCTCGATGATTGATTATATGCCAGTTTGCGTTTCGGTATTCCTTTATCTTTTCTTAGACCCTTCTCCGGACGTTAAAGTTATCACTGATGAGCAGCCAGTTTTGAGGGAAGGCTAAGCCGAGCTTCCAATAACTCATTCCCCTTAGGTTCAGTTCTTTGATTAAATCGAATTTTGCCTGAATGGATCTGGCATCTTCAAACCACACCTCATGGCGCCTATCCTCTATATCGGTATAGTTGAAGTGCGGGGCCTGTGCGGTTTCATCATACTCGATGGCAACTTTATTGGCCGCCGCAATCTGGATGGCCTGCTGCGGACTCACGGCCTTGGCAGTGGATCCCTGTACAAAAGGCAGGGTCCAATCATAGCCATATAGATTCTGCCCCATCAGGATCTTGTTTGAGGGAATATCGGTGACAGCATATTCGAGAACTTCCCTAACAGGTCCAATAGGAGACACAGCCATTGCCGGTCCTCCGCTATATCCCCATTCATAAGTCATGATGATAACGAAGTCAACGATTTCACCATGTGCTTTATAGTCATGTGCCTCATACCAACGGCCTTTTTGCTCTGCACTTGTTTTAGGGGCAAGTGCCGTGGAAATGAACCATCCTTCTTTCTTGAATCGTTCCTTGGCTTTTCGGAGAAATTGATTATACGCTTCTTTATCGGCCGGCCTTAAAAACTCAAAGTCAAAGTGAATATCCCGGAATCCATATTTCTTTGCCGTTGTAACGATATTGTTCAGGAACTTATTCTGAACGGAAGTATTCGTTAAAATGATTCGCCCAAGCTCATCGCTGAATTGGTCATTTTCCTGATTCGTGATGACCATCATCAGGACATTTTTATTTTCTCTGGCGATGGCAGGGAATTCATTGAGCAAAGGCTCTTTTAAGGAGCCGTCACGAAGCGCCTGGAAGCTGAATGGGGCTAAATAGGTTAAATAGGGCCCGGCTTCCCTGGCGGCCGTTTCAAGGGCCGGTGCAACCGATGTACCCCGCGGCTCGACATAACCGTTGAATTCGGCGGTCCTTTTCTTTCGTGCCGGAATATAGAGCCGGTATCCAACGGATAGGTTTTGATTTTCGGAAATGCCATTTATTTTTGCCAATTCTTGAACAGGGACATCAACTTTTTGAGATATCGAATATAAACTATCACCCTGTTGAACGAAATAATAACTGCCGACGATTGGAATGACAAGGGCCTGCCCCGAAACAAGATTATTTGGGTTAGGGATCTTATTTGATTCGATGAGCCTGTCAACGGTTACGCTGTATGTCTGGGCGATGCCATATAACGTCTGGCCTGGCCTAACCACATGTATTTGCAATTCTTTTCCCTCCTACTGAAAGTTTCCTAACAGTTTATGAGCATAAAAAGAAATTCATGATAAAGAGCTTAGGTTTGAGAGACGGTAATCAAAAAAATTCAATAAATTGGCAATAATAATTTAAGCTTAAAATGCTAATTAATATTAGTAGGAGGTGAAAACACATGGCAAACAACAATAACAGCAATCAACTAGTAGTAGCTGGTGCAGAACAAGCCCTTCAACAAATGAAGAATGAAATCGCTAGTGAATTTGGTGTAAACCTAGGTGCTGACACTACTTCTCGCGCTAACGGATCAGTTGGTGGGGAAATCACAAAACGTTTGGTTCAAATGGCTGAACAACAATTAGGCGGATATTCTCGTTAATTAACTGAATAAAAATGGATTAGAAAGAGAAGGAGCATCGCTCCTTCTCTTTCGCATTGTTCAGCTAGTTGCCTGCCAAGCCTTTAAAATCTTGATTGCCTTTTCAGGGAAATCGGTCATGATGACGTCGACTCCCAACTCTGCCAGCTTGACGATGTCGGCTTCATCATTGGCGACCCAAGGCCGGATTTTATATCCAAGTTTTTTCGCTGTTTCATTAACTGCTGGAGTCAGGCTGTTTTTATCTGGATGGAAACCCGATTCTTTTTTATCACGTAAGATTTCTTCGAAGTTTTCAGGAAGCCCCTCGAACAATAATGCACGTTCAAGTTCTGGAGCAAGCTTCTTCACTTTTTCAATCGATTGATGGTTGAAGGAAGAGAGGATCACCCGCTTTTCCATTTGATATTGATGAATTAAATCAATGATCTTCTGTTCAATTCCTTCGTAAGCGAGTTTATCTGTCTTGATTTCGATGTTCATCAATAAAGCATTTCCCTTAGCCCAGTTGAAAACGTCCATTAAAAAAGGAATCCGCTCCCCAAGGAATTCACTGGAAAATTTGCTCCCGGCATCAGCCGTTTTCAGCCTTTGTGCTGAATGCTCTTTTACATAACCAGTAAGGGTGGTCGTTCGATCAAGTGTTTCGTCATGGATGATGACCAATTCCCCATCAGAACTGAGATGGACATCGAACTCGATCCCTTCAGCCCCAATTTCTGCCGCCTTTTGAAATGCAGCCATGGTATTTTCAGGATGCGTCCCCTTGGACCCCCTATGGGCAAAAATAAGTATGTTTTGCAAAATCATCACATCCCCTTTAAACTTTATCTTGAACCCTATCATACATGTATCAATGAATTGTTTCAGCAATGTTTAATAGACAATATTTTAAACAACGAGTAAAATACATATGGTATTTCCATAAATAGGTGTTCGAAATATGAGGTGAATAAAATGAATATGTGGGAAATTTTTGTTGCAGTTATCCTTGGTCTTGTAGAAGGATTAACTGAATTTGCTCCTGTATCGTCTACAGGGCATATGATCATCGTCGATGATTTATGGTTGAAATCGACCGAGATCTTCGGGAGTGAAGTAGCCAATGCCTTTAAGGTGGTCATCCAGCTTGGTTCGATACTCGCCGTCGTCGTGCTCTTCTGGGGACGGTTCATGGACTTGCTTGGGTTAAGGAGGTTGAAAGATACAGGTGCTGTGAAGGGACCAAAGCTTAACCTATTGCAGATATTCATCGGATTGCTGCCGGCTGGCGTTTTAGGTCTATTATTCGAAGATTACATTGATGAACATTTATTTACGATGAAGACGGTTATCGTCGGATTGTTCCTTGGCGCGTTATTGATGATTGCTGCGGATAAATTCCGTCCAAAACTGACTGCAGAAACGGTTGACCAAATCACTTATAAACAAGCTTTCGGTGTAGGGTTAATTCAATGTTTGTCACTGTGGCCGGGATTCTCGCGTTCAGGTTCAACCATTTCCGGAGGAGTGCTTTTAGGAATGAGCTATCGCGCTGCTTCCGATTTCACGTTCATCATGGCAGTGCCGATCATGGCTGGTGCCAGTCTCTTGAAAATCGTGAAATACTGGGAGTTCTTCACGCCTGAAGTTCTGCCATTCTTTATTGCAGGTTTCATCAGTGCATTTATCTTTGCGTTATTCTGTATCCGCTTTTTCTTGATTTTAATCAATAAAGTTAAATTGACTCCTTTTGCCATTTACCGGATCGTCTTGGCGGTTGTGCTTCTATTCATTATTTGGTAATACGAAATGAAGCGTGAAATAGGAGAGGAGCCACCCCGTTGATTCGGGGTGGCTTTTTTTGTGGCCGAAAAAAAGCTGGAATCCCAGAAAAATAATTACGAATGATAATTGAGTTTTAAGGTTTTTGATTCGTTATTATCGAGGTAATTATCAATAAATCCTTTTGTGATAAAAAAATATTCGGTTTTTGATGCAGTTTCAGACATAATTAGTAAAAAAAATATAAATGTAATAAAGCTCCCTGAGCGTAATGATACCAACGTGTTTGATTATTTTTTGTAATATTCAAATGATTACATAAACTATTTCCATATAATATATATGATATAATTTTAGTATAAATAAAGTACATGTGTACACCTGGGGAGGACAACATGGGGAATGACCAATTGAAGAAAACGATTGGCTTTTGGGTTGGAACATCTATTGTAGTTGGTACAGTTATCGGTTCTGGTATTTTCATGAGACCTGGTGACGTGCTTGAATTGAGCGGTAATTCAACCATGGCCTTGTTAGCTTGGCTGATAGGCGGTCTGATTACCCTTGCAAGCGGGTTGACGATTGCGGAAGTGAGTACACGTATCCCTAAAACGGGAGGCTTATATGTCTATATGGAAGAAGTGTACGGTAAAGCATGGGGATTCCTATGCGGCTGGGTTCAGACATTGGTATATGGACCTGCAGTCATGGGCGCACTCAGTTTATACTTCGGGTTATTAGTTGCAGGAATATTTAAGATCGCTTCAGGCTACTCTTTGGCGATAGGGATTCTTACGATTATCTTCATAGCAGGCATGAATTTGCTGGGGACAAAATACGGCGGTATCATCCAAACCTTATCGACCGTTGCTAAATTGATCCCTATCATTTTCATAGCGGTGTTCGGTATCGCACAAGGTGATATGCCTGTATTCAATATCAATAGTGAAAGTTCAATGAAAATCAGTATGGCCGGTGCGATTTTGGCTACGCTCTGGGCTTATGATGGCTGGATGAATGTAGGCTTCATGGCAGGGGAAATGAAAAATCCGCAGAAAACGTTGCCGCGGGCAATCATAACGGGATTGGTCGTGGTCATGGTCGCTTACTTGGCTGTGAATCTTGCCATGCTTCATGTATTGGGGGCAGAGGGAGTCATAGCCCATGGTACGAATGCAGCGAATGTTGCAGCAACGCTTTTATTCGGTGAATTGGGCGGGAAATTGATATCAATCGGAATTGCGATTTCAATCTTCGGCTGTTTGAACGGAAAGCTTTTGACCTTTCCGCGCATTACCTTGGCGATGGCGACTGATAAAATGATGCCAGGCCATAAACAAATCGGAAAAATATCGCCCAAGTTCAAAACGCCTATAAATGCGACGATATTACAAGTGATCATTGCAATCATCATGATGGTTGCAACAGACCCTGACAAACTTACCAATATGGCCGTATTCTCTGTCTTCTGTTTTTATGGATTAGCCTTCTTTGCGGTCTTCATCTTACGCAGAAAAGATCCGAATGCAAAAACTTATAAAGTACCATTTTACCCATTCATACCCATCGTGGCGATTGCTGGTGCAATATATATTGTTTTAAGCACATTAATCCAAACACCTTTAAATGCCCTGTACTCGGTGATCATCCTCATTATAGGAATGCCTGTGTACTGGCTGCTTAAAAAAAGTGAGCGGATTGATAAACGGTCATATTAATGAAAAACCCTTCACTGCATGCAGTGGAGGGTTTTTTTTAAAATTGCTGGAACGAAACTTTCCCTTTGGACAAAAGTGGCGAAATAGACAACTAGGGAAGTTCGTATTAACATAGGGGGAAAGTTAAATAGTGAAGGGTCTGAACAAAAGTGAATTATATCGAGCCTGCTGGTAAATCATTCAGGAAAACAATCTTGGCTTTATTTCTTGGTAGCTTTGTAACGTTTGCGGATCTGTATAGTACCCAACCGGTCATACCGGTTTTCGCAAAGCAATTCGGAGTCTCTCCTGCAATGGCAAGTCTTACATTATCTTTTGCAACAGGAACGCTTGCCATCTGTTTATTGCTTGTTTCCTTTTTCTCAGAAAATATCGATAGGAAAAAAATAATGGGGACGGCCCTCACTCTGTCTGCATTGTTATCCATATGTGTCAGCTTTATCCAGGATGACCTATACATCCTTATCGCAATACGGGCGATTCAAGGAGCGGTGCTTGCAGGTTTCCCGGCAATTGCGATGGCCTATATCAATGAAGAATTTCATCCGAAAAGCCTGGGCTATGTGATGGGGATCTATGTGAGTGGTTCGAGTATCGGCGGATTGGCAGGCAGGCTGATTGTCGGGGTGCTGACCGACCATTTTTCATGGAACATAGCGATTGGAAGCCTTGGGGCTTTAAGTTTGATCATCAGTCTGGCTTTTTGGTGGATGCTTCCGCCTTCGCAGCATGCCATCCGCGTAGGGGCCTCATTTTCGAGAATCAAAACCTCCCTTATTAATAACTTAAGGAATGGCAGACTAGTACTATTATTCGGCATGGCCTTCCTATTAATGGGCTCGTTCGTTACCGTCTATAACTTTGTGGGCATACCTTTAATGGGACCGCCATATCATTTATCTCAAACATTGATAGGCTTCATTTTCATTATCTATCTTGTAGGGACATTCAGTTCCACATGGATGGGGAAGCTTGCCGATCAATATGGTCGGAGGCATGTACTTCTTATCGGAATCGCAATCATGCTGATGGGCGCCCTTTTAACCTTATTGGATCCGCTTTTGCTTAAAATAATGGGACTTGCATTGTTTACATTTGGTTTTTTTGGAGCTCATTCAATTGCGAGCAGCTGGGTCGGAAGGTTGGCTGATAAGAATGAAAAGGCACAAGCGTCCGCTTTATATCTCCTGTTTTACTATGCGGGATCAAGTGTAGTGGGGGCATCAGGCGGTTTATTCCTGATGAAGTTCGGCTGGGGAGGGGTCATCTCGGCTGTATCCATTCTGATCATCCTGGCGGCCGTTTGTGCAATGATGGCTGGAAAAGTGAAAACCGTTTAAATAAAATGATCTTTTCTATCATGTTTTTCCGGAATCCTGAATATAATCTAGTGAAAATGGATATTGAATAATAGATTGATAAGAGAAGAGGGTAATAGATAGAGTGAAACGAAAAGCAGTAATTCTCATTGGGTTAATAGCCGTTTTAATTATATTATTCGTTGTATACTTAACAAGTCCGGGCAGATTGGAAAAGGTGGAGATTGTTGAAAAATATTATCCTCATTTCTCCGATGGCAAGGCAGTCGGTTTTAAGACGAACGAAGTCATTGATGTGACGGAAACCGAAGAGGGATCCAATTGCGCAATGAAATTCAACAATGGGAAAACGTTGGAAATTGATTGTGACCGTTATTTAACTTACAAAATTGATGAAACAGTCTATATTACTACTGAAGGGAACCATGTGAAGGAAATCCGGAGAAAAAGGTAGAGGCTATCAATATTTAATGACGGAAGAGCTGGGTTTGCATAATAAAGCAACTCAGCTCTTTTTTTTATCCACTCAAAAACCCAGACCGTTTTGGACTGGGCTTTTTCATTTTTTATCTTTGATTTTACTTTTATCCTTTTTATTACGCCGAAGTACATCCATGATTCTGCGGCTGTTATTCTTACTGTTTATGAGTTCGACTAAATCGCTCATGTTTTCAGATTCAAAGTCTTTTTGATCTTTTTTCATGATAATCCCTCCAAGTTATATATCATAATACCCTTATGTAGAAAAGGGTAAACGTCTACTATCATATTGGTAATAGAATGATTTTATATCCTTAACCATTCATTATTTGATAAAATGTATAAAAGCCCTGTATGGGAGGTCCATATGGAAGAATTAAGAATGATCGGTGAAAAAATTGAAAAATTTAAATATATCTTAGTGGAGCATATCGAGTTGTTTGAAGAAGAGGAACCGCTCTATGATTTTGAAACGAGTAAAGAGGTACGGTCAAAGCTTATTCAAATACATGCAGATGCCTTGATTCATGGAAAGGCACAAGCGATGGAAAGTATGAAAATAACGGGTATGGAAATAGGTAAGCGCATCGTGGATATGGGCATTCCTTTAGATAAGAATATTGAGGAAGCTCAGCTGATACGCAATCTTTTCTGGAGTTTCATTGAAGAAGAAGTAAGCAATCGCTATTACTCCATCGAAATTCTGCTAAAGGCAAGCTCGATAATAGATGCAATCCTGGACCAATTCATACACTGTGTAAGTATCAGTTACGTGAATCATTATAAAGAAATGGCGAAAATGGCAAACGATTCTTTGCGGAAGATAAAAGAAAACCAAGAAGTCATGGAAGAACTGTCCACCCCGATCGTTCAGACCGTATTAAAGGATGTGCTGCTCTTGCCATTGATCGGACGCATTGACGATTGGAGAATGGAGTCGATGCAATCGACTGTGCTGCAAAAATGTGCAGATTTGCATGCGGAAGTAATAATCATGGATTTCTCGGGAATTACCTTTACGAAGGAAAGCAATATGCTCTCCCTGCTGGATCAATTAGTGGGGGCACTGGCGTTGATGGGTACGGAAACGATTTTTGTCGGCTTTACTCCTGATGTCGTGAAAGAGATCGTCACACTTGATTTTGCAAATCGGGTAAAAGCCTTTCTATCGTTCAGGAAGGCTCTGGAATATCTGTTTAAACAAAGGGGACTGGCTGTTCAGCCAGTATGATGGAGGTATCCTTTTTCAGGGTATCTTTTTTCTATGTCAGGCTAACATTCCAGCAGCATTCATATTTTATCGCCCATCGCCATTTCTCCATGTTATAGTGAAATGACGTCGGCGGACATGTTGATCTTCATTTGTATTAAATAGGACATGTAAAGCGTGTAAGGAAGGTGGATGAAGAGTGTTTTTCAAGAAAAGTGAAGAACCTGATCATAACGAAAAATGGTATTGTGTAGGAATCATGACGGATAAAGGGCTGGAGGATGAAGAATATGATGTTTTGTCCAAACGCATCCTCGACTCAGTCCAAAATGTCTCGGTCATATCGGACTTGGTAAGGGTGGAATGGGATCGGGATAAATTGCGAGCCTTGAACGAACGTTTTCAGGACCCTTCATTTTCCGACCCGTGTTTTATCATTAATGAATTCATACCAGAGGATATAAAAAGGGAAAGAAAACTTCTGGAGAAAACCAACAAATGGAAGAGACTCTTTGGACTCCTTTCCCCGATTGAATACATGGAAGCCGAGACGAAGGCGGCCCATGACTTTGATAAGGCTCTCTTTTATACAGACGATGCAGATAAAGTGATTGAATACATTCTTGCAAATAGCTAGCATCCCCTGCCACATCGATACATTGTATCGGTGTTTTTGCATTTGATTCAAAGTTTATCGGTACAATTTCGCGGTAGTAATTCAACTATAAGTGGGATGATTCGACTTTACGGCACTAATTCGACCTTGCTCGGAATAATCCGTCCTTGTGCGAGTAAAGTCCGACCTTGCGCCTTTCCAACCTTTTGGAAATAAAAAGAGAGAATGTAAGGAAGTTGGTAGGAAAGATGGGGATAAACGCGGAATATCTAAAATAGAAAGAAAGAGAGTTTTAAGGGGAGAGGAAGATGAAGCGATGGAAGTTGCCATACCTCAGCAAAAGCCAAAACGGAAGTGGAGAAAGCGTGCGCTATGGAGTTTTGGTATCCTGATTATTCTTTTGCTGTCCGTTTTGATAGCTGCAAATGTATTTCTTTCAAGATCCTTGCCGGAAACAAAGGGGGATATATCGCTTCCAGGTCTTTTGGAACCGGTTACGGTGGTGAGGGATTCAAGTGGGGTCCCGCATATCAACGCAGCGAATGAACATGATTTGTATTTAGCCCAAGGGTATATCCAAGCACAGGACCGCTTATTTCAAATGGATTTAAGCAGGCGTCAGGCGTCAGGAAGATTGAGTGAAGTGATTGGTGAGAAAACCGTCAAAAATGATAAGTATTTCCGCACACTTGGCTTGAGGCGGGCGGCTGAAGCCTCTTATGCAGCATATTCAAGTGATGGGAAAGAAGCCTTGGATGTGTTTGCCGAGGGGGTAAATCTTTATATCGATGAATTGAAGGAGAATGGGAAATGGCCGGCGGAGTTCACTCTGCTTGGATACGAACCAGAGCCTTGGACACCCGTCGACTCGCTGACCATCGGTAAATATATGGCCTTTGATTTAGGCGGGAACTGGGAGGATCAGGCGTTTAGGCAGTATTTGCTGCAAACGTTCCCAAAGGAAAAAGCATATGATTTATTTCCTGATTATCCAAAGAACGCTCCATATATCATCAGCAAGGAAGAACTGGATATTGAAAAAAGTTTTGCCGGGGCCGTTATTCCTTATGAATTCAATGGCAGCAATAATTGGGTCGTTTCAGGCAAGAAAACGGATTCCGGTCAGCCGTTATTGGCGGATGATCCCCATCTGGGATTAGCTACACCATCCGTTTGGTATCAAATGCATTTGGAGGCCCCGTCAGTCAATGTGAGCGGTGTTATTTTTGCGGGGATTCCGGGAATCATACTAGGTCATAACGAAAAGGTCGCTTGGGGTGTGACCAATACCGGTCCTGATGTTCAGGATCTGTATATCGAGAGGAGGAACCCGGAAAACGAGAAAGAATTCTCCTACAAAGGTAAATGGGAAAAAGCCGATATCTTGGACGAACCCATCAAGGTGAAGGATGGTAAAACACTTGACTATCAAGTGACGGTTACCCGCCATGGACCTGTGGTCTCCGAGTTTGCCGGGAAAAGCGGAAAAGATACCGTGCTTGCATTAAGGTGGACGGCACTTGATCCATCCGCCGAGCTTGAAGCGGTACTGAATATGAATAAAGCGGGGAGCTGGAAAGAATTCGAAAAGGCCCTCTTGAAATTCGAAACGCCGGCACAGAATTTCGTCTTTGCCTCAACCGATGGGACCATTGCCTATAAGGCGAATGGGAAAATCCCAATCCGGAAAAAAGGCGATAGTATGCTGCCTGTACCTGGCTGGACGGATGAATTTGAGTGGAAAGGCTTTATTCCCTTTGATGAACTTCCAAAAACGGTGAATCCGGAAGAGGGATTCATTTCGACAGCGAATAATAAAGTCATCTCGGATGATTACCCTTACCACATCAGCAATAACTGGGCACAGCCGTACCGTCAGATGAGGATACAGGAGTTTTTAAAAGCCAATAAAAGGCTTACGGCAGAGGATATGCAAAGCCTGCAGATGGATAAGGTGAATTTGCAAGCCAAGGAGTTTGTTCCTCAATTCGTGGATGTATTGAAAGGTCCATCGGGGAAACAGGAAGACCAGGCACTAACGATTCTGAAGAAATGGAATCATATTGATTCCGTTGATGAAGCGGCACCGATGATTTTCAATGTCTGGATGAAAAAAATAGGGGATGTTCTGCTTACGGAAGAAATACCGGAAGAAACCCTCAACCTCTTTAATGGAAGGCGTTCGGCCGTTGATGAACTACTAAGGCGGGCGCTGGACGGTAAACCGGGCCCTTGGATTGAAGAGGCAGGCGGACTTGAGCAGGTGCTTGCCAAGTCGTTACAGATGACGTTAACGGATCTTGAAGAATCACAAGGTGACGATATAACTGATTGGGAATGGGGAGACTATCATCAGGTCAGGTTTAACCACCCGCTATCGAGTGTAGTCCCGTTAAATTATTTATTTAACAGCGGCGGCGGAATACCGGTAGGCGGTAGCAGTGTCACCGTACAGGCGGCGGCATTTTTAGATGATGGAACCGTTAATCACGGTGGCTCCTGGAGATTCGTCATCGACCTAGCCGACATGAATCAAGGATATCACCTCGTTGGCCCGGGTCAATCAGGTAACGTTAAAAGTAAGTGGTACCATGATCAGCTTGATGATTGGGCAGAAGGTACTTATCACAAGACCACAATGGATGATCCAAAAGGGGATAAGCTGACATTGAAACCATCATACTGATATTCAGAGAAAAAATACCAAGTCCAGCATCCTTGCTCTGGACTTGGTATTTTTTCATTGTTTTTGCTTAGTAAAGAATTCTGCAAGGAACTCCTCAAAATTAGGGGCCTCGATTGCTGCGATTTTTTCATATGATTCAATGATCTTGAGTTTAATTTCTTGCTCCAGATCATTTCGGTCTTGATAGTTCGTGTTTTTTAACGATTTTTTTATTTTAGGATTCAAAGAGTCTATGAGATCCAACAATTCTTCTTTTGACAGTTTTTTATCCACAATGGCTTTTCTCCTTTCTAACATATACCTCATCCATATAGTGCTTTCGAAGTTTTTTTAAAGCTTGTTTACGGATGCTTGAGATATTCTGTGGCGACTCATGGAAATAGGCAGCAATTTCCTTGTTGGATAGGCCGTAGGAAAAGATCATGGTCAATACCAGGCTTTGTTTGGCTGTTAACTTCTTCAAGGCTTTTATCATCTCTTCATCACTTATGTGTGAAGCGAGTTCATTCGTTTCCCCCATCTTTTCAAGTTGACCGTCCAAGGTGCCGATTAGATCGATCAATCCGCCAGTATCCCTTGGTGTCGCATCAAGTACCATTCGATAGCGTTCCCGCTGCTTCCGTGCCCTTTTATCAAAATCAACAGAGAAAAAGTAAATTAAGGAGCACATGTATTTGTATACTTTAGCCCGGTAATAGAAAATTTTGAAAGTCTCGTTCAGATGACCAATGTTGTAGGTTGAAGGGGAATCAAGAGTTTCAGTGAAAATCTTTAAATGCTCTGGGTTCTGTAAAAATACTTGAATGATCGGTTGTTCAAAGAAAGATGAGTACTGTTGCTGCAGAAACTCCAATGAATGAGAAAAAAAATGAGAAGTTAATTGGTTCATTGTTATCCCTCCTTTAATTAATAAAGTGAAAGACAAGGGGAATAAATCAATTATATAGGAACATTCGTTCTTTTTTCCATAAATCAATAGTGCTAGATTGATTTTTTTAAACAAGTTTCACTTTAGATATCAGATACAAGAAAAGGGGTGAAGAGGATGATGATTGAGGATGCTAGTATGTGGGTTTCATTAGTTAGCGAATTTGGCTATCCATTCGTCGTTTCTATGTTTTTGCTCTTCCGCTTCGGTAAACAATTAAAAGAACTGACAACGGACGTAGAGAACTTAAAAAAGTCCGCTCATAAAACGAAAAAACGATAACCTCAGGACGTAATGTGCCAGGTGATAAACACCGAATTTCGGATTCTATTCTAAAAAGGGTCCGGAATTCGGGTATAAAGAAATGGGTACTCTGAAAATCATGACTTAGTTAAATCCCTCCTTTAAACTCAAGTAAAATAATGGTAAACCATTATTTGGAATATAGCACAAAATAGGTAAAAAATAATCGTCATTTGGAATCATTTTACTACTATAATTCATCCGACAATGGAATTAGATAGGAAATCCTCCCCTCGTACGATTTTAGTTTTATGGATTAAAGTGAAAATACTTTTAAAAAAACAACATTCATCAATAAACTTATGAATAGTATGCGGCATCCAAGTAAAAGGGTGCTGCTTTTCTTATTTTTTGGTAATAAACTGATAATATGGAAAAGGGGTGGATAATTTGAAGGATAAACAGCTAGAAGATATTCGAATCCTACAGCAAGAATGTGAACGTGAAGGTTTTACTTTAAAGCTGAACTGGGAAACGCTTCGCAGTCGAAATGGTGTGCATAAGAATGACTTTTTTCACTATGATGGATTGAAGCTTGTTGGTTTTATTGGTCTTTACGATTTCGGAAACAAAGTGGAGATATGCGGGATGGTGCATCCTGATTACCGGAGGCAAGGCATTTTTACAAAGCTGCTGGAAGAGGCTATAAGGAGTGCCGTGGAGCGCAACTATAAGTTGATTCTCTTGAACTCACCTGCCCAATCCGATTCAGGGACAGGATTTTTGAAACAGCTCCCATGTGAGTTTGCTTTTTCTGAGTTTCAAATGAAGTGGTCCGAAACGGAGCTTGACGATTATGGCGATGCAGTCGTTCGCCCTTCAAGGAGAGATGATGAGAAAACGGAAATTCAGCTGGATATTCAATGTTTTCAATTTACGAAACAAGAGGCGAAGGATTATTATCAGCGCATCCTATATGAGGATACTCTGAAAACTATGATGATTGAAAAGGATGGCCGCGCGGTCGGTAAGATCCGTGTTGATCACTCAGACCGGGAAGCATGGATTTACGGATTTTCCATTTTGCCAAAATACCAGGGAAAAGGACTTGGCAGAAAGGCATTGAAAAAGGTAGTAGCCGAACAATGCCAGCTGGGATATGATATTTTTCTCGAGGTCGAGGCGACTAATGAGCATGCTTTAAGACTCTATGAATCTTGTGGATTCAAAACCATCCAAAGACAGGATTATTATCAATACAAAGGGACGACAAAGAGTTAGGGGCTGGGATGATGTTGACATTATTCATTTATAACTGGCAGGTGCGAAGTGAGTGGTTCAAATGGTGCAGGGCCATACCGAGTGAGGAACTGAAACGGCAGCGCACAGGAGGGATGGGCAATATACTGAAGACTCTTGCCCATATTATCGATGTCGAATGCAGCTGGATCAAGGCCATACAAGGGAAGCCTGATGTCGCGATCGATTTGGACGCTTATGATACGATCGAAAAAGTGGAAGATCTATCTATCCGTTATCATTCTGAGGTCATGGACTATTTATTCTCGCATTCAATTGATGATGAGAATGGAATGATTCAGCCATCATGGATGGAGGGGACATACGAAAAAGGCAGGATACTGCGCCATCTGATAGCACACGAAATTCACCATATAGGCCAGCTGTCCATCTGGTCGAGGGAAATGGGCATCGAACCGGTATCCGCCAGTTTAATAGATCGGGCTTTATAGGCTTTATACTTTAAAACTGGTAATGCAACTTGCATTACCAGTTTTTTATATTGAAAGGAATTCCGAGGTTTTTTAAAAATGTTTCATTGAAGTATAGAGTCTAAGAAACTTATCTTTGATATCTATCTAAGCTAGATTTTTATTAATAGGGAACTTTCTCCCTAAGGATTCAATGATGATTATATACATGATTGAAGGTATAACGAGCTATGGACTCTGAATGGAAATGAGTAAATAGTACCATTTATTCAAAATTCGTAATATTACGGTAAATTTTGGCGCTTATTCGACAAAATCATGATATATTATTCTAGCATTTTACAAAAAATAGAAGGGTTGTGAAGTATGTCGTTCAAGATGCATGTTAATAAGATGCTCGCCCCGATTCTTGCTGTGAGTTTGGTTGCAGCCCCATTTACCGTACCGGGGGAGACATCTGCCAAAGAGTCTAATAAGAAACCTGTCACGACTGAACCATTTATCATTACAGCTCCTACTGTTAATTACACAAAAGGCACAAAAGCGACTGTAACGGTCACACCGAAAAAAGGGAACAAAGGAAATGAAACCGTTGTCTTCCAATTGATGAATGGGAAGAAGGTCATTTCACAGTCAGCCATTGAGGCGGATATTAAATCGGCCCAAAAGTTCTCCGCGTACTTCAATTCGTACAAATCGGGTTATTGGGTCAAAGTATCGGTTGTCTCCAAGTATAACGGCAATACTAGTAACTTCGGCAACAGCCTGGCAGCCTCCGTTTCGGATGCACCATTTGAACTAAGGATCATGGAAACGACTGATATACACACTAATCTGGTGAGCTATGATTATTATAAGGATGCCGTATCGGACTCGGTCGGCTTTTCGCGCACGGCTTCTTTAATCAAACAGGCACGAAAAGAAGTGAAAAATAGCGTTTTAGTGGATAACGGCGACCTTATTCAAGGGACCCCGCTAGGTACGTACAAAGCGAAAATAGCGCCACTGAAAAAAGGTGAAGTCCATCCCGTCTATAAAGCGATGAACTTGCTTGACTACGATGTGGCCACGTTCGGCAATCATGAATTCAATTATGGTTTATCTTATTTGGACGAGGCCATCAACGATGCGAACTTCCCATACGTCAATGCCAATGTTTATAAAAAAGATAAAGACAATAATCCAAAGAATGATAAAAATAAATATACTCCATATAAAATCGTCACGAAGAAAGTGAAGGACATCAATGGAAAAGAAAAATCAGTGAAAATAGGCTACATTGGATTTGCCCCTCCGCAAATCATGGATTGGGATAAAGCGAATCTTGACGGTAAGGTCATTACAAAGGAAATCGTCACGACAGCGAATAAATATGTACCTGAAATGAAGAAAAAGGGCGCGGATGTCATCGTGGCGCTCACACATTCCGGGTTTAATGGCGACACCAAGAATACCGAGGATGTCATCTACTCATTAAGCAAGGTATCCGGCATCGATGCCATCACGTTCTCCCATACGCATAAGGTCTTTCCGGCACAAGATGAGGCTTCTTTAGACAGCCTATTCAAAGATGGCCAAGGAAAAATCCTTAAAGGCGTGGATAATAAAAAGGGTACCATCAATGGTGTACCAGCCGTTCAGGCAGGATATGGCGGCAGTAATCTCGGGATCATCGATCTTGATATCCAAAATATTAAGGGGAAATGGAAAATCGTCAATTCCGATTCATCAACACGGGCAATCAACGACAAAATAACAGGAAAAAAAGCTGCTGAAGATGCGTCTGTCGTCAAAGCCGTGAAGAAGGATCACGAAGGAACGATCAAGTATGTTAACACGCCAATTGGAACGACTACAGCTCCAATTCATAGTTATTTCGCCCTTGTGCAAGACGATCCTTCCGTACAGGTCGTGACAAGCGCACAGAAATGGTATGTAGAGAAATACATCCAAAGCAACCGCCCAGAATACAAGGACCTGCCCATTCTCTCTGTAGGGGCCCCTTTCAAAGCAGGTCGCAATGGAGTCGAGGAATTCACCGAAATCAAGGAAGGCGGACTGACCATTCGCAGCGCCGGTGATTTATATTTATACGATAATACATTGAAGGCAATCAAGATCAAAGGGTCTGTGGTTAAAGAGTGGCTTGAGATGTCTGCAGGGAAATATAATACAATCGATCCGGCCAAGTCCGAGGAACAGGAGCTGCTTAATGGAAAGTTTGCCGTCTATAATTTTGATGTGATTGACGGCGTCACGTACCAAATCGATGTCACCAAGGCTCCGCGCTATGATGAAAAAGGGGTAAAAGTGTCGGATTCCAGCAGGATTGCAGATTTGAAATATAATGGTGAACCAGTGGATCCGAATCAAGACTTCATCGTCGTGACGAATAATTACCGTGCTTCGGGCGGGGGGAACTTCCCGGGAGTCAAGGGCAGCGAATATGTAGTTGACTCTGCGGATGAAAATCGCCAAATCTTGATGGATTACATCACACAAGAGGGTGAGATCAATCCAACCGCTGATAATAACTGGTCGATCGCCCCGATTTCAGGCAAGGTGAACGTTACCTTCACCTCATCACCAAAAGGTGCGGAATATTTAAATGAAGACAGCGCGATTTCCTATACAGGCAAAAAGGATGATAAAGGCTTTGGCATTTACAAATTCAATTTGGGGAAAGAAAACGTCAAGGTGCAACTGCTCGGGATAAATGATCTTCACGGCCAGCTTGATACCACCTCCGATTTTGGCGGTATCAAACAAGGGCGTGCTGATTATTTAGCTGCGCACTTGAAGCAGCGTAAAGCTGAAAACCCTGAAAATACACTTTTACTTTCGGCAGGGGATGCTGTTGGGGCAAGTGCTCCCGTTTCTTCATTGATTCAGGACAAACCGACGCTTCAGTTTTTGAATAATATGAAATTCGATGTCGGAACTGTCGGGAACCATGAGTTCGACAAAGGGGTAGAAACCCTGATGGCTCAAATCAATGGCGGAAAGTCACCAACATCCGATGTGGTATTCGATAAATTGAACTTCCCGTATGTAGTAGCCAATGTCGTATATAAAGACACGAAAAAACCGATTTTGGACCCTTACGTCATAAAAGAGGTCGGCGGAGTTGATATTGGGTTCATAGGTGTAGTCACGAATGCCACACCTCAAAAAGTAAGTCCGGATGGCATTAAGAATGTGGAATTCATAGAACAGGCACCTGCCGTAAATAAGGCGGTTAAAGAGTTGAAAGAAAAAGGCGTCAAATCGATTGTGATCATCTCACATGACCCAGGCACGGAAAAGGAAGGGGTCATCACAGGTGAAGTGGCTGATCTTGCTAATGCCGTGGATGATGAAGTAGATGTGATCTTAGCCGGAGATAATCATGCAAAGGTCAACAACTATGTGGATGATAAATTGATTGTACAAGCTTACTCTTATGGAACGGCTTTTGAAGATGTGGATTTGGAAATCGACCCAAACACAAAGGATATTGTTAAAAGATCAGCTGAAATTGTTACGGTTACACAAGATGGCATCACGCCTGATGCCGGGACGACGAAATTCATTAACGACTACCTAGACATGTTCCCCGAGTTGAAGGCCCCGCTTGGGACAACGGATGAGAAAATTTTAAGAGCTAATGCCTATACACAGGAAACGGGCCTTGGGAATTTAATTGCCGATTCGATGAAGGCAGATTTGAATTCCGATTTTGCCTTCATGAACCCAGGTGGAATTCGTGCAGATATTCCAAAGGGGGAAGTCACTTTTTCCGATTTAGCGAAAATCCAACCGTTCGGAAACGTATTGGTTAAGCTGGAACTGACTGGAGCAGAAGTGAAAACGCTGCTTCAACAGCAATGGGTCGTCGAAGGATCTCCGAAAACTTTGCAAATTTCTGGATTGAGCTACACAGCCGATTTCAGTAAACCTGTCACGGAACGTGTCACTTTATTGAAGGAAGCGGACGGAACGCCGATCAAGGATACCGAAACATACACGGTGGCCGTCAATGATTTCATGGCTAGCGGCGGTGATAACTATACCGTCCTGAAAGGAAAAGAGCGTGTGTTTGGACATGCTGACCTGGAAGCATTCGTTAACTATGTGAAAGAAACCTTTAAAGGCGGGAAGATCACGGCAGAAATCGAAGGCAGAATTACGAATATCAATAATTGAGGTTTACTCGTGAATTGAGCATTTACTCGTGAAACTCTAAAGAGAACGCCCCTTAATACAAGGGGCGCTTCTTTATGTGATTAATTGTTTCTGAAAATGGAAAAGTTCAATCCTAATGCGAAGGTGACCCATGCTATATAGGGAATCATAGCTAAACCGGATGCACGGTCTATTCTATAAAACTCGAATGCCGTTAAAGTAATCAGGGTCAGCAGTGCAGCCATTTCAATAAAGGCTGTTCCGCGCAATCCCCATTTGAAGAATAAAAAAGACCATAAGAAATTCAACCCTAGTTGAGTATCATAGAGGCGTTCAGCGGACTTCGATTTTTTTTCTTTGGATGCAATGCGATATTTCGCTATTCCCATAATCGTATAAAGGCTTGTCCAAGCAACGGGGAAAGTCCAGGAAGGAGGCGCAAATGCAGGCTTCTTGAGTTCATCATAAATTTCTTTTGAATTCCTTGTGGCGAATATACCCACAAGTGAACCTCCGACCACAGGTACCAATAAACTTTTAGCGAATTTTCCGTAGTTCATAATGAATTCACTTCTTTCTTCATAATTTGGATGTTCTTATACCTTTACCTATTCATATGAAAATAAAACAGGGCCTTTAATGACCAAGTGTAACTTTCTTCCAGATTATACGTCGGTACTATTAAGAAAAGGGGGAATACCGATGAACCGTAAAACAATGATGCTTATGTTCTGTTTGTTACTTTTACTTGCTGGATGCAGCAGTAATGAAAAAGATGATTCAGCATCTAAAGCACAGGATGAAACGGAGGACAGTAAAATGGACGCTTCAATTTCCGGGAATAAGGTGCAGGAAGAAGCAGCGGAAAAGGAAGGGATGACGGATGAAAGAAAGGTCATCCATCAAGCCCAGCTTGAGTTGAAGGTGAAGAACCTTGAAAAAGCACAAATGAAGATTGAGAATAAGGTGGCTGAATATGGCGGATATGTGGTCGAGTCCAATGTATACAGGGAAGATGAAGAACTGGTGGAAGGAATGATCACTGTTAGGGTCCCTGAATCCCATTTTCAGGAATTTCTGACCGATAGCGAGGGCGAGGCTTCAGAAGTGGTCGGAAGGAATGTGACAGGACAGGATGTAACGGAGCAATATGTAGATCTAAAAGCAAGATTGAAATCAAAGAGGGCAGTAGAGGAAAGATTACTTGCATTCATGAAGGATGCTGAGAAGACGGAAGATTTACTGAAAATATCATCCGATCTTGCCGTGGTGCAAGAAGAAATAGAACAGCTGACCGGGCAAATGAAGTATCTAGAAAACCAAACCTCATATTCGACGGTTACCATCACGTTATCACAGGACCGGATAGTTGTGCCGGGCATTGATAATAAGGAATTGAATACATGGGAGAGAACGAAGAAACAACTTGCAACGAGTGCGAATCTATTACTTAAAGCGGGTTCAGGAATCATTGTTTTCATAATAGGAAACTTGCCTATCCTCATCATTTTAGGCGGAGCTGGTGCGGTGGCTTATTGGGTGATCAAAAGACGGGGTAATAGGTGAAAGGCAGAAATAGAGGGTGCCAATTAGATTGGGCACCCTCTGACATTTATCTATTCCGTTTATGCAAGCCAGTCACATAATACAGGGCTACCAACAGTAAGATCCAAATCGGACCAACGATTAGAGCGATTCTTGTATCTGCTGAAAAGCCGAGTACTACCATTACGAATACTAAAAAGGCTAAAGTGAAATAAGAAGTGAATGGGAAAAGCGGCATTTTGTAAGACAAGCCTTGCTTTTCTCCCTGACTCATTTTCCGTCTAGACATGATCTGTGTGACAAGTATGGTTCCCCATGTCCAGAGGGCACCGAATGTAGCGACACTTGTGACGTAAGTGAAAACTTTATCGGCTTCCATGTAGTTAAGGTAAACACCGAAAAGAAGCACGACAGCCGAAACGATGATGGCAACGCCAGGAACGCCTGACTTTGTAGTACGTTCGAAACTTTTTGGTGATTCACCTTGCTGCGCTAGGTTGAATAACATTCTTCCTGTACTGAAGATCCCGCTGTTACAAGATGAAAGGGCTGCTGTCAGTACGACAAACTGAATGATTCCTGCTGCGCCTGGTATACCGATTTTATCAAACATCATAACGAATGGGCTGTTTTCTCCATTCATTTCATCCCATGGAGTGATCGATAAAATGACTGTCAGAGCTAAAACGTAAAAAAGTAAAATCCGATAAAAAACGGTATCGATGGCTCTTTTTAAAGATTTTTCAGGATTTTTAACTTCACCTGCGGTTACTCCAAGCATTTCAATTCCCAAATAGGCGAACATGACCATTTGGAAAGAGAGGATGACACCGGAAATCCCATTAGGGAAAAACCCTCCATGTTCAACAAGGTTGCCGAATCCGACCGCGATTCCGCCGTTCCCCAGTCCGAAGATGATCATTCCGAAGCCAAGGACGATCATAAGGATGATCGTAATGATTTTCACTAAGGCGAACCAAAACTCCAATTCACCATATGCTTTTACAGCAAGAAAGTTAACCGTAGTCATGATGGCAAGAGCGGCTAACGCCCAAGCCCATTGCGGGGTGTCAGGGAACCAAAATTGCATATAAATTCCGACTGCCGTAATTTCAGCCATACAGGTGGCAATCCAAACGAACCAGTAATTCCATCCGGTTATGTATCCGGCAAGAGGACCGACAAATTCGCTAGCATAGCGACTGAAAGAACCTGCGACAGGATTTTTAATCGCCATTTCCCCTAGTGCACGCATGATAAGATAGATCATAAGCCCGCCAATGGCGTAGGAAATGATGATGGCTGGGCCGGCTAATTTAATCGCAGATGCCGAGCCGAGAAATAAACCGACTCCAATGGCTGCGCCAAGAGACATTAATGCGATATGTCTTTCTTCCAAACCTCTATGCAGTTGAGATTCTTTGGAGTTTTGCATAATTTTCCCCTTTTCTATGTTGGAGTTTAATTTTCTCTATCTAGCATTTTATCACTAGTAGAGGAGAATACATATAATTTATTGATTTTTCACATAATATTACAACTAAATAATATATTTTAATAGGAAGAATGTAAAGCAAAAAATGAAAACGCTTACTACAAAGTGATTCAATCTGTTTTCCTCGTATATATAATCTTTCAAAAACTATTAGAATGCTATTCAAACAAAATATAATTATGTGATTTTTCTAAAAATTTAGACTTTTGATGATGGAAAAGCTGGCTCCAAAATAAGGAACAGCATATTCGTTCCATCATTGCCAGATGGCGGAGGCCAATTCAGGATGATCTACGAAAGGGTTGCGATTATGCTGATACTGATTATAAATGACCTCATTTCGGTTAAGCTCGAAGGCATCTACAGGATTTTCTGTTCATACCACTCCAGTAAGAAGCCATTCCATGAATCGTTTGATACTGATTTCCAGAGAAGTCGATTTATATGTAAAGTGAAGCTTAGCGGAATTTAGGGGAATTGCCCGGGAAATAGCGAAGGCTGTTATGGAAATGAAAATGATACGAAAAACCGTCAGCATTCGACTTACTGTTTCAGTATGTAGATCCTAAAAAAAACTGTAGACAAACTCGATTTTCATCGAGTTTGTCTACAGTTTTAACTAACAGCATGCTACTGATGGTTTTTTTTACTCTGTTTTATAAGAAGACTTTGAATGAAACTCAATAACAATGATCCGATTAAAGCTCCCCAAAAAGAATTTATTACAAAGCCACTGACGGCATAGGAAGTGATTTGGAATGTGAAGGCATTGATAATGAAAGAAAACAACCCGAACGTCAGGATGGTGATCGGCAATGTGATAAGTAGGAGAATGGGTCTAACCAGCAAGTTCATGATCGATAATATAAAAACCGCCAGCAAGGCTGTTCCGTAAGATTTAATCGTGATGGAGTCGAGAAGCCAGTCAATAACGAGCAATACCAGCCCGTTGATAAGAAAACGCATTATTATGTTCATGAATAACTCCTCCTGAAGACACTTTACTACAAGTCATTATACTAAAATTTCATGAATTTCAGTTATATGTTTGCAGAATTGTCACAAAAAAAAGAGGAATACGATATGTATTCCCCCAGAACCGAAAGGACCTTTTTACTTAAAAAAAGGTCCAGTTGATTTCAGAAATCCGCTCCCTTTCCGCCGACTGTCTGCCAAGCCTCCTCGGCACAAGTGCCTGTGGGGTCTCGGCTAGCCAGTTATTCGGCAGGAGTGTCGCAAATTTCTTCAATCCAATATAGGTTTCATCCAATATAAAAAGTAAACGATGGAGGATAAGCAAGTCTTGTTTTAAAAACACGGTTCGGCTACAGTCTATTCATTTAAAAAGGTCCAGTTGATTTCAGAAATCCGCTACCTTTCCGCCGAAAGGACCCCCATTTGTCTGCAAAATGGGACCCATTAGGTTCTATTTAGTTGTTGGCAATGATTCTTTCGAATTCACTTAATTCCAATGTGTTTTTCAATTTTGGGTTGGTGTTTAAGGAAAGCAGAGCACTTTCGATGAGAAAGGTTCGCGGTTCAGTGTTTTGTAATAATTCCTCTTGGATAAAGTGAATCAATTTTAAGTTTTTGACCCTTTCCGCTTCATCATCTTGGCATAGCCTCAAGATCATCTTTTTTAGGCCATTTGCAGAGTGCAGGAGTGCTGTATGAAAATCCTGCTGTGTATGAAAGCACTCAGGCAGCCATTGCTTGATGAGATCGGGTTCCAATAGCTGTGCTTTTGACGTGCTGACATCTTCGAAAATCGATTTAATCCTATCGACACAATAACGGATAATTTCAGTAGGGTTGAAATCGGGCTCTTTAGCCAAGGCATTAAAATGAATCGTTTGATGCATCATCCCCGAGTAGAGAATGGCACAGTCCAAAATATAAGGTTTTTTATCAGCACCGAAAATGTCCAGAAACCGTTTTGATAGCCAATGGATATGCTGGAATTTAGCATGAGTTATGAAGTTCTTAAGTTCGGTATCATTTGAAATCATTACTTCTTCATATAAGAAAAAGATTTTATTGTTTTTGTTGGAGTGCATTTGTAATTCGGATTGTTTGATGAATATTTCAATATCTGCAAGGTTTTGCCCAATCAGCAATTCATTCCGCTCTTTTTCGAATTTTTCTTGCGAAGTTAGGAAAACTGCCTTAAGCAATTCGCTTTTAGAAGAAAAATAGTTATAAAATGTTCCTTTTGAAATGCCGCTATAATCTAAAATATCCTGAATGGAAGTGGCTTGATAACCCTTTTCAATAAATAATTGGTGTGCATATTTAACTACCAGTTGTTTGCGCTCATTCATATATATCACCCTTACTCTTATTGGACGGTCATTTTAACGTAATAGTATCTTATTTTCTATACGAACACAAACCAGTATGTTTACAATTTCTCCAGCAAAATAAGGGTGAAGGCCTTTTGTTTCAGTCCGTTTATGAATAGTTCTGCTGAAGATAAGGTTCACAAAAGTCAGTTTCTATGCCTCCTTCTATTCGTCATGTAAATAAAGCCTGATGTAGTGAACAAAGTCACAGGAGATCATTTCGGTTTGTTATAAGATAAATAGAAGGAAATAGGTAAAGTTAGCGCAAAGTATCTATGAATATTCGTTATCATTCTCGATTACTAACCCATTGGTAGGAGAAATGATAAAATCACTTGTCATGAAGGATTATTGGTTATGAAGGTCGTATACCATTATTAGGAATTCTATTATGCCTATAATTTGTTCCGTCAACGTTTATAGATTTTGAATTCTCCATATTACGGTTGGAGGTGAAGTCATATCATCAACGAAAAAATAATGAATTGATTATTATATTAAAATTATTATAAATAAGTATTGATTTTTTTCTAAGAAGCTTTATCATTATATACATAAATATTAATGAAAAGGTGGTTCAATTATGTCGAATAAGAAAAACCTTACTACAAGCTGGGGAGCGCCAGTAGGAGATAATCAAAACTCGATTACTGCCGGCGAACGCGGCCCGGTACTCATTCAGGATGTACACTTATTGGAGAAACTAGCCCACTTCAACCGTGAACGTGTGCCTGAACGTGTAGTTCATGCGAAGGGGGCCGGTGCATTCGGAACTTTCGAAGTAACGAACGACCTTTCTCAGTACACGAAAGCTAAACTTTTCAATGGTGTGGGCAAGAAGACAGATCTTTTTATCCGTTTCTCCACAGTTGCAGGAGAATTGGGTTCTGCTGATACAGTCCGAGACCCGCGTGGATTTGCTGTTAAATTCTACACGGAAGAAGGAAACTACGATATCGTCGGTAATAATACGCCTGTATTCTTTATTCGCGATGCGATTAAATTCCCCGACTTCATCCATACACAAAAAAGAGATCCTAGAACACATTTGAAAAACCCTACGGCTGTTTGGGATTTCTGGTCACATTCACCGGAATCTCTGCACCAAGTGACGATCCTGATGTCCGATCGGGGCATTCCTGCTACACTTCGTCATACACATGGTTTCGGAAGCCACACATTTAAATGGGTGAATGCTGAAGGAAAAGGCGTTTGGGTGAAATACCACTTCAAAACAGAACAGGGCATCAAAAACCTTGATGTGGATCTAGCTGCAAAATTAGCAGGTGAAAACCCTGATTATCATACGGAAGATCTTTTCAATGCCATTGAAAAAGGGGACTTCCCTGCATGGAAATTATATGTTCAGATCATGCCTCTGGAAGATGCGGATACATACCGTTTCGATCCATTCGATGTGACGAAGGTATGGTCTCAAAAAGATTATCCACTGATCGAGCTTGGTCGCATGGTATTGAACAGAAATCCTGAAAACTACTTTGCTGAAGTAGAGCAAGCCACGTTCTCACCGGGAACATTCGTACCGGGAATTGAAGCTTCCCCAGACAAGATGCTTCAAGGACGCCTATTCGCATATGGAGATGCACACCGTTACCGTGTGGGCTCGAATCATAACCAGCTTCCGGTGAACCGTCCGAAAGTGGAGGCGAACAACTATCAGCGTGATGGCTTCATGCGTGCAGATGACAATGGTAAGGGATCTGTTTATTATGAGCCGAATAGTTTTGACGGCCCTGCCGAAACAACGGAAAATAAAGTCACTCCTTTCGAGGTGACTGGGAAAGCTGCACAAGTCGGTCATAATAGTGATGATCACTACACTCAAGCAGGTGACTTATACCGTCTATTAAGTGCCGAAGAGAAAATTCGCCTTGTTGACACGATCGTGGGCGCAATGAAACCTGTGGAATTGGAAGAAATCAAGCTTCGTCAAATCGGACATTTTTACAAAGCCGATCCGGAATACGGAACGCGCATAGCCGAAGGTTTAGGTTTGCCCGTACCGCAAGAAGCGCAAAATATGTAACTACCAATCTATTAAATGAAAACAGGCATCCATTCATGAATGGGTGCCTGTTTTGTTTGTTTATGGAGGGCTCCGTTATATAAATGACACCCGACAAGTTCGGTAAGAATATATAGTTATAAATGTTTGTAAGGAAGTCATGCTGTCAGATTAATTGGGGGCCAGTTACTTAGATTCGGTAAAGGGTGGAATTAATGACTAGTAATAAGAATCGGGTTTTAGTTGGTAGTCCAATTTACAAGAAAATCCAGCTCTCACTTAAAAGGTTGGATGGGGAGGGAATGGAGCTTGGCATTTTCTTAATTGATGAAAAGCAAATTGCTCGAAGATTTCAGTCAGGAGCAGAACAATGTCAAAGCAATAATTAAATCGAATCAGCATACATTTGGTTAAGAGGAGGTGCAGTATGGACGTTTTTGTGCGGCAAAATGATTCCTTGTGGTATTATAGCCAATTATTCAAGGTGAATTACCAACTTATTATTGATTCCAATAGTGGGATTGATCCACTTGCACTTATGATTGGCCAACAAATCAAAATTCCTGGCTTTACGACGACCAGTTATAATATTAAACAAGGTGATTCGTTATGGGCAATTGCCAGGTCACGTAATCTTTCATTGGATGCCCTATTTTTGGTTAATCCCAATCTCAACCCGAATGCCCTGCAAGTTGGTCAGACAATTTCTGTGCCATTAAGGATTACTTGGAGGCTAATTCAAGGAAACCGGGAATATGATTATGAGACAATGATGACCGATGTAAGACGGTTGAAAACTATCTATCCATTTATTAAAACCTCCCCGATCGGAGACTCTGTGCTTGAAAGGGATATCCCTGAAGTGCTGATTGGAAATGGTAACAAACGAGTTCACTATAATGGTTCCTTTCATGCGAATGAGTGGATAACGACGCCTGTGATCATGACCTTTTTAAATGATTATTTACTCGCGATCACGAATCAGGCAGACATCCGCGGTCTATCTCTGTTTCCCTTTTATCAACAGACGATGCTGTCGATCGTCCCAATGGTGAATCCGGACGGAGTGGAGTTGGTTCTTAAAGGCCCTCCTGCAGATGAGTCATTGAGGCGACGGCTCGTGGAATGGAATAATGGAAGCGAAGACTTCTCTGGCTGGAAGGCAAATATTAACGGGGTGGATCTGAATGATCAATTTCCCGCCAAATGGGAACTGGAAAAAGAACGCAATAATGTAACGGAGCCAGGTCCGGCAAATTATTCCGGGGAAGGGCCGCTTACACAGCCAGAGGCCATTGCAATGTCAGAGTTGACAAGAAAACGTGATTTTGGCAAAGTCCTTGCGTTCCATACCCAGGGAGAAGTCATTTATTGGGGGTTTGAAGGTTTGGAACCGCCCGAGTCGGAAACGATAGTCAATGAGTTTGCGAGGGTCAGTGGATATGAGCCTGTAAAATCCGCCAATAGTTACGCAGGGTATAAGGATTGGTTCATTCAGGATTGGCGCAGGCCGGGGTTTACCGTGGAGCTGGGCAAAGGAACGAATCCCCTCCCTATATCACAGTTCGATGAGATTTATCAGAAGTCGCTTGGAATTTTCTTGGCAGGGTTATATATGTGAATTTTGACCAAATGAAAAAGCTCAACTCCGTTACCATGGGGAAGAGCTTTTTAGTCTTATAAACTATTAGACTTGAAACGATGAGGGCTGCTGCAAAAAATAAGTAAAGTCATGCTTTACTTATCGATTGCATGAATGACACGCTTTTTAGCCTGAAATTAACGGACATTCTCCATGTCCCAGTAATATTGCAGCCCTTAACAAAAGGAATTCTAAAGTTTTACGGTAAGAAGTTTGACTTCCTTAACGCTAGTATTGGCCCCACCTACGCCAAATACTGTGACGGCCACGCATGCCATCCAACCTAATTTCATTATAATAGAAAGCGCTTACATTTTCAAAAATAATCGTAATGCAAATTTCGACATTCGCATAAGTGTCCCTTACCAGTAGGATGAGAATGGGCGTATTACTGATAAGGGCACTATAAGATTCAGGTTAATCTGCAATGAACTCCTGCAGCTTTTTTGTTAGTCCGCCACTGCCAAATTTAATGAACTTTGTCTTTCCGGCTGCTTGTGCCGGGGGAGCAGCAAATTCCAAAAAGGCTAATAGGTTGATCCTTCGGTAAAGTATATGGTCAATGCCATATTGATAGAACCAATTATCGATTGCATTGTAAACCCCTCTATTCAGGGCATATTGCTGCCGGCACCATTCGAAGAATAATCTGTCAGGCAGATTGATGTACTTCATATCCTCAAAGCGGCCATTTTTCTTCTCATTCAAAATAGGGAAAATGGGCCTTACCAATTCCTTTTGCATAGTGTATTTCCTCCCTTATTGATAAAAACGAAAAGGCTCCCTACTCATGTTGAATAGGGAGCCTCCAGTGAACTGGTCAGCGTATATATTTTCATCTAGCATAATGCTTATTATTCCTATTTGTCAAGTGTGTATTTAAAAAAACTTAAATGAAATACGTTTGTTTAATGTTTTTGGTGCATTTTAAATGAAAATACGAATAAATATTTATGTTTATTCATTTATAGTTCGTATATAATGATTTTGAGGATATGGAGGAGGAGAGACTGAATGTATAAATCGAAAAAGATTTTATTATTGGGCTCGGGTGAATTGGGGAAAGAGGTCATAATTGAAGCACAGAGACTTGGTGTGGAGACCGTTGCTGTAGACCGCTATGAACATGCACCTGCCATGCAAGTGGCTCATCGCAGTTATGTGATCGATATGCTGGATGCGGAACAACTAAGGGGAATTGTGGAAAAAGAACAACCCGATTTGATTGTACCGGAAATCGAAGCCATCGCTACATCTGAATTAATCAAATTGGAAGAGGAAGGCTTTCATGTCATTCCGACGGCAAGAGCGGCTAAATTGACTATGGATCGTGAAGGAATCAGGAGGTTGGCTTCTGAAACCCTGGAGATTCCGACCGCAGCCTACAAATTCGCCGATACATATGAAGAATTTGTCCAAGCTGCCAAGGAAGTTGGATTTCCCAATGTCGTAAAACCGCTGATGAGTTCCTCAGGTAAAGGGCAAAGTGTGTGCCGCACGGAAGGTGACCTGGAGGATTGCTGGAGGATCGCGATGGAAGGCGGCCGGGTTCAAAATGGACGGGTGATCATTGAAGAATTTATCCGTTTTGATTCGGAAATCACGCTGCTTACTGTCCGGGCCATAAATGGTACCATGTTTTGTGCCCCAATCGGTCACATTCAGCAGGGCGGGGATTATATTGAATCCTGGCAGCCGCATAATATGACAGAAGCGCAAATCATGGAAGCGAAAAGAATTGCCCATGCTATTACGGATGAACTTGGAGGGTACGGATTATTCGGGGTTGAGCTTTTCCTTTCAGGGGATAAAGTCTATTTCAGTGAAGTTTCCCCACGTCCTCATGATACGGGACTAGTGACTTTAGTGACTCAGAATTTGTCGGAGTTTGCCCTGCATATTCGGGCGATTCTAAGATTTCCCATCCCGGAAATCAAGCTGATCAGCCCAGGTGCCAGCCGTCCATTAAAAGCGCAGGATGAGTTATCGGAATATTCTATAGTCGGTGTTGAACAGGCTTTGGCTTTACCTAATACACAAGTGCGTCTTTTCGGAAAACCTGTTACAAAGGCAGGTAGAAGGGTCGCAGTCGCCCTGTCGACTGCCGATTCAATCGAGTTGGCGAGAGTGAATGCGGCCCGTGCTTTGGAATGTTTAGTTGTAGAATGAAGTAATCGTGCAAAAAGCCCTTTGAATGGAGAGCTTCAGTTTTGTCGACAAAGGGGGGCGGAAAGGGATCGGATTTCTTTAATGTCAACTGAAACGTTGATTCCACTCCCGGCACTCGCTTTCCGCCCTAAAGAAAAATTGTAGGCTGGTCTCATCCCGAACTGTTTAAGACTAGTTTATTCCATGGTTTTTTACTCTTTTATAAAACTCCTATTAAATTGAAGAAATTTGTGACACTTCTGGCGAATAGCTAGCTAGCCGAGACTCCAAACGCGCTTGCTTTGATGAGGTTTGGCAGACAGCCGGGGGAAAGAGAGCGGATTTCTGGATAAACTGTAGGGATAGGCAGTCTGACTCTGAAGCATCCTGATAGGGTGCTTTATTTTCTTTTGTCCATTAATTTTTTAGCACTTTCAAATCACCCTGATTTGAAGAAGTTAAATGAAAGATCACTTACCCACGCTGGTGTTAACTCCGCTAAACCCTGTAACATGCCCCACTACTGGTGATTTTTCTCCAACAACCAACATCCCTCATAAAAGTGGCATGCAATTCCGTGACATGTCTCCTTTACTTTGTCTTAACAATTATCCTGCTGCATTTTTACATTGCCTTGACATTGAGTTCATCTTCTTCACCTATAGTTTAATTAAATAGAAAACATTAAAGGGAGGCTATTCATTTGAATCGCACATGGAGTAAAAAGGTATTGCCCATCACACTGGCTTCTGCATTAGCATTTGGAGGTTTATCATGGTCCGCTGCGGATCGTGTTTCGGCAAAGGATAAGACAAAAAAAGAACCGGAAATCAAGA
Organism: Peribacillus sp. FSL P2-0133; assembly: GCF_037975445.1. NCBI lineage: Bacteria > Bacillati > Bacillota > Bacilli > Caryophanales > Bacillaceae > Peribacillus > Peribacillus sp. FSL P2-0133. Next base: position 5,269,024 of record NZ_CP150254.1, on the reverse strand, counting down.
ACGTGATTTTCCTGATCGGTGACGGCATGGGTGTTTCCTATACCTCCGCTTACCGGTATTTAAAAGATAACCCTGGTACGAAGGTGGCAGAACGGACAGAGTTTGATAAATACTTGGTTGGCCAGCAGATGACTTACCCAGAAGACTCTGCACAAAATATAACGGATTCAGCTTCAGCTGCAACGGCAATGTCTTCCGGAGTGAAGACTTATAACGCTGCGATTGCAGTGGATAACGATAAATCTGAAGTCAAAACCGTATTGGAAGCAGCAAAGGAAAAAGGAAAAGCGACGGGATTGGTTGCCACTTCAGAAATCACTCATGCTACACCTGCATCTTTTGGCGCCCATGATGAAAATCGGAAAAACATGAATTCAATCGCAGACGATTATTATAATGACTTAATCAAGGGAAAACATAAAATTGACGTCCTATTGGGCGGTGGGAAGTCCAATTTTGTCCGGCCTGATGTCAATTTGACGAAAGCCTTCGAAAAAGACGGTTACAGTTATGTGACTGATAAAAATCAAATGCTTAAGGATAAAAATGAACAGGTCCTTGGTTTATTCGCTTCTGAGGGACTTCCGAAAATGATTGACCGCCCAAGTGAAACGCCTTCTTTGTCAGACATGACAAGTTCGGCGATCCAGCGCTTGAATAAAGACAAAGATGGATTCTTCCTTATGGTCGAGGGAAGCCAGGTCGATTGGGCCGGACATGATAATGATATCGTAGGTGCAATGAGTGAAATGGAAGACTTTGAAAAAGCATACAAAGCGGCCATTGAATTTGCGAAGAAAGACAAACATACCTTAGTGGTGGCTACTGCGGATCACTCTACAGGAGGATTCTCGATCGGGGCAAAAGGAATATATAACTGGTATGGTGAACCGATCAAGGCAGCCAAACGCACCCCTGACTTCATGGCGGATGCCATCGTCAAAGGGGCCGATGTTGAAAAGACGTTAAAGCAATATATTGATCAAAATGAAGTGAAGCTAACTGACGGTGAAATCAAAACGGTAACAGAAGCTGCCAAATCAAAAAATGTGACGAACGTCGATAATGCCATCGAAGCCATATTCGATAATCGGACCAATACTGCATGGACTACCGGGGGACATACAGGTGAAGATGTTCCGGTCTACGCATATGGACCATATAAAGAACGGTTTGCAGGACAGGTCGATAACACGGATCATGCCAAAATCATTTTTGATCTATTAAAGAAGTAAAAAAACTTCAGGGAGGGATTCAATGAACAGACTGATGATTGGTGCCCTGTTATTAACTGCTTTTGGTGCTCTTAATACACAACCAGCTTACAAAGAAGAAACGACAGCTAAAGAAAAAACAGAGGAAGTTGCACGACCACTGGTAAAAAAGGATGTCTATGTTCCGAATCCACAGCTTCCTGATGATATAAAATTGAATCAGATCGGTCAGAACGTTTCCGATGCAAAAGGCGAATTAACTTTGAAGGCCTATAAAAAAGTGAATGAAACAGTGAATGTTGGCCCGATCGAGGTTAAGGTCAAAGAAATGAAAGTGATGCATGCTACTCCGGATTACAGCATGATTGATTTCTTCCACGGCTATACGCATGATGAAGATTTCGATATCGTAAAAATGAACGTGGAAATCAAAAACAATACGGATAAAAAAATTAAGTTTTCCCCAGTTGCTTTCCTTGAAACGGACAGAGGAGAACATCTGACATGGGAAGATGATATCTACTTAGAAGAACTTGCTGGTGAAATAGAAGGAAACGGTTCAAAAAGCGGAAACATTGGTTTCATTCTAAATGATGGAAACATAAAGGGCATATCCGTCATGACAAGTGATGCGGTGGATGAAGAAGGGGAAGTCCTTGCAAAAGGCAAGTCAGCTGAATTCGCTTTTTAAAGAATATGTATAAATGCCTTGGAAAAATAAAATACTAGAACAAGTGATGGAGATTACTATCACTGAACGGAATATCCAAATCCTAATGATGAGGTGACACAGAATGAGCTATAAAGATCAATTAGATCCACATTCTCAAAAGTTTCACCATAATTGGACAAGACCTAAGCGTTCAAATTCTCAAGTTAATGGCCACACGCAAGAATCACAAACAAACATTATACTAAGAAGCAATGCAAAGGCTCACAGGTGGTAACGGATATTTCAGACAAAGAAGGAGGCTCCCAGCGAGTCTTCTTCTTTATATTTAATCCAAAACCGATCAAGGCATACATGGCTTTTCACTCATAATTATGATACCATTTACCTTTAAGATTGAAGTGATAAGCTTGGCGTGAAACCGGAGTTTCGATTCCGATTGAAAGTTTCACTTTATACAAATAGAGGACGTGAATTGTAATGATTAAAATTGAAATCCCTGCAGCGGATATAAGCATCAAACAAAGAAAGCAAGTTATAGAAGGAGACGAAGCTGTCATTCCTGAAATTTACGGGTTTATCGATTTTCATTTGATTCCCCGTGATAAAGGCGGCATCATCTTGTTTTACAATGAGAATGATGAACTGATTTTTGTCGGTAAGGCCCGTAAATTAAGACCAAGGGTCAAGAAGCATTTCGAGGATAATGTTTCTCCGATTAAAGAGCATCGTAATGAAGTCAAGAAAATTGACATTCTTTTAGTCGAAGACGCTATGGAACGTGAAATCTATGAAACGTACATGATCAATAAGCTTCATGCTAAATACAACGTCGACAAAGTGTTTTATAAATAAGATGTACCTATGAAAAGCTGACTGCTTATGCACTCAGCTTTTTTGTGTGCAAACTTAAGTTTACATATGTCAAAAATAATTTCGTACATTTACAGCTGCTACATGCTAGGTTAACAATGTTGGTTTATATTTAGAGTATTCCAATACATTCTCAGGAGGAAGCTATTGAAGAAAATACTTTGTAAAAAGGTGTTAGTTATCTCGATCGGGACAGTGATTGCTTTTGGGAATTTAACGTGGTCCGTGTCACAAGCTTCTAAACTGACGAAACAGAGAGAAATTGAAACTTTTGAACAAAAGACAGTAAAATCTTCAGGGTGGGAAATGGCGGAATAAGCATAGTGACCAATAATTTTTTTCTCGATTTGCAACAAAGAAAAAGAAAAATGTATTGGAAAATGAAACGTTGTTGATGATCAGCAGCTTGTCAAACGTACATTAAATGATAAAACTCAATGGAGGTTCATTACACATGATGTTATGTGTGATTGGGCTTCCATTTAATTTTTGTTTTAATTTCATGAAGAATGTCAGCACCTTTCATTTATCCGTGATTCCCTGCAGCAGTATTGAAGCAATCGTGATTAAATTTGTCAGGAAAAGTATTCGGGGGTAATTTCGAAAAAAACTTGCAAATAGTAATGATTACGTTTTATTATTAAAGGGTGTTTTTACATGAGAGATAGCTTCGGTGTTTAAATCGTAATGATTTTGATTTATGCGAAGGTATCAGGTAAAGGAGTGGGAAGCGATGGAGATGAAGAAAATTCCGGTTACGGTATTGAGTGGATACCTTGGTGCGGGAAAGACGACGCTTTTGAATCATATTCTTGAAAATAGGAATGATCTGAAGGTTGCCGTCATCGTTAATGATATGAGTGAAATCAATATTGATGCTTCTCTGGTCAAACAGGGAGGGTTTACCCGGACGGATGAAAAACTGGTGGAAATGCAGAATGGCTGCATTTGCTGTACGCTTCGTGAGGATTTAATGATTGAAGTGGAGAAATTGGCGAAGCAAGGGGACATTGATTACATCGTGATTGAATCGACTGGGATAAGCGAACCGGTACCTGTAGCCCAAACCTTCTCCTATGTTGATGAAAGCATGGGAATTGATTTAGCGGAATATTGCCGGCTTGATACGATGGTCACCGTTGTTGATGGGTATAACTTTTGGCAAGACTTCACTTCCGGAGAAACACTTATTGACAGGATGCAGGCAACTGATGCTGCGGATGGCAGGGAAGTGGTCGATCTATTAATAGATCAGATAGAGTTCGCCAATGTCATCCTGTTGAATAAAATCGATCTAATTGATGCTGAAGCCGTTGAGGAATTGAAAGCGGTTCTTCAAAAAATGAATGCGGATGCGAGGATCATCGAAACAAATCATTCCAAGGTGCTGCTAAAGGATGTATTGAATACCCATTTATTTGATTTTGAAGAGGCGAGCCAAGGAGCCGGCTGGATAAAGGAATTGAATGAAGAGCATATTCCGGAGACCCTGGAGTACGGGATTTCTTCCTTCGTTTATAGAAGGAAAATACCCTTTCATCCCGAGAGGCTAATGGAGTGGTTAGAAAACTGGCCCGTACAAGTGGTGAGGGCAAAGGGCTTCCTTTGGCTGGCATCGAGAAATGATACGGCAGGCTTGCTGTCGCAGGCAGGACCGTCATTAACCTTACAAGCAGCCGGTAAATGGATTGCAGCATACCCTGAGGAAGAACAGCACCGAATTTTAAAGGAAGCACCTGAATTATTGGAACGGTGGAATGCAGTATACGGTGACAGGATGACGGAGCTGGTGATGATTGGCATTCAAATGAATCAACAGGAAATCGAAACTGAATTAGATCAATGCTTATTAACGGAAATCGAGTTGCAGCAGGATTGGTCTCTGTATGAAGATCGATTGCCTGCATTTACGGAAATCGTTCATTAAAAAACGTTAGGAGGAAACAAAAATGAGAGTAAACATTACTTTAGCATGCACAGAATCAGGGGATCGAAATTATATCACGACGAAAAACAAGCGGAATAACCCGGACAGGATCGAATTGAAAAAGTACTGTCCGCGATTAAAGAAACACACGCTACACCGTGAAACGAAGTAATTTTGAGGTTTAAATCGTAATGATTATGTTTTATCGAAGAGATGGATGTAAAAGGCGGGAAGTTCATGTTGGAATGGATTATTATTGGCGGAGGCATTCGAGTATGATGATGGCTGCATTGTACGGAATTCTTTGCAATGCCATATTTACGTTCTCCATCCATACAATTGGTGAACATGCTCCCGATATCGAGGAATATATCGGGAGCAAGACAAACAGCGGAACGAATTGTGAATAGTTTATAGAATCTATAAAAAAAAGATCTTTAAAAAGGAGAATATAAATGGCGAAAAAATCCAAGGTGATAAAAGCGGAAAAACAGCTGGCAATGGTCAAAAAGTATGCACAACTTAGAAAGGAATTGAAGGAGAAAGGGGATTATGCCGCATTGGCCAAACTCCCGCGTGATTCCTCGCCGACAAGGGTCCACAATCGTTGTGGAGTAACGGGGAGGCCCCGTGGATATATGCGCAAATTCAACATGTCACGTATCGTTTTTAGGGAGCTTGCTCATAAAGGGCAACTGCCGGGTGTCAAGAAGTCAAGCTGGTGAAGCGGGGAGGTGAAAGGTGATTTAATAGTCTTTCTTTCATTCACTTTTTATGGAAATCATTCATAAGAAAAGGAGCCTATGTTGAACAAGGGCTACTGGTAAAAAAAGGGTTTTTAACTGTAAACTTTGTTGAACATTGACGAAGCGGCTTTTAAAGTGAACGTTAAAAAAGCAGAAGTCTCTAAGACTCTGCTTTTTACCTTTGGAAAAATTCAATCCACTCTTTTTCCGGGCCATATACGTAGAAATAGCGATAGCCATTTGGAAGGGTGACTATCTCTTCATCAATCAGCTCAGTGTTATCCAAGCTTTTGATCCGGGCATATTCTTCCTCGATATCATCCACGGTAATGGCAAAATGGTGGATCGTTGCTTCGGATGGCAGTGTGTCGCTATATCCCTGAATCAATTCTATTTCTGTTTCGTCCGACTCTTCGTAACCCAGGAATGCCAGTTCGATTACCCCATTAGTATGAGTGATGCGTGCTTTTAATTTTAAATCCAGCACATCTTGATAAAAGGCGATGGATTTTTCAAGATCTTTTACAACGACGCCAATGTGATCGACCCTTTTCACAGCCAAGAAATCTTCCTCCTTCATTATATCCAGATGCAAAATGCTAATATTAGTATATATAAGATTATTCGGAATTAAATTACATTTTTATAGGCGTTTTTAGATGATTTTTTAAATGATGTTAATATAGGGAAAGTATTGGTGAATACTGAAAAATGATAAATGGCTTATGTTATAATATTTTTCTTCCATAATTTTTCTTGATAGATTTTATTCTTGGAAAGAATGAAATTAAGCATTTTCCAGGGCCAAAATTTGTTTCTAAATGGAATAGTCGATATACTTATTGAAACAACTCCATTATTAATGGATATGAAAGGAGAGGTAGTATGGGAAAAATTCGTGAAGGTGAAGTTTTCACCCTTACTGATGACAGCGATGAGGGCCATGAAGTTGAGGTTTTAGGATCATTGGATGTAGAAGGAACGGAATATGTAGCAGTAGGTTTGCTTGAGGATATTGAAGAGGATACAGATGAAGATATCGATATTTTCTTTTTCAGGGTCGAAGGCGAAGGTGAACTGCTCGATATCGAATCGGATGAAGAGTTCGAAAAGGTATCATTGGCGTTTGAAGCGGCATTTGAAGCGAAAGAATGACAAGATAAAAGACGGCACATTGTGTGTCGCCTTTTTTTATGTATAAAGAAAGTATCGGCCCCGCCTTCGCCAAATACCATGATAGCCACGCGTGCTATCCAGCCTTACTTAAGTATAGGGTTGTATTATTGATAGGACGTGTACTATCTATGAAGATTTTGTTAATAAACGGAGTATTTTTCCATCTCCAAGACATAGGATAAAAAAGTGGAGGTGATGGGATGGCCGTTGTTAAGCACACTGATGCCGATATTGCCTTATTGGCAAGATTGCTTAGGGCGGAAGGTGAGGGTGAAGGTGATCAAGGCATGTTGATGATCGGTAATGTAGGGGTCAATCGGATTAGGTCGAATTGTTCCGATTTCATAGGGTTGAGGACGATTCCAGATATGGTTTATCAGGAGCATGCCTTTGAAGCTGTACAGAAGGGGTATTTTTATCAGCGGGCAAGGGATAGGGAAAAAAGGCTTGCACGCCGGAGCGTAAGTGGTGAAAGGCTATGGCCCTCGAAATTTAGCCTATGGTACTTCAGGCCACCGGGAGATTGTCCGGAAACCTGGTATAATCAGCCCCTGGTTGGGCGTTTCAAGCTTCATTGCTTTTATGAACCAACAGGTACAGAATGTCCGAACATTTATAATACATTTTAAGGAGGAGGCTGAACCTTATGGAGGTTTGGCCTCTTTGTGCATCAGTCTTTAACTAGGAAAAATCATATGATAAAACTGGCAAATGATTTACTGATACTGTAAAATTGAGACTGTAAATTTCCGGATAAGAAAGGAATAAAAAATTGATGAGTAAAAGGCTTATTAATTATGGACAAGGGCAAATGGGAGTACAGCCGGAGGATAATACCGAGAAATTTATGTCTTTCATGGAGAACAACCCGGACGCCATTTCCATTGTTGATCTGGAAGGAAAAACCCTTCAAGTGAATGCAGCTTTTGAAGAGTTTTTCGGTTGGACGAATGATGAGCTCATTGGCAGTCCGTTTCCTATTATTCCTGATTTCTTGAAGGAATCAGTCAATGAATTGCATGACCAGATTAAGGCAGGGGTACAAAAGAAAGGCTTTGAAACGGTCAGGCTAAGGAAGGATGGCCAGTTAATCGATGTAAGCATCTCCCTGTTCAATATTCGGGATGATGAAAATGAGCCGTGCGCTCTGGTTTTCGTTTATCGGGATATCACGAATCAAAAACTTGCTGAAGCTGCCTTGAAGGAAAGTGAGCAAAGGTATCGCAGTTTAGTGGAGGTGTCACCTGAAGCGATTTTTGTACATCGCAATGGGATCATCGAGTATATGAATCCCATGGGGGCAAAAATGCTTGGGATGGATAGTGTGGAAGATATTATCGGTAAATCGGTTTTTCAGTTCGTTCACCTGGAGTCCCGGGAAAGTGTACAAAGAAGAATCGATATCATGAGAGATGATCATCAGGCGGTTGGTTTACTGGAACAAAAGTTCATTCGACTTGACGGACAAGTATTTTATGGAGAAACACTCGGTCTTCCGATTATTTATAAAGGTCAACCGGCCATACAAGTATTCTGCAGGGATATTACGGAGCGTAAAAAGACCGATGAGATGCTCTGTAAATCCAATATGTTATCAGCGGTAGGACAGATGGCTGCGGGTATCGCGCACGAATTAAGAAATCCATTAACTACGGTCAAAGGATTTTTACAATTATTAAGGGAAAATCCTGAGCAAAAGGACTATCTTGAAATGACGGTCAGCGAAGTGGAAAAAATTGAAACCCTGGCCAATGAATTTTTAAGTTTAGCAGAGCCTGAAGCGAAGGTTTGTGAATACATCCAGCTTAACGATATATTGGATAGTGTGATTACGTTAGCCGAGTTACAAGCGATTTTGAATGATGTTGAAATCATCAAGGAATATAATACGGATTCGGCATCTGTCTTTGGCGAACCGAATCAGTTAAAACAAGTATTCACGAATGTCGTCAATAATGCGATAGAAGCCATGCCGAATGGCGGCAAACTTCATATACAGTTACACCATGGAGGAGACTCTGCGATGATCCGATTCATTGATTCAGGCTGCGGAATCTCAAATGAGCGCATGGAGCATCTAGGGCAGCCTTTTTATAGCATATCTGAAAAAGGAACGGGGTTTGGGCTCATGGTCAGTACTAAAATCATCCATGAGCATAATGGGGAAATTCATTTCAGCAGCGAAGTGGGAGAAGGGACGATTGTAGATATCAGTCTTCCCATCAATGAAAGTTCACAATGAAAGTGACGAGAAGCCATGCTCTCGTCACTTTTTTGGTTTATAGCTTAACGATCGTCCTGCCTCTTGCTTCCCCTTTTAATAGGGTAGGAAGGACGTCAGGCAATTCTTCAAGTGTAATTTCCTGTTGAATGAGCTGTTCTAATTTTTCGAGTTTAAAGTCGGTGGCAAGGCGATGCCAAACTTTCAATCTTGTATCCATCGGGCAATTGACCGAATCGATCCCAAGTAGATTAACCCCTCTTAGGATGAATGGAAAGACGGTGGCTGGCAGGCTTGTACCAGCTGTCAATCCGCTGACCGCCACAGCTCCGCCATACTTGATTTGGCTAAGGACTGAAGCTAACGGTTCACCGCCGACGGGATCTACCGCCCCGCTCCACTTCTGTTTGCCCAGTGCCCGCAGCTTGCCATTAAATACATCTTCACGCGATACAATGGTCGCCGCGCCGATTTCCTTCAAATATCCATGTTCCGAATCTTTTCCTGTACTCGCCTCAACGGAATAGCCAAGTTTGGAAAGGATCGAGACTGCGAAACTGCCGACCCCGCCAGTTGCACCAGTGACGAGAACGCTCCCTTGCTCAGGGGTGAGGTTATTTTCTTCCAGTCGCAGAACCGATAAGGCTGCAGTGAAACCGGCCGTTCCGATGATCATCGCCTCTTTCATTGTAAGGCCATCAGGAAGCGGGACGATCCACTCTGCAGGAACGCGGGCAAATTGACTATAGCCCCCTGATTGGGAAACGCCAATCCCGTAGGAGGTCGCAATGACTTCGTCTCCTTCTTTAAAGCGGGAATCCTCAGATGAAACGACAACACCAGCCATGTCAATTCCCGGAACGATCGGATAGCTGCTGACAATGTTTCCATTTGGAATTGCTGCAAGGCTATCTTTATAGTTCACACCGGAATAATGAACACGGATGAGCACTTCCCCTTGAGGTAGATCATCAAGTGATAGTTGCTGAATGTTAACGGTGAATTGATCATCTTGCTTGTTCACGACTAATGCATCAAATTGCTGTATCATGGTTCGTTCCCCCTTATAATAATGAATCTACCCCATTATAAAAGAAAAAATATAGGAATGTATAATGATACAATTCGAAATAAGTAGCGCTTGCTTTTCTTTCTGCTTCTAAAAATGGTACTATTAGATTTGATTCAGTTCAGTTCATATTAAAGGAGATGTTTTACATGGCTAAAAAAGGATACATACTTATGGCAAATGGAGAAAAGATCGAATTCGACCTTTTCCCGAACGAAGCACCGAACACAGTGGCTAACTTCGAAAACCTGGCAAACACAGGTTTTTATAATGGTGTAGTCTTTCACCGTGTCATCCCTGGTTTCGTAAGCCAAGGCGGAGATCCAACAGGTACAGGTGCAGGCGGAAGCGGCAAGCAAATCAAATGTGAAACAGAAGGCAACCCTCACAAACATGAGGCAGGAAGCCTATCGATGGCACATGCCGGAAAAGATACAGGCTCAAGCCAATTCTTTATCGTGCACGAACCACAACCGCATCTTAACGGTGTTCACACAGTATTCGGTAAAGTGACATCTGGACTTGAAACAGCTAAAGCTATGAAAAATGGCGACAAAATGGAAAAAGTCGAAGTTTTTGACGCTGAATGATGAAAGCGAAAAGAGGGGGCATTATGCTCCCTCTTTCTTTTTGCACTGTTCATGAGTGAAAACAGGGGAATGATAGAGTCATTTTGGCGTCATGCTTTCAGTGAAACGATATTCGACCTCTGTCAAGGTTTCCGAAATACTCCATAATCTTTTCGAGGTTTCTTCATTATATAAGGAATCGATGATATCGTCTTTTCTCGGAAAGCCTTTTCTGCTCTTCTTTCCATCGGGTCCGATATACTCCCCGCCTGTTAATGTAGGTTCCGTTGCGGCATAAAGGGTAGGCAATGCTCCCATACTCGCCGGCTGGGTGATGGTTTTCGAAAGAAAATGCACGAATCTATTTATGGGTTTGCCAGATCCGCGAGACATGAGATTAGTATGGGAAAGGCCCGGATGACAGGCAATGCTCATCGGGTTTGTATCATGCTGGTTGAATTTATTCTGTAATTCGCGGGCGAAGAGCAGATTGGCCAGCTTGCTTTGCCCATAGTATTTCATTGGTTTATAACCGTTTTCACCATTTAGGTTTTCGAAGTCTATAAATCCATTGATGGCGGCCAAGCTGCTCAATGTGACCACACGTGATTTTGGCGTAGAAAGGATACGCGGAAGAAGGAGTCCTGTCAAAGCAAAATGACCGAGATGATTGCTGCCGAATTGCAGTTCGAAACCATCTTTCGTCTTACTGTATGGCGGAATCATCACACCTGCGTTATTGATGAGGACGGATAGAGAGTCATAGTTTTCCTGAAAGGAATCAGCAAAATGCCGAATGCTGCTTAAATCACTTAAATCCAGCTGCATCACGTGTACAGTTGCTTTAGGATGGACCGATAAGATTCTATCGACTGCCTTTTCACCCTTCGAAGCATTCCGGACTGCAAGGGTGATCTCTGCCCCCTTACCGGCCAGTGCAAAAGCCGTTTCGAAGCCAATTCCACTATTTGCACCAGTAATCACAATGGTTTGCCCCGATACATCTGCCATTTCTTCGCCATTCCACTTTTCAATCATCCAATCACACCTTCCGACACAGTCTATATCTATCATATACCCAAATAATTCCTATATGTCACATTCTGTGGCGGGAACATGTGCTGTATTTTATTTTTTAAAAAAAATTAGCCGCCCATTAAATAATCCATTATATTTTTCAAGATCAGAATGACGGTTACTATGATAAATAATACCCTTACATAGGCCACTCCCTTTTTAATGGCGAATTTAGATCCGGCCAATGCACCTGCTATCATGGAGATCCCCATCGGTATTCCATAGGAAAAGTTGACGGTATCAAGGAATATGAACATGATCAGTGCTGCCAGATTGCTTCCGAAGTTCAAAAATTTTGCATTTCCTGCAGAGTGCAAAAAATCAAAGCCAATCATTAAAAAGGCAAACAGAATGAAAGATCCCGTTCCAGCGCCCAAAAACCCATCATAAAAACCAATGGCAAATATAGCTAACGCAAATAGTGCAGCCTTTTGCCATGTGAGTTTATGGTAAGTCGATTTCTGTCCCCAGTCCTTTTTAAAAAAGGTATAAATGGCAATAGCTATTAATAGGACCAAGATCATTGGCTTTAATAATTCAGGCGAGACGAAATTAACAACCCAAGCGCCTAGCAGGGAACCTATGAAAATCAGTGGAAAAAGTTTGGAAACCAATCGAAAATCAACCTTACCTGAGCGAATGAAGGCAATGGTACTTGTTAAAGACCCCATGGAACTTGCTAGCTTATTCGTTGCGATCGCTTGAGAAGGGGGAAGTCCTGAAAATAATAAAGCGGGTATGGAAATCAGGCCCCCGCCGCCTACCACAGAATCAATGAATGCTGCCAAAAATCCGAAAAACATCAGCAGCAAGAGTGTTGAAATATGTATTTCCTCCATCCAAGAAGCCTCCGTATCAATGGCGTTATGGCTGAAATGCTTGTTATGCTCAAGCCATAACCCAAGTTTTTCTTTTAGTCACTATTTAAATAGTAACTAATAAAACCCGTTCTGTAAATAAGAACATTATGAGTCATACCATTTGAAATCGAATAGATTTCGATAAGAGATTTGGTATGATAGGCATATAACTTACTAAAAGCACTAGGAGGTACTATGCAAGATATCATTCAAAAACTACAGTCTCTCGGGTTTAGTCAATATGAAGCAAAGGCTTATGTTTCTTTGGTTCGCCAAGGTCCAACCAGTGCCTATCAAGTAAGCAAGGAATCAGGAATTCCCAGGGCCCGCATCTATGAAATATTAAATGGACTGCAAGAAGAAGGAATCGTCTTAAAAGAGGAAATCAATGACTCGATACAATATTCACCGCTACCAGTCGATGTGTTTCTGGAATCTGTCCAATCAAAATGGAACGATACCTATCAATCCATCAGCCATACACTGAAACAATTCGAGAAAATCGAACCGATGTCCGACAATCGTGTAATGACGCTTAAGGGTGAAGGGCACATCCTTTCCTTTTGCCGTACTTTGATTCAAAAAGCCGAGAAAAGGGTGGTGGTTTCCTTATGGGACGAGATGTATGGAAAACTTGAACAAGAGCTAAAAGGGATTGCTGCGCATTGCACTCTCAAGGGGATTGCATTTCAGGTTGAAAAACCATTATCAGGTATAGATATACATCGCAAAACAAGCTATGTGGAAAATATCGGAGAAAACAAATGGTTCATCTTATCCATCGATGGCAAGGAGACGATTTACGGCCCTTCTCCGGAAACGAGAGAAACGGCGTTCTACACAGATGATCCCATTCATATCAATTTTCTCGAAAATTACATTTGGCATGATATCCTCGTTAACCGCTTGGTTAAAAAGGATGAAGAAGATACCGAGAATTGGATTTCAAGTGAAAGAGAACGTTTTTTCTCCCTATAAGAAAAAAAGCTGATATCCCCATTGCAGGGAATATCAGCTTTTTTATATTTGTACCAAAGTGTCATTCGGATAAAAGGGTTTTAGGAAATCTAATGGCCGTGGGCAAGCTGGATTTATCTCGATAAGACCTGTAAGACACAATCGGATGATTATGCGCTTGAACATCCAATTGGAGAATCTGTGAGCTTTTCATTTCCAAATAGTACGTAACGTCTTCTTTTTGTAAATGATAAAAAGAAAAAGGTATCCCTAAAAGGTTTTTCCTGATTAGTTTTGTTTCAGGCTGATTGATGATGTGCTCACTCAATTCCGCTATCGTAACAGGGGTTGTTCCTGTAAAGGCTGTTATTTTTTCTTTTGCATAATCGACTGCATGGCTGAAGGTGACGGCAAGATTCTTCAACATTCCGTTCATGGGGGGCATCTCCTTTTAATTAGGCTATGTTTGTAGTATGGTGCGTGGCTAATGCTTTATGCAAAAAAATACGCATTGATGATATAGAATTGACACTTTATGAACATGATTAAGAAGTGTGCATCGAAATCAAAAAGGGCAATCAAGGAAGGACAGAGAAAATGTCAATGAAGGTCAAATCATGAAGAATAAAAAAATTTATATAGGCCTGCTTTTCATCGCAATCCTCGCTTTTTCAATATTGTTCATTCAGTTGAATATCAATGTGAATTCCAGAGTGGAAAAAGGGAAAGACGCCGAAGCGGATAGCCATGAGAAAATAGAACAATTGCTGAAAAAAATGACGCTTGAAGAAAAAATCGGGCAGCTTATGATGGTCGGTTTCAAGGGAACTGAAAAGGGCAATGAAATTACGGAACTTATCGAACAAAAACATATAGGAGGCGTCATTTATTTTGACCGCAATATGAAATCACCTAAACAAGTGGCCAGGTTATCCAATTCGCTTCAGCAAACGGCCAATCAAAGTACACATTCGCTTCCGTTGATGGTGGCCATCGATCAGGAAGGAGGGGACATCATCAGGATGAAGGAAAGGGTATCGCCACTCCCTGCCCAACAGGATCTTGGAAAAAATGCCTCTATTGAAGAAGTGTACAAAGTTGCCAAATTGAATGGAACAGAACTTGGATCCATGGGGATTAACATTAATTTCGCCCCTGTACTAGATCTATCGCAAACGGATAAACGTTCATTTGGGAAAGATCCCGAAAAGGTCTATCAATACGGAAAGAAAGCCATTCAAGGCTTGAACGATGTATCGATAACTGGTGCATTGAAGCACTTTCCTGGAAACGGACGCAGCGAAATCGATCCGCATGTCGAAACATCCTCCGTGGAGGCAAACCAACTGGATCTGGAAAATTCGGATATTTATCCTTTCAAGAAAATCATAAGTGAAATGGATAACCAAAAGTTTTTCGTGATGGTGACCCACATTAAATATCCAGCCTATGATAAAGAAAAACCAGCAAGCCTTTCTAAAATCATCATAGAAGAACTGCTTCGTGGGAAACTCAAATATGAAGGACTTGTCGTTACCGACGATTTGGAAATGGGTGCTGTGAACAAGTATTACTCCTATGAAGAGCTGGGGAAGCAGGCAATCCTTGCAGGAGCTGATTTATTACTTGTCTGTCATGAATATTCCCATGAGCTTGAAGTATATAACGGATTACTCCAAGCAGTGAAAGCAGGGGAAGTTCCAATCGATAGAATTAACGAGTCAGTGAAAAGAGTGCTGACATATAAACTTTACAATATGAAGCAAAAGAAAGCTGACCCGGATCAAGCTGAAAAAGTGGTGAAAAATCCCGAAAGCATAAAGTATATTGAAAGCCTGGGCGATGATGAATAAAAGCGAAACTACTCTCTCAAAAGGATGCTTTTGTTTAAATCAGCTGATAGAGGGAATACTATATATGACTAACTTGAAGGAGGAAACTAACATGCCATCAAACAAAATGCTTGGAACCGTCCTGATAGGAACAGCCGCATTTTTAATGCGCAATAAGAAAACCCGTGAAAAAACCATGAGTCAAATAAGGTCCTTAGCGACACCGGAAACCATTGATAAGGTTAAGAGCCAATTCCAATCAATAACCAAAACTAAATCAAGTAACCCATCCGTACGTTAAGGTGGAATAACCCCATTAAAAGTTTTAATGAGACCTGACTGTAAATTAGTGAAGAACTAGTTTACAGTCATTTTTTTCTTAAAAAAAGTGCCAGTTGATTTCAGAAATCCGCTCCCTTTCCGCCGACTGTCTGCCAAGTCTCATCAAAGCAAGCGTCTGTGTCGCACATTTCTTCAACCTTGAGAGGGTTCATTCGTATAATAAAATCATGGTTCGGGGTGAGAGCATCCCGAACTTTCTTTTGTCGTCAAGCTGTCCCCATTAAGTAGTTCTTAATGGGGCTTTTTAATTGCTTAACATCCTTTTAGTGAACGATTAAAACCCAGCAGTGAATTCATCAAGCCGGTAAAAGGAAAAAGGAAAAGCACCCGTTTCTTTCGAAAACCTTGGAAAGGTTTTTCAAAAGTACAAGTGCTTTCATGAATGGTCAATGATCATTCAGCTTCATCTTCACCGTCATTTTCTTTATTGAACCAAAGCGGATCCTCATTATCGACTTCACCATTATAATTAATCAGGATTTCTTCTCCTGCTTTTATGTCGGTGTAAGCAAAGAAATCAAACGTATGATTCTTGAAGTTTATGTCATACGTAGCGTTGGGTGTATAAGAATGATTAAACAGCATGCCATAACCTAAAAGCATGGCAGTATGGTTAATTCCATATTCAAACGCATAATCAGCCAGCAATGTCTTCTCTATGAAAACATGCTCCTCGTTCGGATAAGCAATGACAGGTGCCTCATGCAAAAGCTCACCTTTTTTAATGTCTCGTGTTGCGAATACGCCTCTATTGAACTCACCATCACTGAGTGTGGAAGTTTTAACTTCAATCATGTTCGTCACCTACTTGTTCTATTCAATATAGTCCAGATCATCTAAGCTTGACAGTTAATAAGAAGAAAAGCAACTATTTTACGGAATTAATCAATTTTAGCAAACGGCACGATTGTTTTTTATTGAGGCTCTACCGGTACCGTAGGACGGAATTTGTCACATGAAGGACGAAAAAAGGTAGCGAACGGCTGAAATAATCGGGAGAGCCCCGATTATCCATTACAATAAAAAAACACCTCCGCTAGAAGTGAAGCTAGGGAGGTGTCGGTCATATAGGTAAATCCCTTAATTCACACCGACAGCTGTAAAGGCATTTTTGACAGCTGTGACTTCTGCACTGCTAGAACCGTATAAATCAGAGGCCGCTTGTACGACTGCCGCCCTGGCTTGTGAAAATGTCGACGAGGAAGTTAAATAAATCGTGTTTGCCCGGTAAAAGATGGTTCCCAGTTTATCGATGCCAATCCCGGATACGCTCACACCATGGTGAGTTCCGCCGGCAGAAATCAAATAGGCCGCCTTATTGATGATTCCACTGTTCGTGTGGACTCCGCCGTTATCACCCGTTCCCGTATAGCGGTTCGAATAATGGTCAGGGTCACCATTCAATGTAGGATTGGCCATTGAACGGAGTGCATCACCGGAAATGTTAGGTGTGTAAATATCTTCTCCGACCAAATAATCGGCTTTGGCACTTTGGTTCTTGAATTCGACGACGGTGCCAAATATATCAGAAATCGCTTCATTCAAAGCACCGGATTCATTCTGATAGGTAAGGTTCGATTCCGAGGAAGTCACGGCATGCGTCAGTTCATGTGCAACGACATCCAGACCGCCGGACAATGGGATGAAAGTCGTGCCATCTCCATCACCGTAAACCATTTGGGTGCCATCCCAGAATGCATTATTGTATCTTGAGCCATAATGAACGGTTGATTTCAGGATGGTTCCATTTCCATCATAAGAGTTCCGTCCAAATGTGGATTTATAATAATCATAGGTTTTACCTGCATAATAATGGGCATCAACCGCAGCTTTATCGGTAGAAGTAGTGAAAGCATTTGTCGTGTTGGAAAAGAGTGTACCAGGCAATTTTGAACGGTTATTGGCATTATAAGTGTAGATGCCTTTACCGCGTGTATTGTCCTGTAAATAGTATCGGCCGCTGGATAAGGTAGTGTTCAATGACACGGTATTGTTTAAGACGCCGGTGCCCGTTCCGACGGAATTGGTCCCCGTCACTTCATCTAGTGTATTAAATTTATTCAGGATTTTACCTGTCTTGACTGATATGAAATAATTATGATTTCCTGGTTCAGGACTTAAGAATTTCAAATTGACTTTATATACATAATCGGCCTTGCCTTCATTTGCGTATACATATAGGTCAGATTCAGGTGATTGTTCGTAGGCAGGAGTGTACCCAAGATCCGCTTCAGCTATTTTGATAGCTTCGGATTTACTGATGCCTTTTTTAGCCTTTTTCCCTAATTTCGTGTTTAGATTGGCTTCAACCGTACCGGACACGACCGTCAATACACCTTTAGTATCAATCAATACCGCTTGTGTGGAATTCCATACAGGTACGCCTTTATAGGTTTGTTGCAATTTAAGGACGGTATTGCCTAGTTCATCCTTGCTTTCTTTCTGGATCGTGAAGGAGTCTTTCGCCTTTTGCTTTTCTAGCTTGTAAGACTTTTTGTTTTCATCAAAAAAGGTAAGAATGATATCTTCTGCAGTTTGCTTCGATGGGTCCGTAAGTTTCCCAGACTTGAATTCTAGCGAATCCTTATGCTTATTGTACTTTTCAACACTCAACACATTTTTTGCCGCTAAAGCTTCTTGATGGGGAATGGCAGAAAATAATAGACCGAGAGATAGTGCAGTTCCTAAAAATACCTTACCTTTCATAACACTCAACTCCTTCATGAGAATAACCTCATTTTTGCATCGTTTCATATTATTTACAAATGGAGAAAACTCGTAAAAAATATGACATTTAAAGGAATAAAATGGAGAAAAATGGATTTTAATAGAAATATTCTCTGAATATATTCTTTTAGTAATATTTGGAATGTATTTAAATTGAACCAAATGAATAAAAGTGCAAAAAAACATGGCATAATGTGCAAAAAAACGTGGCGTAAAGTGCAAAATATTTTGTCTATTGAGGGCGTTTTTTTTGATAATTTGTTGAAATATTGCGTTTTATAATTTTGGCATGAAAATTGCATATATTCAGAAAAGGAATTCGAATTGTAAATTAGATCTATTTGAAGTCTATGAAATAGGAAAATTTATTAAATGGATTTCCCATATATGAAAGCGCTTATATAGAAAGGGATGAAAAATTATGATACCAAAACAAGAACATGACATCGTTCAACATCCTCCGCAGCAAGAAGGACAAGAACTAAAGCGCGGTTTAAAATCCCGCCATTTAACGATGATTTCCATTGGCGGGGCTATTGGCACCGGGCTGTTTCTTAGCAGCGGGGCAGCCATTCATACAGCTGGGCCAGGCGGCGCATTACTTGCATATGCCTTAGTTGGGGCAATGGTTTACTTTGTGATGACGAGCTTAGGGGAACTGGCAGCCTTTATGCCGACAAGCGGCTCATTCAGTACCTATGGAACGAAATTTGTCGATCCGGCATTTGGTTTTGCCTTGGGATGGACGTATTGGTTCAATTGGTCGATGACGATAGCGGCAGAGTTGGCAGCCTCGACAATGATCATGAAATTCTGGTTTCCGAATAGTCCATCATTGTTATGGAGTTCATCATTCTTGGTGCTCATTTTCCTATTGAACTATTTATCCGTTAAAGGATATGGGGAAGGGGAATACTGGTTTTCCTTCATAAAAGTAACAGCCATCGTTATTTTTATAATCGTCGGGCTGCTAATGATCTTCGGCATTATGGGCGGCGAAGCAGTAGGTTTTAAAAACTTCACCGTCGATGACGCTCCTTTCCCGGGTGGGTTCATGGGTGTCTTCATCGTGTTCATAGCAGCTGGCTTTTCTTTTCAAGGTACCGAAATTGTCGGTGTGGCTGCCGGGGAAAGTGAAGATCCTGCACGGAATATACCGAAGGCCATTAAAAGTGTCTTCTGGAGAATCTTGCTCTTTTACGTATTGGCGATCTTTGTAATAGGGCTGCTTATCCCTTATACGAACTCAAGTTTACAAGGTGATAACGTCATGGTAAGCCCATTCACGCTCATTTTTGAAAAAGCTGGAGTGGCCTTTGCCGCTTCGCTTATGAATGCCGTCATTTTAACAGCGGTATTATCTGCAGGTAACTCAAGTCTATATGCATCAACGCGTATGTTATACTCAATGGCAAAAGATGGACAAGCACCGCGTATTTTTGCAAAACTTAATAAACGCGGAGTACCGGTTGCAGGCATGATTTTGACATGTTCCATCGGCATGCTGGCCTTTTTAGCCTCCGTATTCGGTGATGGTAAAGTGTATATTTGGTTAATGAATGCCATTGGAATTACAGGATTTATCTTTTGGCTCGGCATTTCCATCAGTCATTACCGTTTCCGGAAAGCATTCATCGCTCAAGGCCATTCATTGGAGAAGCTGCCATATAAGGCATTATGGTTCCCGATTGGACCGATCTTTGCCATTTTAATTGGGATGATCGTCATCCTGTCCCAAAATATCCAAGCATTTTTCTCAGACCAGATCGATTGGGGCAGTGTTATAGCTGCATACCTTGGAATCCCGCTTTTCCTTGGTCTATGGTTTGGCTATAAACTGGTAAGAAAAACTAAATTCGTTAAACTTGATGAAGTAAAATTTGACTTTGACAAAAAATATGAATGAACAAGCGTAAAGTAAAATCAGCCGGACAATGTAGTTTTAAATTGTCCGGCTTTTACTTGTTTTCTATAGGCTCATTAACAAAAGCCAGGAAGCTGATTCCTGGCTTTTTATTTTTATTAAATGGAAATTTATACAAAAATTTCAGGCGGTGTTATATGATAATCGTAAACTCTGCTAAATTCCATGTACAGAACGACGGGGAAAGCTTTTACTATTTCCAATGGAAAGGGAAGGTGCACGGCTGATGACCTTATTGACTCATTTAAAAGTATTGGACTTTTCAACGTTACTGCCAGGCCCATTTGCCACTTTGATGCTAGCGGATTTAGGAGCGGACGTTTTGAAGGTAGAGAGGCCGGGAGCAACGGATTCATGGGGTGTGAACCAGTATCTTAACAGATCTAAGAAGTCGATCACACTTGATTTAAAACAATCTGAGTCCATCGAATCCGTAAAAAATCTAGTGAAGGAATACGATATCGTCATTGAACAGTTCCGTCCAGGCGTCATGGAACGCCTAGGGCTGGGCTATGAGGCATTAAAATGGATCAATCCGAAGCTGATTTACTGTTCCATCACGGGCTTCGGCCAGACAGGTCCCTATAAAGACCGACCGGGACATGATATCAATTATATTTCGATTGCAGGCTTATCAGGCTATTCCGGTACGAAAAAGGATGGCCCGGCAAAAAACGGAACCCAAATAGCAGATCTTGCCGGAGGATCACTGCATGCTGTTATCGGTATATTATCTGCAGTCATTCACAGGGAAAGAACGGGATTCGGCCAAGCCATCGACATCAGCATGACCGACTGCAGTTTTGCCTTGAATGCCATATCCGCACCCCTGAATTTACAAGGGGGCCTCGATCTTGAACCAGAAAAACTGATGTTGAACGGAGGATCCTTTTATGACTTTTACGAAACGAAAGATGGACGCTATTTTTCGGTAGGAAGCCTTGAGCCCCCTTTTCGAAAAGCCTTATGTGAAGCGATCGGTGCACCCGAATTGTATGAACTGAGCATGAAAAGCGATGAAGAAAGCGGAATCAGGTTTAAAACGGCCGTCCGACTGGCTTTCCTTGAAAGGGATTTTCATGAATGGCAGGAAATATTCGCTGATTTCGAGGCCTGTGCAGAACCAGTGCTGACCTTCACTGAAGCGGCCGAACACCCCCAATTGAAGGACAGGGGAATGATCGTCGAGGTACCGGACGGAAAAGGAAATGCCCAGAAGCAAATCGGCTGCCCGATCAAAACATCGGTTTTCACCCCTGAATATAAACATGCAGGCTTGAGGCCAGGACAAAACAACGCAGAAATTCTTCACACCCCCAATCGCTAAATAAAGCTGTAAAGGCTATCACTTTTCCGAGTTTTTTTGGAAGGGGATAGCCTTCTTTTTGAAGGTCGAATTAAGTTGGAGATAGGTCGAAATAAGCGGAGGAAGGCCATATTAAGCTGGAAACAACCCAAATTAAGCAGAAGGAGAACAATAGCACTTGTGGAAAGCAATATATGATTAATGTGAAAAATTTACCAGTTATAACTAATGTGGGCAGGGTATCAGAGTAGCATCCTGGTAAGGAGGGTTGCTTAAACATGTTTGGTCTCTCTGATATCATTAAATTTCTATTTTCCTTTTTTTTGATCATGCCGATCGTTACGCTGATACATTTGAGCGGGCATATTTTCTTTGTTACGATCTTTGGGGGATCAGAAAAGAAGATCTTGATAGGTTGTGGTAATAAACTTTTCGCCTTTCGGAACATAGAGGTGAGGAAATATTATTTTTGGAATGGGACTTGCGAGTTCAAGGGATTGAAACATGATAATCGATTGACGAATACGCTGATATATTTAGGGGGGGCTATCTTTAATTTAGTCAGCATGCTGACCATCTATAGTTTAGTGTATCAGAATATCCTGGACAGCTCGGTGATCTGGTATCAATTCATCTATTTTTCTTTCTATGTTATGTTTTTCTCCTTGTTTCCGATGTATTTCTCGGACGGGTCGCCTAGTGATGGGAAGGCTGCGGAATTGGCCTTGAGGAACAAGCTGGAAGATAGGGTGACGGATGATATATTTGTGAAGAAAATGGATGATGATGATAACTGCAAGTAAAAAGGGGACGTGCTGGTGACCGTTCTTTTTTTGTTTGCTTTCAGCTTTAGGATTCATCATTCATCGTTAGTTTCATAATTAGCAAAACTTGATACCGTTATCTAAAGAGTCATTAAAGGAATGGAAATGTATTATTGCAAGAACCTAATCGGCTCCCTTATAAGTGCGGCCGATTAGGTTGTTCAAATCCTGTAAATCAGAATTAAAGTCTCCGCTAAAAAATCATTTCCATACTTCTTTTGCTACATCAACGACGAATTTCAGCTTTTCCCATTGCTGTTCTTCGGTCAGCTTGTTGCCGTGATGGGTGGAGGCGAAGCCGCATTGCGGACTTAAGCATAATTGTTCGAGAGGAACGAAGTGCGAGGCTTCTTCAATGCGTGCCTTAACAGCTTCCTTGTCTTCGATTTCTCCATTTTTTGAAGTGACGACACCCAGTACGACCCGTGCTCCGCCATTTGGAATGTATTCCAATGGTTTGAAATCTCCTGAGCGTTGATCATCATATTCCAAGAAAAATCCATCCACTGTTTCTTTTGCCAATAAAGTTGGGGCGATACGGGCATAGCTTCCTTCAAACGCCCAAGTCGACTGGTAGTTCCCACGACATAGGTGTGTAGTGACGACAAGGTCTTCTGGTTTGCCTTCCAATGCGCCATTAATTACGCGAAGTGCAAGATCGATTAACTGTTCCCTCGTATATTTTCCATCTTTGAACTGGAAATCTGGAGCTGAAAGTCTGGCAATATATACATCATCCAATTGAAGATAACGTACACCTGCTTCATAAAAAGCCTTCAAAGCATGCTGATACGCTTTGATGATATCATTAGCATAGTCTTCAATATCAGGGTAGATGTCTTCATTATGAATGCCTACAGCAAATAATTGATTTGGGCTGGGAATGGTTTGCTTGGCAACGGCGCGTCCGTTCACGATTTTGTTCAATTCAATGAAATCGCGAATGAAGGGATGTTCAGGATTGAATGAAACCTTCCCGGTATTGCGAACGTTATATCTCTCTGTTTCCACACCATCGAATGTGAGACCTTTTTCAGTCACATATCCCTCGATGCCATTTAAATGTTCGAGGAAGTCAAAGTGCCACCATGTTCGTCTGAACTCACCATCCGTCACGGCCTCTAATCCAACTTCAATTTGTTTTTCGACAATCCGATTGATTTCTTCGGTTTCAACTTCACGAAGCCGCTCTGCTGAAATGGTACCTTCCTTAAATTGCTTTCTGGCAATATGTAAACGTTCTGGTCTTAATAAACTTCCGACGTGATCAGCCCTGAATGGTGCTTTCGTTAATGTGATTGACATGTTGCATTCCTTCTTTCCTTTTAAAAATAAAAAACCTCTTCTTAAAAATAAGAAGAGGTGTTGGCAGCAAAGCTATATACTCTTCTTATCTTCAAGTTTTTACACTTCTGGAATTAGCACAGTACATGATCAGTCTGTTGCTGAGGCATCAAAGGGCCAGTCCCTCCACCTCTCTGGATAAGAGTTGTCTATTAAATTAATTATGACTATACAGATAGTTTTTATAAAGGTCAAGTATTGAAGGTGGAAGATTTCGAATATACCGATTATTAATATGGGTTGAAAAGTT
Organism: Peribacillus sp. FSL P2-0133; assembly: GCF_037975445.1. Classification (NCBI taxonomy): domain Bacteria; kingdom Bacillati; phylum Bacillota; class Bacilli; order Caryophanales; family Bacillaceae; genus Peribacillus; species Peribacillus sp. FSL P2-0133. The sequence goes on along the minus strand of NZ_CP150254.1, from coordinate 5,245,116 downwards.
AACTACATCAGGGAACCTGGCATATGCTATAACCGACGTTCCGTATGAGCGGCAGGAGGGGAATGCAAGGATGAGTACATTCAGTCCATTCAAAAATGGCATACCAATAACGGTAACTGAAGCCATGATAGAGAAAATCTTAAGAATGAAATCATATGGTCAGGATATTAAAGTCGAGATTACGCCAAAGCATATAGTACTTTCCGGAACGATGGAAGTGAAAAAAATGATGTTTAAGAAAAACGTAGCTTTTCGGATTACATTAAAACCGGTTCATGTGGAAAAAAGAACGATTGTATTTGAATTAGTGGAAATGGAACCAATTGACAGGAATTTCATCAACCAAAGGATATTTAACAGACCTCCATTTTTTGAATTTGAAAAAAGAACGATCAAAATGAATGTTAATGCTTGGAGCATCGTGAGAAAAATTCCCGTTGGCACAATTAAATCGTATGAACTCGTCGAAGGTGCATTGAAAATGAAAATTACTTTATGATGGAGTTTACATACATTCTTAGCCGAAAACTATAAAGGGAGTGACAGGTATGATAGTGTTATGGTGACATTGGTCATGAAAAAAATGTGTTTGATAAATCAAGCTCTTTAAAATATACTAAATGACTTGAAGTTTTGAGTTTTTCTGGGAATGAGGAGGATAATGATGGATCAGAAGATTTTGCCTGCTTCAGCAAGCATGAAGGATTTCGAAAGATTTTTAGAAAGTTCCTATGAAATAGGTGTGTTTCTTGATTTGCATATATCACAATTGAAAAACGTAAGTATGATGGCAAAGCAGCATAATAAGAAAATGATTTATCATGTCGATTTGATCCATGGCATAAGAAGTGATGAGTACGCGACAGAATTCATTTGTCAGGAATATAATCCATATGGGCTGATTTCAACTAAATCAAACGTTATATTGAAGGCGAAGCAAAAGGGAGTCATTGCCATCCAGCGAATCTTTTTAATAGATTCACATGCGCTTGAGAAAAGTTATAAGCTGGTGCAGAAAACCAAGCCGGATTATATCGAAGTATTGCCGGGCGCTATGCCATGGATGATAAAAGAAGTGAAGGAACGATTGCAGACACCGATTTTTGCAGGCGGCCTCATACGTACTTCGGATGAAGTCATGAACGCCCTTGATGCTGGAGCGTCGTCAATCACCACTTCCAAAACTGAATTATGGGATATCGTTTAATAGGGGAAATTAAAAAAAATCACAGAAAAATAGATTAATTTTTTACAAAATATTGACAGCGTTTTCATTACCTAGTATATTTTATTGTACAAGTTAATATATGTGACGGAGACTAGGAGATTCACAACAGATCTATTCATAATTTATTTTATGAAGATAGTTCTGCTGTGGATCTCCTTTTATTTGTTGGCATGGTTTAAAAATTTATCAGGGGAGGGGTTTTATTCATGACTCCATTTTGGGGAGAAGTGTTAGGTACGATGATATTAGTTTTATTCGGAGCAGGCATTGGGGCTGGTTCATCCTTAAAGGGTTCCTATGCAAAAGATGCCGGCTGGATCGTTATCACGATTGCATGGGGATTGGCTGTTACGATGGGTGTTTTTGCAGTGGGGTCCATAAGCGGGGCGCATTTAAACCCGGCAGTCACAGTAGGGTTTGCGATTATTGGGGAATTTCCTTGGAGTGATGTGCCCGGTTACATCGTTGCCCAAATGATTGGCGCAATCCTTGGAGCAACTCTAGTATTCCTGCATTATTTGCCACACTGGAAAGCTACTGATGATCCAGGAGCGAAGCTTGGTGTGTTCGCGACTTCACCTGCGATCCCGCATACATTTTCAAATCTATTAAGTGAGATGATTGGAACTTTCATCCTTATTCTTGGTTTATTATTTATAGGTGCCAATAATTTTACAGAGGGACTAAATCCATTCGCAGTCGGGTTATTGATTGTCGTGATCGGGATGTCTCTTGGGGGAACGACAGGATACGCGATTAACCCGGCACGCGATCTGGGGCCGCGCATCGCTCACTTTTTGCTGCCAATCCCGGGTAAAGGCAATTCCAATTGGGGCTATTCATGGATTCCGGTCGTTGGACCGATTATTGGGGGTTCACTTGGTGCCGTTTGTTATAAAGCATTCTTTATGGGAGAAATAACAGCAGGATTTTGGTCTGTTTTGGGTGCAAGCCTGGTACTATTGATATTAGCCTATGCATTTGGTAAAAAACAGTCACATGAATTGGAAAGCAGAAATATTGCCAGTTAATTAAAAGGAGGGGCATACACATTGGAAAAATACATTTTATCATTAGATCAAGGAACAACGAGTTCGCGGGCGATTTTATTTAACGAAAAGGGGGAAATCGTCCATTCCTCCCAAAAGGAATTCACGCAGCATTTCCCTAAACCAGGCTGGGTCGAGCATAACGCCAATGAGATTTGGGGATCGATCCTGGCGGTGATTGCCGGTGTACTATCTGAATCCGGTGTAAAGCCAGAGCAAATTGCCGGGATCGGGATCACCAATCAGCGTGAAACGGCAGTCGTTTGGGATAAGGAAACAGGTACCCCTGTCTATAATGCGATTGTATGGCAGTCCAGGCAAACAAGTGAAATCTGTGATGATTTGAAGGAAAAGGGACTTAATGATCTATTCCGGGATAAAACGGGATTGTTGATAGATGCTTATTTTTCCGGAACGAAAGTGAAATGGATCCTCGATAATGTGGAAGGGGCCCGGCAAAAGGCGGATGAAGGCAAGCTGTTATTCGGTACCATCGATACTTGGCTGATCTGGAAGCTATCAGGAGGCAAGGCCCATGTAACGGACTATTCCAATGCATCCCGGACATTGATGTACAATATCCATGAACTGAAATGGGATGAAGAACTGCTCGATATATTGACTGTACCAAAATCAATGCTGCCGGAAGTGAGGCCTTCCTCTGAGGAATATGCACGTACGATCGAATATCATTTCTTCGGCCAATCGATTCCGATCGCCGGGGCAGCCGGTGATCAGCAGGCAGCATTATTCGGCCAAGCCTGCTTTAATGAAGGAATGGCTAAAAACACGTATGGAACAGGCTGTTTCATGCTCATGAATACAGGAGCCAAGGCTGTCAGTTCCGAACACGGACTATTGACGACCCTTGCCTGGGGACTGAATGGGAAGGTCGAATATGCACTGGAAGGCAGTATATTCGTAGCGGGCTCCGCAATCCAATGGCTGCGCGATGGCCTGCGGATGCTTCATGATGCAAAGGACAGCGAAGCCTATGCAAAACGGGTGGAAAGTACCGATGGAGTATATGTGGTACCGGCTTTTGTAGGACTTGGAACTCCATATTGGGACAGCGAAGTGCGAGGAGCCGTTTTTGGTTTGACGCGCGGCACATCCAAAGAACATTTCATTCGTGCCACACTTGAATCACTGGCATATCAAACGAAGGATGTCCTTGATGCAATGGAGGCGGATTCAGGAATCGAGCTCCAGACATTAAGAGTGGATGGCGGGGCAGTCAAGAATGACTTCCTGATGCAATTCCAAAGCGACTTATTACGGGTGCCCGTCGAGAGGCCGATCATAAACGAAACTACAGCATTAGGAGCTGCATACTTAGCAGGCCTTGCTGTCGGGTATTGGAAGGATCAAGAAGAAATCTCCCGGCAATGGGCGGTAGACAAAACCTTTAAACACTCCATGGAAGAGCAAAATAGTGAAAAATTATATGAAGGCTGGAAAAAAGCTGTACATGCCGCTATGGCATTTAAATAAAAAACAAGATGTATTCTTTCTCAAACGAGCTGGAGTATGCTATAATGAAATCAAGTTAATAACTCGGCCGGAGAACAGGAGAGACCATGAATGCGTTATCGTTAATTCGATAATGTCATTTATGGTCTCTTTTTTTGTTTTTAATGGCAGATTAGGGATATTAATATCTATATAAACTATGCGAACAAATGAACCAATTGAATATATTGACCAAACTCACGAGTAAACCGTGTGAATTCACGAGTAAATGCAGAATTCACGAGTAAACCGAGCAAATTCACGAGTAAAGCGCGCGAATTCACGAGTAAACCGTGTGAATTCACGAGTAAACAGCGCAAATTCACGAGTAAACCGCGTGAATTCACGAGTAAAGCGCGCGAATTCACGAGTAAATGCAGAATTCACGAGTAAACAGCACGAATTCACGAGTAAACCGTGTGAATTCACGAGTAAATGTGCAGAATTCAAGAAAAAAATAGAATGCAATACTTAAAGGAGGAGTCAGGCATGAGGTTTTCAAATATATATCGCGAAGAAACGATCGAACTTCTGAAAAAAGAGAAATATGATGTGGTTGTCATTGGCGGGGGAATTACCGGTGCAGGGATCGCCCTGGATGCAACGACCCGTGGAATGAAAGTGGCTTTGGTTGAAATGCAGGACTTTGCAGCAGGTACTTCAAGCCGCTCGACAAAACTTGTTCATGGCGGATTGCGGTATTTGAAGCAATTTGAAATAAAAATGGTTGCCGAGGTTGGTAAAGAGCGGGAAATCGTTTATGAAAATGGACCGCATGTTACCACGCCGGAATGGATGCTGTTACCGATGCACAAAGGTGGCACCTTCGGGAAATTCAGTACCTCCATTGGCCTTCGGGTATATGATTTCCTTGCGGGGGTTAAAAAAGCTGAACGCAGGAAAATGCTTTCGGCGGAGGAAACACTAAAACGGGAGCCGCTCGTTAAGAAAGAGGGACTGAAGGGCGGAGGCTATTATGTTGAATACCGGACAGATGATGCACGTCTGACGATTGAAGTGATGAAGGCGGCTGTCGATAAAGGTGCAACACCGATAAATTATACAAAAGTGGAAAAATTGTTATATGACAATGGCAAGGTGAACGGCGTCCAAGTTGCCGATTTACTTTCAGGTGATTCTTATGAAATATACGCAGACAAAGTTATTAATGCAGCAGGTCCATGGGTCGATTCCATTCGTGAGAAGGACCAATCGAAAAAAGGGAAAACGCTGAAGTTATCCAAGGGTGTTCATGTGGTCATCGACCAATCGAAATTCCCGTTGAAGCAGGCGCTTTATTTTGATACGCCTGATGGCCGGATGATTTTTGCCATCCCGAGAGCCGGTAAAGCTTATGTAGGGACTACGGACACTTTTTATGATGGTGATCCTGCAGTGCCGACCGTTACTTCCGAAGACCGTGCCTATTTATTAAAGTCGATACATTATATGTTTCCAGAAGTGAACATTACGGGTGATGATATTGAATCAAGCTGGGCTGGAGTGAGGCCGTTGATTCTTGAAGAAGGGAAAGATCCTTCCGAAATATCAAGGAAAGATGAAATTTGGGAGTCCGATTCGGGCCTTATCACGATTGCGGGAGGGAAATTGACCGGTTATCGCAAAATGGCAAAAACGACGGTCGACCTTTTGGCAGGGAAGCTTGCCCAGCAATCCAATAAAACTTACCCAGCCAGCAGTACTAAAGGAATGCCGATTTCCGGTGGGGATGTCGGGGGATCAAGCAACTTCTCCGATTATATCAAGCAACATATTCAAATGGGAGTTGACTCAGGGCTTGCAGTTAAGGACTCCGAAGAAATATTGGCCATGTACGGGTCCAACGCACCTGTGATATTCGATATCGCAAAAAGCGAAGGAGACGGAGGAGCAAGCAGTGGTCTTCCAAAGAAATTGTTCGTACAGCTAAAATACGCACTAGATCATGAAATGGCCGCAACTCCAGTGGATTTCTTCTTCCGCAGGACGGGGACGCTATTATTCGATATCGATTTAGTCCAAACGCATAAACATGGAGTAATCGATTATATGGCTGGATATTTTGGATGGACGGAATCAACAAAAATGGAGAGGACCAATCAATTGGAACAGGAAATATCGGGTGCGATTAGAGTATCTTGACCTATATGCAAAAACATGACGCCGGCGGAATCGCTGGTGTTTTTTTCATGGCCCTTTTCTTCTTTCGCTCATCATCCTGGCGGCACTCCGCAAAGTGGAAGGACTATTGAAACTCTTGGTCTTAGCAAACTATCGAAAGAGGAAATCATGGATTTCGTTCTTACTGGGACGCATAAAGTGAGTCCAGTAAAATCGTAACAAAGGAAAGAAACTGTTACCCTATAAAAAAATAATAGAAGAAACATGTATAAGGAGAGAGGAAAACGGCAGACCTAGCCGCGTTTCTTCTCTCCTTAGCTTGTTGAATCTCCCGAACTCAAAAATCGGGGACGCTCTTTAAGATCTCTGCTTTATAAGCTGTAAATCGATGTATAGTTGCATTCTTGAATGAAAGTCATCAAAATCGATTGAGGTAAGATCGGTTATTTGATTCAATCTATATTTCAATGTGTTGGTATGAATGTATAGCTGTTCAGCTGTCGGTTTAATCCTGCAATTGTTAAACAGATATATTTCCAGTGTTTGAAGGAGTTTGGTTTGGCTTTCCTGGTCCTTCTTTTGAAGAATCTCTAAATCCGTATTGATATAATTCGTTTTAGTATGATGGTTGGAGATCATTTCGAGGTAACGGAAAATCCCAAGCTTGCTATATTGGAAGGGAAGCTGTTCAGGTTCACCGATGAACTTGGCTGCGTTGATCACTTCCAGGGCTTCGAGATAGGATTTTCTTAATTGAAGAATGGAAGAGTACTCATTTCCGATTCCCGGGAATACCTTTTTGTCATTGAATTGGGAAAGAACGGTGTTCGTTAAATCATTGGCGCTATCGGTAAGCAGGTCTTTCCCTTTTCCGTTACTGCCAATCAAGACGATGATCTTCAATTGGTTTGTGAATACATGTGTAAAATGATTCAATGCATTGGCGAATAGACTGACTGTATCCGATAATTCATCGAAATGTTCCGCATCGGATTGAGCGATGGTAAAGACATTGACAAGGAAAGTTTCCGGAATGAGAAGACTCATATTGGCGGCTTCCCATTTTATTTGATTTTCCGTTTGATAGACTTCGTCAATGACCTTTTGATAAAACTCATTTTTTTCTTCATCTTTTTTCATGTTTATCTGTTTTTTCTGATAAAGGAGCTTGCCGATATGATGGGAAACTTCATGTAAAAATTCCAAATCGGAATCAGTCATCATTTCCGTTTCTTGGACCCAAATGAATCCGAAGACCTGTCCTTTGTGAACGGCGCTCACAACGACTCTTTGATTTAATCCGATTTCCTCGATTTGTTTCACCCTGAATGGATGCTCCACGGTTTTAAGCTGTTCGACAATGCCCTCATCCATGAATTTTTCCAGAATTGGAATCGGCCAATGCTTTGTGAAGATGGTTTGCCGATTGGCTTGGTCGAAGTGTTCGATATAATATGAACTATATGCCAGCAATAAAAATTGATCATTTTCGATGACGACTGGTTTTTTTAAATAAGTGCTGACCATATCCGTTATATCGTTGATGTTTGTGAGAGTCAGGATTTTTTCTAATGACATATATGGCCCCCTGTAGATTTTTGAAGTGTATGACAACTTAGTATAATAATACTTTTAAAGTCATGATGTGTATAGGGGCAAGAACAAAGAAGGAACGGTATATGTAAAAATACCGTTCCTTTTAAGGGGATTTATTATTGTTTTAATGTTCTTTCGAATTCTTCGAATTGATTTTCTACTTCTTTTGATGGTTTCGCTGTTAGAAGACTGACCACTATGATGGCAATCAAGCTTGCGCCAAAACCAGGAATCATTTCATAAAGCGTATCGGATAATCCGGCCATGGACCAGAAAATTACAGTGCCTGCACCTACGATCATCCCTGCTAAAGCTCCCCATCTTGTCATCCGTTTCCAGAAGAGGCTTAGTAAGACCAACGGACCGAATGAAGAACCGAACCCAGCCCACGCGTACCCGACAAGTCCAAGAATCGTGTCATTCTGCTCCCAAGATAGGATCAGCGCGATGATCGAAATGATCAGTACGGAAAGCCTGCCAAGGAAAACAAGTTCTTTATCTGAAGCGGTACGACGGAAGAAGGTTTTGTATATATCCTCCGTTAAAGAGCTGGCAGTAACCAAAAGCTGCGAAGAAATCGTGCTCATGATGGCCGCCAGTATTGCCGAAATCAAGAAACCAGTGATAAGCGGGTGGAATAGTATTTCCCCTAACTCTATGAAAATCGTTTCAGGATCAGCTAACTTGAGTCCGTTCTGGTGATAATAAGTGATTCCGATGAATCCAGTCAGCATCGCACCGATACTGGAGAAAATCATCCAGCCCATCCCGATAGTACGGGCTCTCTTTATTTCCTTAACAGAGCTGATCGCCATAAAGCGGACAATGATATGCGGCTGTCCGAAGTAACCCAGTCCCCATGCAAATAATGAGATGATGCCTAAAAAGCTCGTCCCTGTGAAAATATTCAATAGAGCTGGATCAATGGAACGTGGCGTGTCGATCGAAGGACCGAAACCGCCAACATGGAAAAGGGTGACGATCGGTACAAGAACCAAGGCGACGACCATGATGATTCCTTGAACAAAGTCTGTCCAGCTTACTGCCAGGAATCCGCCGAATAAAGTATAGGCGACGACGACACCTGTCAAGATCCATAGACCTGAGTGGTAATCAAGGCCAAATGTACTTTGGAATAAGACTCCGCCGGATACCATTCCGGAAGAAACGTAAAAGGTGAAAAATACGAGAATAACCAATGCCGAAATGAGCCTTAAGATCCGTGAGCCCTCTCCAAAGCGATTTTCCAGGAAAGCGGGGATCGTAATGGAGTTATTGGCGACTTCCGTATAAGTTCTCAATCTTGGTGCAACATACAGCCAGTTCGCATAGGCTCCTAACGTGAGACCGATTACAATCCAGATGGAACTTAGTCCTGTTGCGAACATGGCACCAGGCATACCCATTAAAAGCCAGCCGCTCATATCCGCAGCTCCGGCGCTTAATGCAGTGACAGCAGGTCCAAGACCCCGGTCGCCCAGCATATAATCATTTAAATTGGAAGTCCTTTTGTAAGCGAAGTAACCGATGAAAAGCATGCCAGCCATGTATATGCTGATCGAAATTATTAATGCGTAATCCATAAAAGACTCCCTTCAGGTTGAAATAAGTAATTTTTTGTTTTAAAAGAGGAAGCAACCTATTTGTCACTTCCTCCATTTAACCTCATTTTGGTTTCCGTATCCATAATGGGAGATACATAACCATAGTGTGTTTCAAATCATCTGCAAACTGCTTAATCGAACATTATCAGAATGTTTCGGATGTTGTTTTGGCTTGCATATGAAGCTGCAAGTAGTCCGGTCCGCCTGCCTTGGAATCAGTTCCTGACATGTTGAACCCGCCGAATGGCTGATAACCTACGATTGCGCCAGTACAGCCGCGGTTGAAATACAAGTTCCCTACATGGAATTCTTCGCGTGCTTTTTCCATGTTAAGGCGATTTGTCGTAATGACAGCCCCAGTCAAACCATATTCAGTGTTATTGGCAATCTCAAGAGCTTCGTTAAAGTCCTTCGCTTTTGTGAAGGCAACAACTGGTCCGAAGATTTCTTCTTGCATCAAGCGGGCTTGCGGATCGACATCAGCAACGATTGTCGGCTGAACGAAGTAGCCTTTAGAGCTATCTCCTTCTCCTCCAGTCAGAATGCGTCCTTCTTGGTTCCCGATTTCAATATAGCTCATGATTTTGTCAAAAGCAGCTTGATCGATAACTGGTCCCATGAAATGATTTTCTACAGGATTACCAACTGTTAGTTGTTTTGTTAATTCAACAGCGCGATCTAATACTTGATCGTATACGTCTTCCACGATGACAGCACGGGAGCAAGCAGAACATTTTTGTCCCGAGAAGCCAAATGCAGATTTCACGATCGATTGAGCGGCCAATTCAAGATCTGCCTCTTTGTCGACGACGATCGTATCTTTTCCGCCCATTTCGGCAATGACACGCTTCAGCCAAATTTGGCCTTCGTTCACTTCAGAAGCACGTTTGTAAATGCGCAGACCTACATCACGTGAACCTGTGAAGGAAATGAAACGTGTTTTAGGATGATCAACCAGGTAGTCGCCCACCTCGGCTCCGCTTCCTGGAACGAAATTCAATACACCTGCTGGAAGGCCGGCTTCTAGCATCACTTCAACGAATTTCGCAGCAACGATAGGAGTAGTCGAAGCTGGTTTCAACAGGATTGTGTTACCAGTAACGATAGCGGCAACAGCTGTACCTGCCATGATCGCAAATGGGAAGTTCCAAGGAGAAATGATGATGCCTACCCCTAATGGAATGTAATCATAGCGGTTAAATTCACCCGGACGGCTTTGAACAGGCACACCATCTTTAAGCGTCAGCATTTGACGGGCATAGAATTCAAGGAAATCGATCGCTTCCGCTGTATCCGCATCAGCCTCATTCCAAGGTTTTCCCGCTTCTTTCGTCAATAACGCAGAGAACTCATGCTTGCGTCTGCGAATGATGGCAGCCGCTTTGAACAAAACGTCAGCACGGATTTCCGGCTTCACTTTTTTCCAGCTTTCAAAAGCGGTTACAGCTTCCTGCATGGCTTTTTCAGCAAGATCTCTGTTCGCTTTCGATACTCGGCCGATGACCTCTTGCTTATCTGCAGGATTATATGAAACGATTTTCTCATCAGTCGTCACTTTCTCTGCCCCGATATAAAGAGGGTAGTCTTGCCCTAAGTAGCCTTCAACAGTTTGAAGTGCTTCCTGATATGCTTTTTTATTTTCCTCGTTTGTAAAATCAACAAATGGTTCGTGTTTATATGAAATCATTGAAAATCACACCTTTTAATAGAATTTTTGTAGCATTAGTAATGTTGAATGTATATTTAGCTTCTGACCATCCCTTTGAAGGCAAAGGCAATATTGGATGGCCTTTCTGCAAGCCTTCTCATGAAGTATCCATACCAATCCAGACCATATGGCACATAGACGCGCATTTTGTAACCTTGCTTGACCAATTCGTATTGAGTTTTGTTTCTCATGCCATAAAGCATTTGAAATTCGAATTGTGTATTCGGGATGTCGAACTTCTTAGCCAGCTCTTTTGTATATTCGATGATTTTGTCATCATGTGAGGCAATGGCCGTATAATTTCCGTTAAGAAGACTTTGCTTAATCAACTTTTTATAGTTTTCGTCTACATCATTCTTTTCGGGAAAAGCCACCTCGGCAGATTCCTTGTAGGCACCCTTTACGAGACGCAGGAATGGCTTATATTGGCCAAGGTCCTCCAAATCTTTCTCTGTGCGGAATAAATATGCTTGTAGAACAGTACTTATGCAGCTGTATTTTTCTTTGAACTGCCTAAAGATATCGATAGTTGCCTGACAGCGAACTTCATCTTCCATATCGATCGTGACCATGACTTTATGTTTTTCGGCTGTATCAAGAATTTTCGTCATATTCTCAATCACGAGTTTATGATCGATATCAAGTCCCAGAGAAGTCATCTTCAGAGAAACCTGTGAATCAAGTTTTTCCCTGCTGATCATTTCGATGGTTTCGATGCATTCTGCCGTCCGTTCCTGAGTCACTTCCTTAGAATCAACGAATTCCCCAAGATGGTCTACTGTAACAGACAAGCCGCTATTGTTAAGTTGTTTAATGAATTTAATGGAACTTTGGAAATCAGTTCCCCCAATGATCTTTCCGGCAGCGAAATTTCCTCCGCTTTTTTTAGCAATATTATTAAGCAGATTATTTTTAGATAAAAATAAGAAAAAGTCCCTTGTAATGGCTTCCATATAAAGCGCACCCCCTAAGAAGATGTATTTCAATAAATTAAGCTTACGGTTTTTCGACAAAATTCTCAATGTTCTAAAAAAACAATAATTCTGTCATTTGTTTGTCGGTTTTGGACAAATGAAAAGGTTTACATTGTTTCTTGTTTGTTCGGATGAAACGAAGGTTTATATTTTAACTTAAAGAGAAACGCTAGAGGTAGAGCCTTTATTAGTAAGCAATGATGTGAATGACATCAATAAATACGTTTAAAAGTGGCATCTCGACCATAATCATCCAATGCGTTATAATGAACCTTATTTAACAGAATGGGCAAGGTCCAAGAAAAGACGATAAATGATAGAAGTAAAATGATAGAAATAAAATGGATGTAAAACCGTAAAATTAAGTCGCATCGGCAAGCCAGGGAGGATAAGGAATGATGGATGCTGTACTTGAAGAACTTAGAGAAACATCAGGATTGATAATAGGATTAATCTTGGCCCTGGTAATAATGGGTCTGATCGGTTATGCCCTTACGAATGTACATGAATCGATCGTGTCACCTGTGGTTCAGTTCATAAAGAAAATGGTTAGTCGAAAATAGCTTAAGCGGAATACATAAGCTTTTGTCCCTAATCGATAACAAGCCGTTGTTTAAAGAAATCGCTGCAGGGCTTGTTTAAAAGGGACAAAAGAACCGCAAGATATACATATCATCTGAAATCCCCCGCTCCTAATGGAAGTGGGGGATTTCAGACTGTAGACAAATTCGGAAGAAAAAAAATATAACCGAAGAAATCATGGTAATAATTCCTCGGCAAAAGCGTGCAAAGGATTCGGGACCATTCCGAACCCTATTTATTGAAAAACTGAAAACCCCTGCTCCTAATGGAAATGGGGAATTTTAATTTTTAAATTCGGGGGATGTTGTTGAATCTCATTTAAATCTTTTTTACCTAATAATTTCTTCCACGGAAACTCTACGGACATAAGTGAACTTTGAAAAGTTGGGGGGGAGATGGACACGCAGTATCAGGAAATGATTTCTTTTTAGGTGACTTCAAAGTGGGGGGGCGCTTGGATTATGGGTGTATGGATAAGGAGGGCATGAACAAGAATTGAACAAATACATTTAGCCCCGGCCATTACGCTAGGGCCCTTTTTGTTTACAAATCAAAGTAGTCATCTGCCTTTGCGCCAGCATCTATGCTTCGAACCGCCTTCATGATTTTCTTTAAAACCCCGGCTGACGGTACATACTTAGGATCTCTGCAAACTCTGCTTATCGTATTACGTGAGATTCCTGACGCACTTACAAACTCCTCTTGAGTATATCCGTGCTTATCGATTAATTTACCGACATTGCTCCGCAGCTTTCTCTTCCCGAATCTAAACATTTTGATTACCTCCTAGAATTATTTACTAGCAGTCTAGTCAAACTATCACAAAAATATACGCATAGTTTCGCAAATAATCGGTATCACGGAAAAACGGTAAGTGCTAATAACAGTTAACTACCGTAGTAGCCTTACTAGAGTAGTCTTTGCCAAATCGTAAGCGAAGCGATAAAGGACGAAAGTGTTTTGAAGAAGCGGAACAGATGAAAACAGAAGGGGGAGCACGAGGGGGAACTATTGCTGGTAATATGTGGATTTATATTTACTTTACTAGCAAGGGAATAAGGGTGTGGGATGAAGCCATTATCGATGATAATTAAGTAAGAGACTGTCTAATTTAATGCTACAATCTACAGATATGTAATGATCTAATTAATGGAACTCTTAATGAAGGTTACAGTGTATTCCTCTATTGTATTTTTCATATAAAGGGAGTACCATCGTTCGATAATAGGTTGGGGATATATCCTTTTAGGTATTGCAGGTTACGCATATATCGTGACAAGCACCATTGGCCGTAACCAATCGAAACCCCACCGAACAGTTACTTTCAAAGTAACAGGGCAGGGTATTTGAAGAAGAAAATTCATACTAATAATACTTGCAACCGCTAGAAAAAGAATATTTACGATACGGTTCGGTTACATATGAAATAAAATAACCTTAGTCCTGTGTTCGCTAGTCACGACTATGCTTGTTCAATTTATGATAGTGTTTGATAATAAGTGTCTACATGAAAAGGGGGTATAAGTTAATCATAGTTCACATCAACAAAGTCACATGACTGAAAAACGTGATTGTTCATGGGAATCCCCTTTTCATCGGTTTCGTTGACACTGACCTTCCATTTTCTCTGCTTCTTCATCCACATTTCCTTTAACCGTTATCCTAAAATTTCTCTTGTAGTTGTGCATAAAAATTACAATAGATTTATTATCTTAAACTGTTGTAGCATATAGTTGGTTTTCTCCTGTTCTCTTTTAATAAATTCTCTGATTTCTCTTGTGGACATTTTTGTATACCGCCAATTTTTCAAAAAGCGACCATAATAATGTGGAAAGGCAAAATCTAAATAGAAAAAGGATAATTCTTGATTGGTAAGTTGATTTTGTGAAAGATAGGATGAAAGAAAGATATTAAACTTTTCAGAATCCCAACGATTTTCATAAGACGTCATTTTATAGATTATTTCCATGCAGTCTCTAGAGGGGAAGTCATGTCTAGCAAATTCCCAATCGATTATGCACCATTCAGGACTGCTCATCAATATGTTTTTGGGCTGAAAATCACCGTGGGACAAATAGTGTTCATGTAATGGTTTTTTCTTCCAAATAGCGTGATAGGGGTGATGTATTATCTGTTTTTCAAGCTCTTTTCCTGTGTTTATGAAGAAATCAATAGACTCTAGTATGATGGTTTTTTTTGGATTTTGCGTATTTTTCATTAGGTTAGCCCACTTGACCATATACTTTAGAGTATCTTGATATTCGTTTTCCCACATGGAACTTTCAAGCATCGCAGTATCATCTGTGGAAGAATGAAATCCAAGGGATAAAACGTGCATTTTCCCTAGTAAATTTCCAATCTGTTGTATGGATTGATCCAGTGAAAATTGAAATACTTCTCCTGATATCCATTCTTGTAAAATGCATGGATATCCTTCTAACAGAAAATATGGACGATTTTCTTTTGTTTGAATTATTTGTGGGATGTTGATGTTTTGCTCTCTTAAAAATGCTTCAATCTGAAGAATAAATCGTAATCTTGATTCCGTTATATACATCCTTTTCAATACATACTTTCTTTGGATTGTATTAATTTTTGCAACATGTGTTCTAGGGGTTTTTTGGAGGATGTCAAATGAAAGTATGGAAAGTCCATACGTATCTTCAACAGTTTTTATTAACTGATCATTCATTTATAACACTTCCTTCTCTAAGGAAGACCTTTTAAGATATAATAGTGGTCGCTAAGTTTTCAGCCATTAAGAATCCGTATCAGATTTACTTTCCTCAACAACCCAGCTTCCGTAAGGTATAAATGTCGATGCATCGGAGACGAATAAACCAGATAATGCTTGTCCGCCTGCAACCACACTTATCTCCAGTTTTCCGCCAGCGGGTCTCCCGTCTATTACTTCATAGTCTCCTCTAGATATTACTTTAATGAATGGACGCGAATCAAAAACGATTGGAACTTGGTACACTTGGCAACTATGTCTAGGGATATCCATTCTTGGAAAGAATGCCAAGTTGCTTTCGGGTATATTAAAAGTACTCAGTTCAGGTTGAGGGGTAACAGGGAAGCAAGCATCAATGGTAACATCTGCTTGTAATGTATGTTCTGAATGGTTTTTAATGGTTATGACAAGTCTAGTAGTGGAAAAACCCCCCTGGTTCAATGTTGGGATATGAAATGGGCCAGAATTCAAGGTTACTTCTTTTGAGTGAGTAGTCATTTTTAAACCTTCCTTCTTTCTTTTTTTTATTGATTGGACGGTATTTCTTTTTGATTGTTATTTCTCGAGGATATAAATTAGACTAAGGGTTTGTCCATTTTCTTTGTAAACTTGTTTATATCCTAATGTTTGAAGTTTCATAACTAATTGATCAATATCTGCTTGAGAAGTGATGCCACTTTGGTTCGTGTAACTAATTTTTATCACATCTTTTGCCATTTAATGACCTCCTTTCCTTACCATCTATAATATAAAATGCAAAGATTTTAATGATGTATAGGTCATAATGCTAGTTAAGTAGCACATTATTAATCAAAATTTAATCCACCATGCTTATCTAAAGCATTTTCAATTTGAGGTAAACGAAAAGCGGGTAATGTTTCGGTAGCAATTTTGATTATGATAGATTTTAGAAGTTGCGGTAATGTAGTAGGTGAAAATAAATAAACGCCAAATGATTGGCGCTTAAATGTTAGTAATTGTCTAAACCGGTATCTAACTGTGCTCCATACTTAACATGCAGGGGCTTGGTCTAATATTATTTGTTTTTAGAAGCATCCGAAAAAATAAATCGTTATTGCTTTTATTGGGATGCCTTTTTAATCGAAAGGGGTAGGATAGCAGAAGAAGGTATTTAATTTTTGGATGTTGAATACTAAGAAAAGTAAGTTAATGGTAATGGGAAAGCATCAATCCTAAAAAAGTAGATCCTATTCAACAATTTATTTATAAATTATACCTACCAACATCTCATGTGTTGCCACATACATTCAACGCATGTGGAGTGCGTTTCACAATAAATTTTAAAAAAATAATTGAGTAGATATGTAGAAGGGGCATGGAGCCGATTCTGTTGGTCGGAACTAACTATATTTGAAAAACGGCTCCTGTGTATGACAGATTGTATGATGAAGCTCTAAGTTCTTTGAATTTATTTCCATTTACATTATAATAATAAAAGGGTATTTGTAAGCGAACACAGAATGGATAAGGTAAGTAAATGGTTAATTCATATGTTACTTAGGAGGGAATCATGGGAAGATTAGTTCATTTCGAAATTCATGTGAATGACATGGAACGGGCAAAGAAGTTTTATGGTGAGGTATTTGGATGGTCATTTCAAGATTGGAGTGAGTATGCAGGTATGCCTTACTTTGGAGCGGTAACTGGCGATGAGAATGAACCTGGGATCAATGGTGCTTTGATGCAGCGTCAAAGTGCTCCGCCGGAAACAAACCAAGCTTTAAATGCATTTGCTTGTACAATGGGTGTGGAAAATTACAATTTAACGGAAGCTAAAATTATTGAGAATGGCGGCAATGTCGCAATGCCTAAATATGCCCTGCCTGGTATGGCGTGGCAAGGATACTATATTGATACCGAAGGCAATTTATTCGGAATTCATCAACCCGATGTGAATGCAAAATAGATTTGATAATAGGTGAATTAAAACATGAAATTACAAGACACGGCAGGCATGCTTGAAAGTCTACGCAATATCTGTCTTGCATTGCCCGAAGCTGCTGAATATATTGATGGTTTCGGTCACAATACTTTTAAAATCAATGGAAAATCCTTCGTGATTTCAGGTGAAAGCGAGAAAGGATTCAGCTTGTCGTTCAAGTCAGATCGAGAAACTCAAGAATTATTGCTACAGAAAGAGAATTTTTTCAAAACCCCATATATAGGTCATCACGGTTGGGTTTCTATTCAAAATCCGGATAGGGAAGACTGGGATGAATTGACCTATCTAATTAAAGAAGCCTATTTACGTGCGGCACCGAAGCGTTTGGTTAAGAAATGGAATGAGTTGCATAAAAAGTGAAGAAAGGCGGATGGATCTGCCTTTCTTTATTTTTTAGGTTCTTTTATCAGCTTTACAGGTACTGATAGACAAAAAATGTCCTCATCTATACACATAAAGTTTAAAGAAAAAAGCTCCTATTTTATTGGACCGGCCAAGAGAGTCTGTGTAAAAGAGACTCCGGCATTTCAAAAATATAAAGAGGCATTGTTGTCTCTCATCAGAAGAAAGTTTAAAATTAATTTCAGTTTTTTTACAAAAGATTGATGTATCATGAAATAAGCAGCTATCTTCAAAAATCGCGAGTATCAATCAGGTTTGATTGACGGAAAGGTGGTGTATGGTTGAAGTGAATGTTAAATCTTTTTTTTCTGAAAACATTAAAGCGGCACTTAAGAATGATCCGCCCGGTGCATGGATGCCAGATTTGCCAGACGGTTGCATTCGCTTGAGTTCAGGCTATCCTGATCCTGCTCTTGTTCCTGCTGAGGAGCTCAAGGCAGCTGTAGCCAGACTTCTTGATGAGGAGCAGGATTTGCCGCTCCATTATATCGGAAGTCCGAGAATTGCAAGACTAAAGCATCAAATCCAGAATAGATTGGGAGAGCGTGGAATTTGCATTTTGGAAGATCAGCTTTTGATTACATCAGGAGCTTGCCAGGGGATTGATCTTATTGCCCGCGTCCTTCTTGATGATAAAGCGGTCGTAGCGGTAGAGTCTCCCACCTATATGGAGGCTTTAGAGATTTTTCAAAACTATACGAAGCAGATTATTAGTATACCTATAGATGAACAAGGACTCCAAACGTACCGATTAAAAGAAATGCTGGATGAAAGGAAACGTACAGGTCTAACCCTCCCGCGTTTTCTATATACAATCCCAACCTTTCAAAATCCAACTGGGACGACTATGACAATTGAGCGCCGGAAGCATTTATTGGAGCTTTCCATCGAGTTTGATTTCCTCATAATAGAGGATGATGCATACGGAGAATTATCCTTCGATAAAAATCCGGTGCCAATAAAATCTTTGGATAAATGCGGACGAGTCCTCCAAGTTGGGTCATTATCCAAGGTTGTTGCTCCAGGAATGCGGATTGGATGGATAGCAGGAGAAAGTGAATTCATTAAGGCTTTAGAGTGGTTTAAAAAAGATTTAGACCATCCATTTGCTCAAAGTACAATGGCTGTATACTTAGAAAACACCAATATTGACAAACGGCTCGACCTTCTAAAAGAT
Organism: Peribacillus sp. FSL P2-0133; assembly: GCF_037975445.1. NCBI lineage: Bacteria > Bacillati > Bacillota > Bacilli > Caryophanales > Bacillaceae > Peribacillus > Peribacillus sp. FSL P2-0133. Next base: position 5,226,466 of record NZ_CP150254.1, on the reverse strand, counting down.
GTGTATCGTTCAAAATGTACTGCGTTAATCCGTGCGATGGAACAATTTCTTCCAGAATCCGTTTCCTGGTATGTACCAGATGGTGGTTACTTTGTATGGTTGAGAGTTCCAGGTGTTGATACTTCGCATCTATTATCACAGGCACTAGATGAGGGTGTTTCATATGTTCCAGGGAAATACTTTTTCATGGATCAAAACGATGGAACCGAGTTTCTCCGGCTCTCGTTCAGTTATGCCAATGAGAAAGAAATAAATGAGGGAATTCGAAGACTAGGACAGCTTATCGCATCTTTTTTTCATAGATTGTCCTGAAAGATTGTTAGTTAGTTAATCATTGCAATGGTTAACACTCCAAGCTATTTCGAAGCTTTTTTTATTGAATTTAAATGCGCCTGCTTCCGTAAAGGAGGTAGGTGCATTTTGTTAATAAAAGGATTCATTAACTCCGTCGCGATGTATTTCCAAACATGCAAGAAGAAGTGGCTTCATCCGCTCGTTTATTTTCTTTTAAACCAAAGAAAAAAACCCTTGCTACGCAAGGGTTTTCGGATATGGAGCATAGCGGGATCGAACCGCTGACCTCTACGCTGCCAGTTATCATCTATTACGAAATTAAGCGTCAAGTCTTTCGAAAGTCAATAGTATCAACGAAAGTCACACGTCTATTTATATCGTTAGGAACTGTTAGCCGCAATAGTATGGTGCTTTTATCTCCGATTTATTTGCAACGAAATGACCAATGACCCAATTATTCGCCCTCGAAATCAGTTACACCCCAAGTTTGGTCATAATCATATCCGTTGAAGTAGATATCCAAATCGTGAAACAATCGGTGAAGTTGAACCATTGCGTCACGATTATCTTCTTTGAATACGACGTTCGCATATTCTTCGATTTTCTTGAAGTCCGCCGTTATTTCTTTGTTCTTCACTTTTGCACCCTTCAACGCTTGAAGCACGTCTTCGGCATTCGCTCGTTGTGACCTATAATCCGCCGAATTAACGCCACCATAACCAAGCGTATCGTTCAAGAATGAATGAGTATCCGCAATGAACGTGTGACCGTCCCCGCCGTCCGCCAATGTTACAACGTCCATTGCAATCGGTGTGTTCACGACTTCTTGGTCAACGTCTTGGGGGATGTCCCCTTCGTCCGCTGCTGCTGTTTCATGTTTCTTTTCGATCGCTTTATAATCATTGACGTTTTCTAATACTGCGAAAGTTCCCCAAGTACCCAATCCGACAACAATTGCAATCCCTATTATCCAACCGAGAATTTTTTTCCCTTTCATGCAAATCGCCCCTATGTAATTTCCTTTTTTAACCGTAATATAAATAGATTCATATTTTAAGGAATATTCAAAAAATAAAAAACGGGCCAAACCGTCATGAATTGATTCTTTCATCCTTATATGCGACTAACTTTTCGATAATGGTTTCGACGTTGAATCCAGATACTTCGTTGCTTGGCTTTTCGGATCAAGCGATTCTTCCAGTGGGAAATCTAATTTCGACAATACCATTAAAGCATTGTATTGATCAATTCGGTCAATCGGCGTACCCGTGTCGAAACCAAACGGTTCAAGGTTGGCGGCTTCCCCTTCATTCATTAGTCGGATATGTGCTTCGATTCCTTGAACAGGTAGTCGGTAGTACAAATACTCCGTGATTATCCGATTCTCCTTTCGATTGATTAGTTTCTTCTATACGATTATTTATCGTAAAGAAAAGACGTGTTATCGGTTTGTTGGTATAGCTGTAATTCATTCAAGTCAACGAAAACGAAAAACGCCACGAACGTTGTCGTGACGTTGATTTCGTATAAAGTATGGAGCATAGCGGGATCGAACCGCTGACCTCTACGCTGCCAGCGTAGCGCTCTCCCAGCTGAGCTAATGCCCCGAATTGAGGTACAATAATTATTTTATCGGATTTTGGTGAAAAGTCAATATTAAATATGAGATTTTTGTAAAAATGATAAAAAAACCGTTTGAGGGCAGTCAAACGGATCAGACTATAGACTTGATGAATCGAGTTAACCTACAGTATTTTTGTTTATACGATAGAGACCTGCCGCAAAATGTATGCATTACACCAATGAAATCGAAAGTAGGAGGGTGGTTCTTTTCATTGGCTTTTTCAACATTAGAGATGCAGCCAGCTATCATTAAAGGCAAAAAATCATTACCACTAAATAATAATGGAATTTGATCTTGTTAATCCATCTCTGAGTTTATTTTTTCATCAGATCAAAAATATCAAGGGCGTTTATGTGTTCTATTTTCTAACTTAAACAATCATCTCTTATGATTGTTTTAAAGTCTTTTCTGTCGAATCCTTTATTCGAGATGATGTTATCTGCATGGAATGGCGGCCAAATTTCAAGACATTGGCCCTTGCAATTACTGACATTAGAATCATCTTTTGTGAAATGATAAAGTGTCATTCCGTTTTGATCTGCCCCATACTTTCCTACTTTGTCAGATTCTAGTGTTTTAAGCTTATATTTTTTTTGCTTATCCTGAATTATATCCGTGATGGCATATGTTTTAGGGTCAACACGTGCAATGGAGAGATCCCGATTCAATACATAAGCCTGATCCCCGTCATGGCTAAAGACAATTGCTTGCCTTGGTTCTTTGAAACCCCCAATTGTTTTAACTACGCGGTGATCAGCGACATTGATCACGTCAATCGTATTATCAGCTTTGTTGCTTGCGAAGAGGAGTTTATCATCAGGCGATAGAGCCGCGCCATATGGCTCACGTCCCACTTTGATTTCACCCTTTATATTACCGTCTAGCGTATCAACTGCGGAAATGCTGTTGCGTCCGCTGTTTGCGGCATATAATGTTCCTCCATCAGCGGTAATCGAGATTCCGCGAATACTGGAGAACCCTGATATTTCACGAATGATTTTTTTTGTGGTGGCATCAACGATGGACACTTTATCTCCTTGAAAGTTCGTGACAAAGATATATTTTCCGTCTGAAGAGACTTTAATGCCTTGCCTTGGTTGGGCGAAACCTGTAATGACGTCAATGGGTTTTCGTTTTTCCAAATCGACGACCGTGACGGAATTGTGTGCTTGATTGTTCACATACATTGTCTTTCCATCAGGACTCACAGCAGTCCCGAATGCACCTGGACCAACGACAACTTCATCTTTCAAGATGAAATTTTTAATGCTGTAAAACCGAAGTGTACCGAGCGTACTGTCTGAGACGACAAACTCTGAACCACCATCAATAAAAACGATGTTTCTCGGTGAACCGAAGCCGTCAATCTTTTTGCGCAACTTGCCTTTGGCGAGATCATAGACCAGGATGGAGTGTTCACGGCTGTCTGAGACAATCGCTAGTTGCTCATCAGGACTTACGGCAAGGGAATTGTTGGTGATGTGGGTGTCAAAGCCTGTCCCTAACACCGGGCTTTCATCTTTAGCAGAAGAAGCACCAATTACATTTGGTATAAAAACCACAAATAGTAAGGTGATAATCCATATACTTATTAACTTCATTTTTTTAAACATTACTCACCTCGAAAAAATTATTTTCTTGATAATTGTTTAAATCCCTGTCAATATCTTGCTGGTTGTCCTGCCCACCTTCCTTTGAAATGTTTAATCAAGCCGGAGTTCGTCCTTTCACTATATATAAACGTATAGAGAAGGATATCGGTTTGAATATTTTGCAAATTTAAAATATATGTATGTAGTGGACCCCTAAAATAAATAATGGATCAGGCCACAGTGAAGTCACGTAACACTAGACTTTCTCACTGACCTGTCCATATATGCATGGTGTTGGATTTTGATGTTAGAGATAAAACCTGAGGATTGCGGAAGTTTCGATTGGTTTATGCAGGCAAGACTTAGCCATTAATTTAAGAGGATGCCCAATTGGAATTTGCCAAGGGTCAAAAGTGGTCTAACATAGTGGACTCGTTGAGGCACGATCTCTTAATATTGTGGGAAATTAAAAGGGGTTCGGAATGTTTAATTCCGAACCCCTTTTATCTAGTGAACTGTTTGAGGGTAGTCAAATGGTTTTTTTATCATGTATTTTCGATCTCTACCCTTTTAATCTCCTTGAGATTGGAGACGGTGTAATACACTTCCGATGTTCTGACTTTATGATCGACCAGAACTTTAAGTGTCAAAAGGTGGTTGTCATTTGCCACATCTTTGATTCTAAGGTTTTTGATGAATATTTTTTCGTCTTTGATTTTTTTCAGTACAATGGCAATGTCATCTTTATTTTGTACGACCAGCTGCAGAAAGATTTCTTTTTGCCGTAACCTCTTCGGTCCGAGCCAGGTGACGATTGCGGGCACCAATTCGACACTAATGATCAATAGGATGACGCCGGCTATTGCTTCGAGAAAAAATCCTGCTCCAACGGCGATTCCGATTCCCGCCGCTCCCCAGATGATGGCGGCTGTCGTTAATCCGGATATGCTGTTGTTGTCCCTCCGGAGAATGACGCCTGCACCGATAAAGCCGACACCGGAAACGATCTGAGCCGCTAGACGCAAGGGGTCCATTGTGATATTTACGTCGTCGCTCCCCGGGAACTTATAAGCGGATTCCATGGAAACGATCGTTAATAAACAGCTGACGATTGAAATGACCAGGCTTGTTTTTAATCCAACGGGTTTTCGTTTCATTTCTCGCTCTAGTCCGATAATTAGTCCAAGGAGAGCTGAAATCCCCAATTTGATAAGGATTTGCAGTTCCGATTGAGGGTCGAATGTCCATTCCATTTTGTTTCACCACTTCCGAATTATTATCGAATAATAAGATCGTCTGTTGCCATATACCGGTTTTCTAAAAAAGACTACCCTAATAATTTTAACATAGTAGAATAGAGTTCAATGAAACGTAATTCCGTTGAAAGGAGGAATTTAAGTCAAATGCCAAAATTGAATCCTTATGTAGCGTTAGCTATCGGTGTGGCGTCCGTATCGTTTTCGGCCATCCTTGTTAAATTGGCGACCGCTCCATCGGGTGTTATCGCCTTTTACCGTTTATTATTTACTGTTCTTCTTATGCTGCCGGTTTTCTTGGTGAAATACCGTCATGAACTTAAATTCATTAAAAAAAAGGATTGGCTGTATTCGATTGCGGCAGGAGTGTTTTTGGCTTTCCATTTTATTTTATGGTTTGAATCGCTTAATTACACATCGGTCGCGAGTTCAACTGTGCTTGTCACCCTCCAGCCTTTATTCGCTTTTGCCGGAGCCTACCTGTTTTTTAAAGAAAGGTTTTCAATGAAGGCGATATTGAGCGGCGTCATTGCGATAGCAGGCAGCCTTGTCATTAGCTGGGGTGATTTGAGAATCAGCGGTATGGCGCTTTGGGGAGATATTCTTTCGCTTATCGCATGTGCGCTGGTAACTGGTTATTTACTGTTTGGTCAAAATGTTCGCAAACGCATCTCTTCTATAACATATACTTTTGTCGTGTACGCAATCAGCGCTGTCGCATTGTTTTTATATGTGATCTTCAAAGGAGAGGCATTGGCGCCTTATCCTGCTTCCGATTGGATCAATTTCGTTTTGCTTGCCATTTTCCCGACTTTATTAGGGCATTCTTTATTCAATTGGTCACTAAAGTGGTTAAGCACTTCGACGCTTTCGATGGGAATTTTACTTGAACCGGTGGGAGCGACAATTCTGGCTTACTTCATATTAGATGAACCGATACTCTGGACGCAGGTCCTTGGAGGTACCATCATATTGGGTGGTTTGATGATGTTCTTAAAGGATGAAAAGAAAAGTAAGGTAAATAAAGAAGCCCAAGTTTCCGTATAAAAGCAGTAAGTCTCCCGACTTACTGCTTTTATTTAATAGGGGTGAAACAAATAGGTGATCCGTGTAAAAATCAAAGCAAAAGTAAAGCTGAATAAAAACGTTGTACCATTTACCTTGCCTTTTTCTCTGCTGAACTTGATGGCTTCATAAAAAGCGGTACTGAATAAGTAAAGGGCCATACAGTAAGAAATGAGTAATCCGATTAATGCGAGATTCATTGCTTCACCTCATGGAAAAAAGATATCTATATATGACTATTTGTGTTTCTTTGGAAATATGCTTCGTTTATTGATAATTGATAATACATGAGCTTGGCCCGGAAACAGGGAATGGGTGTGATGATGATGTAAAGAATATATAGAAGGGAATAGGTGAAAATGTTTTTTTTGAAAAAGTTTTAAAAAACGTATTGCAAACATATTTAGTACATGGTATATTATTTCTTGTGGCTAAGACAACAACTTAAACAACTAACAAGTTGAAAAAAACATTTTAAAAAAGTTGTTGACGAAACGTGACAGAATGTGTTACATTATAGAGGTCGCTTCCGAGAGAAACGACAACAAATTGCTCTTTGAAAACTGAACAAAACAAAGCGCCAACGTTAAATTTTAAGTGAGCACACACTATCAAAAAAGCAAATGAGCAAGTCAAACATTTCTTCGGAGAGTTTGATCCTGGCTCAGGACGAACGCTGGCGGCGTGCCTAATACATGCAAGTCGAGCGAATCGATGGGAGCTTGCTCCCTGAGATTAGCGGCGGACGGGTGAGTAACACGTGGGCAACCTGCCTATAAGACTGGGATAACTTCGGGAAACCGGAGCTAATACCGGATACGTTCTTTTCTCGCATGAGAGAAGATGGAAAGACGGTTTACGCTGTCACTTATAGATGGGCCCGCGGCGCATTAGCTAGTTGGTGAGGTAATGGCTCACCAAGGCGACGATGCGTAGCCGACCTGAGAGGGTGATCGGCCACACTGGGACTGAGACACGGCCCAGACTCCTACGGGAGGCAGCAGTAGGGAATCTTCCGCAATGGACGAAAGTCTGACGGAGCAACGCCGCGTGAACGAAGAAGGCCTTCGGGTCGTAAAGTTCTGTTGTTAGGGAAGAACAAGTACCAGAGTAACTGCTGGTACCTTGACGGTACCTAACCAGAAAGCCACGGCTAACTACGTGCCAGCAGCCGCGGTAATACGTAGGTGGCAAGCGTTGTCCGGAATTATTGGGCGTAAAGCGCGCGCAGGTGGTTCCTTAAGTCTGATGTGAAAGCCCACGGCTCAACCGTGGAGGGTCATTGGAAACTGGGGAACTTGAGTGCAGAAGAGGAAAGTGGAATTCCAAGTGTAGCGGTGAAATGCGTAGAGATTTGGAGGAACACCAGTGGCGAAGGCGACTTTCTGGTCTGTAACTGACACTGAGGCGCGAAAGCGTGGGGAGCAAACAGGATTAGATACCCTGGTAGTCCACGCCGTAAACGATGAGTGCTAAGTGTTAGAGGGTTTCCGCCCTTTAGTGCTGCAGCTAACGCATTAAGCACTCCGCCTGGGGAGTACGGCCGCAAGGCTGAAACTCAAAGGAATTGACGGGGGCCCGCACAAGCGGTGGAGCATGTGGTTTAATTCGAAGCAACGCGAAGAACCTTACCAGGTCTTGACATCCTCTGACAACCCTAGAGATAGGGCTTTCCCCTTCGGGGGACAGAGTGACAGGTGGTGCATGGTTGTCGTCAGCTCGTGTCGTGAGATGTTGGGTTAAGTCCCGCAACGAGCGCAACCCTTGATCTTAGTTGCCAGCATTCAGTTGGGCACTCTAAGGTGACTGCCGGTGACAAACCGGAGGAAGGTGGGGATGACGTCAAATCATCATGCCCCTTATGACCTGGGCTACACACGTGCTACAATGGATGGTACAAAGGGCTGCAAACCTGCGAAGGTAAGCGAATCCCATAAAGCCATTCTCAGTTCGGATTGCAGGCTGCAACTCGCCTGCATGAAGCCGGAATCGCTAGTAATCGCGGATCAGCATGCCGCGGTGAATACGTTCCCGGGCCTTGTACACACCGCCCGTCACACCACGAGAGTTTGTAACACCCGAAGTCGGTGAGGTAACCTTTATGGAGCCAGCCGCCTAAGGTGGGACAGATGATTGGGGTGAAGTCGTAACAAGGTAGCCGTATCGGAAGGTGCGGCTGGATCACCTCCTTTCTAAGGATAATTACGAGAGCGCTTTTGTTTTGTTCAGTTTTGAATGAGTAATTCATTCAATAGGAAAGAGAAGCATCACGATGTGATGGATTCTTTCTGCTTTGTTCCTTGAAAACTAGATAATAGATAGAAGGCAATTAATTTTTTTCAAAGCATCTGTAAGACTTTTTTAACGGTTAAGTTAGAAAGGGCGCACGGTGGATGCCTTGGCACTAGGAGCCGATGAAGGACGGGACTAACACCGATATGCTTCGGGGAGCTGTAAGTAAGCTTTGATCCGGAGATTTCCGAATGGGGAAACCCACTGTTCGTAATGGAACAGTATCTTTACCTGAATACATAGGGTACTGAAGGCAGACCCGGGGAACTGAAACATCTAAGTACCCGGAGGAAGAGAAAGCAAACGCGATTTCCTGAGTAGCGGCGAGCGAAACGGAATTAGCCCAAACCAAGAGGCTTGCCTCTTGGGGTTGTAGGACACTCAACATGGAGTTACAAAGGAACGGGGTAAATGAAGTGATCTGGAAAGGTCCGTCGAAGAAGGTAAAAACCCTGTAGTTGAAACTTCGTTCCCTCCTGAGTGGATCCTGAGTACGGCGGGACACGAGAAATCCCGTCGGAAGCAGGGAGGACCATCTCCCAAGGCTAAATACTCCCTAGTGACCGATAGTGAACCAGTACCGTGAGGGAAAGGTGAAAAGCACCCCGGAAGGGGAGTGAAATAGATCCTGAAACCGTGTGCCTACAAGTAGTCAAAGCCCGTTAATGGGTAATGGCGTGCCTTTTGTAGAATGAACCGGCGAGTTACGATTTCATGCGAGGTTAAGTTGATGAGACGGAGCCGCAGCGAAAGCGAGTCTGAATAGGGCGAATGAGTATGAGGTCGTAGACCCGAAACCAGGTGATCTACCCATGTCCAGGGTGAAGTTCAGGTAACACTGAATGGAGGCCCGAACCCACGCACGTTGAAAAGTGCGGGGATGAGGTGTGGGTAGCGGAGAAATTCCAATCGAACCTGGAGATAGCTGGTTCTCTCCGAAATAGCTTTAGGGCTAGCCTCAAGATGAGAGTATTGGAGGTAGAGCACTGATTGGACTAGGGGCCCCCAACGGGTTACCGAATTCAGTCAAACTCCGAATGCCAAATACTTATTCTTGGGAGTCAGACTGCGAGTGATAAGATCCGTAGTCGAAAGGGAAACAGCCCAGACCACCAGCTAAGGTCCCAAAGTATACGTTAAGTGGAAAAGGATGTGGAGTTGCTTAGACAACCAGGATGTTGGCTTAGAAGCAGCCACCATTTAAAGAGTGCGTAATAGCTCACTGGTCGAGTGACTCCGCGCCGAAAATGTACCGGGGCTAAACGTATCACCGAAGCTGTGGATTGACACCATTAGGTGTCGATGGTAGGAGAGCGTTCTAAGGGCGTTGAAGTCAGACCGGAAGGACTGGTGGAGCGCTTAGAAGTGAGAATGCCGGTATGAGTAGCGAAAGAAGGGTGAGAATCCCTTCCACCGAATGCCTAAGGTTTCCTGAGGAAGGCTCGTCCGCTCAGGGTTAGTCGGGACCTAAGCCGAGGCCGAAAGGCGTAGGCGATGGACAACAGGTTGATATTCCTGTACCACCTATACATCGTTTGAACGATGGGGGGACGCAGAAGGATAGGGTAAGCGCGCTGTTGGATATGCGCGTCCAAGCAGTTAGGCCGGAAACGAGGCAAATCCCGTTTCCATTAAGGCGGAGCTGTGATGGCGAGGGAAATATAGTACCGAAGTTCCTGATTCCACGCTGCCAAGAAAAGCCTCTAGTGAGATGTAAGGTGCCCGTACCGCAAACCGACACAGGTAGGCGAGGAGAGAATCCTAAGGTGTGCGAGAGAACTCTCGTTAAGGAACTCGGCAAAATGACCCCGTAACTTCGGGAGAAGGGGTGCTTTTTAGGGTGAATAGCCCAGAAAAGCCGCAGTGAATAGGCCCAGGCGACTGTTTAGCAAAAACACAGGTCTCTGCGAAGCCGCAAGGCGAAGTATAGGGGCTGACACCTGCCCGGTGCTGGAAGGTTAAGGGGAGAGGTTAGCGCAAGCGAAGCTTTGAACCGAAGCCCCAGTAAACGGCGGCCGTAACTATAACGGTCCTAAGGTAGCGAAATTCCTTGTCGGGTAAGTTCCGACCCGCACGAAAGGTGTAACGATCTGGGCACTGTCTCAACGAGAGACTCGGTGAAATTATAGTACCTGTGAAGATGCAGGTTACCCGCGACAGGACGGAAAGACCCCGTGGAGCTTTACTGCAGCCTGATATTGAATTTTGGTACAGCTTGTACAGGATAGGTAGGAGCCTGAGAAGCCGGAGCGCTAGCTTCGGTGGAGGCGTTGGTGGGATACTACCCTGGCTGTATTGAAATTCTAACCCGCGCCCCTTATCGGGGTGGGAGACAGTGTCAGGTGGGCAGTTTGACTGGGGCGGTCGCCTCCTAAAGAGTAACGGAGGCGCCCAAAGGTTCCCTCAGAATGGTTGGAAATCATTCGTAGAGTGTAAAGGCACAAGGGAGCTTGACTGCGAGACCTACAAGTCGAGCAGGGACGAAAGTCGGGCTTAGTGATCCGGTGGTTCCGCATGGAAGGGCCATCGCTCAACGGATAAAAGCTACCCCGGGGATAACAGGCTTATCTCCCCCAAGAGTCCACATCGACGGGGAGGTTTGGCACCTCGATGTCGGCTCATCGCATCCTGGGGCTGTAGTCGGTCCCAAGGGTTGGGCTGTTCGCCCATTAAAGCGGTACGCGAGCTGGGTTCAGAACGTCGTGAGACAGTTCGGTCCCTATCCGTCGCGGGCGCAGGAAATTTGAGAGGAGCTGTCCTTAGTACGAGAGGACCGGGATGGACGCACCGCTGGTGTACCAGTTGTCTTGCCAAAGGCATAGCTGGGTAGCTACGTGCGGACGGGATAAGTGCTGAAAGCATCTAAGCATGAAGCCCCCCTCAAGATGAGATTTCCCATGGCGCAAGCTAGTAAGATCCCTGAAAGATGATCAGGTTGATAGGTCAGAGGTGGAAGCGTGGCGACATGTGGAGCTGACTGATACTAATAGATCGAGGACTTAACCAACGCTTTAAAAAAATGAAATACCTTCTTATTATCTAGTTTTGAAGGAATGAAAATTTCTTCTTGCATTTTCTCAAAAAGACGTTATAATAATATATGTCTTGAAAAAATGTTAACATTGTTTGGTGACGATAGCGAAGAGGTCACACCCGTTCCCATTCCGAACACGGCAGTTAAGCTCTTCAGCGCCGATGGTAGTTGGGGGTTTCCCCCTGTGAGAGTAGGACGTCGCCAAGCAGTTTCATATGGAGGATTAGCTCAGCTGGGAGAGCATCTGCCTTACAAGCAGAGGGTCGGCGGTTCGATCCCGTCATCCTCCACCATTTTACACCTGCCGGTGTAGCTCAACTGGTAGAGCAACTGACTTGTAATCAGTAGGTTGGGGGTTCAAGTCCTCTTGCCGGCACCATTTTAAGATAGTACAAGCACGAGCCATTAGCTCAGTTGGTAGAGCATCTGACTTTTAATCAGAGGGTCGAAGGTTCGAATCCTTCATGGCTCACCATTTTATATGCGGGTGTGGCGGAATTGGCAGACGCACCAGACTTAGGATCTGGCGCCGCAAGGCGTGGGGGTTCAAGTCCCTTCACCCGCATCTTTCATGCGGAAGTAGTTCAGTGGTAGAATACAACCTTGCCAAGGTTGGGGTCGCGGGTTCGAATCCCGTCTTCCGCTCCACTTTTCGTATGTGCCGGGGTGGCGGAACTGGCAGACGCACAGGACTTAAAATCCTGCGGTAGGTGACTACCGTACCGGTTCGATTCCGGTCCTCGGCACCATCATAATATGCGCCCGTAGCTCAATTGGATAGAGCATCTGACTACGAATCAGAAGGTTGTAGGTTCGACTCCCGCCGGGCGCACCATGTTTTTATTGCGGGAAGTAGCTCAGCTTGGTAGAGCACTTGGTTTGGGACCAAGGGGTCGCAGGTTCGAATCCTGTCTTCCCGACCACGTGATTTTTAATGAATGGGGCCTTAGCTCAGCTGGGAGAGCGCCTGCCTTGCACGCAGGAGGTCAGCGGTTCGATCCCGCTAGGCTCCACCATTTTTCAATCAGATACTTATATTATATTGGCGGTGTAGCTCAGCTGGCTAGAGCGTACGGTTCATACCCGTGAGGTCGGGGGTTCGATCCCCTCCGCCGCTACCAATAAATATAAGGACCTTTAGCTCAGCTGGTTAGAGCAGACGGCTCATAACCGTCCGGTCGTAGGTTCGAGTCCTACAAGGTCCACCATATTCACTTTTCAAAAGCCATGGAGGTATACCCAAGTTCGGCTGAAGGGATCGGTCTTGAAAACCGACAGGGGAGTCAAATCCCGCGGGGGTTCGAATCCCTCTACCTCCTCCATTTTTTCAAAAAAGCAGCAAGTTGTTTTGAAACACCCTTACATAATGGATGTGGACAAAACGATATACACGAAAACTTGATGCAAATCGTTTCATTATTACCGTCGCGGGGTGGAGCAGTCCGGTAGCTCGTCGGGCTCATAACCCGAAGGTCGCAGGTTCAAATCCTGTCCCCGCAATTATTAGGTCCCGTGGTGTAGCGGTTAACATGCCTGCCTGTCACGCAGGAGATCGCGGGTTCGATTCCCGTCGGGACCGCCATTCTTTAAATTTGATACATATGTGGCTCAGTAGCTCAGTCGGTAGAGCAAAGGACTGAAAATCCTTGTGTCGGCGGTTCGATTCCGTCCTGAGCCACCATATTTCAAAAAATTACGGCGATTGTGGCGAAGTGGTTAACGCACCTGATTGTGGTTCAGGCATTCGTGGGTTCGATTCCCATCAGTCGCCCCATTTCGCGGGTGTAGTTTAGTGGTAAAACCTCAGCCTTCCAAGCTGATGATGAGGGTTCGATTCCCTTCACCCGCTCCAAATATGGGCCTATAGCTCAGCTGGTTAGAGCGCACGCCTGATAAGCGTGAGGTCGATGGTTCGAGTCCATTTAGGCCCACCATATTCATTGTTCCGCAGTAGCTCAGTGGTAGAGCATTCGGCTGTTAACCGAACGGTCGTAGGTTCGAGTCCTACCTGCGGAGCCATGGGGAAGTACTCAAGAGGCTGAAGAGGCGCCCCTGCTAAGGGTGTAGGTCGCGCGAGCGGCGCGAGGGTTCAAATCCCTCCTTCTCCGCCAGTTGGCCCGTTGGTCAAGCGGTTAAGACACCGCCCTTTCACGGCGGTAACACGGGTTCGAATCCCGTACGGGTCATAACAAAAAAGGAAGCATACATTCATGTATGCTTCTTTTTTTCATTTCTTTTCATTGATATAACTATCTTTTTGTTTATAGGGAATGTCTCCAAGATTGGATTCTATATTTTCTTCTTCAAGTGTAACTTCATATTCCTTTTGCTTTTTGTTCGTTATATTCACTCTATTTTTTCCTTCGATATCATTTGCGGCAAATCCTTCATAGTCTTCAGGAAACCCGTTCGTTTCATCCTCGGTTTTATAAAGGCCATTATAATTATCATGATCTCCTGTGTAATCGGATGGTGTTTCGGATGTACCGAATTTGGCAACTTCACCAAAGCTATCTTCTTTATCCACCATTTTGATTCCATGACGATTTTCAAAATGATCACCCTTGGATGGAATCAGTATTTCCTCTTCCACAGGCCGGTCTTGTGAAAGTGGCCGTTCTGGGGCGTGCTCGACACAGTAGAGGGTGCTTGGGATCGCTTCAAGCCTCTCGATGGGGATTTCCCTATTGCAGGTTTTACAATGTCCATACGAACCTTCCTCCATGGCTTTCAAAGCTTCATCGATTTTCTCCATTTCGGATTGTGCATGCTCATCGAGTGCTTGATTCCGTTCCATCTCGAATAGTTCGGTTCCTAGGTCAGCAGGATGATTATCATAGGCTGATAATTCCCCTACGGATTCGGTCTGGCTTTTCTCCAGAACGGATTGTTCATCATTTTGAATTCTATTACTTAGCTCATTTTTTTCTTGAAGCAGTTCTTTTTTGAATTTTTGCGTTTGTTGTTTCGTTGCCATATCGGATTCACTCCTTCTAAAGTCTAAATCTCATTTTATAATGGTTGTATTATCTATTACCCGAATCGGGGTATAGGAAAACAATATGGAACGGATGATAGAAAAAAAGGACTGAGCGATGAGCTCAGTCCTCGGAGATTATATAAGATAGCTGATGAATAATCCAATGGCCATGAGTAAGCCAAAGAAGGTGTTCGTTTGTGCCGTGGCTTTCATTGCTGGCACCATCGTGATCGGCTGCGTTTTACCTACGAAGCCTTTGATTGCGGCCAGGGCTTTCGGGATGCTTAGGAAGGCAAGGAGGATCCACGCCGTTACGCTTCCGGTAAGGACTAGCCCAACTATCCATAGATAAGAGAAGGCGAACATGATTGCCATGAATGTCAAGGCGTTTTTCCGACCCATGACTACCGGCATCGTTTTGCGGCCATGTGCCTTATCTCCGTCATGGTCACGTAGGTTATTGGATAAGTTGATCAATCCGACCAATATTCCACTTGGAATGGCAATTAAGATAGCTGTTGAAGAAACATCACCGGTTTGAATGAAAAAGGCGATCAGTATTATCAAAAAGCCCATGAACAATCCAGAAAAAAGTTCCCCGAATGGTGTATATGAAATGGGCAGGGGGCCGCCCGTATAAAGATAGCCGACAAGCATGCAAACCAGTCCTACTGCAGCAAGCCACCAAGATGATGCGGCACAGATATAGATTCCAATTATCAAGGCGATGGCATACATGCCAAGGGCCAAGTTCATGATTAGTTTGGGGGTCATCCCATGACGGACGATCCCGCCGCCAATGCCTACGGATTCCTCCGTATCCAAGCCTCTCTTGAAATCATAGTATTCATTGAATAAATTGGTTGCAGCTTGAATCAGGATACTTGCAATCATCATGGCAGCGAATAATAACCAATTCACTCCATCTTCCAAAAGTGCAATAACAGTTCCAAGTAAGACTGGGACAAAAGCTGCGGTTAGTGTATGTGGACGAATTAACTCCCACCAAATCTTCCAGGTCCGTTTAAGGGGAAGTCCGTCGTATTCTGTTTGCATTATTTCTCTCCTCAAAATCATTATTGGTTCTCTCGAAATTATAACAAATATTGAATTGTTGCACAAAAGGTAATCCTAATAAATGCAGGAAAAGTGGGCAAGGGTGATATTTGGAATTCATGGATGGGGCATTTCCAGAATTAAGGATATTTCTCCACATTCGCTAAGATTCATATAATAAGGAAAAAAGCAGGAAAGAATCGTTCGGTAAAGGGGCGTTTTATTGACATGAGGTTCAAGGGAGGTGTATCTTTAAATAGGTTAAAAAGCTTTTAAAATGTACATTTGGGGGGATTTTTTTGGCTATCTCAGAGGAAACTGAACAGTTTCAGGGACTGGCTTCAGCTATACAAAAGGCGAAGGACTTGAATGATCAAGTTCTATTCAGTCATATTAAGAAAGTTAATTGCAACAACCCCCTTTCATTTTATCAAGCTGGAAGAGAACGGTACGCGGGTGAGCGCTTTTTCTGGGAGGACCCTGCAAAGGAAATAACCATCACCGGTTTAGGCAATGTTAAGAAACTCAAAGCGGCATCGAATGCCGAACGTTATAGAGAAGTCGAAAAGAGCTGGATCAAACTGCAGAATACTGCTGTCAAAACAGGAGTGACCGATGTAGAAGCGACAGGTCCTATACTGTTTGGGGGCTTTTCTTTTGATTATGAAACTAACAGTACGCTCCTGTGGAATCAGTTCGGGGACAACCTGTTTTATATACCTGCCTTCATGCTGTCAATAGTGGGGAATCAAGCTTACTTAACGACAAACTTACTTTGTTCGCCTGATGATTCAGAAAAACTCTTCATAGATATGATAAATGAACGGGAAGCTTTCCTTTTCGAAAGCTTGGATGGCAATGGATCGGGTGCAAATTCCCTTGTTATGCAGAGGGAAGTCGAACCTGAGAAATGGAAGCGGACGGTCGAAGAGGCTGTTCAGGAAATCAAGACGACAGATCTCGACAAGATCGTTTTGGCAAGGGAGCTTAGACTTGGCTTTGAACGTTCCATCGATTCAGGGAAAGTGCTTGAACAATTGATTGCTGAGCAGCCATTAAGCTATATTTTCAGTTTGGAGGCTGGCGGTGACTGTTTTGTAGGTGCCACCCCTGAACGTTTAATTAAGAAACAGGGAAATGAAGTTTTTTCAACCTGTCTTGCCGGATCGATGGGGCGAGGGAAAGATGAGCAGGAAGATGTTTGTCTTGGTGAAGAATTGCTGCATGACCAAAAGAATTTACAAGAACATCAATATGTCGTGTCGATGATATCCAATGCTTTTGATTCTGTATGCGAAAAAGTGATGGTTCCTGCCGAACCGACACTTATGAAAAACCGTCATATCCAGCATTTGTACACACCGGTCCGCGGTATATCCAAGGAAGGTGTCACGATTTTTGAATTCGTCGAGAACCTCCATCCTACACCTGCTATGGGCGGACTTCCAAAAGAAAAGGCCGTTGTCCGGATTCGGGAAATGGAAGATCTTGAACGCGGCTTTTATGCGGGTCCTTTAGGTTGGGTGGATACGTATGGAAACGGGGAATTCGCTGTAGGGATACGTTCTGCCCTAATACAGAACAATGAGGCATCCCTCTTTGCCGGATGCGGGGTAGTTGAAGATTCGACTCCCGAAAGTGAATTCCGCGAAACAGGGATCAAATTCAATCCGATGTTAAGTGCTTTAGGAGGAAATCTTAATGAATGACCGAGATGCATTGACAGCGTATGCT
This sequence comes from Peribacillus sp. FSL P2-0133, assembly GCF_037975445.1. Lineage (NCBI taxonomy): Bacteria > Bacillati > Bacillota > Bacilli > Caryophanales > Bacillaceae > Peribacillus > Peribacillus sp. FSL P2-0133. The sequence goes on along the minus strand of NZ_CP150254.1, from coordinate 5,209,539 downwards.
GCTTCATTCGTCGATGAGCTGGCACAAAATGAGGTGAAGCATGTGGTGGTGAGCCCAGGTTCACGATCCACGCCCATAGCTTTGTTGCTAGTGGAACATCCTGATATCGAAATTCATATTAATGTGGATGAGCGTTCGGCTGCTTTTTTTGCTCTTGGTTTGGCTAAGGCCTTAAAAGAACCTGTCGGACTTCTTTGTACGTCCGGTACAGCCGCAGCAAACTATTACCCGGCCGTCATTGAGGCTTTCTATTCAAGAGTGCCGCTTATTGTACTTACCGCTGACCGACCGCATGAATTGCGTGATGTCGGAGCCCCGCAGGCGATCGATCAGATACATCTTTACGGGAGACATGTAAAATGGTTTGTCGAAATGGCACTTCCTGAAAGCACGGATGGGATGATGCGGTATGCCAGAACGGTCGGTGCAAGAGCAGTGGCTACAGCGGCAGCTGGACCTGCAGGGCCTGTACATTTGAATTTCCCGCTTCGTGAACCATTGATTCCGGATCTTGAGAAAGCAAAGGAGTACAGACAAAATAAAATGACGCCTGCAGTGTTGATTGACAGTGGAGAACGGTCACTGTCCGCATCACAAATAGAAGCTGTGGCAACTACATTGTCACAAGCTAAGCAAGGTATGATCGTATGTGGCGAATTACCGCATCCAGAGATGAAGGAGGCCATCGTCGCATTAGCGGAAAAACTTGCTTTTCCTATACTGGCTGATCCCCTTTCACAGTTAAGGAGCGGAAGTCACGACAAAGCTGTCATAATTGATGCGTACGATACGTTTCTACGCGATGAAACGGCTACAGCGGCTTTCAGGCCGGAAGTGATCTTGCGTTTCGGGGCAATGCCTGTTTCTAAACCCTTATTGTTATTCATGAAAAAACAAAAACAGGCAATCACTTTGGTCGTCGATGGCGGAGCAGGCTGGCGTGAACCAGCCGGATTGGCAACGAATATGATTTACAGCGAAGAGAAAGATTTTTGTTTAAAAATTGCTGATAAAATTATTGCTTCCCCTGATGATGAATGGCTTCGCTTATGGCAGACCGTCAACGGAGCGACGAAGGATGCCCTGGCCTCCGTCAGGGATGAATCGGAGTTAAGTGAAGGCAAGCTGTTCGCCCTGCTTGCTGATATGATGCCATTGGAATCGACGCTGTTTGTCGGGAATAGCATGCCCATACGTGATTTGGATACTTTCTTTTTGAATAATGGAAAAGGAATCAAAACTATGGCAAATCGCGGTGCGAATGGAATCGATGGTGTCGTTTCAACTGCTCTTGGCGTAAGCACGGTATCGGAAAATACAGTGCTGGCAATCGGGGATTTAAGCTTTTTCCATGATATGAATGGCTTGCTTGCGGCAAAACTTCAAAAACAAAATATCACGATATTGCTGATTAATAATGATGGCGGCGGCATATTCTCCTTCTTGCCGCAGGCGAATGAGAGGGAACATTTCGAAACGCTATTCGGCACGCCTCATGGGCTTGATTTTTCCCATACTTCCCAGCTTTATGGCGGTAAATACAACAAGGTGCAAAGTTGGGATGAGTTTGAGAAGGTATTTACGGAGTCATTCGAAATGAAAGGTCTTAAAATCATCGAAGTACCGACAGAAAGAGAGTCCAATTTACAAAAGCATCGAAATTTGTGGAGCTTTGTTTCCCAGGAAATAAAAATGGTGTTAGACAGGGAAATATCATGAATATTGTCAGCAAGGATGTCAATTATGCTGTTGAAATAACGGGAAATGGAGATCCTCTTGTACTTTTACATGGATTTACGGGAAATCGGGATACATGGAAATTCCTCATTCCGCTACTGAGTGACAGGTATACCATGATAATGGTCGACATCATCGGTCATGGCATGTCTGCGTCACCAGCCGATCATCGAAGGTATGAGATGGAGCGTGTGGCTGAGGATATCAAGTATATTTTGGATGTGTTACATTTCCCGAAAGCCCATATCCTTGGATACTCGATGGGCGGAAGGCTCGGATTGGGATTTTCCTGTTTGTATCCTGAGTATGTTGATACACTGATATTGGAGAGCGCTTCACCAGGCCTATTAACAGAAGGGGAACGGGAAATCCGAAGGGAAAATGATAGGAAGCTTGCCGAACGGATTCTTGTAAATGGCATGGAAGCGTTTGTGGATCGATGGGAAAACATCCCGCTGTTTGAAAGTCAAAAACGGTTGTCGGCCAAAACCAGGTCGGTCATTCGGGAGCAGCGGTTGGCAAATGACCCTGCCGGCCTTTCCAATAGCCTTCTTGGTATGGGGACAGGCAGTCAGGCTTCATACTGGGAACAACTGCAAACTCTTGATTTCCCTGTGCTCCTTGTAACCGGTGAACTCGACCGTAAGTTTTGTGACATTGCGGACTCAATGAAGAGAAAGCTGAAGCGGGCTGAATGGAAAATAATAAATGATGCGGGACATGCGATTCATGTGGAAGTTGGAGAAAAGTTTGGTAAAATAATAAGTGAGTTTTTAAAGCGAAATAAAAGGAGGAATTAAGGTGACGATACAATGGGAAACAATACGTGAGTATGATGAAATTTTGTATGAAAAATATAACGGGATAGCAAAAGTGTCCATCAACCGACCACATGTACATAACGCATTCACTCCAAAAACGACTGCTGAAATGATTGATGCATTCGCAAGGGCGCGTGATGATTCAAGCATTGGTGTCATTATTTTAACGGGTGTAGGCGGCAAAGCATTCTGTTCAGGCGGAGATCAAAAAGTACGCGGAAATGGCGGATATGTAGGTGAAGATAACATTCCGCGTCTAAATGTTCTTGATTTGCAACGTTTGATTCGCGTAATTCCAAAACCGGTCGTAGCCATGGTTGCAGGATATGCAATTGGTGGCGGTAATGTCTTGAACGTGGTATGTGACTTGACGATTGCTGCTGACAATGCAATTTTCGGACAAACTGGACCGAATGTGGGAAGCTTTGATGCTGGTTATGGTTCTGGCTACCTTGCACGTATCGTGGGTCATAAAAAGGCGCGCGAAATCTGGTACCTATGCCGTCAATACAATGCACAGGAAGCATTGGATATGGGATTGGTCAACACGGTTGTACCTTTGGACGAATTGGAAACGGAAACGGTTAAATGGTGTGAAGAAATGCTTGAGAAGAGCCCGACTGCACTTCGTTTCTTGAAAGCGGCAATGAACGCTGATACGGATGGCCTTGCAGGTCTTCAACAATTGGCTGGTGACGCTACACTTTTATACTATACAACAGAAGAAGCAAAAGAAGGCCGCGATGCATTCAAAGAAAAACGCACTCCGGACTTTGGGCAATTCCCTCGTTTCCCTTAATGAAACGCGTGAATCGATGAGACTGACAGCTTGGCGGAAAATCGCCGGGCTGTTTTCTATATCAAAATGGAAGAGGGTAAGCAGCAATGGCAGAAGAAAAGTTGCCGAACTGGCTGAAAAATCGGGCGCATCTTTCACCGGATCGCCCGGCAATTGAGTTTGAAGGTCATACGTATAGCTTTCTTGAACTGCATACATTATCGGAGAAAATGGCTGGTAAGCTGGCAAGCATTGGTTTGGGCGCTGGCGATTCATGTGCGGTTTTGCTCCGTAACCATATTGATAGTGTTGTCGTTATCCATGCACTACTTTATCTCGGTGTGAAGATTGTGATGCTGAATAATAAGCTAACGGCAAAAGAGCTGTCCTGGCAGATCGGGGATAGTGAAACTGCCTTTTTGGTTTCAGAAGGCACCTTCTCCGGCAAACTCTCTGATATTGGTGAGATTCTCCCCGAATTGAACCTTCATTTAATGGAAGAATTGCCGGATGGCACTGCTGAGATACTTCAAGAGTTTTACCTTGAGGATACCGCGACGATCATGTATACATCAGGTACGACAGGAAATCCCAAAGGGGTGATCCAAACATTCGGCAACCATTGGTGGAGTGCCGTCGGGTCTGTTCTGAACCTTGGATTGCATGAGGAGGATTCGTGGTATTGTGCGGTTCCCATCTTTCATATTAGCGGTTTATCCATCCTGATGAAGAATGTGATTTATGGCATGAAAGTCGTTTTGGCAGAACGTTTCGATGAACGGGAGGCAAACCGGAGCATCCAGGAAAATGGCGTGACGATCATTTCGGTCGTGACGGCGATGCTGAATAGGATGGTGCAGGATATGAAGGGAACAAGCTATCCGGAAACCTTTCGCTGTTTCCTGTTGGGCGGCGGCCCTGCACCCGTCCATTTACTTGAGGTATGTAAGGAGAAAGGGATTCCCGTCTATCAATCATATGGGATGACCGAAACGTCTTCACAGATTGTGACACTGGCACCGGAGTATAGCATGACAAAAATCGGCTCGGCGGGAAAACCTTTGTTTCCTTCGCAGTTACGGATAGAGAAAGACGGAACTATGTGTGAACCGGGTGCAGTGGGCGAAATCGTGGTTTCAGGTCCGAATGTGACGAAAGGCTATTTTAATCGGTTGGACGCTACACAGCAGGCCATCACCGATGGATGGCTTTATACTGGGGACCTTGGTTATCTCGATAAGGAAGGCTTTTTATATGTGCTTGACCGACGCTCGGATTTAATCATTTCCGGCGGTGAAAATGTCTACCCGGCCGAGATTGAAAATGTCCTTAGTAAGCACCCTGATGTTTTCGAAGCGGGAGTGACGGGGACTGACGATGAAAAATGGGGACAGGTCCCACTTGCTTTTGTCGTCTTGCATCAAGGTACAGAGCTTGATGAAAGCGAACTGCTGGAATATTGCAGGGGATATTTGGCATCTTATAAAATTCCCCGGAACGTGATTTTTTGTAAGGAGCTTCCCCGGAATGGCGCAAGCAAGCTTTTGAGACGGGAACTGAAGAAGGAAATGGGGGAATGGCAATGAAGTTATCCTCCATTTCCCTTAAGCTCATTAAGACGCCTTTAAAGCGGTCATTCAAGACGCATCTCGAAACGGTAAGCGATCGGGAAGTGATAATTGTCGAAGCCATGGATGAAGACGGATTGATTGGATACGGAGAAGCTGTCCCTTTTACAAGTCCTTGGTATACCGAGGAAACGATCAAGACATGCTTTCATATGTTGGATGACTTCTTAATCCCGCTGACATTGGCCAGTCAGATCATGCATCCTGATGAGCTGCCGAACCTATGGAGCGGAATCAGACGGAATGCGATGGCGAAGTCAGCTTTAGAGCAGGCAATCCTTGATTTATATGCGAAGCAGAAGGGAGTCTACCTCGGACGGCTGTTTGGCGGCGAACGAAGTGAAGTGGCCGCTGGTGTAGTCGTTGCATCCAATGATATAGAAGACGCGATTCTTCAAATCGAGGATTTTTCCGGATCTGGTTATCAGCGTTATAAAATAAAAATCAATCCAGAAAATGATCTTGAGTTTTTAGGGGAAATACGTCGGGCCTATCCTGATATCCCGTTAATGGCAGATGCCAATTCAGCGTACAGTCTTGATGACATCCCACATCTTCAGAAGCTTGATGTGTTTAAGCTGATGATGATTGAGCAGCCGCTGGGACATGACGACATCGTGGAACATTCATATTTGCAGAGACAGCTGCAGACACCCATTTGCCTTGATGAAAGCATAAATTCATTTCATGATGCCAAAAGTGCGCTGTCGCTCCAGAGCTGTGGGGTGATCAACATTAAGATGGCTAAAGTCGGCGGCTGGATGGAAGCTGTAAGAATCCATGATCTATGCCTGGGTAATGGTGTACCCGTTTGGTGCGGCGGTATGATTGAATTTGGCATATCACGTGCACATAATATCGCACTTGCCACATTAAAAGGGTTCACGATTCCCGGTGATATATCATCTTCATCTCGTTATTGGGAAGAGGATATAATCGATCCCGAAGTCATTGTTGAAAATGGCATGATCCAAGTTCCCGATAAAGCTGGAATCGGTTTTGCCATCAATGAAAAGCGGTTAAAGGAATTGACTACATATAGTAAACTGTACAAGTGAAAACATCAAAAGAGGTGCATTACCGCCTCTTTTGATCAAATATTGATAATCCTCCTTTTTACCTCCCACGGTCTATGTAACTCACCCATTTAGTATTTTTTGGACAGGAATCCCACCCTTTTGGTAAATGATTTTAATAGATAAATAACAAATATCAGTTTGAGGTTTCGATTGGCATTCCGGCTAGCCTTGGCTCTGCTGGATGCTTGTGGCGAGGCAGGCAGCGGTCGCAACCCTAAAGATTTTAGAAAATTCATTTAAATGGCCGGATAAACCATATTTTTTTTCGGAAAATGGGGTTTTGTCTATTTTTTCTTTATTGGATTATTTTGTATAATGGAATTAAATGAATGGCAACCAAGGGAAAGGGAGGGGAGAGTGTATGAAAAAACCGTACCTAATTGCGGAAATTCTACTGAGAAGAGGCATGCCTGACTATGTCATAAAAGAAGTGACGGCTTTGCAGGAGTGCGAGCTGTTTCTTTTGAAGAGAAAGTGGGGCCTCTATGACCGGAAGACAGGTGCGTAAAGAATGAAAGTAAAAAGGGAACCGTTCCGAGCCGGTCCCCATGCGTTTTAAGGTTTTTTAAGCCGGTACCTATTGACAGGGCGGCCTATGCTGCCATACTGTACGTCAAGCTGAAGGACTTCTTCGCCATGCAGGTATTCAAGATAGCGCCTTGCTGTAACTCTGGCGATACCAATCCCATCAGCCACTTCTTCTGCAGAAAGTGACCCAGGCTGGGTCTTTATGAATTTCGTCACCTGCTCAAGAGTCGCGCCATTCAATCCTTTGGGAACATCATATTTCGGACTCGCTTCAGAATGTGTTTTATTTTGAAAGAGAATTCGGTCGAGCTGGGTTTGAGAAATTTGATGGTCAGGTTCAACCTCCATCCGAAAAGCGAAGTATTGTTCCAGCGTATGTTTTAGCCTATCGAATTTAAATGGCTTGATTAAATAGTCAAAAGCCCCGTTCTGCATCATTTTTCGGATCGTTTTCTGATCATTTGCCGCTGAAATGATGATGACATCCACATCAATTTGCTCTTTTCTGATTTGATAAAGTGTATCAACCCCGTTTAAAGAAGGCATGAAGATGTCCAAAATGACAAGGTCGGGATTAGACTGCCTGATTTTTACCAGACCTTCAAGCCCATTTGAAGCTGTATCAACGACTTTAAAGGCAGGCAGGCGCTCGATGAACTGTTTGTTGACCTCTTGGACCATTGGGTCGTCTTCAATTAAAAGTACACGAATTTCGTTAGTCATTTTGGTTCTCCTCTATATCGTGCATCGGAAAAGAAAGAAAAAAGCTTGTTCCTTCGTTAGGGCGTGTCGTGAATTTCATTTCGCCGTTCGCTTTTTTTACAATTTGGTCTATTAGATAAAGACCAATTCCTGATCCTTCCGCACCTTTTGTTGTAAAACCATACTCGAATATATCTTTATGAATGTCCTCGGGAATGCCGGGTCCATTATCCTCAAGCACGATTTGACAATGACGTTCATCCTGGTAGATTGATAAATAAACTTGTTTTGTTTCCTCAGAACAATGCTTTAACGCTGCGAATGAGTTTTCGATCAGGTTTCCGATTATCAAAACAAAATCGTGATGATCCAAATCAGCGGGGAAGCGGTCCAATTTCGTGTGCTTGTCCATGATGAGCTCAATTCCGAGTTCCCGTCCCAATGAGATCTTGCTTAATATCAGCCCCACTAAATTATCATCGTGAATGTGCTTCGTTAAAAACCTGGTCAATTCCTCTTGTTCTTCCGTGATTTGAAAAATGTAATGCAGCGCTTCGTCAAGATTACCTAGCTGGATTAATCCGGCTATCGTATGAAGTTTGTTCATATGTTCATGGTTTTGAACACGCAGGGCTTCAACGAATGCTTTGACACTAGTCAACTCTTCAGCTAGCTTCGTCACATCGGTGCGATCCTGGAAAATGGCCACAGCACCGATCGTTTTATCCACAATCTTTATCGGTACCCGGTTGCTTACAATATTCCTGTTTTGAACGGAGATTTCCTGATTGAAGATGGGAGATGTCCGGTCGAGCACTTCCGGGAGACGGGTATCATGTATAATATCATTGATATTCTTGCCTATGACTTCACCGTTGATATTGAATATTTGCTTAGCCTTTTCATTGAAAATCGTGATTGTTTCATTATTATCTATGGCGATGACCCCTTCATGCATCGCATTGAATGCGGCTGTCCTTTCAACCAACATCCTTGAAATTTCATGTGGTTCAAGTTGGAAGGTCTCTTTTTTTATCCTTTTTGCCATGAGCCATGAGCCGCATACCCCGAATAGAAGTGTAAGGACCAGGATGATCGCGATTTCGCCTTTCAGATCCTTGATTAACTCCGGTATCGTAGGCAAGATATTCCCTACAAGAACGACGCCGATTTGCTCTCTATCTTTATCAAGGATCGGGACAAAGGCGCGAACGGAAATGCCAAGTTCGCCAGCCGCCTTTGAAAGATACTCGTGCTCAGCGAACGCAGCGCTTTCATCACTGCTTTCCGAAGGGGTCCCCAATTGGCTGAACACCGGATGGGAATAACGTATATGCTGATTGTTAAGCACAACTATATAATCTGCTTGATGGATTTTCCTTAAGTTTTCAATAATCGGATTGAGCTGCGTCCATCCTTCGGGCTCACGGACCAATTTTTGTACTTCAGGGAGCTCGGCAATGGTATGGGCAGTGATCATGGATCGTTTGCCGATTTCATCTTCCCTGACCGAAACGATGTTTCCGAATATAAAAATCCCGCCTATTAGTATCGAAAAAGCGACGATTACGAATGATAGCAGGGTGATTTTAATTTGAATGGGCATATGAAAGGATTTATCCATTGTTTTTCCTCCATTACTTCTATACTTTATAGTAACAGAATTTCTATCACTTTTCGCTATTTTTCGCGCATTGTATTACGACAGTAAAAAGCTGTGATAGAATAGTGATAATGTGAAGTGAGCGGTGAGGAGTTGTCGGTATGCGTGCATTATGGGGGTACTTATTATTAATTGGCCTGGGGCTGTTGATAGCAGTGTATATATCGTTTCAATCGTTCTTTACAAGCTTCGGTTTCAATTTGCCGAAGGATGAGGAGCAGATCGGGATGAAGGATCAAATCGTGATTAAGTTCAGTCATGTCGTTGCCGAAAATACACCTAAAGGGCTAGCTGCGAACCGGTTTGCCCAACTTGTCGATGAATATACAGACCATCGGGTCAAGATTGAAGTTTATCCTAATCAGTCATTATATAGTGATCATGAAGAAATCGAAGCATTACAAGAAAACAAGGTGCAGATGATTGCTCCAACTACATCTAAAATTACGAGCATATCAAAGAAATGGATGCTATTGGACCTTCCTTACGTCTTTCCGACGGACGCTGCGTTGCAGGAAGCATTGAATGGGGAAGTGGGGGAAGAGCTGCTTAAGCAGCTGAACACCATCGATATCGAAGGACTCGCATTTTGGTCGAATAACTATAAACAGATTACAAGCAGTAAACCGATACGGCATCCAAGTGATTTTGCAGGAAAGAATTTTAGAATCATGCCAAGTGCAGTCCTGGAAAGCCAATTCAATCATTTTGGGGCGACAACTTCTGAGCTGGAGTTTAATGAAACGTTTAAAAGCCTTGAAATCAATGAAACGGACAGCCAGGAAAACACGATTTCGAATATCTATTCCAAGAAATTATATGAGGTGCAAAAATATTTAACGATCAGTGATCATGGCTATTTAGGGTATGTCGTCATGATAAACAAGCCGTTTTGGAACAAACTCCCGTTGGACATTCAACAGCAAATCCAACGGGCGATGGATGATACAACGAAATGGCTATGGATCAAATCAAATGAATTGAATCAGGAACAGCTTAAGGAAATCCAGCAAAAATCGAATATCGACATCTATAAACTGTCAGATGAAGAAAAGAAAGAATGGATGGATGAGATGACCGTCATCTATCCGGAATTCGAATCAACGATTGGAACCGAATTGATGACGAAGATGGAAAAGATCCGTGAAAAGCATTTAAAGGAATAACGAAAACACTCATTAAATAGCGGGGACAAAAAAAGAGCGGACCCAATGGGCCCGCTTTTTTTCCTATTGCAATGCAGTTTGAAGTGTCTTAACATTCTTTTCCATTAAACTGAAGTAATCTTCACCGGCTTTGATATCTTTATCCGTCAACACGGAAAGGTTATGGAGCTCAAGTGATTTCGCTCCCATTTCCTTTTGGATGATCTCGGTTAGTTTAGAACTGATATTTTGCTCAAAGATGACGTAGTTCAAGTCTTCTTCTTTAGCCATGGTTACGATTTTCCCCAGTTCCTTTTGAGAAGGTTCGTTTGAAGATGTTAGTCCTGTGACGCCAATTTGTTCCAATCCATAGCGTTCCTCCCAATAACCATATGCAGAATGGGAAACGATGATCTTATTGGTACGGCCCGACTCGATCGTCGTCGCGAATTTTTCATCAAGTGCCTCAAGCTTTTCGGAAAGCTCGTTGAAATGATTGTTGAAATATTCTTCCTGCTCCGGCATTTTTTTCGTTAATTCGTCCTTGATGGTTTTAGCCATGTCAATGGAATAGATGGGATCTAACCACAAATGCGGATTAACGCCCCCATGGTCATGACCGTCTTCTTCATGTGCATGTTCCTCTTCGTGTGCATGCTCATCAAGATGAACCGTTTCGCCCACCGCAATCGTACTGACGCCTTCTTTGCTTAGAATTGGTTCAGCCTTGGTTACAAAGCCTTCTAGATTATAGCCAATATAGAAAAATAGGTCTGACTCAGCCATTTTTACAATATCTTTTTGAGAGGGTTCGAATGAGTGTTCATCCGTTCCGGGAGGATAAACCGTTTCGACATTTACGTACTCCCCGCCAATGGCCTCCGTGAAGTACTGTAAAGGGTAAACCGTCGTATATATATTTAAGGCATCCTTGGTTTCTTCTTTACTCGATTCTCCCTTTGAGTTACCGCAGGCTGACAGAAATACCGCAGTAACAAGGAAAAGTGAGAGCAATGCTCGGATTTTCATATGAAATGCTCCTTTATAATTCGTATTGATTACGATTTGAATGTTATGTGGTAAAAACGAAATGATTACGATTTGACTTCTGTATGATACAAAAGATTGCAAAAGAAAGCAAGGTTTTTTTCTATTGGTCCTCACTTTTTTCTTTTTTTTCAGGAACAAGGTCAATGCCCCCTGGATGAAACGGATGACATTTAAGAATCCGGATGAGTGCTAACCAGCTTCCTTTTATCGGTCCGAACCGATTGATCGCTTCCAAACCATAATGGGAACAAGTTGGGTAAAAACGGCAGGTAGGCGGTTTTAATGGAGAAATAGCAACTTGGTAAAAACGGATGATTCCCATTAATATTTTTTTCAACACAATGCTTTCATCTCTTTTCGAGTAAATTCGCTACCCTTCATTATAGCATATTTTCTAAATTTCCAATAAGGGTAAAAAAGGAATAAGTATATAGGTATTCCGATTGATATAATAAGAATTAATTTTAAAGGATGAAATATATTGTTATTCAAGGTAAAATAGAGATGACATACAATTAAGGAGTGAATTAAATGCCTTCAGTTGAAAGCTTTGAATTAGATCATAATGCTGTTAAAGCCCCATATGTTAGACATTGCGGTGTCCATAAGGTAGGAACAGACGGTGTTGTTAATAAATTTGATATCCGTTTTTGCCAGCCGAATAAACAAGCGATGAAGCCGGATACGATCCATACCCTGGAACACTTGCTTGCATTCAATATCCGTAAGCATTCCGAGCGCTACGATCATTTTGATATAATCGATATTTCGCCAATGGGATGTCAAACAGGATATTACCTTGTTGTCAGCGGTGAGCCGACAGTGACGGAAATCATCGATGTTCTTGAAGATACATTCAAGGATGCTGTTACAATTACCGAAATTCCAGCTGCAAACGAAAAACAATGCGGCCAAGCAAAATTGCATGATCTTGAAGGGGCTAAGAAATTAATGAATTTCTGGCTTGCACAAGATAAAGCAGATCTTCATAAAGTTTTCGGTTAATAAAAAAGTTCCTGTCATATTTGTGACAGGAACTTTTTTCATTTTTCGGGTTCTTCTTTTTTTCCTTCATCCTCAGGCAAAGGATCGATGGGGTCCACTGTATGCTTGTAGCTGTAACCCTTTCCGATTGTTAGGACCGATAAGGCCAATACAATCAGAATCACAATAATGGATATGACTAAAACCGTAATCATACATCACAGCTCCTATCGTTCACAATTTAGATTCATTTTAGCATAAGAACATAATTAGAAAATGTTTCAATTTTGGAATAGAGGGAATTATAAAGGTATAACCAACTTACGGAGGTAGATATTTATGGCTCAGAAAAAATTAGGAACTTTAGTGAATAAGGAAATTGCAAACTTCAGTGTTCTTTATACGAAAATCCATAATTACCACTGGTTCGTGAATGGACCGCACTTCTTTGAACTTCACCAAAAATTGGAAGAGTTATATAAAGAAGTGACATCCAACTATGATGAATTGGCTGAAAGGTTATTGGCCATTGGTGAAAAACCGGTTGCCACCCTTAAAGAGTACATGGAATTAACGACGATCGAAGAAGCGACAGGTAATGAAAATACAGAAGATATGGTTCAAAGCGTCATCAGTGATTTTGAGAAGCTTTCCGAAGAGTTCCAGGAAATCATCGCAGTTGCCGAAGAAGAAGATCCGGTTACGGCTGATATGCTGACAGGCATGAAGAAAAGCTTAAACAAACATGCTTGGATGCTGCGAGCGTATTTAGGACATTAAGATATAGGAAAAGCTCTGCTTCGGTAGGGCTTTTTTTCTGGTTAAAACAATAAAAAAGGCATCCATCAAAAGAGGGACACCTGACAAGGTATGTATTAATGAATATTCCTTGGCGGAAAATGTGTAGGTTTCGTGTCGTTCAAACTATTTTGAGCGAACTTCCCTTTTAACGTTTCAATAATGTAAAGGCCCATTAAATTGGTCAGTTCTTGATCATCCATCTCTTGAAGCAATTCGAAAATTTCCTTGCGGTCAAGTTGTTCCAGAACCGCAAAAGTAAGCATATCAATATCTTCTTCATCACCAGTCAGCTTATCACGGTACATATTGTATAATTCTTCAATTAACTTCAAAACTCTCACCTCACATTTATTAGAAATCCGTTATCTCTTTATATGTAGGTTATCAAAAAAACCTCTGGGTGCATATAAAAATCTTAAGGGATGCTTGGGCTTATTATATGTTTTACCCTTTGAAAGATACTTTAATCTATTATTTAATATCTTTGTTCTTCTGTAAACAAAATTTTCCATTGTATGAAGTCGGGAAATACGTGAAAAATAAGCGTAGTATATATGGAAAGGGTGGATGGATGTGTCTGAAAACAGGAAAAAATATTACATTTGGCTTCCGAATGGGCAGATAACACAAGATAGGGAAAGTTCTCCATGGAATTTCGAAATCGAGGCGACCGATAATGAAATCATCAAGTTACGTGAATTATTTGATTATAATTATTCAGTAGGGGATGAAAATTTTTACCGGGCACATGTCCCATACCTTCAATACCATTTTGACCGTGAAAATGATAAACAGGATATCACGCTCCAAAAAATTTACGAAATGATTTATGCTCTAGGTACTGATGAAGGAAGACGGCATATAGAAAGCATGGGGATTTTACAGGCAAAACCAACAGACGATGGCCTCGAATATTGAGGGTCCATCGTTTTTTTGATGTGATGCAGATTCTGGCTGGATACTGGTTTTTTTTACCCATATAATGATAGAAGGGACATAGCATTATTTCTTATATGGAGAGAAGGGGAAAAATGAAACGTTTTTTTGATAAGAACGGATATAAGGTGGAATACTCCGAGGATCCTGTCTTTGGAGAATCTTGGCATGTTTTTGTGCTAAGCAGATATAAGGGCAGGTGGGTATTGACCAAACACAAAGAGCGGGGGTTGGAGTTCCCCGGAGGAAAGCGGGAAGCAGGGGAATCGATTGAAGAAACGGCCATAAGGGAAGTGTATGAAGAAACAGGAGGCTTGGTGGGCCAGCTGCAATTTTTAGGACAATATAAAGTACATGATCCAGTGAAGCCATTCGTTAAATCAATATACTACGCTGTATTGCGTGAAGTAGAGAAGAAACAGAATTACCTGGAAACGGAGGGCCCGATCTTTTTGGAAGCATTGCCGGATGTACTCGGTGAGGAGTTTAGCTTCATCATGAAAGACGAAATTGTACCGTTGAGCTTATCAAGACTGGATGATGCCATTTTGCTGAGAAACGAGTGAATCTGCCGGAACTCACGAGTAAATGTTCGAAACTCACGAGTAAATCGCTGAAACTCATGAGTAACAGCCCAATTCACGAGTAAATAGCCAAAACTCACGAGTAAATGACCGAAACTCACGAGTAAATCGCCAAAACTCACGAATAAATCGCTGAAACTCAACTAAATTCATGTTTTATCTCAGCATGAATGAAAAACTGCCGAGGGTTATCGGCAGTTTGGTTAGTCTTTGATTAATTTTCGCTCGAGCAGTTCTACTAGTTGATACATGATTGTGGCAAAGACGGCAATGATCATTAAGGCAAGCATTACAAGGGTAAAGTTGAAGACTTGAAAGCCATAAATGATGAGGTAGCCGAGTCCTTTGGCCGAAACAAGGAATTCCCCTACGATGACGCCGACCCAGGAGAGGCCGACATTCACTTTCAATGTCGAGATGATCGTTGGGAAGGAGGCGGGTAATATGGCTTCTCGAAAAGCTTGTGTTCTTGTGGCGCCAAAAGTTTGGAGTACCTTCAGGTAGTTCGGGTCGACTTCGCGAAATGCGGTGTAGACGACGATGGTGGTGATGATGATGGAGATGATCGCCCCCATCGAGATGATGGATGGAAAGCCAGGACCGAATGCTACAATGATGATGGGGCCGAGTGCCACTTTCGGCATGGCATTTAAAATGACGAGATAGGGGTCAAGTGTTTTGGATAATCTTGGCGACCACCAAAGCAGGGATGCCAGGATCGTTCCAAGCAGTGTCCCTATGATAAAGCCGAGAACGGTCTCGAATAGCGTCACTCCGGAATGAGATAGCAGTGTTCCATCACCTAGTTTCTGTATGAAAAGATGCCATACTTTAGTTGGGGAGCTGAAGATGAGCGGATCTATCACTTCCGTTCGGGATAAAATTTCCCAACTGCTGAAAAAAACGATGAAAATCAGGATCTGATAAAAGCGGATGAGCCTGTTTTCTTTTTTTAATGAGGTTTTATATTGGTTATGAAGCTGTTCAATATTCAAGGCTCTCAAGCTCCTTCCAGATTGTTTGGAATAGCATCGGATACTGTGGATGGTTTCGTGCATGGAAAGGCGTGAGTTCACACAGTTCATCGGGCACTTTGAAGATTTTGTGCACGCTTCCCGGGTTCGCGGAAAACAGATAGATGCGGTCGCTCATTGCAATGGCTTCACCGATATCATGGGTGACGAGCACGGCTGTCTTTCCGAAGGATTTCAGGGTTTCAAAAACAAGGTCTTCCAGCTTCAGCTTCGTTTGGTAATCAAGAGCCGAAAATGGTTCATCAAGCAAAAGGA
Organism: Peribacillus sp. FSL P2-0133; assembly: GCF_037975445.1. NCBI lineage: Bacteria > Bacillati > Bacillota > Bacilli > Caryophanales > Bacillaceae > Peribacillus > Peribacillus sp. FSL P2-0133. Next base: position 5,193,814 of record NZ_CP150254.1, on the reverse strand, counting down.
TTTTTGGGTCGACCGCCAGTGTCCGTGCCAGTGCTGCCCTTTGCCTCATTCCTCCCGAGAGTTCGCGCGGATATGATTTTCCGGTGCCTCCCAATCCAACGTCACTTAAAAGTTTCAGCGTTTTTATTCTTTCAAGGCCTTCATCTTTTTTAATCAGTTTCAATCCTAATAATATATTTTCTTCTATCGTCTTCCATGGAAATAGATAATCCTGCTGCAGCATATAGCCGATTGAAAGGTCACTGTTGGCTTTCAGCGGTTTGTTTTCGAGCAGGATCTTTCCTGCAGTGGGCGGAAATAGCCCGGCGATGATGGAAAGCAGGGTGGTTTTTCCGCAGCCGCTCGGACCTAGAAAAGAGACGAATTCACCTTTTTCAATGTCGAGGGAAATGTCCGCTAGTGCGGTCGCTGCCGTCTGATTTGAAAAATAAGTATGGTGAATGTCTTGGATTTTTAAAAAGCTCATCGGACATCCTCCTTACCTTTAGCTATGCTATTTTGTGACTTCTTCAGCAAAATCGGTATTGACCAGCTCATCATGGCTTATACGTGAAGGTAGCTCGCCTGCTTCATCCATGATGTTTTGCAGATTGTTCCATTCTTCTTCATCAAGAATGGGGTCTGTGGCAAAGGATCCTTGTTCTTTGTAGCGGTTGATAACTGTTTCCATCGTCTCGATATTGGTATCTTCAAAATACGGCTGAATAACTTCGGCAATTTCGGCAGCATCATTTTCTTGAACCCAATCCTGTGCTTTCTTCAATGCCCTCGTGAATTTTTCGACAGTCTCTTTGTCTTCTTTCAAATAGCTTTCCTTAGCCATATAAACTGTATAGGGAAGATGCCCGGACTCAGTGCCGAAAGAAGCGACGATATAGCCTTTTCCTTCTTTTTCAAAAACACTGGCCGTTGGTTCGAACAGTTGAACGAAATCGCCGGTTCCGGAAGCGAAGGCAGTTGCGACATTCGCAAAATCAATATTCTGGATGAGGTTCAAATCTTTTTTCGGGTCTATGTTATGTTTTTTCAATACGAACTCGCCGGCCATTTGTGGCATTCCGCCTTTTCGCTGACCTAGGAATGTAGAGTTTTTCAGCATATCCCAATTGAAGTTGTCAATTTTTTCACGTGAAACAAGAAACGTTCCATCCGTCTGTGTTAATTGAGCGAAGTTGATGACAGGTTCTTTCGAATCTTGTGCCTGAACGTAAATCGATGTTTCAGAGCCGACGAGAGCAATATCCGCACCATCGGTCAGAAGTGCGGTCATCGTCTTGTCGCCGCCTGCCGTCGTTTTCAAATCAATGCTTAGACCCTCATCTTTAAAAAATCCCTTTTCAATCGCTACATATTGCGGTGTATAGAAAAGGGAGCGGGTTACTTCGGCAACCCTGACCTTCGTTGTTTCCTGTTCCTTTTCCTTGTTGCTGCATGCTCCAAGCGGGATCACCAGCATGCACAGAAGTAAAAACACGACACCTGCTTTACACCATTTTTTCAAAAGTCCTTCCTCCTTGATATATAGGTATTTTGCCTACATTATCGTATGAACGGAAGAAAAAAATGTGAATGCCTCTCAGGGGATAAAAACAAGCGGATGTTTTACAATAAGAATAAAGAGAAAGGAGAGTGGAAATTGGAGAACGGAACGATTATTTCAAAACGGCGGTTTCCATCACCGCATCCACGAATCCATCTTTATTCAGTCACATACATATCACAAGGCCTGAAGGTAAAGGGGCTTCTAGCTGAACCGGTTGATGGCGAAATACATGACGCTTTCTTATATTTACGCGGCGGGATAAAAAATGTCGGCAAGGTGAGGCCTGCAAGGATCGTGCAGTATGCTGTAGAAGGCTTCATCGTTTTTGCTCCTTTTTACCGTGGTAATCAAGGAGGGGAGGGAGATGAGGATTTTGGAGGCGAAGATAGATTCGATGCGATATCAGGATTCAATCTTCTTGAACAGCACCCCCGGGTGAACAAGGATCACATTCATATCCTCGGATTTTCCCGTGGCGGCATCATGGCGCTTTGGACTGGGATATACTGCAGGAATGCAGCGTCGATCGTCACATGGGGAGGTGTGTCGGATATGTTTTTAACATATGTCGAACGTGTCGATATGCGTCGGATGATGAAGCGGGTCATTGGCGGAACACCTAAAAAATGCCCCGAGCAGTATGAATACCGTACGCCATTGTTTGCAATTGAAGATTTGAATGTACCCGTTCTGATCATTCATGGTGAAAAAGATGACAATGTCGCCATTGAACACGCGTACCGTTTGGAAAAAAGGTTGAAAATGCACGACAAAGAGGTCGAGAGCTGGTATTTCCCTCAATTCACGCATTACTTCCCACCCGCCGTGAACAGAAAAGTAGTCGAAGATTTAACATCTTGGATGAAAAGTAAAACCGAAAAATGATAGAATGAAGTATATATTGGCAAGAGGAGGAGATACACATGGGCATGCCTATGGAGCTAAATACCATGATCGTTACAAAAGGGAACGAAACCCGTGAAGAAGAAAACATTTTTCGGCTGTCGAAAGATGGTTACAGGTTATACCCTATCGATATTCCAATCGATGTCCGCAAGACGATTCAATCTGACTCAAGCGGAACAGCCGTTATCCAAAAAATTGAATGGACAAGTGAAAAGACCATCATTACGTACCAACTACTATCACTGAACTCAACTAACTAAATAGACAAGCGCTTGCCGGGAATCGTCTCGCAGCAAGCGCTTTTTTTGATTGTGTTGCATAATTCGACCTGTGCGCCAATAATAGCACCAACGCTCCAATAATCCGACATTTGCCCAACGAAATCGGCCGTAAACTCCCATAATTCGACTTACACGCCAATATTCCAACCGACATCTTATCAGCGCAAAATCCCTTGTGGATTCAATCTTCGAAATGATTGTCATTAAAAGAATGGTAAAATGGTGTAAAGCGCATGAGGTTGGGTGATTTGATGATTTTAGTGAGTTCTTGTTTAGCGGGCCTTGAGGTAAGATACAATGGTACACACAGCTTGGATGATAGAATTATGGAATTAGTGAAGGAGAAAAAGGCGATAGCGGTTTGTCCAGAGTTGCTTGGCGGTTTTTCGACACCGAGGGATCCTGCGGAGATAGTTGGCGGTGAAGGTGGGGATGTCCTTGATGGAAAAGCGAAGATCATCGAAAAGTCGGGCAGGGATGTAACGGATCTGTACATAAAGGGAGCGAATCTTACATTATTGAAAGCCCAGGAGGTAGGGGCGACGCTAGTCGTTTTGAAAGAAAATAGTCCATCCTGTGGAAGTGCCACGATTTATAATGGGGAATTCAAGGGGGAGAAGAAGGTCGGGAATGGAGTGACCGCGGCTTTGCTTAGGCGGCATGGATTCACGGTCATTTCAGAGGAAAGGTTATACGATTATCTGGATGAAAAATGAGTAAGGCATTATAGATAGTGCTTTTGAAAGAAGGGGTACACATGGAGGATATCAATCTCTATACTTTGCTATTTTTAGTACTTGCGGGTTTTATTGCCGCATTCATCGATTCCGTTGTGGGCGGGGGCGGATTAATTTCCATTCCGGCTTTATTGTTCACGGGGATTTCGCCTTCAGCGGCACTTGCCACTAACAAGCTGGCGGGTACAATGGGATCTTTAACGAGTACGATTTCATTCATTCGGGCTGGAAAAGTGGATTTCAAATTCGTCATCAAGCTGTTTCCGATTACTGTGATTGGAGCGGTGTTAGGAGCATACGTTGTACATTTCGTTTCCGCAGAGATACTGAAGCCCCTCATTTTGATTTTGCTGGTCATTGTCGCGATTTATACGTTGGTAAAAAAGGATTGGGGTAAAGATGCAAAGTATAAAGGGCTGAAAAGGAAGAAAATGATTCTTTTGATAGTCATAATATTTGCGATTGGCTTTTATGATGGTTTTCTTGGACCAGGCACAGGTTCCTTTTTATTATTTTCATTTTTGATTATCGGGTTTGATTTTGTCCAGGCTGCCGGGAATGCAAGAATATTGAATTTCGGGAGCAATATTGCCGCACTTATCATTTTCTTATCTATGGGGACCGTCAATTTTGCCTATGGAATTCCGATGGGTCTGGCAATGGTCGCAGGAGCATTGGTAGGAACGAACTTCGCAATTAAGAAAGGTGCTTCCTATGTGCGGATATTATTCATTTGCGTCACGATTTTATTGATTGGAAAAAATGTCCTTAATTATTTTCATGTGTTATGATGGATGGTTTTCGCGAATGATTCCTATTAAAAATGGCCGGAGATACTAAGCGTATTTGTGGCCATTTTTACATTCATTTTGTGAAATTCAAGTCCGAGTGAACACCAAATTGATCCTTGACCTTACCATACTTAGCTAGGGGGGTAACTTGATTTTTCATACTAATCCTCCTGTTTCGTGTCATGACTATCAATTCGGCAGGGAGATTTTATCCTCCTTATCAAAACAAACTTCGCAGATGAAGCTTCCTTCATTTTTTAAATATGCCTTTATTTCAGTCATCCCTTTACGCTTCGGATAACGCATTTTCACAAGAACGACTTCATCCCCCTTAATTTCTTTACCACATTTAACACACTTGGGATCTTCCCCGAACATCTAAACACCTCCCAGCAATTTAAAGTTATTGATCTACCCAAACTATCACATAGGTATCTAATATTTTCAAATTCAAATTAGGATTAGTTTTGTACTCATTGTTTTAATCTGGCTGAATAGAAAAAGCCTGCCGCTTACGTGACAGGCTTTTCTCATTATTCTCTTGTGCTTTTTCATAAAGGAAGGGGGGATTTCATTCCGCAATGCTTTAACAGGATTTCGACAATCCGCTGTGAAGCGAATCCATCTCCATATGGGTTGGAAGCTGTCGCCATTTTTCTATAGGCCTCTTCGCTTGTAAGCAGGTTATTGGTCAATTGATAAATTCGTTCTTCTTCAATCCCTGCCAATAAGAGAGTGCCAGCGTCGATTCCTTCCGGACGTTCTGTCGTATCGCGCAGCACGAGAACGGGAACGCCTAGTGATGGGGCTTCTTCCTGCACACCTCCGGAATCTGTCAGGATAAGATGTGATCGCGCCGCAAAATTATGGAAATCAATCACCTCTAAAGGTTCTATTATATGCAGCCTATCATTATCGTTGAAAACCTCATGAGCGATTTCGCGAACGACTGGGTTTTTATGAATGGGGAAAACAACTTGGATATCCCCGTGTTCATCAAGAAGCCGTTTCACGGAACGGAATATTCCTTCCATTGGTTTTCCGATATTTTCACGGCGGTGTACGGTCATTAATAGCATTTTATCACCATTCAACCCGGAGAGAATCGGATGCATGTAGTCTTTTTGTATCGTTGTTTTCAAGGCATCGATGACAGTGTTTCCGGTAATATGGATATAATCATTGTTTTTGTTTTCCGCTAGGAGATTTTCAGCAGCCCTCTTGGTAGGCGCAAAGTGCAAGTCAGCCAAGACTCCGGTCAACTGTCGATTCATTTCTTCAGGGAACGGTGATTGCTTATTCCAAGTACGGAGACCAGCTTCAACGTGACCAATCTGTATCTTATTATAGAAGGCGGCCAGGCTTGCGATGAAAGTTGTCGTTGTATCCCCATGAACGAGGACGATATCCGGTTTTATATCTTTCATGAGCGAACTCAATTTTTCAAGCCCGCGAGTTGTAATCTCTTCTAATGTTTGTCTATCCTTCATCATATCCAAATCGTGATCTGGCTTTATTTGAAAACATTGCAAGACTTGGTCGAGCATTTCCCTATGCTGGGCGGTGACCACCACGATGGTTTCTATTTCTTCTTGATGCTTTTTCAGTTCCAAAACGACTGGTGCCATTTTGATAGCCTCTGGTCTTGTACCAAATACGGTCATGACCTTTATACGTTGTTTAGGCATGCTCATTTCCTCCTCTTCTGAATGTCTCCCCCATTATAACGGGAAGTTCATGGGAAATATAAAAATGAAACAATAATTAACAGAATTTTTACAATATTAATGAGGACTTTATATTTCTTTAACCTTCAGTTAATATCTGGCATTTACAATATAAAGCAGGAAGCATAGCTAAGCAGAATAGAGGTGATAGGCGAATATGAAAAGCGTCCTGATGATCGTACAAAACTTTTATCCGGAAATCGGAAGTGCGGGAAATAGAATGAAAAATATATATCTCCATTTGAAAAGAAACGGATTTGAGGTAACGGTCATCACATTGAAGCCGAGTTATCCTAATCAAAGTTTATATCAAGATACAAAGTTTTGGGATGAAGAAAGCATTGAAGAAGATGTCATCAGGATTAAACCGGACAAAGTGAAGAGGTATACAAGCAATATGGGGAAGCGGTTGCTTCATTATCTTGAAGCGATGTGGCTTTTCATTTATACAATTATTCGTCTCGAAAAAAAATATGATTATGTGTTTGCCACGACCCCGCCGATCTTCCCGACATTTGCGGCGTTGATCGCCAAGAAGAAGATGAAGGCGAAACTCATTACCGATGTCAGGGATTTATGGCCGGAATCGTTGATAGGAGTTGGGGTATTCACTAATAAGTGGGTTTTGAAAATCGCTTTCTTCTTGGAAAGGAAGCTATATCGGCATTCGGATTTTATTATCATCAATAGTCCTGGTTTCAGGGATTATATCGTTGCAAAGGGAGTCAAGGAAGAGACCATCCAATTCATCCCTAATTCGCTTACTGCGGATGAGCTGACGTTAAAGAATTTGCTTACACCCGTATCGGAAAAAGTAATCAAAGTCGTTTATGCGGGGAATATCGGACTGGCTCAGGACTTGAAAAAACTGATAGCCGTGGCTGAAAAGCTAAGGGAACATAAACGAATCGAGTTCTCGATGATTGGATATGGATACCGGATATCCGAAGTGGAGAAGGAGATAAGCTCTAGAGGGCTGACTAATATTAAGATGATTAATGCGATGAATCGAAGAGTGACCCTTCATGAAGTTTCAACGTCCCATATTGCCTATGTGAGCTTGGTTGAAAAAGAAGTCTTCAATAAGGTTTTGCCTGGTAAAATCATCGATTATATGTGTGTCGGAAAACCGATTGTCGGTGATGTGGACGGCAGGGCCAAGAAGATGCTCAAAGAGGCGAAATGCGGGTTGGTGGCAGAGAGCAGGAATGTTGATGAAATCTGTCAGCATATCTTGACCATGGCCTCAGATCCAGCCCTTCGTGAAGAACTGGGGGAAAACGGTCATCGGTATGCTAAACAACATTTTCAATGGTCTAAAAATATTAAAGGTCTCATCAATGTGATGGAGGCGTCAGGCTGAAAAATCCGGAAGTGGAGGACAACATGGCGAAGAAAGTATGTATGTTCGTGTGGAATCACTTTACAAACGATGCGAGGGTCCTAAGAGAGTGCACAGCACTTACTGAAGCGGGTTATGAAGTCGATTTAATTGCCATTCATAACTGGAAGATCAAGGATTTGCCCAAAAAGGAGAAACACCAAAATGGTTTCTCCGTCACTAGGGTGAATAACCGCTGGGAGGCTCTTCATAGGATTCTCAGGATCGTAGGCAAATTGAAGAAAAAGAAATTTGAAATCGTTCTATTGGCCTTATTGGTCTGGAATACGTTGTGGAACTTGAACTTGATCAACGGCTGGCTGGGATCGGGAATACTGTTCGGTTCCCTTGCACTCCTTGCGATGGGCACCATGATCATCACTAAAACGAAGCTGCCGACCCTATTAACAAGGAGCTATATTTTTGGTCAAATGATCTATCATGGCCGGAAAAGGAAATATGATTTTTATCATTCGAATGACTTGAATACTCTCATGCAGGGAGCGATCAGCAGTAAATGGTTGAGAAGAAAAAAGCTGATTTATGACTCGCATGAGGTACAAACGAGCAGAACGGGATATAATAGCCGAATTTACGGGATGATGGAGAAATTCCTATTAATGTTCGTCGATGAAATGATTGCCGAAAACCATACGAGAGCTAAGTATAACGAAGACTTATATGGTCTGTATCCCAAGGTGGTCCATAACTACCCGATTCCAACCAATCCTGAGGAAAGTACGGCAGTGAATTTGCATGAGCTGCTCGATTTGCCAGAGAATGAACCGATATTGTTATACCAAGGCGGCGTGCAAATGGGAAGAGGGCTAGAGCAATTGGTTGATGCTGTACCGATGATCGAAGGCGGGACGGTAGTTTTTATCGGGGATGGAAGGATCAAGGACGAATTAATGAAAAAAGTAAGCGACATGAATCTGGAGCATCGTGTTAAGTTCCTGCCGAAGGTTCCGGTCGATGAGCTGCTCCATTATACAAAAAATGCGTATTTAGGTTTTCAGATATTGAATAATGTCTGCTTTAATCACTACTCCGCATCTTCAAATAAATTGTTTGAATACATGATGAGCGGTGTGCCTGTGGTTGCCTGCAGCTTTCCTGAAATTCAAAAGGTTGTCGATACGGAAAAAATCGGTGTGTGTGTCGATTCACATGATCCAAAATCAATTGCCGAAGGCGTCAATTACTTATTGAAACATCCTGAAAAAAGGGCGGAAATGAGCAATAACTGCCTGAAGGCACGACAAAAATACAATTGGAAACAAGAGAAGGAAATCTTTATCGAAATCTATCAAACAGCCTAACAAATGTGAGTGTAGCAGAAAAATAGATAGGAGTGGTTTATATGAAACTTTGTACAATCGGACTTGGTTATATAGGACTTCCGACTTCTTTAATGTTTGCGAAACACGGTGTCGATGTTGTCGGCGTGGATATCCATCCTGAGATTATTTCCAATTTGAATAGCGGCAGGCTCCATATTGAAGAACCAGGTTTGGAAGAGGTATTGCAAGAAGTGCTTATTTCCAATAAGTTCCGAGCTGCGTTAAGCCCGGAACATGCGGATGTTTTCATTATCGCGGTGCCTACACCAAATAAAAAGGACATACACCAATCTTGTGATTTAACTCATGTCATGGATGCAACCTCCAACATTCTTCCTTTTATCAAAAAAGGGAATGTCATCATTATCGAATCGACGATTGCACCAAGAAGCATGGATGATCATATTAAACCGATGATCGAGAGGACGGGCCTTACCATCGGAAAAGACATTTTCCTCGTTCATTGCCCGGAACGTGTTTTACCTGGAAGGATTCTTGAAGAGTTGGTTCATAATAACCGTATCGTCGGGGGCATCACGGAAACATGCTCATATAAAGGAAGTCTTGTTTATAAAACCTTCGTTCAAGGGGAGATCATTCAGACGGATGCGAAAACGGCTGAAATGTCCAAACTGATGGAAAACACCTTCAGGGATGTCAATATCGCCCTTGCGAATGAGCTGACGAAAATCTGTTTCGAGCTGGACATCAATGTTTTGGATGTCATATCGATGGCAAACAAACACCCTCGTGTCAATATACACCAACCTGGGCCAGGCGTTGGCGGCCATTGTTTAGCGGTCGATCCATATTTTGTCGTTGCAAAGGCACCAGAGTATGCGAGAATCATTAAATTGGCCCGTGATACCAACGTATCGATGCCTTATTACATCGTTAATTCCGTAAGGATGATGCTAGAGGGGATCCGGAAGCCAAAAGTAGCTGTTTTCGGTCTTGCGTACAAGGGAAATGTAGATGATATTCGTGAAAGTCCCGCCATTGATGTCGTCAATATCTTGATGGGGATGGACAACATGGATGTAGCCTTGCATGACCCTCATGTCCAATCCGGAAAGATGCCAGTCGTATCTGTGGAAGACGCTGTAAATGATGCCGACTTGATACTTGTCCTGACTGACCATGATGAATTTAAACAGATGGATTATGATAAGCTATCGAATCTCATGAGCAATAAATTGATATTGGATACACGCAATTGCATTGATGCAACTAAAACAGATGTCCCGGTGGCCAACCTGGGCAATATATATCAATACAAAACGATGTCCATGAAAAAAGCCAGGAATAAAGCGATCATCTAAAAACTTGGACAAACATCGTTAATGGAATAAGGATAAAGGGGGCGCTGACTATGACAGTGCCCTTTTTCCAATGAAGAAAAGGACCATGCAAGAGCTTGGTCCTTTCAAACTGTAGAAACGTGCCAGTTGGTTTCAGAAATCAGCTTCCTTTCCGCCGAGACTGTCCGTCTGCCAAGCCTCTCGCAGCGGGCTCTGGCGGGGTCTCGGCAAGCCCGTTATTCGACCGCAGACGCCGTCTTTCGCCATATACGGCATTAATCGACCGCAGATGCCGTCTTTCGTCATATACGGCATTAATCGACCGCAGACGCCGTCTTTCGCCATATACGGCATAATCCGACCGCAGACGCCGTCTTTTCGCCATATACGGCATTAATCGAACGCAGATGCCGTTTTACGCCCTGACCAGCACTATATTCGACCGTATACGCCATTTTTCGCCCTACTTGGCTTAAAACCATGAAGAAAAACATACTCTTGTTTTAAAATCAATATTCGGGAAGAGACATTTCCTGTCGACAAACAGAAAGGACCAAGCAAGAGCTTGGTCCTTTTGTGTAAAATTTATTAAGCTGTCGGTCCGCCAAGTTCCTCGATTTCACTTGGAACGCTTTTGAATTTCTTGAAGTTTGCACGGAATTGAGCGGCAAGGTCTGTTGCTGCTTCTTTATAAGCTGCAGGATCTGCCCAAGTCTTGATTGGTTGAAGCACTTCATCAGGAACACCAGGAACATGAAGCGGGATATCCAAACCGAAGATATCATCTTTGATCGTTTCGATGTTCGCTAATTCACCTTCAAGTGCAGCTTGTACCATTGCACGAGTGTAAGCAAGTTTCATACGGCTTCCAGTTCCGTATGCACCGCCAGTCCATCCAGTGTTGACAAGGTATACCTTTGCATTGTGCTCGTCAATTTTATCACCAAGCATCTCAGCATAGCGTGTAGCTGGAAGCGGTAAGAATGGTGAACCGAAGCAAGTGGAGAATGTAGCTTCCGGTGAAGTTACGCCTCTTTCAGTACCAGCCAATTTACTAGTGTATCCGCTTAGGAAGTGGAACATTGCCTGTTCTTTGGAAAGCTTGCTGATTGGAGGCAGAACGCCTGAAGCATCAGCTGTCAAGAAAATGATTGTATTTGGGTGTCCTGCAATACTTGGGTTCACGATGTTATCGATCGCTTGCATTTGGTAAGCAGCACGAGTGTTTTCAGTCAATGAACTGTCATCATAGTTCGCTTCACGTGTATCCGGATCAACAACAACATTTTCCAGTACGGCACCGAAACGGATCGCATCGAAAATTTGTGGTTCTTTTTCACGTGAAAGGTTGATCGTTTTAGCATAGCAGCCGCCTTCGATATTGAATACGCCGTTAGAAGACCAGCCGTGCTCGTCATCGCCAATCAGTTTACGGCTAGTGTCTGCAGACAAAGTCGTTTTGCCTGTACCGGACAGTCCGAAGAATAAAGCGACGTCCCCTTCACGTCCTACGTTAGCAGAGCAATGCATTGGAAGGATTCCAGCCTCTGGAAGTAAGTAGTTCATGATCGAGAAGATCGATTTTTTCATTTCTCCTGCATATTCCGTTCCGCCGATCAGGATGGTACGGCGTTCAAATGAAACGATGATGAAAGTTTCGGATGCAGTTCCATCAACTTCCGGGTCTGCTTTGAAGTTAGGTGCAGAAAGGATTGTGAATTCAGCTTCGTGACCTCTCAGTTCCTCTTCGTTTGGACGGATGAACAACGTATGGGCGAAAAGGTTATGCCAAGCATATTCATTAATAACACGGATAGGAAGACGTGATGATTCGTCTGCACCAGCGAAACCTTTAAAAACAAAAATCTCTTCTTTTGCTTTTAGGTAGTCAACTACTTTATTATATAGTTTATTGAACACATCTTCGGAAATTGGCTGGTTCACTGAACCCCAATCGATTTTATCTTTAACTGATGCTTCTTCAACGATATATTTATCTTTAGGTGAACGACCTGTATATTTGCCAGTTTCAGCTTTTACCGCACCGGTTGAAGTTAGAACGCCTTCATTTCTGCTTAATACTTTTTCGACCAATTGAGGAACTGAAAGTTGAGTTTGCACATTGTTTCCTGTTAATAATTGGTGTAACTCATTAGAAACGTCTACAGAATTCATATATGAGATACCTTCCTTTGTTTAAGTTTTTAGATTACAATTAGTATAACACATTCATCTAATTAGTCTATACTATTTCTTTTAATTTGTGATTATTTTCAGTTGGTTGCGTTAATCATTTTAATCCGGCAGGAACCGATTCAGGATAATCGCATAAACTTTCATGAAGAAAATTTTATTTTAATAGGAAGTAAGTAAGCAATATATGTCTAAAGGGAAAGTCAGGATGTCGTTTCTTTTCGGATGCTCTTTACATTATTATTAATGGCAATTTACAACATTTCTATTCGTATTTTGCATTGTAAACCCTTCTAGGACGTTGTATCAACATGTTTTTTCAAATGAACGCCATTCTGGGTGGAAATGTTCTTTTTAGAAAAGCATTGACAAGTTCCAGCCAGATACGATAATATCTTAAATTGTACGGATTCTCTTATCCCGAGTTGGTGGAGGGACAGGCCCTTTGAAACCCAGCAACCTGCCATATTGAACTTGACTCCAAGATCGATCGCCGAAAATAAAGCGAAGGTCTTCAAGGAATAGTGGTGATGGTGCTAACCTGAGCAAGGTAAAAACCCTTGAACGATAAGAGTGAAAGGATAGAAGACAGAATGTTAAACCTTTCCTCATTTGCCAGGGAAGGTTTTTGTGTTTTTTATAAGTAATTCTGTGTCTATAGTTGAAACTAATGAGGGAAACGAGTTCCGTAAAAATCAGGCTTTTGCCTGCAACATACTAACTTCCAAGGAGGAAATATGATGTCAAAGAAACGTCTATTTACTTCTGAATCTGTTACAGAGGGCCATCCGGACAAAATTTGTGACCAGATTTCAGATTCCATTTTAGATGCTATCCTAGCTAAGGATGCAAATGCACGTGTTGCGTGTGAAACTAGCGTAACTACAGGTCTTGTACTTGTTGCTGGTGAAATTACAACGTCCGCTTACGTGGATATTCCGCGTATCGTTCGTGATACGATTAAAGGAATTGGCTATACACGTGCGAAATACGGTTTCGATGCTGAAACTTGTGCCGTGTTAAGTTCCATTGATGAGCAGTCTGCCGATATCGCAGCTGGTGTCGATAAAGCATTGGAAGCTCGTGAAGGAAACATGTCAGAGGAAGAAATCGATGCAATCGGTGCAGGGGACCAAGGTCTTATGTTCGGATTTGCTTGTAATGAAACAGAAGAGCTTATGCCGCTTCCGATTTCATTGGCACATAAACTTTCATTCCGCTTAGCACAAGTTCGTAAAGATGAAACTCTTGCTTACTTACGCCCTGATGGTAAAACACAGGTAACTGTGGAATATGATGAAAATAACGTTCCTGTACGTGTAGATACGATCGTTATCTCTACACAACATGATGCAGAAATTACGCTTGAACAAATTCAAGCCGATCTAAAAGAACATGTAATCAAAGCAGTCGTTCCAGCTGAATTGATCGATGCCGATACTAAGTACTTCATCAACCCGACTGGCCGTTTCGTAATTGGCGGACCTCAAGGAGATGCTGGTCTTACTGGACGTAAAATCATCGTTGATACTTACGGCGGATACGCTCGTCACGGCGGCGGTGCATTCTCTGGTAAGGATGCTACTAAAGTTGACCGTTCTGCTGCATACGCTGCTCGTTACGTTGCGAAAAACATCGTGGCAGCCGGCCTTGCCGACAAAGCTGAAGTTCAATTGGCATACGCAATTGGTGTGGCAGAGCCAGTATCTATCTCAATTGATACGTTCGGAACTGGTACAGTTAGCGAAGAAGTCCTTGTTGACCTAGTTCGCGCTAACTTCGACCTTCGTCCAGCAGGTATCATCAAAATGCTTGACCTTCGTCGCCCGATCTACAAACAAACAGCTGCCTACGGACACTTTGGCCGTACAGATGTAGATCTTCCATGGGAACGCACGGACAAAGCAGAAACATTAAAAGCTCAAGCGTAATCCATATAAAAAAGGTGTCCCGCAATTAGCGGGGCACCTTTTTTATGGATTGATTTTGCCTTCACCGGGAATAATTCAAGAAATCCCAAAGAAATTCAACTTACGTGCAATACGCCGTGAGTAAGGGGCATTTACAAGTTTGTTTGGGTCAACTACGAGTGAGTTAGAGCGGTTTACTCTTGAGTTAGAGCGGTTTACTCGTGAATTAGAGCCATTTACTCGTGAGTTAGAGTAGTTTACTCGTGAGTTTGTAGCAATTACTCGTGAGTTAGAGCGGTTTACTCGTGAATTAGAGCCATTTACTCGTGAGTTTGTAGCTTTACTCGTGAATTAGAGCCGTTTACTCGTGAGTTAGAGTAGTTTATTCGTGAGTTTTTAGCCTTACTCGTGAATTAGAGCCATTTACTCGTGAGTTAGAGCGGTTTACTCGTGAGTTTGTAGCAATTACTCGTGAATTAGAGCGGTTTACTCGTGAGTTTGGAACGTTTACTCGTGAGTTTCAGTACAATACTCGTAACTTTCAGTCAATTCATTTTATTCGTTCGGCCGTTTTATAGTATTGGCCTTTTTCGGCGTATTCACGTACGATGCGTTCCATATCCTGGCGATCTTCTTCGTTGATTTCGCGAATGACTTTAGCTGGACGTCCGAATGCCAACATGTTCGGTGGTATGACTTTACCTTGGGGAACGAGACTGCCGGCACCGATGAAGGCCCCTTCGCCGATTTCGGCTTCATCTAGTACGATCGATCCCATGCCAATCAAAGCTCCTTTGCGGATTTTACAGCTATGTAAAATGACCTGATGGCCAATGGTTACTTCATCCTCGATGATCAATGGATTATTTGGGCTTTGGTGCAGGATGCTGTTATCCTGTATACTGACCTTTTTCCCAATGATGGTTGGGGATACATCACCGCGAATGACGGAATTGAACCAAATGGATGTTTCGTCGCCGATTTTGACGTCACCTGTCACGACAGCATTTTCAGCAATATAAGCGCTTTCAGCGATTTCAGGTTCTTTGCCTTTATACGGATAAATAATCATTTTCAATCATTTCCTTTCCGAAGTGAATGTTTTTATGTATTATTTTAATATACCGTATGCAAATACACTTGGCTATTTATAATAGCAATGTACAACTTGTTAGATTTCTTTTTTGTCGAAAATCACGAATATGGTTATAATTTATATATATTATTTTGACTATCATGGATCGTATACATCAAGTGAAAAGTGAAAGGGGGATTTCGTATGTGGAAATGGGAGACAGAAGGAGACGCAAAGGGCGTTATTGTCATCATTCATGGGGCAATGGAACATCACGGACGTTATAAGTGGGTAACACAAATGTGGCTTTCAGCTGGATACCATGTCGTCATGGGCGACCTTCCTGGGCAGGGTATGACAACTCGCGCCTACCGGGGACATATCGATTCCTTTGATGAGTATTTGGACGAAGTGAAAAGCTGGATAGAAGAGGCTTACGAATATTCGTTGCCGGTCTTTTTACTTGGACACAGCATGGGCGGTTTGATTTCGATACGCCTTCTTCAGGAAGAGGAATGGGACATTGCAGGGGTGATTCTTTCATCTCCATGCTTGGGCCTCGTGACGAAGCCGCGGAAGTTCCTTACAACCATCTCGCATGGTTTGAACATCATGATGCCTATGTTCAGGGTAGATTCCGGATTGACACCTGAAATGGCGACGAGGAGTGCGGAAGTTCGTGAATCCGATAGAAACGATACATTATATATCACAAAGGTTTCGATTCGTTGGTATCGGGAGCTTGCACAGGCCATGAAGGATGCTTTTGAAGAGATTCCTGAATTTCAGGATGTGCCGCTTTTGGTCATGCAGGGCGGAGATGACCGAATCGTGAATAAGAAGGCGGTTCGTGAGTGGTTTAATTATAACTTGGCCAGTGAAAAGCAATATAAGGAATGGCCGAAGCTTTATCATGAAATCTTCAATGAACCAGAGCGTGATGATGTATTTCAATATGCGCTGAGTTTTGTTGAGAACCGTTTAAAGATATTAGGGTATGTCGTTTGATCAGTACATACTGTCACGATAAATGAAAAAGCTGCCGAAGTTAGATCTCGGCAGCTTGTTTTTATTTGGTTCAGCCTGCGTTTTTAAGCATTTCGTTCGATTTGATGACCGGTGCCCAGAAAGTAACCGGATACATAAATTGGTTTAAATGTGTAAGTTCTTTTTTATTGGATAATGCGGTCGATAGAAGATAAATGGATTTGAAGGTCAAGTCATTGGCGAATAGGTCCAAAAGCGTCGCTTTCATATTCATGATTGCTTCATGGTTTTGGGTGGAAATCATTAAATCGAGCTGTGGCAGGAACTTATCAAAATGATGATCGAATTGTTTGAGGTCCTCCATGGTTTTTTGTTTTTCTGTCAACGAGTTAAGCGAGCTGACAAAATTCCCGTATTGCTCACTTGAATCCCTTTTGATTTTTTCAGTCAGTATATCCGTCAGTATTGAAGTAGGCAAATGTTCCATCTTCTGCACCCTCTTATCTATTTTCTATCATTATAATCATTATAGACGAAAAATTCAAAAAGTTATGATTGGTAATTCTGCTGCCTGCGTGGTGGGATTGAAAAAACACCGTTCGTATTGAACGGTGTCAAAAGTCTTTCATCTCTTTTCAATCGCGACAATGAATGGCGGATTGTTTGCTTGGTTGATGAACCCGTATTTCAGGATATGGGCTTTTTGTTGAGGGAAGTTCTCTACATAATCCATCAATGCATCCCGTTCTTCCGATCCCCCCGGATGACCATGGTAAATGACGAGGATGATGATGCCTTCAGGTGCCAGCAGTTCGAACAGCTGTTCAATGGCTGATATCGTCGTATCGGCTTGGGTGATGATTGATTTGTCTCCGCCAGGAAGGTAGCCTAGGTTGAAAATGGCACCTGTGATCTTTCCGGAATGTTCTTTCCTGATGTATTTGCTTATATGTTCATGCCCATCGTGAATGAGGGTGCAGCGCTCTTGTAAATTCTCCGCGTTCAGTTTCGCCGCTGTGGTTTGGATCGCTTCTTTCTGAATATCAAAACTATAGACATGTCCGTTTACACCTGTAAGCCCTGCAAGAAAGGCCGTATCAAAACCGTTGCCCATCGTGCCATCTATGGTTATATCCCCGGGGCGGACCGCTTTTTCCAGCAGAATCCTGGCGAATGGCAAAATTCGATCAAGCTTCATGATTGTACCTCCGTGTGATGATTTTTTCCCTGCCAGCTATTGCGGCGTTTCAATTCGGCGTCAATGGCATTCAAGACATCCCATTTATTAACGCTCCACATTGGACCGATCATCAAATCGATCGGACCGTCACCCGTAATGCGGTGAACGATCATTTCTGGAGGGATTATTTCGAGCTGGTCACATACCAGGCTGACATAATCGTCACGGTCAAGAAACTCGAGCATGCCCTTTTCATATTGTTTGACCATCGGTGTTCCTTTTAATAGATGAAGTAAATGGATTTTTATCCCCTGCACATCGAGTTTGGCAACTTCACGGGCTGTTTCCATCATCATGCCGTAATCTTCCTGAGGAAGGCCATTGATGATATGGGAGCATATGCGGATGCCGTGTTTGCGCAGTTTATCGACGCCTTCTTTGTAGCAATCGAAGTCATGGGCACGGTTGATCATCGTTGCGGTCTTTTCATGAACCGTCTGGAGACCAAGCTCCACCCAAAGGTAGGTGCGTTCGTTCAATTCCGCTAAATACTCGACTACATCATCTGGAAGGCAATCCGGGCGTGTCGCGATCGAGAGTCCGACGACACCTTCCTGGGTCAATACACTTTCATATTTCTCGCGAAGCTCTGCCACGGGTGCATGCGTATTCGTGAACGCTTGGAAATAGGCCATATATTTTCCATCTTTCCATTTATGATGCATCCGTTCGCTGATCTTCTTAAACTGGACGTCGAGGGGTTCAACCCTGTTGCCCGCAAAGTCACCAGAGCCTGAGGCACTGCAGAAGGTACAGCCGCCATGTGCGACGGTGCCATCACGGTTCGGACAGTCAAAACCGCCATCCAGGGCAACTTTAAAGACCTTATGTCCAAAATGTTCCCTCAGGTGGTAATTCCATGTATGATATCGTTTGTTATCCGTTGCATATATAAACGGGTTTGCTTGATTCAAATCAGCAACCTCCTAAATAAAATAAAGCGCAACATATATTATACAACATTCTCGCAGCTAGGTCTTTTTTTGAAAAATAAGCGTATACTGTATACTTGAAGGCTAAACATTTTGCTGCTATTTCCAGTATATCTTTGAATGACTATATCCAATCGGGAGCTGATGGACATGACCGGTCAAGTTGAAGAAGCAATTAATCAAATGAAAAAGAAATTAGCCGAAAATAATCAGGTGATCGAAGTAAATGAAGATGGGTTCATATACAAAGCCACTTGCACCTTCAATTCACCTGCTTCGGATGAACAAATTCATTCCTTTGAAAAGAAAACCGGACTGCTTCTGCCCGAGGATTATAAGGAGTTTTTAAAAATAACCAATGGATGCCGTCTGTTCGATAATGTGGAATCGGGTGGGGAAAATGATTTATACAGTCTGGATGATATTATTAATTACACATATGAAAATTCCTACGAGGGATGCTATAAAGTGGCCTGCATTTATCAAGATAATATCGTCATCGATGGGGAAGCCGTCGCTAAAGGCGATAAGGAGTATTTAATGGTAAAAGGCCATATCGATGATTTTGAAGAAGGCGAGAAACTCCATATGGGCTTTGCCGAATGGATCGAGCGGTTCATTTCACATCAAGGGGAAAAGTTTTGGGATAAAGGATGATTGCTCAAAAAAAATGATAATCCACTCGTTAATTGCTCAAACTAATGAAGATGATTCCGAATCATCCAAATGAGACGCGAAGGAGAGGGTTTGTAATGGCAACCAGACAATCCGTCGATCATTTTTTAGAGCAATGTGAAGGAGCTCTCCATTTTGCAGAGTATGAATTTAACGAAGCCTCACGGCAGGAGCATTATGATGATGAACAATTTCAAAATTCGCAGAGGTATATCGAAGAGGCATTGACGGATATGGAACGATTATACAACAGCGCTAATGCCCAACAACGGGATATGCTTACTCGGATGCAGCAGCAGTTGAATGAATTGAGGAATGAAATGATTTTACTGCGACATTAAAGGGAAGCAAGGGAGCTATGAATGAATAGCTCCCTTTTTTTGCACAATTTTTCTTGAATTCGCATATATAATGAAAAACCTGTCGATAATGTTTATGTACGGCTATTGCAATTATCGGTGAAATTGACTAGAATGAAATAAAATGCAATATTCTCATAAAGACTATGATGAGGAATAGTAGCGGTTTAAACCAGTAAAGAGAGTTGACGGGTGGTGCAAGTCAACCTGGGATGGTCGTGAACTCGCCTTGGAGTCCCGGGTGTGAAGGTGAAAAGTAATGCCTGGCGTTTCAATCCATGTTACGGATGTTTTAAGCTGGGCGGATTTTAGCTATCGCCAATGTGGGTGGTACCGCGGGAAGATATACATAATCCTCTCGTCCCTATTTTGGGATGAGGGGTTTTTTATTGTTTTTTATACGGAAATTAGGAGGAAATCATATGAGTTTTGACCATAGAAGCATAGAAACGAAATGGCAAAAGTATTGGGAAGGCAATAAGACATTCAAAACGGGTGAAGAAAGCGGCAAACGCAAATTCTACGCCCTGGATATGTTCCCGTATCCTTCAGGGGCCGGTCTTCATGTAGGGCACCCGGAAGGTTATACGGCAAGCGATATCCTGGCACGGATGAAACGGGCGCAGGGGTATAATGTATTGCACCCGATCGGCTGGGACGCTTTTGGACTTCCTGCAGAGCAATATGCGATCGATACGGGAAATGATCCGGCTGAATTCACGGAGCACAACATCAACACGTTCCGCCGCCAAATCAAAGCCCTTGGTTTTTCTTATGACTGGGATCGCGAAATAAACACGACAGATCCCGACTATTACAAATGGACGCAATGGATCTTCTTGAAATTATATGAAAAGGGCCTTGCATATATTGATGAAGTGGCCGTTAACTGGTGTCCGGCACTTGGCACGGTATTGGCTAACGAAGAAGTCATCGATGGGAAAAGTGAACGTGGGGGCCATCCGGTCGAGCGCCGTCCGATGAAACAGTGGATGCTTCGTATCACGGCGTATGCGGACCGCTTAATCGATGATCTGAATGATGTGGATTGGCCGGAAAACATCAAGGATATGCAGCGTAACTGGATTGGCCGTTCTGAGGGAGCGGAGGTTACATTCAATATCGATGGCTTCGATGAATCATTCACGGTGTTCACGACTCGTCCGGATACGTTATTCGGTGCAACATATGCCGTATTGGCACCTGAACATCAGTTTGTCGATAAAATTACGACGGCTGATCAAAGGGCGGCAGTTGAAGCCTATTTAGATGAAGTGAAACATAAAAGCGACTTGGAAAGAACAGACTTGGCAAAGGATAAATCAGGCGTGTTCACGGGGGCTTATGCCATTAACCCGGTAAACGGCGAAAAAATGCCGATCTGGATTGCCGATTACGTGTTGATCAGCTACGGAACAGGAGCAATCATGGCCGTTCCTGCCCATGATGAGCGTGATTATGAATTTGCAGTCAAGTTCGACTTGCCAATCAAGGAAGTCGTAGCTGGCGGAGACGTTACAAGTGAAGCATATACAGGCGATGGACTTCATGTGAATTCGGAATTCCTTGATGGATTGAATAAAGAAGAAGCCATTACGACCATGATCAAATGGCTGGAAGAAAAAGAAATCGGAACGAAGAAAATAACATACCGCCTTCGCGATTGGTTATTCAGCCGTCAGCGTTACTGGGGTGAACCGATTCCAATCATCCATTGGGAAGACGGCACGATGTCTCCAGTGAAGGAAGAAGATCTTCCGCTGATTTTACCGAAAGCTACGGACATCAAGCCTTCAGGTACAGGCGAATCACCACTTGCGAACATATCGGAATGGGTGAATGTAACGGATGAAAACGGACGAAAAGGGCGCCGTGAGACAAACACGATGCCACAGTGGGCAGGCAGCAGCTGGTACTTCCTACGTTATATCGATCCGGACAACAAGGAAGCACTTGCAGATCCTGAAAAATTAAAAGAATGGATGCCGGTCGACATTTATATCGGCGGCGCCGAGCATGCGGTGCTTCACTTGCTTTACGCTCGTTTCTGGCATAAATTCCTGTATGATATCGGTGTCGTGCCAACGAAGGAACCATTCCAAAACCTATTCAACCAAGGAATGATCCTTGGCGAGAATAATGAAAAAATGAGTAAATCCAAAGGGAATGTCGTGAACCCGGATGATATCGTTGAAAGCCATGGTGCCGATACACTTCGCATGTACGAAATGTTCATGGGGCCATTGGATGCTTCGATTGCCTGGTCCACAAACGGATTGGACGGTTCTCGCAGATTCCTTGACCGTATCTGGCGTTTATTGGTCAACGATGACGGTACGATCACAGATAAGATGACAGAGACGGATGACACGGGCAAGCTCGAAAAAGTCTATCATCAAACGGTTAAAAAAGTGACCGAGAACTATGAGGAATTGAAATTCAATACGGCGATTTCACAATTGATGGTATTCATTAATGATGCTTATAAAGCGGATTCGCTTCCTAAAGTATATGTCGAAGGCTTCGTAAAACTGCTTGCACCAGTTGCACCGCACATCGCCGAGGAAATTTGGTCTAAACTGGACCATTCCGAAAGCATCACATACGGAACATGGCCGGCTTTCGACGAAGCGAAGTTAGTGGATAACGAAGTCGAAATCGTCATCCAAATCAACGGAAAAGTCAAAGCGAAATTAATGGTGCCGACTGACACTACGAAAGAAAAACTGGAAGAAATCGCGATGGGTGATGATTCCATCAAAGAACAAATCGATGGGAAAACCATTCGTAAAGTGATTGCCGTACCAGGCAAATTAGTCAATATCGTCGCAAACTAAATAAAAATGATTGCAAGCTGTCCCGCATATTTTAACTGCTGGGGCAGCTTTTTTTTCGCAGTCATTGGCCGGCCATTAGGAAATAGGTCATGTTAGGATTTCCACCGATTTGAATCTATCAGATGTTGGCAACGACTATCGTCATGAGATGACCATCGGAACTCAAATATCTTGCTTAATTGGTACATGTGAATCATTTTTTGGCTTGATGGACAAATAAATCAAGCATTTGACATAAAAAAGGGAAAAAATTGGTTGATAAAATTTTACAGTGTGATAGTTTGGTATAGTACTGTTATTTTTTAACCAATTATTGGAGGGGAAACCGTGAAATTTAAGAATGTGAGTCGAATTACGGCGTGTGTACTAATTTTTGCACTGATTTTCAGCTTGATGGTACCGCTAAATTCTCAAGCTGCACCTGCAACACCCATTGAAAATGTAAAAACGATCAAAAATGGGGACACTCTGGACGGAAAGTTTGAAAAACCGGATGTTCAATGGTATCAAATCAGTCCCACAACAGAAGAAATACAAAAGTTCTCCCATATTGAGTTCGAAGTCAATTCGGACAAAATCTTGAATATCTCCGTATATCAAGATAAAGAAAAAGCAGAAAAAGATGAGAGCAATTATATTGTCTCTTCTTATCCTGATGAAAAAGCTGTAATCGATTTCCCATATGCTTGGGAAGGCACATATTATGTTAAAGTTGAATATTTCGGCGATACGGATGATGAGGGAAATCCGATCCCGGATGCGGAAAATGTAGCTGAATACTCCATCAATGCGCATTCAGTAACATTGCCACCATCTGCCGGGGACGAAGGGGAGGATCTCGAATCATGCCCGGTTGAAGTGAGTGTAAACGATAAGAAAACGGGAGAATCCATGTTGAAAACACTCCGCGTGTTTAGAGATGAGGTTCTCACGAAGTCGCCTGAGGGACGTACCCTTTCCTCTTTATACTATAAAGCTTCGCCATTCCTGGCTCTTCATCTTGCCGGGAATAAAACGGCAAGGGAAGCCGTTTATAATCACTTAGTCGAGGTTAAGCCCCTTATTGAGGATCTTAATGAAAATGGAGCAAGCAGTACGGCAGTCATTAGCAACAAGCAGCAAGAAGCAATTAAGGCCTTATTCAAAAAGTCGACAGACGTCGCTCCAGCCGGATTGAAAAAGGATATGGAAGCCATTGCAAAGAAAGTCAATCTTGATAAGCTTGCAGGTGAAAGAATCGTCGACATCGCAAGCAAAGCGGGAATCGAACTTCCGGCTTCGAAAAATGTAAAGAACAAATATATCGTCAAACTTAAACCAGGGAAGTCATTAAGCGCTGTCCAATCCAAGGTAAGTGGAAAAGGATATGGAACATTATCGGCACCTAAGCAACAAGAGGTTCTGTATGATGATATGTATGTAGTAGAGTTAAAGAACCAAGCTAAAATGAGCACAGCAGCACTATCCGGTATCGAAAAACTTCCAGAAGTGGAATATATCGAACCGGTAAAAACGTACAAAGCATTTTCTGCCGACATACAATCACCGTATCAATGGTCTTTAGATAATGCCGGTGGGGAAGAAGGCATAAAGGGAGCGGACATCGATAACGAAAAACTGCAGAACCTTATTAAGAAACGTAATTTAAAAGATACATTGGTAGCGGTCATCGACACAGGTGTCGATGATTCACTTGCAGATCTACAGGGTGTCGTTGAAATGGAGTCAGGTAAGAACTTCATCGATAAGAAAGAAAAAGCAATCGATGACAATGGCCATGGTACACATGTATCCGGAATCATCGCTGCCAAAGCGGATAATGGATATTCCATGCAAGGAATCAATCCAGTAGCTAAAATCATGCCTGTGAAGGTCTTGGACTCTTCAGGATTTGGAGACAATGAGAAAATTGCACTAGGCATTAAATATGCCGTGGATCATGGTGCAAAGGTCATAAACCTTAGCTTGGGCGGAGAATATAGCAGGACGATTGAATATGCCTTGAAACATGCCGCTGCCAAGAATGTAATGGTTGTCGTAGCAAGCGGTAATGATGGGATGGATGGTCTTTCTTATCCTGCATCATCTAAATACGCCATATCCGTCGGTGCAACCAATGCTCTTGATTTAGTATCCGATTATTCCAATTATGGATCGAAATTGGACATGGTCGCTCCAGGGACAGGCATCCCGAGCCTTGTGCCTAATGGGAATGTTACCTATATGGATGGTACATCAATGGCAACTCCCCATGTTGCGGCAGCTACAGCTCTGTTATTATCCGGAAACCCTGGGTTGAAAGTGAATGAAGTAAGGGAAATCCTTCATGAGACATCGGAATATGTCGCTTTTGAAGAAGAAGATAATGTAGACCCTTATGAGGACTATCAACCAGAAGATGGAGAAATCATAATCCCGGAAGAAGAACTGCCTGTCGGAAAAGATTTAGTATCTGGATATGGAAGGCTTAATGCGTACAGTGCTCTTAGCGCCGTGGATTTACAAGCTAAAGTCAATCTTGTGATGGATACGCAAACAAAACTGACTGGTTCAGCTAAAAAAGGTTCAGTAATCGAAGTGAAAAGCGGAAACAAAACGCTCGGTAAAGGAACGGCGGCAGCTAATGGAACGTTTACCGTTAGTATTCCGGTCCAAAAAGCTGCGCAGCTGCTTACTGTGAATATCTCTGATTCTTCCAAACTAGCAGTATCTTCAATCAAAGTATACGTGAATAAGGGTGCAACCCCTAACAAACCAACTGTTAAAGCTTTGAGTGACAAAGATACGTATGTAACGGGTCAATCGCAAGCGGACATGAAAATCACGATCAAAAATAGCGCAAAAAAAGTGATTGGTTCAGGTAACACGGACAGCAAAGGGAATTTCAAAGTGAAAATCAGCAAGCAAAAGGCTGGCACAAAACTTTCAGTCACAGCTACAGACTTAGCAAAACGTGAAAGCAAGGCGGCAACCGTGACTGTTCTCGATAAAACAGCCCCAGATGCACCGAAAGTGAATGAAGTAAGCGATAAAGCTACTTCAGTAACTGGTAAAGCGGAAATCGGTTCAACCGTTACCGTGAAATACAACAATAAAAACGTCGGAACGGCAACCGCTGATAAAAAGGGGAACTTCTCCATTAAAATCAGCAAGAAAAAAGCAGGGTCCGCATTATATGCCTCAGCAAAAGACAAAGCGGGCAATACAGGAAAAGCAGCAAAAGTAACGGTTAAAGATAAAACCGCTCCAGGTGCACCGAAAGTGAATGAAGTAAACGACAAAGCAACAAAAGTAACTGGTAAAGCGGAAATCGGTTCAAGCGTAACCGTGAAGTACAGCAATAAAAACATCGGAACGGCAAAAGCTGACAGTAAGGGGAACTTCTCCATCAAAATCAGCAAGAAAAAAGCAGGATCCGCATTATACGTCTCAGCAAAAGACAAAGCGGGCAATACAGGAAAAGCAACAAAAGTAACCGTTAAAAAATCTAAATAGCAGTGAAGGCCGTTTAACTTACATGTTAAACGGCTTTTTTTATGGGAAAACGAATGAAAACACCGCTCGATGATGAGCGGTGTTTTTACCATGCTTTGTTTAAGAGTATTCATCTGTGCATTGTCACTCCCATGATTTCAGATCTGGTGTTTCGCGTTTTAATTCTGAAACTTCACATACTCGCCGTTCTTATATCATTAATCTGTTCAATAATAAATTTCAGGAGGAATTTTATGGGAAAAGTAAGAGTAATAGCATTAGGTACTATTTTAGCTTGCTCAATCGGGTTAGGAACGCTTTCAGTTGAGGCTGGGAATGAGAATACGAATTATTCATTTACGATTCTGAAAGATCAAGCAAACTGTACACAGGCACAGAGTATCGCCAAACGACTACAGAACGGAATACATGGAAGGTGAGAATGTATAAATCAACAGAAGGAACTAATACGGTAACGACGTATTGGCTCGAAAAAAGCAACGGCACGAACGTATCTCCTTCAGTGAAAGTTACAGCTGGTAGCGGCGGTTTAAATAGTGGGCGCAATCATTATGTTAAAGGCAATGCAGGTGCGAATGCCGCTAATGTTAGGTTAACGGCTGAGAATAATAATGTAAGTTCTAGCAGCTATTCCGTAAACGGATATTGGGATGAGGAGACAGGGAGAATATTACCTGGACAGTATAAAGAATCTTACACCACGGAATATAATAAATAAAAAATGATGAATATGGTGAAGCCACCTTGGATGATTGTTGATTCATGGTGGCCTTATAAAGGGAGACAAAATGAATAGTTATTATTATCGATTAACAAATAATAAAAAAACAAAGTTCATCGTTTTATGTATTGTGGCGATTGTTATTATTGATATTTTTATTTTGATCGGCAATGTTTCAGAGTCATGGATCATGCCCCATCTAGCCACTTTTTTAGCGGCAAGTTCATTAGGTCATATGATGCAAATACTACTAATCTGGTTTTTGCCCATTTTTCTATTGATCATGTGCGCCGACAGCTATATTCAAGACTATAAAACAGGCTACCGTTATATCGTAGCGACCACAAAAGGGCGATATTCTTATTATAAAACGATGTTATTAGGAAATATGTCATTTTCCTTTTTAGTGATGGTTGGTTGCTTATTATTTAATATGCTCATTGCATATATGGTTTTCATGAATGGTGAATTTGACACTGGGTTGACCCCAGATTTATTCCCGGAAAATCCTTTATACACACTCGCCAACAAAATGCCTGCTGTCAGTAATGTGGTTTATATCATCATTTTTGGTTTTTTCACTAGTTTATGCGCAGGGATGGCTACTGTCCTTAGTTGGTGTTTTCCGGATATAAAGTATACGTATCCGTTAAGCTTTGTTATTTGGTTTTCACAAATTTTAGGACTGAATTATTCATTAGCAATGATCATCCAACCGTTTAACGAAGTGACCTTGGAAGCTTTCATTTTTATTTTCTTTAAATCTACCATCCTTTTTTTAGCGATTATCACGGTCGGGTTCATTTATAAGGTGAAAAGTGATGAAGTCTAATCCAAAAAAAGTGTATGTATTCAGGCTGCTTTTACTGTTATTTGGATGTTTATGGATGATCTATAATATTCATTATTTGAAAATAAAGCAACTAGACCCATCGTATCCATTGATCATTGATGTAAGTGCGAGTGTAGATGGCTATCTCTCAATTAAAAATTTACTGATCACATATATTATTCCTTTGTTACTATTTTATCGCTTTTTTATTGAAGATGAGCATCCACACATTATCGTTCGCTTAAAATCAAGAATCGACATGTACCGGAGACGGACTATCCAAGTTTTTATAAGTTCGTTTATCTTTGCGTTCAGCATTTTATTGATTAATTTCGCAGCTGTTTTCTTATTCGATAGATTTCACTTTATTTCATCAAATTATTGGAACCTATGCCTTCTTAATCTAGCACTATTAACGTGTATTTATTTCTCGATTGGAATGCTTTATTATTTTATTTTTGATTATTCCAATTTAATCATAGCGATGGCAGGAACCTTTTGTATATGTTTTCTCTTATATATGATGAAGAGTCAGCTAAATATTGCTTGGGGCCCTGCCAGCGCCGCAAATGTTATCGATCCTTTATTAAGCAGCGGAATTACAGGATATTATTCGCTAATCATGATTGGAAAAGAGTTATTGCTATCAATTGTAATGATTTTACTTGGGCTATTTGCGATCGAGAAAAAAGATTTCATGTTTGGTGTTTCTGATGACTAAACGAATTTTCTTAACCATGTTGATCGTAATATTGTTACAAATTTTATTATTTCATTATTTTGATGGCTCTAAAGCCGATCTTACGGGATATATGATCGTTAGCGGAGTTCCGATCAGTAATAAATTTGTTGTATTGGGAACATGGTATATGTTCTTTGCTGGATTGAGTTTTTTATCGTTAGGTTATTTGCGGCAGTATATTTCCGGTTATGGAATATACCTGATGATTAGGGAAAAAAGCAAGGTGAAACTTGGGTTTAGAAGAATCGGGAACTTAATGATCCTTATATCTGGGTTATCTTTAATCCAACTTCTTTTCTCTATCGTATTCGCTTATATAAATAATGTGGGTGAGGCATTTTTTTATGATGATTTCCAATCATTTATTTGTATAGCAGGTCTGTATATTATGTCCAATATTGTCCTTATTTTTATTCAAATGGCACTCGAACTACATTTTGCGGAGGAAGTATCCTTATTACTGATAAATGTTTATGTGCTTTTTTCGGTCACTTTAGGCGGAGTTCTTTTATCAGTACAAAAGCTGACGTGGATTTTATATTTTTTGATTCCCAATTTCGGAATGTATGAAAGGGTGCATTTACCTGAAGTAGGTGGATTATCGCTGGCACTTGCATATATGGTTTTAACCATAATAACAATCATTTTATGTGTTTTATCATTTATACGATTAAAGAAAATGGATTTAACTTAATGAGGTGCACAATGACAAAAATACAAATTAGCTCTTTAAATAAACGGATGAAGAAGAAGACGCTCTTACATGATATTAATTATGAGTTTAGCGGCGGGAAAATATATGGTTTGTATGGAAGAAATGGCTCTGGAAAAACGATGCTGCTTAGAGCGATTGCAGGGTTAATCATGCCCAGCTCAGGTGAAATTTCGATAGATGAAAAAATCCTTCATAAGGAAATCTCATATCCTGCTAATATTAGTGTCATTATTGAAAACACGTCCCTGCTTCACCAGTATGACGCCTATACAAATCTAAAAATTTTAGCAAAAATCAGGAACATCGCGACTGATGAGGATATCAAAATGGCGATAAAAAGAGTCGGCCTTGATCCGGATTCAAAAATGAAGACAGGAAAATTTTCGTTAGGAATGAAACAACGTCTAAGCGTCGCCCAAGCGATATTTGAAAAACCGGATATTTTATTATTGGATGAACCAACAAATGCAATCGATGAAGAAGGCGTCATTCAAGTCTATCAAATCTTGAAAGAGGAGAAAGAACGCGGGGCACTCATCATTTTGACAAGTCATCATAAACAGGATTTAGAAATGTTAGCGGATGAATATATAAACATGGATAATGGAGGAATCGTTCTTGACTCTAAATAAAAGAATGGCAGCATTAAGCTTACTCGTATTAGTAGGCGGATTCCTTATATATAAAGTGTACTTTGTTTCATCAGCAGTTAGTGCCGATAATAGAAATACGGAAAATAATGCAGCATCCTATAAGGTTTTGGAATCACAAAAAATCATTGTCGGTAAAGGTATCGATCCAGGCTATTATGATATCAAAGCCCTCGATAATGAAACGGAATTTTTTGGTGATAAAATGCACAAAAATGCCGTTTTACATGCAGAGCCCTTTCATATGAATGAAAATTTCTCGATTAAAGGAAAAATGGAATTCAGGCCTTCTGAATTTGAAAAACTAGAGAATAAGGATCAAAAAATCATCATTAAAAATCCTGGTCATTATGTGGTCGGTACAGAAATACAAGCGGGGAATTATGTACTATCAAGGACAAACGACAAAATCCGAGTGTTTGTCGATATAAAAGATGAAACGGAAACCGAAAGTTTGCAAACCATTCAATGGGAAATAGATGAAAAAGTAAAAAGGCCAATCGAAATTGAACTGAAGAATGGGTATATCATATATATTGATAAAACGGGAAAAGATGGTTATATATCAAATGAGAGTGACCTGTTATTGGAGAGAAATAATGAGGATAGTGAGTAATTTAATGGGATTAAATACTTCAGAAAATATTAGGAATCCAGCTCAAAAATGGCGGATTCCTTTTTTAAAATGCATATACCTATGACGAGATTTTCGAGGGTCCATATATCCGCCGTTTATTTGATGTCCGAGAGAGCTTGCAATGACTACTGCTGCAAAGAGGAGGATGATTTTCTTCAATTAAATATCTTCTTTCCGGTTTTTTATTTTTAAAGATTACACCCAAATGCCTCTTCCTTCAACCCCCTTTTTATGGATGTCGAATTAATTGTGACAAACATTAAATGATCTTTTTTAACTAATGTATCAAAGATAAAGTAGCTGGTATTAATTTAGAAGTGAAAGACTTTAAATAATTCACTAAAAGAGATGAGAATAATAAGAGGTTGTCAATTTATGGGAGTCAGCCTCTTGGCGGACTCTCATTTGCTTTTGGATCGCCAAATCCACCACTTCGATCTTGAATTGCTCTTAAAGCATGAGTTTTTCTCTAGCTTGATACAGGATATATGTAATTCGTCGGGCGGCTATTGGGATTACTGTAAGGCTAGGGAGATGACTGTAAGGGGAGGTCTTGATGCGGTAAATAGGGCGGAATGAAAAAAACAATTAAGGGGCAAGTTCGATTTAACTTGCCCCATAATTTTTCAGCTCATTTAGTGAATTCACTTCTCAGAAGATAGACGACATCGTATTTCTTCAACTCGTCCATATGGCCATCACTATCATCATAAAAATCAGTGGAAAGTGAATATATGCCTTCATTTCCGCTTGAATAACAAATACTCGCCAATGCAAGCTTGTTGGTGCTGTTTATTTTGAGGTTCCCAGCACTGCCCCATACGCTGGACTCCATTTCATCAATGGTTTCAGGATAAGTAACTGTATCCGTACCATCGTCGTTTTGAATGCTGATGTTGAACATCGATTGATTTTGATCAGCAACCGTTTTGGAAGTCGTAAAGATGATTGTCCCATTATCTTTGATGGCAGTTGTCATGCGTCCCATTTGAGGTTCGACAAGTTTGCCAAATTCATATTTTTCGACCCAGACGGACATCTCCTCGTATGTATCATCAACATTGAAATCGATAAGAAAGGAATGTTCACTTGAATTCTCCAGGATGGCTTTTTCCCTTGCCGTCAACTCAGGAACTGAAAGGTTATTCCCGGATTTTGGCTCATTAGCCTTACAGGCGACTAACGAAAATGAGATCAGGGATAGGATGATGGATAAAAAGATCTTCTTCATGATTTTCACCTCTTGAATACTATTTGCCTAATTAAAACCAATTCTTATATATTATAACATTATAATAAAAAACGGAATCGGAACGCGGCAAAAAGGCAAGCAATCGATATGCTTGCCTTTTTGTTGCATTTAGAATGGTTGTGAAAGAGCTTTATTGGCATCATCGACGTCATTTTGAAGCAATTGGTTCAAGTCGTATGCAGGATAGAGGTTTCGTTCATAAAGGTAGTGGAATATCTTGGCATGGGTATCGATGGCTCCATATAAATGTTTCTTAAATACTTTTCGAAGGGAAGGGGTGGCTGTTTCAGTAATGGCACCTGCATAATTTTTGATGGATGATTTGGCAAAGCCAAGCAATTCCCCGGCAGCAACGGCCGATGCGTCATCCCTTGTTACATCGTCATCCTTGCCCGTCTTAGGCGTCAATGGGTAAAGCAGCAACTCCATGATGTTTTGGGTAAGGGAATCGATCGTTTGCCTATATATCGTTTTTTAAATGGGGTCTTTTATTTTCGGATAAGCTTTTTTGAACTTCATAAGAGCATTGGACTGGGCGGCGACCAATTCATGAAGCTCGAGTGTTTCATGCCAAGCAAGATGTGAATGGGTGGGTTTCATGTATATTCCTCCTGAACGAATAATTGATACGTTATTCGAACAGTGGGCTATAGATAAGTTGCCCCATCTACCTTCACAGTTTAGAAGGATCGTCATGTTTTATTGATATTGCTCGAGAACAGAGAAGAACTTCTTGGCAAATTGGTAAAAAAGTTTTTCTGATGGTGCCAAGTCCCTGTTTTTGGGAGTGATGATGCCGACAGTCCGTTTGACTTCGGGTGTATCGATCGGGATTTTGACAGTCAGTCTTGGAATGACTTCATAAAAGGTACTGTCAGGGAGCAGACTGACTCCGATTCCGGCAGATACGAGCCCTTTTATGGAATCCATGTCTTCACCTTCCGAGGCGATGTTCGGTGCGAAACCGGCCGCTTTGCATGCTTCGAGAGCGATAGTATGAAAGATGTATCCTTTTGGAAACAAGACGAAGGGATCATTTCGCAAGTCACTTAGACGCAGACTTTTCCTTTCGGCCAATGGGTGCGTTATCGGCAGTAAAGCGGAAATATTTTCCGTGAACAGGATATGACCTTCGATATCTGGATCGTTTGTCGGGATAGGTCCAAGGAAGGCTAATCCGATTTCGCGATTTTTGACAGCTTCCTTTAAAGAGGAATAAGATCCCTGTCTTAAATGGAAGCCGATATTCGGCTGCTCATCTTTAAAAGCGGATATGACGGTAGGGAGTAAATGGGTGGAAAGGCTTGTCGGGAACCCGATTTTAATGCTTCCGTGTTCAGGGTCCAAAAACTCATCAATTTGATATTTGGCATATTCTATCGCCTGTATCGCCGTTTTTGCATGAATCAAGAAAATTTTACCAATTGGAGTTAGCTGGATATTACGGCCGATTTTCTCGAACAACAGAACGCCAAGCTCATCTTCCAGTCTGGAGATTTGCCGGCTGATTGCTGATTGTGCAATATGCAGGTGCTCTGCGGCCTCAGAGACGTGTTCCCTCTCGGCGACTTCAACAAAATAACGTAATTGTCGTAGTTCCATTTATTCATCCTCCTGGCATTCATCTCAAAGTGAGATAGATTCTACTAGAATTATATATTGTTTATATCGATTTGAAAACCTAGAATAAATGTAAGTGACATAACGGTGTAAGAATACGATGGGGGCGATTAATATGACATACAATCAAATACCAAAAGCACAAGGGCTCTACCATCCTGAATTTGAACATGATGCATGTGGGATCGGTTTATATGCTCATTTAAAAGGGCTTGCTACACATGACATCGTCAAACAAGGACTGAATATGCTGTGCCAATTAGATCATCGCGGCGGACAAGGCAGCGATCCCCTTACAGGAGATGGCGCAGGATTAATGGTGCAGATTCCTGATGAATATTTCAGGCTGGCATGCCCGGAAATGAACTTGCCGGCAAAAGGACGCTATGGTGTAGGCATGCTCTTTTTCTCTAACAATGATGATGAACGGAATGAAATCGAAACTCGTTTGAATGCATTTATCGAACAGGAGGGCCAAACGCTATTAGGTTGGAGAACGGTTCCGGTTGATGCAACGAAAATCGGGGAGGTCGGCAAGGAGACATGTCCGACGATCCGCCAAGTATTCATCGGGGCAAGCGTTGGGATGACAGATGATTTAGCTTTTGAGCGTAAATTGTTCATTATCAGAAAACAAGCTGAAAACTGGGCTCGTGAACGCGGCAATCGTTTTTATTTTGCCAGCCTTTCAAGTGCTACGATCGTATACAAAGGATTATTGACGCCAGAGCAGGTGGATGCTTTTTATCTTGACCTTCAACAAGAGTCTTTCGTTTCGGCTTTCGCTTTAGTGCATTCCCGCTTCAGCACGAATACTTTTCCTAGTTGGGAACGGGCACATCCAAACCGTTATCTGATCCATAATGGCGAAATCAATACGCTTAGAGGTAATGTGAATTGGATGAAAGCGCGTGAGCAGCAGTTTGTATCGGAAGCATTCGGGGATGACCTGCAAAAGGTCCTGCCTATTCTGGATATAGACGGCAGTGATTCCTCGATTCTTGATAATGCACTTGAATTCTTCGTGCTTGCCGGCCGTAAACCGGCACATGCGGCGATGATGCTCATTCCTGAACCGTGGACGGAGAATCCGCATATGACGAAGGAAAAGAAGGCATTTTACGAATATCATAGCATGCTCATGGAGCCATGGGATGGTCCGACGGCCATATCCTTTACGAATGGCAAGCAAATCGGTGCCATCCTTGATCGAAATGGTTTAAGGCCGGCAAGGTATTATGTGACAAAAGATGATTACATCATTTTCTCATCCGAAGTCGGCGTGATCGATGTGGAGCCGGAGAATGTATTATATAAAGATCGTTTAAGCCCAGGCAGAATGCTTTTAATAGATTTAGAGGAAGGCCGTATTGTTTCCGATGAAGAGATCAAGTCGGAAATGGCTCAGGAAAATCCATACCAGCAATGGCTGGACGAACAGCTTGTTCAATTGCGTGACGAAGAACCTGTGCTCGAAGGGGAGCTGTTGAGTGATTTGTTATTCAGGCAAAAAGCGTTCGGATACACGTATGAAGATGTCCAAAAATATCTACTGCCGGTCATTATCGAAGGCAAAGATCCACTTGGCAGCATGGGGAATGACATTCCATTAGCGGTCTTATCAGATCGCCCGCAATCGCTATTCAACTATTTCAAGCAATCCTTTGCACAGGTAACCAACCCGCCAATCGATTCGCTTCGTGAACAGATCGTCACGTCAACGATGACATTTCTGGGTGCGGAAGGAGATTTGCTAAATCCGGATGAAACGAACAGCCGCCGCATTCAATTGGATTCACCTGTTTTGACGCCAGGTCAAATGCAGCAGTTGAAAGAAAATGCCTATCCTGAATTCAGGAGCAAAGTCATTCACACTTTATTTTCAGAAGATTTAGAGAGCGAACTCGATCGCATCTGCAGTGAAGCGGAACAAGCGATCGCTGATGGTGTCAGCCTTTTGATATTATCTGACAAGGATATGAGCAAAGAAAAAGCTGCGATTCCTTCCCTGCTGGCTGCGAGTGCCCTTCATCAAGAGCTGATCCGTCATGGGAACCGTACGAAAGTGAGCATTATCGTTGAATCGGGGGAAGCAAGGGAAGTCCATCATTATGCGTCCCTGATCGGGTATGGAGTGGATGCGATTTACCCGTACCTTGCTTATGAAACATATAAGCAGGCGGTATTGGAAGGCAGTTTGTCCATCAGCTACGAAGAAACAGTAAGGAAATATGTACGCTCGTTGACAGAAGGTATTGTAAAAGTGATGTCGAAAATGGGGATTTCAACGATTCAAAGTTATCGCGGCGCACAAATTTTCGAAGCGGTCGGAATCGGTGCTGAAGTGATCGAACGCTATTTCAGCGGTACGGCATCGCAGCTTAGCGGGATCGATTTGGAAACGATCGCAGATGAAGCGTTGATTCGCCATAGGAAAGCTGCAGTCGATTCACTTGACCAAACTCTTGAAAGCGGAAGTGATTTTCAATGGAGAAAAACAGGGGAACATCATGCTTTCAATCCTAAAACGATCCATACACTGCAATGGGCCTGCCGGAAAGGCGACTATAATTTATTTAAGCAATATTCAAACTTGGCGAATGAAGAGAGACTCGGGTTTTTAAGGAATTTATTCTCGTTCGATCAAAAACGCCAAAGCATTTCCATAGATGAAGTGGAATCCGTGGAATCCATCGTCAGCCGATTCAAAACGGGCGCGATGTCATTCGGTTCATTGAGTCAGGAAGCACATGAAACATTAGCGATTGCGATGAACCGTTTAGGCGGAAAAAGCAATAGCGGTGAAGGCGGGGAGCACCCTAGCCGTTACCAACTGGATGAAAACGGCGATGACCGCCGCAGCGGAATTAAACAAATTGCATCCGGTCGTTTTGGAGTGAAAAGCCACTACCTTGTTAATGCCGATGAACTTCAAATCAAAATGGCGCAAGGTGCAAAGCCGGGTGAAGGAGGCCAGCTGCCAGGGAACAAAGTATATCCTTGGGTCGCAGAGGTCCGTGGTTCCACACCAGGTGTTGGCCTGATTTCACCGCCTCCGCATCATGATATCTATTCGATTGAAGATCTGGCACAGCTGATCCATGATTTGAAAAATGCGAACCGTGATGCCAGGATCAGCGTCAAGCTTGTGTCAAAAGCAGGCGTAGGCACGATTGCAGCCGGTGTCGCCAAAGGTGCCGCGGATGTCATCGTTATCAGCGGGTATGATGGCGGTACGGGGGCATCACCAAAAACGAGTATCA
This sequence comes from Peribacillus sp. FSL P2-0133, assembly GCF_037975445.1. NCBI lineage: Bacteria > Bacillati > Bacillota > Bacilli > Caryophanales > Bacillaceae > Peribacillus > Peribacillus sp. FSL P2-0133. The sequence continues at coordinate 5,157,669 of NZ_CP150254.1, read as the reverse complement.
AACATACAGGTCTTCCTTGGGAGCTGGGCCTTGCCGAAGCACACCAAACATTGATGCTGAATGGCCTGCGCAGCCGTGTAGTCCTTGAAACGGATGGAAAGCTAATGACGGGACGCGATGTGGTCATGGCAGCTATCCTTGGAGCGGAAGAATTCGGCTTTGCTACAGCACCGCTAGTGGTTCTTGGCTGTGTCATGATGCGTGCTTGCCATTTGGATACATGTCCAGTCGGGGTAGCTACTCAAAACCCTGAGCTTCGCAGCAAATTCACAGGAGATCCGGATCATGTCGTGAATTTCATGCGCTTCATCGCTGAGGAAGTGCGGGAAACGATGGCTGAGCTTGGATTTAGAACACTGGAAGAAATGGTCGGCCGCACTGATGTTTTACAAGTGAGCGAGCGGGCACAAAACCATTGGAAAGCGAAGCATCTGGACTTGACGACACTTCTTTTCCAACCGGAGGGGATACGCACGTATCAACTTCCTCAAAATCATAAAATTGATGAATCCCTGGATATCCGTGAGATTTTACCGGTTGTGGAGCCTGCCTTGAATGATCAAACCCAGGTGGATGTCAGCTTCCCGATTACAAACGTGAATCGTGTGGTCGGAACGATTGTCGGCAGTGAAGTATCCAAACGCTATGGGGAAGAAGGGTTGCCTGAAGATACGATCACACTTCGTTTTACGGGATCGGCGGGCCAGAGCTTCGGTGCGTTCATTCCTAAAGGGATGTCGATGTATTTGACAGGTGATGTCAATGACTATGTTGGGAAAGGCTTATCTGGCGGAAAGATCATTGTCACGGCACCTGCTGGCAATCAGATTGAGGCTGGGGACAATGTAATTGCCGGAAATATCGCCTTATATGGCGGAACAAGCGGCGAGGCCTACATTAATGGCCGTGCGGGAGAACGATTTGCAGTACGGAACAGTGGAGTCAACGTCGTCGTTGAAGGAATTGGAGACCATGGCTGTGAGTATATGACAGGCGGACGCGTGGTCATTCTGGGCGACGTCGGCAAAAACTTTGCGGCAGGCATGTCAGGCGGCATCGCTTATGTACTTGCTGATGATGCAAAAAAATTCAAGGCATTATGCAATGGTGAAATGATAGAATTCGAGACGCTTGATGATATGGATGATGCAAACGAGGTAAAAGAAATGCTTTACAACCACGTTCATTATACAGAAAGTGCCAAAGCATCGTATGTTCTGGAGAACTGGGCGGATTTCGCTAAGAAATTCGTAAAAGTCATTCCGAAAGATTACAAACGGATGATCGAAAGCATCAATGAGCAGAAGCGTGCAGGGCTAACGGATGAAGAAGCGATCATGAGTGCATTTCAAGCAAATGCCGTTCAAGATAAAAAAATCACTAAACAAGCTGTGATGCAGTAAGGAAGGGGAGAGAAAGATGGGAAAAGCAACAGGATTTATGGATTACCCGCGAGAAAAACCAAAAGACCGGAATCCTCTCACTCGTTTAAGCGATTGGAGAGAATATACAGCTCCTTTCTCTGATGAAAAGTTAAGTACACAGGGAGCGCGGTGTATGGACTGCGCCACCCCTTTCTGCCATATGGGCATGGAATTGAACCGGGTCACAACAGGCTGCCCGATTCATAATCTGATCCCGGAGTGGAATGATTTGGTGTACCGCGGCAGATGGAAAGAAGCATTGGAACGTTTATCGAAAACGAATAATTTCCCTGAATTCACCGGGCGCGTCTGCCCGGCCCCTTGTGAAGGGTCTTGTACGGTAGCGATAAGCGATCCTGCCGTTACCATCAAGAACATTGAACGGAGCATCATCGACAAAGGATTTGAAAATGGCTGGATCACGCCTCGCATCCCTGAAAGCAGGACCGGCAAGAAAATTGCCATCATCGGTTCAGGCCCGGCAGGATTGGCGAGTGCCGACCAGTTGAATCAAGCAGGTCATTCGGTCACGGTTTATGAACGCTCAGACCGTGCAGGCGGGCTGTTGACATACGGCATCCCGAACATGAAACTTGAAAAAGATGTCGTTGCACGCCGAATTAAATTATTGACCCAGGAAGGCATCGATTTCATTACCAATACAGAAGTAGGCAAAGATATAACTGCCGAAGAACTGCAAGATCAATATGACGCAGTCATCCTTTGCACAGGTGCCCAAAAGCAGCGTGACCTGGTAATTGAAGGACGCGAGGCATCAGGCATTCACCTTGCAATGGATTACTTGACGACTTCGACTAAAAGCCTGTTGGACTCCAATTTTGAAGACGGCAAGTTTATAGACACTAAGGGGAAGGACGTCATCGTCATCGGCGGCGGGGATACAGGAGCTGACTGTGTAGCAACTGCCCTTCGCCAGGAATGTAAGAGCGTCGTACAATTCGGGAAGCATCCAATCCTTCCGACGGCCCGTACATCTGATAATATGTGGCCAGCCTACCCGAATGTATTTTCCCTTGATTATGCGTATGAAGAAGCGGAAGCGAAATTCGGTGCAGATCCGCGTCAATATTCAATCCAAACAAAAAAAATCGTAGCCGATGAAAATGGCAACGTTAAAGAACTGCACACAATCTCAATGGAAAAAATCAAAGGTGAAGACGGAATGTACATTTTCAGGGAAGTTCCAGGAACTGAAAAAGTATGGCCTGCACAATTCGTTTTCATCGCAATCGGTTTTGAAGGAACCGAAATGCCGCTATTAACTCAATTTGGCGTAGAAACAGTAAATCAAAAAATTGATGCCGTCCATGGCGAATACAAAACGAATGTCGAAGGGGTTTTCGCTGCCGGAGATGCAAGGAGAGGGCAAAGCCTCATCGTTTGGGCAATCAATGAAGGCCGTGAAGTAGCGCGAGAAGTGGACCGCTACTTGATGGGCGCAACGGTATTGCCTTAATAGAAAAAAAAGAAGTGCCATATGGTGCTTCTTTTTTTATGGTGGGAAATATGGAATTCACGAGTAAATGGTCAAAACTCACGAGTAAAACACCGAAACTCACGAGTAAATGGTCAAAACTCACGAGTAAAACGCCGAAACTCACGAGTAAATGCACAACTCACGAGTAAATGGTCGAAACTCACGAGTAAAGCGCCGAAACTCACGAGTAAAACGCCCCAACTCACGAGTAAAACGCCGAAATTAACAAGTAGGTGCACAACTCACGAGTAAAACGTCAAAACTCACGAGTAAATGGCCGAAACTCACAAGAAAGTGCACAACTTTCACGAGTAAAGCGCCGAAATTCACGAGTAAAACGCCAAAACCCACGTGTAAAAATACCGTATTGATGGTATACAAATTAGGCGAGCAGTATATAAATACTGTTCGCCTAATTTACTTTCAGTCAGCTTCTATAGTCAGCTTCTTGAAGAACGCCAAGTGATGTGTGATTCAGTGCATGGACAGCTGCTATTATTTTCTCTGTCTCTACTTCATCTCCTATGGCTTTATGCAATTTTTCTATTAGCTGGGGTTTTGTTAATGGGTTTCCAGGACTTCCTTTAGGTGTATCGATTCGTTTCGATAGTACATCCCCACTCGTTGTGGTCACGGTCACAATTGTAAATCGTCCCACTGGGAGTGCTGCTTTGGAAGGCTTGATCTTTGCATCCGTCTCCCTATTTACTTTTTGAAAAGATTTTCTCCATGAATGGGGAATAGGTTTCGATTCAAAAGAAGCAAAGGTCAGGGGTTTGCCTGTAAGCGCGAGCCATACAATATACTCAATCGAAAATCTTCCTTCTTCACCGGTGGAAGGGTTATGGTGAATCAAAGCGGAATCACCATTTGGAGGAAAGCAAACACTCACCGATTCAATATCTTCTTCCGACAAATCGTACGTCTTATGTAAAAAGACAGCTGCATCAGCGCCATGTGTCGCAGCAGAACAAAAAGGGTACTGTTTAAACCATAATCCTGGTGTTACGATCCGCCATGTCTTTCCCCAATCTTCCGTCAAATCGGGAACTCCATTTTCTGCATATACCTCAAAGAATCCATTCTTATCATTCAAAAAGTCGGGGTTGCTATGTAAACCCATCCGAATCCAATCTGCGGAATCCACAGCGTTTTTAGCAGCAATCCCTACATGGAGCGGCTTTACTACAGTGCCAAATTGGAGTCGTAAACCCGCCGATTGGGTAGCGGCAAGACTCATGGTTTCAGCTATTAAGCGTGGTGAGTATTCCCGTAAATACGCAACCGCACCAGCTGCAGCTATTACGCCAAGTGTAGCTGTATTATGCCAACCTTTTGTATAATGATATGGGTTCATTGCTTCTCCGAACCGAGCCATGATTTCCACACCAACCACATAGGCAGCTAAAAAACGTTTCCCGGTCATTTCAGGTTCTCCAACTGCTAACAAAGCAGACAAAATGACTGCGCTTGGATGACCTCGTACATCTGAATGTACATCATCATAATCTAGTAAATGAGCTTGAAAGCCATTGAAGAGTGCGGCCTGGGATCTTGTTGCATGTATGTGACTTCCAATCAAGTAACTTGTCCCATTTCCGCCTTCTTCCAAAATGATTTGCTTTAAAATCGTAATTTCCTTTTCGGATTTCGTTTGATAGGAAACAGCAAGATAATCAAGAAGTCCTTCGATTGCAGCCTGTAATACTACTTCATTTACCAACGGATTGGAATGATAAATCATTTCAGATAACCTTTCCGTGTTCATGCACTTCACTTCCTTTTTTGCCTGGCAGATCCGTCCTTTTCGTCTCCCATTTGCCGTAAAAAACGCTGAGTTCGCGGATTAAGAGAATGCTCAATCACTTGTTCTGGGGTGCCTTGTTCGATAATATGTCCGTCTGCCATGAATATGACGTGGTCAGCAACTTCCTTCGCAAATTGCATTTCGTGCGTCACGATCACCATTGTGGTATCCTCTTTCGCTAATTCCCGTATTACTTGTAAAACCTCATTAACCAATTCGGGATCTAGAGCGGAGGTAGGTTCATCGAATAAAATGGCATGTGGTTTTACAGCTAATGCTCTAGCGATACTGACACGTTGCTGTTGTCCGCCAGATAAGGTAGCGGGGTATTGTTTGGCTTGTTTTTCCAAGCCAACCCGTTTCAATAAATCCACGCCGATTTGAATGGCTTCCTCTTTTTTCACCTTTTTGCTGACAAGCAAAGCTTCAATCACGTTTTTTAAGGCCGTTTTATTTTTAAAAAGGTTATAGTGTTGAAATACCATCGCTGTTTGCTGTCTTAATTGGTACGCGTCTTTCTCTTTATATTTTTGGGTATCCAATTTTACATCCTTGATTTCGATGGTGCCGCTGTTGGGCTTTTCCAACAAGTTCAGACAGCGTAATAACGTTGATTTTCCAGAACCTGAAGGGCCAATAATGGCGACAACTTCCCCGGTTCTTATATCCAAGTCAATATCGTTCAATACTTGTTTATCATCAAAATATTTAGATAAGTTTCTTACTTTTATCATATGATCACCTTCTAAGTGGTTTGCTGAGCCAAATTTCCAGGTATTTTTGTATCCAAGAATAAAGAATAACCAATAGCCAGTAAATCAAGCCAACCACCAAATACGTCTCGAAAAAGCGCATGTTAGCGGATGCAATAATTTTTCCCTCTGCAAATAGTTCCGTAATTCCTAATGTAAAGGCAAGGGACGTTTCTTTAATCAAAGATATAAATGTATTCCCCGTTGCTGGCAATGCATTTAAAGCAGCTTGTGGTAATATGATTCGCGAGTAAATCTGCACTCTTTTCATGCCAGTTGCAAGGCCCGCTTCCATCTGCCCTTTGTCCACGGAATTCAATCCAGCTCGGAAAATTTCTGCTAAATAAGAGGATTCTTTCAAACTAAATCCAATGATTGCCGCCGTCATTGCTTCCATCGTTGACAACGACGGGAATAACTGTGGTAAACCGTAATAAATGATGAATAATTGTACCAATGTTGGCATTCCTCGGAATAAAGAGATATATAAGCCTGCCAATTGTGTGATTCCAAAAATATTGCTATTTCTTATTAAGGCTACTACAAGTCCGATAATAATGGCTAAAGCCATCGAAATGATGGCTAAAACCAGAGTGATTGGAATAAATTTTGCGATTTGCAGGGAAATTTCCAACATATATTGTAAATCAAAATTCATAATGCTTTAAAACCTCCGCTATGCTTATTCGCCGGAATTCTTGGTGATGTCTTCACCAAAATATTTATTGGACAGCTTCGCTAATGTACCATCTTCTTTAAGTTTTTTGATTTCTGTCGTGAATTCATCATTTAATTTTTTGCCTTTTTCTGTTTTGGTAAATGGATACCCTACATTTTCATAGGCCACTGGATCACCGACTAGCTTTAACGGAAGATCATTTTTCTTTATTTCTGCAACCAGGATTGGGCGGGAATTGATATATCCATCTACACGGTTGTTAATGGCATCTTGCATCGCGCCATCCCGGGTTTCATAGGTTCGTATTTTGATATCGCCATTTTTATCATACTTTTCTAGGTTTGTGACGTTATTAGACCCCAGCACACCGGAAACGGTTTTGCCTTTAAGATCAGCCAAACTTTTAATATCATCGTTTTTTGTGCTTGATACAATTTGTGCACCATAATAGCTATATGGCTCTGTAAAATTAAATTGCTCTTGGCGTTCTGGTGTTATAGCAACGGCATTCGCAACGGTGTCCAATTTACCTGATCCCAATTGCCCCATTATCCCACTGAAATCAGAAGTGACCCACTCTACCTTGTAACCTAAATTCTTGGCGATGAGTTCTGTAAGTTCTACGTCAAAACCTATTAATTTACCATCCTCTTGATAACCATTTGGATAGCTTTGGCCAGTGGACCCCACTTTAATTGTTTTTTGTTCGGAATCATTGGCAGCATTCTCTTGTTTTGAATTGCCACATGCCGCAAGTACTAATATGAAAAGTAAAGAGATTCCAAGGGAAAGAATTTTTTTCATCGTTATTTTCCTCCTATTATTAAATGGTTTGATTATGTTTTTCAGTCCAAGCTTGATATTGTCCCGGATGCAAGATTTTCCTTAAATATATTGTGAGATGACCTTTGCCTAAATCTTTTTGCCCGATCTCTTCAAATCCACTTTTTTCGTACATTTCCTTTAGCCATGGATGATTATCCGCGGTTCCGAGCGTAACCGCGGGGGCTCTCAATTGCTTCTTCAAAATTTCTTCTTCGAGCCATGACAGAACTTTTTTCCCTATGCCTTGACGCTTATATGCAGGGTTTGTAGCGAACCAGCCTATGTGTGGCAATACGAGCGGGCCAGGATTAGGGCCCCAAGGTAACCGAATCGAAACGGTCGAAATAAATGTCCCATTTTCCTCCAGAACATATACCTGATTTTCTGATATATGCTTAATCGCTTCCTCTCTCGTGGCGGTTGCCGCAGAGAAGTGAATATCCAACTCTCTTATACTCGCATAAGCATCCAATGTTAATTGGAGGAATTTATCCACATCTTCTACACGTACTTCACGAAATATTTGACTCATCTTGCGCCTCCTATACTCTATCTAGTTAATTCCTCTTCGGTTCGGTGATTCTGTCTATGAGATCAGCCAGGTGTAAGGTGTTTAAAGCTTATGGGAATATTGGTTGGCCGGTTTATCCAGGCCAAGGTTCCCTCGTAATGTGTTACTTTCATATTTAGTACGGAAAATTCCTTTCGATTGCAGTTCAGGGACAACAAGTTCTACAAAATCCGTTAAAGAATCAGGCAAGAGGGCTGGCATGATATTAAAGCCGTCAGCCGCATCTCCATTCACCCAATCTTCAATCTTATCCGCAATCTGCGTTGGTGTTCCAATTGCTATATGATGTCCACGTGATCCGGCAACCCACTGATATGTCTGACGTAACGTCAAATTTTCATTGATCGCCCGTTTAACGATCAAATCATATTTACTTTGGATGCCATCTACATGTTCTGGTAGCGAAATATCAGCAAACGGAGTATCCAAAGGGATGTTCGAAAAATCCACATTTCCAAAATACCTTCCCATAACAGCCAATCCTATTTCGGGAATGATCAGCTCCTGCAATGCCTCGTACTTTTCTTGGGCTTCCTTCTCGGTCTGTCCCACAATCGGGAACAAACCTGGCATGATGCTCAAGCTGCTTTTCTCCCGATTAAAAGCGGCCAATTGACCTTTTAACTCATGGTAAAATGAGATCGCGTCCTCCTTGTTCTCCTGGGCAGTAAAGACAATCTCTGCGTGCTTTGCTGCAAGCAATTGCCCAGCGCCAGAAGAGCCTGCTTGTACAATGACCGGATGCCCCTGAGGGGAGCGGGAAATATTTAATGGTCCTTTTACATTGAAAAACTCACCTTGATGATTGATTTCATGAAACTTGCTTTCATCAATGAATTGGCCTGTTTCTTTATCGATGACCAATGTATCGTCTTCCCATGAGTCCCACAATTTCTTGGTAACTTCAACAAATTCAGTCGCCCTTTTATAACGGAGACCATGTTCTAAATGTTCTGATTTATTGAAGTTTACTGCAGTAGAGGCAAGGGACGTTGTGACTACGTTCCAGCCAGCGCGGCCGGAGGTAATATGGTCTAAAGAAGCAAATTTCCTAGCCACATTAAAGGGTTCTTCGTAAGTGGTGGAGGCCGTTGAAACCAAACCAATATTGGAAGTCGCCGAGGCTAGATAAGATAACAAGGTCAATGGCTCGAATCGAGTCAGAATATTAGGATGCGAGTCCTTTGCAACTGACAAACTATCTGCCAAAAATAATAAATCAAATAAACCTTTTTCGGCAGTCTGGGCCAACCCTTTAAAATAATCGATGCTCATATTAGCTTTCGGATTGGCGTTAGGATGTCTCCAGGAAGCAACGTGATGTCCTGTTCCGGCCAAAAATACACCAAGCTTTACTGTTTTCTTTTTCATGCGTCAATTGCTCCTTTATGTCTTCACTTTTAAACGCAGGGGATTTATAATATAAATATCCTTACTGGTTTACTATGAATTAATGCTGAAATAAAACCCCTTCCAGTTTAGAAGAGGGTTCCTTCCGACTATATATATCCTTACTTGTTTTCTACTATAGAAATTGAATCCTTTTTTGGATTGATACGTTAATATAATATAGAAATTAAATCAAATGGTAGCATCTTATATAATAAATTGTCAATGTTAAATATTCGGAATATACACACTTATCATTTCCGGGAATTCATTGTTATGATGCTCAGGATGCGACCTAAATTAGAACTCGTTCTTTACACGTTTATCAAATAGCTTATTTGATAGCTGTTTCACTTGATATTCCTTGGCTATTAGCTTTCGTTCTTTACTATTCGGATTTTTAAGGAGATGGACAACCGTTGACCATAAGCAATGTAGAATTGGAAAATTATTTATTGGAATTCAGACGCGATCTTCATATGACACCTGAATTATCAAACCAAGAATTTGAAACGACTAAAAAAATTAAAGAAGCGCTTCAATCTCAAGATATTAAGATACTTGATTTCCCATTGAAAACTGGTGTCGTAGCTGAGATAAAAGGGAGTAAGCCGGGTCCTACGATAGCACTTCGCTCCGATATTGATGCTTTACCAATTTTAGAGCAATCTGAGGTGGATTTTCCTTCAAGGCACATCGGCGTGATGCATGCATGTGGTCATGATTTTCACACTTCCGTCATTTTGGGGACTGCTTTTTTATTAAAAAAAGAAGAAAGAGATCTTTCCGGAACGATTCGCTTGATTTTTCAACCTGCGGAGGAAACGGGACATGGAGCAAGTGCTTTAATGGAAACCGGTGTGCTGGAAGATGTGGATGTGATTTTTGGCCTTCATAATGATCCGACATTGCAAGTTGGGGAGTTAGGGACAAAACATGGCGCACTGACAGCGGGAGTCGATCGCTTTGAAGTGCATGTTAAAGCAACTGGCTCACACGCGGCCAAACCGGAAGAGGGAAATGATCCTATTATCATAACAGGACATATTATCTCAACGTTGCAAACCATCATCAGCCGCAATGTGGCACCAAAAGAGTCCGCGGTTTTGAGCATCACTCAAATTCATAGCGGTTCAACGTGGAATGTTATCCCGGATAGTGCATATTTGGAAGGAACCGTCCGCACCTTCAGTAAAACTCAACGAGAATTCATCCAGAAACGTATGAAACAAGTCCTGCACGGTATAGGTGAAACTTTCGATGCAAATGTTGAACTATCATGGCATCCTGGCCCGCCATCAGTTGATAATACGCCTGAATGGGCAGATTTGGCGCTTCAGGTTGGAGACTCAGCAGGTTACACGACAAAAACCTTGGAAGCTAGCTCAATAGGGGAAGACTTCGCTTTTTACCAAGAAAAAATACCAGGTGCTTTTGTAATGATAGGGTCGGGCGGTCCATATGACCTGCATCATCCTAAGTTTATAGTAGATGAAACGGCACTTTTTCCAGCTGCTTCTTATTTCCGCTTATTGGCTTTAGAAGCGTTAAAAAAAATCCCTGAATGAATATATTAGAAGAGAAGGAGGTCCAATCATCAAAACTTATCCATTGAACGAGTCGGATCGTGATTTAATAGAAGCTGCAAGTGCAAAAATTAGGGATCTTTACGAGGAAAATAGGCATCATGTTGGCGCTGCATTAAAAACGAGTTCAGGAAAAACCGTTGCTGCCGTACATATTGAAGCATATATTGGCCGGGTTACCGTATGTGCAGAAGCCATTGCGATCGGCAAGGCGATATCGGACGGGGAAAAGGGATTCGATACCATCGTGGCGGTTAAGCATCCCTATTCCGATGATGAAGACAGAGCTTTAAAAGTGGTTAGCCCGTGTGGGATGTGTCGGGAATTAATCTCAGATTATGCAAAAGAGTGCTTTGTCATACTGAATGTTAATGGGGAAACGGTAAAGACGAAAATCGGTGAACTGCTGCCGTATAAATACACGAGGGATTCATGATAAATGCAACGGAAAACAACACGCTTAGGAGAATTCATAAGCGTGTTGTTTATTATTTCAAACTAGATGGCAAGTATTGTTCACAGATGATGATATCATCGTCTTTTAGAACATAAGGATGTGTTTCCAACAATATGGTTTTCAGGTAGTCTGGCATCCTCTCACCTTTGTACGCACAAATTAATGGAAACGACAGCAGGTTTACAGCTTCATCTACTGTTCTCTCAAAATCCTCTATGATATGCAGCGGTTCTTCCATGGTTGCCCATTCAACATGTGCCCATGATCGGAAAGAGATTTTATTTTCCACATAGGGCTGTACCGTTTTATTAAAGTATTCTTCGATTGCAGGAGGATGATAACTGCCGCTTGAACAATAGAAATCGAAGTTGTTCACAAAGTGAATGAACTCCATTTGATCTTTCGTATACCGAGTGCTCAGTTCTTTATGAATGATGGGGTAAATACGGTCATTTTCAATAAGAATGACATAATCTCCCGCTGCGATGCCCTCTTGGATAAAATTCAAAACTTGTTTAATATAATTTTCCATTTCATTATAGGAATACAGCACATGAACGTTTTTTTTGTCTTCAAACAACTGATTCATTTTGCTTTTCAATATATCATTCCTTCTTTCATGTATCGCTTCAATTATACTTGAATTCCATAAGCAGGACAAAATGAGAATTTTTTTAACTGACGGCTTCGGTGCTTGACAAAAACAAAAAAGCAATCCTTCGCCATTGAAGGATTGCTTTTCCTAATTATTTCAGCCGCTCGATTAGGTCGGTCATTTTATCCAAAGTCGTTACGTTCTGGTTGCATTTCATACTGTCCAGACAAATATAATTACCTTTTTTTATGAATGTCCCTTGGACGGTTCCTTTTGTTTCAGACATGAACATCCCTACTTCTTCAAAGCGGCTGCATATGGCACAGATCCCTTTTTTGTTGGCAGGTTTAATGGTTCCATGCAATCCGGTGAGTTTATTATGATGGGGTGCAATGATGAATTTCTTTCCGGAACCGACATCATCCCATCCCAAGTATGAAATCTCTCTCAAATCAATGTTTTCCAACAAAGGGGCTTTTAATTTCTTTGCTTTAGGAAATAATTTTTTTATCGTTTTTTCGGTTACTTCTTTAAATGGGATTACAAATGGCTTTACCTGTAAGAGAAAGACTTCGGCTTGTGCGGGATCTTTAATGGTATCTACTGGATCCAGCAGTTGTTTTTGCTCTTCGCTCAAGGCACTGAATAAGCTTAATACTCGTTCTTTGGCGACTGTCTTCAGGGTGTTGATTACATCCTTATCGTTGGCCGTCGCGTGTCCATTTATGAGAATCTGTGTTTGGGATTTTATGAAGTTATACTGCACGCTCCTGATAAAAGGTTCCATTTTCTTCACTCCTGTTTCTGTTGCTGCGATACATATTACGTTTTTATTTACTTTACAGAAAATGCATCCTCATTAAAAGGGGGAAAACGACTAAGAAACATACTCGGCATACAAATAGCACTGATATCATTATCAGTGCTACTCATGCAATCCTATTTGGAATAAACGATTTTCTTGATGGTTTCCGCGGAGAGAAAATATTCCTCTGCTAATTGATGGATGGTATGACCGTCTTTGAATGCATATTTTATAGATGCATTTCGGTCATCGATCAATTCCCTTGATCCCGAACGGGTTCCCCATTTGTGATGGGCCTTTTCAGGTTTAGGGATATATATGGTTTCACCTTGCACATACTTTTGAATTTCAACGATCAGCTTTTCAGGCAAAACGGCCGTCGCTTTTACATATTTCATTTCTGCCAGCCCCTTATTCTTTTTTAAGAATGAAATAAGGTGCAAAGCCGAATATTAGAAATGATAAGGCGGGCGATTAAGTTTAGCTTAATTCAACCCCATGCAAAGTATCGCCTCCAATACTAGGCTTTGCATGAGATGCTGCAGAAGGTGGCATTAACATTCTTATTGCCATCTTTACACCTCCCCGTTGTGTCCCTGAAGAACACGTATTGTTCTTATTATAAAATATATAAGGGTGGTTGCCAAACTATTTCCAATGTTAAAGATGACTCGGCGGGCTGATTGTTTGATAATGTTCTGAGTCCATGAAATAATTTGAATGGAAACCAAACTAACCATTATGGGAGCTGACCTTTATGAAAGTATTCGTAGTTGGGGCAAATGGGCAGATCGGTAAATATCTTGTAGATTTATTAAAAGATAGCCCGGAACATAGTGTACGGGCAATGGTTCGTAAAGAAGAACAAAGTAGGCATTTAGAGAAAAATGGAATTGAATCTGTCGTCGTGAGCTTAACCGGATCGGTGGAAGAGATTACGAATGCGGCAAAAGGCTGCGATGCCATCGTGTTTACAGCAGGATCCGGAGGAAGCACTGGTGCTGATCAAACACTGTTGATTGATTTGGATGGTGCTGTTAAAACGATCGAAGCGGCAGAAAACTTGGGAATCAACCGATTCATCATGGTGAGTGCTTTTCAGGCCAATAATCGCGAAAACTGGAATGAAGCCATCAAACCGTATTATGTGGCCAAGCATTATGCGGATAGGGCGTTGTTACAAAGCGATTTAAATTATTCCATCATTAGGCCAGGCGGTCTGGTGAATGAACCGGGGACGGGCAAAGTGGCCGCCGCCGAAGAATTGGAAAGAGGTTCGATTGCCCGTGAAGATGTGGCTCGAACGATTTTTGCTTCTTTAACTGAAGAAAATACCTACAAGCGTTCATTTGATTTAATCTCTGGTGATACTGCAATCGCGGAAGCATTAAGGAAAATTTAACGAAAAAAAGGAGGCAGGGTCACTCAGGGGGAGTGAGCCCTGCCTTATTTAATTCCTTCAATATGCTTGATGACCTTCGCTGGGTTTCCGCCGACAACGACGCCTTCAGGAACATCCTTTGTTACGACTGCCCCTGAAGCGACAACGGAATGATTCCCTATAGTTACGCCAGGATTGATGATGGCCCCTCCGCCAATCCATACATGATCCCCGATCGTAACCGGTTTTCCGTATTCCACTCCAGAACTGCGTTCAAAGGGATCCAGCGGATGTGTGGCTGTATAGATATGCACTCCGGGAGCCAACATGCAGTCCCTGCCAATTTTCACTTCACAAACATCCAAAATGACACAATCGAAATTAGCATAAAAGTTTTCCCCGACAGAAATGTTGTATCCATAGTCACAACGGAAAGTGGGTTCAATATATACATTTAGCCCAGTGGAACCTAAAAGCTGTTTCAGCAGGGCAGTTCGTTCATCCCCTTCGCTTTCCGTTGTCTGGTTGTATAACCGGGTCAACTTTCTGGCATTTTCCCTATCTCTTACTAATTCCGGATCAGCGGCCATGTAAGGTTCCCCGCTCACCATTTTTTCTTTTTCAGTATTCATGTTAATTCCTCCTATTTTCTTGTTTTTTAGATAGTTTTAATGAATATCTGAATATTAAAATATTTTTTCCGCAAAATAAATTGCAGTACTTTTTACTCAATTTTTCCGTTGAATCTGAATGCCTCGCTCATTTTCTTAAAAAGAAGTAAGAAAAGAAAGATTTTTCCGAATAATTAATGAAATAGCTTTGACAAACTTTCTGCCTGATTTTATAGTAAGGAGAGTTATGGATGATTGATAGTTTCATAAAGGTACATTTTAACAGATAGGTAGAATACGTTCGCAGTTCTTGTCACTTTTTTTACGGAAAATTGATGGACAACTCTTTTCTTCGTTAAGATAATCAACACAATGGAGGGCTCTATATGACACAGAAAGCACCACTTTCTTTTATCATTGTAACAGGGTTAATGCTTTTTGCTTTATTTTTTGGTGCAGGAAACTTAATTTTTCCTGCCATGCTCGGGCAATCCGCGGGGACTAATTTATGGTCGGCCAGTTTAGGATTCATCATTACTGGGGTGGGTTTGCCATTCATTACAATATTGGCATTTGGTTTTTCGGGAAAAAATGATGTTCAATCGCTTGCAAGCAGGGCACACCCGTTATTCGGCATCATCTTCACAGTCGTTCTTTATTTGTCTTTGGGACCGCTTTTCGCACTTCCTAGAACGGGGAGTGTATCCTATGAAATAGGGATTAAACCTTTCCTTTCTAATGATGTCGGCTTTTTACCATTGCTGATATTCACGATCATATACTTTGGAATTGCCTGTTTATTATCCATCAATCCATCAAAAATGCTGGATATCGTCGGGAAAATATTAACACCATTATTATTGATTTTCATCGGGATCCTCATTGTGGTCGCCATCATTAACCCAATGGGTGAAATCCAGTCACCAGCGGCTGATTATTCAGATAATTCTTTCTTCAAGGGATTCAAAGAAGGATATTTGACTATGGATACGCTGGCCGGATTTGCATTTGGGATCATAGTCATCAACGCAATCAAAGATAAAGGGGTAACATCAAGAAAAGAAGTGTTAGGATTTTGTATGAAAGCCGGCTTAATAGCTGCCACTTTGTTGGTGATCGTTTATGCGTCTATAACTTATGTCGGGGCAACAAGTGTGGAAAAGCTCGGTCAGCTGGGTAATGGAGGAGACGTTTTGGCTCAAGCCTCGAATCATTTCTTCGGATCGGCTGGTGCTGTGTTGTTAGGGTTGATTGTGATCGCTGCATGTCTAACGACAAGCATCGGTTTGATAACGGCTTGTGCTACGTATTTCAATAAAATACTGCCTGCTGTATCGTATAAATCATATGTTGTCATCTTTTCTGTTTTTAGTGCGGCTGTTGCCAATGTAGGTTTGACCAAGCTCATTTCCATTACAGTGCCTGTGTTAACGGCTCTTTATCCCGTAGCGATCGTTTTGATTGTTCTAACATTCTTCCATTCCTTTTTTAAAGGGAAATCGGAGGTGTATTTAGGAAGCTTATTATTAACGGCCATCATCAGCATAATGGATGGAATAGTGGCATCAGGCATTAAAATGGAATCTGTTTCGGACCTTTTCACTCAATACCTTCCACTATATAGTGTAGGGGTAGGATGGGTGATTCCAGCCATCATCGGCGGTGTATTGGGCTATATGATATACCTAATGAAAGGTGACCCTAAGGAAGCCTATTAAGGGTCATCAGAATGAACTTCGAATAACGTTGCCTCCAGGCACTCGCTTTCCGCGGGAGGTCCGGGAGCCTCCTCGGCGCTCTTTGCGCCTGTGGGGTCTCCCTTGGACGCGCTTTTCCCGCAGGAGTCTCGAACACCCGCTTCAATCAACTGGATTGTTTTTTAAAAAAACTGTAGTCTGGTTTCATCTCGAACCTTGATTAAGACAAGGTTACACTTTTGTTTTTTTATTATTTTATAACCCTTATTGGATTGAAGTAATTTGCGACACTCTTGCCGAATAACTGGTTAGCCGAGACCCCACAGGCGCTTGCTTTGACGAGGCTTGGCAGACAGTCGGCGGAAAGGGAGCGGATTTCTGAAATTAAGCTGGAACGTCTTTTAAATAAAAAACTGCAGGCAAACTAGCTTTTCTTCTAGTTTGCCTGCAGTCTGGGAGCTGTCTTGATGCAGCTCCTTTTCTTAGTGTTTGTTTTTAATGGGAAAGAGCCTTAAAATGTTCAGAAAGGGGTGTAGGAACACAATGATCAATCGATTACCAATAGAAATCGCAAATATATTACAAGCAAGCAAAAAAAATCCTGCTCAATTCGAGGAATTGATCAGGAGCGGCGGATATCTGCCTCCCGAGATGGAGCTGATGGTGGATGCCATCACGGCCTTAAGCATGGGGAAGAATATCCTTTTGAAGGGTCCGACAGGGGCTGGAAAGACAAAGTTTGCCGAGACATTATCGAATTTATTCAACCAGCCGATGTTCAGTGTCAACTGCTCAGTCGACTTGGATGCCGAAAGCTTATTGGGCTTCAAGACATTGGCTTATAAAGAGGAAAAACAAGTGATAGAATTCGTACCTGGACCAGTGACCAATTCGATGAATCACGGTCACTTCCTATATATAGATGAAATCAACATGGCAAAACCGGAAACTCTGCCGCTTATCAATGGTGTGCTTGATTACAGAAGGACGATAACGAATCCGTTCACGAATGAAGTCATAAAGGCAAAAGATGGCTTTAATGTGATTGCTGCAATCAACGAAGGGTATGTCGGTACAGTGCCGCTGAATGAAGCGCTAAAAAATAGGTTTGTCGTAATTGAAGTTCCTTATATCGAAGGGGAGCAGTTAAAGCAATTGATAGAAACCAATACAAAGTTGAAGGATCCAAGAAGCATTGAATTGTTCGTTAAACTGTCGAGTGATTTGATAAATGCCGTGAATCAAGGGAAGGTGGCTGAAGATGCGGCATCGATCAGGGCTTTGCTTGATGCTTGCGATCTGAGTGTGTTGATCCCGCCGAAACGGGCGATTCTTCGTTCCATAGTGGATAAGTTGGACGAGGAACGGGAGCGTGAGTTTGTGAAGAACTTGGCTGACACATTATTCTAACTAGGAGAATGCCTCATGAAGTATATCCGTTTCAATGATTCAATAATAGATACGGCTCTTTTTTTACAGCTGCAGGATCTCTCGACTGTTTTATCCGGCATTCCTGAGCTGGAATTCGAATACAATTATGGTTCCTTCATTGATCTTATCGAGAATAAGGTCACAGCCAGCCATTTTTGGGAAAATGGCAATAAGGAAGTGAAGGAAGCGGGACTGAAAACGGACGTGCTCCTTAGGACGATAGGTACGCTGCATCATTCAACAATCCAGAGCATGAAGGAGTACCAGGATATCATCGGGGAAAGTTCGCTTCCGAAGTTTGCAGCCCAATTATTCGCTTTACTGGAAGACTTGCGATTGGAAGAATTGGTGAAGAAGGAAAGGCCAGGCACGAAAAAATGGTTTTCGGTAAGAGGGGCTTACCTTAAACAATATTTCGAAAGCCAATTGACGACGAATGTCACAAGAAGTTTTGCACTGGATGAATTATACTGCCTCATATATTTACTGCTTCAATCTGACAGGCCGGACCCGATTTTCCCAAGAGCCAATGTAAGGCAGCTGGAAGAACTGGAGAAACTCAAGCCGTTCATCCATTCTGTCTTTGAAGCCACTAAAACCAGTGACATCACGAGGATTTGTGAGCAAATCGTTTTCCGTGTGAACGATGGATACGAAGATACGATGAATGAATATTTCATCTTTCCCATTGCAAATGTGGAAAAGTATAAGGCAAATACCTTATTTGATGAACTGACTAGAAATGATGAACTGTTGAACGATGATACAGAAGATGCAGATGAAGAAAAAAGTGAGTTCATTGATGAAAAATTCTCGACATGGCACCGGGAGAATAAGAACGGCGAGAGTAATTCGACTTTTCTTCAATTTGAATTGGAGCAGGGAACGAAAACAAGTCTGATGGGCGGAGGTGCACGGGAAGCGGAAGATGCCGACCAAGCACTGGCTTCCATCCAGGGTTCATCAGGGGAAAGTAAACAAAAGGAATACAATCAGCAGGAAACGCTGGAGAAGAAACAAACGAATATGGGCAAAAGTGGTGAACATCCATTTGGTGAAGAAAACAAAGACGTCGTTCAGGTAATTAAGGAAGCGAAAATACCAACACTTACGGAAGAGAAACGCTACCGTGAATTTGTTGCGGATATCGAACCGTTCAAGAGAAAACTCTCCAGTACAATTGAAAAGACACTGGAAAATAAAAAGAACGCACCAAGAAAAGATTTGGTTTTTGGCCGCTTATCGAAGAAATTACTGCCGCTTGTTTTTGAAGAAAATCCTCGGGTCTTTTATAAAAAGAACCAGGATTCAAATGAAATGGATGCCGTATTCACATTGCTGATCGATTGCTCCGCTTCCATGCATAACAAAATGGATGAAACGAAACGAGGGGTCGTCCTGTTTCATGAAGTACTGAAAAAATTAAAGATCCCCCACTCAATCGTTGGATTTTGGGAAGATGCAAATGAAGTGAGAGAAGGATATCAGCCGAACTACTTCCATGTGATCCAGTCCCATTCCGATTCTCTTTATCTAAACTCAGGAGCTAAAATCATGCAGCTTGAACCAGAGGAAGACAACAGGGACGGATACAGTATCAGGGTTGCCGCAATGGAATTGGAAAAAAGGCGGGAAAAGAACCGGTTCTTGCTCGTGTTTTCCGATGGTGAGCCGGCAGCAAGCGATTATGATCAAAATGGCATTGTCGATACACATCTTGCTGTTTCGGAAGCCAGGAAAAAGGGCATAGAAGTCATCGGCCTGTTTTTAGCGGATGGAGGCATCGAGGAAAGTGAAGAACTGACGATGAAAAACATCTATGGAAAAGAGCGCCTAATGATTCCGAGTGTAGCTGAATTGCCAGAGCAATTTACACCGCTGTTAAAAAAACTGCTGCTGAAGACCATATGAGAAACGAAGTTCCCCCACTCGTCATTTAAAACGGGCAAATGCATTTGATTAGAATATTAGTAAAAAGCGCAATAGGATTCAATGGATCTTACTGCGTTTTTTTTTGTAATGGAAGTTATTTGAAGTAAGTGAATATATTGGTGGAAATTTGAAAGAACGAATGCGATTCTTTTGGCGGGATTAGGGTAAATCCTAAATGAGGAAGTGATCGTTTTGATGAATTTACTTTTTATGTTGCTTTATTTTATAATCATCGTTCTTGTTATTGAAATATCGGTTACCTTGCTGAAATTGACTGGATTAAAAAGCACAGTGGCCAGATTTCAGGTTATCTCCATGCTGACGGGTACTGGTTTTACAACTGACGAGTCAAAATCCATCATTGATCATCCCGTTCGAAGGAAAATAAGCATGTTTTTAATTTTATTTGGTGCTTTCTCACTTGCTGTCATCATTTCATCGATCAGTACATTGCTTACGGATGATCTGCGCTTGATGGAGTTAAGCATCATTATAGGAATACTGGTGGTTCTAGTCGTATTAGTGAAATCTCCATTCCTGCATAATAGAATATCGAATAAGATGAAAAGTGAAATGTACAATCATTATGAATTATGGGAACACCCGATAGAGGAGGTCCTCTTTTTAGAAGATGAAGACGTGGTCATGGAAATCGATATTTATGAGGAATCAGAATTCATAGATGTCAAAGCCTTTGATGTCATATCACAGGGAGCGGACATCAATATCTTATTTATTGAAAGCGGAGAAGTGAAAATCAGGAAAGAGTTATATGAGTATAAAATCAAATTGGGCGATAACCTCTTTTTATATGGAAATAAAAAAGAGATAGAAGACACATTCTCAAAAGAAATTGAAGAGATGAAGAAGAAAAATAGTACATCGGAGTGAAAAGAATCCCAGCCCTATGTTAAGGCTGGGATCTTTTGAAGATGGGCCTCATTAATGTTTTTTATTAGGTAATTTCTGAGCGGGATTCCCGTTGCCTTGACGGCGGAAATTGCCTTCTTCCTTTTTCTGCTGCTCTTGAATGCTTTCAACAAATTCCTTTGAACTTTTCATGGAATGTACCTCCTCTGATATTTTCTTCTTTACTATAACCAGAAGAGGTGGAATTCATGAGTATGGAAGAAATGTTGACTTTCTTATAAATAGGATAGATGGTAATGTGTGGAATTAAAATATTTTTTATGAAATGAAACCACCCCGACCTACTAGCATAGCACCAAACGAGACTTCTCTAAACCCTTCCTTAATATCCTTCGTGAATTCCTGTTACGTTTAACCCGGAAATTAAACCAACAACGATTACTATTATAAAAATATCCTGCCATTTCTAACATGAACAAACAACCTTATTCTAAAACGCCAGATACTTGTCTCAAATTTGGGGAATTAAATTTCAAAAATGAAACACCATGATGCGATTCAGATGATTTAATTGAATTATAAAAACAGGTACTCCATTAAAGCGAACCAAAAAAAATGGAGTAGACCTGCTATCTATGGAGATTCATTTGCTACCAAATTTCGAATGAAATCATAGACGGGAGCTGGAAAACTAATAAGCACAACTTATGTAACGTACTATCAAACAAAAACTTTTTTTGGAATTTTAAACTAGGAGATGAATTAGTTGAAAAAAATAATTTCATTCTGTTGGTGGTGGTCAAGGAGGAGCATTTTCTTATGGAATTTCCACAGGATCAGGTAGAGACTACGCGGACAATCCTCCAATTAGCAGTGTGAAAAGTTACTAAAAAAATTAAGAGAGAATTTACCTTTTTTACTCTTTCTTTCTCATCAAAGCTTTTATTGCAATATCTAATGGTTGAAGGGGGAGGGGGGAGCGTGCGAAAGTTAATTATTGGTACTATTATTGGTATTGTGTCAATTTCATTAATAGTATATGGATATTACTACTACATAGCTCAAATGGATAAAAAAACCAATGCAATTGAACTTAACGTCGAACAATCACTTGAACATCAATTGACAACAGACGACTATGAGAGTTTTATTTATAAAATTACCAATCATACAAATAAAAATGTTAATCTACGATTTGCTACAGGTAATGAAATAGACGTAGAAATCCATACTTTAACGGACAGTCCAATTAAAGAGGGTACTATCATTACTGTTGAACCTCAACCAACTGAAGAACACTACAAGGAATTTAGTAAAGGAGAAACATGGGAGTATACGATAAGAATTAATTCAAAGTTGCTTACAAAAGGTGACTATCAATTAACTGCCCAATTTACTCCAAGTAATGCTATATCTCATAATAAAGTTGAGCAAATAATAACTCAACCTTAACAAATATAAAAACAAACTTCACAAATATGCTACTAAGTATCCACTAGTAATGTTCACAATCAAAAAGGGACAAACAATAAAAAGACGGAATTGCTCCAAATTCGGGGAAATTCGGTCTTTTTACGTTTGGAAAATATCCCTTTAAATATCGCTATCTAATGTTAGAATACATTACGTTAGAATATTTTGAATATTGACAAAAATAAAGGCGAAATCTATAATAATATCCATGAATAAACATTTATTGGAGTTTTGCCTATGGAACGGACAATGACTGTCCGAGAATTATGTGAGATGCATACTCATTTACTGGACAAGGATATTCAGATTCTTGAAAATCTATCAACGAATTTATCGTTAATAGCTAATTTGAATAAAGCGAATGTGTTTATCGATTGTCCGGTGCTTGAAGGGAAGCATGCCATTGTCGTCGCAGAGGCATGCGGACATTCAGTGAAATCGGTTTATGATCATCCGGTTGTCGGGAAATTTGCCTATGAGGCTTTTGAACCGGCAGTATTTTATGTATTGCGGACCGGTAAGGACATGTTCGTGAATCGGGCATTGACTCAAGAGGGAGCAATGGTCCAGCAAAGTGTCGTTCCAATCAAGGGGGAATGCAATCGGGTCATCGCCGTTTTAATCATGGAAAAGGTGATTCATGAAGAACCTGAAACTTCAAAACAGTTTGATAGGCAAGATCAACAAAATTCCTTAGTTCCTGAATTTATCGAGGAGTCCATTTTCCTGATTAATAACCAAAACCGGCTTGTCTATACGAATCCAGCTGCCATTAATCTAGTATCGGATATATGTATGACGGACTGTGTTTTAGGTGAATCCATTTTCGATTATTTTCCTGGCTTTGCCGATGTTCTTGCTTCAAAAGAAGACATTTTAATGAAGGAAATGAACATTGGTAAAAAGATTTTCCAAATAAAGAAATTCCATTTGGGCAACAAGAATTCCGATGAAACGTTCATCATCATCCGGGACCTGACAGAACTGCGGGATAAAGAGAGAGAGCTGATTAGCAAGTCAGTGGCCATTCGTGAAATTCATCATAGGGTGAAGAATAATTTGCAGACAGTCGCCAGTTTACTTCGGCTGCAAATGAGGATAGGAGCCCCTGAAGAGAGCAAGCCTCATTTATTGGTCAGTTTGAACCGGGTGTTAAGCATATCGTCGGTTTATGAAATCATTTTGGCAAGCAGTCAGGTCGATCATGTGGACCTGCTGGAGCTTATTAGGAAAATTGGCGATATGATCGTTCATACGGAGGGTCATGCCCGTCAAAGCCTGAGCATTGAATATAGTGGTGATGAGCTTCATTCCATTGATTCCGACATTGGCATTTCTGTCGCGCTGGTTGTGAATGAGCTCATTCATAATTGTGTGAAGCATGCTTTCAAGGAAGGGACGGAAGGGAAGATTGCCGTATGCTTTCAAAAGGATGGTCCTGAATTGGAAATTCAAGTAAAAGATGATGGCATCGGATATTCACCGGCAGTGAAACCAACTTTAGGGCTGGATATCATCCGCATGACGGTGGAAAATGATTTGGATGGGGAGTTTTCGATTCATCGGATTAAAGAAGGTACCCTGGCTTCTGTAAGATTTCCATACAAGAGGTAGGTGGGAGAAGTGGTCAAGAGGATTTTGGTCGTGGAGGATGAATCGATTGTTCTGCTTGATATAACGATCATGCTCAAGGATGCAGGCTTCGACGTGGTAGGACATGCCCGTAACGGCGAGAAGGCGATTGAATTGGCACATGAACTACAGCCGGATCTCGTTTTGATGGATATCAAAATGCCAAAAATGAATGGGCTTAAGGCTAGTGATGTGATATCCAATACCTTTCAGATTCCGGTCCTGCTTTTAACTGCATTCAGCCAGCGTGAATACATTGACGAGGCGAAGCGCGCGAATATCGTCGGATATCTTGTAAAGCCAATTACGGAGGCGAATTTGATTCCGGCGGTGGAGATAGCTTTGCTGCAAGCAGCCAATACAAAGAAGCATCAGGAACGAAATGCTCAATTGGATGAAACGCTCACAAATCGTAAAGTCATTGAAAAGGCAAAAGGAATTATCATGAAAAGGAAGAATGTAACGGAAGAAACCGCTTACATTAAGCTGAGAAGGCTAAGTATGGATAAGCAGCTTTCCATGGAGACGGTGGCACGTCGAATCATTGCAAATGATCAAAAACAAGTAAATAGATGAAGCAATGGCGCTTTGATGGACCAAAATGGTTGAAGGCAGGCATTTCTGCCGAGCAACCTAAGTTTGGGCTATAAGAGGCGTCTTTTTTATACCCTTTTTTTAAGTCGATAGGCCAAAATAAATCGGAATTCAGGGGGAATATGTATGGAGATGGTTGGTAAGTTCGTTATTTATATCATTATGGTGTGTGCCGTTGTCGGTGCTATTGCATCGATTAAAGACAGTGAGCAAGGCTTGGGCAAACAGTTCATGGAAGGTTTGCATACCGTTGGCCATATATTTATCCCGGCAGCTGGAATCATGGCCTCGATCCCTTATTTATCATGGTTCATCGATAAAGTATGCGGCCCGATTTTCGCTGCGATCGGTGCAGATCCCGCCCTCGCCGCAACAACGATTTTGGCAACGGATATGGGGGGTTACCAATTAGCGGCCGAGCTGCAGCAATCATATGAAGGCTGGATCATGGCGATGATTGTCGGATTCATGTCAGGGGCAACGATTGTATTCTCGATTCCAATGGGACTTGCGATGCTGGAGAAGCGTGATCATAAATACATGGCACTTGGTGTCATGTCAGGAATCCTGACGATTCCGATTGGCGCTTTTATATCAAGCGTGCTGGTGGTGGCAACGAATTCGAAAATCCGAGAAGTGATTTCCACGAATGCGGATTCTACATATGAATTCGCGTTGAGCTATTTGAAAATTGCCCTGAATCTTTCCCCTCTTCTTATTTTTGTGGTCTTGCTCGCGCTAGGTCTTTATTTCCTGCCGGATTTGATGATCAAAGGTTTCATGTGGTTTGGAAAAATATTGGATGCCGCTATCAAACTTGTACTCGTGTTTTCAATCGTGGAAATTTTCACCGGACTGTTTTCCAATGTACTTGGTGCTTGGGGTTTCCATCCGATCATGGCCGATAAGGCAGACCAGTTCCGTGCTCTGGAAACGGCGGGGTATATCGGGATAATGCTGGCAGGTGCTTTTCCAATGATTTACCTGATTCAAAAATACGCAGGCAAACCGCTTGAAGCGATGGGCGGCAAAATCGGGCTGAGCAAAGCGGGGAGTGCAGGGATATTAGCCACGGTAGCCAATATATTAGCGATGTTCAAACTTGTTAAAGATATGCCGCCG
Organism: Peribacillus sp. FSL P2-0133; assembly: GCF_037975445.1. Classification (NCBI taxonomy): domain Bacteria; kingdom Bacillati; phylum Bacillota; class Bacilli; order Caryophanales; family Bacillaceae; genus Peribacillus; species Peribacillus sp. FSL P2-0133. The sequence continues at coordinate 5,132,538 of NZ_CP150254.1, read as the reverse complement.
AAGGATAAGGTCATAAACATTTCCTTCGCCGTGTGTGCGGCCTTCCTATTAGGGGATCATTTATCATTCACAGCCAACTTTCAGCCCTCCTTGATATTGCCGATCATTGTCGGAAAGCTATCTGCCGGAGCGATTGGAATCGGTCTTGCTTACTGGCTGTCCGTACCGAAAGCTTTGGAATTGGAGGAAAAGGATCGTGAAGCAGGAGTTATCGGTGTAAATGAATATAAAACGAAAAACGAGGAAGAAAACAGCAATGAAATCCAAGTGGTGTAAAACTGGGGTGTGATTTTAATGAATGAACAGGTGGAACGAATCATCAGTGCAGGAATTGATATTGGCACCAGTACGACGAAACTTGTCATCAGCGAGCTTTCGCTTAGGAATGTGGCGGGTGGCGGACAGGTGCCAAAAATTGAAATTACCGAAAAGAAAATTCTGTATCGAAGTCCCATTTTCAGGACCCCGCTTTTATCCGATACGGTTATTGATATACCTGCTGTTCAAAGAATGGTGGAAAGTGAATACCATCAAGCCGGGATCACGATCGATAACATACAAACAGGGGCTGTCATCATTACCGGAGAAACGGCAACGAAACAAAATGCAGAAGAAATGGTTTACCGGTTATCTAAAGCGGCGGGGGAATTCCTTGTAGCGGCAGCCGGTCCGGACTTGGAGGGAATCATTGCCGCCAAGGGATCGGGTGCCCATCAACATTCCATAAAGACAAGAAAGACTGTAGCGAACATAGACATTGGCGGGGGAACGGCGAATATTGCCGTATACCGTTCCGGCATGCTTTGCGGAACTTGCACACTGCATATAGGAGGCCGTTTGGTGGAGTGGGAGGGAGCGAAGGTGAAGGTTGCTCCTTCAATAGGGAAATGGCTGAAATCAAAGGGGCACTCTCCTATGAATGGTGATGGGGCAATCATTACAAATGAAATGGCGAAGGTGCTTTCGAGGTTTTTGGCTGGTTCATTCACAAAAGAAGATGAACTCCTTTTAGTGGGGAAGGAGCCATCATGGGAAGGACGAATCGATGTGTTGATGTTCTCGGGAGGTGTCAGTGATTGCATCTATCATCAAGAACGGGAGGACAAAAGCTTCCGGGATATCGGCATGATGCTTGCCGCCTCTATTAAGGAAAATGAAGAATTGGCTGCATGGGAGTGGGAACAGCCCGTTGAAACGGTTCGGGCGACTGTCCTTGGAGCAGGCGCACATACGACTGAAATAAGCGGTGCGACCATTGAGGTGAATGATTCTCATCTGCCCGTTCGCAATATCCCGGTCTATCGGGTCGATTTTCAAGACGTGATTGATGATGTAACCGCGAGAATGGCACATGCTGTTCAGGATGCGATCACGATATACGACGCCTTGCAGGAGGGCCTGAATTTTGCCTTTTATTTAACGAATTTACCTTATCAATCATTTCGGGACATTCACCAGCTCGCAGTCGCTTTTACCGAGGCTTTGATGCAAAAACCGAATCGGCAGCAGCCTCTGATCATTGTCATGGATAGTGATTATGGGAAGGCACTTGGTCAAACCATTCTAGCGAACCAACCGGATCTGCCGGTCATCTGCATTGATCAGACAGAAGTGGAACATGGTGATTATTTAGATATAGGAAGGCTGCTGCGGACAGGGGTCGTTCCGGTTGTAGTAAAAACGCTAACCTTTCACAGTTAGGAAAAGGAGGATTATACGATGAAATTATCCACTCAATACTTTGGGGAAATCCATCAATTCAAATCGTTGAAAGAAGTCATGGCCAAAGCGAATGAAGAGAAATCAGGAGATAGGCTTGCGGGAATTGCAGCAGATTCGGTCCAAGAACGGATTGCGGCGAAAGCGGTGCTTAGCGAATTGACCTTGGCGGACATCAGGAACTATCCCCTGCTCTCCCCGGAAGAGGATGAGGTGTCGCGGATTATAGATGGTCTCATCAATGGAACCATCTATCAATCCGTGAAGAACTGGAGCGTTGCCGAGCTGCGTGAATATATTTTGAGTGACGAAACGACCGGCGAGGATTTAAAGCGATTAAGCAGGGGATTGAATAGTGAAATGATTGCTGCGGCAGCCAAATTAATGTCGAACCTCGACCTTATCCATGCAGCCAATAAAATTGAAGTGCTCACCAAGAATAATAGCACAATCGGATACAAAGGAACGCTTGCTTCGCGCCTTCAGCCTAACCACCCTACCGACAATGTCGATGGCATGCTGGCTTCTTTAAAAGAAGGCCTCTCCTATGGAGTTGGGGATGCACTCATTGGAATCAACCCTGTCGATGATTCGGTCGAAAGCGTAAAGCGGCTGCTTCATGCGACACAGGATGTCATCCAGAAGTGGAACATCCCGACCCAAAATTGTGTGCTTGCGCACGTGACCACGCAAATTAAGGCCGTACAGCAGGGTGCGCCTGCCGATATGATTTTTCAAAGCATCGCCGGAACGGAAACGGCCAATCGCTCTTTTGGAATCAACGTACAATTGCTCGAAGAAGCTAATGAGGTCGCGAAGGCCTATGGGACCGGCACAGGCCCGCAGCATCTTTATTTTGAAACGGGGCAAGGCTCCGAGTTATCGGCTGAAGCGCATTTCGGAATCGATCAGGTGACGCTTGAAGCCAGGAACTATGGATTTGCCCGGTATTTTGATCCGTACATTGTCAATACGGTCGTCGGATTCATCGGACCTGAATATCTATATAACAGCAAGCAGGTCATCCGCGCCGGGTTAGAAGATCATTTCATGGGAAAAATGCATGGACTGCCGATGGGTGTGGATATTTGCTATACGAATCATATGAAGGCGGATCAAAATGATATCGAGGACTTGGGTGTACTTTTAACGGCGGCTGGCGTGAATTTCATCATCGCAACTCCGATGGGGGATGACTGCATGCTAAACTATCAGTCTTTGAGTTATCACGATATAGCGACTTTAAGGCAAACGATGGATAAGCGGCCTGCCCCATTATATGAAGCCTGGCTGGAGAAGATGGGGATTATGGAGAATGGAAAATTAACGAAGCGTGCCGGTGATCCAACTATATTTAACCATTAGGAGTGGATGATATGGGAATGAATAATAAGGAAGAATTGGATGCCTTGATGGCGAAAACCCCTGCGCGGATAGGTGTGGGAAGGGCAGGGACGCGGCCGAAAACGGATTCTTGGCTAAAATTCCGTTTTGACCATGCGGCGGCCGTCGATGCTGTATATGGTGAAGTCAGTGATATTCTTTTGAAACGCTTGGATTTATTCAAGGTGAAAACGAAGGCCGCTGATAAGGAAGTCTATTTACGGCGTCCGGATTATGGCAGGAAGCTTTCGGATGAAGCAAAGCGGTTGATAGAAGCCAAATGCATAAAGGCCCCAACGGTTCAAATCATCATTTCCGATGGTTTAAGTGCCAAGGCGATCGAAGAAAATGTGGAGGATGTCTATTTATCTTTCAAACAATCTTTGGCACTGGCAGGTCTGAATACGGGTACACCTTTTTATATTGAAAAGGGCCGGGTTGCCGTGATGGATGATATCGGTGAAATCCTTGGACCTGAGGTCATTGTCCTGTTGATCGGTGAACGGCCTGGTCTAGTCAGTGCTGAATCATTGAGCGCTTATATTTGCTATAAACCACGTTTGGGCACGATTGAAGCAGAGAGGATGGTCATTTCCAACATCCATAAAGGAGGGATTCCCCCGGTTGAAGCTGGAGCGCATCTCGGCACGGTCATTCAAAAGATCCTCAAATACCAAGCGAGCGGCATGTCCCTTGTGAAGAAGGAACATGAAGAAGAAAAGCGTGAAAAACTCGGCTGAGAAATAAAGATGGAGGTGCGCATTACTCCAGTCAGTTTGTAGGAAAAAGGGGGTTCGGGATGGTTCCGGATGATGACTAAGACTAGGTCGTTGGTTTCCTCTCCAGGCACTTGCTTTCCGCGGGCGGTCCGGATCGTTCTCATTTCGAACAATTATTTTAATACATGACTAGATTATCCTTCATGTTTTTTTACTGAAATCAACTGGAACATTTTTTTAATAGGCTCTGTTAAAGGATGTTGTTGATTTCCTTGATGAACTAACGGGGCAGGTTAGTTCATCAAGGAATTAAAGAATACCCATGTCTAATTATTTCCTTATATGTTAAAATAAAGAAAATGAAATTATGAAAAGAAGGGTTAGTTTTGATAAAAACTGTATTTGTAGGTTTATTATCATTTATCTGTGTAAGCATAATATTTTTATCGATCGGATATTTGTTTGATTTTAAATTGTTAATGTTTAGTTTTTACGAAGAAACTTCAACAGGGTTCGAACTTGGAGGTTCAGTACTTCCTTTTATTATCGGGATAATTTGTAGCTATTTTATCGGTAATTACTATCAAAAAAAGAAAATATAATTATTAAGCTAACGGGTGCGTTAGCTGAAGATCGGAGCTGTCTTTAAGGCAGCTTTTTCTTATTCAACTAACGGTGCAGGTTAGTTGAATAAAGGGAAAAAAGAATGCAATAGTTTTCATTTTACTTAAAAGCTGTAAGTTATTATAACTAAGCATTTATATTACATAAATAATGACATGACTGTAGGCTATTTTTCATACAATATTTTTGGGGTGAAAAAATGGCAAGAGCGAGTTACCGAAGTTCAGACGTTGACTTAATGGCAAGGATGATGAGAGCTGAAGCCGAAGGTGAAGGACAACAAGGAATGTTATATGTTGGAAATGTAATTGTGAATCGTCTTGTAGCTAATTGTTTAGACTTTAAAGGTTTAAGAACAATTCCACAAGTCATTTATCAAGTACAAGGAGGAAATTATTCTTTTGAAGCTGTTCAAAAAGGGAATGTATTTTATCAAAGAGCGAGAGGTATTGAAAGAAGATTAGCAGAACAGAATTTGAAGCACTGGAGACAGCATCCGGCTAGATATGCTCTTTGGTATTTTAATCCATATGCTCCATGCCCTCCAACATGGTATGATCAACCTCATACTGGTCAATTTAAAGACCATTGTTTTTATGAACCAAAACCTGGAACATGTGATAGTGTTTATAGAGGTTAAGCTTACTCTTTGAGTAAGCTTTTTTACATTTTTAAAATATTTATACAATATAAAACTTTTAGTAATAGTTTTTATCTAAAAAAGTAAGATTGTGAATTATTGTACTTCAGCTAACGGGTGCGTTAGCTGAAGATCGAAGCTGTCTTTTAAGGCAGCTTTTCTTTATGAAACTAAAGGGGCAAGATAATCCAATAAAAATATACACATTTACTATATTTGGTAAAATAGATTAAAGGAGAAGGGGGGGAATCATGAAAAAATATTTAGGGGTTATTTCGTTTGCTTTTATTATCTTGGTTATTTGTTTCTTGGCTGCAGATATAACTCGAGTAATTGAAACTGGAGTAACAACTTTTCGTGTATTAATGATATGCGGAATCATTATATCTCTCTCTTTCTCTTTTCTCAGTGAGAAAGGGATTTGGAGAAAATTAGCTCTAGGTCTCAGTATATTTGTTGGTTTATTTTACTTTATAGCTTTCGAATTAATGAGATTAGTATTCCAGGGTAATGGATTTTAAATTGTTTATTCATCTAGGTGCTTTACTTCAATAAGAGAGTTGCTTCGGCAGCTCTTTTCCTTATGGAACTATCGGGGCAGTTTAGTTGAATAATATTCCTGAAGAAAAAGCACCCTTTTTACAAAGGATGTCTGCATTCAGTTATTTCGTTCGGCTTTAACCTTTTTCTTTTGAAATCAATAGCCTGCCACTCTATGGATTTTTCATTACTAAAAGTAATCGTCACTAAATCATTGGGAGGACCGTGAGCACCTTCAAATGTTGTTACCTGCACGGTGACATTAAATAAGTAAGTGCCTATTGGCAGCTTCTTAATTTGGGTTATTTCACCACAATAATTTTGTTTAATTTCGCCATATTGCTTCTTCAATTCTTGTTGAATTGAGGGATAAAGCATAATGAAAATCAAGTCATCACGCAACTGTATATCATTTTTAGTTACGGTTTCGGCTTGAACAGGAGAATAAGAGAAAAGAGTTAGGCAGGCAATCAATATTACAAGGCTTTTTTTCATAAAGAACCTCCATTCAATGTTGCTCTTATTATGAACAATTAAAGAAATTCTTATTAAACTAACGGGTGCTATAGTTCAAGAAGCTAATGGCAGCAATTATAATTATTATTTTGTTCTTCCGCAATCGGACGCATTAGTTGAAGATGGAGTTGCGATGGCAGCTCTTTATTCTTGCTGATCAACTAACGAATAGGTAAAAGGACCACACATATTAGACATATCAAAAATGTGTGGTCCTTTTAATATCAAAGGTTAAACTTACCTTACTAAATATAACATGTGATCGTTTGCCAATCTGGATATTTTGAATTTGCTTTCTATACACATTCAATTATTTCTCTTTTTGTATGTCTTCCCAAGGTTCAAACGAAAAGGGAATTCCAATCATTTTAGCAGTCAATTCATCATAGGAAACTAAATCTTTTTTTGACAACTCCTTTAAGGAATGTTTCCCCATCGCTCTTAATGCCATTTTCATTTCTTCTATACTTGCTGTAAAGAATTTCTCTGCTGCTTTTACTCCATCTTCTATCTTAAATTGATCCTTGAATTTACCTTGATTCCAAACAACTTGTGTAGGTGGTTCAAAGGGAAGAGCATTCAATGCTTGACTATGTGAGACAGCAAATAATATGGCAGATCCTACATAAACAGCATCAGCACCGAGTGCAAGTACTTTTAAAAAGTGCCCAGGTACTAATAGCCCTCCTGAAACAATTAAACTAATTTGCCCCTTCATTTTTCTCTTTTCTAAATGATTAACAGCCCGGACAACTGCATGCAATGTTGGTATTCCCATGTCATCGGATAAAATGGGGGGGGCACCGTGTGTGGCTGCTTGGCCGCCGTCAATCGTAATGAAATCAACACCGAGTTCAATTAAATGATCTATATCTTCTTCGATTTTTCCACCTGCCCCCATTTTTACACCAATGGGAACACCACCAGTTATGCTCCGAAGTTCATTAACAAGTTTTTTAATATCTTTCAATGTTTGATTTTTAAAAAAATGTTCAAAAATGACTCCATCCTCATTTTCTTTAAGCCCCATCACTTCACGAGCCCGACCTGTTAAATTTGTGGGTGAAATTTTCCCCCCCATCCCAGCTAGTGCGCCTTGTCCGAACTTAATTTCAATCATGTCGGCACGCTTAATAAGATCTTCTTCCTTTGACCATTCTGTTTTTGAAAACTGTAAAATATATTTTCCTGCTTTATCTAATTCTTCAGGTATTACTCCGCCTTCTCCGGAATTAATCGCGGTTCCTACATTTTTTGCTGCTTCCGCCAAAGAAAGCCTTGTTTGTTCACTAAGTGCGATACCATAGGCCATCCCTGTAATCATAAGAGGAATTTTTATTTTCATTGGTTTTTTTGCTTTTGGTCCAATGGTTACCTTAACATCAACGTCTTCTTCACCATCAATAGGAAATGGTGTCGTTTGTGCAGGGATAAAGGTAATTGGATCCAAATGCGGCCATTTTTTTGAAGAGCCAAGTGGTCGATGCAGGACGTCGCCTGTTTCTGCACGCAAGCTATTTTCAAGCATATTTTGAACGCCCATATGCCTTAGTCCTGGCATTAACTCCATAATATTTTCTTGATAGCTGTCGGTTAAAATGATTTTTCCCATTTTCTTAACTATACGTTTCATAATCCAACGCCAACCAACAAGCATGAATAAAAATAGGACAAATATTATTGCAACCATCACAAAAGATAAATAGGATAGAATGTTCGACATATTCACTTCTCCACTATCAAATTAATTTAACAGCTCAATATTGTTGTTATTTCCAGAAAAAGTATAATTGTGTTATTTTATAAAGATATCAGTCACAACTTTATAGGGTGAAAGTCAATACAGAGAGCAATTGAAAAATACAAGCAACATCAAATGATTTTCTGAGTTTTTTTTCACCCCTTAACTAAGTAGATATAAAGGAGATACTTTTCATGAACCTACTAGATGATAACGCTCACCGTCCTTGGCCAATACCTTCAAAAAAATGGATTATGCGACAACCTTGGAGAAATCTCTTGTTTACCCATTGGCCTATTCCAGCTGAAACACTAAGACCGCATATTCCTCTTCATTTAGAAATTGACACCTTTGATGGATATGCCTGGTTGGGAGTTATTCTCTTCGTTATGGAGGGAATTTATCCTCGTGGATTGTCATCTGTATCACTAACCCCTAAATTTTCAGAAATCAATGTAAGGACATATGTTCAATGTGATGGTAAACCCGGTATCTTTTTCATGTCTCTTGACGTTGAGGACTGGGCCTCCTATATAATAGCCAAGAAATGGTTTCGTTTGCCCTATCATTCTGCACAAATTTCTTTAGAAAAAAAAGGACAAACCTTTCATTGTCAAAGTATCCGTAATGGAAAAACAAATACTCCAATTAGATTTAATGCAAAGTACGCTCCAATACCAGAAGTTTATTTTCCTAAAAAAGGAACTTTAGATCATTGGCTCACAGAGAGATATTGCTTGTATAGTACGGATAATGGAGTCAATATCTATTGCGGAGAAATACACCATCGTCCTTGGCCGCTACAAAAAGTAGAGGCAGAGATATGTACGAATACACTTTTTACTCCCTTTAATTTTGACCTTACTGAAGTCAATCCGCTTTTTCATTTCTCTAAAGGTGTTGATACACTTATATGGAATATTAAGAAAACACGGTTCTAGTGTATAAAGATTCCTTGAACTATTCATTTCTTTCGAATTCGAGGATTAAGAAACTTCACTTAATTTCAATACTCAATATCCCTCACATCTAAAACTTAAATGTAACGCAAATAATGAAGAATCCATTTTATTTAATTAGTAATCCCTAATGGTCGTTTTGATATTATAAAATAACCCTTAGCGTGTAAGTAATTTTGAACCTCCCCGCAAAATAATAAAAATCATTAAATATTGTCTGAGGTATTTTTAATCAAACTTTATTTGAATTCAACACTTAGCTTAAGATCGGAGCTGTCTTTAAGGCAGCTTTTTCTTATGGCACTAACTGGGCAGGATAGTTCAACAAGGATAATGGTTATTTATGGTAAAATATAAAAGGAATGATTGTTTAATTTACAGGGGGGTGTTCAAATGAGTGAAGATAAAGAAACTCCTGAAAGAAGAAGAGAAAAATTAAGACAAAAAGAATTAAAAAGAAATCCTTCTAGCAGTATTCACGGTGGAGGTCTTGCTGATTTAGTTGGTAGCTTAGGTTGGAAAGGTACGGGAATTCTTATTCTTGTAATCATAATTGGCTTTATTTTTGTATCACTCTTCTTAAAGTAACGGATGCTTTAATTCAATAACAGGGGTTGCTGTGGCAGCCTTTTTCTTATGGCACTAACGGGGCAGAATAGTTCAAGAGTGCTGTTGATCTTTGTTCAACAATTGGGCCATATTCTTGAATAACTATCGACAGTACACTTGTCATAAGAAAGAGCCTATCAAGGTAAACTCTTTCTATTTTCCTTTTAATAACCAAAAACCAATTAATATAATTGTGATACCAATCCCTGTTCGCCAATTGGGAATTTCTTTTAGAAATATATATCCAATTGCGACACTAACTAGTATCTCCATTCCTTTAGAGACAATAAGTGAGAAGGTTAAGTTATCTACAATTTTTGTTAAAAACTTCACTCCGTATCCAATCATAATACTCGCAGACAGGAAAAGAGGTAAAAGCTTTATGTAGTACCATAAAGTGGATAAAAAATTCGAGTCAATGTGCTTGGTGTGATAAGCGTAAATAGTATTAATAATTAATAAACCGCCTAACATTAATAAAAGGGCAAGGAAAATCATAAATGTTGTTCTCCAATTGAATTTGTTTCTATAATTTTGTCCAAATGCAAAATCTTTATGTAAAGTAAAAATGAAGTTACTCATTAGCATGAACTGTTTTCAGAATCGCTTTTCTTAATGAACTAAAGGGTGCGTTAGCTGAAGATTGGAGCTGTCTTTGAGGCAGCTTTTTCTTTATGCAACTAACGGGGCAGGTTAGTTGAATAAGGTAATATTTGGATTAAGATAGATATAAGTAGAAAAGTTAATAACAAGGGGTGATTTTTTGGAGAAAAATATTGGGGATGTAGATTTTTTTTAACAAGTAGTAAAAAGACTTTGCAAAAAAAACAATATTTCCCCTCAGAAACCTAAATTTGAAATCAGCGAGAACGTAATGGTTATTAGCATTAAGAACCATTTAAAAGATGGAGTAGACTTAGATTGTTTTAATATTTTAAACCTTATTTACCGAACAATTGGACCTTTAGAAGAGAGCTGAACAAACAAGAAATAGAATTATTGAGGCTTATGCAGAGTGTCAAGGCATTTTATTTTGATTATAGCAATGAAATGAATACCATTTGGCGATGAATTATTTTACTAAGTTTTTAATGTTTTTACTGATATATGCAAAGTTAGCAGTACACTAATAAAGTAATAAGGTTTACTTCAGTAAAATAAGGTATATTATATTTGTTGAATAGATTCTCTTTAAAGACAAGAAAAGTAGGTGAAAAAAGTGGGAAAATATCAATTGGATACCAAAGGTAAGGTAGCTGTGACAAAGTTTCATGAAAAACAGAAGCCTGCCAAATTTGATAAAAAGCAGCAACTTGAAAAAATACGTGCGGAGTATTTGAAAAAGAAGCAAAAACAAACAGATAAATAATATGAATGAAAACATAGGAAGACTAAAATCTCCCTATGTTTTTCTTATTCGAAGTTCTTTTTTCAATTGATGATAGAGTTTATTATTCCCATAAATTTCAGATTCGGTGACAAAAAACTCGTCATCAGATATCCATTCCTCACTAAAAATTTCAGTAGCAGAATCAATAGACCAGCCGTTATTTTGGATACACCAGTAATCTGCAGCAGAAATTTTTAAAACATTTGGATACTCACTTGGCTTAGGTAGCTGAATAAAAAGATAAGTCTCGATCTTTTCAGCAAGATACTTTCTCAACACCCCACACTCAAAGAAAGTCAGGGAATACGTGCTTTACATCAATAAGGGAGGTTGTTGAAGCAACCTTTTCTTAATGAACTAACGGGTGCGTTAGTTCCATAGGATGCACTTAAGAAGACCACCAAAAGGTGGTCTCTTTTATTTGTTCAAAAATCAACATTAATCTTTTAACAAAGCCTTTAAATAAAAAAACTGCAGGCAAACTCGCTTTATGCGAATTTATCTACAGTCTGGGGGGAGCGAATCGCTCCTCTATTTACTTGTCCCTAAATTCCATAATCCTAACGGGTTGTAGAAGGGATGGTCTTCTTCATATCTAAAGTCCTGAAGGCCCGTCAATATAAAGTCGGGTGCATCTTGTTGAATGCTAAAGGTTTCGCCATTCTTAAAGAGAGGACGTTCACCTAAATGGTAATAATTAAATGTGTTAAGCAGGGCAGCCGCCTCTTTCGGACTCATCGTGTTAAGTGTCACGGCATCCGGAAGACCAAAAGCTTTCATTCCGAATGAACAATAATAATCTTCCTCTCCGATGATCGTGACAAAATGGGCATATACCGAGAGAATATCGGGGCTATGATGAAGATGCTGCCAATCTTCCTTTGAATGGGCAATTCCAGCCGTTTCTATTTTCACTGCCATTCCGCCTGCCCTTAGGATCGCTGCCCCGGCATCGATCAAATCGATAACAGTTCCGGTATCGGATACATCGGCTATTATATAAACGGTAAAGGTATGGTCATTGATCTCCTCTAATGCATTTTCCGAAAAGGCGTCTTTACTGGCGTAGGAAAAGCTTTCTTTCAAAGTGGGTTCATAATCATGGATCTCAGCCTGAAAAGTAATGTTCTTATCGCTGTTATGAAAAACATTCCCGGTTAACAGATACCCTTCACTTTGGGAAGCGACCGTTTGAATCAATTCTGTCCGGTCCTTCCATTTACCGGGTATCCCTATGATGATTTGGTTGTCCTTCATGGATCATCTCTCCTTTCCGTTAACTTCATACTATACCAATGCTGATGTTTTCCAAAGTAATTCATATAAAATAGCGCAAGGCTCCGATAAATACCAGTGATGGTTGTGCAGGACTTTTTCAAAATTATACAATTGATGTATAATATAATCTAGTAAACGTATAGCCTATCTTCAAAGGAATTCCCCTGTTGGGTTTTCTCATAGGGCCGTATCTTAATAATCTATTCGTATATATCAATGATGAAAGAGAGTGGAATATAATGGGTCGTAAGTGGAATAACATTAAAGAAAAAAAAGCGTCAAAAGATGCTAATACTAGTCGGATTTATGCTAAGTTCGGACGGGAAATATATGTAGTGGCAAAACAAGGTGAACCAGATCCAGAGTCCAATCAGGCATTAAGGGTAGTACTTGAGCGTGCGAAAACGTACAATGTTCCAAGAGCGATCATTGACCGTGCGATTGAAAAAGCCAAAGGCGGTTCGGAAGAAAACTATGACGAACTTCGTTATGAAGGATTCGGTCCGAATGGTTCAATGGTCATCGTGGATGCATTGACAAACAACGTGAACCGGACGGCATCTGATGTGCGTGCCGCATTTGGGAAAAATGGCGGGAATATGGGAGTCAGCGGATCTGTTGCTTATATGTTCGATGCAACAGCTGTCATCGGGATTGAAGGTAAGACGGCTGATGATGTTCTTGAACTGTTAATGGAAGCGGATGTTGATGTACGAGACATCATTGAAGAAGAAGAAAGTGTCATCGTTTATGCCGAACCTGAACAATTCCATGCTGTACAACAAGCATTCAAGGATGCAGGAATCAGCGATTTTACAGTGGCCGAGCTGACGATGCTTGCCCAAAATGACCTAACCCTTCCAGAAGATGCTCAAGCACAATTCGAAAAAATGATTGATGCATTGGAAGATTTGGAAGATGTTCAACAAGTTTATCATAATGTAGATCTTGGTGAATGATAAAATGAGCAGACCTTTGCTATATGATCAAAGGTCTGCTTATTTTATTTGAAAGGAAAGAGCCTGTTTACGAATCACGAAACAGGCTCTTTCCTTTTGATTATTCTTTTATGGTGATTCCGGAAAGTTCACGGTCTTTCTGTACCTTTTCCAATTCCGAAATTGTGACCAGTTGATATCCTTGGTCATGCAGTTGCTTGATGATTTTTCCTGCAGCCTGGGCGCTAGTTTGATAGATATCATGCATTAATATGATACTGCCATCTTTGGCTTTGCTCATCACTTTGTTTACGATTTTCTTTTCATTCCGCTCTTTCCAATCTTCGGGATCTACATCCCAAAGTGTGACTTTCATATCCTCCATGAATTCACGCACATTATTGTTAATCGCTCCATATGGGGGACGGACGAGATTTGGCTCAGCACCTGTAGCTTTTTCTACAGCTTCTTGGGTCTTTTCGATTTGACTTTTGATTTTGTTCTTGCTTAAGCGCGTCAGCTGCGGATGATCCCATGAATGGTTGCCGATCTCATTTCCTTGCTGCAGCATTTTTTGCAGAACTTCCGGATAGTGCTGTACGCGGCTTCCAAGCACGAAAAACGTCGCGTGTCCATCATACTTGTTCAGGTCTTTAAGAATGGACGTGGTATAACTTGGATGCGGCCCGTCATCGAACGTCAAGGCAATGACCTTTTTTGAAGGGTCGATCCATTCATTTTGCACGGGCAGTTTGGCGACGATATGTTTCGGCTGCCATTCCTTTACACGATCCGCATTCAAATCTTGACTTTGATATGAATCTAGCAAACTATCTTTAAAAAGTTCCTTCTTGATGGCTATTGTATGGGTCTTAGTTGAATCATCAGTCTTAACGTAGAATACAAGCGTATTTTTCAAGACTGAAAAAGAATTGAAGTTGGCTGCCTTCAGTTTGTTTTCCTTTTTAATGAGACTGTTTGAAGTGCCTTCTTCTTCCTTCTCCGTTAACTCTTCAAAAACAATATCGGATAAAACGGATAAATAATCAGTATCCGTGGCAAAGATGTCTTCTATGGAGAGCTTTTGCTGAGATGGAATATCATAAGTGAAGATCTGGGATCCAGACTGCTTCTTTCCTTCCACTTGCTCATATTTATCGAAGGAAATCGTAATGGTCTGTTTGCTGAAATGGAGGATCGTATAAGTGAGGTTAAGCTCGGAAGCTTTTCCATCGGATGCTTTCCATTTCTTTTCATAATCCTTAATTTCTTTCTTTATGTAGGCTTCTAGCTGCTTGTCGATATTTTCTAAATGCAGAACGGGCCTGCTGGCTGAATACCCGCCTTTCGTATTATCTTTCACATACGTTTGAATATCGGCTTCTGGGTAATTTTTATCAGTTGTATAGGCCGAAACGGTTCTTTTCTTATCAAAAGCAAGGCTTTTGATGGCTAACCCCAACGTTCCCACAGTAGCTGTTAGACAAAATAGAAAAATAAAGACTTTTTTATAATTTAATTTACTCATGATGCACTCCACCTCGATAATCATTCTACTATATAGACGCGCCAAAAGCCTTAAAAGTTTGTAAAAAATTTCATTTTTTTATATTTATATATTTCCCTGTTCATTTTCAAACTTTTATGGCTGCATAAACGTCTATCCTTAGTACCCAGGATACGTAATTTAAATGTAAGGAGCTCTTTCATGCAATGAAAAATCTAGATATGAATCAATTAATCGCGGCCCGGATAACCGAACGGCAAGAAAATTTGTACAGACTTGCTTTTTACTATGTTAAAAACCAAGAGGATGCGCTTGATATTGTACAGGAATCAATCAGGAAAGCGCTGGCCTCCAGCAGCAAAATCAAAGACGCTGCTTCTATAGATAGCTGGTTATATAAGATCATCGTCCGAACGGCACTGGATGTTTTGCGGAAGAAAAAGAAACTGACCGTCGCCGATGACGAAACAATAGAATACTTACGCAGCGGTGAGGAAGATCACTATCCTGACCTGGATTTGCAAAAAGCCCTTGAAGGACTTTCGGTCAAGTACAAAACGGTAGTCGTTCTCCGTTTCTTCGAGGACCTGAAGCTGGAAGAGATAGCGGAAGTGCTGGAAGAGAACGTAAGCACGATTAAAACGAGATTATATAAAGCATTGCAACTATTGCGGATCAACATGACTGAACGGGAGGAAACGAAAAGATGGAAAAAAAACTAAAAGATCTGCGGGAAGAATATCTTAAAACACCGATACCAAAGGAATTGAATGATGTCGTTCAAGCGGCCTTGAATGAAAAGCCCAAGAAGCCAAGGGTTGGCAGGAATATCCTCATGTCAGCGGCTGCAGCGCTTCTGATTGTGACAGCTTCCGTAAACATCAGTCCGGCAGCGGCGAAAGCCATGAGTGAAATCCCGATAGTCGATAAGGTCATCAAAGTGATTACCTTCGTCGAATGGAAAGAAGAAGCTAATAATTCCTCGGCAGTAATCAAAACACCTGCCATATCCGGTCTGGAGAATAAACAGCTCGAAGATAGCTTGAATGAGAAATACTTATCGGAAAGCAAGCAGCTTTATAAGGAATTCACGGACTCCATGTCAAAACTGAAGGAAGGGGAAAAGGGCAATATGTCCGTGGAAAGCGGATATGTGATATTGACGGATAATGAAACGATCTTATCCGTACAGCGTTATACGGATAAGATTTCTGCTTCCAGTTCTACAGAAAGTCAATTCGATACAGTCGACAAGAAAAACGATGTGCTATTAACACTAAATAGCTTATTTAAAGATGATCGTTATCTTCAGGTGATTAGTGAGAACATCAAAGAACAGATGAAGAGGCAGATGGCAGAAGATCCGGAAAAGATATATTGGGTCGAAGATGATGACCTTACTGCATTTAAAGGCATCGATGAAAACCAAAACTTTTATATAAACGAAGATGGCAAACTAGTCATCGCCTTTAACAGCTATGAAGCTGCGCCGGGATATATGGGGGCCGTCGAGTTCATCATCCCGACAAAAGTGCTGTCAGACCTTCTTGTGGGCGATCAATATATCCATTAAAACGGCTTTACTTGTAATTCTTATGATGGGCGGGAGGTTTTTAAAACGGGAAAATACCCATTAAAAAAGACGAACCAACGTTACTTGATTAAAGTAACCTTGGCTCGTCTCTTTTTTGTTCGAATTTCATCTGATCCAGTTCCAGCCTCATTTTTTCCGTCTCCATAAGAAAGTTTTCATGTTTAAGTTTTTCAAGTTCCAATTCAACTTTCAGCATATTGTGTTTGGTCTTTGACTGTTTCTCGAAATGGCTTGTCAGTATGGCGATTATAGGGATGGAAAAAATAAGCACAACAGTTATGATCCCTAGCATTATCGTGCCTCCTCATTTTTGGTTATATCTATTATACGGTGTATTTAACGGTTGAAGTTGTTTTTTTCCAAAATGGGTCTCCCCATTTTTCCGATTCTCATTGCATGTGCATGGCAAACAAAGAGATATGAAACGTAATACCATTGTTGAAGTTAGGGCAATATATCTTTGATGGCAGCTCCCTATTAGACTATATGGGGTGTTTTTAACTGCGAAACCCGGACTTTGGCTTGCATGGTGGCAACCCTCTTCTATTTATTTTGAAATTAATTATTTAAATATACTAAATATTTATTTACAATAGAGAAAATAAAAGTTATTATACAATAATAAAAGGAGGGCTAGGTATGGCAACGATAAATAAACAGAAAATTGTGGATAGTGTACCTCAAAAAGGTTTTTTTGGAAACCCTAAAGGATTATTCACCCTTTTCTTTACTGAGTTCTGGGAGCGTTTCTCCTATTATGGCATGAAGGCAATTCTTGTTTACTATATGTATTACGAAGTTTCTAAAGGGGGACTAGGTCTTGATGAACCCACAGCCCTTGCCCTTGTATCCATTTACGGATCTTTAGTATATATGTCAGGTATAATTGGCGGATGGCTTGCCGATAGGATCTTCGGGACTTCCAAAGCCGTATTTTACGGTGGTATATTGATCATGCTCGGGCATATTGTCCTTGCTGTACCAGGCAGTCTCTCCATGTTCTTTGTTTCCATGGTACTCATTGTTCTTGGTACTGGTTTATTAAAACCGAATGTTTCAAGCATTGTCGGTGAAATTTACGCGGAAAATGACGAACGCCGGGATTCCGGTTTCAGTATATTCTATATGGGTATCAACATGGGTGCATTCCTTTCACCTTTTGTTGTCGGTACAGTCGGAATGGACTACAGCTTCCATCTTGGTTTTGGACTTGCGGCAATTGGTATGTTAATTGGACTCATCGTCTTTGTTGCAACAAAGAAAAAGAACCTGGGCCTTGCTGGAACTCTTCCTGCGAACCCATTATCACAGAATGAAAAGAAAAGCGTATTCACTAAATTGGGGATAGCTGCACTTATCATAGCTGCCATCATCGGCATCACTGCCGCTAAAGGCATCTTAACGATTCAAACCTTTATCAATCTTGTAGGTATCCTAGGGATCGTTATTCCGACCCTTTATTTCATTTTCATGTATCGCAGTCCTAAAACAACTTCTGTTGAACGTTCACGCTTGATTGCCTATATTCCTTTGTTTATAGCAGCTGTCATGTTCTGGGCGATTCAAGAGCAAGGTGCAACTATATTAGCAAGCTATGCAGACAAACGGACACAGTTGAATTTTGCTGGAATAGAAATAAACCCGGCATGGTTCCAATCTTTGAACCCTTTGTTCATCATTACCCTTGCACCAGTATTCGCATGGTTATGGATTAAACTAGGAAAGCGTCAGCCGACCATTCCTCAAAAATTCTCAATAGGCTTATTGTTCGCCGGTTTATCATTCCTGGTGATCCTGCTTCCTGTTTATTTCGGTGGATCGGACGCATTAGTCAATCCGCTATGGCTTGTACTTAGCTATTTCCTTGTAGTACTTGGAGAACTTTGTTTATCTCCTGTTGGACTTTCAGCAACTACAAAATTGGCTCCTGCCGCATTCTCGGCACAAACGATGAGCCTTTGGTTCCTGGCAAGTGCAGCAGCACAAGCACTGAACGCACAAATCGTCAGATTCTACACTCCTCAAACCGAAATGGCTTATTTTGGCGTGATCGGTGTTGCTTCAATGGTCCTTGGACTGATCCTTATGGTCTTATCACCAAAGATTCAAGGTTACATGAAAGGCATTCGCTAACACTTAGCCTGCAGCAAAAAAAGATGACCTCCGAATTAAACGGGGTCATCTTTTTTATTATTCATTCCTTCTAGCTATAGAACGAGCTGGTCCTGCTTAGCCTTTTTTTCAATTGCATTATTGCCTGAATCTATTTAATATCACGGGTGGAGGGGGCAAACGCCCAACATATCCGGCTATTTTTCATTTCGGCAATTGGTCTTTTATTCGTTTTAGTCTTTGTATATATTCCTATTTTCATAGTCATTTGAATTTAACTTTATCTTTGTACACCTCTGTTTTTAATCGCAATAATTGAAGCCGCAATAGCAAAGGGAAGTAAAAAGAAAGCCAGTATTCCATATCCAGCTCCTTCAAACCCTCTAATGTTCACAAAACCAATGTAAAACAAAATAATTGAAGTTATTACAGTTAATATGCCTGGTAAAAGCCTTATAAATAAAGATAAATGTAATTTCCTAAACCACCACGCCAAAAATACTACTAACATTCCAGGGACACAAGCAACCAGGAGTGGAACTCCCAACATCATTTTGTAACCTCCTCAAATATCTTATGTAAATAATACCATAATAAGGAAGTCTTTTCTTTTTTATTTAAATAATGAAAGAGACAGCAGGGGGTAGCTGCCTTCTTCAATTTAATGTGGCTTTATAAAATAGGAAAAAACCATGAAATATAACCTAGTCCTGTTTTAAAATCACGGTTCGGGATTAAACCATTCCGAAGTCCGCTTTGTTAACAAAAGGGTTTCTATCAAAATTTTAAAACAAAGTTGATTGGAGCGGGTGTTCGAGACTCCTGCGGGAAAAGCGCGTCCAAGGGAGACCCCACAGGCGCGTAGAGCGCCGAGGAGGCTCCCGGACCGCCCGCGGAAAGCGAGTGCCTGGAGTGGAAATCAACGTTGCGATACTCATGCCGAATAACTGGCTAGACGAGACGAGACCTCGTAGGCGCTTGCTTTGATGAGGCTTGGCCTACAGAAAGGGAAAAGAAGAAACCGGATGAGCCCTGCTCTTCCGGTTTCTTTTTGAATCAGTTTGCTGCTGGAATCAATCCTTTATGAATGGAGACTTCCTGGATGGCACGGTAGACGGTTTCGACCATGAAATCGAGTTCTTTTTCTGACATGGAAAGGATTGGCATCATCGTGATGACTGGACCAAGTTCCCGGATGATCAGGCCATTTTCCCGTGCTGTATGGATGATCCCGGAAACGACGTTCTCTTGGAGGGTGAACGTTTCTTTTGTTTCACGGTCTTTAACGATTTCCACTCCAATCATGAAGCCGCGCTGGCGAATATCGCCGACGATCGGAAGTTCGTATAGCGCTTGCAGTCTTTGTGATAGATATTTAGATTTTTTCTGGATGTCTTTAATGAGATTGCGGCTTTCCATCAGCTCGATATTCTTCAGGGCCAGTGCACAGGCTAGCTGGTTTCCTGTATAGGTGTGGCCGTGATAGAAGGTTTTATGTTCTTCCCGTTCTCCCAAGAAGGATTGAAAGATCTGCTCGTTCATGATGGTGGCTGCGAGTGGCATATATCCCCCAGTGATCCCTTTGCCCATACACATGATATCGGGGACGACATCTTCCTGTTCGCAGGCAAACATTGTACCGGTGCGACCGAATCCTACGGCAACTTCGTCACAAATTAAGAGGATATTGTACTTTTTGCATAATTGTTCGACCTCTTTCAAAAAGCCCTGGGGATGGGTTATGATGCCTGCTGCTCCCTGTACCAGCGGTTCAATGATCAATCCTGCAATTTCCTCTGATTGTTCTTGCAGTAACTTCTCCAGTTCCTTCAAGCAATGGTTTTTCACGGCTTCTTGATCCCCGTACTCAGTCATGTGATAGGCATATGGTGAGGGGGCGGAGATCCGTTGAAATAAGAGGGGCTTAAAGATTCTATGGTATAGATCCATGCCGCCCACACTCACAGCTCCGACAGTATCGCCGTGGTATGCTTCGTCAAGTGAGACGAATTTGTTTTTATTCTGATGTTTGACGGGATCGATATTCTGCCAATATTGATAAGCGACTTTAAGAGCGATTTCCACAGCGGCAGATCCCGTGTCGGAGTAGAATACTTTCGATAAAGAACCAGGAGTGATCTCTGCCAGTTTTTTTGCCAGTAAGATCGATGGTACATTCGCAGATCCAAGCAGCGTGGAGTGCGCGACTTTATTCACTTGTTCAATAAGGGCGCCGTTTAATTCCGGCTCGTTATGCCCGTGCACATTCACCCATAATGAAGCATAGCCGTCGAGGTAGCGTTTACCATCCACATCAATCAGGTAGCTGCCTTCGCCGCGCTCGATGATCAGCGGTTTACTTTCCCGATACGTTTTCATTTGCGTGAACGGATGCCATACATATTCCTTATCCCATTGTTCTAAATCCTGACTGTTCATGCTTTGAACACCTCTTTCAGTTGTTGGGTATAATTTTGATCACCAAGCAAATTAAGGATGCATTTCCTCAAGTCTTTTCTGACATCGGCCATTGTTGGGATGCAGGCGAGACCATTCAGCCCAGTCAGCTTTTCAATGGTTTCGATATTGTCTTGATGAATCCGATCTTCTGGCCGGTAATGATTATACAAAATGGTTTTCACGTTTATATCATGGACTTGGGCATAAGAATGGGTCGTCACGACATCATGAATCGCCCCTAAACCGCTTGTGGATACGAAGAGGACAGGCATGCGGCAATCCCTTATGAAATCCGCCGTCATATAGAAACCTTCCGTCCGTTCAATGAGCGGCACAGCCAATCCGCCAGCGCCCTCGACTAATACGATGTCATACATTTCCTCAAGTTCATGAACCCTTTCCACGACTTTCTTCTCATCGATTTGACTACCAGTTAATTTAATCGCCAAATGTGGGGAAGTTTCGGGCTCCAGTGTGTAAAACCCTGATTCCTTTACACCGAGCTCCTGCTCAAACCAAGATATATCCGGGTATGTATTATTTTCCTCATTGATTCCAGTTTGAAATGGCTTGAAGATCGTGACGCTTTTTCCCAATGTTTGAAGCGACAGATAGAGCGCACTCGTGACGATGGTCTTTCCAATATCCGTGCCAGTTCCGGTTATAAAGTAGGCTTGGCCCATGGATGATTCAGCTCCTTTACGTTTATAAATTTTTCAATGCGCGGACGTACTTGTTGAATGATGGCAGCACATAGAATGCATAGCATTAAATCACCGGGTACAGGTAATAAGAAGCCGTAAAGAATCGTTTGGTTGATTGAAAGCGGCGTTTCCACAATCCACTTCATCGCACCATACAGCCAGATGCAGCCGAAAAAGTAAACTGTCAGCAAAGAGGCGGCATTAGCAAAGAATATGGAACGAATCGTGGAGAGGGAAAACCGGTTGATCAGCCATCCATTTACATAGGCTCCCAGTATATATCCGAGCAAATAGCCGAAAGTGGGTTTGAATATGTAGCCGAATCCCCCGCCTTCAGCAAACACGGGCACCCCGATAAGTCCGATCAAGACGTAGCATAACTGACTGAGCATCCCAAGCCGGGGCCCCAATAATGCGCCTGCCAAATAGACTGCCAGAATTTGCAGTGTGAATGGTATGTAAGGGATAGGTATCTTAATAAAGGCGCCAATGGCAGTTAACGCGGTAAAAAGGGCCACATAAGAAATCGTCCTTGCTTTCAAGTTTTCAACCTCCTTTTTAGAAATGGCTGGCAGAATGCCCACTATTAGTTTGCCTGATTCTCATTTTATATGTCAACTAATTTATATATTTAGTTAACATATAAAATGCCAGCTTTCCTAGGATTTAAAGGACAGACTAGGAAAATATTGAAAAAAGACCATTGAATAATATTTTGTATGTATGTTATTATTCAATCGATATGTTAACTTAAAATATTTAAGGTTAACATATTAAAAGTTTTATTTTGTATTGAGTGTGCAAAATGATCCAATCCGTTCCAAGGATTCAGGTAATTAATCGCGGAAGATTCATGGGAAGGAATATAGAACATTAAAAGAAAAGAGGGATTAGGTTTGGAAACATTGGTTAGGGATTGGAAGATGTTGGCAGAGAACGTTATCAAAGGATATAAAGTGACGAAGGAAGAGGCATTATCCATCGTACAAGCCCCAGACGAAGAGGTTTTGGAAATTCTGAATGCAGCCTATCTCATACGTAAGCACCATTATGGGAAAAAGGTTAAATTGAATATGATCATCAATACAAAGTCAGGATTATGTCCGGAAGATTGCGGCTACTGCTCGCAGTCGATCGTTTCGGAAGCCCCAATCGATAAATATGCTTGGCTGACTAAAGAAAAGATTGTCGAGGGAGCGCAAGAATCAATTCGTCGCAAAGCGGGTACTTATTGCATCGTTGCGTCCGGCCGACGTCCTACCAACAGGGAAATCGATCATGTCATTGAAGCGGTAAAAGAAATCCGCGAAACGACGGATCTTAAAATCTGCTGCTGTTTAGGTTTCTTGAATGAGGAACATGCCGGCAAACTGGCGGAAGCAGGCGTTCATCGCTACAACCACAACTTGAATACATCACAGGAGAACTACAGCAAAATTACATCGACACATACATATGAAGACCGGGTAGATACAGTTGAAGCTGTGAAGGATGCCGGAATGTCCCCATGTTCTGGTGCCATTTTCGGTATGGGGGAATCTGAGGCGGAAGCGGTGGAAATCGCCCTATCCTTACGAAGCCTTGATGCAGATTCCATTCCTTGTAATTTTCTCAATGCAATTGACGGAACGCCGCTTGAGGGAACTTCCGAGTTGACCCCCACTAAATGCCTGAAATTGATTTCGATGATGAGATTCGTTAATCCGAGTAAAGAAATTCGTCTGGCCGGCGGTCGTGAGGTCAATCTCCGTTCCATGCAGCCTATGGCACTTTATGCAGCCAATTCCATCTTCGTCGGCGATTATTTAACGACAGCCGGTCAAGAACCCACAGCCGATTGGGGAATCATCGAAGACCTTGGATTTGAAATTGAAGAATGTGCTCTTTAATTGGATTTCTTTAAAAAACACCCTCAGGGTGTTTTTTTCAGTTTGTCTATAAAATACTGTCTTATGAGACCCTGTTTGTTAATATAGAATGTTGATTTCCTCTCCAGGCACTCGCTTTCCGCGGGCGGTCCGGGAGCCTCCTCGGCGCTTTGCGCCTGTGGGGTCTCCCTTGGACACGCATTTCCCGCAGGAGTCTCTCGCCTTCCGTTCCAATCAACTGGAATGTTTTTTTTAAAAATCTGCAGGTAAACTAATTGGATTGAAGAAATGAACTGAATATTTTTTTGAAGGGTTTGTTAATATAGAATGTTAATTTCCTCTCCAGGCACTCGCTTTCCGCGGGCGGTCCGGGAGCCTCCTCGGCGCTTTGCGCCTGTGGGGTCTCCCCTGGACACGCATTTCCCGCAGGAGTCTCGTACCCTCCGTTCCAATCAACTTTATTTAAAAAATTCAGATAGATACCCATTTTTCGACAAAAGGAGGTTCTTTTAAAGTAAGAGCATTTCTTTGTAATGAGAAGTGCTTTTTATTTTTGTCAAAATTAAAAGGATATTTCAATAACAATAATAATATAAATAAAAACAATATAAATTTATTGTAAAACGATAAATAATTTGCTAAAATCATGTTGTCACTAAATAAGTGAGGTGTTTAAATGAATGTTAAACGAGGTTCAACCACTTTCTTAAAGGTAATTATTTTTCTGGCTGGAATTGCAGTGCTTGCTTTGTGTATCTGGTTGCCTGAGATAGCCGTTAGAGATGCAAGGGTACATCCAGATACGGCTTACTTCCTAATCCCCTTTTTAGTATGTGCATACGGATTCTGTATTGCGTTTTCTGTTGCGTTGTATCAAGCATATAAACTATTAACCTACATCGAAAAGAACAATGCTTTCTCTGAAGTATCCCTTAAATCTTTGAAGATTATAAAGAAATGTGCTTTTACAGTCATTTTCCTCATTTTGTTAGGAATAGTAAGCTTAAGGGTGCTTGCTAAAGTTACAGGTAGTGATGATGCAGCGGGTCCTACATCATTATGTCTAATGGGTATTTTAGCAACAAGTATCATCGCAGCCATTGTGGACGCACTTCAAAAGCCATTAAAAGATGCCCCAGATATAAAGTCAAAAAATGAATGATTAACGGATATGTAAGACTTTGGATTGTCAGCCAGGTGATTTTTGGAATACAAAAGCGACGAAGACACTCAATAAAAACAGACACAACTAATTTATTTAACTACGGGGACGATAGCTCAATTAACCGCCTTTTCACCAAGGCGGTTTTCTTATGGTCAAATATCAACATTAGAATTTAACATAGCCTTTAAAAAAAGAGCAGGCAAACTCGCTCTTTATGGTTTTTATTGTTTTATGAAACCCTTATTGGATTGAAGAAATATGCGACACTCCTGCCGAAAAACTGGCTAGCCGAGACCCTGCAACCGCTTGCTTTGCTGAGGCTTGGCAGACAGTCGGCGGAAAGGGAGCGGATTTCTGAAATCATCCGAACACTTTTCGTTTTCTTCGAAGTTGTCTATAGTCTGGGTGTTTTATGATTTTACTGTAAGCGGGCTATTGGTCTGTCAATCTTTACAAAAATAAAAAAATAATTGATAAGTGAAAGTAATGAAAAAAAAATGCTAAATTGTAAGGGGAGGTTTTTTAATGAATTACCTGAATACAATAACATTTGCTGCATTGTGGTAAATGATTATGATAAAGGGAAAGGATCAGTATTGGTAATATCAATAATGAGAGGATAGTTTTGTGTGATGCATATATGGCTGATTAGTTTTATTATTTTTTTATTGCTATTAATCTTTTATACGATTATCCCAACGGTGGTTATTCGTGTAAGCAGTCTGGGAATAACAAAAAAAATCAATTCGAATAATGGGATTGCGCTAACTTTCGATGATGGCCCAAACCCTGAATATACAATAAAATTACTTGATCTTTTAAAAGAGTTTGAGATAAAGGCCACATTTTTTGTTGTTGGCAATAAAGTGAAAAGTAATCCTGAGATTATTAAAAGAATGAATGAAGAGGGACATACTATCGGTATCCATCATTTTCATCATGTTTCAAGTTGGGTGCTATCACCAATCCATCTACGGAAACAGTTGGAAATGACTGAAAAGGCGATAAATGAAGTTACGAATGAAAAGGTTGTTTTTTATAGACCGCCATGGGGCCATTTTAATCTATTCACCCCACTTTTCAGTAAGAAATATAGAGTGATAATGTGGTCCGGCATCTTCGGGGATTGGAAGGCCGAAAATTGCAAAAATACTCTGCTTGATCAACTGCGAAGCACTTCGACGGAAGGTTCCATCCTGTTGCTTCATGACTGTGGTGAAACCTTGGGGGCGGATAAAGAGGCACCAGGCTATATGATCGAAATGTTAAAAATTTACCTGCAGGAGAGTAAGGAAAAGGGAACACGCTTCATTACTTTAAAAGACTTATAACTAATTCTGGGGGTATTATGAATATAGATACGCTTTTACATTTTATTGATTCATATGGATACCTGATCATTTTTCTTTTTTTATTCTTCGGCATTGTGGGAGTGCCTGCTCCAGAAGAATCACTACTATTCCTAATTGGGGTGTTGGCTGTCCAAGGTAAGCTCTCACTAGGTTTGGCAATGCTGTGTGCAATTCTCGGCGCCTTTATCGGAATGCTTGCAGCTTATGCATGCGGAAAATATGTGGGGTATCCATTTATAAATAAATATGGAAGATTCATTGGGATTACGAGTGAACGCTGGGAGAAAGCAAAGAAAAACTATACGGATAATGCACAAAAAACCTTAGTATTGGGATTTTATATTCCGGGTATAAGACAAATTAGTCCATATTTTGCAGGGATCTCATCTATACCCTTTCGGAAATACTTCCTATTTTCCCTATTAGGCACTTTACTCTGGACCGTTCCTTTTATAGTGGCCGGTTATTTTGTGGGGGATGCTTTTGATGTTAATCCCAAATATGTTCCATATTTAGGTGTTGTATTTTTAATTATTTTCGTACTATATGTTACTATCAAATACATGAAAAAGAGAAAACAAATGTCCAAAAGTTGAGTCGGCTCCTTATTATAAACCGTTGGAAATGAAAAAGGATTTGTTCAACGATATTTTAGGAGGAAGATATCATGAGCTATATATTTTCGTGTTTTCAGAATGATTTCTTAGGAGATGACACATATGAAGAAGATTTTGTTTTTACCTCTCTTTCGAATGCAGTCGGGACATCATCAAGTTGCAGAGGCATTAATGGATATGTTAAAAAAGCATTCAAATGGGATTACTTATAAAAAAATCGATCTAATCAGTTATACCAATACTTCTTTAGAAAAAATCATTGCAAGCAGTTATCTAACATGGATCCGTTATGCGCCGGCAACCTATAATCTTGCCTATAAGAATCTGTTTTATGTGCACTCTCCAAAGGAACGGATATTTAAATGGTATCAGCAATTATTCATGAATAAACTGGAACAATTGATAGCAGAGGAAGAGCCTGATTTAATTGTGTGTACACACGGTTTCCCTTCCTACCTTTTGAGTCAGCTAAAGATAAAAGGGAAGTGCAGCACACCGGTAATAAACGTGTACACGGACTTTTTCATTAATAACGTGTGGGGAAGCGAAGGGATAGATGCCCATTTTCTTCCTAGTCAAGAAGTAAAAGAAAAGCTGATGAGCATGCGTCAAATATCAAAACAAACGATGATGGTCACTGGCATACCCGTGCACGAGGAAATCACTAAAAATGCTTCTGTTCAAAAAAACACAGAACGGCCCAAAATTTTGATATCCGGAGGAAATAGCGGTCTGGGAGGGATTTTGAACTTAGGTGATGAGTTAAAGACTTCAACCGACTTTGATTATTTAGTTCTTTGCGGAAATAACAACAAGCTGTATGAAGAACTCGATACATGGAACTTACCTCATATCAAGCCATTGCCTTATATCTCCTCAAGGTCTGAAATGAATAGGCTTTATGAAGAAGTTGACGCAATCGTTACGAAACCCGGCGGTGTCACGATTAGCGAAGCATTGCGAAAAAGGCTTCCCATTTTTGTTCACTCCAGGCTTCCGGGGCAGGAGGAAATTAATCTGCAGTATTTAAAACAACAAGGACTTGTATTTAAACTTAATCAGAAAACGCCTTTTGAAAAACAATTGCTGAGTATATTGAAAGATCAGAAAAAAATGAAAAAGTGGAGCACATCCATAGAATCCTATCATAAGGAAATAGAGTTGGAGAAACCTGAGGGAATAGTGGAAGTCATGAAATTGATCCTTAACCTTAATCAAAATGGTACGCCTTCCTATCTAGCCCGACAGCCCAAACTCCTTTATAGCTGAGGTTATTGTGTTCCCCGTAAGAAAAGGCTTCTTATGCTTGTCTTCTATTTGGAATTGCCAAAGATATATGAACAGAAGAACCCGAAAAAAGGCATTCAAAGGGGGGATTTCAAATAGAACCGTTTGAAATCATTGACCATGGCTTGATGCATACGTAACAGGAAGGCTGCTGAATCAGTAGCCTTCCTGTTTAATATGTCTCGTATATGATAGAGCCTGTCTGAGAAATATCATAATCGCCTAAAGCTTTGATTTCAGCTTGAAATGGATTCGATGATAAAATCCGCTTAACAACGTTTATGAGCTCTTCGTTTTTCGGAGATTTTAAAATAACAAGGTCATAACGTTCTGTAATTAATGGGACAAAGTCAACTCCAACGATTTTTGCAGCTTTTTCAATTCCCACACCCACATCCGCTTTCCCCGCAGAAACCGCTGAAGCCACACTTAAGTGGTTGGTCTCTTCGTTTTCATATCCCTTAAGATCTTTAGAAGATATTCTGTGAATCCTTAGCTGCTCATCAAGAAGAATTCGTGCTCCCGATCCTCTTTCCCGATTGATGATGGCCAAGTCTTTATGTTTTAAATCAGTCCAATTTGTGAGGCCAAAGGGATTTCCCTTTTTAACATATAAACCGGCTTTCCTTGAAACAAGATTAAGTAAAATATAAGGATAACCGACCAAAATCTTTTTTATATAAGGAAGATTATATTCCCCAGTATCTCCATCAAACATATGCAAACTAACGATGTCGGCATCCCCATTGTACATGGATATAAGACCGCTTAGACTTCCTGTGTTAGATCGTAATGTTTTATAGCTGGAGTGCTTTTGAATGTGCTGACCTAGTATATCCAACACCATGTCTTGCCCGCTTATGACAAGGTTAAGGGAATCCTTCACTTCGTTTCCAGGGAGTTCGGCAACAGGAGCAGGGGATGTACTGGATTTATGGTTATTAATATACAACTCCAAATCTTTTGCATCCATTCTCATCTGCCTTCCCACACGGAATACTGGGAGTTCCCCTTTTTTAACAAGATCATAAATTGTCAATTTAGATACCTTTAAAAGCTGTGCCACTTCCTCGATCGTATAGGAAAGCTCTTTTGACATGTGCATCCCTCCGTTCTTTATTGTATCTTAGAGTCCTTAAAAAAGTAAATTCACAGGAAAAAGGGCATTGATTAAAACCTTTTATACGACTTATACTAGTTATAATTAGATATAACTAATTATAACTAGTAAGGAAGGAAGAGGGACTTTGAAAAAAATATACCTTATGATTTTTTCGGTTATGATGCTTGTGATAGTGGGGGCAGGGTGTTCAAGTGATGAAGAAAAAAGCGCAGAAAAGCAGACGCAACAAGCTGACGAGAAAGTAGAATTGACGATGTCAGCAGCCGTGAGTTTACAAGCTGCCTTAAATGACATTAAAACTGCTTTTGAAAAAGAAAATCCAAATGTGACAGTAAACTATAACTTAGGAGCTTCTGGAGCTCTTCAACAACAAATTTCACAAGGAGCACCTGTGGATCTGTTTTTCTCTGCTGCAGAAGATAAATTTGAAAAATTGGTAGCCGAAGACCTAATTGAAGAGAAAAATGGAATCGACTTAGTAGGAAATGAACTTGTGCTGGTGGTTCCAAAGGAATCGGATAAAGAAATCAAGAGAATAGATGACATCACAAAGGCTACCAAAATTTCCATCGGTACCCCTGAGTCAGTGCCGGCAGGGCAATATGCGAAACAAACATTAGAAAACCTAAATCTTTGGAAAGAGATTGAAGGAAAACTGGTCTATGCCAAGGACGTTAGCCAAGTGCTTACATACGTAGAAACAGGAAATGTAGACGCAGGACTAGTTTATAAAACAGATGCCTTAAACTCAGAAAAAGTTGATATCGTCGCAACAGCTAAGGAAGATTTACACGACCCGATTATTTATCCAGTAGGCATGATTAAGGATAGTTCTCATCCAAAAGAGGCGCAGCTATTTTACGACTATCTTCAAAGTGAAGATTCTATCAAGATTTTTGAAAAATATGGATTTGAAGATTTAAATTAATGCCGAAGTTTTGTAAAATAAAGATAAATTGCATTCTATAACAAAGGCCACCAATTTGGTGGCTTTTACTTTTGTGCGCCCTGCATGGCGCAATCTATAGGGTGAGACCCGAACACGAAAGCTGTATCAAGTAAATGTAGCAGATAGATCGGGGAAAGATTGTACTTTTCCCAGAGGTCTGTAACCTGTTCAGTGATGGACACCTGAATTATCAGAAATTGACCTACCTCTACTCTACAACTTTGCTCTCATCTCTTTTGGTTTTGGTCAAATAGACGACCAAGCCCAAGATTATAACGAGGAAGATCAAACTGGTTCCCGTCGTACCTAGACCAAGGCCACCCTTATCACGAGGTTGTGACAGATAGTCGCCAAGAGAGGCGCCGAGAGGACGAGTCAAGATGTAGGCGATCCAGAAGGAAAGCACTGTATTTAGTTTGAAACCGTAATGGGCGATGGTCACCACCCCAATCAATGCCGCAAACATAAGTGCTGACTTCCAATAGCCCATGTTGAGACCTTCTGCTATGAGATCACCAGCTGCGGTACCCAAGGCGAAGGTGAACAAGATGGCCAACCAGTAGAACGCTTCTCGTTTGGACGTGTAGATAGAGTGAATGGACAGTGTCTTCTCACTTGCATACCAAGCCGCAAACGTCGCAAGCATCGCAACTGTGAAGATGATAGTTGTGGTCACCAGACTGACCCCAAGATTGTCCACGAGGTTGTCGGTAATTAGCGTGCCTACAACGCTAATCATCACTACCGTAAACCAGTAAATCCTTGGCACATACTTACTCGCTTTTAATTGGAAGAAAAGCGTAATGA
Organism: Peribacillus sp. FSL P2-0133; assembly: GCF_037975445.1. Lineage (NCBI taxonomy): Bacteria > Bacillati > Bacillota > Bacilli > Caryophanales > Bacillaceae > Peribacillus > Peribacillus sp. FSL P2-0133. The sequence continues at coordinate 5,101,937 of NZ_CP150254.1, read as the reverse complement.
TCAAAAGGACACTCATGATTAAAGTTGTGTTGGTCAAGCCCAATTTCAGATTTCCAATCAAGAAGTCTGCGGCCGTCTCTCCCACAGTGGTTGCCATTATTTTGATGATCCAGAAGTAAATGATGACTTCAGGAACCTTGTTCAACATCTGACGCCCGATGGATGGGCTTTTTGTATCATTCATTTATGAATCCTCCTTATCTTCTTTTGTTTTATTTCGTTTTCGATAAAACCTTATTGGATAGTTCTTTTGTTCGATATATTCACCATATCAAGTCAACCTTAACGCAACTTGAAAAAAGGATTAAAAATCAATTAAAAGACGAAATTAAAAGCAAAATAATGCTAAATTGTAGAAAGAGCATTTCAATAATTAGTAAAAGCGAGTAAAATGCAGGACTTTGGAGCAAATATAGAAGGGTATTGAATTATAAGCGGACGACAATTTTCTGTATTTAGGATGGAACTAATATTCCTAGCTAAATTCGATAAATACATGTGGATGTGGCTTCCTTTCCATATTGCACTCAAGTAGGAGGATTTTAAATGAAACAGCGTATTTTGGTTGTAGAAGATGAAGTCCAGATAGCAACGATATTAAAGATAGAACTCGAGTACGAAGGGTATGAAGTGCTTGTGGCCCATACTGGTAAGGCGGGGTTGGAAGCGGCATTACAGGAAAAATTAGATTTAATACTTTTAGATGTTATGTTACCTGAGATGAATGGTATTGAAGTTTTAAGAAGAATACGAAATGAGAACACCTTACTGCCAATCATCCTATTAACAGCTCGTAATATTACAATGGATAAGGTGACGGGACTAGATCAGGGAGCCAATGACTATATAACGAAGCCTTTTGAAATCGAGGAGTTATTGGCAAGAATACGTTCTTGTATTCGTCAGAATTCAATAGCTGCCAAAGCTTCAAAAGAAGAGGAATCGATCTTATCAATTAAGGATCTATTCATTAATCTCGATACTCGGGAGGTTAACAGGGGCGATTTTTCTATAGCGTTAACCCCGAAGGAATTTGATTTACTCGTTTATTTACTATCCAATAAAAATAAAATAGTGACACGAGAAAATATCCTGATTAATGTATGGGGTTATGAGTATGAAGGGGAGACCAATGTAATTGATGTGTATATCCGACATTTAAGAAAGAAAACGGAAGAAGGTTTTTCTGATCCAACGATTATTCAGACGGTAAGAGGAATTGGCTATACAGTAAGGGAGAATTAAGTAATGAAAATTACTACAAAAATTAACCTGATCACGACTGCTTGGATACTCTGTGTGTTGGTTGCCGTTAATGCAGTTGTATTTATTTCTTTTATGAAAATTACTGTAAATATGGAAGAGGATATATTAGTTCACAAAGCGCAAAATATTATTGCTGAAATTCAAAAGGATGATTCTCCTCAAGAGATAGAGAAAAAATTAACGACATATTTAACGAATCATTCATTTATACGGATCATTCAACCTGATTCTCAAATTAGTAGCGAAGTATCCAGTGACCCTTATTTGATTACTAAATTTAAAGGTGAATTTTCAAGCGAACAAGAATCGCAAAGAAGCACAATTAGACAAGCGAAAAAAGAAGAACAAATATTAATTGTTAGAGTACCTATTCTATCCGAAGGTAAAGTTGTTGAAACTTTAGAAATTGGCGATAGATTACTAGGACTGGAATTAGGGAAGGATGTATTACTTTCCATTCTGACATTTTGTACGCTATTAGGGGCGGGGTTATCGTTGCTAGGCGGCAGGTGGTTATCGAATGTAATTATGAGACCTATTTCCAATATGATTAATACGATGGAGGATATTGAACAAAGCGGTATACCAAAAAAAATCATCATCCAACATGAAACAAAGGATGAACTGCAAAAAATGGCTGTTACATTCAATCGGATGATGGGCAGATTGGATGCAAATTTGGATAAACAGAAGCAATTTATTTCGGATGCTTCTCATGAAATAAAGACCCCGCTTACGATTATAAAAAGTTATGCTGATCTACTGCGAAGACGTCGTATACAAAACGAAGATAAAGCACTTGATGTTATAAATGTAATTCATTCAGAGGCAACCCGTATACAGAAAATGACGGAAAGGCTGCTAGAATTAGCCGATACAGAATTGGAAAATACTTTGGATTATAAATCATTGAATGTAATAACTTTATGTCAGAACGTGTTTAATCAATTCAAAGAAGTCTATGACCGGGAAATAGATTTTCATTATCAAGAAGATTCCATTATGGTTATAGCAGATGAATTGAAGATAAAACAGGTGATCATTATCCTTTTAGATAACGCAATCAAATATAGTAATGACAAAATTGATGTGTATGTAAAGGATCAGTTATACTCTACAGTCATTAGGGTAAAAGATTATGGGATTGGAATACCTGAGAATGAAATAGAAAATATCTTCGAACGTTTTTACCGGGTGGATAAGGCTAGAAGCCGGGAGACAGGTGGAACAGGGCTAGGTTTGTCGATAGCCAAAAATATAATGAATCAACATAATGGGGAAATTAAAGTGGTTAGTACCGATGGAAAAGGAACAGAGGTGGTATTGTCCTTACCCAAAAGGTAATCTGCTACTTGCTAAATGATTAAGAAGGCGCAAGATAATTTGCCGCTAAATACAAGAATGAGGTGTTCTGTGAGTGACACTAATATGATGATTAGCTTGAGTATCTTATTATTGCTATTTCTCGTTTATACGATTGTCCCAACGGTATTTATTCGTGTATGCGGACTGGGCATAACCAAAAATATCAAGAGGAATAATAGGATAGCCCTAACTTTTGATGATGGACCTAACCCTGAATATACGACACAATTACTTGACCTTTTAAAAAAGTATAAGTTAAAGGGTTCGTTTTTTGTTGTGGGCAGTAAAGTGAAAAATAACCCTGATATCATTAAACGAATGCATGAAGAAGGACATACAATTGGAATCCATCATTTTGATCATATTTCAAGCTGGGTCCTTTCGCCATTTCATTTAAGGAAACAGTTAGATATGACTGAAAAGGCCATAATGGAATGTACCCATGAAAAAGTCACTTTTTACAGACCTCCATGGGGCCATTTTAATATTTTTACGCAAATTGCCAGTAAGAAGTTTCAAGTGATCATGTGGTCAGACATTTTCGGAGATTGGAAAGTGGAAACATGTAAAAATGACCTACTTGATCAATTGCGAAAAACGTCAACAGAAGGTTCCATTCTCCTGCTCCATGACTGTGGGGAAACCTTGGGAGCGGATAAAGAAGCACCTCGATATATGATTGAAGCCTTGGAAGTTTACCTACAAGAAACAATAAAAAAGGGAACACAATTTATTACATTAAAAGACTTATAAACTGATTCGAGGGGATTTTATGAATATAGATAGTATCTTACATTTTATTGACTTATATGGCTATCTTATCATTTTTCTTTTTTTATTCATGGGCATTGTGGGAATTCCCGCCCCAGAAGAATCTCTTCTATTTTTAATCGGAGTCTTGATTGGACAAAATAAGCTCTCTTTTGGTTTAGCCACGCTGAGTGCAATTCTTGGAGCCTTTATAGGGATGCTTATCGCTTATGTATGTGGTAAATATGTTGGGTATCATTTTATAAATAAATTTGGAAAATACGTGGGCATTACAAATGATCTCTGGGAGAAAGTACAGGGAAAGTATATGAAAAATGTCCAAAAAACAATTGTGTTTGGATTTTATTTACCAGGAATAAGACAAATTAGTCCGTATTTTGCAGGAATCAATCATATCCCCCTTTGTAAATTTCTCCTCTTTTCCCTGTTAGGCACGGTTCTCTGGACTGTCCCTTTTATAGTGGCAGGGTATTATATGGGCAATGCCTTTCATATAAATCCGGAATATGTTCCACTTTTAGGTGTCGTATTCATAATTTTTTTATTGATATACGTTTCTATCAATTATATAAAAAAGAAAAAAAAGAATGCCCAAAAATAGGCCCACTTCGTAAGGATGATCCCCATCCCGAATGGAATAACCAGTTGCTACAATTGGTTTTCTAATCGGGCTATTTAGTTTAGAGAAGGGGACTTAAGATACCTTGAACGTATCATTAAAAATTGATTAAAAAGAAAGTTTTTAACAAAATCAGTGATATATTGTAAGAGGAAAAAAGCTCTTGAACATGCAAATAGTCTTTTTTCTTAGTATGTAATCATCGTATTAAAAGAATGATTTCTATAGGAGATGACATATATGAAGAAGATTTTGTTTTTACCTCTCTTTCGCATGCAGTCAGGACATCATCAAGTTGCAGAGGCCTTAATGGATATGTTAAAAAAACATACAAGCGGAGTTACTTTGAAAAAAGTGGATCTGTTAAGTTATACAAGTAACTCTTTAGAAAAAATGATAACAACTGGTTATTTGAAATGGATCCGTTTTGCACCTGAAACCTATAATCTCGCCTATAAAAACCTTTTTTACGTTTCCTTGCCGAAGGAACGTTCATTTAAATGGTATCAACATATATTCTTGAAGAAAATGGAACAATTGATAGCGGAGGAAAAGCCAGATTTAATTGTGTGTACACACGGGTTCCCTTCCTATCTCTTAAGCCAGTTGAAAATAAAAGGGAAATGCAATATCCCAATTATCAACGTGTATACGGATTTCTTTATTAATAATGTGTGGGGAAGCAAGGGGATTGATTTTCATTTTCTACCTACCCAGGAATTGAAAGAAAAGCTAATAATCAAGAATCAAATACCGAAACATAGTATGAGGGTAACTGGTATTCCTGTGCATGAGGAAATCACTAAAAGAGCCCGTGGATTAAAAAACGAAGATCGCCCCAAAATTTTAATCTCAGGAGGAAACAGTGGTCTGGGTGGGATATTGAATTTAGAAGGTGAGTTAAAGAAATCAACCGACTGTGATTATTTTGTACTTTGTGGTAACAACAAAAAGCTATATGATGCAATAGATACGTGGGATTTAGCTCATATTAACCCATTACCTTATATCTCATCAAGGTCAGAAATGAACAAACTTTATGAAGAAGTGGACGCAATCGTTACGAAACCCGGCGGTGTCACCATTAGTGAAGCACTTCGAAAAAGGCTACCGATTTTTGTTCATTCAATGCTTCCAGGACAGGAGGAAATTAATCTACAGTATTTAAAAGACCATAAACTTGTATTTGAACTCAATCACAATTTATCATTTGAAAAACAAATACTCAGTATTTTAAAGGACCATAAAAAAATGGATCAGTGGGATATATCCATTGAATCTTATCAAAAGGAAATAGAGCTGGAAAAACCTGAGGGAATGGTGGAAGTAATGAAATTGATCCTCAATCTTAGACAAGCAAGTAAGCCGTCATACCTAACCAATCAGTCAAAAGTTATTTATAGCTAGGGATAATTCAGTTCAAGTAACATGGTGTTAAAAATATCTGTTCTGTATTTAATGAATCAGCTGGAAGATTCGTTTAATTAGTAGCAATTTGTAGTGGGCGCCATTGGGTGATCTACAAGGGGAATTATCAACAACGGTCGAGATTTTTTAAGAGAAAAGCTGAAAATGAAAGAGGGAAGCTGATTTATGAACGACTTTATCCAATCTATCCTACTTACACTTATGGATTATGGGTACCTTGGAATTACCCTCGGTCTTATGATTGAAATCATTCCTAGTGAAATTGTATTATCTTATGGAGGCTTTTTAGTATCCCAAGGAAACATCAGTTTTGTAGGGGCGGTTATTGCCGGAACAATTGGTGGAACCATCGCTCAGATCTTTGTTTATCTAATCGGATATTATGGTGGAAGACCATTTTTAGAACGATACGGAAAGTATATTTTCATACACAAGAAACATATTGAGCTATCGGAATCTTGGTTTACTAACTATGGACCAAGTGTCATTTTTACGGCTCGGTTCATTCCGGTTGTCAGACATGCTATTTCGATACCAGCGGGGATTTCTAAAATGTCTTTAATAAAATTCACGAATTATACGCTACTAGCCGTACTTCCATGGTCTGTGCTTTTTGTATTTCTCGGGATGAAGTTAGGAAGCAATTGGGGACAGATTAATGAGATGGCCAAGCCCTATATCCAGCCAATCGCAATTGTTGCGGTTCTTATTATTGCAGGAATGTTCATTCGCGGGTACATGAAAAAAAAGAAAAACAAAGCCTTATGAAGTTTATAGATTTAAGGAAGGGTTGTTATGAAACATAATAGGATACTTACAAAAGCCTTTATAACAACAGGAACCGAACCAATAAACGTGAAAAACTTCACAACGAATCATCGATATTGACGGTAAAAGCTTTCCAAGGACATTCGGTGGAAGGAGTTGGGTTTTATAATATGAATTAATTAAAAAGACCACCAATTTGGTGGTCTTTTTAATTAATTTATGGGGAAATAGATTGGTATTTCTTCCTTTATTTTGAAACTTTATCATTTGTAATCCGTATATGATGTGAACGATAGTAGTGAAAGTGAAAAATCAAGAAAGCCACATTTAAGAAAACACCATTTGAAATGGATGGGGTTAACGGTGGTTGTTAGGTTTCCTCATAATATTAAGATTCTTTTATTTGTAAATTTGATTAAGGGAAGGAATATAGAAGCAATAGAATACTTATAAATAGTATAGAAAATGTATTAGTAATATTTTTTAATAGGACAAATATTCAAATGGCAATGGAACCACTTACTAACATGTACTAGCCCTTAGAAAGGATGCTTTCATTCATGGAAATAAGGAAACCAACTGATTATGAACTTCAAAAGGTTGTATCACTTTCGCCACAAGTTGTTTTTGACGGCACATTAGGTGAAGTAAAGCCAACTAATCAAAAAATCAAACAACTTGTTGAACCACTGCTTGCAAAAGGGAGTTATTATGTCATTGCGATAGAAGAAGATCAACTAATGTGGATTCTATTGGGAGCAAGTAAAGATCAGTTTACGGATAAGATGAATGGATTTATTTATGAACTTTTTGTAATAAAAGAATACAGAGGGAAATGTATTTCTAAGAGATTAATGGAGTCAGCAATTGATTTTTCAAAAACAAGATGGGCAATCTGAAGTCCGTCTAAGTGCTTTTGCCCAGAACAAAGCTATTAAGCTCTACGAAAAAATGGGCTTTAACATCAGAACCATTACGATGAGTTTGCCGTTATGACTCTTTCAGTGGATGTTTTGCAATAGAGGAATATGTACTTAGAGGATTGCTTAGTTGACTATGGGCTGATAATCCTGATAAAAAAGCAAATTTATTACATAAAAAAGGATAGTAATTAACCGTCCTAAAGCTTTTATCCATTAGTGTTAGACCTATTTACAGGGGGGATAAAAAAAGTGAATGAAGCAATAATTAGTTTTCTTATTATTGTAATGTTGATCATTGCGTTCACATACGGTCTCATAAGACAAATACGGCAAATAGTTAGTATCAGAAAAGGAAATAACTCAGATTATGTTCATTACAAAAGAACAGTAGTTGGAAACTATCTGAGTTGCATTTCATATGCGGGTTTTCTTATTGCCTATATCTTAAATGTACTTCTTGCATCACGTATAATACCTAGTGTATTTTTTACAAGTGATAACACCAGTTTCAGTTGTTTTATTTTTTTTGCCTTACTATTGATTGCGAAATTTGGAATTATTCCTAATGATTCAAAACAGGGGGATTTACAGAATTGATGATGTCAGAGGATGTTCAATATTCTTGTGAATACAAATACGTAATTAAGAAAGAGGAAATATGAAAAAAATTCCGCTAACACTATTAATCATCGGAATATCCATTACCTTTGTCTTAAGCTTTGCCATGCCAGAGTTAGCAGGCAAAGTAAAAAACGATATAAGCTCTATGAAAATCCTATACTCCTACAGCGTTACAAAGTCATTCTTGGAACAAACCGAAGAAACAATCGAAATGGCATCTGTACCTCTGGGTAAAATAAAGACCCAAGATGTTAATATCCGCACAGATGTTCAGCTTGAAGAAACACCACTGAATATTCAGGGTGTAGTGAAGGAAAACCTAAACAAGCCAGAAGAGTACAAACACGAAGTCACCTTAACTGGCCCCGAAAAAGGGTTTACCTATCGGAAATATTATCTTACCAAAAATTACGATAAAGGAACTTACACAGTTATACGGACTAATAAAATAACTGGAAAAGAAAAGGAGTATGCCGGAACGTACTATGAACCGAGTACTCAGGATCCAATCATCGCGTGGTCACGTGACAAAAAGTAAAAAAGGTATGTGATTGATGACAGCTCTTATTACTACGCTTATTCCATTGTTACAATAGATAAAAACGATAGTCTAAAACAAGACCCCCATTCTAGGGGGATTTTTTAATTAATGAACATGATTAACATGAAAGTTGGGGGGAAAATGGAAAAACCAGTTTTGATTGAGAATTACAACCCTAATTGGGTTACTGAGTTCGAACAGGAAAAAGCAAAGATAAGGAAGTCCTAAAAGACAAACCTATTTGTGTTGAGCACATTGGGAGTACCTCAATAAAAGATTTAGGCGCAAAACCAATTTTGGATATAATGGCAGGCGTTCAGCATTTAGATGAAGTGGACATGTTCATTGAACCCTTGAAATCGATTGGTTATGAATTTGTCCTGCATAAGGAATTTCCTGAAAGGCGTTTTTTTAGAAAAGGTCAATGGAGAGCGGGAACACAACATTTGCATATCTATAAATACGGAAGTTAACAGTGGAAGAATCAACTTTCATTCAGGGACTATCTAAGAAGCCATTCTGACGTACGAAGACAATACCAGGAATTAAAATTAGCCTTAGCTCAAAAGCATCCTGCAGATATAGTGGGGTACACGAAAGCGAAAGCACCATTTATATTAAATGTCATAGAATCAGCAAATGGCGGGTGACTTCCAAGGGGAAAGTTTGAGCCGTGTTTCGGTAAATTACCTGAAAGAAAATGAAACACCAGCGGTTAGTTGTTCTGAAGGGAAATGGTAACGGCAGTGAATTTAAACTGCCGTTTTTTGTATGAGCAATTAACATGAACTTCGTACAATTAGTTCGGGGGCAAACCGGTAAGTAATGTACGGGGTCTGATCTGAATTAGTTATCCGGCTCAGTAATAACTCTGCTGTTTTAATTCCCATTTGCTGTATGGGTTGTCCAATTGTTGTGATGGATGGTTCATAAAACTCCGTATAAGCGACATCATCAATGCTGACAAGGGCCACTTCCCCGGGAATCGAGATTTTTTGCTTTTTCAAATAGCTAAGGATTTCACGTAACACTAAATCATTTCCTGCCACTATGGCTGTTGGAGGTTTTTCTGCATCGAATATTTGGGCCATTTTTTCTTGAATTTGGTTTCTGGGTAAAGAATGAATATCATCTTCCCTGACTTCCAATTTATGAGATGCCATCGCTTTTTTAAATCCTTCGATTCTCTCCAACCTCGGTGTGATCGGGATATCAATTGGCAAGGTTAAAAACGCAATATTTTCGTGTCCTTTTTCAGCCAGCATGGAAACAGCTAAAAAGATTGCAGCATGATTGTCCAATAGGACGGAATCAGATGTAACTCCATCAACTAATCGATCAACGAATACCATTGGAATTGAATGATCGATCAAGTAATTATAGACTTTAAAATCATTTCCTACCGGAAAGATGATGATTCCATCTACTTGCGTAGAAACCAGCAAATCAAGGTATTCTTTTTCTTTCTCCGGATCATCGGCAGAGTCACATATGAATACCTTCATGCCATGCTGCTGAAGCTGTTCTTCTACGGTACGGATGATTTCAGTGGATAAAGTATGTAAAATATTTGCTACGAGTATGCCTATGACCTTTGTTTTTTTCACTTTTAAGTTCCTGGCATTATCATTGGGCCGAAAATCAAGTTCATGGATGACTTGCTCGATTCTGTCTTTTGTTTCAGCGCTCATATAACGAAAACGTTGGTTAATATATTGAGAAACCGTACTTTTGGAAACACCGGCCTTCTCAGCAACATCTGATATGGTAGTTTTCTTTTTTTTCATGATGTTCTCCTAAAGGATATTATTTCTTTGAAATAGATCGGGATACCTTCATCATAACAAAGGAGCATTATGATTCCAACGCCAGTTAGCAGATTTTGTTAAACATTGGATGTAAGAAACACCCTAAGCACTTTGGCTAAGGGTGTTAACCTTAAAATATCCATTTGCAACTCTTGATCAACGGTTAACGAACGAGCCAGCCTCCATCAACAGCGAGGATATGGCCATTCATATAGTCAGAGGCCTTGCTTGCAAGAAAAACGACTGTTCCCATGACATCAAAGGGTGTTCCCCATTTTTCAGCCGGGATCCTTGAGAGAATGTCTTTGTTTCTTGACTCATCTGCACGAAGCGCGGCAGTATTGGCCGTTTCAATATATCCTGGGGCAATCGCGTTTATTTGAATGTTTTTAGACGCCAATTCATTTGCGAATGCTTTGGTCAGCCCGGCAACGCCATGTTTACTCGCTGTATATGCCGGAACGAACTTGCCTCCTTGGAATGTGAGCATCGAAGCGATATTAATGATTTTCCCGCTGCCTTGTTCAACCATTTCTTTGGCAACTAACTGACTAAGAAAATACAGGGAATTAAGGTTAATGTCCATTACCGCATTCCAATCTTCGTCTTTATATTCTAATAAAGGAGCTCGGCGAATCGTTCCTGCATTATTAACAAGGATATCGATTTTCCCGTATGCTTCAAGACAGCTTTTTACAACACCTTTAAGGCTTTCTTTATTCGTAAGTTCTGCTTGATAAAAGACTGCTTTTTGGCCGGTCGTTTCGATTAAATCCTTTGTTTCCTGCCAATTATCACCATGGGCAACGATAAAAACATCTGCACCTGCTTTTGCTAAAGCAACCGCATATCCCTGTCCTAATCCAGTATTTCCTCCTGTTACGATGGCAACTTTCCCTTTTAAACTGAAAAAGTCCATTGAAAAATCCAGTAAACTCATTTTGTTTCCTCCATCCCTATATGGATTAGTAAACCACTCTTAGCATGTTACTTCATTTCTGAAATAGGAAAGTTATCCATATCCTCATATGTATAATTTTCTCCAGCCATTGCCCAAATAAATGTGTAGTTGCTTGTAGCGGAACCACTATGTATGGACCACGGAGGTGAAATGACAGCTTGTTCATTTTTCATTACAATATGCCTTGTTTCATCGGGTTCACCCATCATGTGGAACAAAATGGCATCTTCTGCTAAGTCAAAATACATATAAACTTCCACTCTGCGGTCATGAACATGAGGAGGCATGGAGTTCCAGACATTTCCTGGAGCCAATTCAGTCATTCCCATACACAGTTGGCAGCTTTGGATACCTTTTTCATGAATCATCCTGCGAATCGTCCGCTTATTTGCCGTTTCCTGTGACCCCATTTCATCACCTTGCACTTCCTTGAATGCAACGTGTTGAATGGGGTAATTTTTATGTGCTGGAGCAGAGGCTAAATAAAATTTAGCGGGCTCGGAGTCTGAATCACTAGTGAAAATCAGCTCTTTACAACCTAATCCTATATACAGACAATCACGATTTTGAAGCGTATATACTTCCCCATCAACTGAGATCTTTCCTGATCCCCCTATATTAAATACACCTAATTCTCTTCGTTGAAGAAAATAATCAGCTTTTATGAAATCATGGCCCTCAAGCTTAACCTCTTTAGAAACAGGTTTGATTCCTCCTATGATGATCCTGTCATCAAGGGAATAGCATAAAGAAACGTCATCATCGAGAAATAAATTTTCCACTAAAAAGTTTTTGCGGATTTCACTTGTATCGAAGTGCTTGGCTTGTGACGGATGAATGGAATAACGTTTTTCCATATGCATATAAATAACCTCCTAGTTAGTAAAACGGTTTATCGTAAAATTTCAAAATGTTAGCGCTGCCAATATTAAAAATATATATAAAATTTTCCAAATAGTCAATGATAATAGAAAATTTTAGTAGATTAATCAGTATAAAACAAGAAATAAATGATTGAAACTATGTTTTTATGCAAAATAAAAATATAAAGATTAGTATTGTTAAAAACTGGTTTATATGGTAATCTGACTTTATTAAAAAGAAAGCGCTTTCTTGTGGTTTGGGTTTACTAAACCGCTAGACACCTTTTTCAGGGGGAATTAGGAATGAAAGAATTAGATGTGATCACCTTTGGGGAACCGATGACCATGTTCTATGCAAATGAAGTAGAACCTTTACACGAGGTTAAATCCTTTTCACGAGCGATTGCGGGAGCCGAATCAAACGTAGCTTGCGGATTGGCGCGTCTTGATTTAGATGTTGCTTATATGACGAAACTTGGCAACGACAGTTTCGGTAAGTTCATCATCGGAGAATTGAATAAAGAAAAAGTCGATACGACAGGTATCCGTTTTACAAGTGATCACTCGACAGGAATGCTAATCAAGTCTAAAGTGCTGGACGGAGACCCAGAAGTGGAATATTTCAGAAAAAATTCAGCAGCTTCTACTCTGGAGATTGACGACTTCTCGGAAGAATATTTTCTGCAAGCTAAACATCTGCATGCAACAGGTATCCCATCCGCATTATCTGAAAGCTGCCATGAATTTACGGTTGCTGCCATGAAATTTATGAAGAATCAAGGAAAAACCGTTTCATTTGACCCGAATTTACGGTCTAACCTATGGCCGGATAAACAAAAAATGGTGGATTGCATTAATCAGCTAGCTTACATTTGTGATTTCTTTCTTCCAGGCATGTCTGAAGCGGAAGTTTTAACAGGACTCCAGACACCTGAGGAGGTGGCCGAATTTTATTTGAACAAAGGAGTTAAAATGATTGTCATCAAGCTTGGAGCAGAGGGAGCCTATTATAAAAATGCGAATGAAGAAGGGTATATTAAAGGATTTGTACCCGAAAAAGTCGTTGATACAGTAGGGGCCGGCGATGGTTTTGCCGTCGGGGTGATCAGCGGCTTGCTTGAAGGTATATCCACGACGGAAACCGTTACTCGGGGTAATGCGATTGGCGCCCTGCAAGTCATGTCTCCTGGTGATATGGACGGTATGCCCAGCCGGAAAAAATTACGGGACTTTATTGAAAGTCAGAACAAACTTTTAAACGTTGAATGATCGATAACAGCAACCAGTTAACTCCACAACTAGACTTCCAATTACAAATAATCATAAATTTGATAATGAAGTGGAGAGATTGTGATGAGAATAAAAGCCGGAATAGAAAAAATCCCTGGTGGAATGATGGTTGTCCCTTTGTTCATAGGTGCTTTGATACATACTATTTTTCCTGACACAGCAACCTTCTTTGGCGGATTCACAGGTGCGATGCTAACAGGTACCGCATCGATATTAGCCGTTTTTTTCTTTTGTGTCGGAGCTACGATAGATGTTAAGCAATCCGGGTATATAGCAAGAAAAGGATTTACATTGCTTATCGGTAAAGTCATATTTGCGGCATTATTAGGATATGGGGCAGCTTTGCTGCTTCCAGAGAACGGGATTCAAACTGGTCTCTTTTCCGGTCTTTCGGTGTTAGTGCTGATAGCAGCATTTAATGAAACGAATGGCGGTCTTTATACCGCACTCATGACAAAATTGGGCAGAACGGAAGATGCTGCTGCATTCCCGTTCATCAGTATTGAAAGCGGACCGTTCTTCACGATGATCATCCTCGGTGTTGGAGGCCTTGCAACGTTTCCATGGCAAACGATCGTCTCCACTTTGATTCCATTTGCAGTCGGTATGATTGTAGGGAATATCGATAAAGAATGCCGGGAATTCTTTGGACAGGCCGTACCGGTCCTTATCCCGTTTTTCGCACTGGCTCTAGGGTTCGGGTTGGATTTTGGCATGATCATAAAATCCGGATTCATGGGTATTTTAATGGGTGTTGCCGTCGTCTTCCTTTCCGGGGGTATCTTATATCTACTGGATCGCTACGTTACAGGCTCGGATGGTGTTGCTGGGGTCGCAGCGTCTTCAACAGCGGGGGCCGCAGTTGCAGTGCCTTTCATTATTGCCGAGTTAAACCCGCAGTTTGCTCCTGTAGCAGAATCGGCAACAGCAATCATCGCGACAAGTGTATTGGTGACAGCAATTCTAACACCCATGCTGACGATGTGGGTTGCAAAGAAACAAGAAGAAAGAGGGATTCCGCAGCGAAGAGGCATGAAACCAACTATTTTGAAAGATCCAACTGTGACTCCCATCCAAAAAGCGAAGTAAAACAAATGAAATGTAAGCGTTATCCAAAAAGTGGCTGGGGTAATTATCCCGGCTGCTTTTTTGTGATACATGCACATTGGTGTTAAAATAAGGAAAAAGAAAAAAGGAATATAAATGCCAATTACTATCAAGGAGGCTTTCATGAGAAAGGTCGAGGTCGTACCATATAAGAAAGAATGGTCCAAGCTATTTCATGATGAATGCCAAAAATTACAGGATACTTTCGGGCCTGAATTGATAAAGTTATACCATATTGGCAGTACAGCCATCCCGGCTATCCGTGCCAAGCCAGTAATAGATATTTTGGCAGTGGTAAAAGATGTGGAATGTGTGGCTGATTTTAATAAAGAGATGGAAGAGATAGGGTATGATGCCATGGGGGAGAACGGAATCTCTGGACGGCGGTTTTTTCGTAAAGGCGGGGATGAGAGGACGCACCATATTCACATGTTTCAAAAAGGACATGAAGAAATAGCCAGACACCTCGCTTTTCGGGATTATTTGCTGACACACCCTGAGGAAGCACAAAAGTATAGCAGGCTGAAGCAGCGCTTGGCAGCGGAATTCCCAGATGATATCAAAGGATATGTAAACGAGAAAAATGATTTTATAAAAAAGGTGGACGAAAAAGCGAAACATTGGGCGAAGCGTGGTGATCATCATGTTAATGAAGTGGATTAAATGCCAAGTGAATGAGGAAAACAAGCTTTCATTCTCAAAAGCACAACAGGGATGGGGGGAATTACGCCATTGTTCTGGTTTCATGGGACAAATCGGAGGGTGGAATAAAAATGAACCCTATGAAGCAGGCATTCTCTCCGTTTGGAAAGATCTTTATTCTTATCATAGTTTCATGCAGCATCAGCATGATGAAATATTCGGAAAGAGTGACCAAGGAAGTACATATACAAATATTTCTGTCGATATATACGAGAAAATATTCAATATAGGAACAACAGACATTACGGAATCTTTTGGCAAGGGGAAATTACTTCGAGTGGCTGACTGTTCTGTTGAAAATGATAAACAAGCCGGATTTGAGCAGGTGCAATAGGACATATGGAACAAAGGGATGGCACCGGGCATGCTGTCTGGTGCCATTGGAAAAAGGCAATCCGGGAGATACCTGGCCGCCTCATTATGGGACAATGAATATTCACATCAACGGTATGTGGATAAGGAGTTAGCTGCCCCGATAAAGGAATCGGGAGTGAATACAGGAAGTTTATTTGAATTGCATCCAAAGTGGGCTGTCATTTAGAATCAAATATTATCAATCTATCAATTTGGATAATCAATGGCGTCCAGTGGAATGTAAGAATGTTGGACATTTCAGCGCTCCAAATATATTTTACAGAAGGTGATAACAAATGAAACTAGATTATGATTCACAGTACATCAGGGGCATCTACCTGAATAGAGACCGAATATCTTCGTATGACCATTTCCCCCTTGACCTGCCGGTTATCAAGCACCTTCAAGAAGTGGCTTTTCATCCCAGTGTTACATATGTTATCGGGGAAAATGGAATGGGAAAGTCCACTCTGCTGGAAGGCATTGCGATTGCGTATGGCTTCAATCCGGAAGGCGGAACGTTGAATTTCAATTTTTCCAATTATGATTCACATTCCAATTTGGACGAATACCTCCGTTTGAAAAAAGGCGTGTACAAACCGAAGGATAATTTTTTCTTTAGGGCGGAAACCTTTTATAATTTAGCTACGAATATAGAGGAATTGGACAGGGAGGCATCGTTCGGGTCGAAAATCATCGATTCCTTCGGTGGAAAATCACTTCATCAGCAATCTCATGGGGAATCGTTTTTTTCAGCTTTTGTAGAACGATTTCAAGGCAATGGATTGTATATCCTCGATGAGCCTGAAGCTGCTTTGTCGCCATTGAGACAAATATCGATGCTGGCCAGGATAAATGAGCTTGTTCAACAAGGCTCCCAATTCATCATTTCCACCCATTCTCCGATCATCATGGCCTACCCGGATGCTAAAATCCTCCAAATTTCAGATGAGGGTATGAGTGAGGTGACTTTAGAGGAGTCCAATCACTATTTGCTAATGAAACAGTTTTTTGAAGATAAAGATCGGCTGCTGCATCATCTATTCGAATGAGATTTTTAGAATCTCCTTTAAAAAAATCCCGATTGCACTGCGCATTCGGGGTTTTCATTTTGTTGAAATTCATTATTGACAGTTTAAGTGTATTACGGGTATAGTACATCTATAAGGTGTATGAACCACTTAGTACATACACGTAAGACACTATGCATATCTTTTTTTAATAAATAGGGGGTGGTTTTAATGAACGTAAATACCCGGGAACCGGTATATCTGCAAGTCGTTAGGCATTTTAAAGAACAAATAGCCATTGGTAAATTCGTGGCCGGACAGGAAATTCCCTCCCGAAGAGAACTGGCGGCTACATTGAACATAAATCCTAATACTGCTCAAAAAGCGTATAAAGAAATGGAGGAACAGGGCTTGATTCATACTGAACGAAATTTTCCCAGTCAGATCACGACGAATGAAACGATTTTACAGGCTGTAAGGCAGGAATTGATTTGGGCAGCCGTCGATACGTTTGTCGATGCGATTCGTCCGATTAATGTACCAGTTGATGAACTGCTTCGTGTGGTTAAAGAAAAATACTCGGAAGAAATAAGGGAGGAGGAAGAAAAATGATAGAAGTAAAAAAGATCTCCAAGAACTATGGCCGGAAAAAGATCTTGGATAGTGTTTCATTTACAGCCAATAAAGGGGAAGTCACCTGCCTGATCGGGATAAATGGTGTCGGTAAAACGACAACACTCAAAGCGATCATGGGATTGACGCCATATAAAGGTGAAATCCTGATCGATGATCAAAAGATGACTAAGGACAGTTATGAAAAAATCACCTTCATTCCGGACGCACCGACCATGCTTCCGCAAATGACCATTAAACAGGCCATGGTTTTCATGTCGGATTTCTATACGTCCTGGAATCCGGAAAGAGCTAACCAACTGATGGGGTTTTTCAAGCTTAAAGGGGAAAATCGCATTTCGGAATTGTCAAAAGGGAATACAGCCAAGCTCAACCTGATGCTAGGTCTGTCACTTGACGTGGATTATGTACTGATGGACGAACCATTTTCGGGAATCGATATGTTTAGCCGCGAGCAAATTGCCGATGTCTTTGCGAGCCACCTTATTGAAGATAGGGGAGTCATCATCACGACCCATGAAATCGGTGATATTGAACATTTAATCGACAAGGTCATTTTATTGGATAACGGTACAGTGCTTAAAGAGTTCAATACAGAAGAAATGCGGGAAGAGGAAGGAAAATCCGTAGTCGATGTAATGAGAGAGGTGTATCAATCATGATGCGATATATAAAACTAGTGAACTTTGAAATCAATCGATTCAGTAAAATCTATATTAGCTTATTGTTGATCACCTTGGTTTCGCAATTTGCAGGAGTGATCTTCATAACGAAGAGCCTTCTTAATGATGCCAGGGAGATTATTTCAAATGAAAAACTATCGGAAGCCGCTTATATTGCCAAGTATGGAGGCATTGATTTTAACCATATCGCCAATACCCTCTTGTTTGTAGGACCGATTGCGCTTAGTGCGGTTGCCCTTATTTTTTACATTTTCCTTATTTGGTATCGTGATTGGTTTGGAAAAAATACATTCATTTATCGCTTATTGATGTTACCGACATCCAGGTTTTCGATCTTCCTTTCCAAAGCTACGGCCATCTTCCTAATGGTGTTAGGAATGATTGCTTTCCAGATCATCATTTTACCAATGGAAAATGCGCTATTTAATTCAAACGTACCGGAAGCGTTCTTGAATATGGAAATGTCAACTTCCACCATCACGAAATTCAGTCCGATTTTGGCATTGATCATCCCGAGTACCTTCACGCAATTCCTGATTTCCTATGGCATCGGTCTTATGATCATGTCGATATTATTCACGGCGATCATGTTTGAAAGGAGTTTCCGTATAAAAGGGATCATTTTGGGCTTGGTGTATTGCGGAATCGCTGCTGTGTTGTTTTTAGCTCCAGTTTTCGTAATGGAGTTTGGGGATTTCTATTTTTACCCTAATGAATTATTTGGCCTGCTGCTCGCATTGGGAATCATCGTGACGGGATCATCGGTTTGGCTTGGTTCTTGGTTATTGAAAAATCGCGTTACCGTATAACAACAACTATTAAAGGAGAGTGAACAAGGTGAAACGTTATTTATGCAGCATCATTATTGGAATGGTTGTCATCTTAAGCATCGGGACCTATTATGTCAAAGTAGCTTCCTCCGCTTCCAGCTTTCCAAAGTATACGTTCAAGACACTGGAAGGCAGTGATAAAGAGCTTGATCCGGTGATCATAAATGCTACGCTTCGAAATGGAAATTTTTATGAACCATTAAGATTTGAATCCAATACAACCACATATGCCAGTGAAAGTTCTTACTTGGAGAACTTAACTGGAGGACAAGATCATCAAATTGAAAGATTAATAAAAGAGCATCGTTCGTTTATGCGTGGCAAGGATTCCATTAGTTCTTTATATGAAGACGATGATTTTCTGGCTTACGCTTGGGTGAATAGCGAATTTACGAATAACGGGAAAATGGAAGCGGAGTTTGATATCGGTTTACTGGAGAAGAAAGACGAAGAAGAAACTTCTTTCCAAATTGAACTTCCCGATCAAGAGAGAATCATGAATGTTGATGTCAGGGATGTGCAGTTGGTCCATTCAAAACTGCAGGTGTTAACGATGATTGATGTGAATTCAAACAATGAAAAGCAAACGAAAGAAGTTCATCTGTATACGATCGATTTAGCTAATAAGAAAGTCTTGAGCGATAAAACCCTTTTATCTGAAACCTTTACTTACCCTAATCAAGTTGATTTTGAGATGCCAATTGATGTTGTTCCCTCCCGGCCAAACAACATGGTTTTAATTTCATTAATTAAAGGAGTAAATCATGAGGAGGGTCCTTATGAGGAAAAACTAAAAGAAAGCAAGCTGTTATCTTATAATTATGAAACGGAAAAATTAGAAACGGTTAAAAAAGGATCGCTTAGCCTCGACATGGCAAGATCAGGATATGCAGACGGGAAAAACCTTTATGCAGTTGAAATGAAATCAGGTAAATATCGCATTAAAACATTTGACCTCAGCAGTCAAACGTTAACGAATGATACGGAGCTTGACATAGCTGCTAATAAGGAAGAACAATATACTGCTGCCTTTAAAAACGGGCGTGTGTACTTCCTATTAAATGAAATGAATCAAGAGGGCAAATCAAGCAAGCCTGCCAAACTTCTGATAGCAGATTTAAAGACTGGAAAGACTTTATATAAAGGTGAAACAGTCATAAATAAAAAGAACAGCAAAAGTTTTGGACTTTATTTTGATGACTTGGAAATAAAATAAGGACCTATTATCAATGAAAAAAGGATATCCCCCAATGGGATATCCCTTTTTTTGATTATCATTTAAATGGAAGCCAAGTTTGTTCTGGCTGCACGTTCCTTCTTGCCGTGCAAGAAGTAGTAAAGGACGGAGGTTGTGATGACCACAACGCCCAGGATGACATAAAGTGTGCTGTAACCTGTTACTGGAATGATGAATCCGAGAATATAAGGGCCGAATCCAAGTCCTGCATCAAGCATGATAAAGAAGGTGGACGTTGCCATCCCCATTCGGTGAGGCGGTGTAAGTTTAACGGCAATCGCCTGCGAGCTTGATTGCATATTACCGAATCCAAGGCCGATGAGGAAACCAGCTGCCAGTAAAGTAAAACTATTCGTTGTGATACTTAAAAGCAGCAAGCCGATCCCGAAAAGCATGAACGCAGGATACATAATGAAGTTCGATCCTTTGCGGTCCATTAACGGTCCAGAGAAAGGACGTGATAACAATACAGCGACTGCGTAAACGACAAAGAAGAAGCTTGCTGTATTGACCAGATTGATTTCGATGGCATAGAAACTGATGAAAGAAAGGACGCTGGAATAACAGAATGCCAATAACAAAGTAATGATTGAAATGGGCAGAGCCTTAGGTTCAATGAAATTGGAAAGCTTGAATCCTTTGCTTTCCGTAACTTTTGCCGTCACTTTCAATGCCGGGACATAAAGGAAGAATGCAGTAATTAAGCTGATCACCCCTAAAGCCAGGCAGAAACTGAAAATCACTTGGAAGCTTGTATGTTGAGCCATATACAGACCGATGAAAGGACCGATTGCCGTCGCAAGTGTCGCGCTCATGCTGTAATAGCCGATGCCTTCTCCCTTTCGTGTTGCCGGGATGATCTGCGCGACGATTGTTCCTGTCGCAGTACTCGCCATCCCCATCGCCATCCCATGGATCAGGCGGTTAACAAGCAGGAAGCCAATTCCGAGGTCCACAAAATATAGAAGTGTTGTCAAAGTGAAAAAGATCAAACCTATGAATAATGTTTTCTTGCGGCCGATTGAATCAATGAAACGGCCAATGAACAGACGTCCGATTAACGTCCCGATTATAAAAATACCCGATATGAGTCCGGCTTCGCTTGTAGAAGCATCCAATTCATTAACAGCATAGATGGCAAGTGTGACCATCAGTAAATAAAAAATTAATGTGATGAAAAAATTGATGGACGAAACGATGACAAAGTCCTTCGTCCACAGTCTGGCTCTGGATTGATCCATGTTATTATCCCCTTACTTTATAATGTTATTTCTTATTTCGCCCATGATACGTATGGCTGCAAGTTGTTCCTCTTCAGTGATTCCTTTCAAGATATCCTGTTCGTATTGATCGATTGTCACGCGGACTTCGCTGTAGATCTTTTTGCCAAGCTCAGTAAGCCGCATTCTTTTCTCGCGTTTATCTTTACTGGGCACATGCTCGACATACCCCAGTTCTTCCAAGCGGGCAATGGTCCTCGTAATCGTTGGTTTTTCCACACCTTGATAATTGGCAAGCTCTACAAGCGTTGCCGAATCATAATTGAATAAGAAATGTAAAATCGACCATTGCGCCCTGTGTAAATCATGCTTGCCCAGCTGGATATTAAGATTATTTTCAAACGGACGGTACAGCAGCAAAAATTGCTGAAAGAACTTTTGGTAAGTCTCTATCAGAAACACCCCTTATATACAATATATAGTTACCTTTAGTAATTGTTACCCTCGGTAACTATAATAACAAAATAAATCCATTCTGTCCACTCGGATTTGTATTTTGTAAAAGCACCAAACTCATGAGTAACGCCCATTTACAAGTAAAACGCTGAAACTCACGAGTAAAATAGCAGAATTCACGAGTAAAAGGCGTAAACTCACGAGTAAAACGCCAAAATTCACGAGTAAATACCTCAAACTCACGAGGAAAGGCGAAAACTCACGAGTAAAAGGCCCAAACTCAAGAATAAAAGCACCAAATTCACGAGTAACGCCAATTCACGAAAAGCGATAATGAGGAGAGGAAGAGAGTTGTCAAAGGGATTTATTCATCATATTGAGCTGAATGTTTCAAATTTAAATAGGACCGTTGATTTTTGGGGCTGGTTTTTGGAGGATGAATTATGAGCCATTCCAGGAGTGGGAAAGCGGGAAGAGTTGGAGATTGGATGATATGTACATTGTTTTTGTACAAGCGGAAACAAGGTATCTTGACATTCCCTATCATCGGGGACAAGTGGTCTTAACCATTTAGCCTTTCACGCCACCTCCCGTCATCAGGTTGATGAGATGACCAGAAAATTAAGGGACAGAGGAGTTACCATCCTCTATGCCGACAAGCACCCATTCGCCGGTGGGAAGGAACATTATGCTGTTTACTTTGAAGACCCAGAGGATGAAAGTTGAATTGGTGGCACCTTAAGTATTTTCGTTAGTTGGTAAGATGAAGGAAATGGCAAAGCAACTGTACTATATGATAAATAAAAGCTAACGACATCCATCTTTAGCTAGCCCTTAATCAGGTATTAATAATTATTATAAGAATAGGGATAAGAATTGCCGTTTCCGTTTTTCGGATTTTTCTCGTGTTCCTCGTGTTTAATGTGTTCAACCTCAAGGGTAATAGCATGAAGTAATATAAATGCACCAATAACTTGAATCCAGCTACCGACCAATAGAATCTGTTCTCCAATTACACTTTTTTCGTTTAAAACGTAAATATTACCGATCGCTGCTAAAAAAGAGCCTAAAGAAATGAAGCTATTTCCTATAATCGCAAGTTCCCGATAGGATGAATCCTCTTCAAGAAATGCACCTACTGCTTCAAAAGCTGCGCCAAGACCTTGGACTCCACTGCCAAGGGTATCTATTTTTGTTCCCTCTTCCTCAGCACCATTTAGTTCAATACTTACTCCAACTGCATTTGTACTATTACCAGCAGCCTCAAGCCAAGCACCGAAGATGGTATATATTTGTGCTAACTCCCTCTCAGGTTTAAACAGCTTAGTTCTCCCGATGGCCTGCAACGAATTTCCGAATGCTTCAATCCCATTTCCTTTTACGATTAAATCTTTCCCCTGATCGCTATGGGTGAAAGTTTGCTGGGTCTGCCCGATTGTATCAATAAGTGAACCAATACCTAGTATCCATGCTCCTGAAAGAAGGAGGTCTTCTCCACGAAATGTCATATTCCCAAACGCTCCTTAAAAGAGGTTATTTTATATTATTCATAAACCAGTGTATGTTTACATATTGCTTTAACCGGCATATTTAAACATAAACCAATTATTGGTATAATGGCAGCTGGAGGAGATGAGATTGACTTTTAATAATTTTTTGCAAATGATAATCGCTGCATTTTTCCTTTTACTTTTTTCATTTTGTACCTGGTATGAAGGAAGCGAAATTCTGGATAACCCTTGGGAATGGAAGTATTCCACGCATTTCACACAAGTAAATGATGATCATGCGATGGATGCAAATGATATTTCGAATTTCGATTATTTCGTGTATGCCGCAAAATTCAAACCGTTATTTCCATTTCTTATGGTCCTTGCAGCATCGTACTTAATCATACTTACGGGATATATCCTATTCAAAAGAAGTATTAAAAAAATGGCTCTTTTCTTGTTGGGGTTGGGTGTCCTTTTTCTGCTTTCAACTGGTTTTGTATCCAATTCCCCAACTGTGGGAGGGAATATCTTTCAAGCTTTCTTTCTGATAGGCGGTATGATGGCCATAATGGGTGCAGCGCTATATTATTTCCTGATGCCAACAGGATTACATACTGAAGTTTAAAGTTAAAAAGCTGCCGATGAGGCAGTTTTTTTTTTGCAAAATGTTGATGGAAGATGACACAAAATAACGAAAAATAATAGTCATTTTTGCGAAATTCTTAGATTGAACTTCACTGAAATATAGCTTACGGTTAGTATATTACCAGCGGTGGACCCATATCGGTTCAGACCTTTAAAAAATAAATGATACCGTTTCCGGTAAAGAAGTGTGATGCGGTTGGAAAAAAGTTATCCAGTGATTGAAGAAATAAAGTGAAAAGGTGATAAGATGTCAGGCAAAATCAGAATTGAACAGCCAAAGATCCCTCAAGACTTAACTCAAGCGAACTTTCAGGAAATATATTATCAAGATGAGCCTTATCTAGATTCATGTATCATATCCAATTGTACGATCGATAGAGAAAAGATGGACAAAATCGTATTATCACAGGTAGTTTTTAAAAATGTGACATTCAGCGATGTATCATTCAGGAATATCGAGCTGACGGATGTCATTTTCGATCATTGCGATTTGACGAATGCCGATTTCATGGGCGGCTCGATTCATCGGGTGGAATTCAAAGAGTCCAAACTATTAGGCATTAACCTGTCTGACGCGAGTTTAGGGAATGTCTACTTTGAGAATTGCAACTTGAATTTAAGTGCTTTTGGTTATTCCAGTTTAAAGCAAGTGAAGTTCGATCATTGCTCATTGGAAAGTGCTGATTTTTATGAGTGTAAATTCATCAAAGTGAAGTTCGAAACATGTAGATTAAATGAAGTGAACTTTTCCCGGACACCGCTCAAAGGAATTGATATTAGCAGTTCTACATTTCAAAGGCTTACCGTATCCATGGAAGATTTAAATGGATGCGAAGTTTCCCCGGACCAAGCGATAGTATTTGCAGCCATGCTGGGCCTGAAAATTAAAGAGTGAACCTTTTAAGATGAAAAAATGACTCAATGGAGCTGACACGAGTGACCACCGAATTTGGTGGTCCTTTTTGAGTTGGCATGTCGCTAATTGTTGGCGTAGTAAAAATGGGCAACGTGTATATGAATATATGATTTTGAAAAGTACGGAATGTTTGCACAAATGCAGGATTACTTTACAATATTTGTTAGGTGGAAGGGGGATTAAACGTTGATTATCAATAAGGTCACTTTGTATAGTCATGCATGGGATGAAATGCGGAATTTTTATGTTGATGTGTTAGGATTTGAGTTACTATCGCAAACTGATGATGTTTTTGAAATGAAGGCAGGGGAAAGTGTGCTTGAAATCAAAAAATATCATCACAATGAAAAGCCTTTTTATCATTTTGCCATGAACATTCCAACCAATTTATTTACTTCGGCAAAAGCATGGGCGAAATCAAAAGTGGAATTGACTATAGAAGATGATTATGACGAAATTTATTTCAGCTATTCTGATGCACATGCTTTTTATTTTACAGACCCTTCAGGCAACATTGTCGAGTTCATATCGAGATATTCCGTATCACCCAAATCCGAGGCTAAGTATTTTTCAGCTCAAAACGTCCTGTGCATCAGTGAAATAAACATTACGACAGATGAAGTCAGGGCCTTGGGAAACCAGTTGATCAGTAATGGTGTACCTGTAAGGAATGGTGAAGAAATAAGTGAAGATGGATTGAATTTCATGGGGGAACATGAAGCAGGTTCGTTTTTACTTTTAGGTCCAAGGAAACGGCGGTGGATTTTTTCGAATAAAGAGTCGGAAATCTTTCCGCTTTCGATAGTCATAAATCAGCAACTGGATATTTCAATGGATGGCAAAGGAGTTATGGAATTGAAAAAAGTGGAATGATGTAGGTTTATATTCATTCGACCGATTTAATCATGAAAGCTAACGCAGAAGCAGGGCTGCCTGCCATTGATGTATCTCCAAACCACCATTTAATCTTATTACTGATTCAAGTATAAACTTGTTACCATTAATACCGGCTTTCTTTAAATAAGCTATGATAAAGCATAATCTGATATTTCTTCCTTAAGCGATAAGGACAAAACATAAATATATACTTGCTAACTTACTATCCTCACAAACGTCAGTTAGCTGTATATATTTATATTTTTACTTAATAAATTCTCTAAACTCATCAATATAGAAAGCTACATAACCACAATTTGGGCATACAGATGCTTTAGGGTTTGCAGAAACACTACTGAAAAGTCCTTTCTTTTGACTAATCTTTATCCCATACATTCCGCCTTGAACATTTACTTGGCAATCATCTATCATTTCAGTTTGGCACTGATTACAAATTCTTTTCATTAAAACACTCCTTTTTAAAATACTTAAGTAGAAACACTCAGAATTCGACGTTTATAATAACATAAATATCCAAAATAACTTATGATATAGTGCAAGTACATAAGAAAAGTCATGTTTAATAGAGGAAGAATTGATAACATATATTTTAACAGCACCATTTTTATGTTCCTAGCCGAACATACAATAGCAGTGAATACTGCATCATAACTCAAGGAGCCAGCCATGAAAAAAAGAAGTTTATTGATAGCATTGGGCGTGATCGTTTTTGGGATCATTGCTTCGATAGCATTGGTACCTCAAACCAAACAGAAAGAGCTTGTCGGTAAAAGGGCATTTCCTCAGCATACTGTCTATCAGGCGGGTACGATAAAACCTGACAATGTTTCACAGGAGGAGTTGGATGCTGCCGTAACGAATTTTTATAAAGCCTGGAAAAATGAATATCTTAAGCAGCCAGCTGATGAAAATGATCAATATTATATTTTTTACAATGATAAAGGATATGCAGAGCCCAAGAATGCAGTGACCGTCTCTGAAGCGCATGGGTATGGGATGATGATAACGGCAATCATGGCAGGCAGCCAGGACAAGCATTACTTCGATGGTCTTTATCGTTTTTATAAAGCCCATGGAAGTGATAATGACCCTTCCTTAATGGCATGGCAGCAAGTTAAGGATAAGTCGGGTAAAATCATCAATACGCCAGGGGACGCCGATTCAGCAACTGATGGCGATATGGATATCGCCTATTCGTTGTTATTGGCCGATCGCCAGTGGGGAAGTGAAGGGGAAATCGACTATCTTGCCAGTGCAAAGGACATCTTGGCAGCGATCATGTCGAATGAGATAAATCGGTCGCAGTCCTTGGTTAAGCTAGGGGACTGGGTGGAAGATAAAGATAAGGTATACGGACAATCGACTCGTTCATCTGACCTTCTTCTTAATCATTTTAAGTCATTTGAGGCGGCAACCGGGACTGATGAATGGAAAGATGTAACGGATAAGGCTTATGCGGTCATTCATTCGATTTATGAGGAGAAAAGCGGCAATACAGGTCTCATGCCGGACTTCATTGTCCAATCCAGGGGAGAATATCAACCGGCTCATGCTGATTTTTTAGAAGGGGAGAATGACGGCAATTACAGCTGGAACAGCAGCAGGACCCCTTGGCGCTATACACTCGATTACTTACTGACTGGTGATGAAAGAGCCCTGCCGCAATTAAAGAAGATGAATGATTGGATTAAAGCGGAAACGGATGGCAATCCTGAAAATATCCAATCCGGCTACACGCTGAGCGGAAGAGCTGTGGAAGAAGGGAATAGTACAACCTTCGTTGCTCCATTCATGGTGAGTGCCATGGTTGATTCCTCCAACCAGCAATGGATCAACGAATTATGGGATAGGACGATACAGAAACAAGACGATGATGACTATTTTGCCAATACGATAAAATTACAGACAATGATCGTGGCTTCAGGTAACTGGTGGGCGCCATGATTCAATGAAGAAACATAATTAAAGTTGAACAGGAGTTTGATGAGAATGATGAAAGTCACACCTTTCTTGATGTTCGAAGGAAATGCGGAAGAAGCAATGAATTATTACACATCTTTAATCGAAGGATCGAAAATAACCAGCATGATACGGTATGGTATCAATGAAGCAGGTACAGAGGGGAGTGTCATGCAGGCCACCTTTACCTTGAAAGATCAGGAATTTATGTGCATCGATAGCAATGTTAAGCATCAATTTACGTTTACACCTTCGTTTTCAATATTCCTTACATGTGATAGTGAAGAGGAAATTGACAGGCTTTATTCGAGCTTAGCTGATGGCGGACAAGAGCTTATGCCATTGGGTGATTATTCCTTTAGTAAGAAGTTCGGATGGATATCTGATAAATTTGGTATTTCCTGGCAACTTACTCTCCCAATATGAATGATGTGAAAAAAGCCACTGGATAGTGGCTTTTTTTCAGTTTGTTAAACATAGGTGTTGGTAAGGCGTGGATGGTCGAAAAATTGCAAACCATGATTTTTAAACGAGACCTGGTTGTACTACTGATTTCCACTCCAGGTACTCGCTTTCCGCGGGCGGTCCGGGAGCCTCCTCGGCGTCTTTGCGCCTGTGGGGTCTCCCTTGGACGCGCTTTTCCCGCAGGAGTCTCGCACACCAGCTCCAATCAACCTTGTTTAAAAAATCAGATAGAAGCCCTTTTTTCGACAAAAGGAGGTTCGGAAGTGTTTCAGCATGATCCATCATGTTTTTTACTGTAACCCTCACTAGATTGAAGAAATTTGCGACACTCCTGCCGAGTAACTGGCTAGCCGAGACCCCACAGTCGCTTGCTTTGTTGGTGCTTGGCAGACAGTCGGCGGAAAGGGAGCTGATTTCTGAAATCACCTGGAATGTTTATTAAATAAAAAAACTGAAGAGACTCTTGTTCCCTATAAGGGATGAAAAAAAATTTTACTTGTAAAATTTTTTTTACTCATTAATAAGGATTCTCCTATCAACAGCACGTTGATGCATCCTCGATAATAAGTTTTGCCCAACTGCTTTCCTTGATATATACCCCATTCACTCCGTTTATTTCTGGAAATTCCAACATTGGCATGCGGATTGCTAGATTAAAAGTAATATCACATATTGACGTCGGCAGAAAGGGGGACTATGTAACTGCGGCGGCTCCGCACTTTTTCACGATTGCTGCGCAGGTGATGAATCAAAGATATCAATCTTCGTGTTACCACATTTAGTTCATATCATTAGACAAGAGGAGAATCTCATGAAACCAATTTATTTTCTTTCTTTAATTCCTGTAATCGCCATACTTGGCGGGCCTTTTTGGGCTAATAGTATCGAACCGTATATTCTTGGCATGCCGCTATTCTTTTTCTGGAACTTTTCGTGGCTGATCTTTACCGCTTTAGTCGTTTTTATCATTTATATGCTAGATCCCAAGAATAAAGAGAGGGAAGAGAAATGAATATTGCGATCATCATTATTTTCAGTTTCCTGTTGCTGTCACTTTATTTAGGGATTAGGGCAAGAAAAGGCAAGGACATGGACCTTGAACAGTGGACAGTCGGCGGACGCGGGTTCGGCCCTTTCATCATCATGATTTTACTGGCGGGAGAGATCTATTCCACCTCCACTTTCCTGGGCTCCAGCGGGTGGGCATATGGTATAGGCGGTCCGGCATTGTACGGAACGGCGTTCGCAGCATTGGGCTACCTGTTTTCTTATTGGATTTATCCTGCCATTTGGAGCTACGGAAATAAACACAAGCTCATTTCACAAGCAGACTTTTATGTTAAAAAGTACAAAAGTCCATTATTGGGGGTACTTGTTTCAATCGTCGGTGTTTTGGCCCTGGTACCGTTTTTGGTGCTGCAATTAAAGGGTCTGGGAATCATCGTTTCGACTACTTCCTATGGTTCGATTTCCCCGACGGTCGCCGTTTGGATCGGAGCTGTTTCAGTTACCGTTTATGTGATGATTTCAGGTATCCATGGATCGGTTTGGACAGCTGTTCTCAAAGATATCATGATCGCTTTGGTCGCGTTATTTTTAGGGATTTACATTCCGCTTCATTATTTTGGTGGAATCCAGCCGATGTTCGAAGCAGTCAATGCCGTCAAGCCTGATTTCCTGACACTACCGGATATGGGGATGAGTGCTTCATGGTTTATATCGACGATCATCTTGACGACGTTAGGTTTCTATATGTGGCCGCAAACATTCGGTTCTGCATATACAGCTAAAAGTGCCAAGACATTCCGTAAAAATGCGTTCATCCTTCCGCTTTACGGAGCATTATCCGTCGGTGCGATCTTTGTCGGCTATGCCGCCATCATTAAAGTTCCTGGGTTGCAAGGGTCGGATATGGATCTTGCGCTTTTGAAGCTTTCGATCAATACCTTCGATCCTTGGTTTGTGGGGGTCATCGGGGCAGCGGGTCTATTGACCGCCCTTGTTCCAGGCTCGATGATTTTAATGAGTTCAGCGACGCTGCTTGCCAAAAACGTGTATCAGCATTTTTCTCCTTCCGCCTCGGATAAACAAATTACGACCATTGCCAAGTTGCTCGTACCTGTTCTTGCTCTCATTTCCGTGTATTTTACTTTGACAGGAGGGAATACGATCGTGGCCCTTTTATTGATGGGATACAGCATGGTGACTCAATTATTCCCATCATTCATCGCCAGTCTCCTGCAAAAAAACTTCGTGACGAAAGAGGGTGCGTCAGCGGGCATCATTGCCGGTTTAGCCACTGTTGGGTATACAACCATAACAAGCGCTACAATTGGGACACTTTTTCCGGCATTGCCGCAAGTTATTAAAGATTTGAACATTGGTCTTGTCGCTCTCCTCATAAATGTGATTGTAATGATTGGAGTCAGTCTTATTGCAAGGAAATTTTCCAAGGACAATAACGGTGAATTGGAAGCTGCTTGATTATTTTGGATTTTAATAAAAAGATGATCTAAAAAGAGAAGGGTCACATTAATGGCAGGCGGCCGTCATGATTGGATCACTCCTGTAGAGGCATCCATTCTCATCGCCGAAAAGATTCCTGACAGTGAATTGATCATTTTTGAAAAAAGCTGTCATTATCTTTTCATTGATGAAAATAGGGAGTTCATTTCAAGGATTTCCTCTTTCATAAACGAGAGATTAGAACTCCAAGAAATGGCGGCTTTGCCCAAAGCATAGAAAAGGTACATGAACCGGGCAAGAGTTAGATGGATCCAAGATAAACCGTTTGTGCTGTAAAGGAATTAATTATATATTAATCCTTGAGTACATTAATTCATGGATTAAAGTATGATGATAAGAAAGCCCGGAGGAGACGATCATGAAAAATATCAATACTGAACAAGAATACCGTGAACAAATCAATCAAGAGGGACTGACGGTCGGGATTTTTACTACTACATGGTGTCCGGACTGCAAACGTTTAGACATGTTCATCGATGAGATCACTCAAGAACATCAAGACAAACAGTGGTTTACAATCGATCGTGACGAGTTCCCTGAGATTTCTGAAGAGCAAACGGTAATGGGAATTCCATCACTATTAGTATTTAAGAATGGGGAAAAGGTTGCACATCTGCACAGTGCAAATGCCAAAACTCCAGAAGCGGTCAATGAGTTTCTAAATGACCTATAAAAAACCTTGAAAGGTGAACCCCTTATTATGCTGTCATAAGGGGTTCACTTTTTTTTAGAAATTTTTTCTAGAATTAACTTGATTTCTATGATGAAACGGGTTTTAATTAGAGATACCGAATATCCATTATGGATATCAGACATCCATATAGATACTGAAAGAGGTGAACTGATTTGCAATTAACAAAAGGGGTCGAGCAAGCTATATGCATCATTGTTATCCTCTCCACCCAGGATAAAAATGTACCGCTTTCGTCTAATGAGATCAGCAGGCGATTGGAGGTGTCTCCTTCTTATTTGAAAAAAATCATAAGGAAATTGGTCGTTAAGCAGATAATCACTTCCGTTCCTGGTAATAATGGCGGCCTTACTCTTGCCAAAAGTGTAGATAAGATTAAAAACCTTGAAATTATTGAGGCGATGGAAGGCCCCATTTCGATGTTTCCGGATACGGGACTTATAGAAAAAGCGTTTAAAGATGGAGAGTATGCAGAGAAGGGGATGGACGTCCTTCGTCGGATGTTTTCTAGGGCGGATCAACTTTTGATAGAGTTCTTTTCCAGCCAGACAGTGGCAGATTTGCTGAAAGAAAGCTTTGGCACCACGGACATACCGACTCTTAATTGGAATTCAACGTCATTGAGTGATGTACTGCGTGAAAAGAAAGGTGAAATGAAGTGAACATGCTTAAACAAGAATGGAAGCTTTTCCTTACAAATCGAAAACTAGTCGGTGTCGCAATCGTTTTACTGTTCGTACCGATTATTTATGGGGGGTTATTTCTTAGTTCCGCTTGGAATCCATACGGGAATACAGGCAAATTACCTGTTGCAGTCGTGAATAAGGATGTGAAGGCGGAATATGAGGGTAAAACCTTAACAGTCGGTAATGAGCTAATCGAGAATTTAAAGGAAAATGATGATTTAGAATGGCATTTCGTAACGGAAAAAGCGGCGAAAAAAGGATTTGATGATGGTACATATTATATGGTCGTTACCATTCCTGAGGACTTTTCGAAAAATGCTGCAACCGTCATGGATGATAAGCCAAAAAAAATGAATTTGACGTATGACGTGAATCCTGGACGCAGTTTCGTTTCTGAAACGGTCGGAAAACAGGCAACGAATAATTTGAAAACGGAAATTGCCGAAAGTGTCACTAAAGAATATGCGGAAGCGATTTTCTCCCAGCTGGATGAAATCGGAGATGGATTCAATGATGCAGCAGATGGGGCATCAAAACTGGATGACGGTGCAAAAAAACTGCATGATGGAAACAAAGAAGTGACGGAAAATCTGAATAAATTAGCTTCCAGCACATTAACTTTTAAAGATGGAGCGAATAAACTTCAAATCGGCGTCGGCGAGTTTTTGGAAGGAGCCAACAAGCTTGAAAGTGGCGCGTCGGAATTAA
Organism: Peribacillus sp. FSL P2-0133; assembly: GCF_037975445.1. Taxonomy (NCBI): domain Bacteria; kingdom Bacillati; phylum Bacillota; class Bacilli; order Caryophanales; family Bacillaceae; genus Peribacillus; species Peribacillus sp. FSL P2-0133. The sequence goes on along the minus strand of NZ_CP150254.1, from coordinate 5,069,495 downwards.
ATAAGGGAATTTCACAATATACTTCCGGTGTCGGTCAGTTACAAAAGGGTGCGGACGAACTTGCATCAGGCACAGGGGAATTAACTAATAATAGTGAAGCACTTATACAAGGTTCATCCCAACTTTCCACTGGGATCGCCAAAGTAGTTCCAGGAGCGCAAACTTTAAATACGGGATTGGCACAAGCGCAAACAGGCAGTGCGAATTTGAATGAGGGGTTGAATCAATTATCACAAAATGCAAGCCAGCTGACGGACCAATCGACAGGAATTCCAAAATTGGCAGCAGGTCAGCAAAGTTTAAATGAGGGAATCAATAAACTGGCAGAAGGAGGCCAGGCGTTAAATGACGGCCTGAAAAAAATGGATGGCCAATTGCCCGCAGAAGAACAGCTGAGTCAGCTTAAGCAAGGACTGACAAGCATTCAAAGCGGTGTAAATCAATTGCAAAAAGCGGTTCCTGCAGGGAGCAGCGCGTCCGGTACCGTATCTGGCATTACTGATGGCCTCAATAACAGTCAAGCGGCCTTAACGGAACTTCAATCAACAATTGCGAATAATGGTCAGAGCACGATCAATGCCGTTCAAAATACGGAAGCATTCAAAGGCATGACCAGTGAACAACAATCCGAATTAATCGGAGCCATTCAAAATGAACTTCAAAACCAAGCGGAAGCACAAAAACAAATCGCATCGACTCTTGCTGCAAGTGTATCCGACTTATCAACGCAATTAAAGGATAAAGTAATGCCTGTATTGAATGGATTAGGCCAGCTTCCAGAACAAGTGGCCAATTTAAATAATGCGGTGAATAAAGTCAATCCAAACGCCGTTTCAGCGTTAAACGGATATACGGCAATAAGGAACGCACTTGAAGAACAATTGATTCCTGGTGCAACCCAATTAAATGGCGGCTTGAATGAGGCTGTTGAAGGCAGCAATCAATTAACGGCGGCAACACAAAGTTTAAATGAACGGACACCAGAATTAGTGAAGGGGATCAACCAGTTAGCACAAGGCGGTTCCTCGTTGAATAATGGCCTATCAAAACTAACTGAGGGATCTGGTCAGCTGGTTGATGGAGTTTCACAACTTCAAGCAGGGTCAACCTCCTTTGGGGATGGTCTTGAGAAGTATGCTTTTGGGGTTAGCCAAGTTGGCGAAGGGGCAAGCAAACTTGCTAGTGGAGCCAATGAACTGAATGCCAACTCAGCTGCCTTGAACGATGGCTCATCAGCACTTGTTAAGGGCACTGAACAATTGGCAAGCAATCTGCCTACTTTAAGCAATGGAGTCATCCAGCTTGCCGATGGGGCAGGTAAGATCAATGAAGGTTCATCAGCACTTGCTGAAGGTTCCGGTAAATTGGGTGATGGCATATCCTCACTTAAAGATGGAACGGTCGAGCTATCGGAAAAACTCGGTGATGGAGCAGAAGAAATAAGTGAAAACAAAACAACCGATGATAATTACAGCATGATTGCTGAACCGACACAGGTTAAGGAACAAAAAAGCAGTGACGTGCCGAATTATGGTCATGCACTGGCTCCTTATGTATTGTCTCTTGGCTTATTTGTAGGAGCTATAGCCTTCAATATGGGATTCCCGACAGGCTTGCCTTCCACAAGGCCTACTTCAGGAGTGGCATGGTGGTTCAGTAAATTTACGGTCCTATTTATCCAAGCGACGCTTTCAGCATTAGTGTTGGATGCGATCATGATTTGGGGAATGGATTTACAGGTCGAGAACATGGGGCAATTCATTGGGGTTTCCATACTGACTTCCCTTACCTTCATGTTCATCGTCACCTTCTTGACCGTAGGATTTGGAAATCCGGGTCGTTTATTAGCGATGATATTCCTTGTATTACAGCTAGGTGCAAGTGGAGGGATGTTCCCCGTGGAACTGACCAATAACTTCTTCAGTCATGTTCACCCGTTCATACCAATGACATACTCTGTCATGGGCTTCCGTCAAGCGATGAGTACGAGCCTTGGAGCGGATGCATTGACAACGAGTATAGTGTTCCTTACTGGATGCATCATTGTCTTCAATCTACTACTATTGCTAACGATGGTCATCAGGAAGCGCAAAGAACACAATGTGGAGATGGATGTATAAACTAATGAAAAACCCCCCGGTGCAATGCGCCGGGGGTTTTCTTCATTATGATGGTTCATCCGTGACCTTTTCTTTATCGATGACTTTCAATCCATTTTCCCCTGAATTTTCAATCACATGTTTAAGGATGGATAATTTGTTATCCCAGAATTGATCATAAAAAGAGAGCCACTGTTTCAATTCCGCTAAAGGTTCTGGCTGAAGCCGAAAGCGTTTCTCTCTGCCTACCTTCCGGCCACTGACCAATTCAGCTTCAGAAAGGATATGAAGATGCTTGGCAATCGCTGTACGGCTCATGGAAAAGTGAGAAGTGATTTTCGAAATGGGTAAATCCCCTTCAGCAAGCAATTGCAGGACCTTTCGGCGGGTTGGGTCGGCGATAGCCTGAAATACATCATGCTTTTCTGCTGCAGACATTTAGCCCTCAACAACCTTTTTAAGTTTTGCATGAACGATCTGTTCCCAGCCATGATCCATTCTATCGCGAATCACTGAGCTTTTTTCATTCGGTTTCGGAAGAATCGTTTCAGGCTCTTTCCAACCACCATGAATAAGGGTAAACTCCGTTTTGCCATCCAGTTCTTTTAAAATGAAGGAAATGAACCAACCGTCCGTATCCCAACTGAATGAAAGACGATGAGGAACATCTAACTCCGTTACCTTACAAGGAGATGGACCAAAAGGTGATTGCACATGGAACTCATGTCCCACTTTCGGTTGAAAATCATTTGGCATGAACCATGAAGCTATGCCCTCTGCAGTCGAAACTGTATCCCAAACTTGTTGGATAGGGGCTTCAAGAATAATCATCTTCTTGATATCCTGTAGTGTATGTTGATTTTCCATACTGATTCTCCTTTTTAACTGAAAATATGAAACCAATTGGTTTTGCTTTGTTGATTATATAAAACCTTTTGGTTTCATGTCAATAATTTGTTTCAAGCGATTCGATTTTATTCATTGCAGGATGCTTAATTCCCCAATTCTTCAATTTGTTTTGCCAATCCTGTTATATTATCGATTGATTTCATTATCTCTGAATCTTCCAATGCCTTAGGGTCAATTTGGCCATTTTGAATATTATTCAGATATAATTCAATTCCATCCGAAAGCTGTTGATTCGAGCTGACGATCTTCTCATGGATGCCTTCAGCGATTTGGGGTGGTTCCGTTGCATTGAATTCTTCAATCTCCGTTTTCATCAATTCCAGTTCTTTTTCAAGATTTGCTCTTGCTTCGGCATTCGTGACGGCGTCCTGTGACAATGCAGGCACCTCATTGGAAAATTCCTTAACGGTATTTACATACTCCGTCGCATTATCTGCATACTCCAATGATGAATTGACTTCTTCTAAAGCTGAGCATCCGCTTAATGTAAGGATGGACAGCAGAGCAATGGTCATTATTTTTTTCATATATGCCTCCAATGTGATTTTTTTAAAGTAAGGATCAGATGGGCAGAAATCTCTTTTTATAAATCGCTGCAATGGAATTCAGTATGAAGCTGGGGATCTTCTTCGGAAAAAATGACTTCGAATAGAAAAGGTGAAATGCACTTTTCAAGTCGTGCCACTGATTGCAGGATTTCACTTGCTTAAACCTTGCAACGTCAATGATCTTCACCTTTTTTTCGGAAGTGATGAAGATGTTTCGTAAATGGATATCCGAAGGGTTCAATCCCTCTTTCCTTGCCAATTGCAGGGCATGGTCTATCTCGGCAATGTTTTCTTCCGTTATCGGGATTCCCAACGTTAAACATTCAAAAAGAGTGTTGCCTTCAATGTGATCTATAACCAGGTAACTTACCCCCGCATCATATAGGGTTGGATAGTATTCGATGGATTGGACGGTTTTGTATATTTCAGCTTCAACTTTAGCTGTGTGAGAATGATCCGGGAAAAACACTTTTAGTGCCTTATTGGTGGAATGTATTTTGAATACATATGCGCTGCGGCCTTTTCCGATAAGTGATAAAGATGGGTCGGCATCAAGCAATATATGCTTTTTATCATCGGAAATCTTAACGCTTTGAGCTAATTCATTATAGTTCTGCATACTTTTCACCTCTATTGTGCAATTTTTCGAATCAAAAAAGACGGTATAACCGATTATTGGTCATACCGTCTTTAAAAAAATTAAAAGACCTCACCAAATAATCGGCAAGGTCTTGCAAACAACTAAAATCAGTTGCCAATAAAGCCGAGGATTCAATCCTGTACTGACGACTTTATTGTATAGCTACTCCCCTTAACAGAAGGATTCTTATAAGTTATATACAGTAATTATATAGGTTATTGCCTCGATCCGTCAAATACTAAGGATCGTGTGCTCACCTTTTATGTATATTCGGTAAATGCAGAAAGATGCTCGTCTCATAGGCATTTATTTGAGTGGTAAGTAATTATATCAATATACTTTATATTCATCATTTGCTTGCCGGGTAAGCTTCTTTGCGAATATTTCTATTTTATTACTTAAATGTCTATTAGTTTACTATTATGTTACAATCTCCTTTATCTCCCTATAGATCTAAAGGAATATGATATATTTTAGACGAATGAGCATATATGCCTATATTATTATACTGATTTTAACCGATATTTAAATAAATGTTAAAAACATAATTCTTTAGTAGGGAGAATGAGATGAAGAAATTAATCATACCAACTTTCTGTTTTGCAGTGTTGTCTACAGTTGCTTTCGAAGAAAAAATATCTGCAGCTCCACTACATGCGGAACAGGCCAGTATTGAGGACTTCATGTTTGTACATGTAAGTACCGGTTCGCTCAATATGAGAAAAGACGGGGCGGAGGATGCAAGCATAGTTGCAAAGCTGGCAAATGGCACACAGGTAACGGTGTATTCGGAGTCCAAAGGCTGGGCGAAGATCAAAGCCAATGGAAATGATGGATATGTCAGTACGAAGTATTTATCGGCAACGAAGCCAGGGACTTTAACGAAAAGTGCAGTAACGATTAAAACGACAACAAAATATGTGAATGTGAGCACAGGATCACTGAATATACGAAAAAACGCCAGTGATAGTGCAGGCATGGTCGCGAAGCTGACTAGGGGCACACAGGTAACGGTGTATTTGGAATCCAACGGCTGGGCGAAAGTCAAAGCCAATGGAAAAGAAGGATATGTCAGTTCGAAGTATCTATCGGCAACGAAGCCAGGAACGGTAACCAAAGCTGCGGCGACCGTTAAAACGACAACGAATTATGTGAATGTGGGCACAGGTTCACTTAATATGCGGAAAAGCGGGGTAGATAGTGCCAGCATAGTCGCAAAGCTGACAAGAGGCACACAGGTAACGGTGTATTCGGAGTCCAAAGGCTGGGCGAAAATCAAAGCCAATGGAAAAGAAGGATATGTCAGTACGAAGTATCTATCGGCAACGAAGCCAGGAACGGTAACCAAAGCTGCGGTAACGGTTAAAACGACAACGAAATATGTGAATGTGAGCACGGGCTCCCTCAATATGCGAAAAAGTGGAAAAGCTACCGCAAGCGTTGTCGCCATCCTTTCTAAAGGGACGAAAGTGACGGTCTATTCGGAAGCTAATGGCTGGGCGAAAATCAAAGCCAATGGTAAGGATGGATATGTCAGCGCCAAATATCTGTCTGCTTCAAAGCCAGGATCGGGAGCAACGTCAGCCACACCTGCAAAAACGACGACGAAATATGTTACGGGTTCCCTCAATATGCGAAAAAGTGGAAAAGCTACCGCAAGCATAGTCGCAATCCTTTCAAAAGGAACGAAAGTGACGGTGTATTCGGAATCCAATGGCTGGGCCAAAGTCAAAGCCAATGGAAAGGACGGGTATGTCAGCACCAAATATCTATCGATGGCAAAGCCAGGATCGGGATCAACGGCAGTAACGCCTGAAAAAACGACAACGAAATATGTAAACGTAAGCTCTGGAACGCTCAATATGAGAAAAAGCGGATCGGAAAGCGCGAACATAGTCGCAAAGCTTTCAAAAGGAACGAAAGTGACGGTCTATTCGGAATCCAAAGGTTGGGCCAAGGTCAAAGCCAATGGAAAAGACGGCCATGTCAGTGCCAAATATCTATCGACGGCAAAGCCAGGATCGGGATCAACTGCAGTAACGCCTGAAAAAACGACAACGAAATATGTAAACGTAAGCTCTGGAACGCTCAATATGAGAAAAAGCGGATCGGAAAGCGCGAGCATAGTCGCAAAGCTGTCAAAAGGAACGGAAGTGACGGTCTATTCGGAATCCAAAGGCTGGGCGAAAATCAAGGCCAATGGGAAGGATGGGTATGTCAGTGCTGACTTTCTTTCAACGATAAGGCCTGAAATGGACTCCAAACCATCTATACCTGAAAAAACGACAACGAAATATGTAAATGTCAGCTCGGGTTCACTGAATATGCGGAATAAGCCTTCAGAAAGTGCTTCCGTCATTGTGAAATTGGCAAGGGGTGTAGAGGTAGAAGTCATCTCGGAATCAAATGGATGGTCAAAAGTTAAAGCGTATGGCGGAGAAGGTTATGTCAGTACGCAATATCTATCAGCAACGAAGCCTGGTTCTTTACCGGGGCTGAATCCGGACGGAGAAGAAAACACGTTAGTTAAATATGTAAATGTGAATGATAGCTCCAGTCTGAATATGCGGTCACAAGCATCAGCTTCCGCTTCAGTTATAGCCAAGCTTGTAAACAATACGGCCGTAACGGTGTATTCAGAATCTAATGGCTGGTCAAGAGTCACGGCCAATGGAAAAACGGGATATGTCAGTACGCAATATTTAACGGTCAAAGCACCGGAAGGTCCAGGAAGTTCGAATGGATCGATAATCAGGATCGATAAAGAGTATAATCTTACGATGGAAAAGATGGTTGAAATTCAAATGGCCGTAAATGGTCAAACGGATAAAAATTATAAAACCTACATACGCGAAGATGGATTAACTTTAATCAATTCTACAAAAGGTACGGTTAAAGGAACCGGATGGCGTGTCAGGGGCGGAGCTGGATCTAATTATTGGGTAGTCGGCCCTGTCAGCAATAATCAATCATTGAATATTAAATCAAAAGTAAAGGGCTCTGACGGATACTATTGGTATGAGGTGGACTATAACAAGACATGGGTAAATGCCAGTCCGGAAGATATAAAATATAATCTTAACCCAAATAATTTTGTGAATGATCCAGTCAAATCATTCCAATTCGTCAAGCTCTCTCAAGTCACCAACATGAACGTTTCTGAAGTGAATAATAGAATCCTTTCGGGTAAAGGGATTCTACAAGGCCAAGCTGCAACCTTCACTGCGGCAGGGGAGAAATATGGGGTCAATGAAATCTACCTGATTTCACATGCTTTGCTGGAGACCGGGAATGGCACTTCACCGTTAGCTACTGGCGTAAAGGTTAACGGGAAAACGGTCTATAATATGTATGGAGTGGGAGCATTTGACGGAACGGCGCTAAGCAGAGGCGCTCAATACGCCTATAATGCTGGCTGGTTCACTCCGGAGGCGGCCATCATAGGCGGTGCCGAATTCATCGCCAAAGGATATATCTCTGCTGGACAGGACACGCTTTACAAAATGAGATGGAATCCCACAGCCTCAGAGAAATATGGATATGCTTCACACCAGTATGCGACTGATATTGGCTGGGCAACAAAACAGGTGAAACAGATTTATAATTTGTATAGTTTACTAGATTCCTATAAATTGACGATTGAAGTTCCTAAGTATAAATAAGAAACGGCAAAAAACACATGAGTCAGACTCATGTGTTTTTTTTGCTATTAAGTTTTATCCTTTTCCAGAATACCCCTAACGACATCCTCGATCGTTACCACTCCCAATGCCTTTTCCAAGGCAAGTTCCGCAACTGAAAAGATGGGTTCTATTGTATCTTGTATATTTCTTCCAACAGTGCATGCTGGATTAGGATTTTCATGGATTCCAAATAATTCTTTATCGGAGGCAACGTTGACAGCCTGATAAACATCAAGCAAAGTGATATCCGATAATTCCTTGGCCAATGTTGCTCCGGCGATACCCGGACGAACGTTCACTAAGCCTGCATTCTTCAGCATGCCGGTGATTTTTCTGATTAAGGCTGGGTTGGTGTTTACACTTTTTGCAATAAAATCAGAAGTGTTAACGCCTTCTTTGTTTATTTCTAAAAGAGATAATATATGGATCCCTACGGAAAAGCGGGTACTGATGGACATCTCTTTTTTCTCTCCTTTAAAATCTCTATTCTTATATAGTATAAATTATTTAACATGTAATTCAAGTGGTTACAAGTTATAATGGCCTGCAAGAATAATATTTATCCATTAACCGTATCCTTGTCAAGTAACGCCGTTTCTGCAAAGGCAAAAAATAAAAAGTATGTGTAATTGACAAACCAGCATGGTGAAACTTATATTATAACGTGTAAATGAATCAGTTACAGGTGAAAGCAACAGGAAGGGGGAATCGAAATCGGCCGCTATGGCTGGAGAAGGAATATCGACACAACTACAAGTGATGGAGGTATATGATGGCTAATAAAAAAAAGGGTAATCAAAAACAATCTTCTGCATTCACGTTTTGGATGATAGGGTTAATTGCTGTAATCATCATTGGCTTTATATTTTTGGCAAATGGGAAGGACGAAGATACAGCCGTTAATGAAATCGATTATAAATCACAGCCTTATTTGGGTGAAAAATCAGCACCTGTCCAAATAGTTGAATTTGGTGATTATAAATGTCCAGTATGTAAGACATTCGAGGAGCAATTCTTTCCTTCTATACAAAGTGAATTGATTGATACAGGAAAAGCGCAATTTTATTTCATGAATTATTCGTTCATTAACGTCGATTCAACCAGATCCGCTAAATTTGCGGAAAGTGTTTATCAGGAATTAGGAAATGATACCTTTTGGAAATTCCATGAGCTTCTGTACGAAAAGCAACCAGAGGACCTGAAATATGAAAAGGTAGATGTGTTTACGGACAAATTCTTAGAAGAAACATTGAAAGAAATCGCAAATGACAAAGATGTGAAAAAAGTAGTTTCCTCCTTTAAAGCAGGTAATTCCGAGGACCAATGGAACAAAGATATGGATTTGGCCGACGAATTGGGTGTTTCTGGAACTCCTTCCTTATTTGTCAATGGCAAGAAGTTTGAAGGAAATACAATTGATGATTTAGAGAAAATGGTTGATGATGCAGCGAAGGAGAAATAGTGATGAACAAGCCATTATTATTTTCTTGGATCCTATCGATCATCGCCACTGCTGGAAGTCTCTACTTTAGTGAGATTCTCCATTATGTACCCTGTACCTTTTGTTGGTATCAAAGGATCTTGATGTACCCGCTCGTTATTTTATTGGGCCGTGCCTTTTATGAGCAAGACCTGAAAATTTACCGATACATCCTCCCATTATCGATTTTGGGCATGTTGGTGTCAGGGTATCACTATAGTCTGCAAAAAATCCCAGCACTGAAGCATTTTGAAATGTGTCAAAGCGGTGTTCCCTGCTCAGGTGAGTATATAAATTGGCTAGGATTCATCACGATCCCGTTTTTGGCCTTTATCGCGTTTACTCTCATCACTATCTGCATGGGACTGCTAATGAAAAAGAAAAACAGCTAATTTAAGCGCACCATTCTAAAAGGAATGGTGCTTTTTTATATATATCGACGAAAAACTGCAATATATCGAAGAAAATTCAGGATATTTCTCAGGAAATAGCCATATATCGACGAAAAACCAGGATATATCACCGGAAATAGCAATATATCGACGAGAAAGCAGAATATATCCCCGGAAATAGCCATATATCGACGAAAAATCATGATATATCTCAGGAAATTGCAAGATATCGACGAGGAAGCAGGATATATCTCCGAAACCTGCAAGATATCGACGAGGAAGCAGGATATATCCCCGGAAATTGCAATATATCGACGAAAAATCAGGATATATCCCCGGAACCTGCAATATATCGACGAAAAATCAGGATATATCTCCGGAACCTGCAATATATCGACGAGAAAGCAGAATATATCATCGGAAATTGCAAGATATCGACGAAAAATCAGGATATATCTCCGGAAATAGCAATATATCGACGAAAAATCAGGATATATCCCCGGAAATTGCAAGATATCGACGAAAATCAGGATATATCACCGGAACTTGCAATATATCGACGAAAAACCAGGATATATCTCCGGAACCTGCAAGATATCGACGAAAAACCAGGATATATCTCCGGAAATAGCAAGATATCGACGAGGAAGCAGGATATATCTCAGGAAATAGCAATATATCGACGAAAAACCAGGATATATCACCGGAAATAGCCATATATCGACGAAAAATCATGATATATCTCCGGAAATTGCAATATATCGACGAAAAATCAGGATATATCACCGGAACCTGCAATATATCGACGAAAAATCAGGATATATCACCGGAAATTGCAAGATATCGACGAAAAACCAGGATATATCTCCGGAACCTGCAATATATCGACGGGAAAGCAGAATATATCTCCGGAAACAGCAATATATCGACGAAACTCGAATATATCTCCGAACTCCTTAAAATAATAAAGTTGACAAAACGGCAACCTGTAACTTATATTATTACATGTAAGTATTTAAGTTACAATTAAAGTTTCAAAAACAATATATAGGAGGAATTTAAAATGAAAATCGGTATTATTGGTGCGAGCGGAAAAGCTGGAAGTCTGATTTTAAAGGAAGCGTTGACTAGGGGACATGATGTTACGGCCATTGTCAGGGATGAAGCTAAAGTCCAAATTCAAGGAGCATCCGTACTGGAAAAAGACGTATTCGATCTGAAATCAGAAGATATTAAAGGGTTCGATGTGATAGTGAATGCATTTGGCGCTGTTCCAGGGAGAGAACATCTGCATGTCGAGGCAGGAAAAATCTTGATTGAGGCTATGAAAGGGGCTCCTCAAACTAAACTGATCGTTGTTGGCGGAGCTGGAAGCCTTTTCGTTGACGAGGCAAAGACGATCCGCGTGCTGGATACGCCAGAGTTCCCTAAAGAATACTTTGCAACAGCATATAATCAATCCAAGAACCTTGGCGATCTACAAAATGCCACTGGCATCCAATGGACGTTCATCAGTCCTTCCGCCTTCTTTGATCCGCAAGGAAATAGAACAGGTCGGTATACACTGGGTAAAGACAATCTTCTTGTAAACTCAAAGGGTGAAAGCTATGTAAGTTATGCCGATTTTGCCCTTGCAGTACTTGATGAAATTGAAAACCCGCAGCACATCAACCAACGCTTCACCGTTGTTGCCGAAGCTGAATAATTTAGTGGACGTCGCTCCTTGTGGTGACGTCCATTTTTTTACGTTGAAATGGCCGAATTATAGGCAGACCTGTTGATCGCAACAGATCCGGATGCAGACGACTCGTTAAAAACGAATGAAATGATAAGTGGAGCTAAATAATCAGGTCCTTGGGCCTATCATCCGTATAGTGAAAAAAAATAAGGCCTTTTCCTGAAATATCGGGGAATGGCCTTATTTTTAAGCGGGATATTGCATTGGATGGAAGTTTTAACTATGGGTGAATTTACAAAAGAAGGGTATTTTTTCTGTTAATATATTTACAAAAAACGAGTCTATGTTACTATAAAAAGGATGATTCAGAAAAATTTGGTGTTTTTTGTAGATTTATCTTAATATGAAGGAGTTACAAAGTATGAAAAAAGTTAAAAAGGCCATAATTCCTGCAGCGGGATTGGGAACTAGATTTTTGCCCGCAACGAAGGCAATGCCTAAAGAAATGCTGCCAATAGTCGATAAACCTACTATTCAATATATTATAGAAGAAGCTGTGAAAGCGGGAATTGAGGATATAATCATTGTCACAGGAAAGAATAAACGAGCGATAGAAGATCATTTTGATAATGCTTACGAACTAGAGAATAATTTGAGGGATAAAGGGAAATTCGATTTATTGGAGAAGGTGCAATACCCATCCAATTTAGCTAATATCCACTATATTAGGCAAAAAGAACCGAGAGGCCTTGGACATGCTGTTTGGTGTGCACGTAATTTTATTGGTGATGAGCCTTTTGCCGTCCTTTTAGGCGATGATATCGTGGAAAGTGATGTGCCCTCCCTACGTCAATTAATCAACGAATATGATGCGACAGGTTCGTCCATCATTGGAGTGCAGCCGGTAAATGAGAACGAAACACATAGATACGGCATCATTGACCCGCTTACGCAAGATGGCAGAAGATACGAAGTGAACCGTTTCGTCGAAAAACCAAAACAAGGAACGGCACCATCCAATTTAGCCATCATGGGAAGATACATCCTGACTCCGGAAATATTCGATTTCCTGGCCAAGCAGGAAACAGGAGCTGGCGGTGAAATCCAGCTAACGGATGCCATCCAAAAATTGAATGAAATCCAAAAAGTCTTCGCTTACGATTTTGAAGGAAAACGCTTTGATGTAGGTGTTGTTGATGGTTTTGTGAAAACGACCATTGAATTTGCCCTGCAACGTCCTGATTTAAGAGACGATATCATAAAAGTAATGGAAAATATCCTCGAACTGCACAAGGCAGTGGACAAATAAACTTTTACTGCCCATTCATAAACTTTTAATTTAATAGAGTAATCATTTAAAAAAATCTCCAACTATTGATCATTCATAGTTGTTATTTTGGTTTAATGAACGGCAAACATAATTTTGAATGGTGAATATAAATCGATAAAAGGGGAGCCTATTTAGTGAATAAGAAGGTAATAAAAAGAAAAGTCGATTTCCTTAAACAGCCTATCGCCAATTTCTTAATGAAGGAAAACCATCAGCGAGTAAATAGATATGCAAAGTATTATGAGAGATTAAGCGTGCAAAAAAACACAATACTATATGAGAGTCGTGATGGAAACAGTATGACTGACAGTCCATACGCGATGTTTAAATATATGCTGGAAAATCAGGACTATCAAGATTTTATGCACATTTGGTCCATCCAGGATTTCAGTGTCCTCTCAGGTGTAATGGCGAAGTATAAGGATATGCCGAATGTTCAATTTGTTCAACGTAATTCAAAGGAATATTTAAAATGGTTGGCAACGAGTGAGTATTTAATCAATAACTCCACATTCCAGTCTTTCTTCATCCCTAAAAGCGATCAAATTTACATCAATACCTGGCATGGAACGCCCCTTAAGAATATGGGCTTCGATATTCCCGGTAACCCTTCGGTCTCTCAAAACGTCGTTAGGAACTTTTTAAGTGCGGATTTCATTTTGAGCCCTAATGCCCATACTACGAACATATTTACACATAGCTATAAGTTAAATGGATTGTATAAAGGTGAAATTATAGAAGAAGGATATCCGAGGATCGATTTGACGCTGAACACGAATCCGGAGGAGTATAAGGATTATCTAAGAACGCTAGGTTTGAAAATCAGTGATGCTAAGGAAAATATTTTATATGCCCCGACTTGGAAGGGGACGAATCTGGCCAAAGTAGATAACGATCTTCTGCAAATCATTGCAGATATTAATGATTTACAAAGTCAAATCGGTGAACAATATAACCTATTCATTAAGGTGCATCCATTTTTATATAAAGAAGCTGCCAAGCATTCGGAAATCAAGGATCGACTAATACCTGACCATGTGGATACAAATGAATTGCTTGCTGCAGTCGATTTGCTTATCACGGACTATTCCAGTATCTTCTTTGATTACCTTGTTACCGATAAGCCAATTCTGTTTTACACATGGGATACGGACGTTTATGCTGAGCAAAGGGGACAATATCTCCAAAATGACGAACTCCCGGGACCGATGCTTTTTAACTCAAAAGAATTGGCACAGGCCATTAAAGATATTAAAAATGTGAAATCTAGATATTCCGATAAATATAAAAAAATGCAGGGAAAATTCACGAACCATGAGGATGGAAAAGTAACAGAGAGAATAGTCAAAAATATTTTCAATAAGTCTACGAAACAACTGAACACAATTACCAGCCTGGATTCCGCAAAGGAAAAAATATTGATTTATCCGGGTGGATTGAGGGATAACGGAATTACATCTTCTTTCCTTAACTTAATGAATAATATTGATTACGATAAATATGATGTCAGCTGTTTTACTGCCACTCCTCACTCGCACGAGGTTTTGAAAAATATGGGCAAGGTTAATAAGAATGTACGTTTTCTATTCAAACCTGGCTTGCCTGTGTATAAATTTTTGGAAGTCTACAAAGATAAATTCATCCATAACAGAGGGGAAAGAGGGTTCTTAGGGAAGAAGCTTTACCCGGAAAATGCCTATATTAGAGAGCATGCACGTTTATTCGGTAAAACGAAGTTTGATTTTGTGATTGATTTTAGCGGTTATAGCCATTATTGGGCTAAATATCTGCTGGCGGCAGATGCAAAAAAGAAAGTTTGTTATATGCATAATGATTTGCTTTCTGATAGTGAGCGTATCATTAATGGAAAGAGACCTCACCGTATTAATCTACGAGGTATTTTTTCGGTATACAATCGATTTGATAAACTTGTAAGTGTTTCTGAGGGAACGATGGAATTAAACCGAAAGAATCTATTGGAGTATGCAGACTTAGATAAATTTGATTATGTAATGAATTCTATCAACCCGGATAAAATCCTTCAAATCGAGTCAAATGAATCTGAAGTTATCGAAAATGATGAAAAGGCATTGATCACAGAAAACTTCAAAGCAAGGGCGATATTAAGGGATGTTAAGGATAATCATGTTTGGAATACCCTTCCGGGAATTTCGAATGCCACTCAATTTCCACTGGAAGAACGATTTGAAGGTGCTGAAATCGTGATTTCGAGAAAGGCCTATGCTAATCAGAACACTTTTTACAAATTCAGCCATAACAATCAAATCATTGGCTGGATTAGTGAAGAAGCTGTGGAGCTGTTGCCAGACAGCATCATTTATGAAAAAGAAGTGGATAAAATTGCCAGATTAGTAAGACCTCGATCAAACTATATTTGGTCGTTGCCGTATAAGGTTGAAGGAACGTACAAAATTTCTGGCAGTCATGATTTTAAAGGGATCATTGTAAACGTCGATAAGGAAGCAAAAACCCAGCATTCGATTTATAGCAGAATATCTGTAAAAGATAAGATAATAGGCTGGATAGATAATTCGGCTTTATCCATGCTTGAACATTGTACAACCAATGAAGACATGAGCTTAAATGACAAGCTGCAAATCATGATGAAAAGAAAGTATATAATATCCAGAAACTATAAAAACAATAAAAAGTTCATTGATAAGATTGAGAATAGGACGCTGAAGGAAATAAACACGGGTAATCAGAAGTACGGAAAAATAACTAATCCGGAGGAGCATACGATCTGGACGAAGGCTTATCCGAACTACAAGGCTAAAAGAGTGAGTAAGGCAATCGATTTTGAAGGGCAAATCGTCAGAATCATAAAGTATAACAGAACCAACAAAGGCGGCTATTACCTTTTCGAAATCGATAATAAGAAAATTGGCTGGTTAAATACGGGAGCATTCGAAGTCATAGAAGAGCCAATCCTGTTAAAAGAACGTGAAGTGCGCGGCACTGCCGAAATTAACTTAGGTGATTATAATATTTGGGATAAGCCTTATGGGCTTCAAGATGCCATGGTCTTGGAAAATGGGCCAAGCTTTAATGGCCGGATCGTGGAATTCGATAAAGAATCGGTTACCCAACTTGGCACTTATGCCCATATATTATTGGACGGGATATCTATAGGCTGGATCGATAAACAGGCGTTAAGCGTACAAGAGGTCCATGGATTGGAAGTGAATAATCAATTCGTTCCATATCCTGATAAAAATGATTTTAACTTTGTCAATATGGGAAGATTATCACCTGAAAAAGGCCAAGATAATTTGATTCGTGCATTCGCAGGCTTTCATGAAAAACACAAAAATAGTAAACTGTATATTTTAGGACAAGGACCTTTAAAGGAAGATTTGCAGGCAATCATTGATGAGCTGGACTTAAATCATTCCATTCATCTTTTGGGCCAGCTTGAAAATCCATTTTCGTTCATGGAAAAATGTGACTGCTTCGTTCTTTCCTCACATTATGAAGGGCAGCCTATGGTATTATTGGAGGCGATGACTTTAGGAATGAAAATCATGGCTACTGATATAGTGGCTAACCGAACCGTTTTGGAAAACGGTAAATATGGTTTACTTGTCGAAAATAGCATAGATGGACTGGAAAAGGGCTTATCTACCATGGTTAGTAATGATAATCCTAAACTAGCGAAGTTTGATTACACCCAATATAATGGATTGGCCATGGAAACCTTCAATAAATGCTTATAAAATGAGGGAGGTTCTTATAATTAGACCTCACACTAATGGCATATATAGGTTGAGAAAATTGGCAAGATTTCATTTAAGCTAAAAGTAAAAGGGGAAATTCTATATGATTTTGGTCGTTGGCGGTGCAGGATATATTGGAAGTCATCTTGTAAAAGAGTTAGTGAATACTGAAGAGGTTGTCATTCTGGATAATCTCTCAACCGGTTTTCGTTCGCTGGTCGATTCGAAGGCCATCTTGGTGGAAGGAAATTTAGGGGACGAAGCGGTCTTGAATGATATATTCCTTAAGTATCCCATTAAAGCTGTTATGCACTTTGCTGCAAATAGCTTGGTTGGGGAGTCTGTCCAAGATCCTTATAAATACTATGAAAATAATGTAGGTGCAACTCTTACATTGTTGAATACCATGCTCAAGCATGATGTTAAGAATTTCATTTTTTCATCAACGGCAGCTACTTACGGGATACCGAATGTTGATATGATTGATGAGGATCAGCCAACCAATCCGATTAATCCATATGGCCGCTCGAAATTGATGGTAGAGCAGATCTTAGGAGACTTCGCAAAAGCATATGGACTTCATTATGTCGTCTTGCGTTACTTTAATGCGGCCGGAGCACATGCATCGGCAGAAATCGGTGAAAGCCATGATCCGGAAACACACTTGATTCCGATTATTTTACAGCATTTATTAGGTCAACGTGAGAAGATTTCCGTGTTTGGTACGGACTATGACACAGAAGATGGCACTTGCATCCGTGATTATATCCATGTAACGGATTTAGCTCAAGCCCATATAATCGCGCTTCAAGCCCTTTTATCCGGAAAGAAGGATACGGCCACCTACAATCTTGGGAATGGAAAAGGATTTTCGGTTAAGGATGTAATCGACACTTGTGAAAAAGTCACGGGAGTGAAACCGACCATCGAGTATGGAGACCGTCGCCCTGGAGATCCAGCCCGTCTTGTTGCTTCGGCTAATAAGATATATGAAGAACTTGGGTGGAAAGCATCGATAGATTTGGAAGAAATCATTGAAAGTGCGTGGAAATGGCATAAATCTCTTTTGAAATAAAGGCCCGGATAGATTAAAAGTTGTTTCAGACTGTAGACAAACTCGAAGAAAAGCGAGTTTGCCTGCAGTTTTTTTATTTGTAAAAAGGTGGCAGTTGATTTCAGAAATCCGCTCCCTTTCACGTTTATATAATAGAATCAAAAATGGATACTTGAGTCATTGAGTATCCCTTTTTGATTCTATGTTTGTTTAATTAATTATCGTTATTAAACAGACAAGTTTAGCATAAGCATTAATATCTTTATAACTTTGTAAGCTCACAAATGTTTTTTAGGGGGGGATAGCTTGTCCATCGAGCATGCTTGACGGTTGCTTGATGCAACCTCTAAAACTTACAGTAGCGCCTTCGGGTAGAAGGTTCCTGAGCATAGGGGATAAGACTGCCTTCCAGCCGTTTCAATGCTTCACTTCAGCAAGTCAAAAACCCTAAAACCAGTCAAGCATAATTAGCTAAATAGTTGAAAGAATTGTTGTTAAGATAACGGGGGTTAGGCATTACCACTACATAATCTTATATATCTTTGGCTCATTAAGTTTAACTATAGCATTGAACGCGACTTTAAATAACATGTATCAAATGTTTCCCCACTTTTAACCCCAGAAATATGATCTAGGAACAGCACATAGAATAGTATAGAAATACTGCAGCTAATACTGGACATGGAGGGGATGTATTTATATGAGTACCAGAATAATCCGGCAGCTGATAAGGTCAAGGCAACAGGAATTAGTCGAACTTGCTGCTTCATTTATTCGAATTCCAACTGAAAATCCATCGCCCGAGTTTATGAAGCAGTCAGCAGAAATGGGACGCCATATTAGCCGATACCTAGCAGCAAAAGGGTTCTTGATTACCGAGCACCGCCGTAGCGAAAATGCGCTGGTTACCGTGGTCTGTGATGCTCCCTTAACCAGGGTACCTGGTCCACGGCTCCTATTTTGTGGACATACAGATGTCGTACCTGCAGGCGATTGTTCACATTGGACCTTCGATCCATTCTCAGGAGAAGTCAGAGCAGGTATGCTTTTGGGGAGGGGAGCCTCCGATATGAAAGGAGGCTTGGCATCACTGATTTTTGTGGCTGGACTACTTCAGGAGTTCGCCCCCACTCTTAATTTGAAAGGTAGCCTAGGAGTTATTGCCTCTCCGGATGAAGAGACTGGCGGCATTGAGGTGGCCTCGCTCCTGGATCAAGGATTGATTAAGGGTGATGCTTGTCTGATTGGTGAACCAACGGACCCCCACCATCCGAATGCCGGTGAAAAGGGCAGGGCATGGATGCAGGTGATCATACCAGGTCAGACAGATCATGGCAGCCTACATCCGCTTTATGGAATCTCCGCCGTACGAAGAGGGGCAGCCGCGGTCGAAGCACTAACCAAGCTATGGGAGCTCAAGGCAACGCCACAGGCAGAGCCTTGTCAACTTTTGTACAATACTGAGTGGCTCCTATCTCAGCGTCTAGGAAATCCCTTACTGTCACAGTTACTTTATCGTCCCTCTTACAATCCAGGTGTAATTCAGGGCGGAACAAATGTGAACGTCGTCGCAGACAAGTGTATCATTAAAGTGGATACCCGGGTTCCATTCGGTATGAAGCCCGAGTTTGTACTTGATGTCGCTAGGAATCTTGTTAGTGCTGTAGCGCCAGGTGCAGTTGTGGAGCCAATGGTACCCTGTACTAACCCGAACTGGACCTTAGAGAATCGTCCAATTGTCAGGGCCATAGAACTGGGAATCCAGAGTGTCCTTGGAATGGAGGAACCCGTCTTCAGCGTACTTTTGCTTGGTTCAAGTGATGCCAGTCACTTCCGGCGCCATGGCATTGATACCGTCCTTTACGGTCCTGGGCTGGAACACACTATCCATGGGTACGATGAGCGGGTTTCAGTGGAGAACTTAGTAGAATCTGCCGAGATATATGCTGAGACGGCAGTCAAATATCTTAGGTCATTTTAAATCTATTTTCACTAAACTTTTTGCAGGTTAATGATGCAGGGTATACTGCACGTGCTACTGTTAAGGTTCTCTTTCAAGGTGTATATGGTGGGAATATTTATATACTCGTTGGTATTAATTCTTTAGTTCAATGCTAAACTAAATATATTTATAGCGTGTTTTGATCAAACTTTGTTTCAAATTTACATGAAGACCAAAAGCTAAAAAAAGAGCCTGGAGCAGAAAAACCGCTTCAGGCTTTTTTCTTTTTGGGAAAAGTGGGAATTCCTTTTTTCTCGATTTTCCTCTAGACGATAATACAAAGTTTGATATACTAACCGAATTCCTAAAAGGAGATAGTTAAATGAAAGTTGTATTAAAGTATTTAGTATTAATTATATGGTTAATCATATTCATTCGCTATTTTACTGAGTATATGCCACATAAAGTTTATATATATTTGTTAATCATACCGGTTTATATAATAAGTCACACAATATTTAATAAAACATTCGCAACCAGTAAACGGCCAAAAATATAAGTGAAAAAGGAGTGGTTTTTCCAAATGACGGCTAAAAAGAAGGGATCGCAAACCTCGCCTGCGATTCATAAAATCGGAGCTTGCAAGTGAGATTCTTATTTGTCCATAAATAAAGTGGTGAAAGTTTAATCCTAAAACTTCCACCACTCTTTTATTTTCTTCTTTGTCTTCTGTCTATTTCCAATATTTTTTCTTCTAACTTTTTTCCGCCGTTGACGCAGTTATTCGACCTACCTCGCACTTTATACTAAGCCTGAAGTGCTTTCTGTAAGGATTTTTTCATGGCTTTTACAAAATTTCGGCGTGTTTCATCGGTTAATTCCAACAGGGAAAGAAAGGGGTTTAGATCTTCAAGTTCTACTAATAAAAGTTCACCTTGTTCATTCCGGCAGGCATCAACGCGTTGGATTCCCCAATCAAGATTGTTCCATTCAATAAATCGTTTAGCAAAGGCCAGATCTGCTTCAGTAGGTTTATATTCTTTTAATTCCCATCTTTTCTCTTTGTCAGGCGCATAGAGGGCATACTGAAATTCCGTATCGATAAAATAAAAAGAGACTTCATACTCAAAGTTGATAAATGGCTGCACCAATGTGTTCTTTGATTCTGAATCCATTTTATTTCCCAATTCTTCTTTCGTGGCAAATTCCAAACCGATGGAATCCGCGCCATCTTTCGGCTTAACTATATATGTTTCCACATCAGGAAGTTTATTTAAGGATTCAAGTGTATCGATGGTCGGAATGACAGGGAATTGAGCATTCGTCAGTTCAATTAAGTATTCCTTCCCGTTCATATCAGCCTTTCCAACAAATGAATTGTACGTTTTCAAATAACCAGCAGCCACTCTGTTACGGAATGCTAGATACTTATCTTTAAAATTGGCGACTGGACCGGCATTTCGAAATACGATTAGGTCAAAATCCTTTTCAAACGTTTCAATGTCTTCAGGATGGCATAGTACTAATTGAAAATCTTCTCTAAGTTTCGAAGTAAGGAACAAATCCTCCTCATAATAATTTCTTCCTTTTGCTTCATAGTATAAATCTGTTACGAATAATAGTGTCTGCATTATTCCTGCACCTGCTTTTCCGTTATTTTCATTGATTATGATAAAAACAAAAAATCCCGTCTCATTAAGAGACGAGATTTTAACTCGCGGTACCACTCTTGTTTAATAAAATGCTTCGAGAGCACATTACTACCCTTTACAAACGCACAATAGTACGTTGTCCCATATAACGGGGGAAACCGGTAAAGCTTACTGAAGATTGGGCTTTACTTCTCAGGGATGATTTTCGGTTATATTCTGGACACTGGCTTTCAGCAAAGCACCAGCTCTCTTTGGAACAGAAGCTATAACGTACTCCTTCCCTTCATGGAATTTTACAATTAGATGAATTTGAGTAATTGTACAATAGTCAGAAAATAAAATCAATGGTCGTTTCACTGAGTATAGGACGAAAGAGGGATTTTGATGGAGATATAGAATTACTATTAAAAGAGAAGCACCATTCATTTAATAGGAGATGTTAGATTTGAAAATGGTAAGGGTTTTTCATTACGATGCGTTCAGTAGTAAACCGAATAAAGGAAATCCGGCAGGTGTCGTTTTAGATGCGGATGGACTGACGGAAAAGGAAATGCAGGATATAGCGCTGAAGGTGGGGTTCAATGAAACCTCTTTTCCCATGAAGTCCGATATTGCGGATCTTAGAATCCGTTATTTTACACCAGGACACGAAATGAATCTCTGCGGTCACGCGACAATGGCTACCATCCATGCACTGAAGAGCAGGGGATTATTGGATAAAGATGAGCTGATGATTGAAACAGGAGCAGGAATATTGCCAATCAAGATCCATACGACCGCGGATCAAGAGGTATACATTACGATGAAGCAGGCCGCGCCACAGTTTGAAGAGTTTAGCGGAGATAAGGGCGGCTTGGCCAGTTCCCTGGGACTTGATATAGAAGATCTGGAAAATGAATTACCTATTGTTTATGGAAGTACAGGCTTATGGACTTTACTGGTTCCTGTAAAAGAACGCGATTCATTCAAAAGGATGAAGGCGAACAATAAACTGTTTCCGCAATTATTAAAGGAAATGCCAAGAGCTTCTGTTCATCCCTTTTGCCTGGAAACGTATGATAGTGATGCCCATATGCATGCCAGGCATTTTTCCTCGCCATTTTCAGGTACGCTTGAAGACCCTGTTACGGGAACGGCTTCAGGTGTAATGGGCGCTTATTATGCAAAATACATAAAGGATGGTCTTGAAGATGAGGTGCACCTGTTAATCGAACAGGGACAAGAAATCGGGAAGGATGGGAGAGTTCGCGTTAAGGCTACCAAAAACCATGACATATACGATATTGAAATCACCGGGAATGCTGTCTACGTTAAAGAATTTGAAGTGGAAGTCTAAAGGTTCATGCAGAGGAGGATGGGCGGTTGAATGATAATCATATAAAAACCCTGTGCTAAGACTTTTCGTGTCTTAGCACAGGGTTCTTATTGAATCATTCTCCCATGCTCATTCCTTTTAAAACGACCGCAGTCAGAAACACGGTCACGCAAATGATTGAGGTAGATACTTACAATCGCTATCGGTAAAGTCAAACCCTCCTTTAGATGATGGTCACGCCGCTAAGATCAACCTTAGCTCCAGGTAAAAAGTTATAAGTGAGTTTATCCATCGAAGCTCCAGTAAAGTCGATTTTCTTTAAATCGGACATCCGAAATTGAACATTGATGAGTGTGGCATCGCGAAATGATGCCTTTTTCAATGAAGAACCCTCGAAAATGGTTTGTTTGAATGTTTCCTTATCAAAAATAAGACCTGATAAATTACAGCCTTTAAAATGGGTTTTATTATAAATGCAGTTCTTGAAAGTTACTCCTTTTAAATTTGCACTTTTAAATAAGGTACTGGTTAAATTGGCGTTTTCAAAGATGCAATTATTTAAGTTAGTGCTTTTAAATGTGCTGTTCGTCAGGTCGGAATGACTGAAATCAGAACGGCTTAAATCGCAGGAATTAAATTTTCCATCATGCACCGAAACCGAGCGGAAGTCGGAATCCAATAAGCGTTGCCTGGAATAGTCCATGCTTATCGCCTGCTCAAGCACATTGTATTGCAGATTGAGCGATTCTATGAGCTCTGATACTTCCCCAATCGAATCCACAGTCAGCTTATACGCTTCCTGCTCACTGGCACCATTCCTTCTATGGTCATTGTATTTTTCCAGTAAGTTTTGCAGCAGTTCTTCTTCCAATTCCTTTGCTGTTTTTGCACTTTTGTACGGGGCAAAAATGTTATGAACATGTGCATTCAGTTTTTCAATCACATTTCATCTTCCTTTCTTACAAGAGGCGCTCAAGTATTCGCTTGGCCTGCTCCCAGTCATTTTTATTTTGGATATATGTGTCTTCCCCAATCGGGGTGATTTTGTAATATTTCCTTCTCCCGCCTTGTGTGGCATCTCCCCAATAAGAGATGATGCATCCGTCCTTTTCCAGTCGTTTTAAGCTGGAATACATCGTCGCTTCCTTAATTTCATATTGCTCATCCGAATCCATATATATCAGTTTGCTGATTTCATAACCATATTTATCGCCACTTTGCAGGAGTTTTAGAATCATCGTATCTACATGTCCGCGAAGCAAGTCAGAGGATAGTTGTCGTTGAACCAAATCCTCACCTCCTTTGGTATATCTTATAGTGTATTACTATGACAGTCAAGGTAATGTGTTTGAAATGAATCGCGCAGGTGTAATGTCTGCATTAAAGCGGGCAGGGAAGCGCCGCATGGAGATTAATCTTACTAATTAGCCAGAAATAATATCCGCTTGAAAGGGATATTTAATGCTTTATAGAAAAAGTAAGCAAGGGGGTGGGGATGTTGAATAATTCGTGGAATAAAGTGATTTATAAGGTTTGGTCGCCGATTTATGACAAAATCTTCAATTCTTATCTCTTTTTAGATGCCAGGAAAAGAATATTTGAAGAGATGCATTTTCAAGATCATGCAAAGGTTCTGTTTGTGGGCGTAGGTACGGGGGCCGATTTGGAGCTGGTCAAGAACCTTGACCTTGAGATAACGGCGATAGACCTGTCAGCCGATATGCTAAAAAAAGCGATGGGGAAATTTGATAATACAACGATCAATTTTCTCGAGATGGATGCACAGCATATGGAATTCGATAATGAATCGTTTGACTATATAGTGGGAAGTTTGATTCTTTCCGTCGTACCTGATGCCGATGAATGCCTTCAGGAAATGATCAGGGTTTTAAAAGGCGAGGGAAAAATCATACTATTCGATAAGTTTATCTCTAAAGATGAAGTGCTTTCACTACCCAAAAAGCTTCTGCGACCCATCATAAGATTTTTAGGAACGGATATTGGCTTGCGGTTTGAAGACTTGTTCAGTAGACATGATAAGAGTGTGAAAATTGAAGAAGATCGACCGGTCATGCTGAGTGGAATGTATAGGAAGATAATCATCAGTAAACGTATGTGAGGAAGGTGATGGAGGAGGCATGTTTCAGAAGTGGATCGGGAGTCAATTGAAAAATCCGAAAGGACCCCTATCCAAATTGAATAGCAATGGAAATGATACTATTCTGGAAGTCGGAATCGGAAATGGCTCCACATATCCAGATTGGCTCAAGTGAACATTCTTGGCAAAAATTAAGGTGTCGACATTTCAGAAGAGATGGTCAAAGTAACAATGAGGAAGAATAGGAAGCGTCTGAACGCCATATGTTACGAATTTTTGATGCAGCTGTTACATAGGCACAGGCTGAAGCCAGTATAATTAAATGGTGGGATACAATGGGAAGAGGTGATGGTATTGTCGGAGACGATTACAACCTATGAAGATTTATTGAATATGCTGGACTCGTTATTGCGTGAGCCAACTGCATTCTGGAATGATTTTTATGAAGACCGTGAAAAGGGGGTCCCCTTTTTCGAAAATTTCCCTGATGAGAATTTGGTTACTTATTTTAATGGTGGGTTAATTGGGCCAGGAAAGGTTCTTGAGCTTGGATGCGGACCTGGGAGAAATGCCATTTACCTTGCTCAAAAGGGCTGTTCCGTTGATGCGGTGGATCTTTCGAAGGAAGCACTGGACTGGGGAAAAGAACGAGCGGCAGAAAAGAAAGTGCACGTGAACTTCATTCAAAGGAATATATTTGATTTGGATATTGATGAAGGGCAATATGACTTCGTGTATGATTCAGGTTGTTTTCACCATATTGCTCCACATCGAAGGATCAATTATTTGGAGATGGTGAAAAAGGCGTTAAGGCCTAAGGGATTGTATTCGATTACTTGTTTTGTCGAAGGCGGCATATTGGGTGGTGCAGATCTTTCAGATTGGGAAGTATATAGGCAGGGAAGCCTTAAAGGCGGATTAGGTTTTACTGAAGAAAAAATCAGAATGATCTTCAAGGAATTTGACGTGCTGGAAATACGTAAAATGAGGAAAATGGAACATTCCGATGAAACGTTTGGGGTGCAAGGCTTATGGACGGCCTTATTTATGAAAAAGTAATTCTCATAAGATAGGCGAAATGGTGATGAACGGAGGATCTGGGAGCAGGTCCTTTTTTGTTATAAAGAAAAGGGAGGATTTGTTAACGAAATATAAAAATGGTAAACTATAATAATAAAATGCTTTTTGGGTGAACGAAGATTTACCAGAATAATAGATGTAGGTTCTTGCAATTTTTTTTAAAAAAATAGTGTTTGTATGGTTTCAAAAACGGCTGGGAAGGTATATGGAAAGAGGGGACCATTGGGTATCAGGTCATGACATTTCATGTATGGAAGAAATTATCTACGATGCTTACTTTGATGATATTTCAATAGCCTGACAATGCTGATTTCTGTAATTAGCTGCATTGGATTTATTGATTACTGAGACCAATTGGAATGCTATTTTATAAAAAAAAATAGGTGGAGAAACTTATGCACAGAAATAAAGAACTATATTCCTTTTTATTGGGTGTGGCAGGACAATTAACTGAGGATTGGTACGCAACATTGAATAAGAACGATAAGGCGGGGGTTTATAGCTCAACCGATCTCAAAGTGATTAAAAAACTTAAGCGGCAAAATAATGAATTCCATTTACGTTTCTTTCAGGTCTTTGTTACAGAAGAGAGGGAATTCTTTAATTGGCTTGGTGATTGGATTGAAGATATCGGTCAGGATGAGCAGCATTTAAACACACCCATCTATTTTATATTGAGGGAGTTCTTTCGAACGCAAGAGCAATACCTGGATTATATTGACCGGTTTGTGGGATTGCATGGAGATAAATATACGCAGGAAGAAATAAATTCCTGGTATCGGATAGTGGTGAAGGTGTTCAGTGAAGTGATGGAGAGGTTTACGGAAGCGAATCATAGATATGCCAATAAAATCATGAAAGCCCAACAGGCAACGATCGATGAATTGAGCACGCCCATCATTTCCCTTAAAGATAACACGGCTTTGCTTCCCCTGATAGGCGATATTGACACGACTAGGGGCATGTCCTTGCTTGAAAACACATTACAAAAGTGCGCTGAAAAAAATGTCACAAGGCTTTTCATTGACCTATCGGGCGTTCATGCAATTGATGCTGCATCCGCTCACCAGCTGTCACAATTGATTGAATCCTTACATTTGATCGGTATTCAAACAACCCTTTCAGGACTTCGGCCGGAAATAGCCATGACTGCCGTTAAGCTTCATCTGCCTTTTGATAAAGTTACGATAAAGTCCACTCTTGCCCAAGCAATCAGTACGATAAAATAATACATACATATCCAGGGCATAGGGATGCTCATTATAAATATCATCGAGAAGACCTCCATATGGCGGTCTTCTCGCATGTATAAGTGATGCTGCATTCAAAATAGGTACAGGGCCCATAAAGCAAGAGCCGGAACCTGTTGGATTATTCAATATTGGCAAAGACGGCTAGATCTTCTTTATTGCCAACCACTAAAAGTATATCATTTTCATGGATATCCTGATCCGGTGAGGGGGCTATGATGATTTCTCCATTACTCACGATGGCAATGACGCTGATATTATATTTTGCCCGTAGATCAAGCTCCCTGAGGCTTTTTCCCTTCATGCTCATGGGGAGGATGATTTCCTCGATATTGTATTCTTTAGAGAGTTCTATATAGTTCAGCATGTTAGGGGACAGGAGTTGATTCGCGACCCGCTCCCCCATATCCCTCTCAGGATAGATGACCCAGTCGGCCCCGACTTTAGTGAGCACCTGACCGTGATTTTTATTAAGTGCTTTGGCAATGACCTTATCTACCCCAAGCTCTTTTAAAAGCAAGGTAGTTAAAATGCTCGATTGCATGTCATTTCCTATGGCTACGATGACACAATCGAAATTACGGATTCCGATTGATTTCAATGTCTCTTCTTCAGTCGTATCCGCCATGATAGCATGGGTAACGCTCAGTTCCGCATTCTCGACTCTTTCCTCGTTGACATCAATACCCAATACCTCTTGGCCAGCCGTATATAATCTATGGGCCACACTGGTTCCGAATCTGCCTAGACCGATCACGGCATATTGTCGTTTTCCCATCTTTTACACTCCTTCATTTATGTTTAACCAATCATGATTTTCCCTTTTGGACGTCGGAACGGATCTGGTTTGCGCCTCATAGCGATGGCAAAGGCCAAAGTCAAAGGACCCACACGGCCTGCAAACATCGTGAAAATGATGAGCATCCGGCCAACCGGTGATAATTCAGGGGTCAAACCCATTGAAAGTCCCACGGTGGCAAATGCGGAAGTGGCTTCAAATAAAATCATCAAGAAGTCACTTCCGCTTTCAGTGATGGTCAGCAGAATGGAGATGATTGAAACCATGAATACGCCAATGAATGTAACGGACAATGCTTTAAAGATCGTTTCACTCACAATGCGGTGCCGGAATAATACCACATCACCCTTTCCTTTAATCTGTGACCAAACCGTTCCGACAAGCGTTGCCAATGTAGTCGTTTTAATCCCGCCGCCAGTCGATCCGGGTGAAGCCCCGACGAACATCAAGAAAATGATGAGCAGTAATGTAGGCTGAGTTAAATCAGGGATATTCAGCGTATTGGAGCCTGCCGTCCTTGGTGATACCGATTGAAATAATGATGACAGCATTTTACCCATGAAAGATAAAGGCTGCAATGTCTTGGCATTGCCGAACTCGAATAAAAAGATTAAAATTGCGCCGGCAATCGTAAGTGCCAAGCTAGTCGTCAGAACAATCTTCGTATGTATGGATAAACGATGGGTATCACGGTATTCGTATATTTCATTCATCACGATAAAACCTATCCCGCCAAACGTGATGAGGAAGACGACCGTAAGGGTCACGAAGGGGTCCGATACATAAGGGGTCAAACTCTTGAATTCCCCCATTAAATCAAAGCCGGCATTATTGAAATTCGATATGGAATGAAAAAACCCGTAATAGATTGCTTTGCCGATTGGCATGTCAAAAGAAAAGCGAATCGATAGAATAAGGGCACCCATGCCCTCAATGATTGCCGTGAAAATTAAAAGCCGTTTCACTAACCTGACTACACCTGCCATGGATAGATTATTTAAGGATTCCTGCAAGAGTAACCTGCCTTTTAAAGAAATCTTTTTGCCTAAAAGGAAAAAGAAAAATGTCGCAAATGACATGAACCCTAAACCGCCTATCTGTATCAGTGTTAAGATGACCAACTCACCAAAAGTGGTGAAGGTCGTTCCTGTATCCACTACGACCAGTCCTGTTACACATGTAGCGGAAGTCGAGGTGAATAAAGCATCCAGAAAAGAAAGACCATTTCCATTTTCTGTGGAAATCGGCAGGGTTAATAAATAGGCCCCAATAAGTATCAGGATGGCAAAGCCTAGTACAAGTATCTTGGGCGGATCCAATAAATTTTTTTTCATTCTCAAATGATCATCCCTACCTAAAAAAATTGTGTGAAACTGTATGTGATTTTAATCATCAATCTGCTTTCAGAAATCTTTTTTTAAAGGCATAATAAAAAGACCAGCGAAAACAACGAACAGTTATTTTGCCACAAAAAGCGTGCAAATAAACTCCCGAAATAGGCGGTCTTATGACCTCCTTCGCTTTAGCCGACGAAGTTAGCTGACGGGTAGGATGGCGAAAGAGCTGATCTCATCCCTTCTGCAAGGCAGAATTAACCCCAATTGATTGGGTCCTCCGTACTCAATTCCCTTGAGTTTAGGCCGAAATGCATTAAATTGATAAACGTATTCTACTCCCAACATTTAGCAGTTGTAAACCCCTAAATCGTAAAAAAATATTTCTTTAACAAGACTGAAAATTTACGTTTCATTTACATTTTAAAAACGTATTGACAAATATTAGTTAGCACATTATGATAGGTTCGATTAATCCGATTATGATAACCAGCACCGATGTACTTTATTCAATACTTTCAAGCAGAAAACACTATTCGCCAATCAAAATTTGTAATATATATTATGTTTCTTTTGTAAATGATAAAGAAAAAAAGCATTGCATTCGTATTTAAAAATTCAACACATTTTATTAAAAAGGCGGGCAATTATGGAGAAGACGTTCAATAGATATGTTATTAATGCTACAGGCAAGGGTGGCCAGACATATTTAACACAATGCCAGGATAAAGATGCACTAAGGAAATGGATAGCCGATCATGAGGATCAAATCATCATGGATGAG
The DNA here is from genome assembly GCF_037975445.1 of Peribacillus sp. FSL P2-0133. Lineage (NCBI taxonomy): Bacteria > Bacillati > Bacillota > Bacilli > Caryophanales > Bacillaceae > Peribacillus > Peribacillus sp. FSL P2-0133. The sequence goes on along the minus strand of NZ_CP150254.1, from coordinate 5,039,691 downwards.
TTAAGGATAACGGATAAGAAAAAGAATCCGTTTTTAAAATTGTTTTCCCTAAGGTAAATCAACTAAAATCCTAACATCATTAGGTATTCAATTATGAAATCCCTGTGCTCTATCCGGGAACGCTGAGCGAAAAATCCATATCTTGTTTTGCTTTTAAACTCATTTATTTTAAATGAGTTTTTTTGCTATGAGCATCTCTAAGAGCAGGTATTATTCCGTTGGTAATATAGGAGCGGAAGCCAAGATGTAATCAGATTTAAAGGTATGTTGATGGAACATGCCTTTGATCGTTCATTGTATGAATGTGCGCAATTGGCTGATGAAGTTCAAGATTTGAAAATGGATTTTCGCCATTTCTTCCGCCGTCTGCTCTTCACAATTCTCCAGCCACTCCTGTATCACCCCTAAAATCGCCGATGTCATGAAGGCGTGCATATACATGCGGAATGCTTCATCTTTAGCTGCTGGATGATGGCTGATCAAACGCTCTAATAGTACTTCACCGAATACGCGCTTTATTTTTTTTGCAAAAGAAGGATCGCCCTGATCACCAAGAATGGCCCTCAAAGCGTGGGCATGCTCACTGATGAATTGAAAAATCGCTATGAAGGGCGGGTAAAGCTGTTGTTGATGAAGAGCCATAAAAGCCTCTTTCGGCAAAATGGCAGTAATGCGAGTTTGAAGTTCATTTAACAATTCCTGCTGTAAGTGATCCATCAATTCATATTTATCTGTGTAATGCAAATAGAATGTGCCCCGATTAATGTTGGCGCGCTCTGCAATTTTCTTCACTGATACATGTGAGAACCCCTCTGCTTCAACGAGTGCAATGAAATGATATTGTATCTGCATTTTCGTCTTTTGTACCATATCCTCATGAATCGATGCCATGGAATGTCTCCTTCACTGAACATTTTTCCAAATGTGTTGATTGTATTAGACCAAATGCTGTCTTAGAATGATGATACACTCAACACCGTGTTAATTAAAGAGGGAGGATGTGTGTACATTGAAAAATGCGATTTCCATTGAAGGAATTGCCAAAGGTTTTCATCAGAAAAAGGTCATTCAGCCATTGAGCCTGAATATTGAAAAAAGCGGAATTTTTGGCTTGCTAGGTCCATCCGGATGCGGAAAGACGACCTTGATTAAAATGATTGTCGGATTGATTAAGCCCGATGCGGGTAAAGTCACAGTTCTGGATCATGAAGTGCCAAATGAAGCACTGTTAATGGATGTCGGCTATATGGCACAGTCCGATGCTTTATATACAGAACTGACGGGAGCTGAAAATCTCGAATTTTTTGCGAAGCTATACCGTTTTTCGAAAAAGGAACGAAGGGAACGCATTCAATATGCAGCTGAAATCGTACAGTTGACGAATGACTTGAATGTTCGGGTTGCGCATTATTCCGGGGGAATGAAACGCCGTCTGTCACTGGCGGTTGCACTCATCCAAAATCCGGCGATTCTCATTTTGGATGAACCGACAGTAGGAATAGACCCTTTGCTGAAACAATCAATTTGGCAGGAACTTGAGCGTTTAAGTAATGAAGATCATAAGACGATCATCATTACGACGCATGTAATGGATGAAGCGGAAAGATGCGATAAACTGGCGATGCTGCGTGAAGGTGAAATCATCGCGGCAGGAACCCCGGCAGCTTTAAAAACACAATTTGCCGCGGAAACGCTTGATGATGTTTTTTTAAGGATTGGAGGTGGCCAAAAATGAGAATTGCCTCTCTAGTTACTCGAATTACACAGCAGCTGCGCCGGGATCGAAGGACACTCGCTTTATTTTTCCTGGCTCCATTGCTCATTTTAACGCTCATGTATTTTATTTTCGATACAGAAGCAAGTGATTTGAAACTCGTTGTTACAGGCAGTGATGAAACCATGGTCAAAGCATTGAAACAAGCGGATTTTCAAGTAACGGCTGCTGAGGAATTTTCACAGGAAAAAATGATTGAAAATGATTCGGATGGCTGGCTGCATGTTGAAAATGGCAAAATGAAACTGACACTATTGAACGACGAACCATCACGTGCAAAGGCCATTCAAATGCAAATGATGCAGGCTTTGCAAGGGAATGAAAAAAACACTCCTTCAATTGAGAAGCAATATGTATACGGGGATGCCAGCACAAAAGGTTTTGATACTTTCAGTCCGATGCTCGTCAGCTTTTTCGTTTTCTTCTTTGTATTTTTAATAGCGGGGATTGCGCTTTTGAAAGAGCGTACAAGTGGTACATTGGAACGGCTGCTTGCCACCCCGATTAAAAGATACGAAATTGTAGCGGGCTATGTGATCGGATATGGCTTATTTGCTCTCGTTCAAACCATAATTGTCGTACTATATGCTGTCAATGTATTGGATATCGTTCTTGTTGGCTCCATTTGGCTCGTTTTACTGACCAATATACTGGTCGCGCTCGTTGCATTATCGCTTGGTACATTACTATCGAGCTTCGCGACATCTGAATTCCAAATGGTACAATTCATTCCACTGGTCATCGTGCCGCAAGTCTTCTTTACAGGGATTTTCCCATTGGATGGAATGTCAGACTGGCTGCAAAAAATCGGCAAGATCATGCCTCTCTATTACGCCTCGGATGCCATGAACGGCATTATGTATAAAGGCTTCACGTTCAATGAGGTATTACTGGATCTCCTCATTCTTCTTGCATTTGCAGCCGTTTTTATCACCATCAATATTATTAGTTTGAAAAAGTACCGTGCACTTTAAAATGAACTTATCATTAAACAAAAAAGCAGGATTCCCGAACATGGGGAACCGGCTTTTTTGTTTTACCGGAAGAAGGCCGAATTATCCTTCCCATCGGTTGATATATTCGAAAAAGCGTCCCCTCGACGGACGGTTTTCTACTGACAGGTTAATGCAGTTTATTGACGGGTTCTTAAAGTTGTCCTAGGATATAAGCATATGCAATGATTTGGAAATAGAAGGGGGGAGTTATATGTCTCTAAAATCGGTCATGCTTTCCCTTTTGCTGTCGCAAGCATTGTTTTTGTGCGGTTTGCCTTTTTTCCTTCAGCTCCGATTATATTTGAATCCTTTAGTAATCATCGTTGTCTGGTTTTGTATACTTCTTTTCGTTTCGTTTACGGTTCTTTTTTTTCGAGGTGAAACGGTCCGAATTCCACGCCTTTTATGGCAGGCAGTATTGTTTGGCTACAGTTTATCATTATTGGTTTTACTGTTCTTTCGACCAGAAGGGCAGGTATATTCGTATAATTTGATTCCTTTTTCTACGCTTCTTTTATATTTATCGAACGAAATGAACGGGCTTGTGTCATTTTATAACCTTAGCGCCAATGTGGGGCTCTTCATTCCATTCGGGCTGTATTTGTTGTCCAGGGAAGGGAAAGAGCCCTCCGCTAAAAGGAAATTGCTTTATCCATTACTTTCGATTTCGAGCATCGAAGTCTGTCAGTTTGTTTTTCGGCGCGGAAGTTTGGATGTCGATGACCTTATCCTGAATATGAGTGGTGTTTATCTGGGGTACGTTCTGTATCCATTGTTCACGAGAGTAGCAGTGTTCCGTTCTGGAAAAGTAAAAGGATGAGAGGCAGTACAAATATTTTAAATGAAAGGGTGTATTTCCATGTATAGCACTTTAGAAGAATTATCGAGCCATCCGGTGTTTCATTATTTTGCAGCGATTTCCAAAATCCCCAGAGGATCGGCTAATGAAAAAGCGATCAGTGACTATCTGGTTCACTTCGCTAAGGATAGGGACCTGGAGGTGATCCAGGATGAGGCGCTGAATGTTATCATCAAAAAGCCTGCCACAATTGGATATGAAAGTGCACCTACCGTCATTATCCAGGGGCATATGGATATGGTTTGCGAAAAGAACAAGGGTACGCTTCATGATTTTGAGAAAGATCCGCTTCAATTAAGGATTGTGGGAGATATGTTGTATGCGACGGATACAACATTGGGGGCGGATAATGGAATTGCTGTTGCGTATGCTTTGGCATTATTGGATGCAAATGATATTCCGCATCCTTCTCTTGAGATAGTCATAACGACTGAAGAAGAAACGACAATGAACGGTGCTCTTGCCGTGGATCCGGCTCACTTCAAGGGAAAAATGATGATCAATATCGATTCGGAGGAAGATGGAAAGCTGCTGGTCAGCTCTGCAGGAGGAATACGCGTTCGTCAGGTCCTGCCAATCGGATGGGAATTGGCTTCTATTGTTGATGCTGTATCTTATAACATCAGGATTAAAGGGTTGAAGGGCGGACACTCCGGTATGTCCATCCATAAGGAAAGAGGGAACTCCAATAAACTTTTGGGCAGAGTATTACATGGATTAACGACAGACTTCCCTTGCTACATACAGCAAATGAACGGGGGCCTGAAAGGGAATGCAATTCCTCGTGAAGCAGAGGCAACTGTACTGATTCATGCAGAAGATGTTCAGAAGATAACGGAGAGACTCCAGCAATGGGAAAATACTTATAAAAATGAACTGCAATCTTCCGACCCTGAAGTATCGATCAGGTTTGAAAAGATTGAAACGGTTTCTTCAACCGTTTTTTCCAAAGAGACGGTGACAAAAGCCATTACCTCCTTACTGGTAATCCCGCATGGCGTTCAAGGAATGAGCATGGGAATAGAAGGATTAGTGGAAAGTTCGACGAATCTAGGTGTCGTTACAACAAATGAAGCGGAAATGATATTCGAAAGTGAAATCAGGAGTTCGGTCAAAAGCATCAAATATAATATGGTCACGCAAGCAAAGGCGATTGCCGACATGCTTGGGTGCGAGCTATTGGTTGACGCGGATTATCCGGAATGGCCCTATAATCCTGATTCGAAACTCAAGAAATTATTTGAAGAGACATACAAAGAAAAATATCATGAAGATATTGAAATCATCGCTGTACATGCAGGGATCGAGTGTGGAGTATTCATAGATAAGATACCAGGATTGGATACTGTTTCAATCGGACCGGATATGTTTTCCGTACATACACCTGAAGAACACTTAAGCATCCCTTCGACCATAAACAACTGGGAATACTTTGTTTACACATTAAAGAGAATGAAGGATTTATAAACAACTGCAAGTTTGGGGAACAGGTAAAATGATAATTGAATAGATTTTGAGACATCTTATCGTAAACGATTTGATGTCTCTTTTTTTTGTTGAAATAAGGAACAGCACGAGGATATGGAACATGTTCAATTCCATAAGCCTAGTAAAAAATATAATTGAAGTTATATTAATTTTAGAAAGAGTAAGAAAGAGCCATTAAAGAGAACCAGTCTATCAAAGGCAGATATTATCCTGTTTTGTTGACTTGATCTGCAAGTGAAAAAAGCGTTTACAATTTTATGTAAACGCTTTATAATTCATTTGTACCTATAAATTCATACCAATGAATTTAATGTATACTTATCAATCTGAATTAAAAATGCCAGAATTCCCTTTAATTAAGGATGGAAGTCATTAATGAAGAGTAGCTTTTGAATTCAGAACATTCTGTTTTTTTATCCGATAATCATCTTCTGCATTTTAGATTAGCAGAAACATATTTCATATCTTTCTTTAAAGGGGGTGACATGCATCTTCATTTCGTTTTGAGATTTACCTGGATCAGAAGCAAAAAGTAATCTAAATCAAATAATGGAGGAGAAAAATGAGAAAAACCATTACGATAATAATTTTGTGTATTTTTACCTTTACTTTGTTCGTAGGGAATATATCAGGAACAGTCAAGGCGAAGCAAGCAGGGAAACCATTATATATGAACGAGAAGGCACCTGATGAAGAAAGAATCAAAGATTTGTTAAAACGAATGACAATCGATGAAAAGGTCGGTCAGATGATCCAGGCTGAGCGAGCCTCAGTAACCCCAAATGATGTAAAGGAATATAAATTAGGTTCGGTATTAAGCGGGGGAGGTTCTTTTCCGGATGGAAAGGAGGAAAACAGCACCCGTGAAAAGTGGTCAAACTTAGTGGATTCATATCAATCCGGAGCTGTTTCTACCCGATTGGGCATTCCACTATTATATGGAGCAGATGCTGTCCACGGTCATAATAACGTAAAAGGCGCTACCATTTTCCCGCATAATATTGGTTTAGGTGCCACTAGGAATACAGAATTAATAGAGAAAATTGGACATGCTGCCGCATCAGAAATCAAATCTACAGGCGTGAATTGGACGTTTGCCCCGACAATGGCCAATGTCCAAAACATCCGATGGGGAAGAACGTATGAAGGGTTTGGAGAAAACTCAAAACTCGTTGCCAACATGGGTGCAGCCTATATTGACGGGCTTCAAGGCAAAAACCTTAAGAAAACGGAAAATGTTCTAGCTACCGCTAAACATTTCATTGGTGAAGGATATACAAAAGGCGGAGTCAATCAAGGTGATGTGACTGAGTATACAGAAGAAGAGATACTTAAGAATGACAGGAAGATATATGAGGAGGCTATTGAATCAGGGGCCAGAACGGTGATGGCTTCTTTTCATAGTATTGAAGGGTTGAAAATGCATGCGAACAAACGGCTGCTTACCGATGTATTGAAGAAGGATATGGGCTTTACGGGATTTGTCATTTCTGATTGGTATGGGATACAGCAAATCACGAAGGATCAAAATGGGAATGCGGTTTCCGGGTTAAAGCAGCAGATTGAAGTGGCAGTGAATGCTGGGGTCGATATGTTGATGCAGCCTGAAAACTGGAAAGAGACACTTAAACTTACAAAAGAACTGGTGAATGAAGGTGAAATTTCAGAAAAAAGGCTAGATGATGCCGTTACACGGATTCTTCGGGTCAAGTTTGAGTCTGGTGTTTTTGAAAAACCAATGACAGATCCAAAGTTGGCTAAGTCATTTGGGTCTGAAAAGAACAGGGAAATAGCGCGTCAATCCGTCAGTGAATCTCTAGTCCTATTAAAAAATGATAAAGTGAATGGTAAACCGATTCTTTCTCAATTAAAGAAAATGGACAAAATATTTGTGGCAGGCAGAAGCGCTGATGATATCGGAAAGCAGTCGGGTGGCTGGACGATATCATGGCAAGGGAAATCAGGTGATACGACTGAAGGTACGACTATTCTAGAAGGATTAAAAGAAGTTGGTGGAAAACAAAAGAAAATCACTTATAACAAACATGGAAGAGGAGCAAAAGGAAATGATGCTGCTATCGTTGTTGTAGGTGAAGAACCATATGCAGAAACTGATGGTGATGCCACTGATCTTCATTTAAATCGAATGGATCTATTAACATTGGAGAATGTCCGCAAGGCAGATCCGAATATTCCAATTGTTGTCGTATTAGTATCTGGCCGGCCGATGATCATTACGGATGAAATGAAGGATTGGTCAGGTTTGGTTGCAGCGTGGCTTCCTGGTACTGAGGGTGCAGGAGTTGCTGATGTCTTGCTCGGTGGTGAGGAATTTTCAGGTAAATTGCCAGTCAGTTGGCCTTTCTATTTGGAAGCCTATGAAAATAGAGAAAACAAAAAGGGTCATTTTATGTTTAATTATGGATATGGTCTGACGAAGAAGCAGGCTACGCCAAAGCTGCCTGAAAAACCAGAGCTCCCTGAAAAGCCTGGCTTAAAAGTACCAGGGAAAATTGAAGCAGAGGATTTTGCCGCCCAATACGGATTGCAAACGGAGAATTCATCTGAAGGGTCATTAAATATGGGGTATGCGGATGGAAGAGATTGGTTGGAGTACGAAATAAATGTAGAACAGGATGGCCTTTATCAAGCCGATTTTCGTTATGCGGCCAATCTAAGTGGTCAAACCGGGATTAATATCGTTAGCGAAGAAAAGAAGCTGCTTGGTAAGTTACGAGTCGGATCCACTGGGGGATGGCAAAATTGGGACACATCTACGGTTGATGGCGTCATCTTGAAGAAGGGTAAACAAAAGATCAAATTTGAATATATCGAGGGATCATTGAACTTAAACTGGTTCGAATTTAAGCGGGTTGGCAATATTCCGGCAATACCTCCTCCGACTGAGGATGTACCCGCAGAAGTTATTAAGGCAAAGGCAGTTGAATCATGGATCACGAATGAACGGGAACCAAGTGATGTTGCTTGGTACTTTGATTCTAGGTATCAACCAGATGATAAGAAGTTATCCAAGCAGGAAAAATTGGACATCACCAAACCGGATGCATCCAATCTTACCACCATAAACATTGATCCGACCAAACAATACCAAAGCATATTGGGAATCGGTTCTTCAATGGATGAGTCGACCGTTCATAATTTGACGAAAATGTCCCCTGATAAGAGACAGGAAGTTCTCGATAAATTGATAGATCCGGATAAAGGCATCGGAATGAGCCTTATTCGAACAACGATTGGCACATCTGACTTCACGGCACAGGAATTTTATACGTATGACGACATGCCGCCAGGGAAAACGGATGTCAATCTGAAGCATTTTTCAATCCAAAAGGATATTGATTATAAGATTATTGAAACGTTAAAACAAATTAAGGAAATCAATCCGGATGTTACATTCTTTGCCTCCCCATGGAGTCCTCCAGGCTGGATGAAAACGTCTGACAGCATGATCAAAGGACAGGTGAAAGACGAATACCTGCCAATCCTGGCAAAATATTATTTGAAATACTTTCAAGCCTATAAGAAACAGGGAATCGATATAAGTGCAATGACCTTGCAAAATGAACCGATGCTGGAGATTGAGTACCCGAGTACCAATATGCCTTACAGCCAGGCAGCGGAATTAGCGGCACTCCTAAGAAAAGAGCTCGATAACAACGGTTTCAAGCATGTAAAACTTTGGGGATTTGATCATAACCCAAGTGATACAGGAGCATACGCGGAACAATTGTTAAAAGATAAGGGAGCCTATGATGCTTTAGATGGTACGGCCTTCCACGATTACGGCGGATCCTTGTCTGAAATGACTAGATTACACAACTTATTCCCACAGAAAAACGTGTATTTAACGGAGCGTGCAGTTTGGGGAACGTATGGCGCGGATCGAATTGCGCAATACATGAGAAACTGGGCGAGGAGTTATAATTCCTGGGTGGTCATGCTGGATAGCGACATTCAAACGCATCAATGGGTGGGTCAGCCGGATCCTACACTATTGATTCAAGATTCAGCTGATAGGGATAATTACTGGTTGACTCCGGAATATTATTTAACTGGTCATTTCTCCAAGTTTGTTAAGCCAGGGTTCACTCGTGTTGACAGTGATTATGGTTCTTCGGATACGGTTACAAATGTAGCATTCTTAAGTCCTGACCAAAAGACACTTGTATCTATAGTTATCAATCAATCCTATGAACCTCAAAAATTCAAGTTCATTAGCGAGGGTGAACAAATCAAAGGTGAGCTGCCGGCCAAATCCGTGGCTACTTACCAATGGCAAAGATAATGAACACCAAGATTGAAGGAAGGGGCCAATCAAAAAGATTGGCTTCCTTTGTTGCTGAATAAAAACGCAAGAAATTATTTGAATAGATAGAATATAAGCGTTTACATTTCTGTGTGCACGTTTTATACTATATTCATACCTATGAATTTGTACCAATAAATATAAATCATTCTTATGAAATGGAGGGGTATTATAGATGCCTTATACTTCTGAAGAAGATGTACAGATGATCATATTTGGCTTGATTGCTGGAGCGGGAGATGCCAAATCCAACTTTTATCAAGCGATTTCCCTTGTGCGGGACCATAAATATGAAGAAGCAGAGGAATTGATACATCAAGGGGAAGCAGCCTTACTAGAAGCACATAAAGCCCAAACTAGATTAATAACAAATGAGGCAAATGGAAACAAAACGGATATTGGCATCTTAATGATTCATGCTCAGGATCATTTAATGAATGCCATTCTAGTGAAAGAACTATTAAACAATCTAATTTCGATGCAAAAAGATATAAATGCATTAAAAGAAAAATTGGAGGGAAATGAAAATGGTTAAAATCGGTTTGTTTTGTTCGGCAGGAATGTCAACAAGTATGTTAGTGACAAAAATGAAAAAAGAAGCTCAAGCAAATAGTTTGGAAGTAGAAATCAATGCATATCCAGAATCTGAATTGGAACAGATCGCAGATTCAATTGATGTGGCTCTATTAGGACCACAAGTTAAGTTCCTTCTGTCTAAAGCAAAAGCCGTTTGCGAACCGAAATCGGTTCCTGTCGAGGTGATAAATACAATGGACTACGGCATGATGAACGGCAAGAAGGTTTTAGAAACCGCATTGAATCTAGTGAAAAAGCAATAGTGGGAGGTACAACATGAAATTTCCAAAAGACTTTTTATTCGGAGCTGCATCTGCATCATATCAAGTGGAGGGTGCCTGGAATGAAGATGGAAAAGGGCTGAGTAATTGGGACGTCTTTTCAAAGATTCCAGGTAAAACATTCGAAAATACAAACGGTGATGTAGCGATTGATCATTACCATAGATATAAAGAAGATATAAAACTAATGGCAGAAATGGGATTGGAGTCTTATAGATTTTCAGTTTCCTGGGCGCGCATCATCCCGGACGGTGACGGTGAAATAAACGAAAAAGGAATCGAATTTTACAATAATGTCATAGACGAATGCTTGAAATATGGAATCGTCCCGTTCGTTACACTATACCATTGGGATTTACCACAGAATTTAGAAGCGGACGGGGGCTGGGTGAATAAAAGAACGATACGTGCATTCGCTAAATACGCCGAGGTTTGTTTCGAGGCTTTCGGTGACAGGGTTAAACATTGGATAACTTTTAATGAAACCGTTGTATTCTGCACATTAGGATATTTGAATGGAGCCCATCCACCAGGACTTGTAAACGATCAAAAAAAATACTTTCAAGCTACTCATAATGTATTCGTGGCTCATGCTGAAGCCGTTCAAATCTATAAAAACTTAAGGCAATTCGGCGAAATTGGCATAACACATGTTTTTAACCCCGCTTTTAGCATTGACGGCAAAGAAGAAAATATTTTTGCCTCGATGCATGCGAATCACTATCAAACATTTTGGTATTATGATCCGATTTTAAAAGGGGAATATCCAAGTTATGTAGTGGATGCCTTAAAGGAAAAAGGCCTGACACCTGATTGGACAGAAGCAGAGTTGACTTTGTTGAAGGATGCGGCTGATTACAATGATTTCATAGGCTTGAATTATTATCAGCCAGCAAGGGTAGCCAAAATTAATGAAACGATTGAAAGCACGAAAATTGATCGTGATAAGGCGACCGGAAAACCTGGCAACCCATCATTCGACGGTGTATACAGAACGGTCATGATGGAAGATAAAGTATATACAAAATGGGGCTGGGAAATTTCTTCTGAGGGGTTCTTGGATGGCTTAAGGATGCTGAAGGAACGTTATGGCGATGTAAAACTTTATATCACTGAAAATGGTTTAGGCGACGAAGATCCGATCATAGATGGTGAAATTGTCGATGTCCCAAGAATCAAGTATATTGAAGAGCATTTAACAGTGATTAAAAGTGCAATAAGTGAAGGAATTAATTTAAAAGGCTATTATGCTTGGTCAGTCATTGACTTATTAAGCTGGTTAAACGGCTATAAAAAACAATACGGTTTTATTTACGTGGATCATAAAAATAATTTGGAAAGGAAGAAGAAGTTATCGTTCCATTGGTATAAGCACATTATTGAAACAAGAGGAGAAGAGCTGTAACGCTTTCAGTCATCATGAAAAAGACTGACCTAATCTATTTCCAGGATAAGGTCAGTCTTACTTAGTAAGGATTATTCACTATTGACTAGGAGGGGTAGTTATGTCGCGTATTGAAAAACTATTCGAGAAAATGATGCCTGCATTCATGAAATTTTCAAATGCAAAAGCAACCGTCGCACTTAAGGATGGTTTCGTACTTACGATGCCATTGACACTTATTGGCTCCATTTTCTTATTAATAGCAAACCTGCCGATCAAGAATTGGAATGAAATCATGGCTAATTTATTTGGTGCAGATTGGATGGTGCCATTGAATCAAGTTACAGGAGCCACTTTTGACATTCTTGCTCTCATAGCCGTTTTTGGAATCGCTTACTCCTATGTGAAAACAAGCAATATTGAAGCCGTTCCAGCAGGGATAATCGGTATCATTTCATTTTTGATTCTCAGCAATTCATTTGTTGAAAGTCCTTCTGGGGAAGTGGTTGGCGGAGTCATTCCTAAAGCCTGGACAGGCGGACAAGGGATGATAACATCCATATTGGTAGGGTTGGCTGTCGGTGCGATCTACACATGGTTCATCAAAAAAAATATCAGGATCAAAATGCCGGAAAGCGTGCCATCTGGTGTTTCAAATGCCTTCTCGGCATTAGTTCCTGGATTTGTGATCATGTTATTATCGATGTTCATTTTCCTCATTTGTGATAAGATTCAAGGCGTATCAATGACTGAAATCATTTATAAAGTATTACAGATCCCCATGCAAAATCTATCAGATACATTACCTGGAATCATCATTATCATGGCATTAATCTCCATTTTCTGGTGGTTTGGATTACACGGTCCGAATATCGTCATGGGAATCATGGCACCTATTTTAACTTCAAATGCCTTGGCGAATCAAGCTGTCATAGATGCCGGTAACACGTTGGCCGTAGGCGGAAATGCAAAAATCGTTACGGTTCAGCTAGTGGATATTTACGCGAAATTCGGTGGTGCGGGCATAACATTAGGTTTAATTGCAGCAGCGCTGCTTGTCGCTAAATCACAGCAAGTGAATCAGTTATCTAAAATGTCGCTGGTTCCAGGTTTATTCAATATTAATGAACCAATCATTTTCGGGCTACCCATCATATTTAACCCTTTAATGATCGTTCCATTCGTTTTGGTACCTGTCATTGCCGTATTGATGACGTATTTTTCAATTATTTTAGGGTTTATCCATCCATTTACAGCGGTACAGGTCCCGTGGACAACCCCACCAATCATTTCAGGCTTTTTATTATCGGGATGGCAAGGGGCAGTCGTCCAACTAGCTATATTGGGTATGGCTACCGTGGTATATTTCCCATTCGTTAAAATGCTTGATAAAGTAGCACTGGAACAAGAAACCCCAATTGAAAAAGTTAGTTGATTTAAAAAGAAACAGAGGTTTCTTTACAATCGTTATGAAATAAACTATTGTAAAGAAAACCTCTCTTTTAGTCTAAACTATTGTTCGAAAACGTTCGAAATCATTATGTATAGAGGAAGGTATATGGAAATATGGGTGTAAAGTATAGAATGGTCGTAGAACAAATGGAGAAAGAAATATTAGATGGAAAATATACATTAAATACTAAGTTACCTACTGAAGAAGAGTTGATGAAGAAGTTCGATGTCAGCAGGAATACCATAAGAAAAGCAATCAATATATTGGTTGAACAGGGTTACATATATCAAGTTCAAGGAAGCGGCATATTCCTAAGGGAATTTTCCAGACCCGGCTGTATTTCTATGAAGGATATGAATGGCTTAACCAAAGAGTTTGCAAAGGATGAAATGACAAGTAAAGTGCTGAAGTTGGAATTAATAGAAGCTGATGAAAAATTGGCCGAACAAATGAAATGTAATGTGAAAACCAAAATCTATAACCTCAAACGGGTTAGGTACTTAAATGGTGCACCCATTGTAATAGAAGAGTCCTTTTTCAATAAAGACATCATTCCCATTTTAAATAAAGAAATCGCAAATGGTTCCATTTATGAATATATCGTCGAGGATTTAAAGTTGAATATTGGTTTTGCAGATAAAATCATTTCATGTGAGAAACTAAATGACGATGATGCAAAGCTTTTGGACTTGCAACCAGGAGATCCGACTTTAATTGTTGAAAATACGGTCTTCTTAAAAGCGGGAGTCGTTTTCGATTTTTCAATTGAGAAATATAATTATACTTCCGCCAAATTATTAACATTGACCACGAATTAAAATGGGCTTTCGGGATCTGAATGGAAGAGTCGAAACAAAAAAAGAGCGACTGCATTTCTTAGCAATCGCTCTTTTTATTTATTTTACCTGGTTCTATAGTAGTTTTCAGCTGTGTATATAGGCCAGCTCCAAAACGGTACACCTTGTGAAATAATGTAGCGGTCCAAGAAGATTTCAAAATTAAGATTTAGAGATGAAAGCTCTGTAAACTCCAATATATGAAGGTAATTTGGATCCCCGACCTTTAGTTTTTCTTTATCTAATATTAGAAAACAATCTTCCAATAAATGTCCAATCGGAATCCCCTGTTCACCTATAATCTCAAGTTCTTGAGCCTCTTTTACTTCATTTAAACTAAATAAATGAAGACCGCTCCCTATATTAACACCGTCGTCATCAATCAATTCATATATTCTTGCCCCATTATGGAGTGTTAAGAATGCCTTGTAGTCTTCAGGAAGCTTGATATTGTTTTCACTTTCAAACATTTCAACTTCAGTTGTCTTTATCGGAGCGTTAAAAGAACACGAAACGTTACCAACTTCTCCTTCGTCTGATACTGTCTTCATTTGGTCTTTCTTATTCAACAATTCTTTTAGTCCCGACAATGTATTATGTATAAAATGACTCAATTCACTAATCCCTCCATAACGAATGATTATTACTAGTTCCTATTCATGATGTAACAATAATTACCAATTCTATCATTAAATTATTGATATGCATCGGAAATTTCATTTAACAGGAAAGAAAATTATAGCGTAATTCATGAAACGGAAAACTTTGTCCATCGTATATTATATATGGAAAAATAAGGATGGTTTAATCTTCAAGAAGATTATAGATGGGAAAACTTATTAAGGGGTGAGAAGGGGAATCTTATGCAAAAAAGGGTTAAAAGAAAATTATTTCATTTATATATAGTCTAATTGATGGCAACTGTGATTTTTGCTGTACTGTGGGTTTTGTATCTGATGCAACATGATTGGACCGATTCCTACTTAACTTCATTTTCATCTGTTTATGCGTTCGTCCTATTGGAATTTATTTTGCTTCAAGGAAGTTTATATTGGTTTCTTAAATGGAAAACGGGCAAAAGAAAACGATTACGCCCATTTACCTTATACGCAATTACGGATTTTTCTATTCTTTAAAAGGCTCAACCTATTCCTTATTGCCACAGGAATAGCAGTCTTTTTTTATCAATTAAAAGTTGTTCGATCAGGAATTTATTGGTATTTATTTCTTTATGCTTTCGCCATCATCGAGCATATAAATTACTACCACTTCAGGCTTTCTTATCAAAGTCCAGAGGAAATGAGAGAATTCAATCGCCAAAAAGGATTAAGGAAATCCATTTTGGCAAAGGAATTGAATGAGCTTAAAAAAGATTTTACGGTGTGAATCGATTCAAACCGTTTTTTAAGTCCGCGGTTATGGTTCATTTCTTATTTTCCCCAACTATCCCATAAAACAAAATCTTCATGATATCTTCAGTCAAAGGCAAGATGCTTTGATAAACCTCTTCCCGTTGGATATATTCATTCATCGCTTTTATATAAAATAAAATCGCTTCATTGGATAAATTTGGATCAACATATCCTTGTTCCTTCCCTTGGTTAAACAGATCAATAAAGCGTGGCAGAGCCTTTTCTGTATATATTTTTTCCATATAATTGACTCCGGAAGTGTATTCCCTCATTAAATATTGATAAAAATCTTCATGAATGTGTTTCGCAGTTTCATTCTTCGTGAACATGATTTGCTTTATTTTCTCAGGGAAAGCCATGTTGCTATTAAGTATTTGTTCAAATTCATCCAAGGCCTTATTTGTATAATGAATAAAAACCTCATGAATCAAGTTATGTTTACTTTCGAAGTAATTATATATCGTTACTTGAGATACATTTGCTTTTTTGGCTATTTCTCCAATAGAAATCTTTTGGACACCATACTCCATGAATAAAGCTAAGGCAGCCTCTAGTATATTCAGTTTTTTTTGTTCCCTGCGGCGTTGAAACCCGTCCATTTATTTCACCTCAACTTTAGTTTAATTAAAAATATGTAATAGAACAATAAAATAAGTTCATAAACTATTGTCAGGAATTATTATTTTATATATTATGAACTAAATCGATTAAAATATTTCATAATTTCTTTCGTATTTAATTCAATGAGGAAGAGGTGGATGAGGAATGTCAGTATTGAAAACAACGGATTTAACGAAAAAGTTTGGAAAGTTTACCGCTTTAAATGGGGTGAACATTGAAGTGAATAAAGGTGAAGTGTTTGGATTCATCGGTCCTAATGGTGCTGGAAAATCAACAACTATCCGTGTGTTGCTCGGTATTTTAAAAGCGACGGATGGGGAAGCGAAGATTTTTGGCATGGATGCATGGAAAGATGCCGTTGAAATTCACAAGCGGATCGCGTATGTTCCAGGAGATGTGAACCTATGGCCCAACTTAACAGGCGGGGAAGTTATTGACCTATTTGTTGAATTACGCGGGGCAAACAATAAAAGCAGACGTGAAGAACTTATAAAAAAATTCGATTTGGATCCTTCCAAGAAATGCGGGACATATTCAAAAGGGAACCGGCAAAAGGTTGCTTTGATTGCTGCTTTCTCATCTGATGCCGACCTTTATATATTGGATGAACCAACATCAGGTTTAGATCCATTGATGGAAAGAGTTTTCCAGGAATGTGTGCTGGATGCGAAAAATGAAGGAAAAAGCATATTACTTTCCAGTCACATTCTTTCTGAAGTGGAAAGATTATGCGATAAAGTGGGCATCATTCGGCAAGGACAAATAATTGAAACGGGAACATTGGATGAGTTACGTCATTTAACGAGAACAAGCTTGCTTGTCGAAACGAAGCAACCTATCCCTGCTTTAGGGAATGTAAACGGTGTTAGGGATATCGTGAAGAAAGATCAAGCACTTTCATTCCAAGTGGATACAAATGAATTGGATAATGTCATGAAGTATATAAGCCAGTTTGGAATTGTGAAATTGGAAAGCGCGCCGCCTACATTGGAAGATTTATTCATGAGCCATTATGAAGGCGAAAGGAAGACTTCTGATACTGGGGCGGGAGGTGCGTTATAATGGCGAACCAGTCCTATCATAATACAGGAAGGCTCTCCCGATTCATCGTACGGCAAGATCGGATTCGGATCCCTGTTTGGATAATTTCCCTATCGGTCCTTTCATTTATGGTTGCAATGGCATTCACCGATCTGTATCCGACTGGGATAGAAAGGCAAACCATTGCAGAAACGATGAGGAACCCTGCAATGACAGCGATGGTGGGGAAAGGTTACGGTCTGGATGACTATACAAACGGAGCGATGATGGCGCATCAAATGTTACTCTTAACTGCTATGGCCGTGGGGATAATGAGTATTTTACTTGTTACGCGCCATACACGCGCAGATGAAGAGGACGGCCGCATCGAAATGATTCGTTCTTTGCCGGCTGGCCGGTTGGCTAATTTATTTGCAACCATTTCCGTATCGTTTGGAACGAATGCATTGATCGCGATAATAACGGGCTTCGGATTGTATGCCCTGGGAATTGAAAGCATGGATTTGGAAGGTTCCCTTATGTATGGAGCAGCTTTAGGGGCAACAGGTATTTTCTTCTCGGCGATAACGGCATTATTTGCCCAGCTTACGGAGAGTGCGCGAGGTACGATTGGATATTCCATCACTGTATTGCTTCTCTCCTATCTTATTCGGGCGATTGGGGACGTTAGCAATGAAACCCTTTCCTGGTTTTCTCCATTGGGTTGGGTTTTAGGTTCAGAAGTATATGTGAAAAATTATTGGTGGCCCATCATCCTTACGATCGGTGCGGCAATCACTTTGGTTGTCCTATCTCTATATTTGAATGGCATCAGAGATTTGGAAGCTGGATTCATACCGGCTAAACCAGGCAGGAAATATGCTTCAACGTTTTTAAAAAGTCCGCTTGGCCTTGCGTTAAGGCTTCAGCGTATAGGATTAATTTCGTGGGCAGCCGGGATGTTCATTTTGGGAGCATCTTACGGTTCCGTTTTAGGTGATTTGGAATCCTTTTTTGCAAAAAATGAAATGATGGCCGAACTATTGACGCCTGTTGAAGGCTATTCGCTGACAGAACAATTTTTGACGATGTTGATGTCAGTCATCTCCATGATTTGCACCATTCCGCCTTTAATGGCGATGTTAAAGCTTAAAGGGGAAGAAAAAAAGAATCGTACTGAACATTTACTGAGCCGCGCTGTATCACGTACAAGGCTTATGGGCAGCTATCTTATCATCTCCGTCATGGCCGGTTTTCTCATGATTACGCTTGCTGCAATCGGTCTTTGGGCAGTCGGGAATTCGGTGATGGATAAAGGGATTGCTTTCGGCACTTTATATAGCGCAGCAATGGTCTACCTGCCTGCAATGTGGATCATGATTGGTCTCGCTGTGCTGTTTATTGGCTTTGCACCGAAATTATCTGGCTTGACTTGGCTTTACTTGACATACTCAATCTTAGTCGTTTATTTAGGGGGAATGCTTCAATTTCCGGAATGGATGGGTAAACTAACACCATTTGGCCATATTCCGAAACTTCCTATTGAAGAGATGGGCTTCATGAAGGTATTCATTCTTACCATCATAGCCATAGTATTACTGACTGTTGGCTTTATCGGATATAACAAACGGGATATCCGGGGTTGACGATTCAACTATGATTCTATTAATCCTGCAAAAAGCCTGGTTTCTCGGTGTTTCAATGAGAAATCAGGCTTTTATTGGTTTTCAGCCATGGAGCAGCAATAATAGTACACCTAGCGCAATGATGATAAAGAATAAATAGCTTTCGAATTTCTTCGCAGGAATTCGCTTATTCATGAAGATTCCGAGACCAGTCGCCAATAATATGGCTGGAATGGAATAAACGTAGAGAATTAATGAATCGGCTGTCCACAGTCCGCCTAGCGCATGCCCCATCACGACAAGGATTCCGGATATAAGAAAATGGGCTTGCAATGTTCCTCGGAATCGATCCGGACTCCATCTTCTTAAAGTTCCATAGACGACGACCGGCACCCCATTAAAGTTATATGCACTGCCAAGGACTCCCGACGCAAAACCGAACGGCCATACCCAGCCCTTCGAGGTGAGTAACGGTTTATCCACAGCCTGGAAAAGTTTTTGCTTAAGAAGGGAGTATCCTCCATATGCCATCAAAAAAACACCGAGTGCAGAAGTAATGATCATCGAAGGTGCGTAATGGAGCAAAGCGAGGCCGGCTGGTATGCCGATGACCGTTGCAAGCGCGAGCCTGATTAATACCGAACGTTCGATATGACGCCATCCGCTAACGACAGTTAGTGAGGCAACGGTAAGACCTGCCAACCCAATCAAGGATACCGAAGTATTAAGCGGAATGTGAAGTAAGGCAAGCAGGGGCATGCTGACTATCGCTTCACCGAACCCGAACATCGTCCGCATCAAGGCGCCGATAAAGACTGCACCTACCACCAATATGATGCTGCTGATCGTCATTATTTAACCTCCTGAAGCAAAAATTCACCCTTCTGTAATTATACCATACCAATCGGGTTTGAGTTTGGCGGAACCTTGTTTTGAAACAGGTTATTTCAGGCTTGAATTGCTCTCTTAGGCGCGTTTGGTATGTGTTTTAATGGGGAGATACACCCCATTGTTTTTGTCGATTAGGAGTCAGGAATGGGGCCGAAAAAGCGGGTGTATATCTTGAGGTGTTGATTTATTTTGATGTGAGGGTTTTCTAACAGATTAATAGAGGTAACGAAGGATTGTTTGTTACTGGCTATACTTTTTAGGTAAGCATTTTTAATTTAAAGAAAAAGTCATAGCCGTTCATTGGATTCGAACCAAGAAAGGCTATGATTGCGTTCACCTTTTATCAAGTTTAGCAGATAGATAATTTCCGGTGAATTGGACGGATTGAACAATGATGATAAGAAGGAATACGGTTGTTATCATGATGTCAGTTTGAAAACGGTAGTATCCATAACGAATGGCCAAGTCGCCAATTCCCCCGCCTCCTACGACCCCGGCAATAGCTGAATAGGATATGAAAGAAACGGCAGTAACAGTGAGGCCTAACAGGAGACCGGAACGCGCCTCTAATAATAAAACTTTGCTAATGATCTGGAAGGGAGATCCGCCCATCGCAACAGCAGCCTCAATTGTTCCTTTAGGCACCTCACGTAAAGATTGTTCAACAAGCCGAGCTAAAAACGGAATGGCCGCTATCGATAGTGGAATGGAGGCGGCTAGCGGACCTACAGATGTTCCCAATAACGTTCGTGTAAATGGAATAAGAGCAATCAGTAAAATGATGAATGGGAATGAACGGACCGTGTTGATCATTGCATTTAAAACGTTATTTAAGATAGTCTGTTCGAGTAATTGTTCCTTTGAAGTCAAAAATGTAAGGAAACCAAGCGGAAGGCCCAATAAGATGGCTGCCAATATCGCTATTCCCACCATTAAAAATGTTTGGCCTACACCTAAGTAAATTTCAGGGAGTAAGGAAATGATATTATCAAACACTTACCTTCACCTCTTCAGATTCATGTTTTAATAGAATTTTACCGATTTTTGTTGTGGGTATGGTTCTATTATCCGCTAAGTTCAATTCCTCCATGATTTTCCCATTTTCCATGACCGCCACCCTATTTGCTAACCTTCGAATTACATCCATTTCATGAGTTACGATCAGGATGGTCACACCATAGGTTTCGTTTATTTTTTTTAGATAGGCCAGGATGGATTGAGTGGTTTGTGGATCAAGTGAAGAGGTGGGCTCATCACAAAGCAATACATTTGGTCTTGTGCTTATGGCACGGGCAATCGCGACTCTTTGCTTTTGTCCGCCAGAGAGCTGAGCTGGATAATGATTTGCCTTATCAGATAAATCAACGATTTGCAGGGACTCGGCAATGATTTTGGCGCGCTCATGTTTTGGTACATTGGCAAGTTCCAATGCGAGGCTGACATTTCCTTGCACCGTTCGATTTGCCAAGAGGTTGAAATGCTGGAAAACCATCCCGATTTTATTACGTGCTTCCCGAAGCTGTTTGCCAGATAAATCACTAAGGATTGAATCATTTATCGCAATCGTACCTTCCGTAGGCTTTTCTAGCAGGTTGCCCATGCGCAGTAAAGTAGATTTACCTGCCCCGCTAAAACCGATGATCCCATATATTTCATTTTCCTTAATATCAAGATTTACATGGGAAACCGCAGTGAATAATTTGTTTTTGACAGAAAAGGTTTTACAAACATTATTAAACTTTATCATTCTGAACCTCCGATCTGCATACGTTATATATCTTTCATTTAAAATAATCAGGTCGGTGAAAGCCTTCAAACTCTTTATTGCTTTCAATCGCTTTTTGAAAGTCAGGGGATTGGTACGCGTCAATGATTTCCTTCACGAATTGCTTGTCTTTATCTTCGGTTCTTACCGCCACAAAATTTTGGTATTCAAATGGGGGATCTTCTAAATAGATGGCAGAAGATAATTTTCGGTCGGATACCAAGATTGTATATCCATTGGCTACCGCATAATCTACATCAGGCAAGATTCGAGGAACTTGAGCCTGTTCCACCTCAACAAATGAAAATTTCACCTTTTGATCCACGATATCTTTTTTTGATACAGTCAGGGGATCGTATCCCTTTTTTAATTGAAGCCAGCCAATTTGTTCAAGCATTCTTAATGCTCGTGCCACGTTAGCGGGATCATTAGGGATTGCCACTTTTTGCCCCTCCCTCAATTCATCCTTGCTTCCATGTATGTCTGAATATAACCCCATAGGTGCTGTAGGTACTTTAATGGTTTCGGTAAGTTCCAGTTTGTTTTCATTGATGAAATTCTTGAAAAATGCAGTATGCTGAAATACATTAACATCGATTGAGCCTTCCGCTAAGGCAAAATTTGGTTGGTTCGGGTCACTGATTTCCACATACTTAACGGTATATCCTTTATTTTTCAGGTAGGGTTCTATTCCTTTTTTCACTTGGTCACTATAAGGGCCTGGAGTGAAGCCGAAAATAATTTCTTTCTTATCTTCACTCGCGGCTTTTTCACTGCCGCTGCCGTTGCAAGCTGAAAGCAACATGACGAATAATAGGGACATGATGATAAACAAAAATGAATTTCTCATCTGGAATTCCTCTTTTCTTTTTTATGGGTCCATTCTTTTTTTGGGAATAAAAAAAGCATGAACAAGGTTTGTTCATGCCGCCGGTTATCCGGTAGGCTTTCATAGTATAGTTTTCCAATTGGAATAATTAAACTATAACAAGATTGTTGATTATTTATCAAGTATTATTTTTTTCTGGTTATTTTTGGGTAATTAGTAAAATCATACTTGACCAATTAATTTTATCGGATTATGATAATAAACATAAAAAAATAGCTTATCGGACAACCGAGAGCCCTTGTTAGGAGTCAGTTCCATACTCCTTCAAGGGCTTTTGTATTATCCAAGGAGGGGTTATTGCTTAATGAAGGTCAATAAAAGAAGCCGGCTTGCCGAAAGTTTGAAAGATGGAAGAACTGTTTGGCTTGATGGAAAGAAAATAGACGATCTATATGCCCATCATGCTTTCACAGGCACCTTAGACACATTAACACATTTGTTAGATATGCTGGATTCACCTGAGGAACAAAAGATTGTCGGGTATGAAAGTCCAAAAACAAAGGAATTTGTTCACAAATCTTTTCTTATCCCCAAAGATATGGATGAGCTGATTGCAAGAAGAAAGGCTTTTGAATTATGGTCGCGGAAAACTTATGGAGTGATGAGCCGATTATCTGATTATGCGAATTCGATGGTTACAGGCTACTACATTGATAGGGACTTCTTTAACCAATATGATTCAGGATTTTCCAAGAAAATCACGGAATACTATGAACAGGCCAGGGATGAACGACGTATTGTGATTCAGGCCATACTTGATCCTCAGATCGATAGGTCAAAGCCAGGTGATGAACAGGAAGATGCTTTATTGAAAGTCATAAAGGAAACGGAGGAAGGAATCGTTGTTAGAGGTGCGAAAATGATTGCTACCGCTTCCCCGTATGCACACGATGTCATCATCATGCCGCATCAGAAACTGACTCCTGATAAAACAGAGCAAGCAAATATGTGTATCATCCCATTGAATCTTCCTGGCCTGCAAATTGTCTGTCGTGAATCATTCGCCTCAAAAGATCAAAAGAAACATCCATTAAGTGCACAATTTGATGAAATGGACGCTGTTTTATTATTTGATGATGTGTTGATTCCTTGGGAACGTGTACTTATAAGGGGATCCGTAGAAGGGGTGTTTGAAGCGCAGCGGCACCAGCAATTAAACTGTCTCGCCCATCATCAAACGGTTGTCCGATTGCTGACGAAACTTCAATTCGTTGCAGGGGTGGCTACGGCCATCGCTCAATCTATCGGTGTCGATCAATTCTTGCAAGTGAAGGAGAAGCTTGGTGAACTATATACCCAAATCGATAGTATAGAGGCGTTGCTTATTGCCTCGGAGATTCAAGGATCACTAAACGAAAAGGGTGTTTATCTACCTGCTCTCGTACCCTTGCAAACGGCACGAAATCTTGGAACCCGCCATTATCCAAGAGCGATCGAGATTTTAAAACAAATCGGGGCAGGCGGTTTTATTCAGCTCCCTTCTACAACGATCGAGGACAGCAACGAACTCATTCCATTATTAGAAAAGTATTTTAGAGGAGCGAATGTCGATGCAGTCACTAAAACGTCTTTATTTCAAGTAGGATGGGAACTGATAGGAAGCACACTGGGATCGAGGCATGATCTGTATGAAAGGCTGTATACCGGGGATCCCATTCGAACCTTCGCTATGCAGTATGAAACCTATGATAAAGAGCCATTAAAACGAAGACTCCACCATTTTTTGGAGGAGGTAAATGGAAAGGGGAATCGTGATGATCGAAAACAATCGGTATCTTCAACGACTTAATGATGGGAGAAATATCTGGTTAGATGGAGATATCATCAAGAACGTAGGGGAACATCCTGCATTTAAAGGAACGGTCCATACGATTCAGTCATTGCTGGATTTACAAACAAAAACAGGCAGTAAATCCTTGCTGACATACAAGACGGAGGAAGGACTTGATGCGAACCTGTCATTCTTCGTTCCAAGGACACATGAGGATCTGGAAAAAAAACGTTTGGCGTATCAGCATTGGGCCGATCAGACTTTTGGAGTCATGAGCCGTCTATCTGAATATTCCCGTTCCATAATTACTGGTTGGTTCGCAAACCGTTCAGAGTATGAAGATGCACATCCAGGTTTTTCAGAAAAAATAGAAAGCTATTACTATCAATCCCGTAATCTTGATTTATTGTCAACAGTTGCAGGGCATGATCCACAAAAGGATCGCTCAAAAACATTAGTGGAAAAGAAACCGGGGATTTTACATATCAGCCGTAAAAATCGTGAAGGAATCTATGTTCGCGGTGCGAAAATGATTGCGACAGCTGCTCCATATGTTGATGAAATTTTAATCTTTTCCTATCACAAGAGAGGGGAAAATGAACGTGAATTCGCAAATGTTTTCTTTGTTCCTGTCAATGCCAAAGGTTTGCATATCGTTTGCAGGGAGTCGTTTGCTGATGAACGAGAGGAGGATCATCCGCTAAGTGCACGTTTTGACGAAATGGATGCCGTCTTGATTTTTGATGATGTATTCATCCCTTGGGAGCGGGTGCTTGTTCAAGAGGATCCTGAATTTGCATGGAAGCTTCGTTGTGATGCCCCTTCATCACTGCTTAGCCAGCATCAAACTGTAGTGAGGCTTGTCAGCAAACTGGAAAGTGTCGCAGCAATCGGAAATGAATTAGCGGAAACGGCTGGTGCTACACAATTTTTACATGTGAAAGAGAAGCTTGCAGAATTGATCATCCAGCTTGAAACCATTAAGGCATTACTACTCGCTGCGGAAAATAAAGCGAAAATGCATAATGGCATAATGCTTCCTGATCAAGATTTTTTAACGACGGCCAGAAATCTGGGAACGAGATTCTACCCAAGGGCATTGGAAATCATCCAGCAAATTGGTGCAGGAGGACTGTTACAGGTCCCATCCAGCTTGAAAGAATTGGAAGGTCCCATAGGTCCTTTGTTAAAAGAGTATTACCAGGGTACAGAGACATCTGCCGAGGATAGGACCCGATTAATTAAATTGTCGTGGGATTTATTAGGGAGTCCGCTTGCATCACGGCATGAATTATATGAACGATTTTATTCCGGTGACCCTGTCAGAACTTATGCTGCACAGTACACCAATTATAAAAAAAAGCAGAATCTCGTAGATTATGCTTATGAGATTTTAAAATAAGGAGGTTTTATAATGTCTGTGCATTTTTACTGGTATGTGCCTACAAATGGCGATGGAGAATACTTAGGACTAAACGAGCCACAGAGGAAACCCACTTTGGATTATATAGTAAATGTTGCTAAAGCGGCAGAAGAGGCTGGTTTTGAAGGAGTTTTGATTCCAACAGGCATTCCTTACCTAGATTCATGGATAGTGGGCTCGGCCATCATTCATCATACAAGAACGATCAAGCCATTGATCGCCTTTCGCCCAGGATTCATTGCTCCTACGGTTGCCGCAAAAATGGCCGCGACCCTTGACCAATTCTCGGAAGGGCGAATGCTTGTCAATGTAGTTACTGGAGGTTCGGCAAAAGAATTGGGGCAGGATGGTGACTTCGTTGAACATAATGAGCGATATGCCAGAACAGGTGAATTCCTTGATGTGGTACAAAAATCATGGACGGAAGAAAAGGTGAATCATATAGGAGACTATTTCACGGTCAGCGATGGAGTATTGAATCCAAGCATCCACCAAAGTCCGAATATTCCAATTTATTTCGGTGGTTCATCCGATGCAGCAAAGGAAATTGCCGCGAAATCTGCCGATGTTTATTTGCAATGGGGAGAACCAGCGGAGCAAATTGAACAACAAATCAATGATGTCAAACAGAGAGCCAGGAAGTATGGTAGGCAATTGGAATATGGTGTCAGGATTCATGTGATTGTTCGGGACGAGGAGAATGAGGCATGGGAAGCAGCGAGGAAAATAATAAGCAGAGCAGGCAGGGGATCTTTGGAAAATATGAATCATTATTATGAAACGACGGATTCGGTGGCTCAAAAGCGGATGAATGAATTAACGAAGAACAAGGAACGTTTTGGAAGATATGGTTGGTCGGGAATCGGGAAAATCAGAAAAGGAGCAGGCACAGCCATCGTAGGCACCCCTGAACAAGTGAGGGAAGGACTGCAAGAATATATCGATATTGGCGTAAAGCATTTTATCCTATCAGGTTTTCCACACTTGGAAGAGGCAGAAAGATTTGGGAGAACGGTGCGGCCATTATTTGGAGAAAAGGTTTTATGAGCAGGAAGATCCCGAAAACTAAGGAGGGAAGGATATGAAATTTTCAATCTGGGGAGCTAATTTATCCGGCGGTTTCTTACGGGCAAACGTAGAACAAAATACGGATGGAAGTATGGAATACAATCGTAAACTCGCAAAAATGGCAGACCAGCTACAAGTAGACTCCATCCTTTATGCAATTCGCTATGTTGGCAGTATTGGAGGTAGCTCGGCGGATAGAGGGCAACTGGATCCTTTATCGGTTATTACTGCTTTGGCAGGGGATACCGAAAACGTTCATTTCATTGCTGCGGTTTTACCGGGTTTCATTCATCCTGCAACCCTCGCTAAAGTAGGTTCGAGCATCGATATTATCTCAAAAGGGAGATTTCACATTAATTTGGTCAGCGGCTGGTTTAAAGAAGAACAAGAAATGTTTGGGATAGAATGGATTAAGCACGAAGAGCGATATAAACGTTCAAGGGAATACCTGGAGGTTTTAAAGGGATTGTGGACGACCGATCATTTTTCTTATCAAGGAGACTATTATCAAATCAATAATGCTATATTGGCACCGAAACCTATTCAAAAACCATATCCACCAATCTATCAAGGCGGGAATTCACAGGATTCCCAAGAGATGGCGGGGGAATTATCCGACTATTACTTTATGAATGGGGCTTCCATAATAGAGTTGCAAGAACAAATGGAATATGTGAAGGCTATAGCACGAAAGCATGGTCGTGAAGTGAAATTTGCCGTTAATGCTTTTGTCATTGCCAGAAAAACGGAAGAGGAGGCAAAAAGCGAATATCAGTATATTATCGAACGCGCAGACGATACGGCAATAGCACAGTTTAAAAACCGTAAAGATACAAAAGGAATGTGGAAAAATGCGACTTCAATTAGTGATTTTGTAGCCAATAATGAGGGATTCAGGACGGGGCTAATCGGCAGTTACGAATCGGTTGCGATCAAAATCCAGGAACTTCAAGCGATCGGAATCGATAAGATCCTATTAACTTTTCGGAATGCACTACAAGAATTACCGGACTTTTATAAAAACGTAAACAATCGTTTGGAATCAGAGTTCATAAAGAAATAAATATGGACAAGGAATGTTGGGTCTCAATCGAGGACACAGTATGGAACTTTGGGTGAATGGTAAAACACTGAAATACGAAAGACTGCCATATGGTGGTCTTTTTCATTTTAATGAGATAAAGAGAACTTAAAAACAAGACTAGATTATCTTTTACTGTTTTTTATGAAACCCTCAATGAATTGAAGAGAGTTTCCTTTGGATTCTCTGTATGCACCTAATAAATACGTTTCTCCTAATTTTAATTCTACTTTATCCTCCCCTATGGCATAATCCCATCCACTAAACACACAACAGAATGTATTTTGTCTATTTTTTGTTGGGGGTGAAGTTACATTAGGTGCATAAAGAAAACCTAAACGAGAACCATTAGTATTTATTATTCCAAATCCTGAATTTCCTTCCTCCACAATGGGGAACAAAAGTTATACGCAATAAGAGCGAAAAAACTAAGAATACTGGAATGTTGAACGCAAAAAAACATATTAGGGCTATCTAGGGAATAAAATGAAAGGAATATTTTGAAGGAAAGTGGGGCAGTGCATGTGAAAATCCATGTGGTGAATAGGGGGGATTCTTTGTGGGGAATTTCCCAGCAATATGGTGTCAGTACCAACAGAATTGTTCGGATCAATGGCCTTGAAAATCCAGATAAGCTGGTGATTGGCCTAGCACTTTTGATTCCTGATCCTTATCTTCAGTACAGGGTTCAGGAAGGGGATACTCTAAATAAAATCGCAAATCAGTTTGGAACTACGGTACAGGAAATCATGCAATCGAATCGCATCACAAATCCTTCTGCTATCTATCCAGGGCAGAGACTAACCATCCCGGTTATTTATCATACCGTAAGGGAACGAGATACCCTTTATGATATAGCAAGACGTTATGGAACGACAGTTCAAGCCATTATGCAGATGAATCGGATTACAGATCCGTCCAATATTCATATCGGACGGATAATAAGGATTCCCCAGAAACCAAAACCCATCATTGATGTAAATGGTTTTACAAATGTTTACGGGCAAGTAGGTGCGGAGCAGGTA
Source organism: Peribacillus sp. FSL P2-0133 (assembly GCF_037975445.1). Classification (NCBI taxonomy): domain Bacteria; kingdom Bacillati; phylum Bacillota; class Bacilli; order Caryophanales; family Bacillaceae; genus Peribacillus; species Peribacillus sp. FSL P2-0133. Next base: position 5,011,127 of record NZ_CP150254.1, on the reverse strand, counting down.
CGTGAAGTAGCCTACGATTTGACCTACGTAAGTCCATTTGGTTATAGAATGAGGAAAGATGGCAGCTTAGAAGTCATAGATGACACCCCGACGATACGGGCGGCACAGTCAACTGGCGTCATACCCATGATGTGCATAACGAATTTTTCCGCCACGGAAGCGGGAACTCAGCTTGCACATACGATACTTTCCGATTTAAGTTTAGTGGAAAAATTATTAACCAACGTCATAAATACGATGAAAAATAAAGGGTACCGTGGATTGAATATCGATTTTGAAAGTGTAGCACCAGAGGACCGTGATTTCTATAATCGCTTTCTCCAAAGAGCGGTGGATCGATTGCATCCTGAGGGCTACTTTGTGTCATCCTCCCTTGCCCCAAAAACTAGCGCCAATCAAAAGGGAGCATTAGTTGAGGCACATGATTATCCAGTTCATGGACGGCTGCTCGACTTCGTAGTGCTGATGACATATGAATGGGGTTACCGAAAGGGGCCGCCGCAGGCAATCTCTCCCATTAATGAAATAAAGCGTGTCCTTGACTATGCCGTAACGGCTATACCAACAAATAAAATCTTCATAGGATTTCAAATTTATGCACGGGACTGGCTTGTTCCTCATGAAGAGGGGCAGGAAGCAGAGACTTTCGACATGCAGGAAGCCATCAGACGCGCCGTCCAATATAATGCAGAAATAAAATATGACGAGACAGCTCAATCACCTTATTATAGGTACAAAGATAATCAGGGGCGCACACATGAAGTCTGGTTTGAGGATGCACGCAGTGCTAAAGCCAAATTCGACCTGGTGAAGAATTACAGGTCAAGGGGTCTCAGTTATTGGGTACTTGGTTATCCTTTTCCCCAGAATTGGGAACTGCTTGGGGATACATTTATTGTACGGAAACTGTAGGGTGTTTTTTTACAGCAACGTGGATCACACATAATAATATAGTGATGGACAGCTTTTTTTATAAAGCTGTCTATTTTTAGTGATTTCGAAATGCACTACAAGAATTACACGATTTTTATAACAACGTTAAAAATCGTTTGGAATCTGAGTCGATAAAGGGACTTAATCGAGGACGCCATATGGTGGTCTTTTTCATTTTAATGAGAACTCTTTAAAAACAAGGGAATGGTAATTCAAAAAAGGAAAAGGTCTCCTCATTGTGGAATTAGGAGACTAGAATATTACTTACCGGAGGTACATTTAATGGAATTAACCATCATTAATACGTTTACAGATCAACCTTTTAAAGGAAACCCTGCTGCTGTCTGCCTTCTTACCGGGGAAAGTGACAGCGAGTGGATGCAGCGAATGGCTAAAGAGATTAATATGCCTGTCACTGCGTTCATTCACCTTCATAAAGCTGAATGGCAGCTGCGTTGGTTCACACCTTTCATTGAAATCCCGATTTGTGGACATGGGACGCTGGCAAGCTCTTTCTTTTTGTGGGGTAAAGGATACACCCCAAGGGCTCGACCGATTGTCTATCAGACGAAAAGCGGGCTTCTCACTGCAAGATTCGTGGATGGAATGGTTCAATTGGAGTTCCCGTCATTAATCGAGCAGGAGACCGCTGCCCCTGAATTACTGATAAAAGCTTTAGGTGTTGTGCCTGTGTATGTTGGACAAAACAAATGGGATTATCTAGTCGAAGTTCAATCAGAGGAAATCGTAAGGAATATAAAGCCGGATATAGATTCCATTGCCCAATTGCCGATTCGGGGAATCATTGTAACGAGTCGATCGGATAGCAGTGAATATGATTTCGTTTCACGTTTCTTTTCCCCTGCCCAAGGCCTTGACGAAGATCATGTAACGGGCTCGGCCCATTGTTGCCTGGGACCATATTGGAAAAGAAAGCTGGACAAAAGTATTTTTATAGCCTATCAGGCATCGGAAAGAGGAGGACTATTGAAGGTTGAAGTAACGGAAGACACAGTTAAACTTTCTGGCCATGCCGTGACAATATTCGAAGGAAACTTAAACATTTAATGCAGGGGGAGGGAGGCTTGGTGCAATCCTTCTTAATGAAGGATCGCGCCCGTTGCCCTTTTTCATTGTACAAGAATCGAAATGGCACTATACACCAATAACAAAGCCATGACTACATTAAACTGACTTCTATACTTTGATAAAAACGATTGAAAAACCGAACCGAACATACTCCAACAGAACGTACTCATAAAACCGACAAAAGCCAGAAATAATGAAAAGAATAGTAAGCTGAAATTTGAAGAGTGATAAGGTAGGATGAAGGTCGATATTGCCGTGATGCCATAAAGAATGCCTTTTGGATTTATGAATTGTAAAAGCATGCCCGCTATAAAACTGTTGTTCTTGTCATCTTTATCGTCTTTAGCTTTATTTGAACTTGAAATGATTTTTATGGCCAGATATAGCATATAGATTGCACCTAGGATAGTCATGATAAATTCAATCTTCGGTATGAAATTTTCAAGCAAAACATTAAAATAACTACACAATAACATGATTACAAAAAAACCGGCACCTACCCCGAAACAAAATTTAATCGTATTTTTTAACCCGTACTTGTTAGCAAATAGCATTGCCATGATGTTATTTGGACCTGGAGTGAAACTTGTAACGAAAACAAATAGTAAAAAAGATAGTAAATGCATGGTTGACTCTCCTTTGTATGCTATAATGACCAAAAGTGACATTATAACGACTTCCTTTTTATTGTACAATGCCGACGTTATATTGTAAATAAGGAGCATTTTTATGGAAGAAATAAATTTTATTATTGCTAACAATTTAAAAGCCATCAGGGAAAGTAAGAAATTAAGTCTGGAAAAGGTTGCAGAATTAACTGGAGTAAGTAAAACGATGATCGGACAAATAGAAAGGGGAGGATCGAGCCCTACGATTACAACAATTTGGAAAATAGCCAATGGATTGAAGATTTCATTTTCTTCATTAATAAATAGCCCGCAGCCGGATACAAAAATCATTTTAAAAAGTGAAATTCAATCTTTAACTGAAGATAACGGCAAATATCGAGTTTATCCCCACTTCCCCTTTGAAGATGAGAAGCGCTTTGAAGTATATTCAGTCGAGATAGAAAAAGGTGGATTCTTAAGTTCCGATTCGCATAGGGAAGGAACGGAAGAGTACATAACAGTTTTTGAAGGGGAACTGACTGTACGTGTAAATAACGAAGAATATACAGTAAGGAATGGTGATTCTATCAGATTCAAGGCTGACAGACCGCATGCCTACCATAATTCAGGAGAAACAATAACTCGATTAAGCATGATCCTGTATTATCCAACTTAAAAGCCTGTTTAGTAATGTTGATCCTCTATTCGAAGCATACTTGAGTATCGGCAAGGCACTTCCCTCAACCATTAAGGTGGAATTTTTGACAAGGGCATCGTAATTGATGCTCTTTTTTGTTTTTTTGAGGTTTTGCAAAATTACGTTGATTGGAACGTAGGGCACTCGCTTTCCGCGGGCGGTCCGGGAGCCTCCTCGGCGCCCTTTGCGCCTGCGGGGTCTCCCTTGGACGCGTTTTTCCCGCAGGAGTCTCGTACCTTCCGTTCCAATCAACTGGAATGTTTTTTTATAAAAACCGTAGCTGATCTCATCCCGAACCACGCTTAAGACTAGTTTATACCACATGATTTTTCACTGTTTTATATAAGATGAATACTCATTGAATTGAAGAAATTAGCGACACTCCTGCCGAATAACTGGCTAGCCGAGACCTCTACAGTCTGGGTGAGATTTAAATCGCTCTCTTTTTTTTGCTTTTCGACAAATCAGGTATAAAGACCATGAGTGGTCACGAGGTAAATCAGAACTATTTTACCATTAAATCATTTTATTGATATATCATCTATCAAATAATGGGTATTTTGGGGTGATTGTAATGATAATATTCTGTTAATATTCCGTGTTGTATTGTAAATTTGTTTTAAAATTGGATTATTTTGTTGTAATATAGGAGATACACGAATCTTTAGAGGAAAAAAGTAGGGTGGATTTGTGTATGGATAAGTAAATTTGTCGGGATTCAATTTTTGGGAAATTGTGTAAATTCTATGGATAAGTTAGCAGAATGTTATGTCAGTATATAACTTATGGGGGGATTAACTATAATGGGGAAAAAGAAAATCGTAAAAATTGCATCAGCTACCATAATGGCTGCGACAACGATCGTAGCGGTAGCGCCGGCACCTTCTGATGCTGCCACTAGCCTGAATAGTAAAATCAAAACGGCCAAGGCCGCCATCAAAAAACCATTCGATACCTATTTTTACACTTCTAAACTCGCTTCAGTGTCCACTGTTGAAAAACAAATCAAATCTGCTAAACAAGCAAAAAAAGACATCAACTCTACCATTAAAAAATCAATGTTAAGCAAAAAAGAAAAAGATGCCAAATACAAAGAAATCGAAGCTTATGATAAGTACATCACTCGTTCAGAAGGCTATGTAAAAGGATATAAAGCGGCTGAGAAAGCAAAAGCTGCACATGGCAAATCGATTGGCGCCCTTACGAATGCCATCCTTGCCAAGAAATCAATAGATATCAGGAATCAATACGAGGCACTGGATAAAGCCGTGAAAAAGGCAGATAAAGATATTAAAGATACTGTTTACGGTGCGAAAATCGAAAAGCTCCTATACGATAAATTCACTAAATCGACCAAAACAGCTTTGAACGGTGACCTGAAAGTTCCGTACTACTATGAAAAAGCTGAATACTGGGTGAAGAAAGGTGATTTAAAGACCGCGGACAAGCGGATGCAAACGGTTTCTTCGCAGTTGAAAAAGGTCAGCAAAACATCCAAGCTCGGAAAAGCCATACATGCCTATGTTAAAGAAGTGAAAGGTAAGTATGATGATGCGGTATATGCAGAAAAGAAAAAAGAAGTGGCAAAACGGGTCAATGCCTATGTAGCTCTTGCCAATGGGGAACTTAAAACGAAAGAACAGATAAATGCAGCTAAAAAGGCGAAAGCAGCCATTAATTTAAATGGAATCAAGGAGTCGGACAGAAAGGAATTCCTGGCGAAAATGGCATTGGCGGATAAGAAAGTTGCCGCAGCCGAAGAAGCCTTGAAAAATCCAGCGAAGGCGATCACCCTTTCCTTGATGCATACGAATGATACGCATGCCCACTTGGACAATGTGGCAAAAAGGGTGACGGCTGTTAAGGAAGTGCGTAAGAGTAAGCCGCAAGCTCTTTTGGTAGATGCTGGTGACGTATTCTCGGGAACTCTTTATTTTAATGAATTCAAGGGGCAAGCGGATCTTCGCTTCATGAATTTAATGAAATATGACGTCATGACATTCGGGAATCATGAGTTTGATTTGGGATCAAGCGCCGAAGGGCATCAAGCTTTGGCTGACTTCATAAAAGGGGCAAAGTTCCCATTTGTCAGTTCGAATGTAGACTTCTCCAAAGATGATAAGTTCAAGGGGCTTTTCTCGGACTTGATTTCAAGTAAGCCAGAGCAAGGGAAGATATACAATGGGATCGTAAAACAAGTGGATGGCCAAAAGGTAGGGTTCTTCGGGCTTACAACTGAAGAGACGAAAGATATTTCAAGTCCTGGAAGTATAGAATTCGAAAACTATCTTGAAGAAGCCGAAAAAGCGGTCAAGGCGTTCAAAGGCATGGGAGTCAATAAGATAGTTGCCGTATCCCATATTGGTTACGATGACAATGCGGCTTATGACAATGATTTAACATTGGCTGCTAAGGTCAAGGGCATCGACGTGATCGTGGGCGGACATAGCCATACGCAGTTAGACGCCCCCGTTGTTGTTGACAAAGATGATAAAGGGAAAACGAAAGAGCCGACTGTCATCGTTCAAGGATATCAGTATAGCGATTATTTAGGAACGATCGATGTGAATTTCGATAAGGATGGCAAGATTGTCGGACAAGCCGGTAAGCTGATTAAGCTTTCTGAAAAACAGGATGATGCCGAAGCGGCAAAAGTGCTCGAAACATACTCCTCGAAAATTAAGGAGCTGAAGGAAACGAAGACTGGTGCAACAGCTGTGAAAGCCTTGGAAACACCGCGTGATGCAGGAGATGAGACGAAGCCGAGTGTTCGTAAAAATGAAACGGAACTGGGCAATTTAATTACGGATGGAATGCTAAGTAAAGCGAAAGAATTCAATAAGGATACGGTCATAGCCTTCCAAAATGGCGGGGGCATCCGCGCTGGCATCGATCAAGGTGAGATCACTTTAGGGGAAATCCTAACCGTTTTACCGTTTGGGAATACGTTAGCGACGATGAAGCTTACGGGTGCAGAAATCAATGAAGCATTAGAGCATAGTGTAAGCCTCGCTCCTAAGGAAAATGGCGGTTTCCTGCATGTTTCCGGAATGAAATTCAGCTACGACAGTTCTAAGGAAGCAGGCAATCGTGTCACAAAGGTTGAAGTCCTTGGACAAGATGGAACCTATTCCGAATTGGATGCAGCGAAGGAATATGTCGTGGCGACCAATGCTTTTACAGCCAAGGGCGGAGATGGATTCACCGTTTTCAAGAAGGCTTATGAAGAAGGAAGAGTGACGGATATCGGACTCGCTGATTGGGAGAATTTACGAGATTATGTAGGCGGGCTGAAAACTGTCGATCCAAGCATTGAAGGACGCATCAAAGATGTTGCCGGAAGCAATACAGATCCGACTGTCGTATTGGCTAAAGACTTTGGCGGAACGGCTGATGCCCCAAAAACACATGAAGGTAATGTAGTTGTAGACATCACGGATATTGCTTCATTGGAAAATGCAGTCGTTAAAGGGAATCTTACATTAACAGGAACTCCTCCGGATGACTTTACTTTTTCACAGGTTACGGTCGAGGGTAATTTGGATTTATCGGGACTTAACGGTAAGACCGTGAGCATGAGCGGTGTCACGGTGAATGGCGAAACCATTCTTTAAGCGGTATTCAAATGATTGCTGAGCCTGCGAAAAAAAGTTGGAGGGGTTGAGATCTTGAAGAAGAACGGGGTAAGCAAGCTTTTCTTTGCCATACTGATTGTGCTGTCAACGGTTTTGCCAAATGCAGCCGCTGCAAAAGCGGAAGGGACAATATCGGTAATGGAAGCGATTAATAATAACAGCGGAACGGCGACAGTGAAGGGATATATCGTCGGTACAGCTAAAAGCGGTACAAGCTATCAGCAAACATCGCCTTTTACTGAAAGTACCAACATAGGTATTGCGGATAGTCCGGATGAAAAAGATGTTAAGAAAATCATGCCTGTCCAGCTTCCAGCCGGAAATATCCGAACGGCTTTGAATTTGGTCGAACATCCGGAATTACTTAAAGCTCAGGTGACGATTACAGGGAAGCTGGAAAAGTACTTTTCAGTACCCGGCCTGAAATCCGCAACGGATTACACGATAATCACTGATGGAGGAACAACTCCTGAACAGCCTGATGTGAAGGTTCTGGACTCCATTGCCGAGGCGCGCACGAATACCGAAGATGTAGTGCAGGTCGATGGAGTGGTCACCACAGGGCTTGGTTATTGGGGAGGAAAAGGCTTTTATATCCAAGATGAAACGGCGGGGCTATATGTTTATGGTTCTTCCTGGCCTGAGGATGTAAAGCAAGGGGATAAGGTTACTTTAATCGGAAAAGTATCCGCTTATAATAAGGAATTGCAAATCCAACCAACCTCCCTTGAAGTGGTTTCTTCCGGGAATGAACTTCCTGAAATCCAAAAAATTGATGCATCTGGGGTCAATGAGGAAACACAAGGTGAGCTGGTCACCATTGAAAAAGCGACCATTACAGAATTGGCTGCATCGGGAACATACGGAACATTCGAATTCAAGGCGGAAGATACTGAAGGGAAATCTGTTATCGTTCGCCATGATAACCGGACCGGTTCGAGTTATGAAGAGTTCGTGAGGAACTTTAAAGTAGGGGATGTCATTTCCGTAACCGGGATCGGATCAAAGTTCAATGACACGTATCAGTTGAAGCCGCGTGGCATTGAAGATTATGAACTGGTGAACAAACCAGCAGTATACACGGATATTTTCCCTGGTACGGTTAGTGAAAATACAAAAGTATCACTTGAATCTGGCTGGGAAGAAGCGAAAATCCATTATACGCTGGATGGAACCTCACCGACTTCTTCAAGTGCCTTGTACACAGAACCGATCATTTTAACGAAAGATACTGTCATCAAGGCAATCGCTGTCAACGATAAGACATCGGAAGTTTTCACTTTTGCCTATACCGTTACCAAAACCAATGAAGTGAAGATTCGTGACATTCAGGGGATGAATCATTTTTCATCATATGAAAATCAACTCGTCTCAGGTGTGGAAGGTGTCGTCACTTATGTAAAGGATGCGAATAACTTTTATATGCAAGATCCCAACCCGGATAAGGACTTAACGACTTCCGAGGGAATACTTGTGTACAACAAAGCACATGGTCTGAAAGCGGGAGATCATGTCAAAGTGGCAGGTAAAGTCGCTGAGTGGTATATCGAAGGATACGCTGAAATGAAAACGACGGATCTGCCAACAACTGAATTGACCAATACGACGATTGAAAGGCTTGGCACTGCAGCGATTCCAGAACCGATCGTCATCGGAAAAGATGTCATTCCGCCTTCCGAGAACATCGATGATGATAGATTGACAGATTTTAATCCGAGCGAAGACGGCATTGATTTCTACGAGAGTCTGGAAGGAATGCTCGTTCAAGTATATAACCCGAAAGTGGTCGCTCCTCAAGACTATGGTGAATTGGTCGTGATTCCAGGGAATATGGAAACGACGACTGCAGTTGGGGGCGTCAAAATAACGGAAACGGATTTCAATCCTGAAAGAATTACCCTGGATATAAATGATGAATCATTTGCAGCGAAAACGGGTGATTTCTTTGATGGCTCGGTCACGGGTGTCATCAGCTATGGATATAGCAATTATAGGGTAGTGACGGATAAAGCCCAGCTGCCTGCGTTAAAGGATGGCGGAACGGCCCGGGAAGTGACATCCTTAGAGAAGGATGCTGATAAGCTATCGATCGCTTCCTATAATATCGAGAATTTTTCCACTCAAACAGCTAATTCTAAAGTCGAAACGATTGCAACATCCATCATTACCAATCTTAAACAACCCGATATCATCGGCGTAACGGAAATGCAAGATAATGATGGGGCAACGGATAGCGGGACAACGGATTCTGCTCAAAGTGCCAAGAAGTTAACCGACAAAATAAAAGAGCTGGGCGGACCGCAATATCAATACATCGATATCGCTCCAGAAGATAAACTTGATGGCGGGGCACCCGGCGGTAATATCCGCGTAGGCTTTTTATATAATGTCGACCGTGTCCAATTGACTGAAGGAACGAAAGGAACGGCAACACAGTCCGTGGGCTTCAAAGCTGGAAAACTTACCTTGAACCCTGGACGAATTGAGCCTACCGATCCCGCCTTCACTTCAAGCAGGAAGCCTTTAGCCGCTCAATTCGAATTTAAAGGCGAAAGCGTAGTGGTGGTGGCCAATCATTTTAATTCCAAGGGCGGTGACCAGCCTTTATTCGGCAAAAACCAGCCTCCTGTCCTTTCAAGTGAAACGCAAAGGCTTCAAATTGCCTCCATTGTCAATCGGTTTGTCAGTGATATCAAGTCACAGGATGCCAAAGCGAATGTCGTCTTGCTTGGAGACTTTAATGATTTTGAATTTTCGGCTCCGCTAAAAACATTAAAGGGCAATGTTCTAACCAATATGATCGAGAAAGTCCCTTTTGAAAAACGTTATTCTTACACATATCAAGGCAATTCACAAGTACTGGACCATATCCTTGTATCGAATAATATGGCTGAGGCGACAAAAGTCGATATTATCCATATTAACTCATCCTTCATGGAAGCTCATGGAAGGGCTAGCGATCATGACCCTGTACTAATCTCAACCTCTTTATCTGGATCAGGCGGAGTTGAAACTCCTGCTCCAGAAAAAACGTATAATTTTACAAACGTTAAAACAAAAAGACTTACGATTGCTTCACCTAGTGTTTTGATCGATCTTGATGAAACATCCAACATCGAAGAAGGTATCTGGTTAAAAGGTTCATATGCTGTACTCAAAGGCCTTGGGCTGAAGAATGCTGCAGTGACGATAAAACCGGATAAGGAAGGCGCAATCATCGATTTTGGAGGCATGGCGGTGAAGGAAGTTATCATCGATAACGCCAATGTAAAAGAAATCAGGGGCGCTGAAAATGTTCAGAAGTGGACGGTAACAGAAGGTGTCGACACATCGAATATCAAGTTTGTCAATTCGAAAGGGGAAGCGATTGCTTCCCCTTTCGACCCTAAAGAAAATCATGCGCCAGTCGTATCGAAAAACCTGGAAAATCTTGAAGTGAAAGCCGGTTCCAAGGTCACCATCGATTTGAGTGAGCACTTCTCAGATCCAGATGGAGATGAACTTACCTTTTCATCCACTATCGGTACGGTCGCCGGCCAGACATTAACCCTTCCTGCAAATGAAGCAGGAACATACCTTGTCGCAGTCAAGGCCGAGGACCAGCAATCGGAAGCGGTTGCCCGTTTCACGTTGACCGTATCGAATGATAAGCCGCTTGAAGCTTATTACGAAACGGCGGCAGGAAAAACGGGAACGGAATTGAAATCTGTTCTGCACTCGATAATTAAGGGGCATACGATGTTATCTTATGATCAAGTGTGGAATGCCCTTAAAGAAACGGATGAAGATCCGGTGAACAAACAGAATGTTATCTTGCTTTACTCTGGAAAATCCATCTCGAAGAACGCGAATGGGGGCAATACCGGACAATGGAACCGTGAACATGTTTGGGCAAAGTCCCACGGTGATTTTGGGACAAGCAAAGGTCCCGGGACAGACCTTCATCACCTCCGTCCCGCTGATGTAACAGTGAATGGTAAACGGGGCCACCTTGATTTCGACGAGGGCGGTCAAACATATAGTGGATGTGAATGTAAGTTTGATTCAGATTCATGGGAGCCGCCAGATCGTGTTAAAGGCGATATAGCAAGGATGTTATTTTACATGGCCGTCCGATATGAAGGAGACGGCGAGTTGGATCTTGAATTATCCGATACAGTCAATACGTATCCTAAGCCGCTTCATGGAAAGCTATCGACACTTTTGAAATGGAATGAACTCGATCCAGTCGACGAATTCGAGAGCCATCGCAATGATGTCATTCATGACTGGCAAAATAACCGCAATCCATTCATCGACCATCCTGAATGGGCATCCGAAATTTGGGGTGCCGCTAAATCCATCGATGAGAAAAAGGCAAGTTAAAATCGGAGATAGAAGGGAAAGCAGCCTGTTGGCTGCTTTTTTCATGCTTTTCTACAAATTTAATGATTAAAAGATTAATTATCTTAATATACTGAAAAATCAAATATTGATTTCGCGTTAAATGATAAATATTTTGGTATGTATGTTATGTAATATATGTTAATATGGGATATACAATGAAAGGGTTTTCATTGCAGGAATGATAAAAATATTTTAATATAGTAATTATGCCGCTTTTTGATCTTCATTCACCCTGAAAAGACGGTTAAAAAATATATTGCCAGAAATGGGGCATTACACGATGAAATACAGATCTGCATTCGATATAATCGGTCCCGTCATGATTGGACCTTCAAGCTCACATACAGCAGGAGCTGCCAGAATTGGCAGAGTAGCACGGACATTATTCGGAAAGCAACCGAAGAAAGCCATCATTTCTTTATATGGCTCTTTTGCAAAAACATTCAGGGGACACGGTACAGATGTCGCTGTGGTAGGCGGGATATTGGATTTCGATACGGATGATGAACGAATCCCTGCCTCTTTAACGATAGCGGAAGAAGCTGGCATGGAAGTTACCTTTACAATCGAGGATACGGTGATGGATCACCCTAATACAGTCAAGATCAGACTGTTCGACGAAGATAAAGAATTGGAACTTGTTGGGATCTCGATTGGCGGCGGAACGATAGAAATAACGGAATTGAATACGTTCAAGCTTAAATTGTCGGGTGAAAACCCAGCCATTTTAGTCGTGCATAACGATGTGTTTGGAATCATATCCTCCGTTTCGACAGTATTGGCGAATCATGAAATTAACATTGGACATATGGAAGTTTCACGAAAAGAAAAAGGTCAAATGGCCCTCATGGTGATTGAAGTCGATCAGAAAATCAAGGGTGATGTCATGAAGGAAATTGAAGGATTGGAAAACGTGTCGCAAGTCATAAGAATGGTTGAATAATAATCAGTAAAAGTGTTGGCATAGATATGGAGGTAAAAACATGTTCCGAAATGTAGCAGAGTTGGTTGAACTTGCTGAAAGTAAACATGTAAAAATCGCGGAAATCATGATTTTACAAGAAATGGAGTTCTCGAGCCTGTCGAGAGAACAGATCATTGAAAAGATGGACAGGAATTTGACAGTGATGGAACAAGCGGTGGAAAGAGGCCAGAAAGGTGTGCAATCCGTTACAGGCCTAACGGGCGGGGATGCCGTTCTTTTGCAAAATTATATCAAGTCAGGCAAGGCGCTCGCAGGCGATTTATTATTGGATGCCGTCAGTAAAGCTGTTGCGACGAACGAAGTGAATGCAGCAATGGGAATGATTTGTGCCACTCCGACTGCCGGTTCGGCAGGCGTTGTTCCCGGGACATTATTTGCTGTGAAAGAAAAATTAAACCCGACCCGAGCAGAGATGATCGAATTTCTTTTCACTTCCGCTGCCTTCGGTTTCGTGGTCGCAAACAACGCTTCCATTTCTGGAGCGGCTGGTGGCTGCCAAGCAGAAGTGGGCTCGGCAAGTGGCATGGCCGCAGCTGCGATAGTAGAACTGGCCGGCGGTACACCGAGCCAAGCCGCAGAAGCGATGGCGATCACATTGAAAAATATGCTTGGACTGGTTTGTGATCCAGTGGCTGGATTGGTTGAAGTTCCTTGCGTGAAACGTAACGCAATGGGTGCCTCCAACGCGATAACGGCAGCTGATATGGCACTTGCAGGCATTACTAGCCGCATTCCATGTGACGAAGTTATCGACGCCATGTATAAAATAGGATTGACCATGCCGGTTGCACTTCGCGAAACGGCAGAGGGCGGGCTGGCTGCGACTCCTACTGGGCGTAGATTGGCAAAGGAAATTTTCGGTTCATATAAATAAACATTCAGTCCCATTAACAACAGGTTTGTTAATGGGACTTTTAATTTGTCATCAACCTGCTCTTTTTGTAAATGAAAAAAGGGAATTAGAGGAAGATGGAGGGATTTGGCGTTTATGTACACGGAGATAGAAATAGCTGTTGAAAAATCTGAATTATCAGTGAATATGGAGCCATAGCAACTTTGTGAGTTATCACTAACAATGATAAGATGAGTACGAAATTTACTATGGGAAGGATTGATTCTTCATTAATTTTCTCGAATTAACGTACACGTCGGCAATGGAAAAAGCGATGTTTCAGGCTCATGGAATCAGCTATGCACAATATGCTCAAAAACTGGAGCAACGCATGATGGTTGAACAAGAACGGGAACAGGATTATCTACAAAGCAGGCGTATAACAGAGGAGATGAGAGCCAATCTCTTTTTGGGGAGTTAATTTCGATCTACGATATCGATGACATAAACGAAACAATCAGGAACAAGCGAAAGGGCAATCTAAAAGATTGCTCTTTTTGTCCTGCTCTAAAAGGTAATTTTTCCATTTAAAAGAAGGAAACAACACTTTTAAATAGAATGTACGTTCATGAAGAGGAGGATGATCTTGGTGGAGAGAAGAGCATTACTGGTATCTGCATTATCGGGATATGAAGAGGAAATTGGGCGGTGGTTATGGTGTTTAGAAGATGTTCGCCGTACGCTTATAGCGGAATTGACTGGAATCAGCCAAAATTTACTCGATTCGAAAATCGATGAAAGGCAAACGATTGGCTCGCTGTTATATCACATAGCGTTGGTAGAGGCAGATTGGTTATACGAGGAGGTCCTTGTTACGGAATGGGATTCGGAAATACGAGCATTGTTTCCATTTGGATGCCGTGCTGAAGATGGCTCCCTAAGCCAAATTGAAGGACAAACATTGGAAGAACATTTCTACCGCCTCAATAAGGTACGTGAAGTATTTCTTTCAAACTTTCGCACAATGGATCTAACGGATTGGCGTAAACCGAGGGTGCTTGAACAATATGACGTCACACCTGAATGGGTCGTTTACCATCTGATTGAACATGAAGCACACCATAGGGGGCAGATTTTTCAATTGCTGAAGAAATTACGGAATGAATGAATCCTGCAGAATAACTGGCTTGCGAAGATGGGGTTGGCAGACAGTCGGCGGAATGGGAGCGGGTTTCGTTTTTTAAAGAAAAAAACTGTAGGCAAACTCGCTTTTCTTCGAATTTTCCTACAGTCAAATATTCCTGGACTGATTATATATCGTTTAATCTATTTGGTGATTATGACCGAATTTCGAACGTAAGACGCTGCTGGCATACCCAATGAATCCTCCGACAATGGCTGGGATGATCCATCCTAGTCCTGCCTCATACATAGGAAGGATTGCGGTGAAGAAATCATTGATGAATGAAATGTGTACACCTGCTCCATTTAATCCATCGAATAAACTGACGATGAATGTTAAAAGTAAGCTGCCTTGATAAACTTCAGGTCTTCCTTTAAAGAAAGAATGAAGAAATGTCAAGAAGATCAAAACAATCGCTAATGGATAAATGGCTGTCATCACCGGTACAGAAATGGCAATTAATTGGGTTAGTCCAATATTGGCAATTATTGCACTGAATATGGATAAACTTATGGCAATTGTTTTGTAAGGCAGATTTGGAAATAGCTTATGAAAGTATGTCGAGCAAGATGTAATGAGTCCCACGCTTGTCGTTATGCAAGCCACTGTGATCATTAATCCTAATAATAGTCCGCCATATGCTCCAAAGTAATAATCCGAGACTTTTGCTAAGACACTGCCTCCATTATCCAAGCGTCCAAGTTCTCCAACGCTTGAAGCACCCATATAAGAGAGAGCTGTATAAATGGTAGCAAGGATAACGGCCGCAATCGCAGTCGCTTTTCCACAAACAATCATTATTTGTTTTTTTGTTTTAGCACCTTTTTCTTTAATGGCATTAATGATGATGATGCCAAAAACAAAAGATGCAAGAGTATCCATCGTCAGATAACCTTCTCTAAACCCATTGAAAAATGGTTGAACCATATAGTGCTCGGCAGGTGCTTGAAAATCTCCAATTGGATTGACGAAAGCGACTACCACAAGGATTCCTATGAATGTCAACTTGATGGGTGTCAAAACTTTCCCCACAATTTCGACAATTTTCGCAGGATTGAGCGAAAGAAGGCACGAAACCGTAAAAAAGATGATAGTGAAAATAAGTAAAGGCAGTGGACCTGAATCTTCAGGTAAAAAAGGTTTAACACCGATCTCAAAAGAAACGTTTCCTGTTCTAGGCATTGCGAATAATGGACCAATGGCTAAATAAAGAACGGTTGTGAATACAATACCAAAGACTGGATGGACGCGGCTCGCTAATGATTGTAAGTCATCTTTTCCAGAAAAACCGAGTGCCAGCACACCGAGTAACGGCAATCCTACTCCTGTGACCAAAAACCCTGCATTAGCCGTCCAGACATTCGTACCTGCTGATTGACCAAGCATTGGCGGGAAAATTAAATTCCCTGCCCCGAAGAAAAGGGCAAATAACATGAACCCAATCACAACTATAAATGATGATGGTACCTTATTAGACAAAATAAACCCTCCGAAAAAACCAAAATTTGCTATTTTAGAAAATTATTAAATTTTCTAAAAATTATACACAGACTAATTTCAAGACCGTATCGTATTATATCTAAATTAAATTGATATTTCAATATATTTTTTGTTTTTTATTATTTCCCCTGATGATCAGTGGTCCGCCTTTACCTTATTTTGAACATTTAAAGGCTGCTCATACTAATGAAATTCATTTTTTAACAAATGAAATGTAAAAGGAAATGAGGGTGCTGACATTAAAAAATTTCTTAGCTTTTTGTTGTTAATCGCAGTGTTTTCAGTTGCAGGTGCATGTAACAAGGAAGTGGTCAAAGAAAACGGTGAAATGACAGAGAGGAGCCCTGTTAAAGAGGGTAATGCGGTCAAATTGGAAGAGGCAGAAAAGTTATTTAAAGGCTATTATACTGTACGATATACCATTAAAGATCCAGCGAATCCTCCTGCATTTAATGAAATTGCAGACAGAATTAAAGGATATTTATCAGAAGATGAATATAATGCCCAAATTCTTAACCGTTTTTATTCTATGCCAGCACTGGTAGCCAAAGAAATCAAGAAAAGCATCGAAGTGCAAAGTGTGAAGCTTGAAGAACAAAGTATTAATGAAGATGGTACAGTGGATTACACATACACAACGGTATTTAAGGTTTATGACGAGAATTCATCCAAGATTTATAAGAAAGAAGGAGAACTCACGATAACCATCATTGATAATGAATTAAAAGTCACCCGTGATTGGAGCAGAGGGATAAAGATTGACGGTTTAGACGGCGGACTTTAGAGAGGGAAAATTAAGGGGGTGTTTTATAATGGGATCAGTTTTTGAAAAAATAGTGGGATTGTTCTTTGAAAAACGGAAACAAAGTAAAAAAGATGTTTTCTTACTAATTTTCTTATTCGGGCTTTCTATAATAAGTATGGTTGAGTTTTTCACGGATATGGACTTATTTTGGTTATCTGACATTGTATTAATTGCAATCATTGTTCTATCGGCATTCATATATTTTGAGGGAAAAAGAAACAGGGAAAATGATATATAAAATCCCAGATTTCGTGGAGTAAGGGGGCAGAAATGCTATTGAAAGCCCGGTAGCTAGGGATACCTATAGAAGAAATTAGAGAATTCTTGAATCAATCGCAATCTTTGAGACCTGAATAAGGTCTTTTTTTTATTTCATTTTATAACGTCAGAATAAGTGGAAGAAGGCATATTACACAATTTCACTCGAATTGTGCACTAACGCACGAATCGTAGTCAATTGGTCATTGAAGATATCCTGTTCCTGTTTATAATGTTACACAGATGATCCTTATTGCGCATATGTGCGGTTTATCTTTGGGGCATCGAATTCATTACAAAAAAGGGGAAAAAACATGAAAAAATCAGTAACGTTTAAAAATGGTCATTTAAAGATGTCAGGGAACCTTTATTCATGGAACTAAAGGGGCAGGTTTGATCAAAAGGCGGATTTGATAGACAATAAAAAATAGTTTGACTTTTTTTACAACTATGTTTATATTTGGTTTAATACTAACTACCGTTAGTTAATATGGTGCAAAAAGTAGGTGTTAGAAATAAAAAGTAAACTAATGAACTAAAGGTTGTAAGCGATTACACTCTGCGTTTGTAAAATTTGTATGAAATGATTTTTATTTAAAACCAGGAGATGATACTTATGAAATATCCACTTACACCAGATGTAAAGCCAGAGTTTTGTACAACAGGAACTTTTATGCGTTTACCTTCCCAAAAGCATGATGCAAAGCTGGCAATTGTAGGTATGCCTTTTGATACAGCAGCTTCTTTTCGGGTGGGAGCGAGGTTTGCTCCTCAAGCCATTCGCCAAGCATCCATGACCCTGTTTCCTTATCATCCTGTTCATGAGGTATATCCTTTTGAACAAATGAATGCAATTGATATTGGTGATATCCCTGTTATTCCTCATAATATTCATCGGAGTTATGATTTAATGAAGGAATCCATGTATGAATTGATGTCTAAAGGAGTCATACCTATTGGATTAGGGGGAGATCATTCTGTCACTTTAGCTAGTTTACGCGCTGCGGCAAAGGTATATGGCCCTGTAGCCATGATTCATTTTGATTCCCATACAGATACTTGGGATACATATTACGAGGAAAAATATTGGCATGGATCTCCTTTTATTCGTGCACACGAAGAAGGTTTGCTGCAGACGGATAAAGTATTTCAAATAGGAATCCGAGGCACGTTAAACCACTCTGGAGATTTACAGGCAAGCCTTGATTTAGGTTATCGTTTGATTACAACTGGTGAACTTTCCAATCGAGGATTTGAAGATGTTTTGAAAGAGATCAGAAAAACTATTGGCAACACACCTTGTTTCTTAACATTTGATATAGATTTCGTCGATCCTTCTTTTGCTCCAGGAACAGGTACGCCAGAAGCAGGTGGTTTTAGCAGTTTTGAAACACTAAAAATGATACGTTCCCTAACTGAATTTAACTTTATAGGATATGATATGGTTGAAGTGCTGCCTTCATATGATCCAAGTCAAATCACTTCACTTTTAGCAGCAACACTTGTACATGAATTTGCCAGCCTCGCTGCATTAAGTGCAAAAGAAGATAATTGATAATTCACTTCAACTATTTAATAAAGGAGGTAGCTCTTTGCGATGAAAGGATTACCCGAGCTTAAGCGTTCACTTAATACAAGATATGTAATTGTATTTGGACTTTCCTTTATGGCGCCTGTGACAGTCTTTAGCACATATGGTATCGCTATTGATCGTACCCATGGAATGGTTCCGACGGCATACATAATTGCTTTAATCGTTATGCTATTCACTTCATACAGTTACGCAAAAATGGTTCAGGTATTTCCCACTACCGGTTCAGCTTATACCTTTGTGCAGAAAGGAATTAATTCACACCTTGGTTTTCTGGTAGGATGGGTCATTTTATTGGATTATCTTTTCAGTCCTATGATCAGTGCTTTACTTTTTGGGATTATGGTGAATGCTTACTTCCCTGGTGTTCCTATCATTGCAGTTATTATTTCTTTTATTATTGCTGTGACAACCATTAATATTTTTGGTATTAAGGTTGCTGCAAATGTGAATACCTTTTTGGTAATATTTCAATTTCTTTTTATCATTATTTTCAGCCTGCTTTGCATAAATGGACTTTTAGCAGGAAAGGGTACCGGGGAGTTGTTTTCTAAGGAGCCTTTTTTTAGTCCTGACGTGGATTTTAATCATCTACTCTCAATTGTACCGCTATTATGTTTTAGTTTTCTTGGGTTTGATGCGGTTACAACATTAGCTGAAGAAACCAAAAATCCCAAAAAAACACTTCCTAAGGCCATTTATGCTACGACATTAATTGGAGGGTTATTATTTGTTACATCTACCTATTTTGCACAATCGATTTTCCCGAATTTTAATGCTTTTAAGAACCCTGATACAGCTATAGTGGATATCATGATTTATACCGGAGGTAATTTACTGAATAGTTTGTTTATTTCCGTGGTAGTGACATCTGCTACTGCTTCTGCTATTGCCTCAGGAGGAAGCGGGGCAAGGATTTTATATGCAATGGGGAGAGATAGGGTTCTGCCTAAGAGGATTTTCGGGTATGTTTCCCCAAAATATCAAACGCCCATATTCAATATCTTGATCATTGCTTGTGTAGCCATGAGTGCTGTTTTTTTGGATATAGCAACAGCTACTTCTTTCATTAACTTTGGAGCCCTGTTTGCTTTTACATTCGTTAATCTTTCTGTGCTCATCCATTATTTTGTGAGACAGAAGCAGAGATCTCCTAAAAGCATCATTTTATATTTACTTCTTCCCTTAATAGGCACCGGTATAACCATATTGTTTATGACAAAGTTAGATATCCATTCTTTAGTATTAGGAATTACTTGGATGTCAGTAGGGTTCATTTACTTATTGTACTTAACAAAAATGTTTAAGGAACGTCCACCTGAACTGAATTTTGAAGAGCAAAAAGAAGAATTCGATGTAAAGCTAGTGCAATGATCCATTACTGTTTTATTATTTTGAATGAAAAGAGGTAACGACTATGGCTATTAAAAAAGCAGATATTGTTCTTTCTAGTGATGCTATTTTCACGGGGCTTACACATGAGCCAACGTCTGGTGCAATTGCTATCTTAGGTGACAAAATCATGAGTGTAGGATCAAAAGCGGAGATTGAACCTTTCATAGGAAGTACGACAAAAGTATTTAACTATGGAAATCAATTAATTATGCCTGGATTTCATGATTTTCATATGCACACTATGTTTAGTGCACTAAGTTTAAATAGCATTAATTTGTTTGATGCCAGGTCAGCCCAAGATGCAGCTGCAAAAGTACTGGAATTTTCTAAAGGTTGTTCTGAGGATGAATGGATTATAGGTATGCAATGGGACGCAGGTTATTGGCATGATAAACAAGAGCCCCATTATAAAATACTCGACGCTGTTATTCCAAATCGTCCTGTCGTTCTTTTTCATGCTGAAGGTCATTATACATGGGTAAACAGTAAAGCCATGGATTTAGCAGGAGTTACTGAGGACATACGTGATCCGGATTTTGGTCGGTATGAAAGAGATAAAGATGGTTTACTTACGGGAATTTTCTATGAAGATGCTCAACAAATCGTTTTAAAAGAGGCATTACGGTTAACACAAAATAAAAAAGAAACGATTTTAAAAAAGTTTTTACAATTGTTATCCCAATATGGAATAACTTCTGTAAACGATTTGTATGCGCCGATAGATGACTTCATTCAAGACTATGACCTTTATGAAAAATTGGATAAGCAAGGAGAATTAACGACTAGATTTCATATCACTCCTGAATTGGATGGCAATTTGGAGAAAGCTCAAATACTGAGAAATAAATATGAATCAAAGAAACTTCAATTCTCAGGATTAAAGCAGTTTGTTGATGGAACAGTCACGGGTCATACAGCTTACTTCCTCAAACCTTACTCCGATCAATTGGATATCTGTGGTCATCCAGCTCTAGATCCAGAAGTATTGATTGATCGAGTTGTTAAAGCGGATGAACTTGGATTCAGAATCAGGTTTCACGCTATTGGAGATGGGGCAATTCGTTTAGCTTTAGACGCTTTTGAAGAAGCTGTACGTAAAAATGGAAAAAGGGACTCAAGGCATACAATTGAACATATTGAAGTAATCGATCCGGATGACATTGAACGTTTTTCAAAACTAGGAGTCATTGCCTCCATGCAACCTGATCACATGGCTGCTTCATCAAGAGAGGTATATTCTTCAATTATAGGTCCTGAAAGGGAAAAAAATGTTTTCCTGACGAAGTCGCTATTAAATTCAGGTGCATCCTTAGCTTTAGGAACAGATTTTCCGGTTTCTATCTCATTAAATCCAATGCGACAAATATATACGGCAATTACAAGAGTTGATAGTAGTGGAGATCCAAAAAGCACATGGCATCGTGAACAAAAGCTTACTTTGGCAGAGGCATTGCAAGCATATACATATGGCTCAGCCTATGGATGTTTTAGAGAGCACGAGCTAGGTACAATAGAAGCGGGAAAACTTGCTGATCTTGTG
Source organism: Peribacillus sp. FSL P2-0133 (assembly GCF_037975445.1). Classification (NCBI taxonomy): domain Bacteria; kingdom Bacillati; phylum Bacillota; class Bacilli; order Caryophanales; family Bacillaceae; genus Peribacillus; species Peribacillus sp. FSL P2-0133. The sequence goes on along the minus strand of NZ_CP150254.1, from coordinate 4,989,690 downwards.
GTTTTAGATAGAAATATTTTTGATATTCCTGAAAATGAAGTGCTCAAAACGAAAGTGGAACTTACAATAAGCGATGGGAAAGTTGTGTATAAAAGCGAAGAATCCTCTTTATCCAGCATATTCTAATTCTCTTATCTTTTAGAGAAACAGAGGTATCAAATATTTAGTTTAAAAAAGGAAATGAGTTTATAATGATATTAACTAACGTTAGATAGTTTGGGGGCTCATTATGACAAAAAATGAAATTAAAAACATTTCCTTAACTCTTTTTACTAAGTACGGATACGAGGGAACCGCTTTATCGGAAATTGCCAAGAGGGTAGGTATACAAAAACCCTCAATCTATAACCATTTCAAGAGTAAGGATGACCTTTTCTTGTGTCTTTTTGAAGAAATTCTCGAAGAGCATATACATCAGGTCGAACAATTTGTCGAAGAAATAAATACACTCTCTTCTGAAGAAAAGTTAAAGCACATCCTTCTTGATACTTGTAACTATTATAAAAACCATGAAGATAAAGCAACTTTTTTAAAGAGAGCGATGATCTTTCCGCCGGAACATTTGAAGCACATATTAAATGATAAATTCCTTAGATCTGAAAAATCATTTTCTTCTCTCTTACATGATATCTTTTTAGAGGGAATTGACAAAAAAGAAATACGCCAAGTGAAAATCGAGAACTTAATCATGTCCTATCTCTGTTTGATTGATGGGGTATTCATGGAATTTTCTTATTATGGAAAGGAGAACATGGAACCAAGAATTCAGAATATATGGGAAAATTTTTGGTATGGACTGAGCGGATGATACGTTAATACAGCTCATACTCTAAGAACTATCAAATTGGCATACTTTACTTGCTCATTCCGATTAAGTATGTAAGGGTTTATACAATTGATTGTCGTTGATTTCCACTCCAGGCACTCGCTTTCCGCGGGCGGTCCGGGAAGCCTCCTCGGCGCCTATGGCGCCTGTGGGGTCTCCCCTGGACACGCATTTCCCCAAGGAGTCTCGTACCTTACGTTCCAATCAACTTTGTTTTAAAATTCAGATGAAACTCCTTTTGTCTACAAACTGGAAAAAATGAAAAATAAAAGCTATGTGTTTTCACATAGCTTTTATTTTTGGTTATGCGATTGGGCCAATTTCGCTGCCTTCGTTGTAGTGCCGCCAAGTAAACTTACAATTCCTTTGACTTGATCCTTTTGATTAACTCTTCAAACCAATATATTGTGTGATCTGTTCTGGTCGAAAAATAACCAGCCAAAAATTCACGAATATTCTCGTTGCCTTTAGGTTCTGGCTCGAAATTCCCAAGCTGCTCCCAAATAGCCTTGATGGACTTTACTTTTTTTTCTAATATATCTACTACTTTGTCCCGATCTACATATTTGATGTTGGCTAAACAAACAATCATATCCTTGATTTCATCCGCACTTTCAAATAATTTATAGATTTTTTTGGGGAGTTCTTCGCGACCCTTATCCGTAATCGCAAATACTTGTTTATCAGGCCGATGTTCTTCTTTTATCACTTCAACTGGTTCGACTAAACCTTGTTTTACCAATGATTCGAAATGGTAGTACAGTTTACTTTCAGTTAACCCGCCTAGGCGATCTAATGGAATGGGTTCTGAAAGCTGTTTTTTTAATTTATAAGGATAGTTTTTATCCTCCATCAGCTTGCTCAATATAAAAATTTGGATGGACATTTTCTACGCTCCTTTAAGAAGTATTATCTCCTTATTGTAGCAAAACTTAAGCCGTGATTTCAGCCGCTTTCTTTTCAACTTCTGTTTCAGAAACCTGTCCTGGCATCGGTTTTTGTATAAACGCGACAATAGCCATGTTAATTACCATCGCAACGGCGCCAACCGCAGCCATTGACCAAATATACGGACTTGGACTGATGCTTCCATATAGGTTTGCAAAGTACGCTTGCACCGAGTAATACATCGGGGAAATGTGGCTCATCCATTCATATGGTAAATGCATCATATCACGTGAGATGGTGGCACCATTTGCGATTGTTTGCATTAATAAGATCGGTAAGTTTAAAATCATGCCGCCTTCACCCAATAAGAAGATTAAAATCGCGGTGAAATTAAAACATACCATATAGTTTAGTATTTGTTGACCCACTATACCGAAGAATAGGTCACCGCTTGGCTTGTCAATTAAATATGCTACACCTACAGCAATGAGTGATGAAACCACAGCAATCAATAACGCAGTTAATTGCACATAAATGAATAAACGTGTTTTACTAGCTTTTCCACGGCTGGCTCTAAATGCACCCACTATTTGCATCGCCCCGATCATCGCCCCGACATAACCGGCCATTGTCAAGAACATAGGCAGCATATTGTTATTCATGCCATCTGGTATTTCATTGATTGTAACCACATTTCCTACATAGGATTTCTCAATCTTTTCCGCTAATTCAGCGGCTTGCTTTTCAGGTACATTAAAGTTCATCAATACGCCCTTGGCAGTTTGTTGTGAGAATTGTGTGCTTAACTGATTGTTAATTTCAGTTACGACAGAATTCATGGTAGAAGAAACGGCTGTTGCCCCTGCCTCATTGATTGTAAAGTCAATGCTTGATGACGCTTCACCTTTTTGCATATTCGCAGAGAAGGTTTTCGGGATGTGTACGACTAATGCTAAGTCATTTTTCTCTAAATCTTTTAAGGCTTGTTTATTGGTTATATCCGTCTCTATTTCTTTAAAGGGTAAATTTTCTTTTAACTGATCGGCAATCATCGCACCATTTTCCCCGGCATCATCATTGATGATGGCGATAGGTAATTTATCGACATTTCCTGGAATGGCTGTATACCCAGGCAAAAAGATGCCTAGCATGGCAATTGCATAGAATATCCCCATAAAGATTGCCGCAGATGCACCTCTTGTTTTTAAGAATGCAGTAAATTTCATATGTTGAATCCATCCTTTTGATTTAATAGTATATTACTTCATTTAGAGTACTCTAATTAGAGTAGTTTAAAAGAAGTACTTTGAATTTTATTTCATTTTTTTCAAAAAGTCAATTGAAAAATTTTATGTATACAAAAAAACTCCCAACAAAAATCTTCTCATTGTTGGGAGTAACTATTACATTCTTTAAATTGCTTTATTGAACTTTCAAAAACTTTATTGTTCGTGAAGATATCGTTCCTAAACGAATTGAAATCAAGAGAGAAATTGTTGAAAGAACAGCGATCATGATGACAATGCCAATCCACCCAAAATTACTATAAAATGTACCGCTTGCCGTTCCTACAATACTTCCCCCAAAATAATAGGAAAATAAATATAATGAGGCTGCTTGAGCATTATTTTGAGCGGCCAATCTCCCTACCCAGCTGCTAGCTATAGAATGGCTGGCGAAAAAACCGAAAGTAAAGAGTGCGATTCCAAAAATTTTTATCCATAGATTGACGTTCAATGTGATGAAAACCCCCAACAATAAAATAATGATGGATAACTGTAACATCCTGTTTTTACCGTATTGATCTGCTAACATTCCCATCCATGTTGAACTGAATGTACCAACAATATAGACGATGAAGATAAATCCAACTAAGGTTTGACTAAGTGAATAGGGCGGGTTAATGAGCTGAAACCCAATGTAGTTATATAAAGAAACAAAGCCAGCGGACAATAAAAAACCAATCAGAAAAAGATGAATGAGACCGGGTGTTTTAAAATGGCTGAACAAGCCAATTCCAAATTGTTTTACTTTAAAGGTTTGCACTTTAAAATTGGTTGATTGAGGGAGGAATGACCAAAAAATAAAAGTCGCAGCTAAACTAACGATGCCAATCCCGGTTAATGCGGTGCGCCAACCAAAATAATCAGTCAATATCCCGCTAATAATCCGCCCTGCCATTCCTCCAAATGAATTTCCGCTTATATATAAACCAATGGCCATTCCTAAACTTTTAGGGTCGATTTCTTCTCCTAAATATGCCATCGCCACCGCTGGAAGCCCTGCTAACGTTATGCCCAGTAATATTCTGCAAGTAATCAGCAAATCAAGATTCGGCATGAACCCTGTTAATACGGCAAGCATGGATGATGCTACCAAAGATATGGTCATAACTCGCTTCCGCCCATAAATCTCTGATAATGTACCAGCGATCAATAGGCTAATGGCCAATGCAATCGTTGTGGATGTTTGACTCAAACTTGAAACCGCCGGTGATATTTGAAATTCCTTTGCGATTTCAGGAAGGAGGGGCTGTGTTCCCCAAAGTATGGCAAAGGTACAGAATCCACCTGCAAATAAAGCAAAGTTTACCTTTTTAAATTCTTTTGTTCCACGCTTCATGTAAGTCATTTTTTATGGCTGCCCCTTTAATCGTTTTTGAAAAAGCGATTTATATACTGAATGAATCTCCCAACAACAGGCGACAAGTAGGCGTCTTGTAACCAAGCCATTCCAATTTCCCTTTTGCAGACTGGGTTGCTGATACGTATAAGCTTCACTTTGCTTCTGTCCAAAACATGTAATTCAGGTATTAAAGAAACGCCTAATTTTGCACCGACTAACCCGGATACCGTCCCAATATCATCGCCTTCAAACACAACATCCGGCGAAAAGCCGGCTTTTTTGCATAAATCATTAATAATGGTCTGAAGTACATTATCATTTTTAAAAGAGATGAATGGTTCATCTTTAACCATATTTAAGTCAAGAGCATTCCAAGATGCTAAGTGATGATCGAAAGATACGGCCAAAAATAACTCTTCGGTTAAGAGTGGCCGACAGTTCACCTCTTTATCCTCATGGAGCAGTGAGGTAAGAGCCAGATCGACCTTTCTTGATTTTAATTGCTCTATAATTTGCCGATTCGAGGCTTGAGTTAATTGAAACTTGATATTGGGATGCATTTTTTGAAATGAACTTATTATGTCGGGAACCACATGTATCCCAAGAGAGGGCAAAAAGGACAAGGAAATCGTGCCATGATCGGGGTGGATTTCATCCCATATTTCCTGTTTTCCAATTTCAATTTGTTTAATTGATTGCTCCACACGGTTTAAGAACATCTTTCCATATCGATTCAAATATATATTCCTGCCTTTTCTATCAAAAAGCTGTACACCTAATTCGTCTTCAAGCTTTGAAATGGACCGACTAAGCGCAGGCTGGGATATGGATAATTGCTCTGCTGCACGAGTGATATGTTGGACACTTGCAACTTTTTGAAAATAATTGATTTGATGCCAATCCATTAAATTACCTCACTTGTTTTTTATTTCTCTTTAATACTATGCTCCTTCACTCATAACTTCTAATTGTTAATATGCATGAAAATGATACCTAAAAGGTATTAATAGAAGGTTTGCCCCTTTTTGGTCATAAAAAATCCCTCAAATAGACTATCGAGAACATCAAGTTCTCTTTTTTACTGTCCATTTAAAGGGAGAATGTTTGTCATGCGGATTCCTTCGGCAAGCTTGTCCGCCCAAAAAATCTTTCTCTGGCTAGCATATATGACCATGATTTTATTTAATTAAGACATTCATTTTCTCGGTGTTACTAAACGAGTTTAAAACAACTTCAACAAAAGCCTCTACTGCTGGAGAAAGCCATTTTTTCTTTTTTATCAGCATATAGGAATAAATGGGATCGAGCTTTTCAGAATGACCAAGGATTTTAAGCTTGCCGCTCTCTACTTCTTCTTTCACTGTAATATAAGGCAAAACAGAAAACCCAAGTCCGCTCATGACAATCTGTTTGATCGCTTCTATACTCCATAACTCCATGGTTTGAAAGTTATCCATTTCATGCTTTAATAGATACCTTTCAAACATGGTCCGATAACTGCAGCCTTCTTCATTTGTGATGAAAAAATGGTTGGTGTTGGTGCCGCCTTTTTTATATTCATCAAAAGAATCAGGACCATCAGGACTGCACACAAGAACTATTCTTTCCTCAATCAAGGAATAATGAATGCATTTTTCAGGATTTATTTCCGGATAAACCATTAAAGCGACATCTACCCGCCCGCTTATTAAGTCGATTTGGTTTTGGCCACATGTACCGTTGGTTAATATGATTTTGACATCAGGATATTTCAAGGAATAATCCCTTATTATTGGACCTAACCTGGAGATTGTTAAAGACTCTGGTGCCGCCACTTTTAAAATACCCTTAACTTCGTTGGTGCAGTGCATATTCTTGATCTGTTCGTGGGTGGAAAGTAAATCTTCCGCTAAAGGCATCAAGTCTCTGCCTAGGGCAGTAAGCTGCAAATTTCTATTTGCATAAGTGAAAAGTTCCCCGCCAATCTCATGCTCAAGCGCTTGTATATGTGAAGTTATCGTGGATTGAGTATAACCCAACTTCGAAGCAGCCCTTGTATAACTTCCTATTTCTACAATCGTCTGAAACGTTATAAGGTGTCTAATTTCCATATCGTTTCTCCTTAAGTTGGATGATGTATCGAAAAAAATGATAATGAATTTTTTAATTTCAATTTTATTTATAGATATAGACATCTTACAATAAAGACTGTTCGTTAGGAAATTGTAAATGAAGGGGAGATTATGAGTATAATAGCATTTCTATCGTATGTGATTATCACATCGATTACGCCTGGTCCAAGTAACATCTTATTGATGAATGAAGCAAGGAGATTTGGCTTTTTGGGGTCTTGGCGGTTCACTGGCGGCATCTTGGCAGGATTTGCAGCATTAGGGATCATGAGCGGAGTATTTACAGCAAGCCTCTACAATTGGATCCCTATTGTAGAGCCATATTTTAAAATAGCCGGTGCAGCGTATCTACTTTACTTAGCTTGGCAGATTGGCATGCCCAAAGGTTCAAAGAAGGAATCCAGAGATGTGCAGTCTTCTTTTTTATCTGGTTTCATTCTTCAAATTATCAATGTCAAAAGCATATTGTTTTATTTAACCGTGTTGAGTGCGTTTATTTTGCCGTTTAATGAGTCGCTTAAATTCGTTGTTATCTATTTAGCGATAACTATTTTTCTGGGATGGATGGCATTGCTTCTGTGGTCAGGATTCGGCTCGCTGTTCAAAGATTTTTTCGCTAAACATGACAAGCCATTTCGGTTAATTATGTGTTTGTTATTGATTTACTCCGCCGGTACAATTTTTGTGTGATTACTCAAAAAGTAGCTGTCTTTAAGTTCTTATCCTGCAAAAAAACATTAAGCTTTAAAAATTAAGCAATCTTAATTTATGATCAATGACATTAATGCAGTCTTTTTTTCATACGATATTTTTGGGGTGAAAAAATGGCAAGAGTAAGTTACCGGAGTTCAGACGTCGACTTAATGGCAAGGATGATGAGAGCAGAGGCCGAAGGTGAAGGAAAACAAGGGATGTTATATGTTGGAAATGTAATTGTTAATCGTCTTAAAGCGAATTGTACAGACTTTATAGATTTAAGAACAATTCCACAGGTCATTTATCAAGTACAAGGAGGAAATTATTCTTTTGAAGCAGTTCAAAAAGGTAATGTATTTTATCAAAGAGCAAGATCTGCTGAAAAAAGATTAGCAAAACAGAATTTGGATTATTGGAGAGAACACCCAGGGAAATATGCCCTTTGGTATTTTAATCCATATGCGCCATGCCCTCCAACATGGTACGATCAACCTTTTGCTGGTCAATTTAAAAATCATTGTTATTATGAACCCAAACCTGGAACATGTGAAAGTGTTTATACCGGTTAGGCTGTCTGGAGGCGGACTATTATTTCATTTCAAGGAGCTGATCGGCAGCTCCTTTTTTTATGCAACAAACGGGTACTTCAACAAGGAATTGTGGATTGTATGGTAAAGTAAAGGAAAATAATGGCGCGTTGTTTGGGGGATTTTTAGTGAAGGATATTATATTTTTTGTTGTTGGGTTATTCATTCTCTATATAGTTATTGAAACAGCAGTAAGAAAAGGAATTAATAGTTCAATTATTGGTCAATTTCTTGAAAAAAAGTATGGAGTTAAAGCAGATAAAAGGTCTTTTCTTGATGATGATTTAGATAATGATAAATAAAACGGATTGGAGGTTGCTGCGGCAGCCTTTTTTAATTTAAGGCTCTGTTAAATTTAAATGTTCATTTTTTATATAATAAATTAGGGAAACCTTCATTTGTAAAGGTTCCCCATTTTTTTTTAGCTAATGCCCCCGTTTGTCCAACAAGAGGAAAGAACGACTGTCCATAAAAAAGACAGCCGTCCAGTCTGAAATATCAGTGTGTTTAGTTAAGCGAAAGTGCTTCTATATATATGTCAGCATATCGTCTGTTTATTTGATTTTCTCCGCCAACTCTAAAATAATTCCCTCTGGACCACGAACGTAGCATAACTTATAACTTTCTTCATATTGCTGTATTTCACTAAAGATTTCCGTGCCCTTCTTTTTCAATTTTGCAACAATAGCTTCAATATCTTCAACAGCAAAGCAAATATGTCGGATACCCAGCGTATTTGCAAAAGGTTGCTGAATATCTTTTTCATCTGACGGCGTATAAAATTTGACTAGCTCTATCCATGCCTGACCATCTGGCATCCCCAATCCTACACATGCCGTTTTAACATCATTAAGCCCAACTATTCGGTCCAACTGTTCTCCATCCAATTCCCATTCCGCTTGCACTTCAAGTCCTAAATCAAGAAAAAACGCTTTAGCCTCTGAAAGATCATTTACGTTTATACTCACATGATCTATTCTATTGATCTTCATATCTCATACCTCCTTGAGATCAAGTGCTCATTGCAGAATTATTCAACAAACTTATTGCAAATTCCTGTCACGATTGTTAAATAAGCACTATACAGCGAATTTTGATAAGCGTAAACTATCGTAAGTATCTGTCATTTCAAAGACGATGATAATTGAAAATCTTTAATATTGTGCTTTGTGTTTTCGTTACTGCGGCTATCGACAAACAAAAACCAGGCTAGGTAGTTATCAAGGTACTTCGTTGCGACACCTTTAAATCGGTTTATGAATTGTTTCAATCGGGAATGGAGACCATTAACGTTTTGAATATGATATAAGCCCTTAATAACGTGTTTACCATCGTTTGATTTAATTCTGTAATTCTCAATGCCTTTTTCTTTTGCCTGCGTTTTGTAGGCTCCCCAAGCATTTGTTACAAAGCGAGTCTCCCTCATTTCATTTATTAAACGTCCACCGACAGAGGAAGAAGGATCAACATAACGTTTTACCCATTGATAGACTTGTTCTTTTTTTGTAAGGGTTAATTTATCAATGTGATTTAATAAATTGCTAAACGCCTTGTCCATCCTTATAACCTCCCCGAATACTTGTTCCTATATTAATTATATAAGGGAATCAGGGAGGTTTCAATTATCAACATTTACTTTTAATACAGCCTAATTTAAAACAGTAACTAGTTAATTATGAACTCTTTTATTAAAACAAATTCAACAAGACAACAATAATCTTCCACAAACAGACGCCATTTTGTGGAACAGCACATTTATTCAGCGTCTTTCCCAGTGCGACGAAATTCGGCGTAGAACACCTTCCGTTTTTCTGGTTCGGATTCAATATTTTCGATAAAAGCTGTTTTGGCTTCCTCCAGTAACAAGCCCTTTAATACCCGAAGCTTTATTGGTCCTACTCCTGGCAACTTATCAGATATATGTACTTCGAAATCCCCCAGCCGTTTATAAAAGCGAATGCTGCCAAGCCCGATTCTTTCCACTTCCCCCAAGGTATATGCAAATTCAAATCGTTGCTGAATGAATGAAGATACCTCAGGCAGCCCTAAACCTTCATAGAGGGGAGGGAATTCGTGGGAAACTGGAGGTTCTTTGAATGATATTGAAGAAATCTTCAAATGGATACTCCTCCTTTGGTGGAAGAAAGACAGACATACGTTGCTTATATTATTGTGCAATGCCAATTTTTTAAACATCCTTTTCAGTGGTCGTGCTTTCCTGTAGCCAGGAAGTGATGATTATCGCTTTTGAAGATAGAACAGGCATCGTGAAGAATTGTACTTAAACTGGAAGGTTATTAGATGGTAATATTACATAATTAGAAAAGAGGCCTAAATAATGACCGATTTAAACCTGCGTAACACTCATGTACTTAGACGGTAGTTTTGCTGACAAATGGTAGTTTGTTATAGTATAGGATAATGGTGATATATTTGATGGGCAAAATATTAGGGGGAAAACTCCGTAAAGAAGGAAGTGCTAAGCGATGAATTTAGAGATGGTTATGCAGGAACTTGAAGCCCTTGGCAAGGAACGAACTAAAAAAATGTACATATCCAATGGTGCGCATGAGCCGCTTTTTGGCGTGGCTACAGGCGCTATGAAACCAATTGCAAAGAAAATAAAAATAAGTCACCGTTTAGCTGAAGAGCTTTATTCCACGGGGAACTACGATGCAATGTACTTTGCAGGCATTATTGCAGATCCAAAAGCCATGACTGAGTCGGATTATGATCGTTGGATCGATGCTGCGTATTTTTATATGCTGTCCGATTTTGTAGTGGCCGTAACTTTAGCAGAGTCGGATATTGCACAAGAAGTTGCTGATAAATGGATCGCAAGCGGTGAAGAGCTGAGAATGTCAGCGGGCTGGAGTTGCTACTGCTGGCTTTTAGGGAATCGGCTTGACGTTGAATTTTCAGAAAGCAAGATTTCCAATATGCTTGATATTGTGAAAAATACGATTCACGATTCGCCAGAACGAACGAAATCCGCTATGAATAATTTTCTATACACCGTGGGGATTTCATATTTGCCACTCCATGAAAAGGCAGTCGAGACTGCAAAGGCAATAGGAATAGTGGAAGTCAAACGGGACAAGAAAAAAAGCAGTTTTCTAAATGCTTACGAAAGTATTCAAAAAGAAGTCGATAAAGGAAGGCTTGGTTTTAAACGTAAATATGTAAGATGTTAAAAAAATTGGCCTCGCATTATGATTGGTTACAAGAAAATATCCTTCTTAAACTAAACGTGTGCTTTACTTCAATAAGGAAGGTTGCTGAGGCAGCCTTTTTCTCTAGGTCTAATTGATGTTCATCTTATTTACATAATGGAACTTAATAAAGTTAAAGTGCTAATACAATCAGGAGGAATTTTTCAATGGCTTTGTCCGAAATGAATAGTACATTGTTTAGAATGATTAATAATCTAGGTAAACAATACACGGATTTAAATCCTTTCTTTGTATTCATCGCTGAATACATGATTTTTTTCTTATTATTGGCGGTCCTGATGTTTTTGTTTTCTCGAAGAAATAAAAATAGAATCATGGTAATCTGCGCATTTATTACATTAGTTATCTCGGAACTATTGGCAAAAATAGCAGGGCAATTCCACTCGAATAATCAACCATTTGCTGAGTTGCCAAACGTTAATAGGTTAGTTGAAAAAGCAGTCAATAATTCCTTTCCAAGCGACCATACGATCATATTCTTTTCATTTTGTATAACCTTCTGGTTGTTCAAAAGGGGTTGGGGGATTTTATGGGTGATTTTGGCTGTACTTGTAGGTATTTCGCGAATTTGGGTAGGTGTCCATTATCCAGCAGATGTTCTTGTCGGAGCCATCATCAGTATCGTTTCAGCCACGATCGTTTGCAAAATTGTTCTTAAGTTAAGTCTGACTAAGAAATTTTTGGGGAATCAAGACGAACCATCCATTCTATCTGCCCTATCCGAACAAAAGAAAGGTAAGTCTAAGGACTTTTAAAAAAGAGCCTTAATATACTACCAAATTAGCAGACCAAATCGATCATTGCTTCACTTGCACTTTTGCGTTTTAAGTCTAGTTTAAAGTACCGAACGGAAGAAGCAAAAAGCAAATGGAGCAGGACAGAAAATGATGCTTTTATCAAAAGAAAACGTTCTGATGTTCTTCTTGAACAATTTTTAAACTAAAAGGCTGATAGCTAAACGAAGGGTTGCTGCGGCAACCTTTTTTTTAGGGAATAATGGGGCAGTTTAGTTGAAGAATTATGTTTAACTATAAAAAAGAATAACAAACAACTAAGAGGTGATTGTATGAAATATACTTGTCCCTGCTGTGGATATAAAACATTAGATGAAGAACCGACCGATACATATGAAATTTGCAAAATATGCTTTTGGGAAGATGATGGTGTTCAATTTCGAGACCCTTATTACGAAGGCGGGGCAAATGAAGTTTCATTATGGCAAGCACAAAAAAACTTTGTTAAGTTTGGGGCATGTGAAGAAGGATGTATTGCTTTTGTAAGAAAGCCAAATAAGAAGGATATAAAAGACCCTAATTGGAAACCGTTTATTTAGATAAAGCTTTTAAGCTAACGGGCACTTTACTTCAATAAGGAGTTGCCTTGGCAGCTCATTTAACAGAGCAGGTTATTGTGTGGACAACAGAATATTGCAAGTTAAATATTAATATGTTCTTGCTTAATTTTCATTTTTGCAAAGGGGGAAGAAAATGTCACAATCATTGATTTTTGATATGGATGGTACATTATTTCAAACAGATAAAATTTTAGAAATATCCCTTCAAGAAACATTTGATCATTTGAGAAATTTGAGTTTGTGGGAGCATAAAACGCCCATTGAAAAATACCGAGAAATTATGGGAGTACCTTTACCAGTTGTATGGGAAACCTTATTACCTGAACATTCGAGCGAAATCAGACAACAAGCAAATGAATTATTCCACGAGAAATTAATTACTAATATTAATGTAGGTAATGGTGCTTTATATCCGGATGTAAAGGAAGTTTTTGGCCATTTAAAAGATAATGATTGTGCAATATACATAGCAAGCAATGGGCAAATAGAATATTTAAATGCAATCGTAAAGTATTATCATTTAGATAATTGGGTTACGGAAACATTTAGTATACAACAAATACAATCTCAAAATAAGTCAGATTTAGTACATACAATAGTGAACAAATATAACGTTGAAAAAGGTGCTGTAATTGGTGATCGATTATCAGATATTAAAGCAGCAAAAGATAATAGTTTAATAGCTATAGGGTGTAATTTTGATTTTGCTCAAGAAAATGAGCTTGCACAAGCAGATATCATCATTAACAGCTTAGTTGAATTGAAAACAGTTTTATAAAAATTAAATGACAAAAGCAATAAGGGAAATAAGGCAATAAGGTGCGTTAGGTGAAGATCAGCGCTGTCCTTAAGGCAGCTTTTTCTTTTTGCAACATATGGGGAAGGTTAAGAAGATACATGGATCTGTATTATTGAGTGCCAGCGCATGTTATAATGAATGACTTACGATAATTACTGTTTTTGGACGGATGCCAAGTAAAGCCTCCGCATAGCGATAAAAAATGGAGGTGTAAGAGATTGAATAAACAATGGACGATTGGCAAAATTAAAGAATTTGTTGAGAACAATTCGGAAAGTAAGTTGCTATCGACGGAATACCACGGTTTTTCTCAAAAGTTACTATTTAAATGTACGTGTGGTAGCAATTTTGAAAAAACGTTTACGAAGTTTAAAAATAATAAACAACGTAAATGTGACGTGTGCCAACCGCCTAAAGCTGCACGATAACGGATAGTGAATAAACGAAGTGCTGATTCCTTTAAGGGAAGTTGGCACTTTTTTTAAAATAGGGTAATAGAAGTGGATTTCCTAAGGGGAGGTCTAGAAGAATTATTCCTTCTCAAAACTAGCGGGTGCGTTAGCTTTAAAAAAGGGCTGTCATAAGGCAGCCCTTTTTTATGCAACTAAAGTCTCAGGAAAGTTGAGATTAATGGTATAATAAAAGATGGTGTGTGGAAAGTTTTTCTAATAGTGAGGTGCGGAATGAGAAGTTTGAAAAATAGAAAAAAAAGATCCGAAAAAATATTAAAGACCCTAAAGGTACCAATAAATAAACATTTACCCTTAACGGAAAATGAAGAAGAAGTTTCCCTTAGAACAAAGGAAGAGATCATTAACAGAATTATTCCATTAGCGATAGTCGCAGCAAAAGCGATGGAGGCTCCGCTAGAAAAAATTGAGGAATTTATTGAAAGGTATAATGCAAATGAATTATTCACAGAAGAAGAAAAAAAGTTTTTAATGAAAGAACATCTGAATCAGAACGAGCTGATCCAGTACTCTTGGAAGCTGGAATGTATCTGGCTTCTGCTTTGGTCTGTAAATCTAATATCCGATATAGACGTTCCAGCCGATACGTGTAATGCTGAATATGTTTTTGAGACGGTTTTTCTTCATTCTAAACAAGAGTTGCTTGATAAATCCTCTATAAAACCAACCAGTGATATATTAGATAGCCTTGATTTTATTTATAGAGCACATTGGGCGGTACGAGAAGCTCAAATAAATCATTTGGAAGTTCCATCATCTCTAAATGAAGGCGTTGTATATGAAAGACACTACACTCTTAATTGGCTAGTAAATTATATGGATCAAGAATGGGAAGAAATAAGTACAGATACATAAAAGCACGAATACTTTTATGCTCTCATATCAGGGGCGAATGATCAGAGTACTTCAAACAAGGAAGGTTGCTGAGGCAGCCTTTTTCTTATGGTACTAACGAGACAGGTTAGCTGGATAAGGGACGAATTACCAGTACAAAAGTTTTCATATTTTGAGATAATCAATAAGCACCAAGATTTTGAATGTAATAGGGTGTATTAGTTGTAATTGTATAAATGAAATTAAGTGAACATTTCATGGGGAATGTATTACTAGGGCTACCAATCGGAAAATTTATTGCAGCCTATATAAGGCAATACACAGATAATAAATTGTAGGTTCCATAAAATACATAGTTAAATAATTTAATCTTATTGAACTAAAGGTCGGTTTAGTAGAAGATGGAGTTGCGACGAGAGCTCTTTTTTCACGTAAAAGAACAGGCATGTTATAGTATAGGAGAACCGGATTTTATTTTATCTGAGGTAATCTTTATCATCAAAGGAGTTTTTTCATAATGCATGTGCTACAAAAAACACAAAAAATAGTTCGCTATCAGAATCAACAGGGCAATATACATTACGGTATTGTTGAGGATGAGATGATATTACAACTGTCTAGCAGTTTTGCTGAACTTGTCAACAAGGAAATAAAGTATGACGGGGTAGAGCTGAAATATAGTGACGTAAAAATTCTGGAACCTGTAAAACCTTCGAAAGTTGTTAATTTCGGCTGGACATATGCAGGTCATGCAAAGGAAACCGGGGGAGAGGCAAACCTTGTAGAACCATTTCTCTTCTTAAAGCCATTATCTTCGCTTATTGCAGACAAGGAGAAAATTATCCTTCCTCCAAACGAGCTATCCAACCAAGTGGAGCTCGAAGGGGAAGTAGCCTTGGTGATTGGAAAGCGCGGAAAAAACATCAAAGAAGAAGATGCGCTTGATTATGTGTTCGGTTGCACGATATTTAATGACGTCACAGCAAGAGACCTTACAAAAAAAGATCCACAGTTTACGCGGGGCAAAGGATTTGATACATTCGGACCTTTGGGACCGTGCATCGTTACCGGGGTAGATCCCACTAATTTGCGGATTGTGACCACTTTAAACGGCCGCGTTGTCCAAGACGGAAATACCAATGAAATGTCTCTAAGCATTCCGTTTCTAATCAGCTGGCTTTCACAGGTAATGACACTGGAGCCAGGTGACATTTTGGCTACGGGTTCACCATCTGGCAGCTGCCCGATCAAGTCGGGGGATGAAGTCGTTGTTGAAGTCGAGAACATCGGTCGATTAACTAATGATGTTCAGTAAGATTTGCCAGCAATCTTAATAACCACGAATGATAAATAGTTAGCAAAGATCGGAGCTGTCTTTAAGGCAGCTCTTTTTCTTATGGAACTAAAGGGGCAGGATAGTGAGCACTCGAGAGATATAGCTATCATACTGAGGGAGTTGAATACTATTAAAACTAAAATTGTTCAAATGATGAAATATTTTGCTACTTCCATTGACATTTGTTTTGAAAAAGATTAACATGAAATCAACTTCACATGAAGTTAACTTCATGTTAAATAAACTTCACTCCAGGTGAATAAGTTGGTTAGGAGAGGTATGATTGAAAAATCTATTCATACAGCGTTTTTTAGTCTCAACTGTGGTAATTATATTGGGAATCATTCAAATAATTCTCGATACATCACTAAGATCAAATTTTGGTTATATCATAGTATTCCTAGGTGGAATAATTTTGTTGTACTCAACAATTTCTTACATTACATCCCGTAAGAATAAATCACTAGAAAAGGAATTATCGAAGGAGTACGACGAAAGAGATGCTTTAATTGATGGGAAAGTTGCTCGCTTTTCCTTGCATATTCTTATGTGCGAAATTTTTATTCTTATGTTTATAACTAATTTCGTCGTTATCCCAACAAATACTGCATTATTTGTTGTCTTAGTATCATTAATGATTAGTCAAATTGGGTCTAGAAAGTATTACAATCTTGTCCTTTAATTCGGAGGATTTATGAAAAATAGAGTAAAAGAATTGCGAATAGAAAATGGAATAACACAACAACAATTAGCTGATAAAGTAAGTGTATCTTCTAGAACAATCATCTCATTAGAAAAACAAAAGTATAATCCATCTGTGCTACTTGCGTATAAAATAGCATCAGTTTTTAATTTATCAATTGAAGAAACTTTTATTTTTGATGAGGATGACAAATAATACATTTCACCAAGATGCACATATTAAACAAACAACGGAGGAACATAAATGCTTATTGTATTATTTATTTTTGGGGCTGTTTTAATAGTTTGGGGTATTTATCGTATGAAAACAGATGATGGCTTATTTGGAAAAAACCAAAAGAGTAAAAACATATTCAATTTACTGCTAATGGGAGAAGCTTCAGGATTAGGGCAATTTTTGAGTGGAATTCTGTGTATTATTATAGGGATTATCGCATTTATTTTGAAGTAGTTATATATAAGAATTTTCAATTTTTCACTGAAATATTGTGAATGAAATCACTTAAACAAACGGGTGCGGTAGCTGAAGATCAGAGCTGTCATTATGGCAGCTTTTTCTTTATGCAACTAAAGGGGCAGGTTGGCTTAATAAGAACAGGACAATCAATATACTATGTAGAATATAATTAAGATGACATTGTTTAAAGATTTAGAAAAAACAGTATATAAAAATTGGGAGTGTTTGTTATGGTTCATGCAAAAGATGTTTTATCGGATCAGTTGTTGGCAAATGCTAATGACCCAAGTTGGTACCTCCCATTTTCAGATTCAGTAGAAAGATTGTCTGAGGAACATGCATTTTGGAAGCCAAACGAAGAAAGTAATAGTATTGCTGAAATTGTGCAGCATCTACTATATTGGAATCAAACATGGCAAAAAAGGTACCAAAAATCTCACGTTGATGCTGTGCCTTCAATAGGAAATAATAATAACAGCTTTATTATTCCTGAAAATCATACTTTTGCTGACTTAAAAAAACAACTATTAGAGGTGCTTTTACGTTGGCAAGAGTTATTATCTGAAGAAAAAGTTGAGGGAGAAGTTAATGGTTATCCTGGACACGTGAAATGGTGGGCAATACTCGGAAATGTGTCAACTCATAACGCATATCACATTGGTCAGATCATTTATATCCGGAAGTTGCAAAATAACTGGAAAATAGATGCAGGAGTAAATAAATAAATAAAAGTTGCACTAGTGCCTACTTGAACTAACGGGTGCGTTAGCTGAAGATCGGAGCTGTCTTTAAGGCAGCTTTTTCTTATGCAACTATCGGGGCAGGTTAGTTTAACAAGAATTATCCTGAAAATATGGTGGTGTATAATAAATTTTAGTTGAGGGGGAGATTGGTATAAATAGAAAGCTAAGTTTAAGCATTTTAGTAAGTATCATTATTCTAATTGGGGTCTTTTGGTTAGATAATTTAAATGTTTCAAGAATCCTTGTGATATTAGGAATTGTTAACTTATTTTTTACTTTAATTGTATTAACCAAAAATAAAAATTAACCGTTATAAAATGTATTACTTTAACAAGATATGTTTTTCTTATTGAGATAAAGGGTGCGTTAGCTTGAGAACAGGGGCTGCCATTTGGTGGCCTTTTTGCTTAATGAACTAAAGGGGCAGGATAGTTGATGAGTACTGTTTGATCTTTATTCAACAATTGGCCATATTCTGGAGTAAGAAAGGAAATCAGATGCTTCATCTGGAATTTGTAAGTTATGCCTGAAAAGAGCATTATTTTAGTAAAAGGAGGAGAGGGATGGATAAGTTATTACAAGAAATCATAAATTGGGTCAGAATGACTGATGATCAGATTGTTATTGGCATTTCAGGACATGGTGCTGCTGGAAAAACGACGTTTGCCAATAGGCTCGCAATCCTACTAAATCATAATGAAGTGAATTATATTAATACAGATCCATATATTGTTAGTTCGAACATACGAAAGCATGCAATTATCGACTATACATATCAAAACGAAAATCATCGTTATAAAATGACGGCTTGCCATCCATCAGCTCATCATTTGCATTCTTTAGAAAGAGATGTTCAGATGGTTAGAGATGGTTTAGATTTATATACAATTGATACGCATTATATGAAAAGTGAGTTAATTTCTTCGAAAAACAAAGTAACGATTGTAGAAGGAATGAGTGTCGCATTTATTAATCCAGATTTATTTGATTTAAAAATTTACTTCTATACAGATGGTGAAACGGAATTAATGAGAAGGTCGAGCCGTGATATTGTTGAGAGAGGAACCAATATCAATTATTTAAGGCAGTCTCATGAAGAACGTCGGATTCAGTACGAAGTATTTATGCATCCATACAGTCAGCGCTTTGATATTATTATCAAAACTTTTGATGAAGCAATATGTCTAGAAAAAAATACATTTGAATTTAAATGCAAATAATCAACTATTTGTTGTGTTTAGAACGGGTGCGTTAGCTGAAGATCGGAGTTGTCTTTAAGGCAGCTTTTTTTTATGGAACTATCGGGGCAGATTAGTTGTATAAAACATGTGTTTATCTATAATTGGTAATATATTCATAATTGTAGAGGGGTTGAGAACTTGATAGAAGGAATATTTGAAGCACATTTGCCTGTAAAAAACTTAGATGTTTCAATGGAGTTTTATAAAAAGCTGGGTTTAGAATTTGCATGGCGTGATGAAGAAACTGCTTTTTTTTGGATTGAAAAAGGAAAAAGTTGGCTAGGTTTGTGGGAAGGAAATGAGTATCAAACGCCATACCATCCTTCCTTACGACATATTGCTTTTCGAGTTTCATATGAAAATTTAAAAGAATCTTTAAAATGGTTAGATTCTATTCAAGTTAAAGTCGTGCCATTTGGTAGTAGAAAATCTATTGAGCCATTTATTCGACCATATTCAGAAAATGCTTCCGTTTACTTTGAAGACCCTGATGGTAACAGTTTGGAAATGATGTGTTCTGTTGAAGTTCCTAATGCTTTAAAACATATTACTGATAAGCTGTCCTTTGAAGATTGGGAGGAATTAGCTAAAAGTAAATTTAAAAAAGAGAAGGCATAATTAATTTTGTATCTTAATGAACTAACGGGTGCTTTACTTCAATAAGGAAGGTTGCTGAGGTAGCCTTTTTCTTATGGCACTAAAACTAAAAGGGCAGGTTTTTTACAAGTGAAGTGTGTTCGTACTGTGTAGCTACATCGAATAACAATACTTTTAATCATTAGTATGTTATAGTTAATTAGAGTTAAAATTAGATTTATATGGGGCACCTCCTGACTTCTCTTAGTCATCTTCCCTCTGTAATAGAAGGGAGACTAGACGATATGTCCTTAGACCACATTAAAACAATGTTAGAAACCTTAAAACAGTATAATAACTGTGAAATAACATTAACTTTCAAAAACAAAAATGGTATACCGTTACTGTCTGTATGCTATGACAATAATTGTTATGAACTAACACATTTGGATACACAAATTATCGAAACCTGTGACGATATAAAATCTACTATCTCAGCTATTGAAAAAGTTATGCAAGATAGTTCTAAAAAAACCTCTAATTAATAGAGGTTTTTTTGTTTCACATTTTAGTTGCTTTGGCAGCTCTTTTTCTTATGGAACTAAAGGGGCAGGATAGTGGGATAAGATGTCCTTGTAGTAGTAAGTATATGGTACATTAAATGTAATCAAATTAAAGGGGTTGATAAGGATGCGTTTATCAAATAAATTTGTGACTGTAACTGGTTTTTGGGTGATGAATAAATAAAATTATAGGGAGAAATTAAATGATAAAAATCGACGTAGATTTAGTTTCGAAGTTAATAAATAGCCAATTTCTAGAGTGGTCTAATTTGGAAATTAAACCTGTTAAAAAAAGTGGAAATGATAATAAAACTTTTCACTTAGGCAACAGTATGAGCGTTAGGTTACCAAGTGATGAAGCCTATGTACCCCAAGTTGAAAAAGAACAAAAATGGTTACCCATTTTAGCCAAGCATCTTTCTACACCAATATCTGAACCATTAGCTAAAGGAGAACCAAGTGAGGATTACCCACATCCTTGGTCAGTCAACAAATGGTTGGATGGAGAGACATTAACTTTAGAAAATATAGATGATTCAAATCAATTTGCAAATGATTTGGGGAAATTTTTAGTTGAATTACAATCTATTGACGCCAGTGAAGGTCCCTTAGCTGGCGAACATAATTTTTATAGAGGCGGAGATATTGTTGTATACGATGATGAGTGTAGAGATGCCATTAATAATAATGTAAATACTTTTAATAAACACCTATTGAAAGAAATTTGGGAATTGGCATTAACTTCAAAGTGGGCTGGTGAACCAGTTTGGGTCCACGGTGACATAGCCCCAGGAAATATATTAATTGAAAATGGTAAATTGTGTGCGGTTATTGATTTTGGGATACTGGGAGTAGGAGACCCTTCTTGCGATGCTGCAATGGCTTGGACTTTTTTTGATGATAGTAGCAGAAAGACATTTAAGAATGCATTGAATTTTGATGCAGAAACTTGGAATAGAGCAAGAGGTTGGGCTTTATGGAAGGCTTTAATAACCTACAACTATAATAAACAATCAAACAAAGCAGTCGCAGATGAACATTGTAATATTATAGAAGTAATCATTAATGATTACGAAACTGAAAGATAAAGGCATTAAAATAGAATTTTTTATTGCACTAACGGGTGCGTTAGTTGATTAAGGATCACAAAAATAATCTATCTTTTTTATAAAATAATCAAGAAGTTTAAAAATATATGTTGTTCGAAAAAGGGGAGGGTATAGATTGCCTTCCCCTTTGTGTATACAGATAAATTTGTATGACTGTATTGTTTATAATGTACTCGATTTTGTATCTCAAAACAGTTTAGAGATTGAATTGGTGCGTTTTTGAGTGGATTAATAACTCTATGTACTCAAATTCATGTCCCCAATGTACTTATCTTTGTGTCTTCGTACAATTGGAAAAGCCCTTCTCTGGAACAGGCATTTTTTTCTACCTTTCATAAGAACATTAGTTCGTATATAATAAATAAAAAGGAGGGATCTTTCTGATGAGTACAATTCGTGATAGAGGGCTCGTTAAATGGCAAGCAGCGCTGATTATGCCAGAACATAAAGCTTTAAATAAAAAAATGGGTGAGGTTGATTACTTCCTAAATAAAAAACCTGTCCTAGATGAATACCAGGTTGAAGAATTTGAAAACAACATTCATTATGCGATGGAATATCATTTACCGATAAGTTTTATATTGCATAACGATGGAAATCCAATTGAACTGCATGGATACTGTGTGTATATTGATCCTGTCACGAAAGAGTTAAGTATTCAGAAGAAAGATAGTTTCTTTGAGAAAATTAAATTTAATGAAATTATTAATGTAATCGTTGAGGATTAAAACATTATTTGTACATATTCTGTAGTGTGTCATGAACACAAAAAAGCTTCACACAATTAAGTGTGAAGCTTGATGTAATAGCGATTCTTCGCTATTGGTGATACCGATGGCCGGGGTCG
The DNA here is from genome assembly GCF_037975445.1 of Peribacillus sp. FSL P2-0133. Classification (NCBI taxonomy): domain Bacteria; kingdom Bacillati; phylum Bacillota; class Bacilli; order Caryophanales; family Bacillaceae; genus Peribacillus; species Peribacillus sp. FSL P2-0133. The sequence continues at coordinate 4,967,693 of NZ_CP150254.1, read as the reverse complement.
AACCGGCACTCCAGAGGAACACGATTTTGAGTCGGGCTAAAAAATGTTAAATTCCCCATTTGCGGAAACCGATATCCCCTAAAAACCATCATATTTCTCCCTCTTTTTGAACCGCGCAATGGGGAAACAAGCAAAAATTAGTCTCAGAACTATGAAAAACCACCAAAAAAACAGTAAATTCCTAATCAAATGGCAACCCCAAAGAGAACCACAAGCATAGAATTTCCAGATTCAGTGCCACTATGGTTAGATACTTATATCTTTCCGCTAAACTCCCACAGCCCAAGCTGCCCTTTTGCAGGAATATATTCATCGAGCATCCGCATGTCCTCAATTTCCCAGGCATAGCCGCCAACTCTGTAATCCCCTAAAAACAAGTCGTTCCCTGAAATAACCCGACTATCTTCTAAGACCGCCCAGTTTCCATTGTTTTCTTCTATTTTCAAACAGTTTTTCAGCTTGCAGACTCCAATTATCATTCCGGTCGGCAGATTATCTTCTGTATACCCATGCTTAGCCAGCAGCTCGGCAACTCCATCCAGTCTACAGGCGGGCTTATCTACTTTTTTGCTCGTATGAATAGCAAAAGGACCCCGATAATGCGTTCTCCAAGTCCTTGTTTCATATTCGGCTTCCCTAAGGACAAATAAGCTTGCCCAAGGCTGGATCATCGACAGTACTTTCATTATTAATCCCCCTGCTCCTGACAGCATTAAGTTAATTGATTATATAGTTCCCTTGAATAAGGATAATATAGACTGTATCTAGATTTAATGTTCTCTTTTTGCCATAAAAAAGACAGCTAACCAAAATGTACGCTGTCCTCGTGGTCCTAACTATATTTTGTTGCAACACTAAGTGCATGTGGACATAATAGATGCTAGTGCATTATTTTGGCAGTTCTACAGTAAACGGTTATAACTTTTCACTGTCGATAAAGCTAGAAAAATCGAATTGTAGAACAGTTTTCTCCTGCCTAAAATCAGCTATTTTTTCCTTTGTTTTGTCTATTAACTTGTGCTTAACGGCAGCTCACAAGGGAATACCCTAAAAAAGGCAATACTAAAGACACCTTGCAACATCGAATTTTTTTCCATACTATAAGGGTAAGGAAATTCCATATTTAGTTTTATAGGATTATTGATTTAAAATGTTTGGAGGCAGGGTATTGCGAGTACCTTGTCTCTTTTTTTTCATTCGACTTAATTTCGTACCCTTTTTTTATTTATATTTTCAATCGGTGAAAACTCTTTGTGCTTTCTGATAACGTCATCAGAAAACAAATTCACATAGTGCTTTACCATGTCCATTGATGTATGTCCTAAAATTGCTTGAAGTTCAAAGATACCAGCAGATGCTTCTACAGATAATCGAGCAAAAGTATGTCTGAATTTATGACAAGTAGCTTGGATATTTATCGCTTTACCGTATCTGGATATTTGCGATTGCATCTGTCTTTTAGTTAATGGATCATTGTCGATATTTACAAATAGAAAATCATGTTCTAATACTCTCTAATCGAGAGGTATCGTTGGAGTTGTTCTTTCATCCTGTCTTGAATCGGTACGAAGCGTTGTTTGTATCCCTTTGTGTTTTGAATCAGTATTCTTGAGCGCGAGTAATCAATGTCTTTTATATTGATTCCTATACATTCAGATGCCCTTATACCTGTTTCAAGCAGCATCATAATTGTTAAGTCTCTGATGCCTGTAAATTTTCTATGATTAGGTTGTTTAAAGAGAAGGTCAAGTTCATCATTTGTATATGTTGGAACAGCGCACTTCCTATCTTTTAACAGCTTTATTTCACTCATTGGATTTTGTTTCTTCGTTATTAGCCGTTCTCTAACGAGGAAATTAAAGAAAGCTCTTATCTCCCTTAAACGCGTGTTAATAGTTACGGTCTTACAATTCTTGCTTTTCATATAACGAATGTCGCTTCGATTCAATGGTTTGAGAATTAGATAAGAAAAAAAGGATATACTGGAATAAAAGGGTTTTAATTAGAATTTTTTACCATTACACCTTCTATGAGACAGATAATTTTGTAGTAAGTGTAGAATTAACTGAGGAAGAAATTAAAGAACTCGGGTTCAATGAGAAGGAGGAAGAAGAGTAATGAATAAAGACAACCTATTTATATATATTCATCCTGCATCTACAAAGACTGATGTTGATTTCTTTGGATATGATCATGAGGACACCAAATTTGAAGCACCTACACTGGCTAAATTAGAAAAATTTGATGATCTTTCTAGTTGGCTTCATAAAATGCCTGAGGGCTCAAAAGTTCATTTAGCTGATATAACTTTAACTGTTTCAAATAACACTATTGAACTTAAGGATGAAGAATACACAAAAAAAGGCATAGAGATTTAGGAGTAACAAATGAAGATTCAAATTGAGGTTCAATTGTTTGCGAACGGTGCTAATTTCTTACAGTCTGGTAGTTGTTCAGTAATAACAACTGACTTTAGAAAAGAACCGGAATGGACTGCTGCCGTATCAGCTTATGAGTGGATACAAAAGATAAAAAACACCGTTCGCTATCCAGACGACTTTCAAATTGTTAGAGTTGTTTACAACGGAGAAAATGACATTACAGATTTAGTAAGAAAAGTACGCCCTATAATAAAAGATGATTTACTTTTTTAGAAAAAACCAACTAATATTTTGGATTAGACAACCCTTAAACCAAAGAATTTAGAGGGCTTTTTTCATTTTAGTAGCCGTTATCTCAATGAAATTTGAAACATACTTAAAGGAGCTTTTCATGGAAGACTTAATACAACCAATTATTCGTACAGTTATTTCCTATATAGTCTTACTTGTTTTTACATACTTATTTGGTAAACGTATGAATTCCCAACTAAATTATTATAGTTTTGCTTTATCTGTAACAGTTGGCTCCTATATTGCGAATATGGGATTTGATACAAACCTTCAATTTTTTCCAACACTTGCTTCCTTTCTAACACTGATTTTTATCTTTTTCCTTTCTTCTCTTTTTTCTTTTAAACAAAGAGGTTTTCGAAAATACTTATCGGGAAAGCCTCTTATTATTATTGAAAAAGGGGAAATCAATGAGTTCAACATGAAAAAAGCTAAATATTCTATCGATGATTTAAAACAGCAAATCAGGGAACAAGGGCTATTTAAGATAGATCAAATCGAAACAGCCATACTCGAAGTAAGCGGAAAACTTTCGATTCAAAAAAAAGAAGAATACCAGCCATTATTGAAGAAGGATATAGATCTAATAACTTCAGAAATTCCTATTGAACTCATATTTAATGGTGAAATTATTACAAAAAATTTAACCTCTTTATACAACGAAGAATGGGTTATGAAACAATGCAAAGATCGAAAAATCACGGCTAAGGATGTTCGATATGGAGTTGTTGGCAGGAATGGAGTTTTTTATGTAATGAATTGATAGGTGATAATTTTGCTCCATTCTGGAATTTTAACGTCACAAGTCTCATAACGTCCTATTTGTCAATTTAACTGGATAAAATGAAAAAAGTCCCTTTAACATGTGGGGCCTAGACATCCCCTGCTTTAACTTGAGGGAGGGAATCCAGACAACATTTCTATTGCTGGCGACAGCGCAGGTGGACATCTTGCTTTAGTAACGTGTTTACGATTAAAAAAACAAGGCCATTTGATGCCTAAACGGCAAATTCTAATTTACCCAATGCTTGATGCAAAGGCATCAAGCGATAGTTATAAAAAATTCGGTGATGATTATGTGGTGACAGCCGATGCTTTAGTAAGTGGCTTTGAGGCTTATTTATCAAATTGTCTACCCCCTGAGCACCCAGAAGCAAGTCCGTTATACTCAGATGATCTCGAAGGGCTACCAGAGACTCACATTTTAACTGCTGAATTTGACCCTCTTGTCGACGAAGGTGAAGATTTTTATCGTCGTTTACTTAATGCAGGGGTAGAAGCACAATGCCAACGGTACCTTGGAGTTACACATGGCTTTTTTCAGTTAGGTGTTATTAGCCTAGCAGGTAGAAAGGCAATTCAAGATGTCGCTACCATATTATCTAATTGAGATTATATAAAGATTTTATTAGGTGGTGGTAGAATGGATAATTGTCTTAATAGTATATTATCAATTGTCTAACCTAGAAAATTAATGATTACTCCATTAAAGGGCGCGATTCTTGAAGAAGTTTCGCTTTTCTTAATGAACTAACGGGTGCGTTAGCTGAAGATTGGAGCTGTCTTTAAGGCAGCTTTTTCTTTATGCAACTATTGGGGCAGGTTAGTTGAAGTAGGTGTGTTTGGGTAATATAGGAATAAGAGGTGAATTTGATGGAGGATTTTTTATTTTATTTACTTGCATTCTTAGGTATTTTACTTATGTTTATTAGCGTCATTAATATGTGGATTATAGACACGAAAAATAAGAAGAGTGAACAAAAGAAAAGTAAATCAATCCATGTAAAGTTACTGATAGTTGGGTTAATTATTTTTATCTTATCCCGTATCTTACATGGACAACTTCTTTGATGGTTACATATGACATTTCTTATTCAGCTAACGGGGCAGGTTACGAATAAAGAAGGGAATATAAAACTTAAAGCGAATGAATTTATTTAACAAATTCGGTTTAGGAGTGAGAAATATGAACCCCATATTAAATCAAATCGGAACAATTTTTATTCCCGTAAGTAATATTGAAAAAGCTCGAAAATGGTATTGTGACTTATTGGGGTTAGCAGCAGATGGTGAGATATTATACGGTCACTTATATATTGTACCTATGAACGGAATAGGGATTGTTTTAGATAGCAAGATTTATTCAGAAGAAAATATTTTTAAAACTCCAGTTTTTCATTTTAACAGTAATAAAATAGAAGAAGCATATGAATATATTAAGGGAAGAAAAGTGGAATTAACAACAGAAATTATGCATAATCATTGGTTTAATTTCAAAGACCCTGATGGGAATCATTTAATGGTATGTAAGTGTTAAACTTTTGAACGGGACTAAAGATAATGAGTGTTGCTGCGGTCATTTTTCTTGTTGAACTAACGAGTGCGTTAGTTCATTAAAGATATGAGATCCTTGAGGATCCTAAGCGCAGGAAATTCGGGGCTTTATTTTTCATAAAATGTATTATCATATTTTTTCGCGTTTTATCGTCTGGACCATAATTAGAGTCCTCAAAATAGCTATCATTCCCCAGAAATAGGTATCAAATTTGAAGAAGCCGACCAATAAAGGTCGGCTTTTTTCATACTATTTTCAACAACAGGCGCCATATCCGTAACCGCCGCCGTAACCGCCACCGTAGCCGTCGCAGCCACCAACAAAGCTAGCTCCAACAATGATTAAGAGTATAAACAAGACGACTATAAAGGCGAAACCTCCACCAAATCCAAAACCGTCATCACAACTTGATTCACAACGTGACATATAGAAACATCTCCTTTTTGTTTTTAAGGAGGAAATTAATTAAATGGGTAATATCACTTTATGCTCTAATTATGAAAATGACACAATAGTCTCCATCTCTGTTCATAGGAAAAATGTTGGAGGTACCTCTTATTGAGCTAACAGGTGCGTTAGCTGAAGATCAGAGCTGTCTATAAGGCAGCTTTTTCTTATGGAACTAACGGGGCAGGTTAGTTCTATAAGGGAAATGGTCTTTTGTGGTAAAATCAATAAGGAAAGGTAACTTTTACCTTTTTTTTGTTTAGATTAATAAGAATCAATGGTAAAATGATGAGAATTAATTATGCTATGGGGCTGGTCAGTTGTAATTTTATAAAGGAGTTGTGAGAAGTTGAAATATCGTAAAGCAAATATCGATGATATTGATAAATTGGTCGAGTTAAGAAAAAAGCAATTAGTTGATGAGGGGATAGAACCTAATATAGATATTGATAGAGAACTATATGTTTTCTTTAAAAATAAACTAAGTGATGGTACTTTATTTCAATGGCTAGTGGAGGATAATGAAGAAATTATAGCTTGTGGTGCAGTAATTTTTTATGAATTTCCACCTTGTTACACTAATAAGACTGGAAAAAAGGCTTATATCACAAATATGTATACTAATGAAAATTATCGTGGGCAAGGAATCGCAACAAAGCTGTTAACTAAATTAGTTGATGAAGTTAAGATTTCAGGTATTTCACAAATATGGCTTGGGGCTTCAAAAATGGGTAGACCAGTGTATAAGAAGTTTGGTTTTATGGAAACTGATGAATTTCTAGAATTAAATATTTTTTAATAATTTGTGAAGTATAACACTTAAACTAACGGGTGCGTTAGCTGAAGATCGGAGCTGTCTTTAAGGCGGCATTTTCTTATGGATTATTGGAAAAGGCATTAGCGCATCTGGTAAAGATGACCTACTTGGAATCCTTTTCAGGTTTTTTTTGTATGATTCGGAGACCGTTTAGGTATAAGGTTTGTTATAATTGGTTGAAGAATGATGGAAAAGTTATAGAGATGAGGATAATATTTGAAAAAGGCACCACTTGTTTTATTTTCTATTTTATTATTGGGGTTATTTGGTTGTGAAGCATTAAACACGGAGAACAGGAAAGCCAATTCCGATGATAAAATAGTCAAAGAAGATGAAGAAAAAACAGTCAAAGAAGATGAAGAAGTTAAATCTCTTTATACGGTAGACAGTTATATGAAGTCAGTCGAAGAAAACCTTGAAGCAAAATCGGAAACATTAATCAGTAATTTAAAGGAGTTACATAAATACACCATTTACTCTAAAGTGGAATTATTGGATTTTGTAGCATTTGTAGATGATCCTTCCGAGTTTGACTTATCCATTACTATGTTCTCAATGGATAGACAAGCTAATGAAGTTTTTAACGAGGGTAAGGATTCTACTATCTTTGCAGGTAGTCTGGGTATGATTGAAAATGTAAGATACACCCACCTTTTAGGTAATCAAACAGATGACTTTTGGGATTTCTACGAAAAAAATGAAGAAGAAATTAACCTTGCAGAAAAACAAGCGTTTGCTACTTGGGTCGCAGATTGCTGGAAAAAAGCAGATGGACAAGCAATCACATTGCCAGCCTACTTTTCTCTTCACGATGATTATGAATCTTTTGATTTAAAGAAAAATCAGTGGGTTACAGATGATGAGAAATGGTCTTATTGATACATTAACGGAGGGGCCTTTATCCACATTGTTCCTCATATGAGTAAAGACCTTCAATTGAGGGTCTTTTTTGTTCGCACATCGGTTACATAGTAAATCTGCTGCAATAGATTAATATACTATTCTTGTTCAACTAACGGGTGCATTAGCTGAAGAACGGAGCTGGTTTTAGGGCAGCCTTTTCCTTAATTGAACTAAAGGGGCAGGTTAGTTGAATAAAGAGCTGTGTATATCTGAATGAATCTTATAAATCCATGTGTCATAAATACAACTCCTTTAGTTCAATAAGGGGTACCATCACATGCCTATCAAGCTAAACTAACTTTGTATCCCCATAACGAAAAAAATTTGTCATTTATATGGTATTACTGGGCGTACAAAAATGTAATGTATATGTAATATGTAATTTCATATTCCTTTTTATATCACATATAATAAAGTCAGTAAGAGCAATTCATATATACTTGTTCTTTCGATATAAAAATAGCTATATTAAGTCAGTAAGGAGATATTGAAATATGAATGTTATACATATTAGCTTTGGAGATTCTGCGTGTGGAAATTTAAAAAGTGCTTTTCATAAAAGTAAGGAACACCAAAACGAACAAATCATTTGTATTAACAAGGACTTTTCTATAGGCCCTATTTATAAATTAGAGTCAAATGAAGGGATGCAAGAAAGAAAACAATGGCTGAAAGAAGTGTTAACAAAAACAGGCCCAGCCTCAGAAAGAGATTATTTAGATTGGATTGAAACAACCCTTAAAAAAAATTCACAAATTGCAACAGAAGTTCCAACTGATAGTAAAGTGATTTTATGGCATGGTGGTAATGTATCTGATGAAATCGGTTTGAGATTTGTAGCATTTTTACTCCAAAATAAAAATATTCAATTTGAAGAAGTGAATGTTACAGAGTACAGTCGCCATATAGAATACAAGGTGCGTGATTTGCAGAACCAATATATTCCATATAGGATAAGAAGTTTAGGTGAAATGCCTCCAGAACTGATTCAAGATGCTCTTCAAATGAAAAAAAACATGTCCCATCTAACAATTGAAAGTTTGATAAATGATTGGGAAAAATGGTCTCAAACGAAAGATGTATTGAGAATATTATTAAATGGAAAAATAGTAGCTGTATCTGAAGATTATTATGATGCATCTATTTTAGAAAATACATCAAAGGAATATCAAAAAGCATCTCGTATCGTTGGGGAAGTAATGGGAGAAAGTGATCAATGTATAGGGGATACGTATTTAGCTTTTCGAGTATACCAATTAATTCAACAAGGAAAGTTAAGTTACCAAGGTGATTTAGGTTTTTTAGGGAAATTTGAGATTCGATTACCTTAAATAACGTATAAATTCATATTTATTTGCTTATCTTCTCACTATTAAGTGAAAATAAATTTATATCTATATGAATAAAAAAACGCTATTCTTTTAAATTAAAAGAAGTAACAAAAAAGAGTGTGTTCACCTCATATAAACTGTATTAATAATGAGGTGATCTTGGAACGTATATGGGATGAAGATAAAGTAATGATATCTAAAAAAAAAATTAATTTATAGAGCTAAAGGTGCTTACTTCAATAATTAGGTTGCTGCGGCAACCTTTTTCTAATTGAACTAACGGGACAGGTTAGGTAATAGGGTGGATCATCTGAAGAAAATAATATAAAGATAATTGGCTTGGTTTTAGGTGTATTAACTGTAATTTTATGCATAAAATTAAGTGGATATTTAATTGGCAATATTGGGATTACCAATCGGAGTATTATTGCAGCATCAATAAGGTAATACACAAATAAAATTATTAATAAGTAAAAGGAATATCCTCTAATGTTTTAGTGCCAGCTGATGCGAATCATACGCATTTTAAGATAAAAACGGACAGAATAAGAATTATTTCTGTCCGTTTTTTATCTTACTTAGAAACTTAAAGTTTTTCTACCAAAAACCAATTTGAATGCAATATTCACTCGTTTAATTTATTAAGTATCTTTATACCAACTTCTGTAATCTCTGTTCCCTGTTTTCTAATTCCGACTTTAATGCAATTAGCTTTATTTAATATTGATAATCGATGGCGCAATTTGGAATCTGACAAAAAATAAGGGAGCATTTCTTGTATCACACCTCTTCCCACGTTCTTTCCTCTCTTTTTACAATTCCATAGTATTTGTAATATCGATTTATAATCTTCTATAAAACTTCCTGTTTTTAAGAAGAGAAGTGTCTCATCAATCTCTGATAATGAATTATCAGAGGAGCTAACAGTCTCTTGTGATAGTAAAATCTGATCTGGTAGATGAATTTTAGTGACTACATTCCCTTCAACAGTGACCATTAAATAATGGAAAAAATTTTCAAGTTCTCGTATATTACCTGGCCAATTATAATTCATTAAAAGTTTTTTTACATTTGATTCAAACATTAGATTTTTCTTATTTGATTTTAAAAAGAAATCTATAAATATAAATAAATCCTGCTTCCTTTCTCTAAGTGAAGGGATTTGCAATGGTAGAACATTTAGACGATAATATAAATCTTCACGAAACGCACCTTCTCGAATCATTTGATGTAAGTTTTGATTGGTAGCTGCAATAACTCGTACATTTATCGGTATTATTTTATTGCCACCTACACGCATAACTTGACGTTCTTGAAGAACGCGTAGAAGGGATGCTTGAAGACTTAGGGAAGCATCCCCAATTTCATCCATGAAAATAGTTCCATTATGGGCTAATTCAAATAAGCCCATTTTTCCTTCTTTTCTAGCACCTGTAAATGCCCCACCTTCATATCCAAATAATTCACTTTCTATTAGCGTTTCGCTTAGTCCCGCAAAATTAACAGCCACAAATGGACCATCTTTTCTTTCGGAACTATTATGTATAGCTTGAGCAAAGACTTCTTTTCCAGTACCATTCTCTCCAGTAATTAACACTGTATAATCACTTTTAGCCAATTGAACTGCTTTTTGTTTTGCAGATAAAATCAAAGAACTTTCCCCAATAATATTGTCAAATGAATATTTTGTGGTTAAACCTAACTCTGTACTTTTCCGTCTAATTTCTTGCTCCATTCTTTGAACCCTTGTAACATCTTGAAATGTGATGACAAGGCCTACTAGTTGTTTGTTCAGGATTAAAGGAACTTTCGATACTAGCAAAGAGCGATTGTTTATTTGAAATAAGTTATCAAGTTGTTCTTTTTGATCTAAATATGTCTCATTAATCTGAAAATCAGGTAGAATTTCTCTATAATGCTTTCCAATAAAATTTATAGAAGGGAGTTGTAGAATTTGATATGCATCTTCATTTATCAATGTAATAATGCCTTTTTCATCTAGCCCTATAATCCCTTCATGTACTGCATTTAAAATCGATTCTAATTTTTGTGTTAATTGTTTTTCATTTTGAATTGCTAATGATAAATTCCTTCCCATATTCACAAAATCTCTAAAGAATTCTGCCGTATAGAAATGCGCCTTTTCTAAGGAAAGGTTTAAAAGACGAGCAATATCAAGCATAGTTGTTAAATCAATTGGTCGGGTTTCTAAATAGATAGTGCTTTTGATATGTTTCGGCACAAGTTCATCTTGTCCAAACGTAATAGCCAATTCTAGTTTCTCTGTCTGTTCGAAGCTTGTAAGACCAGGAATATAAGGAATTAACGTTAAATGTCCAAATCCAAAGGCGTGTAGAACATCAATAGAGTCTCTAGCCACTTTCATGGAGTTAGTAACTAATAAAATTTTTGTTTTAGCAGGCAAATCCAAAAGCTGTTCTAACTTTGCAATTCGAATAGAACGTCGAGCAACCATAAGAGGAATATTTAAATTCAATTTTCTAAACGCTTCTTCTAGCACTGGGCTAGACAGTAAAATTAAATCAGCTTTATGGATAACCTTTTCATTTAATGGCAATGTTTCATAACATGTATCAATGTCAATTTTTGAACCAAAAAACATTTGAAGATTTTCTTCAAATGTTTTGCTTACTGTTTTAGTGCTAGTTACAAGAAGTATAGTAGGCTTTTTCATCTTCTTCTCCTTACCACACAATTACATTTTGCTCTTATTCTAACAGGTTTTAAGGTAACTTAAAAAGGACCCCATTTTATTAATACACCAATTGTTAAGAAAATGGCTGCTAAGATTGCCCATAAGATCGATAAAGGAATCATAAATTTAAGCCATTTGCCATATGAAATACCACTAGTAGCCAATATTGCCATTAACACACCTGAGGTTGGATTAATACAATTCACTACGCCTTCCCCAAATAAAACAGATTGTACAGCTACTTGACGAGTAATATGCAACAAATCAGCAAGTGGCACCAATATTGGCATTAACATAGCTGATTCTCCTGAACCAGAAGAAATTAAAAAATGAAGAGCTGCACTTCCTAAAAACATACCTAAGGTTCCAGTAACAGGAGAAAGTGGAGCCAAAAGAGTCGAAAGGTGGTATATAATGGTATCGAGAAGTTGGCCATGTTCAAGCACAACAATTACAGCTCGGGCCATTCCTACAATTAATGCACCGTATACAAGTTTCTGACATCCAGCCATAAATGTTTTAGCGATATCATTCACATTCATTCGAGAGATAAGCCCAGCACCTATAGCTATAAAAATAAATAAACCTGCCATTTCGCTTTCAGTCCATTTAAAAATGAGTGTGCAAATAATAAATGCTAGTAAAGATCCACCTGAAAATAATAAAACAAGCTTATGTTGTAATGTTAATTTCTGTGTTTGTATTTCGTTCTCGCTGACACCTAAAGAATTAGGGAATTTTTCCAAACCTAAAATACTGTGCCCAGTGTTCTGAACTTTACGTGCATATCGATATATATATAATATTGTACATAGTAAGAAAGTTAGATAAATGACAATACGGAAACCCATTCCAGATAATAATGGAAGCTCAGCAATACGCTGTGATAAGCCTAATGTTTGTGGGCTTATAAGAGAAACATTCCACCCTGCATAAGTACCTAGATAAATGATAGATACTCCAAAAATAGCGTCTAATTTTAATTTGCGAGCAATCATTACACCTATAGGGATAAAGGCAATAACGGAGTTCACGATAATTCCGGTAGTACCAAGTATAGAAAACATGAAACAAATAGGAATAATGAGTAGAAGTACCTTCCCCTTACATAAATTAATAATACTCCGAATGAAAGTATCAATTGCTCCCGTTTTATCAATAACTGCCAATGCACCACCAGTAAATAAAATAAGAAAAATCAAAGGAGCACCGGCGACCATTCCACTTTGAATTGCAGTAAAAATTTCAAGAAAATTAACAGGAGTGGATTTTACTACATGATAACTTCCAGGGACAGTCATCGTAATATCACCTTTTTTAATTCGATCGAATACCCCAGCCGGTACAAGATATGTCGCAATGGTGCAGGCAATTAAAATATAAAACAAAAGAACATAAGCATCAGGTTGTTTAAATGTTTTTCTTTTAATAGGTTTAGGAACCAGTTTTTGAGCCGTAGATTGCATAATTATATTTCCCCCTTATTACATTATAGCAATTCAATGATAAAGCTTGAAAGTCTCTCCTCCTCTGCTTGTATTTCCTTTTTTTTTGAACTAAGATTCGAGTACAAATACTCACAATAAAAATAATGCAAAAAGCATGCCAATTCTATGAGGAAAGGAATAGCTTCTACAAAGCGGCTTATATTAAATAAATGGATCATTTATAGGTTGTTTTATAGGTGTTGATAACTTAAAAAATAACCTATAAATTACACTAAGAAACAAAGGTAGTTGATTTTATAAAGAAAAAAATTGGCATAATTCTTGCTAATATATTAATTGATAGAAAAAAATGTACAGAAGTGTTTTAGAGGAGGAATTATTTTGAGTAAGTTACTAATCGAAAATGACGTTTCTAGCTATCTCGAAGTTCATAAACAAGATATGTTGGATGATTTGATTGAATTTGTAAGAAAAGAATCACCTTCATACAATAAAGAATTAGTTGATGAGTGCGGTACATATTTAAGCCAGCTCTTTCAAAAGCGATTGGATGTAGGATACGAATTAATAGAAGAAAAAAAAGTGGGGAATCACCTGAAATTTACAATCGGAGAAGGTAAACCACAAATTTTGATCATAGGGCATTTTGATACAGTTTGGAAAGAAGGCAGACTTAGTCTTAGAAAGGAAGGAAATAAACTGTATGGCCCTGGTATTTTAGATATGAAAGGTGGTATTATCCAATCTTTATGGGCAATTAAAGCCATTCAAGAGCTAAATCTTCCGTTAAATAAAAAAATCGTTTTTCTTTGCAATTCAGATGAAGAAATTGGTTCAGGCGCTTCTAAGAAATACATTGAAGAAGAAGCACAAAAAAGTGATGCTGTATTAGTGGCTGAACCTGCTGTAGCTGGATCAGGAGCTTTAAAAACAGCTCGCAAAGGAACAGGAACTTTCGATATAAAAATATGGGGGCGGGCTGCCCATGCTGGTAATCATCATGAAGAAGGCATCAATGCTATTGAAGAACTAGCTCGGCAAGTGATTGTACTGCAAGAATTGACCAATTACGAAAAAGGAACAACTGTCAATGTAGGAACGTTTACTGGAGGAAGTGGGAGAAACGTGGTTCCCGAATACGCAGAAGCTCATGTTGACTTACGTGTCTCAACAGAAGAAGAAGCAAGACGAGTGACGAATATCATTTTAAATTTAAAACCAATTTTAAAAGGAATCAAATTAGAAGTAACCGGTGGCTTGAATCGACCACCAATGGTGAAATCTGAGCAAACAAGAGAACTGTTTGAATGTGCTCAATCTGTTGCATCCGAACTTGGCATGAAATTAGAAGAAGCATCTGTTGGTGGAGGAAGTGATGGGAATTTTACAGCAGCTATTGGTATTCCAACTCTTGACGGTTTAGGTTCGTGTGGAAAAGGAATTCATGCAGAATATGAACATATTCAAATTGATACACTCCCTGAACGGGCTTCTTTATTTGCGAATTTGTTATTGAGACTGTAGCTGATTAAAGCTTTAGCGCTAGTTAAAAAAGCTGCGGCTCTCGCCAATATGGATCTGGAACGTTCATATCAAGGACTTGGGGATGTAATTATTGAAGCTACAGATGAGATCATTGAAGGAAAGATCGACAATGATTTCAATGTCGATCCTATCCAAGGGGGGCTGGTACATCAATGAATATAAATATAAGTGAAATCATTGCTAACCGTGCTCTGGAGTTACTTGGACATGAAAAAGGCTAAAGATTCTCAGCCTTTGATAATCCACTTTCTTTAAAATCTTGGATGTGAGCTTCCCATTCTTTCTTTATATGGCGTTTTTTCATAAAAAAACTTCCACATGTATGATGTAAGGAGAGTATCTCATGAGCTATTTACAAGTAGTAGGTGGGGAATATTTGACGATTACTATTCAACTAACGGGTGCGTTAGCTGAAGATCAGAGCTGTCTTTAAGGCAGCTTTTTCTTATGCAACTAAAGGGTCAGGATAGTGGGATAATTGGGATGATAGTCCACCTCTGTTTGTAAAATAATTTACATCGATTTGTGGAATTTAAAGGGTAAAAGAATCATATTAAATTATGCAAAGGAGGAGAGTCATAAAATGCAGATCATCAACAATTATTTTCGTGAGCGTGTGAGTATGGTGTACATGATGACAAATAATGAAGTAATGAATCAAATCATTGCCTTTTACAGGGACATGAATGGAATGCTCACATTTGTGGGTGCCTACCCAACTCATGGTAGAGGTACTGGTTCAAAGGAAGTCTCCACTGCAACTGCAAACGATGGCATCGACCCTCTTGCGTCACAAGGCGCCCTTACTTTGTCTCGTGATCGGCGTTTCCTACTTGCTGTTAACGCCGGTGACAATAGTATAAGTAGTTTCATCATAACCGACTCCGGAGCACTTGTTTTCATGGATGTGAAGCCATCAGGAGGTGCTCAGCCCAACAGCGTAGATGTGTTTGGTAATATTGTCTATGTTTCCAATGTAGGGAATGCCACTAACAATTTTGCTTCCAATATCACTGGTTTTCGCATAGATGATAACGGACGGCTTACTCCTATTCCCGAATCCATCTATTCTCTCAGTACCGTCAATGCTCAGCCGGCTCAGGTTCTCTTCACTCCTGACGGTAGCAAAATCCTTGTATCCGAGCTTACTTCAAACCATCTATGTGTATTTCATGTGAATCAAAAGGGTACGCTTACAGGGCCGATCGTTAATGATTCTTATGGTCAAGGGCCATTGGGTGCATATTTTCTATCGTCCGGAATCCTCTTAGTTACAGAAGCTGTTTCAAATGCGTTGTCATCTTATTCATTGAGCAATGACGGTATCCTTCAGGTGCTCAGCGGTTCTGTACCAAGCGGTTATATGACTGCTTGTTGGGTTGTAACAACGAGAGATGAACGTTTTGCATACATTACCAACACTTTAAGCGGCACCATCTCGACATACCAAATTGATCCCAATGGAGCACTGTCAGTGGTAAAGCATATTACCAGTACACCGCCAGGTACAGCACCGGGTCTTCCGATGGATGTTAGAGTGAGCAGAGATGGACGGCATTTTTACACCCTTAACGGAAATCAGGGAACAGTTTCAGTATTTAATATTCAAGATGATGGTAGTCTAGTAAGATTGCAGGTTGCTGCCTGGACTAACATTCCTTACTTTGGTTCGCAAGGTTTAGCTGTTCTTTGATTCTATTGGGTTCACCATACTGTGTGGAATAGGAAAATACAGGAGTTGCTAAAAGCAAGGATGCCGACATATTGGTAGCTTTTGTTATAAGACACCATAATTGCCGGCAAGATTGAGAAGAAATGTACTTAAACAAATGGGTGCGTTAGCTGAAGATCGGAGCTGTCTTCAAGGCAGCTTTTTCTTATGGGACGAAGGGGCAGTTTAGTTGAAGAGAGGTTTTTAACTTGTGTTCAACAATCGGGCCATATTCTAGAATAAGGAAGGAAATTAAAAGGGTGCTTCTTGAATTGTAAGTTAAGCCAGAAAAAAAGCAGGATTATTTAAGAAAGATAACATAGTTTTAATTATTAAATTATAAGATTTTGTAATGAATGGAGGGATTTCAATGGATTTGTATTACGAAGTTAATGGTAATGGTCATCCTGTGGTTCTCCTCACTGGTGGTGCTGATGTACGGAACTGGACATTTGTCGCATCTCTTTTAGCGAAACACTTCAAGGTCGTTGCTTTTGACGGACGTGGGACCGGGAAATCACCGTCCCCTTTAGAAGATGTCAACCCTGTTGAAGATTTGCTGTCGTTACTTGAACATCTAGAAATCAATCAGGCGACACTCATCGGTCACTCAATGGGTGGCCAAATTGCCACTGAATTCGCTCTGAATTATCCTGAAATGGTTTCAAAACTTGTTTTGCTTGCGCCTGGATTATCTGGGTTTAGCTATTCAAAGGAATTTGAAAAGAATATGAAGAAGATTCATGAAGCCGCTCCCGATATCGATAAGATGGTAGAGCTTTTGCTCAGTGATCCATCGTATCGCGTTGTAACGGTGAGTCCTCACCGGAATTTGATGGTTCAAATGCTCAGGCACCATATGAAGCGAATGTTTGATTGGCCGGCTGTTAAATTGATTTGGCCGCAACCACCGGCCATCGAAAGATTAGGAGAATTGACGGCCAAAACATTATTGATAATCGGTAAGGAGGATTCACCCGATAACCTTCGTGTTGCCAATTACTTTCGAAAGCACTCAGACGCTCGAATCATAGAAGTTCCAGGTGCTGACCATATGGTCAATCTCACCCATCCCGAGAAGCTGTATCGTCAAATTACTAGTTTTATGAAGGAATGAAAAGTTTACTATGCCAAGGACTCCGGAAAATCATTCGTCAGTTTTGTAACTTATCTAAACTATAAAACGGGCGACAATATAATAGTAACAGTTCAATTAAATGTAGTAAAAACTGATAACGATAAAGAAACTAAAAAGTTTGCATTACAGATCAAAGGAAAAGATTATAAAGCTGTTGAAAACCTTGAATATAAGATTAATGCTCCTAATTATGCTTGGGGTATGGGCGATATTGAATTGAATAGTACTGGTGAATACAAAACACATAATAATGAAAAAGGTGAATTTTCTACGTCAAAAACTGATGTTATCGATATAGAAGTGAAGTGGAATGGAAAGGTTAAAAACTTTTCGTTAAACAATAAGAAGTAACCTCCAACCTAATACATCATGTTAATAACTTTGACTTCTACTTTTTTCTGTTCATAAGATAAGTTTTGTAGGTACCGCCTTTTAGCTTATATAAGAAAAAACAGAAATTACTGATGTTTGCGGTTCATGAACTTTATTTAAGTAAGATTGATGAAGATGTCGTAACTAAAAGATATTTGAACATAAGAAGCTTTGGTTATTTTTAACTATTTTAATAATTAGTTTATTCTGATATTATGAAAGGGATAAAGATTGGAGGAGGAAATAACATAAAAAGCTTATTTTCAATCTTAAGTACCTTTGTGTTAGTTCTGGTAGGTGGAATGGTATTAAGTACTTCTTCTGCTCAAGCAAGTGTTCCTCAGTATTCTTTTCAAACAGAAGATGGAAAATGGGATGGTGAAATTGGAAACCCTAACAAAGGCAGTGACTTAGAGGTAGAACTAGTTTCCCCAATCTATTTAAAGACGTCTTCTGGAAGTAAGTTATTGACTAATTATAGTAACTTATGGGCTCGTCTCTGCAATGCTAGTACTGGAAATTGCACAGGCTATCATAGCCTAGCAGGTGGAAATACATTATTCACAGATATGAAAATTGGTAAATTTTATGTTGATGTGAAAGATGGATATTCCTCTGGCAAAGTATATGGAAAACTACAAATTATTTTCAAATAACTTGTATTATTTGCTACTCATTCTCAATGGGTAGCATTTTATTTGAAAAGTTTCGAAAATAAATTAATATTTAAATATTTTTGTATAATTTACTATCATTGAATTTTACAACTGCCCTTTTTTCCAGAAAAGAAGGGAAGCTTAATGACATAACTAGCACGTTCACCAACGCTACAAAGGGTACGAGCCACAATAATACAAGATACAGGAAATGTTGTTTGTGTGATATGAAATATAATTTGATACTATGTTATTGAACTAATGGGTGCGTTTGCTGAAGTTCGGAGCTGTCTTTAAGGCAGCTTTTTCTTATGGCACTAACTGTGCAGGTTAGTGAAAGAAGGAATTCGCTTTCAAAACTAGAATTTAAATTAATAACTAATGGGAGAGGAAGGGGATTCTTATGATAATAAAGGGTTTTGGAGGAATCTTTTGGAGGACTAAAAATATAGAGGAAATAAAAAAATGGTATAGTAAAGTCCTGAAAATGGAAATTGATAATTGGAATGGTACCATTATTACACCACAATCAGGCAATGAAACTATCTTTTCCTTCTTTTCTGAAAATGACCGCTATTTTCCAACAGAACAACAAGTGATGTTAAACTTTCAAGTTGAAAATTTGGATGACAGTATCAAACATCTAGAAAAAATGGGTGTACCCCTTGTTATGGAAAAGGCGATTAATGAATTTGGAAAGTTTATTTGGATTGAAGATCCAGAGGGAAGACGTATAGAGCTTTGGGAGAAGTAATAGGATAATAATAAATTTTGTTGTTGAACTAAAGGGTGCGTTAGCTGAAGATCGAAGCTGTCTATAAGGCAGCTTTTTCTTATGGAACTATCGGGTCAGTTTAGTTCATGAAGGGCAAATGAAAGTTTATGTCGAAATAATAAAGAGATTTGATTAATTGTAAAAGAGGTATGATAATGACTGTTTCCTTAAATCAAATTTCCACAGATGAAAGGCATATTCTTAAGAATTTATATTCCCTTTATTTACATGACCTTTCGGAGTATACCGAGGGTTTAAACATATCATCAGATGGTTCATTTGAATTTGATTCATTTGAATTAATTTGGAAGAGGGAAGGGTTAACACCATTTTTTTTGAAAAAAGATAAGATAATTGTAGGGTTTTTATTACTCTTGGAAAGGCCGTTTTTAAATAAGGAATATGATTACAGCATTAATGATATTTTTATTTTGAAAAAATATAGAAGAAAGGGTATTGCCATTGCATTATTAAAGCAATTGTTTAAACAAAAAAAGGGTTGCTACTTTGTTGTTGAATTAGCCAAGAATATTCCTGCCGTTATATTTTGGAGGAAGATTCTTAATACGCTGAATATAGATTTTGAAGAAAAAAAGAAAATTATAGATGATGAAGAATGTTTGATGCAATCCTTTCAAATTTAAACCGGATTATTAACTAACAGGTGCTTTACTTCAATAACAAGGGTTGCCGCGGCAGCCTTTTTCTTATGGAACGGGGCAGGTGCTTAAAATTTTACTAATGTGATGAACAAATGAGGATTAATGCACTTTTTTTGAAATTATATTTCTATAATGGTTCAAACTACAATTATGTGACTTTAACTTGTTAAGAAAGCATGATACGGTTCCTTTGTCATGCAACTCTACAGTTGCTTGTTCTTGACAAGCAACCGTAGAGTTGCTTATACTCGATATATGAATTGGGACAAAGACGCTATATTCAAAGCACTCGGAGACTCGACTCGGCGGCTTATATTAGACGAACTATCCGAACGCAACGAGCTGACGTTGTATGAACTTACGGTACGTCTCATTATGAAGCACGACATTTCCATTTCGCGACAAGCGATAGCTAAACATCTTTCTGTATTGGAAGATGCAGGGCTCGTAAAATCAAAACGAAAGGGAAAGTATCGAGTAGTTATATTCAACAACGAACCACTTAAAAATTTGCTAAAAGGATGGATAGAGTAATTTTATAAAATTGGAACAAGACTTCTGACAAATGTGTGGGTCCGTTTTCTTGCAGCGAGATTGTTAGCACAGTACCATGCGTCACAAATATCAAAGGAGGCAAAACATTATGAAAATCATTGTTACCAGCATATTCGTACAAGACCAAGACAAGGCACTGGAATTTTATTCAGAAAAGCTGGGATTTGTAAAAAAGCATGACGTTCCCATGGGGAAATTCAGGTGGATCACGCTTGTTTCTCCCGAAGCTCACGACGGTACCGAGCTTTTACTCGAACCGAATGAGCATCCTGCCGCACAGGAGTATCAAAAGAAGATATTTGCCGAGGGTATCCCGGCAACAATGTTTGGCGTTGCAGATATTAATAAAGAGTACAAACGATTATTGGAAAACGGCGTGAAGTTTACTATGGAACCGACAAAGATGGGCGAAGTCACAATAGCTGTCTTCGATGATACATGCGGCAACCTTATTCAGATATTGCAGCAGTAACTTTATGTAGAAATAGATGTAACCTAGTTCTATTGGTTTGTTTTAAGTTGGGTGAAGTGTTTTTATCAACAATTAAACAGTTTTATGTTAACCCTGTCCTAATTTTAGGACAGGGTTATACATGTTTAAGATATTGTTCTCATTCTGCAATAGAAATGTACCATTGTGGATCACCTAAACTAACAGGTGCGTCAGCTGATTAAGGAACAATAAAAGATGTAAACGGGATTAATAATTTATTCTTATAACTTTATAGTAATTCAGTATTTTACTGAATTGCGAAAAAGTGATACAGTTTTTGGTATAATTACAAATATTTTTAAATGGGAGGTTGTCTATGGAAATGTAGAATCAATTTTTAAAAGCCATTTCTTTTTTCTCATTCAATAGTCAAATGAGAATGGAATGATCTATTTATTGACATATTGTGTGATGAGGCTATTAATCTTTCGGTCAGGGAGGACAACATATGAAAAAGTTTTTTGCTTTTCAAGTATTAATAGCACTGTTTATTGGAGCACTTATCGGACATTTTTTTCCTGTACTTGGCCAATCCTTAAGACCAATTGGCGACGCTTTTATTCATCTTATTAAAATGATTGTTGTGCCTATTGTTTTCACCACTATTGTCATTGGGTCATCAGGTGACGGAAACATAAAAAAAATGGGTTCATTAGGACTTAAAACAATTATTTGGTTTGAATTTATTACCACTCTGATTTTAGGTTTAGGTCTTATACTAGTTAACATTTTAAAGCCTGGTGCCGGGCTCAATTTGTCCCACCTTGCTCAAAAGGATATCACACAATTAAATGAAAGCGTTACCAAGGTTGTCGATTTTAAAACGATGCTTGTTAACATCATTCCAAGCAACATTGTTGATGCGATGGCAAAAAGTGATTTATTAGCTGTTATATTCTTCGCTATTTTATTTGGTGCAGCTGCTGGAGCAATTGGCAAAAAGTCAGAGCCGGCAATGAAGTTTATGGAATCAGTTGCAAATATCATGTTTAAACTGACACAAATGGTCATGGTAACCGCACCGATTGGTGTACTCGCTCTCATGGCAGCCTCTGTAGGTCAGTATGGCATTGCCCTCTTAATCCCTATGGCAAAGTTGATTGGGGTTGTGTATCTTGGGCTTGCTATTGTTATTTTCGTTCTATTCCCAATAATTGGTTGGTTCTTGAAGATTTCTTACTTTAAAGTGTTTCGAATGGTATGGGATTTGTTCCTTATCGCTTTTTCTACAACAAGTACGGAAACCATTCTGCCTCAGTTAATGGATCGAATGGAGGCATACGGTTGTTCGAAACGCGTTGTTTCATTCGTTATTCCTTCTGGGCTATCACTGAATTGTGATGGTTCGACATTGTACCTTTCTGTTTGCTCTATTTTCTTGGCACAAGCATATGGCATCCCGATGGATTTTGGACAACAGTTGATTGTAATGGGGGTTCTCGTTGCAACCTCAAAAGGAATTGCTGCTGTTCCATCCGGTTCGCTAGTTGTCCTTTTAGCTACCGCATCAGCAGTTGGGCTTCCTGCAGAAGGCGTCGCAATTATTGCAGGAATTGACCGTGTGCTGGATATGGCACGTACTGCTTGTAATACTCCTGGACATGTTCTCGCTTGTATTGTGGTTTCGAAGTGGGAAAAAGAGTTCCGTCAGGGAGAATGGAAAGCTCAAACCGAACAGTCAAGCATTCGGCAGGTGCCACCAACATTTTGATGATACGTTAAGCAGCATCATTACATCAGAAGAATTGGGAAAAGCAATGATACAAGTAGCAAGGCAAGGACCGAACATTCTCGCCCCATTGTTGAAAGTCATGAGTTAAAACTAATGATGGGGTCTGAATAGTCATCTTGAAGACTTTTTTTGAATTGTATAGACATTGATCAGGAAAAAACGTTAGTGAAAGTTGAGAAATAAAGTCGTCCTTCACTAACAGCTGCGTTAGCTTAAAATCGGAGCTGCCTTTAAGGCAGCTTTTTCTTATGGAACTAACGGGGAAGGATAGTTCAGGTACAGGGAACAGTTCGGATGGACTTGAGGAGGGCTACTTAATGGTCAGTAAGAAGTCCTTCGAGAATTTGAGGGGAAATGGTTCAATGGAAGCTTCATCATTATTAAAGTTCAATTTATTGTTTCTATTAGTGTATAGATTATTTCTATAATTCATCACTTCGTATAAAAATTATAATAAAGTTAAGTATTAAAAAAACTATATTATAAAATTTAAATATAAGTGGTGAACAAAAATGCAAAAAGTAGTTGGGATTATTGGTGGAATGGGACCATTAGCAACTGTTGATTTAATGAATAAAATTATTTCTTATACACCTGCAAAGAAAGACCAGGATCATATCCATATTATCGCGGACAATTATTCACAAATACCTGATCGAACAACAGCTATTTTGGGAAAGGGTACAGATCCTACTCCTTTTATTGTACAATCGGCACAAAGGCTAGAAAATGCTGGTGCGGATTTTCTGGTAATGGCTTGCAATACTGCTCACTTTTACTTTAAATCAATAAAAGAATCCGTTAGTATCCCGATTCTACATATGCCTTTACAAACAGCTCGCTTTTTACACGTAAATAATATGAGGAGAGTAGGTTTGTTGGCTACTGATGGAACAATAAATACAAAACTGTATCAACAAAGTTGTCAATCCTACGATATTAAAGCCATTGAGCCTGATAAGCAAATGCAAAAAGAAGTGATGGAAGGAATATATGCTATTAAAGGGAGTGATTTGGAGAAGGGGCGTTTTTACCTTTCAAGAGTAGCTGATAAATTAATAAAAAGAGGGGCAGAAGCTATAATAGCAGGTTGTACAGAAATCCCTCTTGTACTTAAATCATCCCAAAATATTAGTATTATTGACCCAACAGAAATTTTAGCCAAATCGGCAATTAAAACAGCTACTGAGACAGAATCAGCTAAAGCAATTGGGTAAATTAGATAGACGTAATGGTGAACTAAAATAAGGAGCAGTAAATATGAATATTGAAAATATTGAAGCCTTCATTTATGTTTGTCAACTAGGTAGTTTCAATAAAGCAGCCGAGGCTCTTTATTTAACTCAACCTTCTGTAACAGCACGTATTCAATCCCTTGAACGTGAAATTAATTTAAAGCTTTTTCATCGAAATGGAAACAAAATTTCTTTAACTGAAAAGGGAGAATATTTCTTTCCACACGCACAAAAAATTCTTCAATCTTATCAGGAAGCAAAGTACGGATTACAACAAGTAACTGTACCTTTTGAGCTAGTACTTGGGAGTGCTTTGTCCATTTCCAACAACATTCTCCCTGATATTTTGCCAGCTTTTAAATCTAAGTTCAAGGATGTTAGAATCAAAATTATAACAGGACATTCTAAGGATATTCTACACAAGGTCCTTAATAAAGAGGTTGACTTTGGCATTATACGAACAGAAACCCACCCTCAAGTAGAATCAATTCGTCTTTATAATGATCCTATTAGCCTTGTTGTACCTTCAAATCATCCTTTTTTAAAAGAAGAAAGAATAACAGTAGAGGATGTAAGTAAACAGCCTCTAATCTTTTTTGATTATGGATCTATCGATTGGCTTATCATTCATCGTCTATTTCAAAGTAATGGTGTAAATCCGAATATATATGTAGAAGTTGACAATATGGAAACGGCTAAAAATTTAGTATTACAAGGTCTAGGCATTAGCTTTTTACCTGAGCATTGTGTAAGGAAGGAAATAGAAAATGAAGAGTTATTTAGAGTAGAAATGACTCCTCCTGTGAAAACGAATATTAGTATTGACTTTATCTATTTAAAAGGTAAAACTAAATCTGTTTTTATGGATTTTTTAAAAAATAAAATGTTTGAAAAACAATAAACGAATGATGTGTCAATCATTGGCAGGAGGTTCTTCGGCGCGCGATTGGACGAAGGTCCTTTAGAGTGGACACAAACCTTATGTTGAATATGCTCTACAATAATTAAAAATAAAAGAAGACGGTACAGTGAGAATCTTATAGAAATTCTCGCTGTACCGTCTTTTTTTAAATGAACTAAAGTTTTTGAGGCATTTCAAATGTTTATATAATATTACCAACTATTTTTCAAAACTATTTTTCCTATCGCCTTTCCAGACTCCATGTACTCATGGGCTTTTGAAACCTCATCAAATGTAAAAATGTTTGGATCCACAAGCGGATGCAGCTGCTCTTCCTCAACCAACCGAGCAACCTTTTTCAAAATTTCTCCATAATGCTTATGCATATCCTTGTTTAATATCTTCAACAACATAAAGGTGACATGCAGAGATAGTCCCTTTGAATGCACTGGCGAGAGGTCATGGGTCGAACGGGTAGCAATGGCTGCTACCGTTCCATGTACAGCGGCCGCCTCAAAGGAGCGATCAAGGTTTTCTCCTCCTACCGTGTCAAACACAACGTCAAATCCTTTTCCGTCTGTATATTTCTGTACATAGTCGTGAACGCTTTCTTCTCGATAATTAATAGTTACATCTGCACCAAGGCGCGTACCAATCTCCAGCTTCTCTTGCGAAGAGGCGGTTGTATAGACTGTCGCGCCTCCCCATTTCGCCAGTTGAATGGCAATGTGCCCTACACCGCCGGTCGCTGCATGGATCAGTATATCCTGACCAGAGACAAGATTTGCCCGATTGAATAATGCTTCCCATGCGGTAATGGCAACCAATGGTAAAGCTGCGGCTTCTTCCATCGTCAAATTTTTCGGTTTGTGAGCAAGTAAATCGGCATCTGCTAGCATAAACTCTGCAAGTGCACCGCCAGTACCCCTAAAACCACCCGCGCATCCAAACACTTCATCGCCAACTTTAAACTCAGTTACTCCTTCACCGACTGCAAATACCAAACCTGCAACATCTCCATGTAACACTGCCGGAAACTCGGGGGAAACAGCTGGAACTGCACCAGCACGGACTTTCGTATCAATAGGATTTACACTTGTAGCCTTGACTTGAAGAAGTACATGTCCAGGTTTTAGTTCAGGTTTTGAAATCTCTTTAAATTGAAATACGGAGGGTTCACCAAAAGATTGAATAATTTGTGCTTTCACTTTAGTCACTCCTATTTATTTTTTTTGTAAATGTCTCATCACCGATTCATGTTAAGGATGAATACACCCGGGGACATTACCATCAGACCTTTTTAGTAACATCTTTAATGATAAATAGTTAAAAGAACGAATATTTAGTCTTCTCTTGCAAAACCAATGATACTTTATATAATATAAAATTAAAAGTACGTACATTTTTGTTGAATAGGATAAAATTTGTAATATAGTATACAATTTGATACTAAAAAAGATTGGGGTGTCAATATGAAGGACTTTAAAACGGAAAAGTGCCCTGATACCACTGCTTGTCCTGTTGCAGTTACTGTAGATGTGATAGGAGGCAAATGGAAAGGGATCATATTATATAACTTAATATCCGGCCCTAAACGTTTTAACGAGTTAGGGAGACTTATGCCCTATACCACAAAACGCATGATAACGTTACAACTTCGGGAATTGGAACAGGATGGTATTGTACATCGTGAAATTTATCGAGAGATTCCCCCAAAAGTTGAATATTCTCTTACTCCCTTTGGGGAAACATTAAAACCTATTATTAACCTAATGCGAGATTGGGGAGATATGAACGGAAATGAGGTATTAATGAAACGAAAGATCTCAGAAAATATGTAGCATCAATTGGGGTCTCCGCCGACCAAACCAGAAAGTTGGCTTTCAGCATATCCATGACAAATGTTTTTGGACTAAAAATTGTTAAGGAAGTAAAGTTCAAATTATAAAGTCTGCAAGAAAATATTACTGGCTGACCATTTAGTTTAAGTACAATATTTCAGACTATAATTTCTTAACTTCATATTACATCCAATTATTATCGTTTTTATATTTATATCTTCTTGGTTCTGAAGATGCAAAGAAATTTATTTTAAGGGAATTGCAGCCCTACAAAGTAATAATTATTGATTTTCCAGATCCCGTTGACCCAGTCATTAGCTCATTATATACAATTGAATTGTTCAGTCAAACAGCAAAAATATTATCGAAACAAGGTGTGTTAGTTTGTCAGTCTAATTCACCAGAAGATACACCAACAGTATTTTGGAGTATTGGTAAAACAATTAATATGGCCGGTCTTAATACACTTGAATACAATGTTATTGTCCCCTCTTTCGGCTTATGGGGATTTCATTTAGCATCACATTTCAAGCTTCCAAGAATTATTCCGAGTATTTCTATCCAACATCAAGCTCTAACTTCAGACATGCGCATTTGTTTACTATTCCTTCGTCAATTAAGGAGGAACGGGGAAAAGCAGTTATGAATTGCATCAAAAATCTAAACTTACACAAGTTGTATAAAAACGAAATAGAAAAATGGTGACCAAACACCAGGTTTTTTAGTGACCATAAAAAAACACTTTTTAGTTTTGCTGCTTAAAATGACTCCGGTAATGCGCCGGGGTCTTTTTTTTGTAACTTTCTGGGTACATTCGTTTTAATAATCCGCTAAACGGCGATCCACTCTTCAGTAAGTTCATTAAAGTTGGACTATCCATTACACCAATTCATCTGTTAGATGCTGAGCGAATTTCTCACATGGATTTAGCGCCATCTCTTTACCCCTGGCTATTCAATATCCTTCAGCTATCTTAAAAGGCGTTCTCTGCTTCGAATAAATCAGGAATTTCAGTCATTTAACTTCAGGAAATTCTAAAGGTTAGTGCATATACACATTTTTGATGAATTTTAATCTTATTGATAGAAGATGGACATTTACCACGACACAATGTCATTCCATGACACATATACATACAGGGTAAATGATTATATAGGAAGGGGCAACATTATGAATAAGGAATGGTTAACTAATTTGGTTGGGAAAGTTCTAAAGGTAGATAGAGGAGGGCCAGAATCTCGGACAGGATTATTATTAGGCGTATACGATGATCACTTAGCGATTTTAACTGAGCAAGAAGGTGTTATATATTATAAAATCGACCATATCAAAAGTATTACCGAGAATGTAAAGAAGGGGCTCCAATTTCAACTGGAAATCCCCGAAGATTTTACTTTTAAAACAGCTGCAACTTTTAAAGGCTTACTAGGTATCCTCACAAATCAATGGGTAAATATTAACCGAGGCGGTCCCGAGAAGATTGAAGGCGTACTTCATGATACTAATGATGAATATGAATTCGTAACGTTAGTACTAAACGAAGAAGTTATTCGCCTGGCAATGTTCCATATCCGCAGCATCAGTTACGGGGCAAGAGTAGAGAAACAAAAAGAAGATGAAAAATCAGAAAATAATAAAGACGGTGGAAAAGCGGAAAAAAGTAAAGATAATAAAGCAGGAGAAAAAGAAAAATAGTATATCCCATAAATGATGTGTCGCTTCTGGGCAGAAGCGGCCATCCAATTAATAAGGGGGACTCATCAGATGAAAAAACAAAATTTTCAAGAGGCACTTAATTCACTGATAGGTTTTAATATTAGTATTATTTCCGATGATAAAAACGTTCATGATGGGGTGGTACTTGATGTGAAAAGCGACTTTATTGTCATTCAAATGAATCCAGATAAACAATGTTATTTTAACTTAAATCAGGTTTATGCCTTATCAAAAAACACCAAAGAATTCCAGGCTCAAATACTTGACCACGAACCAACACAGAAACAAAGTTTTACAGAATTAATAAATGAACTCAAAGATCATTGGGTGACAGTAAACAGAGAGAACAATCTATCCTTTGACGGATTTTTAGGTACCATAACTAATAATTATATCGTTTTAATAAATAAGGATAAACAAATTTATGTCCAATTATCAAATATACTCTATATTTTCAAAGGGATAGATAATCAGGAATCGTCAGAGAACAAACAACAGGAAAATAAGGACGAAAATAAACAGTCAGAGGCAGATCAAGTTAAGGAAAGTGATTCCGTGTTGAAGGAAGACACTGAAGTTAATTCCAAAGGAAAGGAAGAGCCGGTTGAACAAAAGCAAAAACAGGACATTTTAACTATTAGAAAAGAAGAACCAGCTTCTGCGCATCCGGAAGTTTTATCCGACGTGAAAGAAGAAGCGACTGTTCAATCTACAGTAAATGAAGTGAACAAAGATCAATTCATGGTAAAGAAAAGTACGGATAAAGATAAGAAACAAAAATCCCCTGAAAACAAGAAAAAAGAAAGCAAGAAGGAAATACCTACAGAAACTAATCCTGAAATAAGTGCACATCCGGAAGTTTTATCCGACGTGAAAGAAGAACCGACTGTTCAATCTACAGTAAATGAAGTGAACAAAGATCAATTCAAGGTAAAGAAAAGTACGGATAAAGATAAGAAACAAAAATCCCCTGAAAACAAGAAAAAAGAAAGTAAGAAGGAAATACCTACAGAAACTAATCCTGAAATAAGTGCACATCCGGAAGTTTTATCTGACGTGAAAGAAGAACCGACTGTTCAATCTACAGTAAATGAAGTGAACAAAGATCAATTCAAGGTAAAGAAAAGTACGGATAAAGATAAGAAACAAAAATCCCCTGAAAACAAGAAAAAAGAAAGTAAGAAGGAAATACCTACAGAAACTAATCCTGAAATAAGTGCACATCCGGAAGTTTTATCTGACGTGAAAGAAGAACCGACTGTTCAATCTACAGTAAATGAAGTGAACAAAGATCAATTCAAGGTAAAGAAAAGTACGGATAAAGATAAGAAACAAAAATCCCCTGAAAACAAGAAAAAAGAAAGTAAGAAGGAAATACCTACAGAAACTAATCCTGAAATAAGTGCACATCCGGAAGTTTTATCTGACGTGAAAGAAGAACCGACTGTTCAATCTACAGTAAATGAAGTGAAAAAAGATCAATCCAATGTAAAGAAAAGTACGGATAAAGATAAGAAACAAAAATCCCGGAAAAAAAAGAAAAAAGAAAGTAAGAAGGAAAACACTTCAGTAACTAATAAAAAAGATATTCAAGAGTCAATCCAAGAAAACTTGACTGAAGAATTCAGGAACTCAAGCCCTCAAGAAATGAACGAACAATCCGCAAAGAAAAATGATTTAAAAGAAAAAAGGAAACTGATAGATAAGAAATGTTACGAATTAATGAAGTCCACTGAAAAAATGTATGCAGAAAACGAAATTCAAAAAACAGAATATTATTCATTGATGAAATTTGCTGAAAGAATGCAGGGGAAAGTGAAGGCAAAACGGTTAAAGCCTTAAAATACAATTCAAGGCTAATTGAAAGGAGGACATGGAATGATGATTTTGTTTTTTTCTGTACTTGGGGGAGTCCTCTATACCTTTTTTGTAAAACCTCAAAATCAAACCACTCCTGATACCGTAAAAATTACACCATCCAAAAACAAGGCGGCGGAGGTAAATGCTCAGTTCACAAATTGTCTTGATGTCAAATAATTTTTACTTTAACTATTATTCTCATGTTATGGAGACCATTTGGGATTAATGAAACTATACCTACTACAATAGGGGCATTGACAGTATTAGTTGCAGGCATTGTTCCTTGGATGGATGTTTTAAATATATTTGATATTATCAGGGGCGCTTCTTTAACCATATTATCCACCATAATGATGTCTATTGTACTTGAAAGCATTGTTTTTTTAGGTGGATTGCTTTAAATATCATCATCCGGTCTAAGGGTTCAGGGGTTAGATTATTCGCCTATACTAATCTCCTATGTTTTTTCATGACAATGTTTTTCAATAACGATGGAAGTATCCTTATCACAACACCTATCATTATTACATTGTAACGTTACTAAAAATTAAACCTCAACAAAAAATCCCCTTTCTAATATCAGGAGCTCTAATTGCAACGGCAGCGAGTGCCCCAATAGCAGTAAGCAATATTTCCAATTTGATTGCACTAAAAATTGTAGGACTGAGCCTTAATAGTTATATCAATTTGATGTTTGTTCCTTCAATGATAGGGATTTTATTACTTTATCTATATTTTAAGAAGGACCTTCCAAGTAAAATTCCCAGTGTACCTGTAAAATGGTATAAAACCTTTTCACGCTTTGTGCAAACTCATCCACTCGATGTTAAACAACAATCCGAAGGAAATGATTGGAAGTTGTTTAAAATGAGTTTTGCAATCGTCATTTTATCTCGGGCGAGCTTCTTCGCACTTACACCATTTGGGGTTCCCTTGGAATTGATCGGTATGGTGGGAGCGTTCCTTTTGATATTACTGAGATGGTATAAACAAAACTGGTCTTAGCGATATTGTAAAGAAAACACCCTGGAATGTTCTTTTATTTGTTTTCAATATGTACGTGCTGGTATATGGTTTGAAGAATGTTGGCTTGAATGATTATATCGTCAGCAATTTAAAACCCTTAATTATGGACAGCCCATTCAACGCAACCATGATCATGGGCATATTATTAACTATCCTATCCAACTTATTCAATAATCTTCCTGCAGTTATGATAGGGACTTTGTCGATAACAGAGATGGGATTGGATCCTCACCTTGTGCAAATTGCTTATCTTGCTAACGTGATTGGAAGCGATATAGGTGCTTTGTTAACGCCTGTTGGAACGCTGGCTACATTAATTTGGATGTATATATTGAAAAAACACTCCATCAATATCTCCTGGGGGAGGTATCTTAGAGTTACCTTTTTGATAATTCCTATTGGGTTAATCGTAAGTTTAATCTCGCTGTATTTTTGGACCACTTGGTTATTAAAGTAGGAAGGAGGGGTGATTATGAATAAAATCTTACAAAAGCTCAGAGGAGAAACAATTAATATAGAAATTTCTGGAAAAAAATATTTTTTCGGTACACTGGTTGATACTGGTATTGATGTAGTGGTTATCTTTAATGGACAGGATTTTGTGTATCTTCCAATAAATCATATTCAAAATTGCAAAGTAAATACTACGGAAAACGAGGAGATTTTCCTTCCTGTAGACTCACCTGGAATTGAAGCTGAGGAAGAATTATCACTACGAAAAACTCTTTTATCCGCGAAAGGGATGTTCACGGAAATATACGTAACTGGTAACCAGCCTTTACACGGTTATATAACAAGGGTGATGAATAATTACTTTGAATTCTATTCACCAGTTTATAAGACTATGTATATACCTTTATTTCATTTAAAGTGGATTATCCCATACACAGACAATCAAACTCCTTATGGTTTAAGTAACAAGGATCTTCCTGTACATCCATCAAAACTTTCAATGGCAAGAACCTTTGACGTACAAGTGGAAAAACTGATCGGTAGCTTAATTATTTTTAATATAGGAGAAAATTCCAATTTAATTGGACAAATTAATAAGTTAGAAGATAATTTTGTTGAACTTATTACGGCAAGGGAGGAACCTGTATATTTAAATCTTCATCATATTAAAACAGTTCACCTACCCTGAATTAAAGGCAGCAAATATGCTGCTTTTTTTGATATTCCTTTTCTAAAGCGTAAACAAGGTGAGAATATTTTACGAAAACCCACTTCTGGTGCTTGAAATAAATCTCTAAATTCTATTAGTAAGCTGATTTTCTTATTGCCATAACGTGCGTTAGCTAAAAATCGGAGCTGTCTTTAAGTCAGCTTTTTCTTATGGAAGAGGGGGCAGGATGGTTACATAATGAATACCTAAATATTAGATCTAATAATATTGTTGGGAATGATGTTATCCATAAAAAACAATTTTTTGGGACAGAATAAAAAGAAATAGGATTGAAAGAGGACCGGTGCTATGGTTTCTTTTTTTAAACAAAAAGGACAAATGAAGAAACGCAAGAAGCAAAAGATAGACGAAAAAGAAAAAGATCAATCTATAATTAAAACACCCCAAAATATTGACAGCTCTATAACAGCCAATCTGGATATCGTGAAGCAAAAAACAGGAAACAGTCCGGATATCATTATACGAACGTTGAAAACTAGTCAAAATCCTGAGATTAAGGTGTCTATTTTGTATGTACAGGGTCTGATAGACAATCTAAGTGTTACAGATTTTTTAATTGAATCCATCATGAAAAATCCACTTCTAAAAGAAAAGTTACTTCCACATGAAGCGCTGGAAGTGATCTCTAAAGACGTGGTTTCACTCGGCGGTGTAGAACCCGTCACGGACTGGGGAAAATTATTTTTGTCATTATTATCAGGGGATAGCGTCATTTTTGTTGATGGCATAAACATAGCCCTGGTTGCCAGTACAAAAGGGGGAGAAAGGCGTTCTGTTCAGGAACCAAGCACAAATTCAGTGGTCCGTGGGTCAAGAGAAGGGTTTACTGAATCGAATGCAACAAACATAGCCCTGGTACGCCGCATCATTAACAGTCCGGATTTATGGATAGAGTCGATGAAAATAGGCACTGTGACAAAGACGGATGTTTCCATAATGTATATAAATGGGATTGCAAAAAAAGGAATCGTCGAAGAGGTCAAAGAGCGCTTAAAAGGAATAAATATCGATAGTATTCTTGAATCAGGATATATTGAACAATTGATAGAAGATCAGGTCATGACCCCATTCCCTACTCTTGATCATACAGAAAGACCTGATAAGGTCGCTGGCAATCTCCTTGAAGGAAGGGTAGCCATTTTTGTTAACGGAACGCCTTTTGTCTTGTTGGTGCCTGCGTTATTTATTCAATTCTTTCAATCTGTCGAGGACTACTATGCTCGCTTTGATATAGCCTCAGCTATACGTTTTTTACGTATTTTTATTTTCTTTATTTCGCTAATTGCCTCGTCTGTTTATGTAGCAGCTACAACGTATCATCAAGAAATGATTCCAACAAAGCTGCTCGTCATTCTTGCAGCACAACGGGATTCCGTTCCTTTTCCGGCAGTTATCGAAGCATTCATCATGGAAATAACATTTGAACTCTTACGAGAAGCAAGCTTAAGGATGCCCAAAGCCATTGGGGCGACTATGTCCATTGTTGGTGCCCTGGTGATTGGGCAGGCGGCAGTTCAGGCTGGAATTGTTTCACCGGCAATGGTCATCATGGTATCGATCACGGCCATTGCAAGTTTTGCAACCCCTTCCTATACCATGGCAACTGCTGCTCGCTTGCTGCGGTTCGTATTTATCATTTGCGCAGGTGCAATGGGGTTTTATGGTATGAATTTAATCTTTTTTGTCGTCCTAGTCCATTTATGTAGCCTGCGTTCCTTCGGAGTTCCTTATATGTCACCATTTGCTCCGCTTAATACGGAAGGACTAGGCGATACATTCTTCAGGAGACCATTGTGGGCGTTTAAAAAAAGACCCGAATTTTTAAGCTCCAATACTAATCTGAAAAGAGAAGGCGATAATCAAAGGCCACTGCCTCCTACATCACGTGGAATGAAGACTTCTAACATGAAGAAGGGTGACAGCACTGAACCGTGATATGCTTTTACAAAACGGGTGCGTTAGCTTAAGATCAGAGCTGTCTATAAGGCAGCTCTTTCTTTATGCAACTTAAATGGAAGAAAAAATTACGACTATTAAAGTAGATGGTTCAGAGGAAATATTAAATGAATTTGAGCTTAGTTAAATAATGTGTTCTTACAGAACTAACGGGCCAGGTTAGTTATAGAATTAATAAGGTGAAACTCACCTTAATGATAAAATTAGATTAGTTGCATCATTAAAGGGGGAGAAGGGTGGAAATTCGTTCAGTGAAAGGGTCAGATTATTATGCAATATCGCCACTGATAAATGAGTGGTGGGGCGGAAGGCAAATGTCTGATATGTTACCGAAATTATTCTTTGATCATTTTACAAATACAAGTCTCATTGCCGAAAAGGAAGGGAAAATAGTCGGTTTCCTAATAGGGATTCTATCTCAATCTCAATCTGATGAGGCATATATTCACTTTGTTGGCGTACATCCTGAATACAGAAAAAATGATATCGGAAGACATTTATACAATCAGTTTTTTAATGTCGTTCATCAAAATGGTCGCATTATTGTCCGTTGTGTAACGTCTCCTGTCAACAAATCCTCAATTGCCTATCATCTCAAGATGGGATTTGAAATGGAAGAGGGAGATAAATTAATTGATGGTGTTTCAGTCCACTCTGACTATGACGGACTAAATCAAGATAGAGTTTTATTCATGAAACAGTTATCAAATTACGGGGACTGGCAATGAAATCCTATCCTTAATGAACGAAGGTCGGCCAGTATAAATCACTGGTCGACCTTTTTTCATAGAACTTATATAGCGGGGCTGTCAGCTAAAGTGTTTTTATCATTTCCCACCAGATGACTCCCTCTTCAAGCGTGTGAAGGGCGAGAGCCCAACGGTAAGGGAGATGAATGGCGGTTGGCATAAGCCAAAGTAATCTTTTGACAAACGTATGTTCGTTGGTTAATAATAACTATAAGGTGGTGAAATTATGGTCGTAAACAAAGCTTATAAATTTCGGATCTACCCAACTAAAGAACAACTAGTTCTAATCAATAAAACGATCGGTTGCTCCCGTTTTGTCTATAACTTCTTTTTAGGCAAACAAAAGGAGAAAGATGCCTACTGGTATATCTGTGAAGAAATGAAGCAGAATGGCCAATTACCCTCTAATGGATGGGAAGGTTCTTTTCTGAATAAATACGCAACAATCAAAGAACTTCCAGCTTTAAAGAAAGAGTATTCTTTCCTGAAAGAAGTAGACAGTATAGCCTTACAGAAATCGGTGGAAAATTTAGCAGATGCCTATAGTCGATATTATAAAAAGCAAAACAAGTCACCACGCTTCAAATCCAAAAAGAATCAGGTCCAGTCCTACACGACTAAACATACGAAAGGAAATATCGGAATAATAGGAAACCAAATCAAATTGCCCAAACTCGGTCTAGTACGTTTTGCTAAAAGCCGCGAAGTCGAAGGGCGAATCATCAATGCCACAATCAGGCGGAACCCTTCGGGTAAATATTTCATTTCCGTTTTAGCCGAAACCGATGTACAAGTACATCCTAAAACGAATCGTTCGTGCGGTGTAGATGTTGGCTTGAAGAACTTTGCGATTCTTTCAGATGGTACGGTCTATCAAAACCCAAAATTCTTCCGGACGGTCGAAAAAAAATTGGCCAAAGCACAACGGATTCTTTCAAGGCGACAAGAAATAGCCTTGAATCGAAAAAAAACATTGGCTGAAGCCAAAAACTATCAAAAACAAAAACGAAAAGTGGCCATCCTACACGAAAAAATTTCAAATGCCCGAATGGATTACTTACATAAAGTCTCTACCGAAATTATCAAAAACCACGATGTTATTGGAATGGAAGACTTGCAAGTGTCCAATATGATGAAAAATCACAAACTAGCTAAAGCTATCAGTGAAGTATCTTGGTACCAATTCAAAAAAATGTTGGAGTACAAAGCAAAATGGTATGGTAAAAAAATCGTGACCGTATCTAAAACGTTTGCTTCTAGCCAATTGTGTTCTAGCTGCGGGTACCAAAATAAAGACGTTAAACATCTGAATCTTCGTGAATGGGATTGTCCTTCTTGTTCTACTCACCACGATCGAGATATTAACGCGGGACTCAATCTAATGAATGAAGCCATAAGGCTTCTAACCGTAGGAACGACGGGGATAGCCTAATTAAAAATTGGCCGATAGGCTAATGTTCTTAGGAATCTCCCACTTCAATCAGACCGTAAGATTGATAAGTGGAGGGTAGTTCAATCATTGCTTATCTTTTTCTGCATGAACGTTTTTTCTTCCGGATTTTCTTTATCCTTGTTCACATTTCCTTTTTCTTTAAAGATTGCAAATCCTGTTAGTGCGTAAATGATGGCAAGAATAGGTGTTAAGACGGCTTGATAAGCATAAGGGAAAAAATCCAAAGTCGAGACTCCCAGTACCCCTGATAAATAAATGGCTGTTAACGACCAAGGAACGAGATAGGAAAACATGGTTCCGCCATCTTCTAATGTTCTGGAAAGGACGGTTAGCGATACGTTATGTTTTTTATAAGCGGATTTAAACATTTGACCAGGCAATATTATGGACATATACTGGCTTGCTGTAAGCATATCTGTCACTAATCCTGAGAATAAGGTTGTTAAAACAAGACTTCGTGCACTTTTGATCGCATTCTTAATGCTGCCTAGAATAGCACTTACAATCCCTGTTCTTTGTAATATTTCTCCAAAACCGAGAATTAAAATAGATAGAGTAACAGTCGGCATCATGCTTGCTATACCGCCTCTATTAAGTAAGTTGTCGACTTGTTCGACACCGGTTTGTATTTGGAATCCTTTAGATAGTGCGGTGAAAATGGTGTTTATATCATAATTTGTTTGAATTAAAGCAGCAGCAATCACCCCGCCTAAGGCTGATATTAATAAGGCAATTAATGGGGGAACTTTCTTGGCAGCCAATAAAATCGTTATAACCGGTACAAGCAGCAAAAAGGGGCTGATTACAAAGTGTTCAGACAATGTATCTGTAATTAAATCTATTTTGGTCACATCCAAAGAATTATGGGAAAACTTCATTCCCTGAATTCCATACAAGATGGTACTGATGACTAGTATGGGGAGAACGGAATAAAGCATGGACCGAATATGGCTCGTGAGTTCAACACCCGTAACTGCCACTGCCAAGTTAGTAGTGTCGGCAAATGGCGAGATTTTATTTCCAAATATGGCCCCCGATACAACCATGCCTGCCGTTAATGCAGGTGGTATTCCCATTCCATAGCCAATGCCCATAAATGCAACCCCAAGTGTTCCGGCTGATGCATAAGCGCTGCCGATAAAAAAGGAGGTAACACATAATATCAGAAAGCCTGATACTAAAAACACGGTGGGAGACAATAATTTTAGTCCATAAAAAATAATGGAGGGAACAATCCCCGAAACAATCCAAGAACCAATAACCATACCTACACTCATTAAAATCAACACGACCAGCAATGATTTCTTGCAACCATCAACAAAATATTCTTGCAGTTCCTTGCCTTTAAATCCCTGTGTTAATAGAACGATGGAAATTGCGATCGTTGCGACAATAAATACGATATCAGTAGGCAGTTTCAAAATGCCGTTACCGATTGATAAAACCGTTATCAATACAAGAATAGTCAGCAATGCCACCTTGAGTGAAACCTTTTTTTCAACTTCATTCATGGATTTTTCTCCCCCCTTAACACTTCTTTCTTTTTAAATGGTTGATATGCTAACTCATTTTCATCGGTAATTTTGTAGTTGTAGCATTAGGTACAAAATCGAGATCATTGCGATCCGTTAAACCCAGTGCTTCTTCCGGAAATGTGAATTCCCTGCCTTGAACGACACATGTTTCTTCATGTGTAAGAATGCCTTTATATACGGTTAAGCTTCTTCTTAAGAATCCATCTCTCCTGCACGCCTCGGCTACACCGTTGTTCGCGATGGACCGGATATGAGGCAGCACGGCTGCAGCATAGGCTTTAGAGGCAGTATGTGGTGCAGCTCCTGGTATATTATCCACTCCGTAATGAACTACGCCGTCCAACACATAAGTAGGGTCTGCATGTGTTGTCGGTTTATAGGTTTCAATTGCCCCGCCAACATCCGCACTGATGTCTACAATCACTGAACCTTTTTTCATGATTTTTAACATATCTCTAGTAATTAAATGATCTTTTCTATGTTTTGGCCATTTAACACAATTGATGACTAAGTCTATATCTTGAAGGACTTTTTTGATGCTTTGTTGATTGGATATCATTGTGTTTACATTTTTAGGGAAAATTTCTTGGCAATGTCTTAATGCACCTATATTGATGTCCATCAGGGTAACGTCAGCACCTAAGGCGGAAACAATTTCTGTAGCTGCCTTTCCAACAATTCCAGCACCAAGGACCAGGACATTCGCTCCCGGTGCGCCGCCGACTCCGCATATAAGCTGTCCGTTTCCTCCATTAATACTAAGCAAATGATAAGCTCCCATTAAAGCGCCTAATTTGCCTGCAACTTCGCAATTCGGGGAACCGTATCTATGGGAATCCTCTGCCGTAAGTGCAATCACCTTTTTCTTCATTAATACGTCCACTTCTTCTCTGTTTGAAGCCGGATGGAGGCAGGCGAAGATCAATTGATTTTCCCTCAACAGCTCATATTCTTCGGGTGAAATTTCCTTAACTTTCACAATAAAGTCGGCTTCCTTATATATTTCGTCCATGGTCAGTCTGATATGTGCGCCTGCTTCCACATACTCCTTATCAGTGAAGCCAGCTTTCAAACCAGCTTCTGTCTCGATCAACACGCAATGCCCATCTCCGACTAACTCAGCAGTTTCTATTGGTGTAAATACAACGCGATCTTCTCCAGCCTTGATTTCCCTCGGCATACCAATTTTCATACAATACCCCTTCTTCCTATTTTTTTATAGAGAGGAAATGCTTTATGTTACATCTGTAAACTAAGCAAGAAGTATGCCAAAAGATCTCATCATTTTCCGCTGTTTTATGCAGGAAAATAAGAGTTTCGCATTATGATAATGTCGATTTCAGATAGTGAAAATGATTGAATTGTTAATATTTAAGCAATGGATGTTATATTTTGGGCACTTTCTACATCGTTTATTTGTCCATTGTTAGCTTTTGGGCACTATTTCGTACAATCGGATCTTATTTTGCAAAGTCTGTCTTGGTATTTCGAGTAATTTAGCTGCTTGCGATACGTTGTTTTTGGTTTCATGGATTGCTTTTTCGATCATGTTCCTTTCTAATCTGGCAACAGCATCTTTTAATGGTTCAATCTGAAACTCTTCTTCACAATGTCTAATGAAATTTTTCACACGCTCTTCAATATCTTTCATTTGAAGTGTATCTTCCCATTCATCTATTTGATTGATCGCAAATTCAACAATATGTTCCAATTCCCGTACATTCCCTGGCCAGTTGTACCTCAAGAGAAAGTCATATACTTCTTTGGATACGTTGGTAATATTTTTGTGAAGCAGCACATTATATTTAGAGATGAAAAAATCCAATAAAGGCTTAATATCATTTTTCCGTTCACGTAATGGCGGAATATTGAGCGTCATTACACATAATCTGTAATATAAATCAAGCCGCATATCTTTATCCTTTACACAATCTTCAGGGCGTTTATTGGACGCCGTGATTATACGCACATCAACCTTTCTAATATTTCTATCTCCTAATCTTCGAATATATCCGTCCTGCAGTACTCTTAATAACTTGGACTGGAGATGAATGGGCATCGAGTTGATCTCATCCAGGAAAATGGTTCCTCCTTCCGCTATTTCAAATAAACCTGGATTATTTTCTGCTCCTGTAAAACTTCCTTTTATTGTACCGAACAGAATACTTTCAATTAAGGCTTCCGGAATGGCTGCACAGTTTTGCGCAATGAAAGGCTTTTCTGCACGAGTGCTGGCATTATGCAGTGATTGGGCAAATAATTCTTTTCCTGTTCCTGTTTCACCATATATAAAGACGGGTGAGCTTCCTTTAGCGATTTTTTCGGTTAAACGCTTTAAATTCTTCATTTCCTCGTTATCAGTAATAATATCTTTTAGTGTATATTTGGCCCGTTCCGGCCGAATATTTTCCAGTAATCGTTTATCGCCTTTAAACATTTCTGAATTGATTTCGATTACATTATTAGGAGTTGAATCTTCTTTACTTCTTTCTTTCGACAATTCAATTGCTCCAATAATTTTCCCATGGGCCCTGATTGGTAAAGAAATATTTGTGGTTTCAATTTTCCGTCCCATAAAATCAACAATTTCTTGCTTGCCTTTAAAAATAGGGCGACCTGTTTTCAGGGCATTTA
The DNA here is from genome assembly GCF_037975445.1 of Peribacillus sp. FSL P2-0133. Classification (NCBI taxonomy): domain Bacteria; kingdom Bacillati; phylum Bacillota; class Bacilli; order Caryophanales; family Bacillaceae; genus Peribacillus; species Peribacillus sp. FSL P2-0133. The sequence continues at coordinate 4,927,296 of NZ_CP150254.1, read as the reverse complement.
ATAATGTGCTCGATTTTTCATTCAACGTAGGAAATACAGAAAATAAGCTTTCTCCTAATATTTCCTCCCGTTCGAGAGTTTCAGAGTGAAATCGCGGATTAAATTTGATTGTAAATAAGATTGTCCCTTTATTATCGATAATGGTAATGCCATCAATGTATTTCAATTGATTCAGAACCTCATAATTATCCAATCTGTTCATTGTTTTCTCCTCCATAATAGTTGTCTGGTATTTTAGGTGATTTTCTTCTGCTTAGGCAGATCTTCTTTTATGGTCCTATAGAAACAGGTTAGTTCACATAAGATAAGATATAATTTGGATTAATATACAAAATTTTAATGAAAATAGAAAGGAAGCATGAATATGATAGAAATGCTGCCACTGACATCGGAGAATATGGAGCAATGTATTGAACTCTACATGAACGTGTTTAATCGTGAACCATGGAATGAAAGTTGGACATATGAAACGGCTAAAGAGAGACTTTCCGACTTATTTCATACGCCTAAATTTCTTGGCTTTTTATTTCAGGTTGATCACAATACTGTTGGTTTTGTTGCTGGAAATAGTAAGGTGTCTTATCAAGGTTTAACTTTTTATTTGGCAGAACTTTGTGTAAATAATGAAATGCAAGGTAAAGGGCATGGCTCAAAGATGCTTCAATCTTTAGAAGATGAACTGCAGAAAAGAGAGATTAAAAGTCTATATTTATTAACTGCTAATGACGGGCTTGCAGAAGCATTTTATCTGAAAAATGATTATATTGTAAATGAAGATCGGGTGGTTATGAAGAAAAATTTATAATTGTATGAATATTACTGTTTTGAAAAATAGTCAAAGGATGTGATGGAACATTGTCGAAATCTGTAAAGTTGTATCAATTAAGCCGAAAAATACATAAATGGACTGGATTGGTTTTATCCGTTTTTTTTATGTTCATCGCAGTCACAGGCCTCGTGCTTGTTTATATGTTACCACTCGGAGTGGCTGATGAGTTAAGGACGGGGAAAGAGGCAGGTCCAGATCAAGCGATACCTATGGAGAAGGTCGTGTCCATTGCTACGTCACAGGATCTTCCAGGTGCAGACTCGGTTGAAGATATATTTAGAATTGAATATAGACCAAGTGCAAATGTGTACCAGGTTCGCTTTAATAATGGTCAAAATGTTCAAATAGATGTGAGTACGGGAAAAGTGTTATCCACAAATCCAGATTACTCGACGTTCCTCATCACTTTGCATGATGGAACCTTCTTTGGTGATTGGTATAGATACAGTATCCTCACAATGACCGGTTTATCCTTAATCCTGCTGTCATTTTCAGGGTATTACATGTTCGGGTATCCTCTTTATAAGCGTCTAATGGCGAAAAAAAAGCAACCTTAATATGAGGTGGTAGAGTGTCTATAAAAGGTTTGAATCACTTTTTATTTTCAGTTTCTAATTTAGAGAGATCCATTGAGTTTTATCGAAATGTTTTTGATGCAAAATTGTTAGTTAAGGGGATAAACACTGCCTATTTTGATTTGAATGGAATGTGGCTTGCCCTGAATGCAGAAAAGGATATACCCCGTAATGAAATAAGCCAATCATACACACATATAGCATTTTCCATAGAAGAAGCTGACTTTATGAACATGTACGAGAAACTAAAGGAATTGAAAGTAAACATCCTGTCAGGACGTCCAAGAGATGAAAAAGATAAGAAGTCCATTTATTTCACTGATCCAGATGGTCATAAGTTCGAGTTTCATACAGGTACTTTACAAAACAGAATAGATTACTACAAACAAGAAAAAGCACATATGGAGTTTTTCGACTGATAATTAAACTATGAAAAGGGGAATCTTTGTGAAAACTATTGGCCTTATTGGCGGAATGAGCTGGGAATCGTCGCTGGAATATTATCGACTCATTAATGAGGAAGTGAAAGCCAAATTGGGAGGATTGCATTCAGCCAAGTGCATTTTATATAGCGTGGATTTTGAAGAAATTGAACGCTATCAAGCTGAAGGGGATTGGGAAAGTTCCGGTAAATTATTAGCCGATGTAGCTCTGTCTTTGGAAAAGGCAGGTGCCGAAATGATTGTCATCTGTACAAATACGATGCATAAAGTGGTCGGATATATTGAAGAAAAAGTCAGTTTACCGATTTTACACATTGCTGATTCAACCGCAAAACAAATTAAAAAGTCCAAAATCAGTACGGTTGGTTTACTTGGCACTAAATATACGATGGAGCAAGACTTTTATAAAACACGAATTGAGTCTAATGGTATCAAGGTTTTGATACCAAATGACGAGGATAGAAAAGTGATCAATAAAGTAATTTATGAAGAATTATGTTTAGGGGAAATCAAACAATCATCAAGAGATCATTACAAAAAGATTATCAAGGGGTTAGTGGATGAAGGAGCGGAAGGAATAATATTAGGCTGCACCGAAATTGGATTACTGGTAAAACCAGAGGATTCAGAAGTGCCATTATTTGATACGGCCGCAATCCATGCCGTAGATACTGTTAATATGGCATTGGAAAAATGAATTGATTAGACACTGAGCTTCAATAAAAGGGGTTGCTGCGGCAGCCTTTTTTTTGTGGAGTTAAAGGGGAAGGATAATTCAGGTAATATGTAACCAAATAAATGGAATTATGTGTTAAAGTTTTACTAAGAAGACTGGGGACTCTGTAAAGGGAGATAAAGATGAGAAATGTAATATATATATTTATTACTAGTTTGATTTGGATATTATCAGGAACTTTATTGTTCATCCATAGTAAGGGGATGTTGAATGTTAGTCCTTGGGGGATGCACAATTTTGTTAATATAACGATACAAATAGCAGTTATTCTATTACCGGTTATTGGGCTATTTTTGTCCATTCTTATTAAGAAAAGATTCATAAAGTACGTAATGACTTTAGGATGCTTAATAAACATTTATTATCTCTCCATCCCATTTATCTTTGTCTGGTTACATTACTTTAAGGTCAGTTAATAAGGCAGATTACATTGAAAATTAAACTAACAGGAGCTTTTCTTCAATCTTTAAACATTTTCTACAATATTGTGCTTCTACAGCTAATGAGGCAAGTTAGTGCATTTGAAATGAATTTATATTGCAGTAAAGGAGAAGGGTGGATTTGATTAAGATTGATACAGTTTTTTCATATGTTCTTCTCGGTGTGATAGTTTTTTACGCCTTGGAGCGGGTAGCTGCTGGTTCAGGTTTCGGGGTATTAGTTGGCGGGAGTTTTGGTTTACTTTTATATATAGCTAATCATATTAGTAAGTATCAGAAAACAATGAGTGATAAAGAAGAACCTGATGACAAGCAATAAATTTTATTAATATGCTAGCGGGTGCTTTACATCAAAAACAGGGTTGCTGTGGCAGCTCTTTTACTTATGTACAGATAATGCCTAAAACGACTATTATCTGTACATAAGTAAAAAAAGGAAAAGTGGGTGTTATAGATATATAAAATCATATTATTCATCGTTATCGTCGTTATGGGTCTGATGGGGTGCAGAAATGCTCCGACGGAGAGCAATTATTCACAATAAGAAAAGTTAGAACAATTCATTCAAGAGTTTAATGAGGGAAAGGAAATTAAGGCTCTGTGTACGAATGTAGAGATGATACAACAAAAGGGGAATAAAAATGAAAGATATGCTTTCCACAAAGCTTAAATCTGTCTTGATCGTCAGCAGTATTCTCGGAGGGTTCTTTCTCCTATTGGAACTTCGAACAGGTTCGCCAATCTATTTTATATTCGCGATGGTATATGCCTTCATAGGCAATGTTGTTTACGGGTTACCCGTTTCCTTTCTTTCGGATTTTGTAACAATGAAAATCGGAAAGAATCGATTTAATTTCGCATCCTTGTTCTATCTGGTATTCGGTTTTCTGCCCTCCATATTTTTAGGAGAACTCGGAATTTATGCGGTCATCTGCTCTTTGCTCTTCTTCCTATCAGAAGAATGGCAGAGAATGAGAAAACACAACAGGGGGATAAAGCCGGCCAACAAGGTAATAATTACGAACACGCTAACTACTGTTATCTTATTCTCTTTAGCTTTATTTGGGTCAATGACTGTCTCGGGTCCATTGTTTGAAAAGCATACAAATGAATTCTATTTCATTCCAAAAGGGTATGAGGGTGAAGTTAGAGTGGTGTACAATATCAAGGATGCTCCAAAACCTAAAAAAAGTGAAGACTTTGATATTTATCGAATTAATGAAAAAGGATACACACTCAGTCCGCTTCCTGAAAGAGAAGGGATTATCAATAATCAATATTTTTATATTGATAAAGAAGGAAATAAAGAAAGAATTGATGATTCTTGCATTAATCTTGGAGGTTCGGAAGGTGTACAAATAGATGACTACTCGAAAATACAGACACTCAAACATGAGCGTCTGTATTTCGGGTTTTTGTTTTACTTATTGTATGCAGACATTGAATTGATTCAGCGTCTAATTGATGAAAAAGCTACCGAAAAAATATTGTACACGAATGCATTAAAATGGTATTTTAAGTAATTAAGCCATAAGATTTAGAATGAAAATTTAAAGTTTGTGAGTGAGTACACTTAAACTAACGGGTGCTTTAGTTCAATAAGGGAGGTTGCTGAAGCAACCTTTTTGTTATGCAACTAAAGGGGCAGTTTACTTTAATAACCACAATATTTCTGTATGGAAAATTAAACAAAAAATCTTCCAAGGCGGAAGATTTTTTTATTTTAAATTGGGATATCCTTGCTAGCCCAAAGCCCAGTACCTCATAAACATCAATTCTCATAGTTTCTTTAAATCATCATTTAATTTCCGTGCTTGATTTTTGAAGTAAAGATAAAATGCAACCCAAAAGATCGTATAGACGACAATGGAAATTAAGAGTGTTAACAAAATGTTGGTAATATTAAATGGAATCCAGCCAATCGTGAGTGCCAAGATGAGGTATAGGATTATGATGGTTAAAAAATGGAGAATCGTCTGCTGGGATAGTTTCAAATTCCTGTTTTCAAAGTATAAGGGACTGACTGTAAAAAACCAGCCACAAAGAGCGGAGCCGATGGAGTTTTTCAAAAATAATGGTCCATCTATCATTTCGAAGCCACCGAAAAGGATATATAAATTGGTGACTAAAACCGCAATAAAGCATCCGAAGAAAATACCGATAAAACTGCGGATTATAAATGTTTTCATTCTACTTTCCTCCTGTTCAATTTTAGAGCTTCTTTAATCGCAGGGACATAGGTACGAGACACATATTCTTTCTTTCCTGATTTGAAGTAAACGCAGAGTGTACCATTGAATAATGCTTCAAAACGGCTCAATTGATTCAAATTGGCGATAACCGATTTAGACAGACGGATAAATTTTTTAGAAGGGAGCATGGACTCGAGCTCATATAATTTCTCTTTTAAAATAAAAGAATCTTTTTCTGTTACGGCGATAATATGATCGTTTTCAGTATGAAAATAGTGGATGTCATCCGGTTTGAGAATATGTTGCATTTCTCCCTTTTTTCCAATCAGGAATTGTTGCTCCCTTCCATAGATGCAGTCAATTAGTTCCTGTATATTTTCATCCAACTCAGGACCTTCGATGGTAACTCTTGTTTCTTTAAATGCTTTGTCAATATTAAGGAAAAGTTTCAAATTTCAGACACCTCTTTTCACCTAAAATCCTCTCATTGACTTTCTAATTTATTGTATGATGAAATTCCTTTCAAGTCTCCATAATTCCAGTAAGTGGAAGAAAAATGAAGGGTAACTTGTGGAAAATAGTTGGTGACTTACATAAAAGGAATCATATGATCCGTTTAACGAAAACAACAATTTGTTGAGGTAGTTATAAAGAAGGCCATAAAACCTTCAACTGTGAGAGAGGAATGGTTACAGTATTTTTTGATGAGTATTATTCATTACTTTGTGAAGTATTGTACTTAAAGTAACGGGTGCGTTAGCTGAAGATCGGAGCTGTCTTTAAGGCAGCTTTTTCTTATGGAACTATCGGGGCAGGTTAGTTGCATAAGGGTGATATAATAATTTCAATAGAAAAGATGGAAAATGAGAACTACTGGGAGGGAAATTTGTACTTGGACAAAACTCAAGTAATGGTTTATTTCTGCTTGTATGGAGATGAGTTTCCAATAGATTATGTGACCGAAACGTTAGAAACTGAACCAACAAAAACCTATAAAAAGGGTGAAGTCATTGTAAGACCTCATAATCCAAATGTTATTTCAACGAAAACTCTTTATCGAAAAGAAACAGCCTGGGAATTAAGTACGGGCTATCAAGAATCCTATGATGTGAAGGAACAAATGGACCAGATTTTAGGACCGTTAAAAAATAAAGCAGCTATACTAAATCAGGTAAAAGCAAAGTATAAACTGGAATGTAAAATCTTCATCGTTATTATTATGGAAAATGGAGATTCACCGGTTTTGTATCTTGATAACGAACAGATTGAATTTGCAAATAGTGTTAAAGCTGAAATTGATATTGATTTGTATGCAAACCCTTATGAAAATGAATATGACGACTAAAAAAGCACAAACTTCCTTCAACTAACGGGTGCGTTTCTTTAAAAAGGAATGCTCTTTTCGTATCCAATTAAAAGGAAGTAAATGTTATTATTATATTAAAGATGGTTGCTCTTCTATTATAGGTGGAGAAAGCTTTAATACGATATATACTACAATATTAACTTTGGAGGCACACCACTGCAATAAGACTTATAACGAAATTAAGTTCTTGATATATCCCGTCAAGGACATATTATGAAACAGTGCTTTAATAAAGGAGTTGTATAAAATGAATGAAAATAAAGGTACAGAAATAAAACGCTTTTCAAAAGCAGAAAACATTCTACCTCAGATCAATAGTAAAACTAAGCTAGGCGACTTACGAAAAATCGCGAAGGACATTAAAAAAGATCACGAACTAGCTATGGAACTTTGGTCAACCGAAGAGTTTTTGCCCAGACTATTAGCAATCTTAATTATGGACAAAAAACTTCTTTCACAAGATGTGCTAAATAAGCTTGATAAGGATATGCAGACTCACACTTTTGATGAGCGAAATAACTTAATGGATTGGTTAATGGCTAATCAGCTCACCAAAGACAAGAAGAAAATTGCATTGATGGAGTCATGGGAAAATAGTCCTTCTGCTCTTCAAAGGCGAGCTTTCTGGTATTATCAAGGGCGATTGAGATGGACTGGACAAACACCGCCTGATAACACCGCATACTTGCTATCTGCATTAGAAGCTAATATTACGCAGGAAGAACCGGAAGTTCAATGGGCTATGAATTTCACCGCAGGCTGGATAGGCGTTTATGATGAAAAGAATCGTGCACGTTGTATTAAACTTGGTGAGAAAACGGGTCTTTACAAAGATGAAATAGTAGCAAAAGGATGTACTCCCAGCTATTTGCCGGAGTTCATTACAATTGAAGTTAACAAACGACATAATAATTAGTTACCTCTGAAAAAGGATTCTAAGCGTAGGAAATTCGGGGCTTTATTTTTCATAAAATGTATTATCATAGTTTTTCGCGTTTTGTCGTCTGGACCATAATTAGAGTGTTCAAAATAACTATCATTCCTCAGAAATAGGAATCAAATTTGAAGAAGCCGACCAATAAAGGTCGGCATTTTTCATACTATTTAGCAGCAGCCTCCGTAACCGCCCCCGTAACCATAGCCACCGCCGCCGTATCCACCGACAAAGCTAGCTCCAACAATGATTAGGAGTATAAACAATACGACTATAAAGGCGAAACCTCCACCAAATCCAAAACCGTCATCACAACTTGATTCACAACGTGACATCTAGAAACATCTCCTTAATTGTTTTTAAGGAGGAAATTAATTAAATGGGTAATATCACATTATGCTCAAATTAGGAAAATGACACAATAGTTTCCACTCCATCTCTGTTCATAGGATAAAATGTTGGAGGTACCTCTTAATGAGCTAACGGGTGCGTTAGCTTAAGATCGGAGCTGTCTTTAAGGCAGCCTTATCTTTATGAAACTATTTAGGCAGTAAACACTTGCTACTATTATAGAGAAACGATGCAAAAAATGGTCACCAGGAATATCTGGTGACCTTATTGTATGAATGGCAATTTTAGATTTATTAAAGAGCAGTGAGCTGCTGCCTCAACATTTTAGATTCAGACATAATATCGTTCATTAATCTTTCAACGGTTTGACTCTTGGCTAATCTTGGACTTTGTCCAGACCAGAGGGACATGAAATCTGGATTATTTTGTCCACTGCACGTTTTTCTAATTACTTGAGTTAATAGGTTTTGAACAGGAAAATCGGGTACAAGCAATTCATGCTCCACCATATCTGCAATGAATTTGTTTTTAATACCTCTTGCCCATTTACCAGAAAAGGCACGAGTAAAGGTTGTCTGGTCTTCATCAGCATTCAAAATGGCTTCTTTATGTACCTTATGTGCCCCACTTTCTATACAAGTCAAGAAAGCTGTACCCATTTGTACACCTTGTGCTCCTAAGAAGAGTGAAGCCATTAATCCTCTGCCATCCATAATTCCTCCTGCAGCAATAACAGGTATGCTTACATTGTCAACAGCCTGCGGAATAAGTGACATTAAACCTACTAGGCTCTCCTGATGACCATCAATAAAGTTCCCGCGATGCCCGCCAGCTTCACTGCCTTGCATAACAATCATATCCATTCCCGCTTTTTCATTTTCAACGGCTTCCCTTACCGTTGTAGCTGTTCCTATAAGAGTGATGTTATGCTGTTTTAATTCATTAATCACTTCCTTAGGAGGAATACCAAATGTAAAGGAACAAATAGATACATTCTCTTCAATGACAACCTTAACTTGTTCAATGAAGCTTTCATAAATTTTTTTATAGTCAGGAATGTCAAAGCTGTCTGTTTGTTCTAAATTTAATTGCTTACGAATGGTGTGTAAAAGCTGGTTAGCTGATTGGACTGCGTCAGGCGTTACGTTAAATTCGTTTGGCACGAATAGATTGATGCCGAAAGGATTTGAAGTTAACTGCTTGATTTCTCTAATCTGCTCTCTCGTTTGTATTGGTGTCTGATAGCCTGCTCCGATCATTCCAAGTCCTCCAGCATTGGATACCTCGGCTACTAAATTCGAAGTGGTGATCCCGCCAGCCATAGGAGCTTGTATAATAGGATTCTTAATCTTCAAATGCTTCATCATTTCATTATTTAACATCAATGACTCCCCCAATTTTGTATATTAATCCTAATTAATTCTCTTCTGTTTTTTTTATATTGGATGGATGAACGTTAGGGTTGATCTCGAAATGAATCCCACTTGAAAGCAAAATTGCCCCAAAGAAGACAACACTTGCTGCACCAATAAAAGCAGCATTAAAATCATGTGTGAGTGATGATAAAACCCCAGCAAGGGTTGGTCCTATCAACTGTCCAATAGCATAAATAGCGGTCAAAATGCCAATAGTCCGACTGCTATCAGATGGATTCATTTCCCGTCCCAATGTTGTAGCAAGGGTGGTGATACCCATAAACGTGGCTCCAAATAATAAAGCACTTATGACAAAACTAGTTTTTGACATCCAAAAGGCTGGCATCGCAATACCAAAGGATTGCAGAGCCATTGCAAGCACTAAAGATTTAATGAATCCCCATTTTTTAGCTAGTAAAGACCAGATGAGACACGATGGAATCGCAGCCAATCCCACCATCATCCAAACTAAGGTAGCACCATTATGAAAGTATGTGGTCTTTTCAGCGATGGATACGATAAACGTTCCGGTAACAATGTAACCCAATCCTTCTAAACCATACGCAATAATCAACCATGTAAGCCATTTAGCGGGAGGTACTTTTACAATAATAGCTTGTTTATTTTTCTTCTCGACAACGGTAGGGGTTTCATCGAGCCAGATCCATACAAAGATCGCAAGAATTCCACTCACAACAGCTAATCCTATCCATGTTCCTTCCCACCGAAATAAATGGTTTAAACTCGGAATCATTAGACTGGATAAAAAGATTCCCAAACCTACTCCCCCATAAAAAATCCCCGACCAACTGGTTTTTCTTATAGTTTCAAGTTTATCTAACACGATACCGGAGGCTAAGACCAACACAAACGCACTGGCAAACCCTGATAGAAAGCGAAGTCCATTCCAAAGTAAATGAGAGTATGAGAGACCCATTAGGGCAGTGGTTAAGATACTGATGATTAGACTTATTCTTAACAAAATGGTTCTATACTTCTTAAAAGGAATGGCACCTGCTAAAATTGCTCCAAGCAAATATCCTGCGTAATTACTGGATGCTATATAACCAGCAACTGTATTTGATAAAGAAAGCTCTTTTTGCATAAGGGGAAGGATGGGAGTATATGCAAATCTTCCAATCCCCATAGCAATGATTAAAGAAAATATTCCCCCTATTAAAAAAAGATAAGTTTGATTCTTCAAAGATTCTCCTCCAATGAAATTGTATACGTTAAGCATACCTTTATAGCTATAATGAACCTGTTAGAAACTGTGCTTCCCCTCGTCCAAAACTCCAGTCAGCATCGCTGTTTTCTGTTATAGAAACCATCAAGTCCTGTGGAGAAATCCCACAGTCCGATTCAAGTTTATGAGCAAGAAGTGAGTATAAGGTTTCTTTCTGTTTTTCAGTTCTTTTTTTACTTACAATACTAATGATTACTAGGTCTTTGCTTCTTTTAAATCCCAGTCCGGTATCCTCGATTATTAGCTCATGCGGCGGGTGCTGATGAACTATTTGATAACGATCACTTTCAGGTACTTGGAAAGCTTCCACCATCGCATGGTGAGCCGAATCCAATAATTTTTTTAACGTTTCTTCGCTTCTTCCTTCTACCAAATCAAAACGTAATAATGGCATTTTGTGTATCTCCCCTCAAAATAAATAATGGTTTTAGAGTGTCCAATTGAAATGTGGGATATTATAAGCATATCTTTTCTTTGCCATATGGTATAATACTTAAAATTTATATTTGGTATCACTCTTAATGATGGCTAAAGGATAAATCAACTAAGGAGAGATTATTTTGGATTTGCATTCATTAAAAATTTTCCAGAGTGTTGCTCAGATGGGGAGCATTTCTCAAGCAGCAAGGGAACTTCAATATGCACAGTCAAATATCACGATGAAAATACAGCAGCTGGAATCGGATCTTCAAACAACTCTTTTTTATAGACATAATCGCGGCACTGCATTAACTGACAAAGGAAGCATGTTGCTAACATATACAGAAAAAATATTCGACCTCATAGAAGAAACCAAAAATATGATGAATGATGATCAAACACCTAGAGGTCCGTTAAATATTGGTTCAATGGAAACAACCGCAGCAGTTCGCTTACCAGTCTTGTTTTCAAAGTATCATAAAGATTTTCCGGAGGTCGATTTAACTTTAAAAACAGGCTCTACTGAACAAAATATTCAAGCAGTCCTTCAGAATGAATTGGACGGAGCTTTTGTGGCTGGACCCATTAATCACCCCAATCTCATTCAGAAAGAAGTATTCGAAGAGGAACTAATTCTCATTACAGATACAGTTCATCCTCCTATATCTTCTATCGAAGATATTCAAACAAGGACGCTGCTTGTCTTTCATGCAGGATGTGCTTATCGGGAAAAGTTTGAACTATGGTTAAAACAAGAGAAGATGATACCAAATAAGATAATGGAATTTGGCACTATAGATGGGATCATCGGCTGTGTCGCAGCTGGTCTAGGTATAAGTATGCTTCCACAAAGTGTTATTGCAAAGCATGAACAAGACGGCCTTAGACAACATTCAATTCCGAATCTAAACGGAAAAGTCAAAACAGTATTCATTTATCGAAAAGATAAGTATGCACCTGCGTCTTTAATGAAATTTATCAATATGTTAAGTGATGAGGAGGAATTGTTAGATAATGAAAGGTTAATTTAAGCGGGGGTTATATTAACAGGTCCATTACTTCAATAACAGGGGTTGCTGCGGCAGCCTTTTTTTTGTGGAGTAAAAGGGGCAGGTTAGTTTAATGAAAATAATCATGAATAGTAAAACAACAACTGAATAACTAAATTGGTATTTTTGTTGACATGAAACATATCCTAATGTTAGGCTATTTTTATCCTAATGTCAGGATAAATAATTATAGGATAAAAATTAGTGAAATAAATGGAAAAAGGGGAGAGAAATAATGAGTGTATTGTCAATTATTCTTCAAGTTATATTAGGATTGGGATTCCTAATGTTTGGATTTATGAAGTTCGGATCAAAGCAAATGGTGGAAGGGTTTAAGCATTATGGGTATCCAGGATGGTTTAGAGTGTTTACAGGTATGGCAGAAGTCGTTTCAGCGGTATTGGTTATCGCAGGTATTTGGAATGAGAGTTTAGCTGCATGGGGAGGATTATTCATTGTAATAACGATGATTGGTGCCGTTTTTACTCATATTAAAATGAAAGATACTGTAAAACAAATGATGATGCCGATCATTTTATTCATTCTTGGATTAGTGGTTCTACTTATAAATTTCGGAGCTTTGCTTGGATAAATAGCCAATTGACCTATAGGAGGGTTAAAAATGGAAATTAAAATTATTAAACCAGAAGATCAAGCACACGGGCAGTTTGATGACGGAAAAATAAAAGAGCAAAAACCGATTGGCTTTTCTGGAGAAGGGTCTCTAATAAATCGAATAGGACCATTATTTTACTGGGCTTGGGGGCATTCTCAAGAACATGCAGAAATTGGGCTGCACCCACATCAAGGTTTTGAAATCATCACCTATGTGATAAAGGGTAAAGCTTATCATCGGGATACACTTGGTACGGAAAGTGTTGTAGAAGAAGGGGGAACCCAGCTCATGCAAACAGGCTCCGGTGTGTATCATGCAGAAGCATTAAAAGAACCATCGGAAATCTTTCAAATCTGGTTTGAACCGCATTTAAGTCAGGCTGTAAAACGTACACCGTCTTATTCACAATACGACTCCAATGATTTTTCTATAACGGATAAAGATGGTGTGAAAATAAAAACATTACTAGGAAATGATTCGTCAATGAAAATCGTGACAGATGCTTCCATGTGGGATGTAATCATTCCAAAGGGAACAGTATATACTCATGGCATTTCATCGGATCGTATATTAGCTGGTTTAGCCATCAGAGGCGATGGAGCATTTTCATTAGACACGAATGAACCCACTCGTGTAGCAGAAAAAGATTTTGCCATCGTTCAATCAGGACAGGGCGGAGACATAACAATTCAAGCGTTAGATAAAGACTTTAGAATCTTCCTAATTGAAGTTCCGACTGAAGTTGATTATCCTTTATACAGAAAACCAAAATAACCAATTGTAATTTCAAAAGTTAGTTGTAATAGGAGGTTCGGTGAATGTATCAAGGAGATGAACAAAGCCAGATTGATTTACGTCTTTTCCGTATCTGGCTTAAGGCAAGTAAAACTATTTTTGGTCATGTCGTTAAAGATATTGAAAGACACGGGATTAGTTCAGAGAATTTTATGATTCTGGAACTTCTTTATAATAAGGGACCCCACTCCATTCAAAAAATTAGTGAAAAATTGTCTATTCCAAGTGGGAGCATCACTTACGTTGTGGATAAACTCGAAAAAAAAGAATTCGTTAAAAGGGAGCCAAGTCCAACAGACCGCCGAGCTTCAAACGTAGTTCTAACTGATAAAGGACAAAGTTTATTTAAAGAAATCTTTCCCCAACACGTTGAAGTCATATCTAAAAATTTGTCTTTTATAAGTAATGAGGAAAAAATACAGTTAGCGAATCTGCTCAAAAGGCTTGGACTAGGTGCACAGGATTGAGATAACCAAATAAATAAAAACATCACAGAGGAAGAAAAATAAGCGATTGTAAAAAAGAAGAAACGGTGCGTGCACCATCTTCAAACAATACCTTACAAACAAAGACCGTTTAATTATGGTCTTTTTCTTTTTGATAAGGCTATGTTTGAATTTGTAGTTTTTGAAGCGAAGATTTTAAGTTTTGAAAGATTTAATCATTTCATCTGCTCAAGCAATTCATACCTAAAAAGACTATCATCTGTACATAAGTAAAAAAGAAAAAGAACAATCTGGCCCTTTATTTGAAGAAGAATGGTACCTAAACGATATTAATTTTAGATTACAAGGGTGATTAGGAGTTTGAGGTTTTCAAGTATTGTACTATGATAAATTTAAATTATTTGAGTTGGGAAGGGTATGGGACAGTGACCATACTCTTACAGAATTACCTAAGGAGTGATAAAATGTCACGTGTTTTATTTATTAATGGTGGATCAGAAGGACATATCAATCCAACTCTTGGAGTTGTGCAAGAGCTTATTTCGTGTGGAGAAGAGGTAGTGTACTTTACGATAGAAGCTTTTCGAGAGCGTATTGAGAAGACGGGAGCTACTGTACGAACATTTGACGGTGAAAAATTTATAAAAGCTTTTATCTCAGGTGGAAGAAATTATTTACTCGAAAGAATCAACGGTCTTTTACGTACGGTAGATATCGTCATACCTAGCGTTCTTGAACAGATCAAAGGAGAGCATTTTGATTACATCATCCACGATTCTATGTTTGGTTGTGGACATTTACTTGCCAAAATCCTTAAGCTTCCTGCAATCAATTCTTGTACTTCTTTTGCGCAGACAAAAGCATCATTCGATAAAATGTTGGAACAGCTTTGTAAAGAAATCCCTACAGAAATAGTTAAAAGTATATACGATGAATTTCAAAGCCTGACGGGAATGGTGAAGGAGAAATATGATGTGGAGATCCATTCTCCTTACGAAGTTTTTTGTAATCCTGCACCACTTACAATCGTTTATACAACTTGGGAGTTTCAACCTTTTGGAGATTTTGGAGAAGCATTCGACAAAACATACAAATTTGTAGGTCCATCCTTCTCTTCACGATTAAAACAGGATAACTTTGACCTTGCTGCTATCAAAGGAAAAAGTCCCATTTACATTTCACTCGGGACAGTTTTTAACCGTGCTGTTGATTTTTATAAGCTTTGTTTTGAAGCATTTGGAAATAGCAATCACACGGTTGTAATGTCGATCGGTCAACAAACCCCACTAATTGATTTAGGAGAGATCCCCCAAAACTTCATTGTGAAAAAATATGTTCCACAAACGGAAGTGCTAAAATACACTAAATTATTTATCACACATGGTGGTATGAATAGTACCAATGAGGGACTCTACTACGGGGTTCCGCTAATTGTAATCCCACAAAGCGCGGATCAGCCGATTATTGCTCAACAAGTTGCCAATATCGGAGCAGGTATTAAATTACAAATGCAAAGCTTGAATGCAAATCAACTGCGTGAAGCCGCAGATCATGTGTTAAACGACCCATCTTTCCATAAAGCTGTTTCGAGTATAAGGGAATCCTTTCAAAAATCGGGTGGATATCACCAAGCGGTTGATGAGATTTTTGAATTTAAAAGTCAATATGATATCTAAATCCTAAAATTTATCAGCTGCCATTATCGGTGGCTGATAAAAGGTTTTGAAAAACATCAACCGAGAATGTTTCAAAAGATATTACGTCAGGGATAATTTAAACCTTGTTCAACTAACGGGTGCGTTAGCTGAAGATCGGAGCTGTCTATAAGGCAGCTTTTTCTTTATGCAACTAACTGGGCAGGATAGTTGAATAAGGGTGATATAATAATCCTCATATAAAAGATGGAAAATGAGAACTATCGGGAGTGGAATTTGACCTTGGACAAAACTCAAGTAATGGTTTACTTCAGCTTGTATGGAGCTGAATTTCCAATAGATTATGCGACCAAAACGTTGGAAATTAAACCAACAAAAACCTATAAAAAGGGTGAAGTCATCGTAAGACCTTATAATCCAAATGTTATTCCAGCGAAAACTCTTTATCGAAAAGAAACAGCCTGGGAATTAAGTACAGGCTATCAAGAATCCTTTGATGTGAAGGAACAAATGGACCAGATTTTAGGACCGTTAAAAAATAAAGCGGATATAATAAATCAGTTAAAAACAAAGTATAAACTGGAATGTAAAATCTTCATTGTTATTATTATGGAAAATGGAGATTCACCGGGTTTGTATCTTGATAACGAACAGATAGAATTTGCAAATAGTGTTAAAGCTGAAATTGACATTGATTTGTATGCAAACCCTTATGAAAATGATTTTGAAGACTAAAAAAGCACAAACCTTCTTCAACTAACGGGGCAGGTTAGTTCAACAAGCGTAGTGTATACGAACTGTGCATATTTAGATTTATTATCTTATCGATTTCCTCTCTTTCAAAAGTTGAATAAAAAGCACTTTCTATTCAACTTTTCTAGAAATATAATTAAACGGAAAGGAGGCAATAAGAATGAAACATAATTCTATGCACCAATGGCATAAAGAGCATAATAAACGGGTAGCAGAATTTCACAAAAAACACGCTGCTCAAGTAGCTAATGGAGAAAACGGAAACGGTTGGTTAGCCAAGCTCGAAACGTCTTTTTTTAATAAAGTACTTGTTCCTCTTAAAGTTGTGAAATAACATCTTTTTTTCTGCTCCTGTTCTTTGAGGAGCAGTTATTTTTTGATTTTATGTAAATACTTTGTGACACAGTATGTGTCAACTCTGCAATAAGTCTTATAGAACTAACAGGTGCGTTAGCTGAAGATTGGAGCTGTCTTTAAGGCAGTTTTTTCTTAATGGAACTAAAGGGGAAGGTTAGTTCAAATAGCATAATTTATTCGAACTGTGCAACATAATCATTACTTTGGAATATTTTTTGGTTTACTACGAATCCTAATTTTAGGAGGCTACAAAAATGAAAAAACAAGAAAAATCAAAAAAACTTGGCCAAAAAGCCGATTCAATGAATGCTTTGGATCAGGGGTTAAACTTGTTTCCACAAATAGTTAATAACGCTATTGGTTTTGACAAGGGGAACGACGGTAAAATAAATAAAAATGATTAAATTGAACGCCTTTTTGGGGCGTTTTTCTATCTTTTCTAATGATCTTCTCCATCCTACTCCCTCCTTCACTTGTCAACTCAACAATTAGTCTTATAGAACTAACAGGTGCTTTACTTCAATAACAAGGGTTGCTGCGGCAACCTTTGTTTTCATGTGGACCTAAAGGGCTAACGAATGGGCTCTAATGATATAGTTTATCGACCTTCCTCTCACAGCCTTAGCATTAGTATTGAAGGTTTTTCGCCATTTTCATTCTCAGTGGTGAAGCGCTGATTTTTGCGCTTCATGGGTGGCAAACGGGAAGGTTAGCTACATGGGAAGTACCAATAATTTGTAAAATAAAAAGACGAATTATTACAAAACCTCTAGTAAGGAGTTTTTTTTGGAAGGAGTAAAAAGATTAGACATATGTTTTCATTACGTGGAGATGCTCATAAAATTTATCTTCAATTAAAAAAAGTCTCATACAAAGACCGATCTTTCAAATGTATGAAGAAACTTAAAGAAGTGGAAGAAATTCAAAATTTTTATAGTTCGATTGATAGCGATACGTTAAAAAAAATTTATTATTGTATGATAAAAGAGAAAAACGGATCGGGAATCATTCCAATTATAATATCCTCTGGACCTTGGCTTTTTTTTCTGTTTTCAAAACAATTACAAGATTTCCTTTTCAAAGATGGGAGTTTGCTTTGGGTTGTCTTTGTTTTAACTTATATTTCCATTCTTGCTATAAGTGTGTTTCTTCATTTTCATGAAAAATCATGGGCTTTTGTTCATATTGAAATCATTCAAGAAATTTTACATGAACGAAAAGAGATAAGTGAAAAGCCCTGAGGTGAGAAACTATAACGGCTTCCCTCAATAGGAGTTTGGCGAGAAAAACATATACTTTCGCACTGTTTCCATGTGTATTTTTCAGCGCGAAATATTATAGCAAAAAAGGATATTGAAACCGATGCTCCTTTAAATACGAAATAGCGATTATTTTTACATATTCAACCTTAATTCCAATTTCTCTTTCATCCATTTCGTAAGTCTCAGATGTTTTTTAATACGGGAGCGATTCTTTAATAAGTATCGCTTTTCTTATTGAACTAAAGGGGCAGGATAGACCCATAAGGAATATTAGATCTAACGAGGAACTTATTTTAAGGAGGAAAACATGAGCTTAGAGCATGATTTTTACCTTATTTCTAAGACAACTGATTTAAAAGTCAGTTTTATAAAAAAACGAAAAAATCTCTAATCTAATCTTTTAGAGATTTTTTAAATGCAAAAACACAACTTTTATTTAGTTAATACGTCTAAGTGATAAAGTGTAGGAGTGCTTCAAGTAATGCCTCCTTTAGTTGAACAAGCTTCTAATAACTGTCCTTAAATTAAATCACTTGTACTCCAATTATTTATTTGTTATTTCTTTGCTGTAGTAAAAATAATGCTAGACCAATTAAGATGAGTGCGATTCCTATACCTTGTTGTAAAGAAATGACCTCATCCAAAATGAAATATGCGAGTATACAAGTTCCGATCGTCTCTCCTAATATGCTCATTGAAATAACTGAGGTACTTAGCCATTTCAACAACCAATTAAAAACCGTTTGCCCTAATATCGTTGCAATAAACGCTAATCCAATAAAGGACAACCATGTTTGTTTGGAATAATTGACGAAAGAAGTTTGCTGGCTGAAAACAAAAATACTTAAAAATAGTGCGCTACTGGTATAACCGATGATTGAATAAGGGATAAGAGATAATCTTTTACGAACATGCTGGCCAATGAAGAAGTAGGCCGTTATAACACCTGCTGCAATAAAAGCAAGTATATCGCCAAATAATGCCTGACCACTAATTTGAAAATCCTGCCATCCAATGACAATACTTCCTGCAATCGCTACGAGACAGCCCATTATAGCGCCTTTACTGAAGTGCTCTTTGAATAGAAAGTAACCGCCAACCATCGAAAAAAGTGGTTGTAATGTGACGATGACAGTCGAACTTGCTACTGATGTGTAATTTAATGATTCAAACCACAATAAATAATGTGCTGCCAGAAATAAACCTGAGAGTAATCCAAGTCCCCATTGTTTTTTTGATAACGAACGTATTTCTTTACGGTTCTTTTTATTTACTAATAAAAATGGCAAAAGCATTACTGCTGTAAAAAGCATCCGATAAAATGCTGTAATTGTCGCAGGTGCATCTGCTAATTTCACAAAGATTGCTGAAGTAGACAATGCAAATACGCCCAAAAATAAGATCGTGTAAGAAATAAGTGGTGACTTCAATACTGTTCCCCCTTGACGTTTGTTTACTATAATAAAAATAATATATTATAATGTACAAATGTAAGTATAAAATATTTATGTTATTGGAAAAAGAATTATTTCTCCATGTTTAGAATGTCAGCACAAAAGACATCAAACATACATTATTTTAAAAGGGGCATATGCCATGAAAAATCATCGCTTAGGACAAACAGTATTAAACTATCGTAAGAAGAATGGTATGACAATTCGTGAGTTTGCTGATTATGCGGGAATTAGCACATCACTTATTAGCCAAATTGAAAGAGGACAAGGGAATCCGTCGTTAAGTGTACTAGAGTTAATTGCAAAAGCACTAAACGTGCCACTATTTACTCTGTTTGTTAATGAAATTGATACAGATTCCCTCATTTCCAGAAAGCAAGATCGAAAGAAAGTATATCGAGAAAATAGTGATCATATTGTATATGATGTATTAACACCAGATTTTATGAAAGCACATATTGAACTCTTAATGATGGATTTGAATGCACATTCTACTACTACTGAGAGTCATTACTCACATGACAATAAAGAAGAGATTGCTGTGGTTATGAAAGGTCAAGCATATGTTGAACTGGAAGGAACCGAATATTTTTTAGATGAAGGAGATGTCGTACGTATTCCACCAAATGTTAAACACCGATTTTTGAACAAGAGTGATGAACCTAATCATATTTTATTCGTACTAACCCCATCATTAGTTTAACACCTAAAACTTGGTGAATAGTATTAATCGGGCAGTGTGAATTTGTTAATTACTATAAATATTCCAGGATAAATTCTATCTTCTCTTTTCGCAATATTAGTTTTGTTTTTACTAATAAAACTAGTGCAATCTATTAGACGGTAAAACCGTCTTTTTTTATGTCACTATCGGGGGAGATTAGCTGAAGAGCAGTGACATAAAGGTATTGTCCTTTTTACATAGAATATTTTAAGAATAGCAGGTGAATAAATGGGGGACATATATGGAAATTTGTTTTATCGGTGGCGGAAATCACAATAATAATGAATTAGGTGAAGTGTTTCTGGAACTTTCAAAAATGATTAAACCCGATGCTAAGGTTTTAATAATCCCTTTTGCTACTGACAATTCCAGGTATGAAAGTTGGATGGCAAGTATCAATCAAGCTTTTTCAATAATGGATAATGTAAGCGTTGAATTATTAAACGAAGACCTTTCGGACAAAGAAATGAAAAGGTCTATAAAAGAACATGATATTTTGTACTTTATTGGTGGAAAGCCAGAAAGGTTAATTCATGTAGTAGAGGAAAAAGGACTTGCTCCAATTATCAAAGACTTTCAAGGTTTAATCATTGGATATAGTGCGGGTTCATTAGCTTTCTGTAATGATTGCATAATAACAAAAGATAAAGACTATCCAGAAACGGTAGTAATCAAGGGCTTAGGATTAGTTGGGTTTAGCGTTGAGGTCCATTACGAGGATAATATAGATGGAGAATTAATCCCCCTATCAAATGAACGAAAAGTATATGCAATACCAAATGGAAGTGCAATTTTCTCCAAAAACGGGGAACTATTTAAAGTAGTAAATGATATTTATTCCTTTCAAAATATGAAAAAGGAAATTGTGACCACCTAGGTCTTAAAGAACCAACAGATGCTTAATCCCCAATTGGAAGAAGGGTGGCGGCGCAGATTAGAGAAAAGGAGACTGCATTGAAAATAAATTTTAATGATTTCATAATGGATATGAAGTTGTAAAGGTTTCGATCAATTATGCTTCGAATGAATGTTTTGTTTCGCTTCACCCGCTAGCGTTGGAAATTGAGGAAATCAAGATGGAAACTTATATAGAAAAACTGGAAGCACACGGTTGGCGTGCTGTCTCAAAAGAGGAATTGAAAAGTATGTAAAAAGGTAAACCCATAAAATTGACGTAAGGAGCATGTAAATGGAAAAATACTCAACAACCACTTTAAAGATGACAAGAAATTTTGATGTAGTGCCTGAAAGGGTTTTTGATGCATGGCTGAACCCTGAGATGATGAGACAATGGTTTTTTACATTGGAAGGGACAAATAAGGTGGCAAAAAATGATCCTCAAGTGGGAGGTACTTGGGAAATTATTGATCATCGCGATGGAAAAGATTATCGGGCGATAGGGGAGTACCTTGAAATGGACTCTCCCAATAAATTAGTGTTCACTTTTAAAATGCCGCAGTTCAGTGAATCAGAAGATACAATTACAGTTGAGCTGAAAGAACTTCAACAAGGCTGTGAAATGACATTTTATCAAAACATCATCGTTCCTCATGAAGAAAATTGGATAGAATCCGATATCGAAAAAGCTCTTGGGGAGTATCACGATGGATCTGAACATGGCTGGAACTTAATGTTTATGGGACTGAAGGAATTAATTGAAACTGGGCAGGTTAGCTATAAAGGCTAATAGTATAATTCGATTTTCAGAGAGGGATGGGACAATGGAAAGTAAATGGCCAAATGAAATGAAAGTAGCACAAATCCGGGTTGCACGTCCTACTGATCAACTAAAAAAGGTTGTAAACTTCTATTGTGAAGGATTAGGCTTGAAAAAAATCGGTTCTTTTGAAGGGCATGAGGGATATGACGGCATCATGATTGGGCTTCCTGATTCCAGCTATCATCTGGAGTTTACTCAGCATAAAGATGGCAGTCCTTGTCCTGCCCCATCACAAGATAATCTGCTTGTCTTTTATATTCCTGAACGTAAAACCATTGAGGATATCACGAATAGATTGAAAGGTATGGGGTATGAACCGGTTTCTCCGGAAAATCCATATTGGGAAAAATCCGGTGTTACCATTGAAGATCCGGATGGTTGGAGAATAGTTTTAATGAATTCGCCCGGCATAGGAAATTAAATTTCGAATTTGCAGCTGGAAATGAAAGACCGAAAAGCATCATGCTTTTCGGTCGTTTTGGGTTTATGAGGACATCGTGATCCCGCCATTGATGTGAATGCACTGTCCCGTTATATAAGCACCTTCATCAGATGCCAGCAGCACATAGGCGCCTGCATGATCTGCCGGCTGCCCAGGGCGGCCAAGTGATGCCTCGGTACCGAACTCGGCAACGGATTGTTCGTCGAACGTCGCCGGGATGAGCGGAGTCCAAATCGGGCCTGGTGCCACCATATTGACCCGGATCCCTTTTTTAGCCACAATCTGTGCAAGGCTGCGTGTGAATCCGACGATTGCCCCTTTTGTCGCTGTATAATCCATCAAAGTTGCATGTCCTCTATATGGGTTGATCGATGTTGTGTTGATGACTGAGTTGCCTTGTTTCATATGAGGAACCGCATGCTTGTTAAACTATTGATCTAGTCATATTTAGCCGTTAAAAAGTACGGTTAAACATCATGATTCCCATCGATTACCTCTGCAAGCGATTACAACAATATCGAAGCAATACAGTAAGGAAGGAATTACGGTGTTGGAAGTTGAAATACATTCTAATAAAACTTTCAGGGGTGTTAATGTGAATTCGATAGAAACAATACAAGAATTAACCAATAAAGAACAATGGTTAGAAGCCTTTCCAATCATGAATCAGCTTCGTACTGACTTAACTCAAAAAACATATCTGGAGTTACTTGAAGAAATGAGGAAAGATGGATACTGTTTGTTTGCTTTATATAAAGATAACCAGGTTGTATCATTGGCTGGTTTAAGCTGGAGAGTGAACTTTTATAATAAACGTCACGTGTTTATTTATGACCTTGTAACAGATTCAGCCCACCGTTCATTTGGATATGGAGAGAAGTTATTGAATTATATACATAACTGGGCAAAAGAAAACGGAGCTGCATATGTGGCATTGGAATCTGGAGTCCGGCGAAAAGATGCCCACCGTTTCTATGAAGAGAAATTAGATTATGATAAATGGTGCTACTCATTTAGAAAAACGCTGTGAGTGGAAATAGCGATGGAAAAGAGCTGAGTAATCAGCTTTTTTTTATGTTGGAGAACAAAAGTAGTAATGAAGTGAATGTAAGACACATTGTCCACTATGTGTATTGGGTTATGAACATTTTTAATCAGAATAGAACAATAAAAATTCGCGAGTAAATAGGCGAAATTCACGAGTAAACAGGCTAAACTCACGAGTAAACTATTAACGGGAGTCGTTTTTCTGTATTTTGGTTTGTTTCAATACAATTGGCTGTATAAGAGATTGAAGAAGGCAATAATTTTCCTTTCATAAGCAGTTATTGGAGCTGGCGGATTTTGTTCATCGGAATCAGTTTATGCATCATTTTTACAACTGTAAATTCATTCTTTCGCTGAAAAGACCTATTTGAAAATTTTTGTAATGATTTATTTAGCCTTGGACATACTTAATTAAGATATCAAAAAGTAACATTCATTTAAGGAGGAAACCCAATGGCTAACGAAAATATACAAATGAAAATGGAGCATATTTGGCAGGATACATGTGGATCATGGGAAAACTGTACCGAAACCACAATTCAGTCATTCTTGGCGAAATCGCAAGAAAGCAATATAGACCCGCAATATTGCATGAGCTGGGTGGAACAACATAAAGCCCAAATACCTGAGTGGAATGCCGTTTCAAAAGTGTCGCTTGACTGGGTTAATCAACATACCTCAACGGGTTCACCCATTTCAATCAAGGAAGATTTTTAAAAAGTTAATTTTTTCTGCTTATGATTGGCACGAACTCTACTATGTTTAAGAGGTGAAGATATTGTCAAATAACGAGGAACAAAACGGCAAATCAAATACTTGGCAAGGTTCAGAGCATAATAATGACCCAGATTACAGAGTTAATGCTTGGGATGAAATGAATGGTGAAGATAAATTTGTACAATCAGCCATCCAAGAGGAATTCAATAATCCAGTAATCGAAGAAACGATCTTGAAGTTCAATAAAATAGCGAATGAAGAAGAAAAGGAAACTTGATTTTGGACGCGCCCCTATAGGGCGTTTTTTTTTGAGAAGGAAGAAGGAGCCACTAATAAAAAATATCTTTACCCTTGTAACCATAAAGATTTATAAAAAAAGAATGATATACAAATAAAGGGAAAAGGCATTTTGGTATCGTATAAAGCATAGTATAAATCGTTTTTATTAATAAAGTTAGCAATATCATTAATGGGAGTGAAGATCATGGAAGCATCGGTAGAGCGGATTTTTTCTGAGGAATTGGTGAAATTGGCTGGGCATTTTTTTCAAGTGAATGCTGGGGATCCGGTTAAACTTGGAGATGCAGAGAACTATGTATTTGAGGTTTACAGGGATGGAAGTCCATACATCTTAAGAATGACACATCAATCACATCGTACAAAAGGTCAAGTGCTTGCTGAGTTAAAGTGGATTGAATATCTACAGAATAATAGTAGTGAAATTCCTAAAGTTCTCTCTTCGAAAGAAAATAACTTGGTTGAAATTGTAAAGGGTTCGGATGGTACGGAATTTTATTGTTGCCTGTTTGAAAAAGCTCCTGGTGTAAGGATGAAAGTCACCGATGAAAATTTCGATGAACCTTTATTTTTTGAATGGGGAAGAACGATTGGCCAAATGCATAAACAAACAAAAAATTATCAGCCTGAAACAAAATATAAAAGGCTGGATTGGCATGAAGAGGAACTATTGAATGCCGAACTCTATCAATCCGATGTTCCAGAGCAATTGATGCACCAACAAGAATTAATCAAGAAGAAATTAAATGCCCTACCAGTTCATCAAGATAATTTTGGATTGATCCATTCTGATATACATAACGGCAATTTCCATTTTCATGAGGGGAAGATTCATGTTTTTGACTTTGATGACTGTTCTTATCACTGGTTTGCCAGCGATTTGGCCATACCTCTGTACTATCTGATATGGAGCTTGGAACGTGAAGGGGTAAAAGGGCTCGATGAATATGCCGCCAAGTTCATGAGGGAATTCATAAAAGGCTATGAGACGGAAAATATCCTGGCACCTGAAGAATACGAAACGATTCCTCTATTTTTAAAGTTAAGGGATCTAACGTTATATAATTTTTTTCATAAAAAGTATGATTTGAAAAATGCGGATGGTCAATTATTCAAAACCGTCAAAAATATCGAACAAAGAATCATCGAAAGCCGTCCTATTGTTCACTTCGATTCGAACATGGTTCATTAAGGGGGATTGGAATGTCAGAAGTGAAAAATTACATCATTCGGACCGGTGAGTTGGAAGATGCAGAAGCGGTTTTGGATGTACAGAATTCCGTTATTTCCGAAGGAGAGTATTTTATTGCGGTATCGGAAGAGTTCAATAAAACACCAGAACAACAAAGGGATTGGATACGAAGGTTATTGGAAAATGAACGAGAAACCATCATCGTGGCCGAAATAAATGGTGAAGTCATTGGATGGATAGGATTTCAATCGGAAAATAGGAAGAGAATGTCTCACAAGGGCTCATTTGGAATGATGATCAGGAAAAATTATAGAGGGAAAGGAATTGGAAAAGAGCTTATAAAAGCATTATTGGAATGGGCAGAAGCAAATCCGTTTATTGAAAAGGTGAGCTTGGGAGTTTTTTCAACAAATCAGCGGGCAATATCGCTGTATAAAAAGATGGGATTTGTTGAAGAGGGCCGTAAAATAAAGGAATTTAAGATGAGCGAACGTGAATACGTCGATGATATTATCATGTACAAAATGGTTTGAACAGACCAAAAGAGCATGAATTAATTCAATACATGCTCTCTCGGTTTGGTTATGTATCTATTTTTATATGAAAACGATGTGTATGTCACGCATCATTTAATTATCTTCACGTTCACTT
This sequence comes from Peribacillus sp. FSL P2-0133, assembly GCF_037975445.1. Classification (NCBI taxonomy): domain Bacteria; kingdom Bacillati; phylum Bacillota; class Bacilli; order Caryophanales; family Bacillaceae; genus Peribacillus; species Peribacillus sp. FSL P2-0133. The sequence goes on along the minus strand of NZ_CP150254.1, from coordinate 4,901,172 downwards.
GCTTTCTTCCCCACGTTAAAGCATCCGCTTCACTCGCGATGAATACATCGATTCTGTTTCCTTTGATGGCGCCGCCCGTGTCTGCAGCGATTGCTTGTCCATAGCCTTCGACTTCAACGATGGAGCCTAGCGGAATCACGTTCGGATCGACTGCTATCAGTTTGGCATCATCATATTTTTTTAGGTCAACGCCCATTCTTGTAGTGCCTGAGCATCCCTCGCAGCTCGCTGTATATGCTGTACTTGTTACCGTTATTTCTTTAACGGCAGAGCTTGCTAAACTTGCTCTTTCTTTTAATTTACTGAAGGTCCGAGCACCGGCTATTCCATCAGCGGATAATCCCTTTTGCTTTTGAAAGTTGATGACGGCTTGCTTTGTACCTGTTCCATAAATGCCATCGATCGTTGATGTGTAAACATCCCAGGCCTTCAATAATCTTTGCAGTTCAGCTACAGGTCTTCCCATATCCCCGCTTTTTAGTACCTGTATTTTCTGATTCGTTTGTGTTCCTGCTATTCCATCGACTTTCAGTCCTGATTTTTCCTGATACTTCTTTACGGATTCTTTTGTAATCGGTCCGTAGTAACCTGTTGCTTCGTGATAGGGAAAGACCCCTTTTGTCAGTAATAATTCTTGTAATACTTTTACATCACTATTACTCATTCCAAATGAAAGTGTGCGATCCAAAGCAGCGGCTTCGCCTTTTGTTGGCATGCAAACTCCTAGAATGAATACAGAAGCCGTTAGGATCGTTAATAAAATTTTCTTCATGTTTATCCTCCTCGTTGTTTCCTGCAATAAACGATTCGTTAAACTATCACTCTTTTAGGCGCAGTTAAGGAAAAACACCGCGAAGGCACTAATTAATTGTTAAAACATGTAACATATAAAAAAGAAATGAGGCGGACATCGGGTTACCATATCCTTAGTGATTAACTAATTATGGAAAACGATCGAGCTTCCCGCGGAACGAACGGAACCGTTTGGTTGAACAAGGGAATTCATTCATGTACGTTTATGTTAATAGAAATTCCATTTCAAGGTTAAAGGGGGAAATCATTATGATTAAAGCAGTTATTTTTGACTTTGATGGTTTAATTTTAGACACAGAAACGGCTTGGTATGAGGCTTATAAAGAAACGATGGCTTTTTATAAATCTGATTTGCCTCTTGAACATTTCGTAAAATGTATCGGAACGGATAATACTGAACTTAATCAGTACTTCAAGGATCAGCTGGGGGAAAGTTGTAATATTGAAGAAATTGAATCCAGAGCAAAAAGCCTTCATGAAGTCAAAATGAAAACATCACAGGCACGTGAAGGTGTAAAGGATTATTTAGAAGAAGCAAAAAACAATGGATATAAAATCGCCCTCGCTTCAAGTTCGACAAAAGAGTGGGTCACTCATCATTTGGGGGAACTTGGACTGTTAAACTATTTTGAAGTTCTTATCACAGGGGATGATGTTGAAAAAGTAAAACCTGCGCCTGATTTATATGTAAAGGCAATTGAAGTCCTGGGCATTCGGCCCACAGAAGCCGTAGCATTTGAAGATTCGTTAAATGGGCTTCAAGCGGCCCTGACTGCAGGATTAAAGTGTGTAATCGTTCCTAACCCCGTGACGGAAGCTTTAGTTTTTGAAAATCATCATTTACGCCTCCGATCAATGGGGGATAAGAGCTTGTCTGACGTAATAAAACATATTGAGCCATAAGCGTTCGAACGAAATTATAGTATGATAAAGGAATGAAACCACGCCGAAGATGGCAGAGTCTTCGGTTTTTCCGGTTTTAAATGAATTGGTGGGGAGGGTGACATTATGGAATTGCAAACCAATGACAAAGGAGTCCGGCTGCGGGAGGTCAAGGAGAGTGATCTTCCTATCTTTTTCGAGCAGCAACTAGATCCTGCCGCAAACTATATGGCTGCTTTCACATCCAAGGATCCATTAGACAAAGTGGCTTTTTTGACACACTGGAAGAATATCTTATCGAACCGGGATATTCAAAAAATGACCATAATCCACAACGGATGTGCAGCGGGCAGCATTCTCAAGTTTGAACAGTTCGGTAACCCTGAAGTTAGTTATTGGATCGGGAAGCAATATTGGGGTAAAGGAATTGCTACAGAAGCACTGCTCAATTTCTTGCCGAAAATCAAAGTCCGCCCTCTTTATGCTCGCGCAGCCAAGGATAATCTCGCATCCATCAGGGTGCTGGAAAAATGCGGATTTGAAAGATTCGATGAAGACAAAGGATATTCCCATGCAAGAGGGGAAGAGGTTGAAGAATTCATTTTGAAACTTGAATCAGGAAACCCCAGTTAAGATAAGAATATAACAATATCGTTTAACCTATGAGGAAACGGGTGACATACAATGGGATATAAGATTTTTTCCATCATTTTTATTTTATGCGGTCTTTTTGTAATGTGGTTCGCCATTTTTGGCAAAAAGAAAGAGATCAAAGAGTTCGGCTCCGGAATACCAGCGAATTTCATCGATGTAGTTTTAATGATGATATATAGGCTTTTACCATCAATTGTTAGAAAAATCCTTCTTTTTGCATTGGGGCTGGCCATTTCCATCGGCTTTACTTATATATTGCTTAACTTGTGATTATCCGTAAATTTTCCTGATTAGATAAAATAACCCTGAAACTTTATTCAAACAAAAACGTATTAAAAGATAAAGGTACATAGGAGTTGTTGCTGTTTAGAGGAAAAAAGTGATGGCAGTGTTTATGAAAATGGGAGCGGGAAGTTGACGCCGGCGGAAGGTTTTAATGAGAGTTTGATGTTATTGCGCAATAAGGATCGGACGGGGAAATGATCATGGGGTAAAAGAACGATGAAATTCAAATCTATTGATTGCAGCGGTGCATTTTTTAAAATGGAAGAATATCAGTATAGTAATAATATGCATAATATGGTAATGTAGGATTTGTGTGATTTTGGAAAAAAATGAAAAAAGGAAGGTATTATATGTCTGAATCGGTTCTTAAGGTTCAATCCTTAACTAAAAAAATTGGAAAAGCAACCATTGTGGACAATGTTAGCTTTGAAATAAAAAGTAATGAAATATTTGGTTTGCTTGGTCCGAATGGGGCTGGTAAGACCACTATCATCCGTATGATCACAGGTCTCATTAATCGTACGGGCGGTACTGTCATGATCAATGGCAGTGACCTCGATAATGATTTCGAAGGCGCGATGAACCAATTGGGGGCCATTGTTGAAAACCCAGAGTTTTATAAGTACATGACAGGCAGAAAGAATATCCTGCATTATGCCCGAATGTCATCCAATGACATATCCAATGAGAGAATAGAAGAGGTCATCAAGCTTGTCAAACTGGATCATGCCATCGATAAGAAGGTTAAAACCTATTCATTAGGAATGCGTCAGCGCCTTGGCGTGGCACAGGCCATTTTACATAAACCGTCGTTATTGATTTTTGATGAACCGACGAATGGCTTGGATCCACAAGGGATTCGCGAGTTTCGTGATTATTTGAAAGTACTTGCGAGTGAAGGCGTCGGGATATTGATTTCATCACATTTACTATCGGAAATGCAATTGATGTGTGATAGTTTTGCCGTTATCGAAAAGGGAAAACTGATACATACGAAAGAACATATTTTAGATGAAAAAACCGAAACGATCAATGAAGTTTCATTCACTGTCAGTGATGGGAAGCTAGCTAATAAAATCCTTCAAGAACAGTCTGTGGATATTACGATTCTGAAATATGATGCGAAGACAATCTCCGTATCGGCAACTCGAGAACAAACGGCCAAAATTAATAGGAGTTTTATTGAAAATCAACTCGATGTCTATGAAATTGGCATTACTAGAAAATCACTGGAAGATAAATTCTTTGAAATCACTGAGCAGGAAATGAGGGAGTCTGTATGATGTCCTTAGTAAAAAATGAATGGATGAAAATCTTTTCAAAAGTATCAACTTATATATTCATCGCTTTTCTTTTATTGGCAGCATTAGGAGCTGCAGTCATCGATTATAAACTAAGTCCCGAAGAATCGGGTAAAGATTGGAAGCAAGAATTAAAGGCAGATATACAAGAACAGGAAAAGGCTTTGGAAGCTAAGGAAATCAGTGAAGATGAAAAAGCCGCGATCATGGATGAAATCAATCTCAACAAGCAACTGTTGGCTGATAATATAAACCCTGACTTGAACACGAATTGGACCTATATGGCGGAATGGACTACATCATTAACATCATTTGTCACTTTATTCGTCGTTATTGTTTGCAGCTCGCTCGTTTCCTCGGAATTTTCGGACGGCACCATTAAACAACTGTTGATCAGGCCTTATAAACGTTGGAAGATCCTACTTTCCAAATATATTACATCCTTGTTATTTGCAGCGTTATTACTTGCGAGCCTACTTATATTCAGTTATCTAATCGGAATCATATTCTTTGGCAATGGCTCGTATTCAGACAAAATCATGGATCCCGCATCTTTCGGTGAATTCAGTCCGGTGGTGGTCGGCGAATATTTCGTGGACATGATCGTTTACTGGATACCAGGATTCCTGGTCATCACGACCATCGCTTTCATGCTAAGCACATTATTTAAAAACCAAGCACTTGCAGTAGGTATATCCATTTTCATCCTATTTGCTTCCTCGACATTAAATATGGTCATTCAATCATTCATCGGCAAATACGAGTGGTTAAAATTCGTTCTATTCCCCCACCTTGATTTAAGGGGCTATATTTCCGGAACCATGGAAATGTTCGATGGAGCTACACTTGGATTTTCAATGAGTGTACTCGGCATCTATTACCTTATCTTTTTAGCGCTAACTTTCTTCTTCTTCCAGAAAAAAGATATCACTAATTAAACAGTCAATTACCGGAAAAACCGAAATCAGTAGCTGATTTCGGTTTTTCTTATGCAATATAGAATGCATGAGCCAGTTGCTGCTGGATAAAGTGAAACCTTTATCCAAATTTATCCGTATAAGATAATATGAGGATATTTAGTAGGGTATAGGGGTGTAAAATGAAAAAAAATAAGGTTCTGTTAATTGGGCTTATAGGATTCTCTTTATTTCTACTAGGCATGATCATTTCACAATGGACAATTGTTGGCGTAGTGATCGGGATAGGCGGAGGATTCATAATGGGAATCAGTTCCTACCTGTTCGCTAGTTAGCAGCTCCATTTACAGAATAGTCGACCCACGGAAATAATCCGATAGAGATGGAGTAGATTCAAAGATGGGAAAAATGCATGATAAACGAAAGTTAATAATTGTACTTATTATTATTGGAACAGCATTAGGTTTCTATGTGTACTCGGCATTCTCTGAAAAATTGACAAAATCAACAGATTTGTCCGATGAATCTATCGGGGGATTTAAGGTTTTGGATAGCATATCGAGTCCAGAATTTATTAGGGAATATGGAGAACCCATCGATCAAGATAATAATAATGCATATGATTATTATTATTGGAAAGGCGGGTTAAAAACGGCCTCTATCAATACAGACGAGGATAAAGGGAAGATTAAGCGGTTAATCATTTTAAGTACGGACGACGATCTATTTGAAAACTCCCTACAAACAAGCAAAGGTATTAAATTAGGAAGTAAGAAAGCGGACGTTCTTTCGAAGTATGGAGATCATTATTATAAAAGTTATGAACAGGGAGCGGATATTATCGGCTACATTGACCATAAACAGAATATTACTTTAGAATTTTGGTGTGTTCAAGGTGGAAGGGTTGCTGAAATACGATTGGATGATGCAGAGGTCATGTAATGTTTTTTCTCGAGTGTCCTCGATTAATAGGTTTGACTGTATAAGAAAGCGATGCGATAAAGAGTAGATTATAGGAATTAATTTCCACTTTTTTATAAGTTCTGAAACCATTCATTACTTTATCCGTATATTTAATTATGTACGGCGCTGGACCGGTATTTATATATAGATTGGGAGATGAAGGATCATGAACGAAAAGGGTTGCATGAAATGCGGAAGCAATGATGCTGCTAAGAAGGACGTAGCCATGACAGGAACAGGATTGTCAAAAATGTTCGATGTCCAGAATAATCAATTTACGGTTGTGTATTGCAAGAATTGCGGTTATTCGGAGTTTTATAATAAGCAATCATCTGCAGGCAGTAATCTGCTGGATCTATTCTTCGGATGATCACTGCGCGAAAAGAATCCCCTTTTTCAAAGGGGATTCTTGTTTTTTTCATAAAGTCAGCTCATTATCCAGTGAAATGGTCTTGAACGACTTTTGAAAATTCCTTTGCGACGGGTGAAAGGTCTTTAGACGACTTCATGACCAATCCAATCTCCCGGGTAAGTTCCGGATTCAAGGGCAGGCTTTTGATCTGTTCGGGCTTTTCCGGTAATGCAAGGTCGGGCATTATCGTGATGCCTAATTTTCCTGCTACCATTGAGAGCACCGTTTGATTGTCTTTAATGTCGTATGAAATGTTTGGTTTTAGCTTGGCTTCAAGGAATCTATCTTCTATGAGTGTTTCACAGCCGGATCGCAGCATGATGAATGGTTCATCAACGAAGTCCTCTAGGTTAATTACGGTTTTCCCTGAAAGTGGATGGCCTTCGTACACGACAGCTGATAAAGGATCTGTTAGCAGATGGATGAATTCCACGTTCTTCACTGGTTTAGCTGCAAAGCCGATATCCACTGTTCCTTCTTCGATCCATTTTAAGATTTCCTCATATCCACCTTCATGAATCAGCAATTCGATATTAGAGTATTTTTCTTTAAAGGCAGAGAATAGCTGCGGTATGAATCTGGCAGTGAAGCTTGGAAAACTGCCAATCGTTATTTTCCCGATTTCCATTCCATTCACAGCTGCAATTTTTTGTTCGATATGTGCGAGGTTGGCAGCGATGGCCCGCATATGTGGAATTACCTGCTCTCCCGCAGTCGTGAGTGTTACACCTTTTCGGTCACGCTTTAATAAAGTCACACCAAGCTCCGCTTCAAGCGCTGTAATGTTATGGCTCACACCTGATTGAGTCAGTCCGATCCGGTCTCCCGCTTTCGTAAAACTTCCGTGTTCAACAACATGTAAAAACACTTCCAACTGGAAAAAATTCATATGCCCCACACCTTTCTTGTAAATAAATTATACATGAGAATCTCTAATCCAAGTAATGAAAAACATTCATTTTACTTATGATGTGGCCGAGAATACAATAAGATTACAAAAATAAAATACGAATGGGTGATGGAAAAATGATGAAACGGAAATACGAGCGAATTTTTTCACCATACACGCTTTCTAATGGAACGGCTCTTAAAAACAGGATTGTAGTTGCGCCCATGACCACTTATTCTGGTCAAGAGGATGGCTTGGTTTCTGACCAGGAATTAACTTACTATAAAAGAAGGGCAGATGGACCTGCCATGTTCATTACTGCCGCTGCCGCCATTTCCCCTGTTGCTACAAGCTTTCCCCGGCAAATGAAAGTATATGATGAACAAAGCATCGCAGGACTCACACAGCTTTCAAAAACAATCAAATCAAAAGGTGCAAAAGCCATTCTCCAGCTTCATCATGGCGGAAGCGAGAGCCTTCCAAGCTGTACAGGCGGAGAAAAAATGGTTAGTCCGAGTGGCATCATCGCAAGCGTTTATAAAGAAATGGGCGGGGAATACATTCCTAGGACAATGAGCCACACTGAGATTCTATCCACTATTCAAGACTTTGGAAGAGCCACCCGCCATGCCATTCGTTCAGGATTCGATGGCGTCGAAATCCATGGAGCGAATGGATATCTCCTTCAGCAGTTTTTCTCACCACACTCTAACAGACGGAGAGATCATTGGGGCGGGAATTTGGAGAAAAGAATGCATTTTCCACTTGCCGTCATCGCGGAGGTGAAGCGGATCCGTGACCTATACGCAGACAAGGAATTCATTATTGGGTATCGCTTCTCCCCCGAAGAACCGGAAGAAGGCGGATTGAAAATGGATGACACAGCTGCATTGGTGGATAAATTGGCAAGTCAAGAGCTTTCCTATATACATCTTTCTGTTAAAAATGTCTGGTCCATCCCCAGAAGCGGATTGAACATGGGGTTAACAAGGACCGAAATCATCCGTGATATCATCGCTGGCAGGACCAGTTTCATATCACTTGGATCGATTCATACTCCAGAGGAAGCAAATGCTGTGCTTGAGAAAAATATACCGCTTTTCGCATTAGGAAGAGAATTGCTGATGGAACCGGACTGGGCCGCCAAAATAAAAGAGGGCAGGGAAGACGAGATCATGACGACATTGCCGCGCGATAGCAGGTGTACATTAATGATTCCAGATCAAATGTGGGCGAATATCATCACACGTGACGGCATGCCCGAGAAATGTTAGTATGAATGTAAAAAATGGGAATTTCTTGAGGGGAAATTAAATGAATAAAATAGCACTTCTTCAACTGTCTCTAGCCATGACGATCTTTGGTTCTGTCGGTTTCTTTTCAGAACTATCAGGACTTCCGGCATTGGAACTGGTTTTTGTTCGCTGCATCTGTGCTGCCATTTTCTTATGTGCAGCATGGATGATTACTGGACATTTCAAGAACGAAATATGGAATTCCAGAGAGGTAATGCTCATCATTTTTTGCGCAGTGACCAACTTGTTAAACTGGATATTCCTTTTTAAATCTTTCGAACTGATATCCGTGACAATAGCCATTTCGCTCTATCATCTAGCCCCGATCATTGTACTCATTATCGGGAGCTTCATCTTTAGGGAGAAAATGAGTTTATTTTCCATCCTGGCCATTTCACTTTGCTTCATTGGCACATTATTCATTATGGGAACAGATGGATTTCGATCATCAACCCCTGAATGGGAAGGGATCATTTATGGGATCATTGCTGCATTTTTCTATGCGGCAACGATGCTTTTAGGAAAGAGCATTTCAAAGACAAGTGTATACGCGACAACTTTTCTGCAAATGTTCATTGGATTTCTATTACTGATTCCTTTTGTTGATTTTTCAGTCTACACAACGCTAAAATCTTCCGAATGGTTTTATACTGTACTTACCGGCATCATCCATACAGGCGTCGTGTATCTTCTGTTTTTTAATAGTATCCGCCATTTGCCTACAAATGTAGTATCTTTCATGATTTTTGTCGATCCGGCAGTGGCCATCCTTTTGGATATTCTGCTTTCAGGATTTCAGCCGGACAGGATTCAAATCTTGGGTATTTCTTTGATATTTATTGGGGTGCTCTATTCACTTAAGACGACAAGACCGACTGAAAAGGATGTCATGCAAAAAAGGCCGCACACAATGTGAGGCCTTTTTTCTTTATGGTTTTTCTATCAATCTATTGATTAAAATGATATACATCCCAAATGTCGGGGGTTTCTGATCCAAGGTACCAAGCAGATACACCGCCTAGATGATTTTGTTTTACCAGGTCAATACGGAGCTTCATCGATTTTTTATCTTCTATCCATATTTGATGCTTTTCCCCTTTGGAAGTATACTCCACGTAATTTTGTTGAGTCTTTTTATCCCATACCTTCTTAAGTTTATGAGATGAAATGATTTTGTTGACCTCTGCCATGGTACGGTCATGGCTTTTCACTTTTTTGGTCGATAAATCGGTTACCCATTCTCTCGTATAAAATGGTACAGCCAATATGATCTTATGGGCGGGTACTTCTTTCATTAAAAGCTTAGTTCCTTCTTTGATCCAAGGTAACGAGGAAACGGACCCGGCTACTGGGCTCCCTCCCCAATGCTCGTCATAACCCATTATGATGATGTAGTCTGCTATTTTGCCAAGTGCTTTCCTATCCAGACTTTTTGACCAAAAAGGGTCTTCATTTTCTCGGGTGACATCCACGGATACTTTAATTCCATGCGGTTTTAGTGCCTTTTTCAGTTCGCCTATGAAAAGAACAAAGTCCTTCTTGTTTTTTGGATCGATGTTTTCAAAGTCTACATTTATTCCATCACTTTTAGTTTTAACAAGTGAATCACATAAAGTTGAAACTAATTTCTGGCGTTTTTTTGTATTGCCTAGTACAGAACCAGTTAAAACAGGGTCAAATTGATTTCCGATAAGCTGCCAAACTTGTTTTCCTTGTTTATGGGCGTTTTGGACGAATTTTGCATCCGCAGAAACGGAAACGAAATTACCGGAATCCTTCAGCGTATAGGAACGGGGAGATACTACATTTAAATTAGGTTGTTTAATTTGTTGGGTGTAGTTTTCTTTCGATCCATTATGCGTCCAGCTCATGACGATAGGTTTTTGCGCCTTTTTTTGAAGCTGGGATGTCTTTATCCATCCCTTTTTACCATCAAGCAATTGAACTTGGTAGTAATAATCAGGAATCTTCAATTTTTGGCCAACTTTAAGGGTAACCGTATGTAAGTTGTTTAATTTCGTCAAATCACTTGTGGTTACCTTATATTTAGTAGAAATCTTCCACAATGTATCTCCTGATACAACCTTATGGATCTTATATTTCTGGGGAATCTTCAGGTTTTGGCCAACATTTATTTCGGTCGAAGTTAATTTATTTTCTTTTTGTAACTCACTTACTGAAACACCATATTGATTTGCTACTTTCCATAATGTGTTTCCAGCCTTTACTTTATGGATAATAGGCCCCGCGGAATCCCCAACGGAAGAAGAAATGACGGGAAACTCCTCGCCCTTTTTTAAGGGCTTTAATTGAGTGGAACCTAATTTAGGAGAACTAAAAACTTTTGTATTGTCCACTTTAACAGAACCTATGTAAAGGGTTTTGTTTGATGAATTACCGTTAGTTGGAAATAGACATGCACAAAGAAGGCTTAATATAATAAAACATCCAAAGAATTTTTTCACAATTATTTTATTCCCCTTTGTAAAATTTAACTTTACCAGTTTACTATGGAGAATCGCTATAAAATAGAGGTACATTGTGGAAAGGCCCTATATAGAAGAAAATAGGGAATCTAATTACGATTCTTCTGTTGTAGTTCCACTCTAGGGCAGGTCGAATTATTTTTGTTTACTGCTGGGAATGTAAGCCTGATATTGACAGTCCCGTTCTTAAAGTAAGGCTACCTGTTATTTCAAGATAACGAAATCCTTTACATATGAACAGGTTAATCAGTTTTTCCTGGTTGGCCTTTTTTACGCTTGCCGTTGAAAATGACTTGTACATGACATTTGTCATCTTCTAGTCATGACACCTGGTACTAATAATTTCAGGTTGATTTCTTTATAATATGAAATAACGACAAATAAAAGGAAGTGCAATTAAATAATGACCTTGCAAAATACAAAAAACTTGAAAAAACAAATTGCTCCTTTTGAACAATCAACGACAAAGCAAAGTATATGGCAGATCGTCAATACCTTGGGGCCGTTCATTATTTTATGGTACCTAGCATATATAAGTCTTTCCGTTTCTTATTGGTTAGCTTTAATTCCAGCTGTGTTTGCTGCTGGCTTCTTGACAAGGATATTCATCATTTTTCATGATTGTACGCATCATTCATTTTTCAAAAACCGCCGTGCGAATAGAATAGTCGGTACGATCATGGGTGTTTTGACTTTATTCCCGTTTGATCAATGGGGACATGAGCATTCTGTGCATCACGCGACAAGCGGTAATTTGGATAAGCGGGGTACAGGGGATATTTGGACCCTTACGGTGGATGAGTATTTGGCTGCACCGCTTAAACTTCGTTTTGCCTATCGTTTTTATCGCAATCCATTGGTTATGTTTGGTTTGGGACCAATTTATGTTTTCCTTCTTAAAAACAGATTTAACCGTAAAGGTGCTAGAAAGAAGGAAAAAATGAATACGTATTTGACGAATGTAATAATCGTCGCTTTAGTGGCATTGCTTTGCCTGGCAGTAGGCTGGCAGTCATTCCTTCTGGTACAAGGTTCCATCTTCATGATTTCTGGTTCAGTGGGCATTTGGCTGTTTTACGTCCAGCATACATTCGAGGACTCTTATTTTGAAGAGAATGAGGAGTGGGAATATGTATTGGCGGCAGTGGAAGGAAGTTCTTTTTATAAGCTTCCAAAACTGATGCAGTTCCTTACTGGTAATATCGGTTACCATCATGTTCACCATTTAAGTCCAAGGGTACCTAACTATAAATTGGAAATGGCGCACAATAATACGCAGCCTTTAGAGAACGTTCCAACGATTACTCTTGCGACAAGCTTGCGCTCACTCCGATTCCGTTTATGGGATGAGGATTCCAAGAATTTTGTTAGCTTCAAAGACATTAAATATTTAACGAAAAAAAGTGTTCCCGTTCAAGTGAAATCTGAACTGTAACGTTCATGTATCATTCCAGACTCCCTTAATAATCCTTGGATTTGGGGGAGTCTTTGCTTCATATAAGGAACTCGATAAAGGAGAGAACTTTAAATGATTCGAATTGTCATTGCAGAGAATCAGCAAATGCTGTTAGAGGCAATAAGTTCTCTACTCAATCTTGAAGAAGATATAGAAATTGTCGGGCAAGCCAGTAATGGAGAAGAAGCGATGGCCCTTGTACACCAATTACAGCCTGATGTGTGTATCATGGATATGGAGATGCCTGTAATGAGCGGATTTGAGGCAGCAGAAGCATTAAAGTCATTTGAATGCAAAGTGGTCATTTTAACGACATTTCGAAGGACTGGTTATTTTCAACTCGCATTAAAAGCTAATGTAAGTGGTTATTTATTGAAGGATAGCCCGGGTGAAGAGTTAGCCTGCTCGATTCGCGGCATAATGGACGGCAAGCGAATATACTCCCCAGAACTTATAGATGAGTCTCCCAGCAATAATGGCCGGGAAATGGGAGTTTTAGGGCTGTTAGCCGATGGTCAATCCAAAATGGAACCGTCTAATAAGCAAAGCAACACAATAGGGACCGTAAGGAAATATTTTTCGACCATCAAGGACAAAATGAAGTTACCGGCTGGTTAGGATTTGTTTCCTAAATCCTGTTGACACGTTTTTTTAAATTGTGTACGATGGATTAAATTATAATATTGAAAATTCTGTGATGAAGAGAGTAGTTCATTTCGAAATGGAAAGCGAGTTAGGGATGGTGGGAGCCTAATGCAGGACGGATGAATGAAGCGCACTTTGGAGAAATTTCTTGAAACGTTTAGTAGGGAACATCGGGGAGTCACCTCGTTAACAATGGAAAGTGGTCACAATTGTGGCAACTAGAGTGGTACCACGGGAATTCATGCTCTCGTCTCTTATTTAGAGGCGAGGGCTTTTTTGTTTAGGAGGGAAAATGTCGATGAATAAACCAATTGCAGAATTGATTTCAACTGCTTTGAACAATGAAATGCCAGCAAGTGAAATAGAAAAATTAATGGAAAAGCCTAAATTGATGGAGTTAGGTGATGTCGCCTTTCCGTGTTTTACTCTTGCAAAAAAATTCAAAAAATCGCCTCAAGTGATTGCATCTGAAATAGCCCAACAATTAAACAGTGAGTTGATCCAAGAAGTGAACGTTGTGGGTGGTTATCTGAATATTTTCGTCAATCAACAGATGGTGACGGAAAACGTTCTGCAAACGATATTAAGGGAAAAGGATCAGTATGGTTCACTGCAGCCTGTACAGGAAAATGTCGTGATTGATTACTCATCCCCGAATATTGCCAAGCCTTTTTCCATGGGGCACTTACGCTCAACGGTCATAGGGAATGCACTGGCTAACATTGCCGAAAAAAATGGCTACAATGCCGTGCGTATTAATCATTTAGGAGATTGGGGCACGCAATTCGGCAAGTTGATCGTCGCGTATAAGCTGTGGGGCGACAAAGAGGCAATTGAAGCTTCGCCGATTCAGGAATTATTGAAAATCTATGTGAAGTTCCATGAAATAGCTGAAACGGATGAATCGTTGAATGAACAAGCACGCGCAAGCTTCAAGTCGCTTGAAGATGGGGATGAGGAAGCACTGGCATTATGGAAATGGTTCAGGGATGCGTCCTTAAAAGAATTTGAGACGATTTATGATTTATTGGGCATCCGTTTTGATTCCTATGCCGGAGAAGCGTTTTACAATGACAAAATGGATGCTGTTGTCGGGGAACTAAAAGAAAAGGGCTTGCTTACCCTATCCGAAGGTGCCTATGTCGTGCAATTGGAAGATATGCCGCCTTGTTTGATTACGAAAACCGATGGGGCGACACTTTATGCGACGCGTGATTTGGCTGCAGCCATGTATCGTAAAAAACAGTACGGGGCGAAGAAAACATTTTATGTTGTCGGGAACGAACAATCCCTGCACTTTAAGCAACTTTTTAACGTCGTTGAAAAAATGGGATATGATTGGTCAAAAGATTTGCAGCACGTAGCATTTGGCATGATGTTAAAAGACGGCAAGAAAATGTCGACACGTAAAGGGAAAGTCGTGCTGCTTGCGGATGTATTGGCAGAGGCAATCGAAACTGCGAAGCGCAATATTGAAGAAAAAAATCAAGCGCTTGAACAGAAAGAACTGGTTGCAAGACAGGTTGGTGTCGGAGCGGTAATCTTTAATGATTTAAAAAATAACCGCATGAACGATATTGATTTTTCATTAGAGCAAATGATGAATTTTGAGGGAGAAACGGGTCCATATGTACAGTACACATTTGCGCGTATTTCCTCATTGCTTGAAAAAGGTGAATTTAAAGAGCAGGCCATCACTTTTGAAGCTTTAGGAGAATATGCGTGGCCGGTCATCCAGATGTTGGAGCAATACCCGATCATTGTCCAAAAATCATTTGAACAAGCCGATCCATCACAAATCGCGAAATTCAGCTTGCATTTATCGCGTGCATTCAATAAGTATTATGCACATACGAAAATCTTGGTTGAAGATGAATGGAAACAAATGAAGCTCTCATTCGCTTTTTCCGTAGCGATTGTATTAAAGGATGCGCTAAGTTTATTGGGAATTTCAGCGCCGAATAAAATGTAAGTTAAAGAGTCCTTGCATTAGCGAAGAAAACTGAATAAAAAAAGAATCCATTTTGATCAATTCTCCTTCAAAATGGATTCTTTCAAAATAAAATGGAAGCAAAAAACGCCTACTCGATGACATCGAACCATAACGGGGATTTATTATCAGGTTCACCATTGTAATTGATCATTATTTCCTCGCCAGCCTTTATATCTTTATGTGCATAAAAGTCTATCGTTAAATCTTCTAAATTATTATCGAATGTCGCATTTGGAGTGTATGAATGATTGAATAGTGAACCATTTCCTAAGGCAATGACAGTTTCATCGTCATCTCCCCAATAGAAACAGTGAGGAAAGAGTGCGGTTTTCTTTAGATATTTCCATTCATGTTTGGGTGAAATGATGACAGGTGATACCTCAATAAGTTCATCTTTTTTAATATCCCTTGTAGCATATACTCCCCTGCCATACTTCCCCGTATTTTTAATGCAGATTGGTGACACGGAAGCAACTCCCCCTTTTCGGTCCTGTTTGGCTATCAGTTGTGTCGTGGCATTTTTTTCATCTAGGCCACCAAGGTGCTTATTTAAGTAATCACTGCGTTTGCGGATGAATTCGAAGATGAATTCCGGTTCTTTGTCGAATAGATCAATCTTTCTCTTTTTATATGGATCAAGAAGGATGTGGGGGCGTATGCCCTGGTGCAGTGGTAATACTTTATTTTCCATATGCTTCACAGTAAATGTGGTTTCCAATGTTTCAACCAAGAGGTCTTTGTAGAACTTACTGTATTCCGGAACCTGCAAGAGCAGAGGAATAAGGTGGTTTGTCTTTTTCCCTCCGATAGGGACATATGTGTGCTCCATGATCCCCCCACTGACTTTGCGTCCCCAAGTGGCATCGTAATCCCAAGGAATGATTTCAAATAACTTCGTTTTACTATTGCGATATAGTGCATAGTTATGAGTGAAACCGTCGTTATTCATGGTGCAAACGGCTCCAACCAGCCAGCGTAAGTATTTATGGATATCAAGATGCTGCGAGACTACTTCAGGAAACTTTGCAAGTGGGGTGGTGTTGATTTTTTTGATGAATTCGATTAGATATTCATCATCGGCGGGTTTGCCAAACGCTTGTTTATAGCCTGACGTAAGGGAGTCTTTCGCTTTCCCGTCCCTTTCCAATGAAAAGTTGGCATTATTGTTGACAGCATAATAAATCGGGCCGGCAGGAAGTCCTCTTTTTTCTAAAAAAACCCCATCGACGGAATCCAATTGTAAATACACACCTTTAAACGTGCCATTTCGGAATAGGTTGATGTGTTGGCTATGAGGGGAAAGGACACCAAGGTCTTGAAAGAAATCGAGTGAGAGTTTATTGCGAATGAGGGAAGGATCCCTGTATTCTGCATTGAGATGGATTTTGTGGGCGCCAAAGAATCGTTCTGGCTCGATGAAATCAATCCAATAGGATCTTTTCCGGAATTTGCGGGTATAAGAGCCCCGATAGGCAATATCGATAACATAAATGTCGTTTTCTACTTTCAAATGGGCGGGAATAGGGTCATCGCTCCAAATATCCGCACGTAAATCTTCTAGATCTTCTTCTTCTATCATTAAGAAATAAGATGGAATATGATAAGACATACACTCACCTTCCTTCCTTGTATAAGATGTTTTATGGACAGTCTTGACCTTAATGAAGCCGTAATATCATAAAATACTTCCACTTGATCAATCAGGGATTAATCAAGCTGAAGCATTTTATATTTAAACTATCTATCTTCTTCTTTTTTTGCCACGTCCAGTGGACGAGCTTGAACTTGATGAAGTAGATGTTGTTGTTGTATATGTGATACCAGTAGTTATGATACCAGTAGCTGTGTTGCCAGTAGTTGTGCTGCCAGTAGATTATTTTCCAGTGGATTTATTGCCAGTGGAATTACTGCCAGTAGAAGTGCTACCAGTAGAAGTGCTACCGGTAGATGAACTGCCAGATGAAGCTGCTTTTCCTTTTTTCCCTTTCGGCATACAAACTCCTCCTTTAATAAGATTAATTTTATGATATGCAGTATCGTACATACTTGAGCGTCAGTTAATGACAAACGGGCTAATAAAAATTAACGGAGAGGATTTAGGAGAGTTGCCTAATCCCAGGAGATTTATAGAATGGATAAGCAACAAAATGGAGTACCGTCCATTGTTAACATCTTTCGTCAATCATTGCATCATGATCAGGCATTATAATAAATTCATGAAAAAAATGCCCTTTAATCCCGATGACCGGGAAGAAAGGGCATGTACCGCGGACATATCAATGAACTGGATGTCACGTCACGGCTATAATAAATTAATAAGCCAGGCTAAATAGGGCTTTGATGTGTGATAGATAGCGAACATTACTTGCTTCTTTCATCAATGTAGCCGGAAGGCCTTTAAGGGAAGTGTTATTGGCCCCAACGGTTGCCACCGCATCCTTACGGCCAAGGCTCGCAAGTGTACCTGAGTTTACAGGTGAAAATTCTTCAAGTTTCTTGCCTTCAAAGGCTGCATATAGGTTGTATCCAACAAGCTCACCCATTTGCCAAGCATTTTGTGCAGTAGGAGCGTATGGACGGCCGCCTTCTGGAGGGAACGCAACGGCACTGTCCCCGACAACGAATACGTCATTATGGGATTTGGATTGCAAATACTCATTAACGGTCGCTTTGCCGCGATCCACTTCAAGGCCTGATTCGCCTACGATAGGAAGAGCCGCAACTCCGCCTGTCCAAACAAGTGTATTGGCCGTTATCGTTTGTCCATCTTTCAATTCGATTTGATTTCCTTTAACACCCGTTACAGGCAGACCTGTCAAGAATTCAACGCCGCGTGCTTCCAAGCTTGTCATCGCACGTTCGATCAAGTGGTCAGGCAGGACCGGAAGGATTTTTGGACCAGCTTCTACAAGCTTGATTTTCAAGTCCTTGAAGTCCACTCCGAATTTTTTGGCGATTTTAGGGAAATGATCCACGATTTCACCGATTAACTCGACGCCCGTCAATCCGCCGCCGCCGATCACGATGGTTGCGTCCGCTTCATTATTCGTTTGTGCATATTCGCGGATGCGATCTTCGATATGTTTGTAAATCTTGTTTGCATCGTTTACGGATTTCAAGACCATGCTGTTTTCCTCAAGTCCCGGAATGCCGAAGAATCCTGTTTGGCTTCCTAAAGCAACAACCAGGGCATCATAAGATAAAGTGGAACCATTGGCAAGTTTCACTTCTTTGTTATCGACTGAGAAAGAATCCACTTTGGAAATGATAAGGTCGATATCTTTTCCTTTGAAAAGTTTTTCCAACGGAATGGAAACAGCTTGTTCAGAAATGGATCCGCCTGCAAGACGGTGCAATTCAGTGATGATTTGGTGTGTTGGAAATTGGTTCACCACTGTAACCTGTACTTCATCTTTTTTGTAATATTCACGTACGGATAAGGCAGATAGCAATCCAGCGTAACCTGCACCTAAGATGACGATTTGTTTTGACATAGTTAATCCCCCGTCCTTACTGATTGAAAGTTTATCAAATTATTTTTGGTTTTTACGTTCTGAAGAGACTTCAAGAAAAGCTTGGGCGAAACGGAAAAGTTTTTGTGCTTGAGGGTCTTTCATCATTCTTAACAGACCAAAAAGACCGATCACGTCATGATTCACTTCAGCACGATCCTTAGCTTCGATGGCAGTAACCGCAAGCCCTTTCACTGAATCGACTACAGGTGTCGCGATCTCCGAAATGGCGCTGACCGTATCGTTTTTCAAAACATCATCAGTCGCAACCGATTGAGCGAAATCATAAGACTTTGTTAAAATATTCACTAACTCAGTTAGTTTTGGTAACTGCTCAACTAAAGTGTTCAATGATTCCTGAACCTCAGGGTTTAATAATTGGTCCAGTACATCTAATTGTTTTTGGCTGGCATTAAGTTGTTCAGTTTGTGATTGGGTAATCGTTTCTGACATATCCAATTCTCCTTTGCAATAAGCATTTTGTTGATGTAAATAGAAAAACTTGTAAAATATTACACAATGTGTGGCAAGAAAAAATACTAACAAAAATGTAATAAAAGCTAAACTATAGTATATCCCTTTAGTTCCATGAAAACAGCTGATTTTTAAAAAAAGATTCATAAAATAATCTTTTCTCGCTTATTTAAGTACAGATTCTGCTGGAAGGTTCCATTCTTTACCTAAAATGGACTTTGAGGGTGTCTATCATCATCGCCTGTCATACATATTTCCATCTTGATTTGCCATCCTAAATGATGGAGGTGAAAAAATGTGACTGATTCAGAATCTAAACTTACAGACGAGAATGATGATAAGAAGCTTCATAAACTGGTTGGCAGTATGGAATATACTAAAGCACAACTATCGGAAGGCATGAATGGAATTTCTGAAGTTTACCTCAAAAACAGTGAGGAAGGCACATCGGAAACACCTGATAATGTTGTGTAAGCATAGCGAAACAGTTATGGTTCCTTAATTTTACTTATTTTTGTAAACTTCTTACCCTTGTAAGTTGTTTGACTATTCTAAAAAATACCCTTGACTTTATGGTGGATTGACGTAAGATAAAGTATATAGCCATAGTGAACAGGTAGTTTTATCTAGCAAATACTACTCTGCCATCGCCTTAAATGGACTTGGTGATTTAAAAGATGAATTCTATAATAACTGTCGAATCTAATAGACTTCGCCGCCCAGCGAAGCTAAACCTAGATCAAAAACCAGTTATATCAATGATTTTTTATTGATATGACTGGTTTTTTTTATTTCATCATTCATCTTGTCCCTTTTTTGGCCTAAGAAAATCCAGCGGCTGGCTGACACTCTTTCACCCAATTAAGCGGTGAAATGGGCACGAAGCAATGTCAAAAGGTATAAATTATTTTAAATCTTGTAGCAGGGGTGGGAATTAAATGATAGGTACGAAGCAAACTAGGCTCGCAATTGATGTAGGAGGAACATTTACGGATGTGTTCGTTTTTGATGAAAGCACGAAGGAAATTTCAATCACGAAAACGTCGTCGACTCCTCTGAATCCAGAAATCGGCATTTTGGATGGAATTGCAAAGGCGGAAATAGATTGTGAAAATATTAAAGTGTTTTCCCATGGTACAACAGTGGGCACCAATGCCTTGATTGAAAGGAAATTGCCAAAGACAGCATTGATCACATCCGCTGGATTTCGGGATGTATCGGAAATCCGCCGAGGAACCAAGCTTGAGTTATGGGATACATATGATGATGTAGCCAAACCGTATATCCAAAGAAGAGACCGTTTTGAAGTGGAAGAGCGCATCGATTTTGCAGGGAATGTCTTGACGGAAATCAATGAAGAGGAAGTACGGTCACTGGCAAGGAAACTAAAAAGACGCGGTACCGAATCAATTGCGGTTTGCTTCATGAACTCGTATGTAAATGGAAGCAATGAGGCGAAAGTGAAACGAATCATCCAGGAGGAACTCCCGGAAGTCTATATATGCATTTCAAGTGAAGTCCTTC
This sequence comes from Peribacillus sp. FSL P2-0133, assembly GCF_037975445.1. Lineage (NCBI taxonomy): Bacteria > Bacillati > Bacillota > Bacilli > Caryophanales > Bacillaceae > Peribacillus > Peribacillus sp. FSL P2-0133. The sequence continues at coordinate 4,880,671 of NZ_CP150254.1, read as the reverse complement.
CTGAGATTTTTGAGCATGAGCGCATGAGTACGACGATCGTCAATGCGGTTTTAGGACCGACTGTCAGCAACTATATTAAAACCCTTGAAGGTGAAATGAATAAACGGGGGTATGAAGATGACATATTAGTGCTTCACTCCGGCGGAGGGGTAATGACATCCCAAACCGTACCCCGTTATGCGGCAAGGCTGGCAAGTTCCGGAATCGCTGCAGGTGCTATTGCCAGTAAACATATCGCCCAGCTTTGCGGGTTCAATAATGCAATTGGGCTGGATATGGGAGGAACGAGCACCGATATTTCCTTGATGCATGAAGGTGATTTGCGGATTACTAAAGATTGGTATATCGAGTATGGATATCCGATTGGATTCCCAAGTATCGAAATCTTGACGATAGGAGCAGGAGGCGGAAGCTTAGCTTGGGTGGATGAAGGCGGTTCCTTACGCAATGGCCCTCAAAGTGCAGGCGCGGTTCCTGGACCTGCTTGCTATAGCAGGGGTGGCGTGGAACCGACCAATTCCGATGCCAATATTGTATTGGGACGGCTTGGCACAAAACTATTGGATGGACAAATGGAACTTGATAAACAAAAAGCGATTGAAGTCGTGGATAAGATCGCCAAGAAATTCGATTATACGATTGAAGAAGCGGCGAATGCCATCACACGGGTGGCCAATGCCAATATGTGTGATGCGTTAAGGCTGATCTCAGTCAGAAGGGGATACGACCCCCGCGACTTTGCACTTGTGGCTTTCGGCGGGGCTGGACCCTTGCATGGAGCGTACCTGGCCAAGGAAATGGAAATCCCGACTGTCATCATCCCGCCGCATCCGGGTGTTGCCGCCGCAATGGGATGCCTGTTGGTCGATGTTCGTCATGATATATCCAAAACCTATGTCAAGAACGTCAAGGATGTATCGTTAAAGGATTTAGAGAAGGAATTCATCGGAATGGAAAAAGAGGCAGCGGAGTTATTGCAAGAAGAAGGGGTCGCTAAGGAAGCTTCCACATTGGTGCGCTATATTGACATGAGGTATTTGGGACAGTGGCGTTCATTGGCGATAGAAGTCGATTGCCCGATTTCTTCATTGGAAGAGACCCTTGACCGTTTCCATCAAGAGCATGAACGGGAATTTTCTTTCTCCGATAAAGAACAGACTGTGGAAATCTACGGGCTGCTCGTTACGGCTATCGGAACTGTGCCAAAACCTGAATTCCCGACTTATGAACCAGGGGGCACACTTGCTGATGCCTTGAAGGAAACGCGTGATGTCTATTTCGAAGAGGAAGGGTATGTGAATACGAACGTGTATAACCGGGAACTCATTCCGGCCTTTTCTGAAATCTCGGGACCTGCCATAGTGGATCAGCTTGATACAACGACTGTCATTCCGCCAAATTTCACGGCAAAAGTTGATAAATACAGAAACTTGATTCTTTCCCAAAATAAATAAAAAGAGGTGGATTTCATTGTCGAATAAACAGTTAATTGACCAATCTGGAGTTGGAACAGGTTTAGATCCGGTGACATTTGAAGTGATAAAAAATGGCTTCGTTAACCTTGTAGATCAGATGGCTGAACAAATCCTTCGGACATGCTATTCCTTCGTCATTTATAATCGGGATTTCAGCTGTGCGCTTTGTGATGCAGAAGGAAATACAGTCATGCAAGGGACGCAGGATATTTCGGTTCATGTAGGAACACTGCATCTAACGGCAAAGGCGGTGCTCGAGGACTTCGATGGTGATATCCATCCCGGGGACGTATTCTTGGTCAATGACCCGTATCGGGGCGGTACTCATTTCAATGACACACGGGTTCTCTTGCCAGTCTTTCATGAGAACAAGCTCATTGCGTTCATGCAGACGAATGGCCACTGGGCCGACATGGGGGGCTCGACACCTGGCTCCTTTGATATCAATGCCAAGGAACATTTCGGCGAGGGAGTAAGGATTCCGCCGCTAAGGATATATAGTAAAGGAACATTTTTAAAAGATGTCGTCAATGTGCTCGTTTCGAACATGCGCGTCCCTGAGGAACGTGTCGGCGATCTTCGTGCTCAAGTGGAAGCGGCCAAGGTAGGCGAGCGCCAGTTGTTTGCCATCATCGAGAAGTATGGAATCGATACGACTTTGTCTGCCTTTACGGAAGTTCAGAATTATGTGGAGCGATTGGCAAGGGCCAAGGTTGCGGCTTTACCGAATGGAACCTGGGAGACCGTTGATTATATTGATATGGACCCGGAAGCCGGAGACGGTCTGATCCCGATCCGGGTTAAGATGACCATCACGGATGACGAGATCCATTATGATCTTTCTGGATCGCATTCTTATATCGGCTGCTTTTTGAATGCCGGTTTCGGGGCATCTTTATCAGCAGCATACTCGGGAACCAAGACATTCTTTCCTGAAATACCTTTGAACTCCGGCTTTTACAGAGTGGTGAAGATCGAACTGCCGGAAAACTCCGTCGTCAATGCCCCGGCACCGATTGCCGTAACCGGTTTTTGTTCAGGGGCCTATGAAAAAATCATGAGTGCGTGCTTCGAGCTCTGGTCCAACATCATGCCGGAAAGAGCGATCGCATGCTCATTTAACCTGGAGTATTTACTTATCGGCGGTTGGGATCAACGCCAGGAGCAAGATAAATACTTCATGTGGTATGACTGGATGGCCGGCGGTCATGGAGGACGCTATGACCGGGATGGTGTGAACGCCACTTCGCCGACATTCGGTTTGGGCCTCAGTGTACAGCCTTGCGAAGGGCAAGAAAGATTGTCACCAGTCGTGACGATGAAGCATGAAATCATCACCGACTCTGCCGGGCCTGGGAAATACCGCGGCGGGTGCGGCGTAGAAAAGGGTGGAACACTCACGAATGTCAAAAACACCGTCATGTCCTATTGCTGTGACCGTTCCCGTTCAATAACATGGGGGATTTTTGGAGGGCTTCCTTCTTCCCCGCATGGAGCATGGCTGAATCCTGGTAAGGAAGACGAACGATATTTAGGTGCGATTTTCTCAAATGTGAAGGTGCAGCAAGGAGATTCCTTTGTACGCCCATCCGCTGGGGGCGGGGGACTGGGAGATCCGCTTGAAAGAAGTCCCGAAGATGTCTTGGAAGATGTTATCGATGAGTATGTTTCAATTGAGCGAGCCAAAAAAGACTATGGAGTCGTGATCAAGGAAATCGATAAAGATCTCGATTTATTCGAAATAGATGTTGAAGCAACAGAACAAGCTAGGGCGTATATCAGGAACAACCGTAAACAATGGCTTGAGGAAAACATAGAAAGCGTGGAAGATAAATTCGCCAATGGCGAGCTGGATAGTCTGGATGTCATTCGCCAGTATGGTGTCATCATCGATTATGCAACGAATAAAGTCCTGCCAGAATCAACAAAACAGTTCCGTGAATCAATGAAAACCCGTTCATTGGCTTATTGGAAGTAACGTGAAAAAGGTTCCGAATTCATTCGGAACCCCTGACTGTAGATGAACTCGAAAAAAACGAGTTTGCCTGCAGTTTTTTTAGTTGAAAAAAGTTTCAGTTGATTGGAGCGGGTGTTCGAGAAACCTGCTTAGAAAAGCGCGTCCAGGGGAGACCCCGCAGGCGCAAGCCGAGTAGGCTCCCCGACCGCCGAGGAAAGCGAGTGCCTGGAGCGGAAATCAACCTTAATGGAAGCCCATCAATTCCTTCACATGTTTACAATTATCTTTGGAAGTGAGCATTTCCAAGAGCGTAAAGGCAACGTCGAATCCTGTGGAAGGATTGTAGGATGTAATGATATTGTCCGTGACGACAATCGGTTCATTAACGACAATCGCACCAAAATCTTTTAGCTGCCCCTGTCTCTTACTGGTTGGATGATTGTATGTAGTGGCCTTTCTTCCATTCAATATCCCGCTTCTTCCTAGTGGTAGAGAGCCTACACAAATGGTTGCTATGATTTTGTTTTTATCATGAAAATACTTGATCACATCAAGAAACCTCTGATCATAAGCATCCTCATAGAAACCGGCTTCTTCAAAACCTCCTGGAATGGCCAAAGCATCGAAGTCATCAAGGTTCACTTGATCGAGGGTCAATTCCGGCTGCACGATGAAATTCCATGTGCATTTCAATTGTTCATGAAGTCCTACCGTAACCAGATCAGTCGTACCATCACCCTCTAATTTATTCCAGCCCAATACATCTGTAAACACACTTGCTTCAACCGCTTCGAATCCATTGGATAGCAGCATCAATACTTTTTTCATCGTGAATCCCCCTTATTTATATTTGTATTTATTATATAAAAAGCGAATTCCCTAATACATACGATAAATTACGTAATCATTTCTTTTCTGTTTATTTTATAATGTATTTAGGTGAATTCTATTAATAATAAAAAGTGGGAGTGATTGAATTGGATCGAACGGATAAAAAGATACTTTCCTTGCTGGAGAATAATGGGCGCATGTCCATGAAAGAACTGGCACAGGAAGTTTCCTTAACGGCTCCAGCAACGAAAGAACGTGTGAATAAATTAGAGGAAAGCGGAGTGATAAAAGGATATAAAACGGAAATATCACTTGAAAAACTTGATAGGAGCATAACGGCATTCATATTATTCGAAACGGATAGATGCAAAGACTTTTATCAATTTAGCTTGAACCATCCGGAAGTACTGGAATGCCACCGGTTAGCCGGTCAATACAGTTATTTGGTTAAAATAAGTACATTTTCCATGGAAACGCTGGAAGACTTCGTCGATGAAGCCATTAAATATGGGAAATCGTCCACCCATCTGATATTTTCTTCCGCATCGAAAAATATTTTTTCAGGCGAGGAGATGTAACCGGTTTTAACCCATTTACTATCCGTATTTTTAATATAGGAGCAATTAGCAGGAAAAAACTCCACCCATATAGAAAGTAATTAGTAACAAAAATCACAGTTGGAGTTCAAAAAGGGAGTGGGGAAGAGTGAGTTTTGTTTATGAGGAAGAAAAGATAATGGAATTCCTTTTGCAGAATAAAAGTGAGTTTGAAGAATATCTTTTATCAGAAGCTGTCAATGTCAGGGGTAAAATTGAAGAAATTCTGCTGATTGGAAATGTCGACCTTTTGAATAATGCCCATAAGCTCATCCGTTATATAGTGGAACAGAATGAAACGGATATGATTGCATTTGCCGAACAAGAGGGAGTTACGTGGGCAACCCACTCTTTGACGCTTTCATTCAAGCTGGAATGGATTCAGGCCATCCGCAGAACGCTTTGGACATTTCTTTATAAGTTCGAAAGTGCAAAAGTAGTGTTCAGTGAATCCAAAACCTTTTTTGAATTAGAGAAAAAAGTTAATGAAAAGGTTGATGTATTTCTTAAATCCTTTTTCGTCAGCTACTCCGATTACAAAGACAAATTGATTCTGGCTCAGCAAAACTTGGTGGAAAATCTATCCGTCCCGATCATTCCAGTCACTTCCACTACCTGCGTCCTTCCGTTAATTGGTACAATCGATAATACACGTATACAGATAATCGAGGAAAAAGTATTGCAGGAGATAGGTAAACTGCGGATACAGACCTTGATCTTGGATTTATCCGGTATCATCGAAATGGAAGTTGAAATCATTAATGATTTATTGAAAATCCTCGATGGAACGGCAATGATGGGGTGTAAAGCTGTAGTGACAGGATTACGCCCTGAAGTGGTAACGAAAATGATCCGTTCAGGGGTTCAAATCGAGAATAGAGCAGAAACAAAGGGTACGCTGCAGCAGGCCTTGAAGGACTATCTTGTAGTCACCTAATCGTGAGGTGAAGTCGCCATGTTTTGGTGACTTTTTTTTATAGGTAATTTGGAATATTAAGGAAATGGTTTTGCTGTTTTTTTCGACTCGGATAAGTAAATGGAATGGGGAAACGGATGCTCCGATGCCGTTGAACCGAATGAGCTTGGTATCAATATGAAGAGGGTTACAGACTGTAGAAGAAAATCCAGTTTGCCTACAGTTTTTCATTTTCATTAAAAAAAGTACCAGCTGTTTTCAGAAATCCGCTCCCTTTCCGCCGACTGTCTGCCAAGCCTCATCAAAGCAAACGTATCCGGGGTCTTGGCTAGCCAGTTATTCGGTAGGAGTGTCGCAAATTTCTTCAATGGAACCCTCTAAAGAGGTTTTCTTTATTTCACTTCAGCAAAGAATACACATATGTATCATGAGGGATACCGTTTTGGTAAATATAGCTCCTTAATATTCCTTCCTGGATGAAGCCCAGCTTAAGCAAGAGCTCACTTGATGGCTCGTTTTCCAGGAAAACGACCGCGCCGATGCGGGTTAAATCAAGGTCGTTGAAACCGTAAGCGATAATTTCTTTAAGAGCTTCTGACGCAAATCCTTTACGCCAATGTACTGGATGGATTTCATAACCGATTTCCGCCCGTCTGTATTTGGGACTGTGGGCATGAAAACCGATGGTACCAATCAATTCCTGTGTATCTTTTCTTTCAATCCCCCATCGGATTGCTCGTTTTTCAAGATAGTTTTTCGCAAAAGACGTTATGATGTCCTTCGCCTGTTCGACATTTTTCAAAGAATCCTGGCCATAAAAGCGGGTGACTTCATCTTTTGATAAGCATTGGAAAACAGCTTCCGCATCACTTTCACGAATTTCCCGAAAGCGTAACCTTTCTGTGTTCAATACAGGAAACATTTTTTTCCCTCCTTATATATCAGTTTTACATCTATTCGGTCTCCGCGATGGTTTTTCCTTTATTATGAAGCGCTTATTTTGCCGGTATTTTCGGTGGTAATCGGACAAGCTAACAATAGTTCAACATAAATAGCATTGAATGAAGGGGAGATAGATCATGGGAAAAAAACATCGTAACCGTACCGGTTCACCGAAAAAGAATAACCATATTCCGAAAGCGGACATCATTGCAGAACATGAAGCACACGGTAAGGAATATTCTGCGAATAAACGAAAGAACGGCCCTGGTTCCAATACAGATTGAGTAAACTTAGTGACCGCTCTTGCCTTTAAGGGAGGGCGGTTATTTGTATTTCTTGCCAGCAAAGGGTTCATCCTATATCTTAAAGAATGAAGAAGCATTGAAGGGAGTTAGGATGATGAAAGCACTTGTCTTTGAAGATTTCGGCGGGCCGGAAGTCCTGTCTGTAAGGGAAATTGCAGAACCTGAACATTCAAAATCAGCCGTGATCGTTCGAATGAAAGCAATCGGATTGAATTTTGCTGATGTATATAGAAGGAAAGGGAATTATCATTTGGTGGGTGATCCCCCATTCATTCTAGGTTATGAGGGGGCAGGGGTCATCGAATATGTTGGGGAAGATGTCCATCATGTGAAAGTCGGTGATCGTGTCGGGTTCGCTGATGTTCCCCATGCCAATGCGGAGCGGGTTTCAGTTCCAGCTGATAAACTGTTACCGCTGCCTGAGGGCATTTCCTTTGAAACGGCCGCATCCGTTTTACTTCAAGGATTGACTGCCCAATATTTAACTCATGACAGTCATCAAGTTAAAGCAGGTGAAACCATTCTGGTCCATGCTGCTGCTGGTGGAGTCGGTCAATTACTGACACAGATGATCAAGATGAAGGGCGGTCAGGTCATTGGCTTGACCTCATCAAATGATAAAGCGGCTGTTGCTAAACAAATGGGTGCGGCTCATGTTTTCCTTTACGGATCGGACTGGGTGGATTCCATTATGGATGTAACCGGCGGTAAAGGCGTTGATGTCGTTTATGAATCAGTGGGACAAACCTTGATGGATAGTTTCAAGGCGACCAAGACTGGAGGAACTGTTGTATTTTTTGGGATGGCAGGCGGTGATCCTGAGAAAATCGATCCAAGAATGTTAATGGATACATCGAAAGCATTAATAGGTGGAGACCTTTGGAACGTCCTGACTACCCATGAAGAACGGACAAGAAGAACAGCAGAGCTGTTCCAATGGATTCTGTCAGGGGAAATCCTCATCAAAGAACCGACTCTTTTCTCGTTGGAAAATGGGGCGGATGCACATAGACTTCTTGAAAGCCGGAAAAGTTCGGGGAAAATATTATTAATGCCATAACAAGTCATGAGGGCTTTCCATTCTAAATGGGGCCCATTTCTTTTACCCGTATAGCGGCCTGCCTAGATTCAACCCCTTATTCATACTGATGATCAAAACCTTTTTCAGTTCCTTTATATAGACCCATTCTTAGACCCTTAGAATAACTCCATATAAATGCCCTCGCCCATGCAGGGGTCATGGCCTGCCGTCAAAAAAAACTTCTGCCCAAGTTCCCTTATCCACAAGATCCATATGCAACACACGAATTCAGGGGAGAAATCCACAATGTGCCAATTGCCAAACCACAATCGTCATTCTGCAATTCACAGTCGGTTTTCGTTACAAGCAAAAAAAAGAGAACGGATCCGTTCTCTTGGAAAACAAATGACATATAAAAAGGCTTAAACCGTCTGATTTTAAGAGGAAATGGAGAGAACGCCGAGACGTTCCTTTTGGATTGCAAAATAGGATTGGAGGGTTTCCTTTTTCTTAGTGAGAGGGAAGTCCCGGACAGTCGGGGCCACTGCATGATTGCTGAATTTAAGCAGCAAGGTCAACAGCCTGTCCAACTGGTCATATGTATCGTTTCTAATGCGCGTCATATATTCGGCCGCGACCTGCTTATCATAATCGGTACTTTTCCTTTTTCCTTCTGCCCGGAATTCTTCTGTTACTGTCTTTACACGGGAAATGAGCCATGTTTCGCACCAGTCGTTCAGCACATGACGGATGAAGTCTGCTTGATGGTACTTTTGGAGAATGGGCTTGATATGTTCAGCCATTTCCAATTCATTCACTTCCCGGCAGAGAGCTTTCTCGGAGATGTTTCTATGAAAATGAACGCGTTCAAGCAGGCTTTTGATGGATTCTGCCTGGTGGGCATACTTGACCATCTGTTCCAATGTTTCATTGTACATGATCTTGCTTAAATAAGCAGAGGCTTGTTTTGGGGCAAGAAGTAACTGCTCATTGGCAGAAATCGCCTGGCCAAATTTCTTAAGGGAATGAGAATAGACGAAACGGGCTAACTTCTGCAGTTCCTTTTGGATATCATTGGAGATGTTTTTCGTTTCCTGCAGAAATGAACGGAAAATATATTTGCCTGCCCGTTCCAATTCCTTGCATACAGAATCATTGATATGCCCAATGTAGCCAGAGTTGAAAATCGTTCTCCGCAACCATGTCCGTTCCGCCCTATTTTCCTTATATTGCTCCAAGACGCCTTCGGTAAAGGTGAATACCAGAATTTCTTTCTTTGAAAAAGCCCTGCTTGCAAAAGAAATCGTCACTAAATGGCCTAAAGCGTCATGGATGGCATCGACTGCATCCAATAAGCGCTTTCTCGTGAATGGCGAGCTGGAATCAGGAACGATTTCATTATAATCGAATAGAACTTCTTCAGACTTCAAAACAGACATTCGGAAAGCGCCCATAAGCAGCAGCCGTTTTCCATGAATCGTTAAGGTTTTGAAAGCATCGCAATAAAAGAAACGGTATTTCTTGCAATAACGGTCCGTCTTCCTGTTATAGCCAAGATTACTTGCAGGACCGAGGTTAAACTTATATAAAGTATCTTCACCTTGATGAACAGGCACAAACACTTTTTTTAGTGATCCTTGTGGTGCGGTGAATTTATTGATGATCTGCCTTAAGTACTTTTCTGTCGTTCCTACTCCTCGGGCCATCATATGAAGCGGGCTCTGGATGACCCCGTCCCAATCACTGTGGAGCAAGGCATACAAACACGTATCGAATTCAGTAGAAGATACATTCCTTAATAGGTATTGGTAAGTTTCTTCATAAATCATAAGGCTTCGCCCCCTTTGGCATCTATCCTTTTCTAGAGTCTATATAAATATTAAATCGATAAAAGTAGCATCGTAGGAGTAAATAATATTGGTAGTTTTTTTACGTTATTTCGATATATTTTAAAAATAGTAAATTAGTTGTACAAAAGTGATAAAATAGGTAAATGGAAACATACATGACAAGGAGAGATTTTTAAAACCATGATACTTTCACTACTCGTTTTCATCTTGAAAGGAATTTTATTGAAAATGCCATTTGCCATATTGGGACTTTCCTTGATTCCGCAGAGATGGATAAACGCAATCACCAAAAAGGAAATACCTTTTTTCATTGAACAGGTGCTGAGACTTTTAGTTTCTGCTACCGTACTGTTTTTCGTTATCGATATCATGCTGCTGGATCTTACTGCCGCTGCATTCTTTTCGAGTTTTGCCATTATTCTAGGGCTCATTCTCATCATCGATTCAAGAATGTATATGTACAGTGCCAGTGAATCTTCAAGTACCCGACGGAATCGGAGGGGAAATGAAGCTTTGATGCAACCAAAAACACCTTGGAACGTACATTTCAACAGTTTGATAGGTGTCGTTTTGATATTAGCATGGGGCATCATGCAGTTTTACTCCATCACTTTTGCCGCTGATCTGCATGGGTTGGCGAAGGTCGATAAGAAAAAAGAGCTGGAAGAAGTTCAAGATATAAAAACCATGCCGCTTGTTACAGTGAAAATGGCTGACGCAAAAGGCGATGCAGCGATTAATAAAATAGAAAATGCATCATATTTCACTGAAGGCGAATACCGTCTAACCAATATCAATGATGAATTGGCTTATACATCACCCATTGAAATGGACGGGTTTTTGAAAGCCGGGAAAGCGGAATACACGCCAGGTTATAATCTGATTTCCGCCGTATCGACGGATAAAGGGGCAAGTACTGTCAAAGGGAAGATGCTGTATGCTCCCTCACAGTACCTCGATCATGATTTGGAAAGAACCATCCGCAAGGCATATCCGAATAAAATCATCCATGATTCATATTTGGAACCGAACGAAGATGGAAAGCCTTTCTTCGTAGCTTCAGTCGGACATTATTTGAAATACCGCAGCGGTCCCGTAGTCGACGGGGTGGTATTGGTAAATCCGGAAACGGGGGACACGAAATACTATCCAAAAGGAAAAGAACCTAATTGGGTAGATCGGACTTTCACATTGGAAACAGCCCTGGAATATTGGACCTACTGGGGAAAATATGTTCACGGATGGAAAAACCAGTCCTTGATTGGGCCGAAGAAAGATGTCCTGATTCCTAATGAGGATAATATGCAAGTTACGTTTAACGAAAAAGGCGAATTGATTTATGTAGTGGATTTTACCCGGGCTAAATCAAAAGGCAACTCCAAAACCCTTGTAGGTTATGGTGTTTTCAATGCCAAAACCGGTGAAATGACGTACTATAAAGGCGTTACGTCCGTTCTGACTGGAAAGGAGGCAAAATCCAACGCAAATGCGAGTGAGTTTTTGTCTAAATATCCAGGCTGGAAAGCCACTAATGGAATTTTCTATACGATTTACGGTGCTCCCACTTATGTAATTCCGGTTACAAAGGGCAGCAAGTTCCAAGGTGTGGCGATCGTTTACGCCAATAGCGATAATCCCCAAGTGGTCTTTGGGAAAACGAAAGACGAAGCTTTCCGCAATTATAAAAAACTGATTGCCTCTTTAGGGAAAGTGAGTGGTGTGACGCCTCAAAAAGGCTTTGAGATGAAAGAAATAAAGGGGAAGGTAATAAGGATCAATGATGCCAATCTTTCAAATGGATACGTATTCCATTTGATCGTCGAAGGCAATGCCAAGAGGTTCTCGGTGGACCCTGGGGTCAACGCGCTATCTGATATTGTGTTGACGAATGTAGGAGACCGGGTTGTGCTGAAGGTGATGGATATGGAAGAAGACATCGTTCCAGTCGATGAATTCACTAATCTGGACTTGCCAAAGAAATGATAATGGACCGGGTGGATACCTGCTTGCCGTCCTCGATATAAACATGAAAAAAAAAGCATTGTTATCAGCAATGCTTTTTTTCATGTCTTCGAATGATTGTCATTATAAGTCCGATAGATTGAATGAATGGATGGATTCCATATAATATCCTTTTTGAATGACGGCTTTTATTGCGAAGTGCCCATTTATCCGTTTCCGCACCCGGTACAGCAGTGAAGCGATTTCTTCTGCCGTCACAATTTGCTCGGGATCACCGACTCTCTCTGGCCATACATGCTGGACAATCTCTTCTTTTGAAATAAGGTTGTCCAAATTTTCATAAAGCAGCTTAAAGCAATTGAATTCCTTTGTCGGCATTTTAATGGGTGCTTCTTCATTGATGATCACGGTCTGAAGGTGCTCATTGATAGTGACGGTTTGCTGGAAATCGGGGTTCACCGGAGTGAAATCCCGTGTTAAATCGTTGTCGATGGAAATCATGAATTCAATCAGTCCATTGATCAAAGTAATGGAATCCCCCGGTTCAATGTGACGGGGATTTCCCGGTACGAGCGGCATCTGGTTCACCGAGGTACCGTGTTTGCTTGCCAAATCCTCAATGAAGAGTTGTCCTTCCTCCATATAAATCCGGCAATGTTCCCTGGAAACGAAGTCATTGTAAAGCTTGAAATCAGCTTTGGAGTGTTGGCTTGCACGGCCGATCAGCAAGCTTTTCCCTTCAAAAACATAAGCGAATTCCTCGGTTTGGCCTTTGTGCAAGGCTCTTAATACAACCTTGAAAGTTTTATAGATCATTCACTTCATACTCCTTAAAAAGTCTGAATATTTAAATTATTTTTATAGATTTATCATTTTGGCTACATGGCTGTTTAGTGGATTCAATTTTATAATTATAAATTATCAGTCGCTTACTTACTAACGAAAAATGAAAAAATACAAATTAGGCACAAAGCCATTATAACAAAGTGAATGAAGGATGAAGAAGAAACTCTATTTTTGCTGATGTTGGCTTTGACTGTGGGAGGAGTGCTTCCTCAAAGCCGGCCAGGCAGCACCGGAAGAAGTTTGCGATGAAAATGTACCTTACGCTTGTGGAAAAGGAGTTGACCAAAGGTGAGTATGTGGAGAGATAGGATAAATGCCTTCAGCATCCTGCTGATGATCATTAGTATGATAGTATATATTATTTTTCCCCAGCCCTTTACCCTCATTCTGTACTGTATATTTGGCATTGCCTTTATCAGCCTGACTTTACTGAATTAAGTCTATCCTGGATTGGAAGAGGGAAAGAAGAAGACAGAAAAAGGTGGGGGAGCATGGTGAAAACATCAAGACCCATATTTTTTAACCTTTCAATCGCTTTTTGAGAGGTTTCTTTAATAGTATCCGCGACAGCAATCACGTTGGGTTAGCTTGATGGGCATGTGGCGGTACCCCATTATACAAAAAAGTACCCTATAGGTAGACTTTTTTAGTGTCTACTCTATAGGGTACTTTTTAGCAGAATACTCACGCTGTTTTTAGTAGGCTAAATTCCTCAATACGACCCTTGTCATTAGAAAAGTAACAAGAAAAACTGTTAACTAGATTTCAAATTCGTGGCTATTCCTGAACTGTCTTGGCGTAACGTCTGTATGTTTTTTGAATACTTTTGTAAAGTAACTCTGGTCATTAAAATTAAGTATGAAACTTATCTCTGATACAGTATAATCGGTAAGAATTAGAAGCCTTTTTGCTTCCTCGATACGCTGCCTCTGAATATATTCACTTACTGGAATACCCGTTTCCTTTATGAATAACTGTGACAAATAGCTTGGATTTAATCCGGTGTGCTCACCAAGGTTTTCCAGGGTTATCTTCCTATATAAATGCTTAAAAATATAATTTTGACAGGACAATACCGGTTTAGAAACAATTTGCCCCTTATTTCTTCGCTCGACATCAACAAATTCAAGAAGTACGTCAATAATGGCATTTTCTACCTTATAGATTGCTTCTAATTCTTCAATATGTTGAATGTGCATATCACTCATTGTATATGCGGTTTCCCAGTCTAAACCTCCGTTTATAGCGGCTCGTGTCCAAAGCGTAACAGCAGTTATGGCAAAATTCTTCCTGCTTCTTAAATAGCTTTGTTTGGATAAAGTTCCAATCTCTTCCTTAGGGAAAGACAGATAGGCCTTTAACGCTTCATCCTTTTTTCCAACCTTAATGAGGTGGTACAAATTTTTCTCAAAACTCGGATCCATATGGAAGAATTTGTTTTCACGCTGATTCGACACTATGACATCAAGATGGTCGGTTGGGGTAACTTTGGGTGAATAGATATATGACTGCTCCAATACTTCGTTCACCTTAAGAGTTTTCCCACAAACAAGGTAATAGAGGAGCGTTCCGATATAAGCCAGCCTCTTTTGGTTAATCACTGGGATATTCTCGTAATATTGGAACCACTGATCATGATGGTTGCCTGGCACCTTGTTATCTATTATAAGGATTTTTTTGGATTCCTCGGTTAATCCTTTATAGAAAGATGGTCCAATCACAATGGTTCCCAAAGATGGATGACCAGGCAGGCGTAGAATAAGAAAGTGCTCCAAAAAATTAGTCATATGGATAGCCGGCAATAAAGTTCCTTGGTAAAAATGTGTAATTTCACCAAGAAGCTCTTCAATCCCTTCGAATAAGGGATTAGCTTTAAAAGTTTCAGGTAATTTAATTGTGACTTTTTTATTCTCATTTAAATAAAAAACAGGTAAGTCGAATGTTTTGAACATAAGATTGCAAATATATGGAATATCCTTCCTATTAACCATTCTATTCATTTTCATATCACTTGCCTTTTTTTAGATAACTTATTTGTTTTAAATAGATATATCAAAATAACATTAGCTTACTGTAAAAGATCCAAGCCCCATAGATAATGGAATAGCCTATTATTGATTTATAGAACTCTACCTTTTCCGCGCCAATAAGTCGGAAATAATACTCTTTCTAAATTCTTCGAATGATTATTTTGACCCGTTTTTTATAAAATCTGTATAATTTTCAACTTACTAACCTTTAATATAAAACCCTTTCATTTCACCAAAGTCCAGTTTTGACAAATAATAAGGATTATGAAGCAAAGTTAGGCATTTTCACCTGTTTCCTTCGACACCTTGAAATTATACCAAATAACTACTAATTATACCATATATATTAAATATTGTTCTGTAACCTTTAGAAGGCAATAAAAATTTTGAAAGAGGAGCTGGAAAAATGGTTGGTTTATTAGATGGGAAACGGAAACTTACCGTACTAAGCCTTATTTTTACTTTAGTTCTTAGTATGGTAACTATTCCACTGACGACATCTGCTGAGGCAAATTCGTTTCCGTGGATGAACAAGGAACTTTCTGCTGAAGAAAGAACTAATTTGTTGGTGGATGCAATGACACTGGAGGATAAAGTACATTTTATCACCGGTAATTTGAACAATTATTATGGCTTTTATAATAAGGGAGAAGAGAAATATGGGATTCCCGCGTTAACAATGGCAGATGGGCCTGTCGGGGTCCGGATTGCAAATCCGGATGTGCAGAATAAACAATCAACTGCTTTGCCTGCTGCGATTGGATTAGCTGCAACCTGGAATACGGAAACGGCTAAAAAATATGGGGAATTACTTGGGAATGAAGCATTTAATACAACACACAATGTATTGTTAGGACCTGGATTAGATATTGCTAGAAATGCTTTTGGAGGAAGGAACTTTGAATCCTTAGGAGAAGATCCATACTTACAATCACAAATGGCTACAAATTATGTGAATGCGGTTCAAAACAACAATGTATTAGTTACAGCGAAGCATTTTCTATTAAACAATCAAGAAAAAGATCGCTTCACAAGTGATTCACAAGCAAGTGAGAGAGCAATAAACGAAATATATGCAAGACCTTTCGCAAGTGTGATAAAAGATGCAGATTTAGGTAGTGTGATGTGTTCCTTTAACCAAGTAAATAGTATGTATGCTTGTGAAAATGAAGATATCCTAACGAAACTATTGAGAGGAAATCTAAATTTTGCTGGCTTTGTCATGAGTGATTACGGGGCAAACGTAAGTACTTCAGAATCAATTAATGCTGGGTTGGATCTTGAAACGCCTGGAGACCCTAATGGTTTATGGGGCGATCACTTAGTACAAGCAGTGAAGAACGGAAAGGTAAGTGAAGAAACAATAAACCAAAGTACGTATCGCATTTTATATCAAATGTTTGATAAAGGTTTATTTGATAACCCTGTGCAAAATAATGAAATTGACGCAAAAGCACATGGTGCAATTGCTCGACAAATCGCTGCAGAAGCAATGGTTTTACTTCAAAATAAAAAAGATGTCTTACCGTTAAATACGGAAAAACTAGATTCAATTGCTGTAATCGGACCGGATGCAGATACTGCTTCTGCTGCGGGTGGGGGTAGTTCTCTTGTGAATCCTACTTATACTGTAAGCCCACTTGAAGGGATTAAAAACCGTGCAGGGAAAAATGTAAAAGTAGAATATGCGGCTGGAACAGATCCAATTAGTGCGGGAGATATTCTTCCAGGACCAAATTCTGTACCATCTGCATTCCTAAAGCCATCAGCTGATGCAATAGAGAATGGATTAAAAGCAGAATACTGGTCGAATAAAAATATGGAAGGCGACCCGGTCTTTGAACATACAACAAAACAAGTTAACTTAAATCTAGGATTTTATAATTTCGAAGGCTTTAATGCTCAATCTTCTAAATTAGATAAACTTCCTACAAATTTAAATGGCATGATGTCGGCAAGCTATACAGGAGTAATCAACGTACCAAAATCTGGTGAGTACAAACTTTCTACCACTAGCTATGGTTCTAGTAAAGTATATATTGATGGCAATCTCGTTATAGATAATGCTGGAGAAGAACTTGGCACTGAAGAGAAAACTGTAACATTAGAAGCAGATAAAAACTATGATGTTAAGATTGAATATAAAACAGATTATCCAAATGCTTCTAGAAATGATGATGGCGGTCAATTACGTTTCGGCTGGGAAGCTGCTGACGATGTTGTAGATGATAATATTGCTAATGCAGTTGAGCTGGCGAAAAAATCAGATGTAGCTGTTATAGTAACAAGAACGTTTGATAGTGAAGGTTATGTAGATCGTTCCGATATGGAATTAACAAATAACCAAGAACAACTTATCAAAGAAGTTGCAAAAGTGAATAAGAATGTGGTTGTTGTAAATGAAAGTGGTATTGCTATTGAAATGGGAGCTTGGAAAGATAATGTTGCTTCTATTGTACAAGCTTGGTATCCCGGACAAGAACAGGGGAATGCTATTGCTGACGTATTATTTGGAGATGTAAATCCATCAGGTAAATTACCTGTTACTTTCCCAGTCGATGAAGATTCAACACCAGTATCATCGGAAGAACAATACCCTGGTATCGACGAAGTGTCAAAATACACGGAAGGTATTTTTGTAGGGTATCGTGGCTTTGAAAAAGCTGGGATAAAGCCAGCCTTCTCCTTTGGACATGGTTTATCTTATACAGAATTTGGCTACAAGAATTTAAAAACAAAGGTAACCTCTTCAAAAGACTCAGAAGAACCTACCTTTAAAGTATCATTAAACTTACGTAATACAGGCGATGTAACCGGATCAGAGGTTGTACAAGTGTATACTGGCAAACTGCCAACAGACGTAGAGACTGCGCCAAAACAATTAGCAGGCTTCCAGAAGGTAGAATTAAAGCCTGGTAAACAAGAAAGAGTAACTATTAAACTCGATGCAAAAGCCTTCGCTTATTATGATGAAGAGAAAAATGAATGGGTAATGCCTTCGGGTCAAGTACCTATTTACGTTGGTAGTTCTTCTGCTGATATTCGCTTAGAAGGTAGTATTACTGTTTCCAATGATAACAGTAAGAATTTTAATCAAGTGAGCAATGCAAATTCAGATAAAAATAATCTAGCAAAAGCAAACACGAATAAAGCAAACAAAAACAAACGTATTAACTCAAGTAATAGGGACAGTCTATCTAGAAGATAATCCTTTTCCCCACAATGAATTTACGTTCATGTGGGGAATTTTTTTCAGATGAGGTGAGAAAATGAATTCCTATCGGAAAAGAACGATCTTAATCCTCCTTCTCCTGGTGTTATTAATAATGTTTATTAGTCGATTCAATTCTTATCTTGAAAGGGAAGAAATTTGGCAGGAAAAAGAAGTTTCTGTTTGGCTTACGACTGGTGATCAAAAGAACTTGTTAACTAGTAAATCCCCTATTCTTTTTTCAGACAAGGAAAAAACAAATGTACAAACTATAACAATTGATCGTAATACAACTTATCAAACAATGGACGGTTTTGGAGCAGCCATTACTGGTTCTTCTGCCTATTTGATTCAAAAAAAAATGGATGAATCGAAGCGGGAATATTTATTAAATGACTTATTCACCTCTAACGGAATTAATATCAACTATATTCGGCATACCATTGGGGCTTCTGATTTTTCTGTAGATGAGAATGGGAATCCAAGCAGCTACACATATAATGATACAAATGGTGAGCTGGATTTGGAACTAAACCATTTTTCCATCGAAAAAGATCAAGATGTAATTACTACCTTTCAGGCTGTCCTGGCAAAGAAAAGAGATATTAAGATTGTTGGATCTCCATGGACAGCCCCACCCTGGATGAAATATGGTGTAAAAATATTCAATGGCTGGTACTTAGACTATACCAATGAGGAAATATATAGAGCCTATGCTAATTATTTTGTTCGTTATGTACAGGCCTACGAACAAAAAGGGATTCCTATTGATAGCATTACCATTCAAAATGAGCCTGAATTTACTTCACCCAATTATCCGACGATGAGCATGAGTGCAGAAGAACAGGCGAAATTCATTGGACATTATTTAGGTCCAGTATTTGAGTCGAACGGTATCGAAACGAAAATCATCTCCTATGATCATAATTGGGAGGGGGCTTTAGATTATACTACAGCTTTGTTTCAAAATGAGGACGCAAAAAAATATACAGATGGTACTGCGCTTCACTGTTATGAAGGTACTCCGGCTGCAATGACCCAAGTCCATACAAATTTTCCTGATAAAAATATTTATTTTACCGAATGTAGCAGCGGGGAATGGAGCGAAGACTTTGGGGATAATTTAAGCTGGCAAATGTCCAATATTATTATTGGCGCCCCTCGGAATTGGGCAAAAAACGTATTGATGTGGAATATCGCACTCGACGAAAATGGAGGGCCCACAAATGGCGGCTGCGAGAACTGCCGTGGGGTTGTAACTATTAATCAAGCAACCGGTGAAGTTAAGAAGAATGTAGAATACTACGCCATTGGACACGCCAGTAAATTTGTTGGGTCTGATGCCGTTCGGATTGCCTCCACCACATACCTGAGAACAATTGAAACTGTAGCCTATCAAAACCCTGATCACTCTAACGTTTTAATTGCCTCAAATCCAAGTGAAAAAGATCAAGAATTTCAAGTGAATGATGGAGGGGCATTCTTTACTTATACTCTTCCTCCTAAAAGTGCTGTTACTTTTACCTGGGAGTCGAAATAATAAGTTTTATTTATACTTTGATGCAATCAAGGTAATAAATCAATGGAGACAAAAAATTAATTCCTGGTACCAAGGCATTCGGATATAGATTAGTGAACAGTGTGGATCCAAAGTTTTAAAGTAACCAACGTCAGCGTTTTTGCCTTCATGCCAAGTTTTTAAGGTTATCCTTTTCAACTTTTAGGATTGTATCCATTTCCGGATTTAGCTTATCAAGGGGTACAGCCAACATTTTAACAAAAATATACGCTAAGACAATATTTGGAACAAAAATCTGATTAGCCCTACTCTAAGGGCAATCAGATTTTTTAATCAAAATGAAATTACATTTAAGTAAACCATTGCAAAACTAGGAGCACATATCATCCAACAATATTTATCAATGTTTGTATATTTTCGGCAAGGAATTCTTTGTTCTTTTCAATACCACGTTTTTTGCACCAAGCTACTCCACTAAATGCGTGGTAAAAAGAATAAAAAGGTAGAAAAGTTTCTAAATTTGGCAAGGTCCGGATGCTTTTGTATCCCAATATAAATTCCTCTTTAGTCTCTGGGTACACGTCCCATACATATTGCTTTATCTTTGTGAAGTCTATTTTAGATGGACCTCCATGCGCACTTTCAAAATCAATAAGCCCAGATATCTTTGATTCATTAAGAACTAATATGTTACCTGGACGAAAGTCCATATGAACTACGCATGGACCATCCACTTCAATCCCAATGAGGGTTTCATCCATATAATCACGCTGAGCCGTATCACAATTTTAAACGGGAATCGACTAAGATATTCTTAAGCAGGAACCCAGTAAGGGTACCTGCTTTCTTTATTTCTAAGGGACAGGGAGGTTATTGGCGCTTTACACAATCGTTTTATGAAATCCCGGAAGGCGCCAATGATTTTACATGACTTTAAAAGAGCCATTTTTATGCAGAAACGGTATAATTAATTGGCAGAAGTAGACATTAATATGGACTGCAACTGAGTTTTATCGCGTGTTTTAATATGAATCTTGAGAGAAAGAACATTTATACAAAAGTCAAAATAAGAAAAGGAGAAACCATGACTAATGAAACAGGATGGAATTTAGACAATAGCTATGCGCGTCTTCCGGAAAAGTTTTTCACAAGCACGAACCCGACTCCTGTACGTTCACCGGAGTTGATCATTCTGAATGAACCTTTGGCGGATTCTCTTGGTTTAAACGTTCAAAAGCTTCAAAGCGAAGATGGTGTGGCGGTGTTTGCCGGAAACGAGATTCCCGAAGGTGCTTCGCCTCTTGCACAAGCATATGCTGGGCATCAATTCGGTCATTTTAACATGTTAGGGGACGGCCGGGCGATATTGCTTGGCGAGCAGGTCTTGCCAGATGGCGAGAGGGTCGATATCCAGCTGAAGGGTCCAGGAAGAACGCCATACTCCCGCGGGGGCGATGGCCGGGCTGCGCTTGGACCGATGCTGCGCGAATACATCATCAGTGAGGCGATGCACGGGCTCGGCATTCCTACCACCCGAAGTTTGGCTGTGGTGACGACAGGTGAAACGGTAATCCGTGAAACCGGGCTGCCTGGTGCCATCATGACCCGTGTGGCTTCGAGTCATCTTCGTGTCGGAACCTTTCAATTCGCTGCAAAATGGGGCACGCTCGAGGAACTCCGGACACTTGCCGACTATGCCATTAAGCGTCATTTTCCAGACATTGAAGCCGATGAAAGCCGTTATCTCTCGCTGCTGCAGGAAGTGGTCAAGCGTCAGGCTGAGCTTATCGCCCAATGGCAGCTGGTTGGCTTCATTCATGGGGTGATGAACACCGACAACATGACGATTAGCGGGGAAACCATCGATTATGGCCCTTGCGCCTTCATGGATGCCTATGATCCTGCAACGGTATTCAGTTCAATTGATAGACAAGGCCGCTATGCCTATGGTAACCAGCCGGTTATTGGGGGATGGAATCTTGCACGATTCGCTGAGTCCCTATTGCCGCTGTTGCATGATGACCAAGATCAGGCCGTTACACTGGCCCAGGATAAGATTTCTGTTTTTAATGATCTGTATCACGCTAATTGGTTAGCAGGAATGAGGGCGAAACTGGGGATATTCAACGAAGAGACTCAGGATGAAGCCCTTATTAATGGCATCCTCAGTATGATGAAGAAGCATGGTGCCGACTATACCAATACGTTCCGTGCTTTGACCTTTGATAAAGTGGAGGACACGGTCCTTTTCGGTACACCGGAATTCGCTCAGTGGCAAGAGCTTTGGCAGGCAAGACTGGGCAGGCAGAAGGAATCGAAAGAATCTTCGAATCAATTGATGCAGAACAGCAATCCTGCAGTGATCCCACGGAACCACCGGGTGGAAGAGGCGTTGGAAGCGGCAGTGGAACAAGGGGACTACAGTGTGATGGAACGGCTTTTGGATGTTCTTGCAAAACCTTATGCACACTGCGAGGAACAAGCTGAATACGCCGCACTGCCTGAGTCAACAAAACCATACCGGACCTTTTGCGGTACCTAATTATAATGGAGATTATGAAGGAGCTCCCGAGATTGAAGTTGATTCTTTGTCAACTTCAATCTCGGGAGCCGTTTTTGTTTATTTAGTAAAAAAGTTTTGTTTGAAGAATGTCCAGGGCACGGTCAATATCCGCTAAATCTTCCTTTGATGCATGTTGCAGCCGGCTTTGGAAACGGGATTCCACGATTGCAAAAGCCTCGTTCATCATCATTTCCCCCTCTTTGGAGAGGCGGATGTATTGTTTCCGTCTATCTTCCGAATCACTTATTTTTTCAATTAAATTCTTTTCGCTTAATTTTTTCAGTTCACGGCTCGTGTTAGGCATGGAGATGTGCTGACAGTCACTGATTTCACTTGGTGTGACAGGCTGACTGACTGTTATATATTCAAGAATTTTATATTGTACCGGCGTGATGGAATCGGATTTGGCGTTTTGGGTCAATTCGTGTGTCACTTGATGTACGGAAGTTGTAAATGTGACCATTTTTTCAAAAAGAGCTTTTTTGTCCATAACTTTCACCTCTCTTGTGAAGATATCAAAAGAGTTATCAAAATACAATTATCATTTGACAACAAAAATGGCGCTGTTATATTATTGTTATTAATTGATAAGTAAATAGGGGGGGGACGTCATGAACGTGCTGGTCATCTACACATATCCAAATCATGAAAGCTTAAGCCATGCTTTTTTAGAAAAAGTCATCAAAGGCAGTAACGAGAACCCCAACATAAAGGGACTGCAGGTCTTGGATTTATATGAAGAGGGCTTTAATCCGCTCTTGGAGTTCAATGAGCATAAACGAAGGCGTGATATGCATCGTGATCCTCAGCTTGAAAAATATAGAAATCAAATTACCTGGTCCGACAAGATTGTCTTTGTCTATCCAATCTGGTGGGGGAGGCCTCCGGCAATGCTAATGGGATACATTGATCAATTATTTTCTGCGAATTTTGCTTACAGGGATAAAAAGGGCTTGTTCCCAGAGGGTCTTCTAAAGGGAAAGTCGGTCGTATGTGTGTCCACGATGAAGGGACCTGCAAAGTATCCACTTCTCTGGTTGAATGATGCGCATAAAATCTTGATGAAAAGAGCGTTATTCAATTTTGTCGGAATCAAAAAAGTGAAGTTTTTCGAATTCGGTAATATGGAAAGCCCAAAGGGGAAACAGACTCAAAAGCTGGAAAAGGTTTATCGGTATTTCAGAAAGGTGGCAAGCTAATAGAGGCACTTGATTTGGATATTTTGCGATGAACCTTGATTTAAAGGGTAAGAGTCTTTGATTTTGCTATTTTGATTTCCACTCCAGGCACTCGCTTTCCGCGGGCGGTCCGGGAGCCTCCTCGGCGCTTCTTGCGCCTGCGGGGTCTCCCTTGGACGCGCTTTTCTAAGCAGGAGTCTCGCACCTTCCGTTCAATTAACTTAGCTTTTTTCTACAAACTGTCTTGATCTATAAAGATTAGGCTTTTTTTATTTGTGTGATATTGAATTCTCTCAAGACCTGCGGAGCCAAATACACGCAGAGGTGATTACATAGTTTGTTATGTAACCACTTTGCCATCCGCCTTCTTAATCCCGTTTTGTTTTCACGGACCTCCATTTGTTCTTGATGAGGGTAAGGATCATACAAATCACCATGATCGTCAATGAAGCCAATCCGCTAAACCATATGCTTTGGAATTCACTTACATAAGGCCGGATGATGTATGAAGCCACAATGGCCAGGACCGCGCTTATCGGTATGTAATCAGCGACTTTCCCTTTGCTGAATACGATAACCAGGATTGGGGCCAGCAATGCTGAATATATATTGCCTGAATAAAATAAGAGCTCTAATAGGTTTGGGGAATAGAAGAGTGTAGCAACGAAAACCAATCCTCCGATACAGATTGAAAGCAGGCAGGCCATCCTTATTTTTTGCTGGTCGCTTTTTTTTGTTTTTAGTGGTTCAAGAATATTGGCTACGATCAGGCTTACCAATGAATGCAGGCAGGCACCGAATGTTGAGGTGATTGCACTGAAAGCGCATAGCACAAAAAGGATGAAAAAGAATGGTGTCGTTATTTTGTTTGCCAATCCAGCCAGGATCGAGTGTATATCAGTGAAGCCGCCCGTAAAGATAACCATGATGAACAGGGATGAAAAGGAGAGCGGGAATATGATCCAGATAAGGCCGGATAAAGAGAATGTTAAGGGAACCTTTTTCATTTCCATCATGAATAATCGCTGCCATGATGTCAGGTCAAAGAAAAACTGGCCGAACCCGACAAGAAGTCCTGCTAAAAGAAAACTCCATAGATCATACTTATTGATTACGAGCATGTATGGATGGTATAAACGAATCCCATCATAAACAGGCTGAATCCCTTCCTTGACGAAAAAGTATAAAGGAATCAAGATTACCGCGGCAAACATGAAGATGACTTGAAAAGCGGCGAATCCATGAATGAGCTTTAACCCGCCGAATCCAGCATAAAGGACACAAAAACCGAAAAAAAAGAACAATCCGACATAGAGCGGGGTATCGAAAAGAAACTGACATAGGGTGGACGCAGCCATTCCCTGAATGAATAAGATGTGTAAACTGGTTATGACCAGAATCACGATCAATATCCAATATCCGAGGGGGTGAAGCCGGGCTTTTAAATAGTCCCCGATGGTCAACCCCACTGGGAAATCCTGCCGAACCCTTTTCCCGATGAAGCTGAACATGGACAGGGCGATCGCTCCCATCAGGGCGTATCCGATCCCTCCGAAAACTCCATATTTCACCATCGATTCAGGGGAGGATAATATTGTGGTTCCTGTCACCCAGCGTGCCAGGAGGGAGATGATCCCTAAACCCATCCCGATTTGAATGGGGCCTTGTACGTATTCTTGAAATGTACGTGATCGCAATGTTCATTTTCCTTTCTCGCGGAACTCCTTGGGTGTGATTCCCTCTATCTTCCGGAATAAAGTGCTGAAATAATGCTGGCTATTGAAACCCGAGTTTTCAGCGACGTCTGATATGCTCCAGCTGGTGTTATTGGTTAAGGCCCTTTTAGCGGCCTTTATTCTATAGTGCATTAAATATTCCGAAAAGGAAGTGCCGACTTCTTCATGGAATTTCCTGCTTAAATAAGTCGGATTGGTATGCACTTCACGAGCGATGTCCGAAAGGGAGAGTTTTTCGGCATAATTTTCATGAATGAATGAAAGCGAATGGTGAATAAGGGTGGAATAGTTATGAGAAGATTCCCTTTTGTCATACTTGGCCAGGACTTTATGCAAATCACTTTCTATTACGGGTTTCGTTAAATAATCAACAACGCCTATCCTGATGGATTGCTGGGCATAATCGAAACTTTGATGCGCGGTCACCATTATGATTTCGACTTCTTTGTTCAGTGCCCTTAGGTCTTCACCAAATTCAAGACCAGATCGCCCCGGTAGATTAATATCCAGGAAAGCGAGGTTGATTTTATGATTTTGGTTGAGGGTCAGTGCCTGACAGGCATCAGCAGCTTTGTAAAACTTCCAAAAAGGGTAGATGGACTGAATCATATATTCCATTTGTTCAAGGACCAATGGTTCGTCATCAACTAATAATACATTCATTCCGGCTCCGCCTCCTCCAATTTCTTATCAAAAACCAGTGGCCATGATACCTCTACCTTAGTTCCCGATTCATTAGAAGCTATATTCAATTGTGCACGGTCATTAAAATACAAATATAAACGTTTTTGGATATTATCCAGGCCATGGCCGCCTTCGTCCGTAACGGAAGATTCATTTCCCATTAATCCATTATCCGCCACTTCCAGATATACTATCTGCGAATCCAGGTAAAACCGGATATGCAGCAGGGCTTCACCCACTTTTTTTTCCAAACCGTGTTTAAACGAATTCTCCACCAATGTCTGGAGAATGAAGGGTGGGACCAGTGCGATTGATAATGGTTCTGGGCACTCCATGTCAATCTTGAGCCGATCACCGAAGCGAAGGGTCTGGATGTCGAGATAATGCTGGGTATACTGGATTTCCTGGGAAAGGGGGATCAACGGTTCTGATACTTTATATTTGAATTTCAGGAATTGCGAAAATGCCTCTAAGGCCCGTATCAATTCAGCCGTCCTGTTCAGGCGGGCCAAGCCCAGTATGACGTTCAGTGTATTGAACAAAAAGTGTGGCTGGATTTGCTGGTTCAATTTATTATACTGTGCTTCTTGCAGTGCTTGCTCCAGGCGGATCTCTTTGTTTTTATTTTCAAGAAGGTCGATCCTTTTCTCGAATATGAATAGAAATAAAAGAGCGATAGCTCCCATGATGGGAGCTAAAATGAAGAGCATGATAATTAATGTGAATCCTTCGTAACTTAGCATGGAGAACCTCTGCTGGTTATATTTTTAAATAACTTGAATTATTCTGTTTATTAGTATCATACTAAAGACCCCTTCGGAAATCTACAGGTTATGACACAATGTGACAAGCCACTTGATGATTTTGTGCCGATCTTTTTAGTTCAGGCAGCTGTGTTTTGCAGATATCCTGTACAAAAGGACACCGTGTATGGAAGCGGCAGCCGCTTGGAGGGTCGATGGGTGAGGGGACATCACCCGTCAATAGGATCCGTTCTCTTTCATGCACAGGATTCGGTACTGGGATGGCCGATAGCAATGCCCTTGTATATGGATGCTGCGGCTGTTCGAAAATGGACTTTTTATCTGCTATTTCGACTATCTTTCCGAGATACATGACCATTACCCGATCCGAGATATGTCTGACCACGCCTAAATCATGTGAGATGAAAAGAAAGGTAAGGTCGAACTGGCGCTGTAAGGATTTTAATAAATTCAGCACTTGCGCTTGAATGGAGACATCCAGTGCAGATACAGCTTCGTCACATATGATCAATTTTGGGTCCACTGCCAGAGCCCGCGCAATGCCGATCCGCTGTCTCTGGCCGCCGCTGAATTCATGCGGGTATCTTTCCATGGATTCCGGTCTCAGCCCGACATGTCCCAATAAGTCTTCAATCCGGCTCTTTCGGTTTTCTTTAGGTACTACATTTTGGATGGCCAAAGCTTCTCCGAGAATTTTGCCGATCGTCTGTCTCGGATTAAGGGAGGCAAATGGATCTTGAAAAATGACTTGCAGATCCTTCCTGGTACGCCTCATTTCTTTTTTTCCTAAACTCAGTAAATCCTTATCCTGAAAGTGAATGCTCCCGCTTGTTGGTTCATCCAAACGAAGGATGGCCCTTCCGGTAGTCGATTTTCCGCAGCCGGATTCGCCGACTATGCTTAAGGTCTCGCCCTGATGGATATCGAAGGTAATATCATCAACGGCTTTAACATGATTGATGGTTCTTCCGAAAAACCCGCCCTTGATCGGAAAATATTGTTTCAATTGATCCACTTTAAGCAGAACCTTTTTCTCTGCAGCTGGTACACCCATCATTAAATTCCCACCTTCTCTTGAGCGTCATATTCCTTCTCCCATTGGGGGGTGAACATCCAACAGCTGACCTCGGTGCTTGGGCCGATAGCCTGGAGATCCGGTACGGCCTGTTCACAAATGCCCCTCGCATGTGCGCAGCGGGGAGCGAAGCTGCATCCCTTGGGCATGTTGTAAGGACTTGGAACGGTCCCGGGAATTGTAGTCAGTTCTTCCTGGTCCATGTCCAGACGCGGAAGGGAGTTCAATAAACCAATGGTGTAAGGATGTTTTGGGTTTGTGAATATTTCCTTGGCCAAGGTGTATTCAACGATTTTCCCTGCGTACATGACGGCAACCCGATCACAGGTTTCGTATACGACACCCAAATCATGTGTAATCAAAATGACAGCCGTCCCGAAATCCTTTTGCAGCGTCTTGATCAGTTCGAGGATTTGGGCTTGGATCGTCACATCCAGTGCTGTTGTAGGTTCATCCGCTATTAAAACTTCAGGGTGGCAGGCAAGTGCCATCGCAATCATGACCCTTTGCCTCATTCCGCCGCTTAGCTCATGCGGCTCCTGTTTTGCCCTCTTTTCAGGTGAGGGGATCCCGACGAGCCGAAGCATGTCGACGGCTTTATTCCATGCTTCCTTTTTTCCCAGCTTTTGATGGAGCCGGATCGCTTCCGCAATTTGCTCGCCCGCTGAATATACGGGATTCAATGATGTCATCGGCTCCTGAAAAATCATCGAAATTTCATTCCCGCGTATGGACCGCATCTGTTTTTCAGACTTCGTAAGCAAATCCTCCCCTTTAAAAAGGATGCTGCCACCGGCAATCTTGCCGGGTGGCGCTGGAATGAGCCTTAACAATGAGAGCGATGTTATGCTTTTCCCGCTTCCCGACTCCCCGACGATTCCAAGCGTTTCCCCTTTATTAAGGGAGAAACTGATCCCATTGACTGCTTTACTCGTTCCTTCATCAGTGAAAAAGTGGGTCTGCAGGTTTTTTACCTCCAGTATTTTATCAGCAACCTGTTTCATCATCATACCTCCTTAGTTCAAGTCTATTCTTTTGTTAAAGTATCGATAGAGGACATCCACTGCCAAGTTCATGAATACGAAGATAACGGAAGCGATGAGGACCCCGCCTTGGACCATCGGCAAATCCCTCGTTCTGATTGCATCGACTATCAATCTCCCAAGTCCATTGATGGCAAAAACGGACTCTGTCAATACCGTGCCGCCAAGGAGTGCACCGAACTGAAGGCCAACGACGGTAATGACGGGGATGAGCGCATTTTTCAGGCCGTGTTTATAAATGATGATATATTCTTTCAATCCCTTGGCTCTCGCGGTCCGGATGTAGTCCTGGCGAACGACTTCAAGCATGCTCGACCTGGTCATCCTGGCTACAATGGCCGCCCCTCCGGCCCCAAGGGTTATGGCAGGGAGAATCATGTGGCTGAAAGTTCCCCAACCTGAAACCGGAAACAAATGAAGGTTCACGGAAAAGAAGTAGATAAGCATGAGGCCCAGCCAAAAACTAGGTAACGAGATTCCCAATAAAGCAACGATCATGATGGAAATGTCAGCTGCCGAGTATTGCTTGGTAGCCGAGATGATTCCTGCGATCATTCCAAGCACAACGGTTATGAATATGCTGGCAAGTGCCAGTTCAAGGGTGATGGGCAAGCGGACCATGATTTCGTCCAAAACAGGGCGGCTGCTGCGGAGTGATTCCCCAAAGTCACCTTGAACGGCATGAAGGACATAGTCAACATATTGATAGAGGATTGGACGATCCAAGCCAAGCTCATGCCGCAGCGATTCAATTGTTTCTTTAGTCGCTCCTTCACCTGCAAGCAGTGTTGCCGGATCTCCCGGGACCATTTGCATGATGAGGAAAACAACAAGACTTACTCCCAGTAATACCGGTATCGTTTGAAGTACCCGTCGGATAATGAATACGAACATTTTCTCTCCTCCTTATTTTTTCATTCTTGGATCCAGGGCATCTCTAAGTCCGTCCCCGAAGATGTTGAAGCCAAGTACCAGTGTTGATATCGCTATCCCCGGAAACAAAGCGATGTGGGGGGCACTGAACAAATAATCCCGACCGCTGCTCAGCATCGCTCCCCATTCTGGAGAGGGCGGCTGGGCTCCCAGTCCCAGGAATGACAATCCGGCTGCCGACAGAATGGCCGTTGCCAGACGTAACGTAGCTTGAACGATGACAGGTGATAGAATATTCGGAAAAATATGTTTGCATATGATCGTGAAGTCAGTCGCTCCCAATGCACGAATGGCATCGATATATTCCAGCTTCCTGACTGACAATGTGGAACCCCGTACAATCCGGGCAAACATCGGTATCGAAAAGACGCCGACCGCTACCATTACATTGATTAAACTCGGACCAAGGGCACTAATGATGGCAAGAGCAAGCAGTATTCCCGGGAAAGCCAGCAGAACATCGACAATCCTCATAATGACGGTATCAATCCATTTTCCGTAATAACCAGCTGTTAACCCGAGGAGTATGCCAATGAACGCCCCGAAAAATACAGAGACAAATCCAACCGTTAATGAAAGCCGTGTTCCATATAATAATCGGCTTAAAATATCCCTTCCCTTATCATCCGTACCCATCCAATGCTCGGCTGACGGAGGCTGGAGTTTGTTGACTAAATCAATTTCATACGGATCCTGCGGTGAGATCAAAGGTGCAAAGATAGCCAATAAAATATAAAAAAGTACGATGTACCCGCCTACCAATGCCAATTTATTTCGCTTGAATTTTTTATAAAAGGCTTTCCAGTGTCTTAGTTTCGGAGATTTTCTTTCTTTTACATTCAATTCGGTATTATTGATGACGACCTCTGGCTTCATTGGATTTCCTCCTTTTCTTTCATTCAATTTATTCAAAAAAGGGATTGAAGTAAATATGATGCGGAAAAGCAGTAAAGATAATTAAAAAATGAGTAAAGATTCTGAAAATATAAAATTCGGTTTTTTTTTATAATTTACAGTAAGCCCGATGTACTCATAGCTGAAAGTTACTTGGATAAACAAAGGCAGGTTGAAAAGGGAGGAAATAGAATGAGAAAAGGTATGATTGGGTTGCTTTTTGCCTCTTTATTAGGCATCTCATCCGTTTTATCAGGATGTGCAACAGAACAAACCGGCAGCAAGGAAACAGAGGAAAAAGCGAAAGAAGGAGGAACGCTAATCGTCGCGCGATTATCTGACGCGACTACCCTGGACCCTCATTTCATAACAGACATTCCATCTGCAAACGTCATTTATGAAAAGGTTTATCAAACATTGGTCATTCCTGACAAAAACATGAATCCTAAACCGCTGCTCGCAAAAGAGTGGAAACAGCTGGATGATGTCACTTGGGAGTTTAAATTGCAGGAGGGAGTCAAATTCCATGATGGGGCCCCATTCAATGCCGAAGCGGTGAAAACAAATTTCGACAGGATACTGGACCCGGCAACAGCTTCGCCGCAGGCTGGTAAATTGGAAATGATCAAAGAAATTAAAGTCGTTGACGAAACGACCGTACAATTCAAGCTGAAATATCCTTATGCTCCGCTGTTATCGATTTTAGTGAGTAATGAAGGAAGCATCATCAGCCCTAAAGCGATTAAGGAAAATAGTGACAAATTGGCACAAAACCCCGTTGGGACAGGGCCATTCGTTTTTAAATCGTGGAAGCCTGGTGAAGAAATCACACTTTCGAAAAACAAGGATTACTGGGGAGATAAGCCTAAGATCGATGGGGTGGTATTCAAGGTTGTCCCTGAAGATGCCACGAGGATTGCGATGATTGAAACGGGTGAAGCACATGTGACAGATCAAGTGCCAGTTACCGAGATTGATAGGATCGAAGCGTCGGGCACGATGGATTTATATCGCACGGAGGGACTTGCCGTTGAATACTTAAGCTTCAATGTTAAGAAAAAACCTTTTGATGATGTACGGGTCCGTAAGGCGGTCGCTCATGCCATCGAGGTCGATTCCATTATCAAAGGGGTTTATAACGACGTCGGTACGAGGGCGAATTCAACAATGAGCCCAAAGGTGTTTGGTTATGATCCGGATATAAAAGGCTACGACTACGATATTAATGAATCGAAGAAGCTCTTGACTGAAGCGGGGGTCAAGGATGGTTTGGAGTTTACACTGACGACGAGTGATCGTAAGGAAAGGATCAATATGGCCGAGGTGATTCAATCCCAGTTAAAAGGAATTGGAATCAAGGTCAAGATTGAAGTCCTTGAGTATGGGGCTTACATTGACGCGACAGCCAAGGGCGAGCACCAGGTAGCGATAGGCGGCTGGGGCAATGCCACCGGGGATGGAGATTATAATCAATTCAATCTTTTCAATAGCAAATCCCAAGGAGCTGCGGGAAATAGTTCATTCTACAGCAACCCGGAAGTGGATAAATTGATTGAAAATGCACGTAAAGAATCGGATGGCGATAAACGTAAGGAACTATATTCCAAGGCACAAGCAATTGAAAGGGAAGAAGTTCCATATGTTCCTATCCGTAACTATGAACACCTGGCCGTATATGGCGAAACGGTTAAAGGACTTTGGCTGAATCCGGCAAATTATTTAATGCTTGATGACGTAACCGTGAAGTAGGAATTCATCACAAAAGGAAGGCAGCATAAGGATGTTATGCTGTCTTCTCAATTAGGAGGGAAAAATATGATAGATTTACTGCTAATCCATGGGACCGTGATAACCATGGATCAAAACAGGAGAATTCTGCCGGATGGCGCCGTCGCCATACATCAAGGAAGGATTTTAGCCGTTGATTCCACCGAAAATCTGAAATTGCAGTATGAGGCTGTAAAAGTCATCGATTGCAGCCATCAATGCATATTGCCGGGGTTGATAGATGTTCATGGGCATGGGGGACATTCCATGTTCAAAACGATCGCAATGGAGAATATTGATTTTTGGATGCCCATCATGACGAATGCGTACAAGCATTTTGTTACAGATGACTTTTGGTATTACGAAGGAAAGCTATCCTCACTTGAGAGATTAAAGGCGGGCGTGACAACTGGGGTGAGCGTGTTAGGATCGATGCCGCGGTCCGATGAACCGATTTTTGCCATCAATCATGCAAAAGCATACGCCGAAGTGGGGATCAGGGAAGTGGTATGCACGGGTCCTTGCAACCCCCCATGGCCCCATTCGTTCAGCCGGTGGATTGACGGAAAGAGAGTGGTAAAGGAAGTTTCTTATGAAGAAGTGCTACAGGGGGCGGAAGCTGTAATCGAGGCGCTGAACCATGCGAATGAAGACCGCACGAGAGCCTTCATTACACCATTTGTCATCGTGACATCCGTGGATCCCTCGAATCCCACATCTCCTGACAGGCTTTATGGGCTGACTGATCATGACCTTTATCAAGCGAAGAAAATAAGGGAGATTGCCAGGAAATATAACACACGCATTCACTCTGATGCCTTTGGCGGAATGATTCATTTAGCGATACAGGATAAGGAAAATGCCCTATTGGGTCCAGATGTCCATTTACAGCACTGTCGGGGCATTTCCTTCGATGAGGCAAGAATACTGGCAGAAACAGGTACCAACGTCAGTGCATCACCTGGATTTGGCCAGGTTCATGCCCGTACCCCGATAACTGAATTATTGGAGATGGGTGCAACTGTGGCAATCTCCACGGATGGGACTTCCCCTTCCACAAGTTTCGATATGTTTCAGGCAATGAGGAAAACACAGTTTGTTCACCAGGCAGCGCTTAGGGACTACTATTATTTACCGCCAGGCAAGCTTTTGGAAATGATCACGATAGATGCTGCGAAATGCATTGGCTGGGATGATGAAATAGGCTCCATTGAGATCGGGAAAAAAGCGGATGTCATTACGGTCAATCTGCATCAGCCTCATCTGACCCCTGAATTCATGCATGTACACCGGCTTGTATTTCAAGCAGTGGCGAATGATGTGGAGCATGTCATCGTGGATGGGAAATTAATCATGGAAGGGAGGAATGTACGGACGGTCCATGAAAGTACAGTGCTTGATGAAGCGAATGAGGAGGCCTTTTCAACGATAAAGCGTGCGGGGCTTGAAAAGTATATGCAACCGACGAAATATTTCTGGGGCCATGCCAGGGCATATGTAGATGAAAAGCGATATGACGAAAGAGAAGACGCTGCCGCAATGGTGAAAGGGGAATAAGATGAAAACCAAGCTTAAAGGAAGATATGTAATTGGGTATGATGGATGCGATCATGTCATTTTGGAAAACGCAGAAATCATTTATGAAAAAGACACGATTCTGTATGTGGGAAAAAATTATCCAGAAGAAGTGGACGAGGTAATGGATGCCGGTAATGCCATTATCAGTCCCGGGTTCATAGATTTAAATGCATTAGGGGACATTGACCATGATATTTTACATTTTGAAGCCGATGCCGCCAGACAGAAAAACCTTCTCTGGTCAGAGAATTATATAAAAAGCGGACATCCTGAATTAATGACAGAGGAAGAAGAAGCTTTTAAATCACTATATGCTTATTCACAACTCATCCTTCATGGCGTGACGACGGCGATGCCCATTACTTCCGTTTTTTATAAAAGCTGGGCAGAAACCTATGATGAATTGGCAGCTGCGGCAGAACATGCAGCTGGATTGGGGTTAAGGATTTACCTTGGTCCGAGTTTCCAATCAGGAATGAGAGTCGTCCAGCCTAACGGGAATATTAAACTGCATTGGGATGAAAAAGCCGGGGAAGCGGGATTACGGAAAGCGGTCGAGTTTGTAGAAAAATTCGATGGAGCTTATGATGGCATGGTCAGAGGGATGCTTGCCCCAGAACGGATAGAGTCCCAAACGGCAGATCAATTAAAGCAGATTAAATATTACGGCGAAAAATTGGACGTACCGATAAAGCTGCATGCTGCACAAGGAAGTTTTGAATTCAACACCATCTGGAAAGCCCATCAAGTTACACCGATCAGATATTTGTACGACCTTGGCTTTCTCGGTCCAAGAACAGGGATCCCGCATGCCCACTTTGTTTCAGGATATAGTAAAGCGAAATATGGACAGGGTGATGACTTGGCGCTGCTTGCTGAAACGAATACAACGGTGATTCATTGCCCTCTGATCATTGGGAGGCATGGGGAGGCGTTGGAATCTTTTGCTAAATATAAACGGGCTGGGATCAATATCGCCCTTGGAACGGACACATTCCCTCCTGATATGTTCCAGAATGTCAGGACAGGCAGCATGCTCTCGCGGATGGTGGAAGGAGAAACGGAAGGCTCTGTCTATGCCGATTTCTTTCGGTCAGCCACAATTGATGCGGCCGCTTTTCTTGGCAGGAACGATTTAGGACGCATCGCAGCGGGGGCCAAGGCGGATATCATCGCGATTGACTTGGACAGTTTTCATATGGGGGTAATCGATGATCCCATTCGAACCATGTTCGTAAGCGGGTCTGGAAGGGACGTTAAATTATCCATCATAAATGGAAAGGTAGTCATGAAGGATCAAATAATCCCCAATCTGGATTTAACGGAAATCAAATATAAGGGACAACAATATTATAAGAAGATGAGAAGAGGATATATGGAAAGAGATTATCAGGAGCTTCCCGAGAAAGAATTGTTTAAGCCATCATTCAAGGTCGTGGAATCGTTAAGCGAGACGGAAGCGATTTATGACAACAAGTAAAGAAAATGAAAAACATAGTAAAGATATTCGAAATAAGTAGTCAGAATATTTCCTATAATTAGATAAATGTTCGAAAAATGAAATTGGGAGGTAGAAGACCATGGGGTTAAAACGTGGGACAGGTAAGCTTTTTCTAGTCATGATCATGGCTATCATCATTACGGGCTGTTCTTCTAACAATGACGTAAACACAACGGCAAGTGATCCGAACCGGGCATCAAACAAAGGGGGGACATTGGTCATTGCCCGCTTATCCGACGCTGAGAATTTGGATCAGCAGTTCATGTCCACGATTAACGCCGCTAGCGTCACTCACCATAAAGTCTATGAAGGTCTTGTACAACGGGATGAGAATAGTGAGATACAGCCAATGCTAGCAGAAAAATGGAAGCAAATAAATGACACGACCTGGGAATTCAAGCTTAGGGAAGATGTAAAGTTTCATGATGGCACGCCATTTAATGCAGACGCAGTAAAAAAGACGTTTGATCGACTATTAGATCCGAAGGTAGCTTCTCCCAGGGCAGTAGTGTTCGAAATGGTAAAAGAGGTGAAACCGGTTGATGAATTTACCGTGCAATTCATTTTAAAGGAGCCATTTTCCCCTCTCCTTTCCATATTGGCGAATCACGAAGGCGGAATCATCAGTCCGAAAACGATTGAAAAGTATGGAAAAAAGATCATCCAGGAACCGAATGGAACCGGTCCTTTCGTTTTTGATTCATGGTCCCCAGGGCAGGAAATCACATTGACGAAAAACGACAGCTATTGGGGAGACGAGCCAAAAGTGGACAAGGTCATCTTCAAGGTCGTCCCGGAAGACTCCACGAGGATATCGATGATTGAAACCGGTGAAGCGCAAATCGCAGAGCCTCTTCCTGTAGCTGTCATGGACCAGGTTGAATCTTCACCGGCAATGGATGTTTACCGCAGTGAAGGGTATGGTACCGAATATTTAGGTTTCAATGTCAATAAAGAACCGTTCAATGATGTAAGGGTCCGTAAAGCCATCGCCCATGCCATTGAAATGGACTCGATCATCAAGGGTGTCTTTAATAATGTGGGAGTGAAGGCGAACTCCTTGATGGGCTCTAAAGTATTCGGTTACAACGAAGATCTCGAAGCTTATGATTACAATCTGAAGGAAGCGAAGAAACTGATGGCCGAAGCTGGATATTCAGAAGGCTTGGATGCAACCATCCTGACAATGGACAGTAAAGAAAGAGTTAACTTGGCCGAGGTCCTGCAATCCCAACTAAAAGGTATCGGGATTAATTTGAAGGTGCAGGTGATGGAGTACGGTTCGTTCGTTGAACAAGTGAATAAAGGGCAATCGGAAATGTTCATCATCAGTTGGAGAAACGCGACCGGTGATGCCGATTATAATCAATATAATCTATTTCATACGGAATCACAGGGAGCGGCAGGAAATACATTCTTTTACAGTAATGAAAAGGTTGATCGTTTAATAGATGCCGCCAGGAAGGAAAAAGAAGAAGGGAAACGCAAAGAACTGTACGCAGAGGCACAGGAAATCGAGATGGGTGACACCCCGTATATTCCTGTAAGGGTCATAGAAAATGTTGCTGCAGTCGCTAAAGAAGTAAAAGGATTTTCAATCAGCCCTTCAGGCTATCTGGAAATAAATGACGTAACGATAAAGTGATGGGGAAATAAGAAGAAAAGGTTCATCCAATAGGGTGAGCTTTTTTTCTTTGCCGTAATAAGTAAAAATAACATAAAAACGAGTAAAAATTCTGAAATTATTTGTTGATTTTTAGAACTATAATGAAAGTGATGCATATTCAATCTGGAGTGGAAGGGTGAGTTTAATGTCTCAATCGTATTGGTTGACGAATGTACGCTTGGAAAATGGTTTTACTTATAATGAAAATGAAACGATCACCGGCACTGAAACCGGAAATTACCACATCAAGATTGAAAATGGAAAAATATCCTCGATTTTATTAGCGAAGGAATCGATAACGGATCAGGATCCACAGCATGATGTTCACGGTCTCCTGATGGTCCCCTCGTTTAAGGAAATGCATATCCACATTGATAAAACCTACTATGGCGGTCCGTGGAAGGCTTGCATGCCTGCCATTAATGGCGTGAAAACCCGGATAGAAGAAGAGCAGGTCTTACTGCCAGAATTATTGCCTACTGCTAAAGTAAGAGCGGAAAAAATGCTGGATTTATTATTGGACTTCGGATCTACCCATATACGCACACATTGCAACATTGACCCCGTTATAGGTCTGAAAAACTTGGAAGCCACCATTCAGGCACTGGAAGGATATAAGGATAAATTGACGTATGAAATCGTCGCATTCCCACAGCATGGACTATTACGCAGCAATTCCGTCGGTTTGATAAGGGAGGCCATGAAGAATGGCGCGAATCTGGTAGGCGGCGTGGATCCCGCCACCATTGATGAAAACATAGAGCGATCACTTGAAACAATCATGGATATCGCGGTTGAATATAATTCCGATATCGATGTCCATTTACATGATCCGGATCACCTTGGACTCTTCACGATGCAGCGCCTCGCTTCACTGACTGAAGACGCAGGCTGGCAAGGAAGGGTCACGGTTAGCCACGCAAGCGGTTTGGCAGATCTTTCAGTCCCGGACGCAACAGGCATAGCCGAAAGGTTTTCGGAAACAGGAATATCGATTACATCCACAGTGCCGATCTTCAGAACGATTCCCATCCCCCTGCTTCATGAAAAAGGGGTGAAAGTCGAATTAGGTAATGACAGCATCAATGATCATTGGACACCCTTTGGCATCGGGGACAATCTGGAAAAGGCCGGTCGCCTTGCCGAGAGGTTTCGCATGATTGAAGAACGATCCTTAGCGCAAAGCCTACAATTCATAACAGGAGGGAAGACCCCATTAAACCAAGACGGGGTCAAGGCATGGCCTAATGTCGGTGATGAGGCGAATATCGTGTTGCTTGATGCCAGTTGTTCTGCGGAAGCGGTGGCTAGAAGGGCAAAGCGGGCCGCTGTCATCTTCAGGGGCAATGTTGTTAGCGGATCTATTTCATCTTTTGAGACGACAGGTGTTTAATCTTCTTTTAAAGAGAGTGATTTGATGAATGAAGCATACTGGCTTACAAACGTTACACTTGATAGTGGATTTGTTTTTGAGAATGAACGAATTGATAGGACGAAGACAGCTGCATACAACATGTATATAAAAAATGGGATCATAAAGGAATTGCAATTGGCTTCAAGTATGCCTTTGAAAACGGATGATCCTGTTCACGACGCGGGAAAGCTGCTTGCACTTCCTCCTTTTAAGGAGATGCATAACCATCTTGACAAGACTTATTTAGGACTGCCATGGAAGTCATGCACTCCGGTTCCGAATTTAATCGAACGCTTAAAGTTAGAAGCAAAAGAGCTTGCTGAACTGGCTGAAACCGGTCGGCTCCGGGCTGAACGGATGCTTCAATTATTGTTAAGCGGCGGGGCGACGCATGTAAGGACGCATGTTAACATCGATCCATACATCGGTATGAAGAACTTGGAAGAGATTCAAAGCGCATTATATCGTTTCAAAGGGAAAATGACATACGAGATCGTGGCTTTCCCGCAGCATGGACTGCTAAGAACGAATTCAAAAGGGTTGATGAGACAAGCGATGAAAGGGGCGTCTTTGGTGGGCGGCCTGGATCCTGGCGGCGTGGATAATAATATAGAAGCTTCCCTATTTGAAATGGTCGATTTGGCCGTTGAATTTGATGCAGATATTGATATTCATATACATGATCCCGGTCATCTAGGTTTATATACGATCAAGAAACTGGCTTCTTTGATCGATGAAGCAGGGTGGAAAAACAGAGCGGCCATCAGTCATGCTTTTGCGCTTGGTGATGTTTCAATAGGAGAATCAAATGAACTGGCCAGTGAATTATCTAACCTGGGGGTAGCCATCATGTCTACAGTTCCGATCAACAGGGTCATTCCCCCGATTGATTCACTGCATGAAAAAAATGTTCATGTTGCTCTCGGATGCGATGGCTTTTATGACTCCTGGTCCCCGTTCGGTACAGGAGATATGCTGGAAAAGGCAGGCCGATTGGCCGAGAGGTACAACTGGAAGGACGAGTATGCATTGTCTCAATCGCTCCAATTCATTACGGGAGGGGTCAAGACACTGGACCCTGAAGGAAATCGTTTATGGCCGCAAGTGGGAAATGATGCAAGTATGGTTTTTGTGGATGCATCATGTGCTGCCGAGGCGGTTGCCAGGAGATCGAAACGTGCTGCGGTTATGGTCAATGGAAATCTGGTTTACGGCGGACTCGATCGCGAATCTGCCTTGAAGTCGAATTGAAGGTCTATTTCAAGAAGGGATGAAGATCATGAACACAATCTATTGGTTAAAGAATGTTCGTTTGGAATGTGGTTACCGGAAAGAGAATGAAAGAGTTACAGGAACGATGACCGGGCTATTTCATCTGTTGATGGAGGATGGAAGGATCACGAAGATTGTCAAAGATGGGGAAGCCATACATGAAGATTTGCCGGTGGAAGATGCAAAAGGATTGCTGGCGTTACCATCCTTCATCGAAAAGCATGTTCATCTTGATAAGACACTGATGGGGGATGTTTGGAGAGCGTGCACTCCTTCTTCAAGTGTCATTGAACGCTTTGAAAATGAGAAGAGGGTTTTGCCTTCCATTGCAACAAGCACATGTAAACGTGCTGAATCTTTACTGGAAATCCTTTTAGCTTCTGGCTCTGCACATATACGGACTCATGTTGATATTTATCCGGAAGTGGGGTTGCAAAACTTAGAGCAGGTACAACAGGCGCTTGCTGGATATTCTCATAGACTCAGTTCAGAAATCGTCGCATTTGCGCAGCACGGATTATTGCGTTCCGGTTCTGTCAAGCTTGTCAGGGAGGCATTGCGAAACGGAGCAGGAATTGTCGGGGCGGTGGATCCAGCCACAGTCGATAACAATATTGAAGCATCGCTGGTTCAATTGATGGATTTAGCAGTGGAAGCGAACGCTGATGTGGACTTGCATTTGCATGATCCAGGCCATCTGGGCACGTTCACAATGAAACGTTTAGCAGCTCTGACCAAGCAGGCGGGCTGGGAAGGCAGGGTAGCATTAAGCCATGCTTTCGGTATCGGGGACTTATCTAAGGAAGAAGCCTATGATTTGGCTGACATTCTTAGGGATGCAGGGATTTCCATCGTCACCAGTGTCCCTATTAACAGGCAGATGCCCCCTGTTGATTTATTACATGAAAGAGGGGTTGAAGTATCAGTAGGAAATGATAATATCTTTGATGTATGGTCCCCACTTGGGAATGGTGACATCTTGGAGAGAGCAGGAAGGCTCGCAGAACGTTTCAAATGGATTGATGAAGTCTCACTTTCCCGAACACTCGGGTATATAACCGGCGGAAAAACCCCATTGGACGAAAAGGGGAACCAGGTATGGCCGAAAGCGGGAGATGCCGCAAGTCTGGTGTTAGTTGACGCAAGCTGTTCTGCAGAGGCGATTGCCAGGCGTTCTGAACGTAAAGCGGTCATTTACAAAGGAAACTTGGTTTCCGGTTCACTATATAAACAAAAGCAATCAATTGAACGGTAAGACTAAACCAAAAAGGATTTCTGGATACTTCCGGATTTCCTTTTTCGTTTTGGTTATGGAACGGCTTTCGATTCCATGTACTTTTACTTACTTATGTTATATGCTGTGGAAGTGATTTTTTTCTATATTGGTTAAGGACTTCCTCCCATGTCATTATCATATTCCACCGAAATATTTTTAACGGATTGGCTTCTGCTTGTCCATTTGCCTTGCAGCCTTAGTCAAGCAAACAAATTAGCAGGGAGCCGCAGTCTTTGTTACTATTAATGGTAACGTTATCATTTTGAATGCGTCTGCAAAGGTCATATGACATTGACCATTTGTCCAGCAATGGCAGCAGACCATCCTGTAACCGCGTTTATAGCATGGTGCGGTCTTATCGCCTTTTTCAACGGAAGGGCAATTGAAATTCACCATGAGCTTCAAAAGTATCATGTTCAAAGGAGATGGAATCTATGAAAAGTTGGAGTTCTTCTGTGACTCTATTTTCTTCTTTTCAATGGTTGTTTTTTATTTTTGCAAATACGGTAGTAGTGCCCATATCGATTGGCGCAGCTTTTGATCTTCCTCCCAATGTTACGGAAATGACCATGAGAAGCTCGCTCATTTTCACCGGGATCGCTTGCGTGTTTCAGGGGTGGAAGGGGCATAAGTATCCACTTATGGAAGGGCACTCCGGTCTATTGTGGGGAGTGATGCTGAATTTAGGGTTATCAGCACCATCCATAGGGCTCGGTTATGCTGAGATTGGAGGGGGAATTGCTACTGGCCTCATTGCTGCTGGTGTCGTGACCCTCATTATTGCTGCCTTCAACCTAATTTCTTTTGTCCAGAAGATTTTCACCCCCATGGTCATGACGGTTTATTTATTCCTTCTGACGTTCCAGCTCATCTTTGTCTTTTTCAAGGGGATGCTGGGGATTACGGAGAATGGGGAAATTAACATCCCGGTCAGTTTCCTATCAGTGGGGATTGTACTTTTAGTAAGTATATTAAAGATAAAAGGACCAAGGACCATAAGCAATTTCTCCATATTGATCGGGATTATGGTGGGATGGATTTTTTACGAGCTGCTATTTCCGGAGGCCGGGGGAGAAATGGGATCGACGGGTGCTTCATTTTCATTTTTCCCATTAGGTGCTCCAAACCTGGAATTCGGGATCATAGCGATTTCCTTTTTTGCAGGATTACTGAATTTGTGTAACACGTTCGCTTCCATTCAAGCCGCATCGGAATTAATCGGTGATGAAGCTGAACACAAGCAGTATCGAAATTCTTTATTCATGACTGGCGGTTTTACCATTTTCGCTCCGTTTCTTGGACTTGTTCCGTATACACCTTTTACTTCATCCATCGGATTTTTGCAGAGCACACAAATCTATGAGCGAAGGCCCTTCTTACTTGGAGGCATGTTATTGACCATAATTGGGCTCATTCCTCCTTTCATCGCTTTCCTGGCCACCATGCCGATAACAGTCGGGAATGCAGTATTGTTCGTTGCTTACCTTCAGCTGTTCGGTACGGCTTTCAATAGCGTCAAGGGCCAGCATTTCACTTCAGACACGATATTCAGGCTTGCCGTACCAGTATTGATTGGAGTGAGCTTGATGAACATCCTGCCTAATGCATTTTCGAACGTTCCCACGCTTTTACAGCCATTTTTGACGAATGGGCTCATAATGGGCGTATTGATATCAATCGTGCTGGAAAAATCGGTGAACTGGAATCGTTATGAACAGCTGCAGAACTAATTGGAAAGAGTGATGTGTGGATTCTTATTAAGCACAAGAGGTAACTTCCTATTAAAGATTCTATACAGCTTTCTTATATTTTGAAAAGACATGGAGAAACGCCTGATTGGATACGGCAGTACATAAGTGATTCTCCCATCAATAAGGGTGGGGCAATCTTTATAATAAGGATTTTTTCATTGTAAATGACGAAGAAAAAAATTACTTGTAAGGCAATTAATATGAAAACCAGAAGGGTGTTGGGGACCTTCTGGTTTTTTTGATTGTGTTTAAGGTTTAACAATTTTATAGCATAAACTTGTTCGGTTTGAGACATCAAACTTTCTATAAAGATTTTGCAAATGTCTTTTTACTGTGTTAACACTAATAAACAGTTCGCTGGCAATGGTGATATTGGTATGCCCTTTTAGAACCAGTTGTAATATTTCTGCTTCTTTTAATGTTAAATCTGGTTGTCTGAGATCTTGAGAACTAGCCAGAATCTTATTTTTCAAAGGATTAATTAGGTTTTCTTTGGGAACGCTTACAGAATGATAAGGGAAATCGCTTGTTTTTTGCGATAAGAACCTAGAAATAACCTCTAAACACATAATATCGGATGTACTAAAAGGCTTCTCCTTTTTGGATCTAACGAAGTTCAGAACACCTTTAATACTGTTTCTATCATATAAAAAAACACCCACATCATAATAAAATCCATATTTTAACATGAAGTCATTGTAGTATACACTTTTTTCATATAATTCAGGCGGAAGTAAATCAAGGTTTTTTATAACATTTTGTTTACTTGCTTTTTGCATATTATATTTTGGGACTAGCAAATCTAATTGATAAAAGTTATTAAGATAATCATCCATAACATATTTATCTATATTTAACGTAATAGGTTCGAACAAGTCATTATTATCATCACATAACCAAAAAATAGATTGGCAGTAACCAAATAAATTCTCAAAGGTCTGTAGTACTTTTTCACGGAAATTTTCATTAGAAAAAGTAATTTCATCCATAAAAGATAAAATTTTTTTGTAGCTGGGGTTAGACATATCCTTCATAGGCTTTCCTCCATGTTAACTTTTTTTGATTATATAACATTTTAAAATAAAATGAATTACTTTTTGATATAAAATGACCCATTTGGGTAATAGTAAATTTTCTCATTTTTCTGGATAATATAAAATAATTACATGTAATAGTTAATAAATTAGAAAGACTTTTTTAAATTAACCTAAGGAGATGAAAGAAACGGAAGTGTATGAGGTAGGAAAATAAACATCTCCTTATCAAAACTGAATAAGTGGATGCATAGTACACTTTTGAGTTATTGATTTAAGGTTAATTGAAGGAGAGTAATGTTTATTTATATAACGTTTTTGTAACGGTTGTTAAATTTTTGGGTATATTTATGTGTTTTTTAGAGTTGCTAATTACTCTATCTCTTTAAAAAAATCAATAAAATAATGGAAGAGGTATGCATTCATGTACAATTCAGAAATTGAAACGCTAACTCGTGCTGAAATAGAAGCACTATAAATGAGCAGATTTCAGACTACATTATGACATATCTATCTGAATATAGAGTTTATCGTACGAAGTTTAAAGAGCTAGGGATTACTCCTGATGACATTCATTTTTAATGGATGCCATTTACCAAAAACAAGAATTTAGAGTTCATTATCCATGTTGAAAAACCACAAAAATGTAATCGCTTTCCAACGCTGCGTGTAAACAAAGTTAGGAGCTTTTAGCTTATTCAAGATACGCATCACATAAGGAAACCTAGCAACCTATGTTTTTCAAAATTGTATGGTTAGTAATTTCGAAGTTTTAACAAAAAAATAAATAAGAGGTGGAGA
This sequence comes from Peribacillus sp. FSL P2-0133, assembly GCF_037975445.1. Taxonomy (NCBI): domain Bacteria; kingdom Bacillati; phylum Bacillota; class Bacilli; order Caryophanales; family Bacillaceae; genus Peribacillus; species Peribacillus sp. FSL P2-0133. The sequence goes on along the minus strand of NZ_CP150254.1, from coordinate 4,836,280 downwards.
AAATGAAAAAATATCAACTATTTATCGATGGAAAATGGACAGATTCACTCTCAGGAGAAACATTTGAAACGATTAATCCTGGCACAGGAGAAGTTCATGCCCTTGTTTCACAAGGGGGCGAGGAAGATTTAAACCATGCAGTTAAAGCAGCTCGAAAAGCGTTCGAATCCGGACCATGGGCGACTATGTCTCCTAGTGACCGAGGTAGACTTCTGTATAAAGCAGCTCAGAAAATGTGGGAGAATTCAGACTTTTTAGCGGAAGTAGAATCAAAAGATAATGGTTTACCAATCAATGAAACCAAGCATATAGCGCTTCCTTCTACCATAGATGTACTGGAGTTCTATGCAGGACTTGCAAATAAGGTTCAGGGTGATACATTAGCATCACCTCACAATCGTTTCAACTACACACTAAAAGAACCATTAGGTGTAATTGGCGCCATTGTCCCTTGGAACTTTCCTTTAATGCTGACGATGTGGAAATTAGCTCCTGCTCTAGCTGCTGGAAATACAATTGTTATTAAGCCAGCAAAAGAAACATCAACAAGTATTTTAGAACTGGCTAAACTGTTCCAAGAAGTCGGTATTCCTGATGGGGTGATTAATATTGTACCCGGTCCAGGTTCAACCGTGGGATCTGGTTTAGCTTCCCATCCAGACGTCGATAAAATTGCTTTTACGGGGTCAACGGACACGGGTCGCTTAATTATGCAAGCAGCTACAAAAAACTTGAAACCAGTTTCGTTAGAACTGGGAGGGAAATCACCTAACATTGTATTTGACGATGCCACTCTTGAAGATGCAGTTAATGGAGCGATGTTTGGCATTTACTTTGCACAAGGTCAAGTTTGTGCTTCTGGTTCTCGTTTATTTGTCCAAGAAAGTATTTATGATAAATTTATGGATCTTTTTGCTAGTAAAGTACAATCAATACGGGTAGGAAATCCCCTTGAAGCGACAACACAAATGGGTCCACAAGTTTCCGCACAACAGTTAAAGACGATTGAAAAGTATGTAGCGGTTGGTCTTGAAGAAGGTGCGGAATTAGTGACAGGTGGCCAAAGAGGCAAGAAAAATGGATATTATTTCACACCTACCATCTTTGGAGATGTAACCAACGAAATGACAATTGCGCGTGAAGAGATATTTGGACCAGTTGTGTCGGTTATTCGCTTCAAAGATGAAGAGGATGCTCTACGACAAGCAAATGATACTATTTACGGTTTAGCTTCAGGGATATGGACCAATGACTTAAAAAGAGCTCATCGTATGGCGCGTGGTATCCAAGCAGGAACTGTCTATGTGAATACGTACAGTATGCTAGATAGTACAACTCCTTTTGGAGGAATGAAACAAAGTGGATTTGGTAGAGAATTAGGGGTACAAGCCATGGATATGTATACACACTCAAAGAGTGTATGGATTGATTTAGGTGAAAAAGGCTTAAATTGGTACGGTGGCTAAGACTAGTATTTAGCAAATGAAAGTTAAAAATAAATAATGAAAGGAAACATTCTATGAAAACAAAGCAAAGAACTTTCAAAGCAGCAATTTTTGTAATGACTGCACTAACTTTCATATTCTCTCCTTATTCACTAATTCATAATAACAATGCTTCTGCTCATGGCAGTGAAGTGGAATTAATTAAGCTAGAAACAGCTTTAGAAGGTACTGGTGCAACTGTTAAATCTGATTTTTGGAGTTTTTTTACAAAAAAAATCACCATCGAAAAAGATGATACGGTCATAAAAATAATACCTGATTCTGATAAAGCGTATATTAATGGAAAAGCGATTACACTTGAATCAAACGTGATAGAAAAAGATGAGAAAATCTACGTAACTGATCATTTTGTGAATGAAGTTCTCCCTAACATCAAGCAAACAGCTAAAATAAAAGAAGCTTATCATCCTTTAGATCCTTTAACTCCTAAAGAAATTAAAGCGGTGGTTAATGTAATCAAAGAGGCAGGGAAATATAAAGATACTCTTCGTTTTACAGAAATTACACTGAAGCTTCCCGAAAAAAAGAAAGTGTGGGAGTGGGAGTACGATAAAGAGAAAAAAGACAACGCATTTACAAGAAAAGCAGAGTTCATTGCATTGAATGGCAAACAAGTTATTGAGGGTGAAGTGAATATATCATCAAAAAAACTAGTTTCATGGAATGAAATGGACGGCGTTCATGGCATGTTAATTCTGGATGATTTTGCTACTGTTCAAGGAGCCATTGAATCAAGTGAAGACTATGCAAAAGCGCTAAAAAAGCGGGGTATAGATGACCCTAAAAAGGTCGTTGCGACCCCTTTGACAGTAGGTTATTTCGATGGTGAAGATAAATTGGAGCATGATAAGCGTCTATTGAAAATAGTATCTTATTTGGATACAGGGGATGGGAATTTTTGGGCGCATCCTATTGAAAATTTGGTCGCTGTTGTAGATCTTGAAAAGAAAGCGGTTATTAAAGTAGAGGATGAAGGTGTCATTCCAATCCCGATGCAATTAAACGCATATGATGGTAGAGATTATGAGAAGAAATCCGATGTAAAACCGCTTAATATTACCGAGCCTGAAGGCAAGAACTATGAAATAAAAGGAAATACGATTAGCTGGCAAAACTGGGATTTCCACTTGCGATTGGATACTCGGGTAGGACCTGTGTTATCAACCGTTACTTATGATGACCATGGGAAAAAAAGAAAAATTATGTATGAAGGATCGCTGGGTGGGATGATAGTTCCTTACGGAGATCCTGACGTTGGCTGGTACTTCAAGTCCTATTTGGATGCTGGTGAATATGGAATGGGCACATTAACTGCACCGCTAGAACTTGGAGCTGACGTACCAGAAAACGCCGTGCTGCTAGATGCAACAATTGCAGATAACTCGGGCAATCCTTACGTTATTAAAAATGCCATTGCAGTATTTGAACAATATGCGGGGCCAGAATATAAACATGCCGACCTTGCGACATTTAAAGAAGAAAATCAAAGCCGTGAACGCCGTGAATTAGTGGTTCGCTGGGTTAGTACAATAGGAAACTATGATTATATCTTTGATTGGAAGTTATCACAAAATGGAATAATTAATATTGATGTAGGAGCATCCGGTATTGAAGCAGTAAAAGGTGTTAAATCAAAAACAATGCATGACAAGACTGCAAAAGAGGATACAAAATATGGTACTTTGCTTGATAATAATATTGTCGGAACCACTCACCAGCACATTTACAATTTCAGGCTTGACCTAGATGTTGATGGCGAAAGTAATTCCCTAATGGAAATTAATCCAAAGGTAGAAAAAAATCAAGAGGGCGGTCCACGCAAAAGTGTTATGGTAACAGAAGAAAAAACAGTAAAGACGGAGCAAGAGTCGATTCAAAAATTTGATTCTTCCACTATTCGACTGTTCAGTAATCTTAATAAGGAGAATAAGGTAGGAAATCCTGTTTCCTATCAAATCATCCCTTTTGCAGGAGGCACTCACCCGATTGCCAAAGGAGCCTTATTTAGTGATGATGACTGGCTTTTTAAGCGAGTTAACTTTATGGACAAGCAGTTGTGGGTCACAAATTATGACCCGGATGAGCGGTATCCGGAAGGTAAATATCCGAACCGCAGCAAAACAGATACAGGATTAGGACAATATTCGGCAGACAACGGTTCCATTGACAATACAGATAATGTGGTATGGATGACCACAGGTGCAACTCATATAGCACGAGCTGAAGAGTGGCCAATGATGCCAACAGAATGGGTACACGCCATGTTAAAACCGTGGAATTTCTTTGATCGTACTCCAACATTAGATTTACCAAAAGAAAATTCAAAGTGATTAAATAAAGTCCTTGTATAAGTTAGTGCAAGGGCTTTATTTTGGTTTGAAGCGAGATTGAATTTCATACATTAATTGTTTGGAGTAGCATCTTAATTCATAGATGAAAAGGATATTGAGGTTCTATGTTTCTAACTAGCACCAGACCCCTTTTCGAGTTGATAAGCTAAGCTCCTATCCTTGGCTTGCCAACTTAGTTCCAGGTTCTTTCAGCTTTGTCTCGAAGTTTTTCATTTGTACTAAGCCGCATAATTAATATAGTGATTATCCTGTTTCCGTCTTGAACCGTTTTATGAAGATTCAATAAAAATAGGCTTTTGAATCAGTGGCAATACCCACTCCCCTGACATATTTTGTTGGAGGAGTATTTGACGTGGTATTAATTCCCTGACCATTTCGTTCAGATTTCCTGTTCTAAGCACTACCTTATAAATAATATACGGAGGTTATATAATATGTATGAATTTCAAAATCAATTGCAAAACCTTAATGTCGATGATTTCCAGGTAAGCCAGCCAATTCTTTGGGATCAAAACCAGTTCCAGCAAGGGTATTCTGCTGACGATTCCCGACTCTTTGGTTTCGGTTTTGGTTGTTTTGGTTGCCTTGGTTGCTTTATTGGAGGATGTGGGTTCGGTCGTTGTGGAGGTTGCGGAGGTTGCGGTTTTCGTTGCGGAGGTTGTGGTCGCTGCGGAGGTTGCGGCGGTCGTTGCGGACGTTGCGGCGGTTAAGTATCTAGGTTTTCTAAAGGAAGTCCCTGCATGTGCAGGGACTTTTCTTTATTGCATTAGACATAAGGGACAAATTGTCGTACATAGGATTAAAGTGAAGTACTGAAGCAGTACTTAGAATGCATCGGGTTAGGAGGAGCGGAATGGTGAATTTGACCCCTTCTATGCGTTTGAAAGTGAAGAGAGATACGTTTTTTCTTCCGGAACCGAATAGAGGTGTGTATTTCAGGAATAACATAAGTTCGTTCCGTATGGAGGGCAGCTCGATCGTCCAGTGGATTGAAAAGCTATTACCGATGTTCAACGGGAACCATACATTAAGCGAGTTGACGGATGGATTGCCTGGCCCATACCGGAACAGGGTGATGGAAATTGCCGAGGTTTTGTACGGTAATGGGTTTGTACGGGATGTAAGTCAGGACAGTCCCCATCAATTAAGAAATCAAGTACTTGAAAGGTATGCTTCACAAATCGAGTTCCTGGAAAGCTGCGGCGATTCCGGGGCTTACCGTTTTGAAACTTATCGAAAGAAAAAGGCGTTGGCTATAGGCTCTGGCCCATTGTTCCTTTCAGTGGTGTCCTCGCTGATTGAATCCGGATTGCCCGCATTCCATATCTTCATTACGGACACGGTACCGACCAATAGAAAAAGATTGAATGAAATCGTGGCGCATGCGCGTAAGACGGACGACGAGGTTTCCATAGGGGAGGTAGTGCTTGAAAAGGGAGAAGAGATTGAATGGCAGGATATCGTGCAGCCTTTTGACTCGATTTTATATGTGTCCCAAGAGGGTGATATAGAGGAGTTAAGAGAACTTCATTCGGTTTGCAGGCAAGGGAAAAAGATCCTGTTTCCTGCATTGATCATCAATCAAGTAGGCATGGCTGGTCCACTTGTCCATCCGGATTCCAAGGGGTGTTGGGAGTCAGCTTGGCATCGTTTACATCAAGCTGAGCTGGAAAAGAATCAGGCACCATCTTCCTTTTCCGCGACAGCCGGAGCGATGTTGGCCAATATAATGGTATTCGAATGGTTTAAAGAGGCTACAGGCGTTACGACAGCAGAACAATCCAATCATTTTTATCTGTTGGATATGGATACAATGGAGGGAAAATGGCATCCGTTCATTCCCCACCCGGGAGTGACGGGAAAAGGGACTGCTGCATGGATTGAAGATTTTGATCAGCGGCTTGAACAGAAAGCGGACCCGAGTGAGCCGGGGAAGGTGTTTATGTATTTCAGCCGGTTGACATCCTTGGAATCCGGGATCTTTCATCGTTGGGATGAGGGAGATTTAAAGCAGCTGCCGTTGGCCCAATGCCGAGTTCAGGTTGTTGATCCGCTGTCGTCCGGTCCGGCCGAACTGCTGCCAGAAATTATCCGTTCAGATCTGACGCATGAGGAAGCGAGAACGGAATCCGGTCTTTCAGGAGTTGAAGCATATGTATCCCGAACACTCAGCCAGCTCATTCCGACTCTTACACCGCTTCAGGGGGTAGACGATATAAAGGAATCGGTCGGTGTCGGAGCAGGGGAAACATTTGCTGAATGTGTTTGCCGTGGACTGCAAAGCTGTTTGGATAAAGAGTTTGACAATAAGCGGTTCAACCATGAGAAACTCGTGTCGGTGCAGTTGGCTCAAGTGGAAGATGAACGCTGCCGGTATTATCTACAAGCGCTGACCCGGCTGCAAGGAGAGCCGATCATCGCGTTGGGTGAGGAAGTGTCCGGTTTCCCGGTAGTTTGGGCAGGAACGAGCGACGGCTGGTCCGGAGCTGTCGGTTTGAATGTAACGATCGCATTACGGAACGCGTTGCAAAAGGCCGTCATGAAAGTACAAAACCAGACCGTTTGCCTCACAGCTCCAGATTTAGTGGTATCACCTGTTCTTAAAGAAGAAAAGCCCTTGAATCTTGTGATTCCTTCGTGCGGGGTGAAAGGGAATTCCGAACTAGTACAGTCGGCCATTCAAGTTTTGAAGAAGAACAGTAAGCGAATCTGTGTTTTCGAATTAAATCTTGAACCTTTATTGAAGGAAGAAATGGCAGGAGTGTTTGGGGTGTTTTTGCGAGAGGAGGAATCAGGGTGAAAACTGACGTATTGGTTGTCGGGGAAGGAGTGCTGGCCGACCATGTTCATGGGGACCTGTCCGGCCAATATCAGGTGAATCGCCAAACCGATTTCGAGGCAGGAATACCGCAAACGACGGCTATGGTCCTTCTGCTGCAAGATGCCTGGAATCCAGCTGTCCATCTAAAGGCGGAAGAGGTGATAAGGCAAGCGGGCATTCCATGGCTGCGGGGGTTCGTATCATTTGGAGAGGGAGTGATAGGTCCGTTGGTGCGCCCGGATGTTCCTGGCTGCTCACAGTGTGCGGACCAAAGGCATCTCATGGCCGGGCGTGATCGAAAAGAAATGTGGGAAATCCGCAAACATCTGGAGGAAAATGGGGGGATAGATCGTGATGCGGCTGCATCACGCACAGGCCTTTTACAGATGGCCCACTTGATTTGTGCAGAGGTAAGGAAGGCGATGAAAGGAGAACGCGCCCGTTCGGAAGGGCGTGTATCAATCATCAACTTGAAAACGCTGAATGGCTCGTGGCACACATTTTTACCAGATCCATTGTGTCCGGTTTGCTCAACATTACCTGATGACTCGAAGGAGCGTGCTAGGATTACGTTGCAGCCAAGTCCGAAAATCAGTCCCGACAGTTACCGTACCCGTTCAATGGAAGAGCTGAATGAAGTTCTGGCCAAGGATTACTTGGACCATCGCACAGGTTTCTTGAATAATAAAATGCTCGACCTTGTGCCACCATTTGCCGATGTAAGTGTTAATTTGCCTTTATTCATAGGAGATGAGGGGACGGCAGGCCGTACTCTCTCATATGCGGTCAGTGAGATGACTGCCATATTGGAGGGATTGGAAAGGTATTGCGGTATGGAGCCCCGCGGTAAACGGACAGTCATGCATGACAGTTACAACAACCTTAAAGATTTTGCGCTCGATCCCATCAGGATAGGGGTACACTCGAAGGAAAATTATGCGCAGCGGGATTTCCCGTTTCAACCGTTTAATCCTGACCGCTCGATAGATTGGGTGTGGGGCCATTCATTTTTGCAAGAGCAGCCGATCTTGGTCCCGGAATTGCTTTCCTATTACAGCTTGGGCTGCGGAGATGGATTTGTTTATGAAACTTCCAATGGCTGTGCTTTAGGGGGAAGTTTGGAGGAGGCCATTTTCTACGGCATCATGGAAGTGGTCGAACGTGATTCGTTTCTTCTGACCTGGTACGCGCAGCTGCCCCTCACACGCCTTGACCCAAATTCTGCAAATGACAAAGAACTTGAGCTGATGATTGACAGGGCGAGGGCGGCAGCGGGGTATGATATCCATTTGTTTAATTCGACCATGGAACATGGTATCCCGAGCGTATGGGCGTTGGCGAAAAACAGGAAACAACAAGGATTGAATATCATATGTGCGGCAGGGGCCCATCTGGACCCGATCCGGGCCGTGAAAAGCGCGGTCTTCGAGTTGGCTGGCATGATGCTGACACTTGACGATAAATTGGAAGAGAATCAGGATGAGGTTGAGAAAATGCTGCATGATTCTTCACTGGTACGGAAAATGGATGATCATGGCATGCTGTACGGTTTACCGCAAGCCGAAGAGCGACTGCAGTTTCTGCTGGATGATGACCGCCCGATGCGAACATTCGCTGAAGAATACGGGGAAAAGGTGAACCATCCGGACTTGACGGAAGATTTGCAGGAAATCCTTCAGGAGTTTCGCCGATTGCAACTCGAGGTGATTGTGGTGGATCAGACGACACCGGAAATTGCACGGAATGGATTACATTGCGTGAAAGTGCTGATACCGGGGATGCTGCCGATGACATTCGGCCATCATCTTACCCGCATAACGGGGCTTGAGAGAATACTGAGGGTTCCGATGGAACTTGGATATGCTAAACGGCCGCTTGAATTCGAACATCTCAATCCGCATCCGCATCCTTTTCCATAAGCGGTGATTTAGGAGGTTGGAGGATGAGTCTAGAAGCATTTTTGCACAATTTGCATTTTGATATCGAAAAGGCAAGTCCGCCGGATTGGGAAGTGGATTGGAATGATGCACCGCTGACGTATAAGCTTTACCGTGACTTGCCTGTTTTTCCGCTATCACTGGAGGTGCCGCTGACGCTAGAGAGTTGCAGCGGGCCTTCTAAACAGGACCTTAAAGGAATCGGTCATTTCCTCTGGTATGCATATGGCCTGACCCAAGTCAGTCAGGTACCGAGCTCCTCGGAATCTGAGGACCTCATGCAGTCATTCCGGCGTTTTCCGCCATCAGGGGGAGCTTTGTATCCAAGCGAATTGTACGTGTACTTGAAGATGGAGGGATTACCTGCTGGTGTATACCATTATGATGCGGCACACCACCGGCTGGTTTTGCTGCGGGAAGGGAATTTTGATTCATATATAACAAAAGCTCTTGGTGAAAACTTTGATATGTCCGCATGCTTTGGCACGGTTTTTGTATCGACGATGTTTTGGAAAAACTTCTACAAATACAATAACTTTTCATACCGTCTGCAAGGTCTGGATGCAGGCGTGCTTCTTGGACAGTTGCTCGAAGTGGCGAAACGCTTTGGAATCGCCGCTGGGGTGTGCTTCCAATTCCTTGATCGGGCCATCAATCATCTGCTCGGGCTTTCGGAAGAGGAAGAGAGCACGTATGCGGTGATCCCCTTATCGGCAGAACCTTCTTTTAGATTTAGAGAAGAAAGGAGTATGGACCGGCCTGTCACTTCAACGGTATTATTGCCGGAATTGACGGATATTCAGCCTGAACACTATGTTCGATCGCAAAGAATCAGGGAATTTCCGATGCTGACTAAACTGAATGCAGCATCCATGATCGAATCCACCCAATCATTCCGGCGGATCAGTCCGAAGAATGGGGCGAAATCCGAAGGACATATTGTAGCCCTTCCTATCGTGAAGCGGCTGTCCTATGACCTGGCATCAGTTTGCCGGAAGCGGTTTTCACCTGAAATGGACTTCGCACTCGGGAAAGTCAGTCAATGGCAGCTGGCTGCTCTCCTGCAGGAGGCAACCGCTTCGTTCTCCTATCGAAATGACTTGGATGGAAAAAACGAGAACAACGAAAATCGCGTTTCAATATATGCATGTTTGTATAATGTGGAAGACATTCAAGATGGTGCATACCATTACGACAGCACGACACATTCATTACAACAAATACAATCAGGAGATCAGCGGCTCCGATTGCAATACGGAATGTCCCTCGATATCATGAATTTTCAGCAAGTGCCGATTTGCATACATGTAGTTGGCGAGCGGGACCATTCCAAAACGCAACTTGGATATAGAGGATACCGCATCCAGCAAATGGAGGCGGGGATGCTCGTTCAGAAATTACTGCTAGCTTCGTCAGCCCTAGGAATGAACGGGCACCCGCTGCTCGGCTTTGATGTGAATATGTGTGATGAACTTTACAGGATAGGCGGTCCGAGGAAAACGAGCCTGATCCAAATCCCGATCGGATACTATCGGGATCGCCCTTGGCTGAAGGGGAGTCTGCATAGTTGAAAAAGATGAAACGAAAGCCTCCATTTCATTTAAGGAAATGGAGGCTTTCGTTTTTATTTTGCAGTACAGCTTTTATCCTAAAAGTGCAATAATCTCGGCTGAAGATTATACTGGAATAAAAGGTTTTACTGCTTTTGGGAATGAATAGGTATATAAAGTTAATAATTTAGTACGCTTTTAACTAAACATTTTAAAGGATGTAGCTTATGGAATGGAAAACTGACAGAAAATCCAAGAAGCCTTTATATAAACAAATAGCGGCTTACATCGAGAGTGGCATTGCTGATGGTACATTTTTATTGGATAAGCCGCTACCGTCCGAACGCTTCTTGGCAAGTGAACTGGGAGTTAACAGAAGCACAGTTGTTGCGGCTTATGATGAATTGGAAGCAAATGGACTGGTTGAACGAATCAAAGGTAGCGGCACGATGATCAGTAAGGATATTTGGGGAATTACACGAAAACGTATACCTAGTTGGAATAGATATATCGAAGCGGGTTCTTTTTTGCCCAATATGCCAGTAACCCAAAGAATACGTAAAGAGACGGAAGGGCATAACCTTATTAACTTAGCTAGCGGGGAGCTTTCTGAAGACTTATTTCCAGTCCAATCCTTACGTGAAATCATTTCTAATAGGTCCTTCATTGGTAGTTTGGGTTATGATCACCCTCAAGGCAATGCGGTTTTAAGGGAAACGATAACCAATCATGTTAAACAGTATAGGAGAATTGATACGCATCCATCTTCCATCCTCATTACTTCTGGTGCACAGCAAGCCCTACATCTGGTAGTCCAATGCTTGTTAAAGCCAGGAGATGCCGTTGTTTTGGAAGATCCATCATATAGTTACAACCTTCCCATCTTTCAATCCGCGGGGCTAAGAATTTTTCCTTTACCAGTTGATAAAGATGGCATCAACCCGGAGGATTTACTGGAACTCCATAAAAAACATCGGATCAGGATGATTTTTTTGAACCCTGTATTTCAAAATCCTACAGGGACTGTCCTTCATATCAACCGTCGTAAAAGGATTCTGGAACTTTCATCCGAATATGGAATACCGGTCATAGAAGACGATCCTTATAGTTTAACTTCCTTTGCCGGTGAAGAAATTTCCACTCTTAAATCGATGGACAACAACGGAAACGTTTTATATATAAGCTCTTTGTCAAAAATTGTTGCTTCCGGATTAAGAATTGGGTGGATTATAGGACCGAAACCCGTTATAGAGAGACTATCTGATGCCAAGCAGCAGGTTGACTTTGGCCATGGCTCATTCACTCAATGGATAGCAAATGATTTTTTGGATTCAGAGTATTTTCCTGCCCATATTGCCTACTTAAGGGAGCAACTGGAAAAAAGAAGGGATGCAATAGTTTCGAGTCTTCACGAATTCCTGCATAAAGAAGTTGAGTATTTTTCGCCAAATGGTGGAATTCATTTGTGGTGTAAGCTGAAGGTGCCATTGAACGAAATAAAGTTACTTGAGGAATCCATCAAAAGGGGAGTCATATACGTTCCCGGTTCAACATTAGGTACAAATAAGGAATATGTACGCTTTACTTTTGCAAGGGAAAATGAGGATTCCATTCACGAAGGCATCAAAAGGTTTGCAGAGGCTGTAAAAAGTTTATAATGATATTCTTTCATATTTACGAGAGAGAATCATGATGATTCCATGATTCCAGACTGTAGACAAACTTGTTCGGTTTGCCTGCAGTTTTTTAATTAAAAGGTTCCGGTGATTTCAGAAATCCACTCCCTTTCCGCCGACTGTCTGCCAAGCCTCCTCGGCGTAAGAACATCATTTAAGTTACGTTTTCCGACCCACTTTTGTCTACTAACTGGAATCATGACAAATTCATGATTCTTTTTTTGTCTTTTTCGAGTAAGCAAGTTAGGTCAGGAGTTGCCACAAGACGTGGTATCTTAGCCATTCCTTCAGAGAAGCTGTGCACCTTTCTATGTAATTAACGGAAGGATTCAGCAAGTGGATGGTGTAAATTTCACTTGATTGGATGGTCCTAAAATTGGTTGTTCTTTTATTATAGAGAAGTAGGGTTTTCTAATATAATTACGAAGTGCGATCTACCTGGCCTATTTAATTTTGACCTGCCAATTAGGAACGATTTTTTATGTAGTTACACTACGATATACGATGAGAATCGGAATAATTTGAAATGGTTCAAGGAAATAGATAATAATATGGGGAGGCGTTGAATCATGACGATAAGCGTAATATTAGTAGTAGCCATTAGTTTAGTTGCCCTGGTTGGCACCCTTTCGTTAGCGGGGAAGAGTGATAGTGATTATTCTACGGCAACGAGAGGGAATTTGTTGAACCTTAGTTATATTTATATTGGTCTTGCCCTAATATTAACTGTGGGCATCATTTACTTCGTAATAAAATTAGCCTAAGATATCACGTGAATGATTATTATAATAGCATACCAAAATGCATAGAAATATAGGCTTAATTGTATAAAACTCATGTTTTGTACGAGTGATTTACAAGACATACTCTATTTGTAGGAAATTGTGAATTTGTTCACATATGTGGCGGGAATGTGAACGAAAAGAATCTGATTGATACGTGAAAAAATCACCATTGTAAGCTGAGTGAACAATAAACACGTTAATAGAACGGTCATTTCAAAGCAAACTGACCGCCTCTTTCAATTAAACATTAAATTATAACGTAGCGGAGATGATGAAATATGACAGTGCCTGTATTGATTTTGACAATTATCTTAGGTTTACTTAAATTATTAGTTACCTGCCTTCCAACCGATGCAGTGAATTGGATTCTGAGTAAATTTAAAATACATTCAGAAATTAGTGGCGCGAATGCAATTGTAACCTTTGATGGAAAACGTTTGGAAGGTGAAGACAAAATTCAAGTAATTAATTATTTTAACGAAGCTAAGTTTTTGAAAAAAATTCATATATTCCCAGGGAACGAGCAATTGTTTTTACATCCAGAGAACAGTGGGATTCCAATAATGATTGATACTAAAAGAGGAAAAAACGATGTTCGATTATTTGTGTACATTTACAACGACCATGTGGATGTAGTCAAACAGTACAAGAATAAAGTAGTTGCGTATAGTCTTCTTTCCGAAAGCCTCCAAGAACGTTCCATGCCAGTAATAGGGATTTAGTTTAAAAGGAACATAAAAATAGACGTCTTTTAAAGTGGACTGCACCCCAATTGTTAGTAACATCCAAACAATTGGAGATGCAGTTTTTTATATGATTCGTGTATGGGTAAGTAAATGTACTTTTTACGGATCGTCCGAAAGTCAGTCATTCTCGGTCAATACCTTCAAAGTCTTTTCCCTGATGCTTATCCTGTTTTTATAATCTTTAGCAACCAACTCTGTATATATTAAATCAAAAAGTAATAGCAGCGGAAGCAATGGAGAGATGTTTTGCCCCATATGCATGCTGTTTTTGCTCGTGACCAATAGCGATATATCGCCAAGCTGTGAGAGCTCGGAATTCTTATCTCCAGTAAAGATCAAGATGCGTGAGCCTTGCTTCTTTGCGATTTTAACTGCAGAAATCACTTCTTTCGTTGTTCCGGAAATGGAAATGCCGATGACAACACTATTCTCGTTACTTAAAGCTGCATCCATCATTGACTGGTGGGGATCTGTAATAGCTTCAACAGTTAAGCCGATACGGAAAAACTTTGACTTGAACTCCTGGGCCGCTATACCTGAACTCCCTATTCCATAAACATGAATCTTATTTGCCTGTGTAAGGTAAGATACAGCTTTTTGGATATCGTCATATGTGGTTATATGAAAGGTATTATCAATGATACCTAAGTGATCTTGATACAGTTTAGCGAAATAATCCACCTGCTTGATGTTCTTCATATTTTTCGGTGTATTTCGGAGATCCACGAACCGTTTTAACTCATGCCTGAACTCATTGAACCCGGAAAAGGCTAGTTTCTGGCAAAAACGCGTAATGGTTGCAGGTGAAATATGAAGCTTTTTAGCTATTTGACTAATGGTTAACTGACTTACTTCTTCAGGGCGCTGCAGAATGTAATTGGCCAATTCTTCTTCTGTTTTGGTGAATTTGTCCATGCTGCACTCAATGCCATATATGAGGTTTTCTGCGAGATATTCCATTTGATCACCCATTTCAAATTTCTTATATGTATTCATAGTTTAATGTATCCATTAGGGACGTCAATAACCTGAGGAACCATGAATCGTAAAAAAGACCCAAACTGTTGCCAGTCTGGGTCTTTTCATTACTATGTGCAACGTTCTATTCTTGGATAGCATCCACGAATCTTTTAGTGATTTGCTGCGGCCTGGTAATGGCACCGCCAACTACTACTGCATGGACATTCATATCCAATACAGAGCGGGCGATTTCCGGTGTTATGACATTTCCTTCCGCGATCACTTTCGCTTTTTTCACTGCTTTTACTATCTCTTTGAGCACTGCATAGTCATCCTGATATATTTTCTGGCCGAACGTTTCGTCCGTATAGCCGTATAAAGTGGGCGCTACAATATCGAATCCTAAATCGTCAGCGAATATGGCTTCCTCAATGGTGGATACATCCGCCATTAGTAAAACATCGGGATATTTTGCTCTTATTTCACCATAAAACTGCTTTAACGTTTTACCGTCCGGTCTTACCCGGGATGTAGCATCCGTCGCAATGATTTCCGCTTTGGTTTCCATCAATGCATCAATTTCGGCCATTGTGGGAGTGATATAGACATCGTTTTGTCCATACACCTGTTTAATGATCCCTATGACTGGAAGGTCCACATTTTTCTTGATTTCCATTATGTCAGCTACAGAGTTTGCGCGAATGCACTTCGCACCTCCTTCTTTGGCAGCAATGGCCATGCGTCCCATAATAAAAGAGCTGTGCAGCGGCTCATTCTCCAATGCTTGACATGATACAATTAAGCTTTTGTGAATTTTATCCAGCACCTGTTGCATGTTTAACACGTCCTTATCGTTATCTATGTTCTCAATGACCCAAGTATTCTTCCACTTCATTTTTGATGATCGTCACTTGGGGACCGTAAACTATTTGAATGCCATTTCCTTTTTTAACGACGCCTTTTGAACCGGTTTGTTTAATGACGTCCTCTTTCACCAATGATTCATCCTTTACCGTGACACGCAGACGGGTTGCACAGCAATCGACTATATCGATATTTTCCTGTCCGCCTAAACCATTGACGATGGTCTGGGTTCTCTCTGATGCGGTTACTTGTGTAACGGCGGCCTGTTCATCATCTTCACGGCCGACCACTTTCAAATTCTTCTTCCTGATCAAGAATTTAAAAGTGAAGTAGTATAGGAAAAACCATGGAATACCGACGAGCAGTACATAAATCCAGTTTGTTTTACTGATACCCTGGAGTATCCCGAATAAAGTAAAATCAATAAATCCTCCAGAAAAGGTTTGACCGATCGTTATATTGAATATATCTGCCATCATGAAGGCAAGTCCGTCAAACAAGGCATGAAAAACATAAAGGATCGGGGCGACAAATAAGAAACTGAATTCAAGCGGTTCGGTGATGCCTGTTAAGAAAGAGGTCAAGGCAGCTGAAAGAAGCAAGCCGGCCACGACTTTCTTATTTTTAGGTTTAGCGCAGTGATAAATGGCCAGTGCAGCGCCGGGTAAACCAAACATCATCGTGATGAACCGTCCGGACATGAACCGGGAAACACCCTCATAGTACTTGACGGTAGTCGGGTCGGCCAATTGCGCAAAGAAGATATTCTGGGTCCCGCTGACAATCTGCCCTTTAATCTCCATCGTTCCGCCTAAAGCTGTTTGCCAGAAGGGAAGGTAGAAAATGTGGTGCAGCCCTAACGGCCCGAGCATTCGTAATATGAATCCGTAAAAGAAAGTCCCGATCGTACCTGTGCTCGTTACCAGCGCACCTAATTGGTTTATGAAAAGTTGGAAATAAGGCCATACGATAAAAAGCACGGCTCCAACCAAGATGGACGCGAAGGAAACGATGATCGGAATGAAACGGGAACCACCGAAAAACCCTAAAACTTGCGGAAGCTGAATTTTATTATATTTATTGTGCAAAAGTGCGGCAACGATACCTACTACGATACCGCCAAACACACCGGTCTCCAGTGTTTGGATCCCGACCGCCATTCCCTGTCCGGCACCTGCCAAATTCTCTTTGGCAAGTTCCCCGTTTATTTGAAGCAGTGCATTTATTGAACTGTTCATGACGAAGTAGCCGATCATGGCTGCCAGTGCAGCGGTCCCTTTATCCGAACGTGCCAGTCCTACTGCAACACCTACGGCAAAAATGACCGGCAAGTTGCCGAATACGATGCTTCCTGCAGAACTCATGATCGTGAAAATGGCCTGCAGCCAAGCAAAGTCTAAAAAAGGATAGGCCTCAACTGTATTTGGATTGGAAAGAGCACCGCCAATTCCCAGCAATAAACCGGCCGCTGGCAAAACGGCAATCGGGAGCATAAAAGATTTACCGAACTGTTGCGCTTTCTCAAAAGCTTTCTTCATAATAATTCCTCCCTCATTTAACGAGCCTTTGATACTCTCTATTTTTAATCGCTCTATACTAACTATATTAAATCCAGATGATAGCGTTTTCAATGCGATGCAAGGTTATATCAATTGTTTTCAATCCTGCGCTTATTTCTCTGAAAAAGTTTTCATTAATAGAAGTGCTGAATCGGATATAAAGTTATATAAATATATTGAAATCCCCATATACTTATTTTTATAATTCGTGTATTGGTCAGTAAATGTACTATTTAATTAAAAAAAACATTTTTTTTGTGTGAAATCCGAATATTATCTTGTGCAATTAAAAAAAAGTATATATAATTACCTCAAACGATAGTTTGGCAGGTGATAGTCATCTTACCGATAAACTCTAACGAAACGAAGAAATTGCTTTCTCATATGTATAATGAGGTATCGAAGGAATTGTTCGGCTTTGGTACGACGCTGCTGAAGGTTACTGTTGAGCAGAATGTGATTACATTCCAGGCCAAACATCGACGTGCCCCGCGCTCTGAAGCTTTAGAAGGGGAAGTTCCCAGCCTGAAGCAGGAGGTTGACTTCCATATGTCCCTGCTTTATAAAAAGAAACTGAAACAAAAGCTGGAAACGCAAACAAATTGGGATATTGAAGCTGTCCTGAGGGATTATGACTCAGCGACGCAGCTGGCATTCACCAATATTGTATTGAAGGAAAAAATTATATAATCATATAAATGGATTTCCCTTCGGATTTATCTGAAGGGAACGCCACTAGAGAGCCAAATGATAAGTTTTATCTTTGTTTACAAAGAAAAGACAATCTTGGGTAGAATTTCAATTCTATTTAAGATTGTCTTTTTTTACATTTATATCAGTAAAAAGGAAATTTTAAACAATATAAAATTGGAGGTTTGAATGATGAAAAAAATATTGATGATGTTATCGCTTTTCACATTAGTTTTAGCTGCATGCTCTTCAAAAGAGGATGGAAAGGAAAAACCAGCCAAATTAGTCGTTTCCACTTGGGGATTCGCCGATGATTTCTTCCGTCCGGAAGTCTATGAGCCATTTGAAAAGGAGCACAATGTCGAGATTGTCGTTGATTCAGGAAATAATGCAGATCGATTGAACAAAGTACGCCAAGCGAATAGCGATGTGGATGTTATTTATTTATCTGATTACTATGCACAGCAGGGCATCGATGAAGGGTTATTTGAGAAAATTGACGATAGCAAAATTCCGAATATTGATAATATATACGACAAAGCAAAAGCGCCGAATGGCGATGACTTTGGACCAGCCTATACGATTGCACAATTTGGCATTGCCTATAATCCTGATGAAGTGAGTAAACCGATCACCTCTTGGAAAGATCTTTGGAGCAAGGATTTGGCAGGGAAGATCACAATCCCATCCATCACTTCAACAACTGGACCGATGTTTTTGGATGCCGCTTCAAAAGTTAGCGGAAGTGAAGAGTTCAATGAAGATAAAGCCTTCGATCAAATGAAAAAGATCATGCCGAATGCGGTTAAGGAATATGGACAAACATCAGAGTTCGTCAACATGTTCTCGCAAGGGGAAATCGCTGCAGGCCCGATCATGGAAATGTATTTTGGTGATTTACAGGAAGCCGTTCCTAATGCTAAGTTCATTTCCCCTGAAGAAGGCGGCTACGCAGTGATGAATACGGTGAATATTGTTAAAGCCAGCGATCAAAAAGAATTAGCCGGCGAATTCATGAATTACATCTTAAGCAAGGAAGTTCAGGAAAAATCAGCGAAAGCGAAAGTGGATTCTCCTGTCAATACGGAAGTCAAGCTCTCTGAAACGGAAGCGAAAGGCTTAACCTATGGAGATGACGTCATTAACAGTCTGCGTGTATTGGACATGAAGTTTGTAAATGAAGACTCTAAACAATGGATTGATCGTTGGAACCGTGAACTTACACACTAAGAAAGAAACGAGGTGTGCTTGATGAAGAGAAAAATGATTCTTGATGTGGATACGGGAATAGATGATGCGATCGGGATCATTCTTGCTGTTAAAAGCCGTCAATTCGACATATTGGCGGTAACAACGGTGAACGGGAATGTATCGCTTGATACGGCCACATTGAATACATGCAAAATATTGGATTTATTGAGTGAACAGGACATTTCAGTCATAAAGGGGGCCGATAGCCCAATTATCAGGAGCCCCTATTTTGAACACCGGATCCATGGCGAAGACGGGATTGGCGGAGCCTTGAAGGATGTGCCAGTCAAAAAGCAGCCTGATGATGGATTTGCTTCTGATTTCATCATCAATTCCATTTTGAATTTTCCTGGTGAAGTGACGCTTGTCATGACGGGACCTCTTACGAATTTGGCCTTAGCGGTGAAAAAATGTCCGCAAATCACCAAGCTCGTTAAAGAAGTCATTTTCATGGGCGGAGTTGTTCAAGGGGTTGGCAATGTCACGCCAACCTCCGAATATAACACGTATGTCGATCCTGAAGCAGCCAAAATCGTTTTACAGGCGGGATTCACATCCATCACGCAAGTTGGTCTTGATGTCACGAGAAAGGTTTTATTGGGTGAAGAGCATATCCAATTGATTCAAAACGATGCACTTGCTGACTATATAAGGGAAAGTACATCAGATTATCGGAAAAGGTATTTTGAACGTAACGGTATATGGGCCTGTGCGATGCATGATCCATTGGCTGTTGCCATTGCTTTGCAAGAAGATCTTGTCACCAGAGAAGAATATTATGTGGATGTTGAAACAAAGAGTGAGCTTTGTGACGGACAGATGGTTTGCGACTTTCAAAATAGGCTGATGAAGCCGCCAAATGCGCATGTTTGTCTGGATGTCGATGCGGAAGCGTTTTTCGACCTGTTTATTCGCATAATCAATTCATAAATAATACGAACAGGGGGTTCCGAGGTGAAAAAACGCTATCTATACCTGTTGCTGTTTCCAGGCGTTCTATTTTTAACGATTTTCATGATCATTCCGATCCTAATGACGATTGGCACGACATTTTTTAATGAAAACGGCGGCTTTTCCATACAAGGATATCTCGATTTTTTCCAAGATCGATACTTTATTGAAATTCTGCTGACGACACTTAGGGTGAGTCTGTTCACGACAATCATTTGCATTCTATTAGGATTTCCAGCAGCTTATTATATTTCAAAACTGAAACAACGAAAAAAAGCCATCATGCTTTTGCTGACGATCTTCCCGCTATTGACAAGTCCTGTGGTCCGCTCATTCAGCTGGATGGTGATTATCGGTAAAAACGGTGTGGTGAATAAATTGCTCATGGGCATGGGATTGATTGAAAAGCCGCTTGATATTTTATACACGCCTACGGCCATCATCATCGGATTGGTCCATTTATTCCTGCCATTGATCATCGTAACGCTGGTGGGTGTGATGGAGAACATCGAGACTGACTTATTAAAAGCGGCGGAGAGCCTTGGAGCATCAAGGTTGGCAGTATTCTCGAAAGTGGTCATCCCGCTTTCGGTTCCAGGTTTGGTCATTGGCAGCATCCTTGTTTTTGTAGGGAGCTTCACTGCCTATACAACGCCTGCTTTATTAGGTGGGAAACAGCGGGTCATTTCGACATTTCTTTATCAAAACGCGATTACATTGAACGAATGGCAAGTGGCATCGATTGTCGCTACCATAATGATTGCGGTGACCGTCCTTATCATATCGATCATGAATGGTTTGGCAAAAAAATTAAATCCAAAGGGGTAGAGGTGTATGCAGGAAAAAAATCGAGGATTGGCCCTGTTTACTCTCCTGGTGTTCCTTTTTTTACTAGGGCCTTTGCTTATCATATCCGTTACGTCATTTGAAGGCGGAAATATTTTGAAGTTCCCGCCAGAAGAGTTTTCTTTAAGATGGTATGAAAATATTTTTAATGTGGAAATGTTTTTGGTCGCTTTTAAAACGTCCATCCTTGTTTCACTGGCAGGAAACCTTTTGGCACTGTTACTGGGAGTGCCGGCTGCCTATGCATTAAGCCGATTCGATTTCAAAGGGAAAAGCGTGATTAATGCATTTTTCGTTTCTCCCATATTAATACCGGGAATTGTGCTTGGCTTTGCGTTTTTACGTTATATTGTGGGGACTTATCAGCTTCCGATTTATGCGGCCCTGTTTGTGGGACATACTGTTATCATGCTGCCGTTCATCATCCGCGTCATTTCTTCAAGCTTATCAAACTTTGACTTTTCCATTGAAGAAGCGGCGGAGAGTCTCGGAGCCAGTAAATTGGGCACATTCTTTACAGTCGTCCTTCCGAATATAAAATCAGGAATTCTTGCGGCAGTCATGATCGCCTTCTTGGAATCCTTCAATAATGTAGACATTTCAGTTTATATGACAGGCCCTGGGGTAAGTACGTTTCCGATTCAGATGCTGACGTATGTGGAGAATTATTTCGATCCTACCATTTCGGCCATTTCCGTATTACTCATGTTCATAACGGCTTTCTTCATGTTTATAGTAGAACGGCTCATGGGATTGTCTTATTTCACAAAACGATAAGGAGGTAATGATGGATGGCTTTATTCACTTTACAAGATATATCTGTAGCATATAACAAACAGAATATATTAAAAGATTTCAATCTTGAGATTGAAAAAGGGAAACTGGTATCCCTTCTTGGCCCGAGCGGCTGTGGGAAAACGACGACCCTGCGTTTAATTGCCGGGTTTTTACAGGCGAACGAAGGGAAGTTTTTATTCAAGGAAAAGGACTATACGAAAGTGCCCGTCAACAAGCGGAATTTTGGCTTTGTGTTCCAAAACTATGCATTATTTCCGCATTTGTCGATATTCGATAATATTGCATTCGGTCTTCGTCTGAGAAAGAATTCTAAAAGTGAAATTGAAAAAAAAGTAATGAATGTACTCGAAATCGTTAATTTAAAAGGGTTTGAAAAGAGATATCCCCAAGAGCTTTCCGGAGGGCAAAAGCAGCGGGTTGCGATTGCCAGGGCGCTGGTGATTGAACCGGACATCTTATTATTTGACGAGCCATTGAGCAATCTTGATGCCAACTTAAGGGTGAATATGAGGGTCGAGATTCGCCGTATCCAACAAGAGCTGGGGATTACAACGGTATATGTTTCCCATGACCAGGAAGAATGCTTTTCGATATCCGACCAGGTGGCGATCATGAATAAAGGGATCATCGAGCAGCTTAGTGATCCTGCGACCATTTACAAATATCCTGAAACCAAATTTGTCGCAGACTTCATCGGCTTCAAGAACTTCATTGACTTCGATAAGCGGACAGATCATCAAGGTAAAATTGAACTGAACAAATCCGGATACTCATTTGTGCTGCACAAGGATGCACAAATGACCAATACAACGGGAAAAATAGGCGCCATCAGGCCGGACGATCTGTTGATCAGGGAAAAAGATAACACTGGAGCTGTTCAGGAAAATAGTTTATCTGGCCGGGTTAAGGTAAGTACCTATCTGGGAAGAAGCTATCAATATGTCGTTGAAACTCCAATAGGGGATTTCACCGTGAACAAGGAAATGGCGGAATCCTATCGGACGGGTCAGGAAATCATCCTTGAAATTCCGAAAAACCAGATGGTGCTTGTTGACTAGCTTAGGAGGGTAAGTTATGCGAATGGATATGCTTGTAAGAGATATCAACGTGTTTAACAGCTATTTTAAAAGATTTATTAAAGGGAATGCAGCCATCAAGGATGGAAAGTTCTATTATATTGGAGACCGGGAATTGGATGCCTTCGATGTGGATCGAATCGTCGATGGGCAAGGGAAGTATATGGTTCCAGGCCTGATCGATATCCATCTCCACATTGAAAGTACGATGGTGACGCCTGCGACTTTTTCCTACGGGTTAATCAAGAATGGCGTGACGACGATCGTGCCGGAACCGCATGAAATGGCCAATGTTTTCGGAATTTCCGGTGTGAAGGAAATGATCAAAGCGAGTAAAGATTGCGTAGCGGATATGTTTTATGCCATCCCGAGTTCCGTTCCTGCCACATCGATGGAAACAACAGGCGGTTCTATCGAAATAGATGATATAGATGAATTGATGCAAACGGAGGACATTAAATGTCTCGGCGAGATCATGAATTACTATGAGGTCATAACCGACCCCGATTGCAAAACGAATAAGATTTTGTCCCATATCCGTTCCCGGTATCCAGATCTGATCATAGAGGGGCACGTTCCAAAGCTGCTCGACTTGGACTTGCAGAAGATTGTTTATGCCGGAGTGAATTCAGATCATACACACCAGACCGTGGAAGGGATGGATGCGAGGATCGCTGCCGGAATGTTCATTGAAATTCAAGAAAAATCAATGACTGAAGAAGTGATAGATTACTTGAAGGAAAATCAGGTGGATGAGCATTTCTGCTTTATCACCGATGATGTCATGACGGACTCTTTCCAAAACAGAGGACATCTGAATGTCCTTTTAAAGAAAGCCATTCAAATGGGGATGACTCCGGAAAAAGCCATTTATGCATGCACCTATACACCTGCACAACGGATGAGGATGTATGATCGGGGCGCCATTGCACCTGGAAAAACGGCAGATTTCCTGCTGCTATCGGACTTGGAAACATTTGAAATCGAACAAGTATACAAAAAAGGTGAGCTTGTTTATGAATCTTCACGGCCATATGTGCAAGAAGTGAAAGAAAGACAATTTCCTGGGCATTTCTATCAAAGTGTGAAGCTTGCCGAACTTACGGAAAACGATTTTACCATCACAATCCCGGATATGCTTGAACGCAGCAAGTGCCGGATCATAAACGTGCAGAATGGTTCTACTTTCACATCTGAAACCCATGATCGCCTAGATGGGAAGAATGGTCAATTATGCTGGGAAGAAAGCCCTTATGGCTTAATCGCCACATTCGAACGATATGGGAAAAACGGTAATCGGGCCCACGGGTTGATCACCGGCGATGTCTTGAAGCGTGGAGCGGTAGCCACAACCTATTCGCATGATAACCATAATCTTTTGGTGATTGGCCATAATAAGCAGGATATGATGATTGCCGCTAACGAAGTCATAAGGAAGCAAGGCGGAGTCTGCTGTGTTGAAGACGGCAAGGTCCTATCCATGATTCCTCTTCCGGTAGGGGGAATCCTTTCCGAAGAGCCAATGGACATCGTATCAAGGCAGGTTCAGCACCTGACAGATGCACTTAAATCGTTAGGCTACGAACATTATAATGTCATCATGTCATTAAGCACCTTATCACTTCCTGTCAGCCCGGCCCTGAAAATAACCGACCATGGATTGATCAACGTGAATGAAGGGAAAACAGTCCCTCTCATAATGAGTGAAGCTTAAACCGCAAAGGGGATTATCCAATGGATAATCCCCTATTTTTAATGGCTAAACAGGCGTCAAATGTAAGCAGCACTTGTAAGAAGCACACTCTCTTATCGTATTTCATTTTCATATAATTACCATATTGGGAAAAATGTGATAAAATAGAGGGACAACTGAGGATAGAGTGGTAGGTCACAGTTTTGCTTTTCCATCTAATGATTGATGGGGAAGGGGGTGGCCGCATGATTCATTTCTTATTGAACTTAATTACTGATATGGGTAAAGAGATATTTGTTGCTGTAGCAACCAGTCTTATCCTGTCTGTGTTCGCCAAGAAACGGAAAAAGAACCACTCATCCTCCCAAGATGGCAATGGTTCTTCTTCTGACGATTAATTAAGTTAGTTGTGACCAACCACTCTTGCTAGTTGTCAGCCTCATGTTAGCGCATGGGGCTGTTTTCAGTTTATGTTAATATAAGGATAACATACCCCCATTTTAAAGTAAATATTCAGACACTGAAATGGGAGTTACTTATCATTTAAAATCATGGGCTTGGCGCATTTTTGTTTTCTTGAATGGAGTGATCCATTGATCGACTCTTTTAATGAATTATACAACTTTGGAGAACACAAAAAAAATAATTGACTCTTTCTTACTGATATGGTATGTTAAATCCAATCTAAGAAAAGGTGTGGTGTTTTATGTCGGGAGTAGGTATCAACTAATTTAGTTGAATAAGGTATTTAATCACTGATATGTCAGTGGATTAAGTATGCCTTTTTTCACAGTGCAATTCTGCATTGTGAATACCTACCTTAAGACTGCTTCCTTTTCCATAAATCGTGTAACATGCAGGTGTTACGGCGAAAAGCATGGTGGGATTTGTCCTATCATGCTTTTTTGTGTACGCAGGTCTATTCGAGCTGCCCAATTTGTTATCGATTTTAGGTACTTATCTATAGATAAGGCCGTGCCCGCAGGAGCTTTCTACTCAAATGGCTTGTTCATTTGTAAAGGTAGGGGGACCATTGCGGGCATTTTTTGGATTCGGGAATTTTAATCACTCACTCATTCAAGGAGGAGCATTAGATGAATACAATGACTTATGAAAAATTACAATATATCCAACTCAAGGAAATGGTGAAAAACCATTGCGTAAGCGGTTTAGGAAAAGCGTTATTGGATCAGCTTAAGCCGAGCAGCACTTTGAAAGTCGTAAAAAATCGTTTGAACGAGACAACGGAGGCAAGGAACTTACTGAATGCGGAAAGCCATATACCCTTGAAAGGCATTTCACATATTGGACTCCATATCGACAAACTGGAAAAAGGAATGATCTTGGAGCCGTCAGAGTTAGTGGCGATAGCAGACTTCTTAAGAGGCTGCAGGAATATCAAGAAATTCATGACCGATAAGGAGTTCTTTGCACCAACACTGAATTCCTATGCCCGCTCCATGACTGAATTCAGGAGCATTGAAGAAGAAATCCAATTCACCATAAAAGGAAATGCTGTCGTTTCCGAAGCAAGCAGGGACCTGAAACGGATCAGGAACCAAATCATCAAAACTGAAAGCAAAATAGAGGAACGGCTGAATAAGTTCTTGAAGAGCGGAGCCAATAAAGAGTTCATTCAGGAATTTTTCATCAGTAAAAAGGATGATCGTTACACCATCCCGATCAAAGCCTCCTATAAAAATCAAGTGGCCGGAACGATCGTGGAAGTATCTGCAAAAGGGGCTACCGTGTTCATCGAACCTGCTTCGGTGACGAAATTGAATGTAGAATTGGCCAGTTTAAAAGCGGAGGAATCGATGGAAGAGTATCAACTTTTGGCCACATTATCAGGAACGGTCTTCGAACAGCTGAAACCGATCAAGATAAACATCGAGTTAATCAGTCAATATGACATGATCTTCGCAAAAGCCAAGTTCAGTAAAAGCATGGATGCCATCGAACCGAAAATCAATGATCATGGCTATATTCAATTAAAGGGCTGTAAACATCCCCTTTTACCTCAGGACAGCGTACCTTTGGATTTTGAAATCGGTAAGGACTATCGCAGCTTGATTATTACAGGCCCTAATGCCGGGGGTAAAACAGTCGTCCTGAAAACGATCGGCATCCTTACATTGGCCGTCATGTCAGGGCTGCATGTTGCCGGGAAAGAAGGGACGGAGCTTGCCGTCTTCGATCAAGTATTCGTCGATATCGGTGATAATCAAAGCATCGAAAATGCACTGAGCACGTTTTCATCGCATATGAAAAACATCTCGGAAATCATGGGGGAATTAACCAATAACTCCTTACTGCTGTTCGATGAAATCGGGAGCGGAACAGAACCGAATGAAGGAGCCGCATTGGCGATCGCCATCCTTGAGGAATTTTATCAGAGGGGCTGCATAACCATTGCGACAACCCATTATGGTGAAATCAAGCGCTATTCGGAAATACACAGTGATTTCATGAATGCGGCCATGCAATTCAACAGTGAAACACTTGAGCCAAAATACAAGCTGATGATCGGTCAATCCGGGGAAAGCAATGCCCTCTGGATAGCAAAAAAAATGAATGTTCGTGAAAAGGTTCTGCAAAAGGCAAAGCTCTATATCGACAATAAAGACTACGACTTGGAGCGTGTCCAGGAAAGTAAAATCAAAAAAGCGAAGCCAACGGCCATTCCTAAGGAAGCATCTTATGAATATGAAGTCGGTGACAAAGTGAAGGTAAGCGAACTGAATGGATATGCAATCGTTTATAAGAAAAAGGATTCATACAATAATGTCGTCGTTCTTTTCGAAGATACCTTCAAGGAAGTTCATGCCAGTAGGCTCGAGCTGGAAATAAAAGCCGTCGATTTATATCCTGAAGGCTATGATCTCAATACTTTATTTGTCAGCTATAAAGAAAGGAAATTGAACCATGACTTAGAACGGGGATCGAAAAAGGCGCTAAAGAATGTAGCAGCGGATATCCGGAAGAAGCTTGGTGAATAAAAAGAGTTGGATTTTAAACGGGAAAAACCAAATCCTGATGATTTATGAAATTGTAATATAGCGGTTGTGATAACCGTGTTCCACCAAAAAAAGTTAGACATCGGCAGGGTATGAGTTCTGTTTTAACAGGGCTCATACCCTTTAATTTTGTCTTAATTTCTCGTGTGGAGAAAGAAGGATTAGGCTCTAGACGCAGATATAAAAGGTATTAAACAATCAAAAATTGTAAAGAGGGAATTTTAAAAGTAATCAAGTTTAATAGC
Organism: Peribacillus sp. FSL P2-0133; assembly: GCF_037975445.1. Lineage (NCBI taxonomy): Bacteria > Bacillati > Bacillota > Bacilli > Caryophanales > Bacillaceae > Peribacillus > Peribacillus sp. FSL P2-0133. Next base: position 4,808,959 of record NZ_CP150254.1, on the reverse strand, counting down.
TATTAAATTTTAAAAAAAATTCAAAAAACGAAGAAACAACAAAATCAATTAGAGATGAAAGATAAAATAAGAAAGGGATACATACATCATCTGAAAAAGGTTGTTAGTATCACCTAGATATTTAGCTTCTTACATCTTTTGAATGATCAAACATCTTTAAAATAAAAACTGAACTTAGAAAAAGTACTGGTATTCCTACAACAAAATAATAAATACCTTTGGGCATATACATATCAAAGAAATATAAAAATAATACTACCCGGAGAAATAGGACAATATATTTTTTTGATTTTTTCATTATTAATCAATCATCCTTTGAATTTAATAAAAATCTATCCAATCAAAGCAAAGCCAATTACTCCGTTAAGGTTAAACACCCAAATACCTAGAAAGAAAATTACAGTTTGCTAATCCTTGTTTCCAAAATAAACTATTTTTTTAGTCGGTGGGTTCCAAAAATGACCAGTACAATTCCAGAAATGATACGGCCCTTCTTGTTTAGAGGGAGCGTTGTCGTCGTTACTTTCTCGTGTGGATCGTTACCAGTCAAATTATTACAAGAAAAGATTTCGGCAGTATGATCATCGTTAGGTGAGGTAAAAAGTTTGCGTTTTTTTTGTAGCTTGAGTTACAATCAATTACGGATATTAAAAGTCTGTAATAGTTTTAATTATGAGGTGCATCAATGAAGTATTCAAAGGCAACCAATTATGCACTACATACAATGGTGCATTTAACGATGGAACCAAAAGGTCAGACGGTAAGCGTGGATCAGCTGGCGTACATGCAGGATTTGTCCCCTACTTACTTGTCGAAGATTTTGACGAAGCTTGTGAAGGCTGGATTAATTGAATCAGTGCCAGGGGCAAAAGGCGGCTACAGTATTTCACGCCGGGCGCAGGACATTTCCTTTCTGGATGTTATTGAAGCGGTGGAGGGTCAGTCGGTGCTTTTCAACTGTGCGTTTGACCATGAAGAAAGCGAGTGTTTAATTGAGCGCGTGATGATCGAGGCGGAAGGCAACATGAAGAAAGAACTGGCTGGACGAACGATTCAAAGCATTGCGGAGCAGCGTCAGGAAACAAAAAAAGAAAAATAAATTTTTTTACACAAATTAAGGATATTAAGGGTCTTTAATAGATTTTATAAAGAAGGAGTGTTTTATGTGTTGGATTGTGTAATTGTTGGTGGAGGACCTGCAGGACTGAATGCCGCATTGGTCATGGGGCGTGCTGGGCGGAAAACAATTTTGTTTGATGAGGATAAACCCCGTAACCAGGTGACGCAGGAGTCGCACGGATTTATCACACAGGATGGGGTAAAGCCGTCAGAATTCAAGAAGCGGGCAAGAACGGATGTCCAAAAATATCCGTCCGTCTCCATTAAGGAGGAGCGGGTGGAGATTATTGAAAAAGCCAGTGGTGTGTTCCGAATTCAAACGAAAGGCGGAACGGATTACATGGCAAAAAAAGTGCTTCTCGCAACAGGTCTTCGGGATGTTTTGCCGGAGATTCCAGGCATACAGAATGTATACGGAACGAGTGTTTTTGGCTGTCCGTTTTGTGATGGCTGGGAAATGCGGGGCCAAGCATTGGCGGTGATTGCAGAAAATGAACGGGCTTTTCATATGGGAAAACTGCTGTCAAACTGGAGCGGTGATGTAATTGTGTTTACAAATGGCTATCAGGTGCTTGATGAGGAGAAGGATATCTTTGCTAGGCAGCACGTAACAGTCGTGGAAGAAAAGATTGAAAGTCTTAAATCGAAAGGAGGGAAGCTGACATCGATCCGGCTGCAAAACGGACAGGAAATCAAAAGGGAGGCAGGGATTGTGGTCACAGACTTGGCGCAGTCTGCTCCTTTTGCGGAACAGCTCGGCTGCGAGATCACTCCAAACGGCGGGATTAAAGTGGATTCATTTGGACGAACAACAGTTGAAGGAGTATTTGCATGCGGAGATACATCACTCAGCACGCCTTCTCAGCTGGTGATTGCGGCGGCGGAGGGCAATAAAGCGGCGGCTGGAGTCATCATGGATTTAGTTGAAGCTGCATTTCTTTTGGAGGCATAAAATCCTTGAATGCATAAGAGTATTTTTCAAAAGAAAAAGATCTTTTCGTAAAGATTGTTGTTTTTAAAACGAAACTATTTAAGGTTGATTGGAGCGGAAGTGCGAGACTCCTGCGGGAGCAGCGGGACAGGTGAGACCCCACAGGCGTTCACGCCGAGGATGCTCACCGCCCGCCCCGCGGAAAGCGAGCAATGGAGGGGAAATCAACCACACCGCATTATTTGGTGAATAGCAACAAAGTATGCGAAAACAGCCAAAGAAAGAGAGCTAATATTTGTAAAGGAGATTGAGGTATGACAGAATTCTGGGAATCAAGTTTTATAGAAAATCAAATGATGTGGGGATTTGAACCTTCAGACTCCGCAATCTTGACAAAGGACTTTTTCCTTGAGAATAAAGTTAAGGATATATTGATTCCTGGTATTGGATATGGCAGAAACGCAAAGGTTTTTATTGATAATGGAATAAATATAACAGGTATTGAGATTTCAAAAACAGCGATTGATTTGGCAAGGCAAAATGGGCTTAATATTAGTATTTTTCATGGTTCAGTAACCGATATGCCTTTTGATAACAAACTTTATGATGGTATATTTTGTTATGCACTTATTCACTTATTGAATAATCGTGAGAGAGAAAAGTTTATTAAAGATTGCTATAATCAGTTAAAGCCAAACGGTTATATGATTTTTACTACTATTTCAAAAGAAGCGCCGATGTTTGGAAAGGGCAAACAACTGGATAAAGACTATTTCGAGATAATGGAAGGGGTAAAAATGTTTTTTTATGATTCCGATTCGATAAAACAAGAATTTGGGAAATATGGATTGATAGAATCTTCGGAAATTGTCGAGCCCCATAAGAATATGGAAAACAAAACTCCATTTAAATTTATAATGGTAAAATGTCAAAAAGAACTATCATAAAAAATCAAAAATAGTGAATTGTTAATTGATAAGGCTTATGAAGTGCTTACGCATTAGCCATAAAAAGGGCATGTTTTGATCAATCATTTTTCAACGCATGCTCTTTTCTATTTGCTCGCGGCCGCCTACAAAGCGAAGGTAAGCGAACTGTGGATATGCAATCGTTTATAAGAAAAAGGATTCATAGATGATGACGTCGTTCTGGTTAATCGTACAAAAAAAGCCTATCTAAATGACAGGCTTTTTTGCGTTGTATCGCCAAAAGTCTATTTTACTTAATTCTTTTACTTCTATTATGATATAGATTAATTAATTCTGCATTTTGCTCATTCATCTTTTTCACATTCTTATTAATCGTGGCCAATTCCCACAGTACAGCTAATCCAAAGATTAGCATAAGCGTTAATAAATCCATTGTTGCCCTCCTATTGATGTTTTGTACCTTTAATCAAATGATTTTTTTCAATTTCCTTGGATTCAATTTCTCAACTTGGGAAGGCAAGTTTTTTCTTTGATAATAATTGTTTTGAAACAATGCATATATCACTAAAAAAGTTCCCAGTAATTCGAATGATGATAGTGATTTTCCTTGGATAAAAACGATGACCAACGTGGTTATTGGAACTAAATTGATAAATAGGATCCCATTGATCGGCGTTAAAAGTTTAATGCCTAAATTCCAGCTTAAAAGGGCAATGGCACCGGGGAAAATAATCATGAAAATCATTTCGCCATAAATGGATTGCATAACCTCTGCTGTAGGGACAGACAGGCCCATTGCAGTTGCGAGGAATGTTATGAGTGCTGATACTGCCGTTCCTAAGATGCACGTTAAAGTCGAATAGCGGAGTGTTGACCATCCATTAAATTGTTCGCCGCCCATCGTATATATAACCCATCCTATAACCCCGATGAGTATGAAAAGGATAGGGATGAGGCTATCTTTCAATAAAAATACGAATGATATATTGCCATTGGTAATGACAAGAATGGCCCCTATCAAGGCAATGAACATGCTGGCAATGGTATATTTCATGGGCCTGGCATTTTTGAAAACCCACAGAATTAAAATTGAAATCATGGGCATTAATGATTCCATGATGGAAGCGACAATTACCCCGTTATGTCCCAGTAAGTCTTGACCTGCGAAAATGAGAAAGTTGTATACAGTGAACGCCATCGTTCCAAAAAACAATAATTTCTTCCCTTTCCCTTCCAGGCTAAAAGACTTCTTCCCCTCTTTAATTAAAAGTAATATCCCTAAAATTACGCTAACAGCTAAATATCGCAAAAAAGAGAAATAAAAAGGATCAATATACATTAAGGCCCTTTCTGCAACTGGAAACATCGCTCCCCAAGAAATGCTGGCTGTCAAACATAAAAGTGCACCGATTAAAACTTGATTTTTTTTCATAAAAGCTTCCCCTCAAAAATAATGATTGATTAAATTCCTATACACACCTTATGATAAAGTCATTATCATGTAAAATGACTTAAAATGAATATAATCATCATTATTAATGATAGTTGAGAAAGGGGGGCACTTTTATGGAAATGCGGGATTTGCAAATATTCCAGTGTGTCGCTAAATATGGCAGCGTAAGTAAGGCGGCTGTTGAATTGAATTACGTCCAATCCAATGTAACGGCTAGGATTAAGCATTTAGAGCAGGAGTTACGGACGCCTTTATTCAATCGACATAAACGTGGCATGTCTTTAACTGCAGAGGCTAGAAAAATGCTTGAGTATGTAAACAAAATTTTGCTTGATGTGGAAGAACTCAAGCAAGTATTCCTGGATAGTGAAACACCTACAGGGATATTGAACATCGGTACAGTTGAAACGGTCAGCGATCTTCCCAAGATTCTTGCCTCTTATTATAAACAGTATCCAAATGTCGATTTATCCATAAAGGCGGGGATAACCGAGGATTTAATTAAAGATGTTATCGAACATAGGTTGGATGGCGCTTTTGTTACAGGACCGATTAAACATCCGCTCATTCAGCCATACGATGTGTGTACAGAACAACTTGTCTTAGTTACAAGAAATGAAACATTTAACCTTGAAGAAATTATAACAGAACCATTTTTAGTATTCAGTCAGGGTTGTGGCTATCGCTCTAAACTGGAACAATGGCTGAAAGAAGAAGAAGTGATGCCCAAAAGGATCATGGAGTTCAATGTATTGGAAACGATCTTAACCAGCGTGACACTCGGCCTTGGCATTACCCTCGTACCACAATCAGCGGTAAATCACCTTACAGTCACTGAAAAAGTGCACGTGCATGCAATTCCTGAAGAATACGGCAATATCTCGACTGTCTTCATTCACCGTAAAGATGCCTATATGACAAACTCCATGCGAAGCTTCTTACAAACCATTGAAGTTCATCATGACAACCGATTTAAGCAAAATCTTGGATACACTCCTGAGCTAATATGAAGGAAGGGGAGCAGCATATTCTTTACATAGAATGATGGAGGATCACTGAAACCGATTATTAGGCTGCGAAACTATTAGGGGTGGCGAAAACGTATGGATGAAAAAGATTGTTTAATTTTGCAATATTTATATAAAGACCAGAATCTTACAAAAGCTGCAGAGCGACTTTACATGACCCAACCCGCATTAACGTACCGCGTAAGACAAATTGAAAAGGAATTCCAGACTGAAATACTAGCTAAAAATGGGAAAAATATCAAAATGACACCTGCTGGAGAATATTTGGTAAGCTATGCAAAAAAAATGCTCATAGATTTACGTGAAACCAAAGAGTATTTATTGAGTATGGGAAGCGAAACGAAGGGTAGTTTGAAATTAGGTATAAGCAGCCATTTCGGACTTTATAACCTGCCTTCCATTTTGGAAGAGTACATGGTGAATTGTCCTATGGTCCATTTAAATGTTGATACGGGCTTCAGTACGGAAATGATGGAATTGCTTATGCAAGGTGAGATTGATGTTGCGATTGTAAAAGGCGATTATGAGTGGTTCGATGAAAAGTTTCTTCTTGAGGAAGAAAATATATGCATCATTTCAAAAGATGAGATATCTGTTGATACCCTTCCAGACTTCCCGATGATTAATCGCAAAGAACCGAATGTTTTGCTGAAATATAGAAATATATCGCAAATTCCCTCTGAAAAAGGTATTGATTATTGGTGGAATGAAAGGTTTACATCCCCTCCTCTGGTAATGATGCAAGTGGATAGTTATGAGACATGCAAGGAAATGGTCAAAAAAGGGTTTGGGTATGCCATTATTCCTCGTGTTTTTTTGCAAAAAGATGATGACTTGTTTTCCCATGATTTGATCTTAAAAAATGGTGAAGAGATAAAAAGAAGAACATGGATGTTATACCGGCAATCATCTTTACAATTAGCCAGTGTTTCCAAGTTTGTGAGTGAAATTAAAAGGCTATATTGCTAAAAGGAGTTATTGATTGTACTCCTTTCAGACTGTAGGCAAACTCGAAGAAAAGCGAGTTTGCCTACAGTTTTTTTCTTTTAAAAACGTTCCAGTTGATTGGAATGGAAGGTACGAGACTCATGCGGAGGGCCCCCTATGCTTATTACATGGATGAGAATGGTGCAGAATCCGTTGCAGCATGGCAATATCTTTGGTCGCCTTGTAAAACCAATAGCCAAACGTTTTTCGCAAGGTATGGTTTCCGACATGTTCTACGCCAGTTTGAAGGCTATAAGATGAGAGGTAAAACAAAATAGATCCCTAAAAGCTTAAAGGAGTCTATTTCTTGTGTCGTTGATTTGTATGAATTTTTTACATCTTTTCAGTTACTAAAAATTTTTAAAATAAAGAGCGCACTAAAGAAAATAACCGGTATCCCTATAATAAAATAAAAAAATATGGGGATACTGGGCCAGCGGTATAGCATAGCAGTGGTATTTATTATTGCTTCGGTTTCCTTATGTTTGGTTTACTAATCTTGTTACCTCTAGAAAGGTGAATCTAACGATAACTTGGAAAAGCATTTGTGAATTATTTAGACAAAAAGCCAACGATTTCGTTGGCTTTTTGTCTGTACGATCATTTCAATTATCATACATTCAAATTAGAGAAAAAAATACCCTTCTTAAACTAAACTGGTTGTTTAGTTAAAGAAAAATTGTATTACTTTTCATCAATTGGGAAAATATATAAATAATAACAAAAAGGAGGGAACAAAGATGGAAGTAAATATGAGTGTTGAAGAAGTCGTGAATCAAATTTCTGAATTAGTAAAAAAAGAAGGGAAGCCACCTCGAAAGAAAGAGGTAAAGAAGTCAGATCCGGAGTTAATGAAAAATGCATTGTATTATTTTCCTAGTTGGGATACTGCAGTAGAACAGAGCATTGGATCTTAACCATAAACGATACATAAACATTTATTTTTCAATTAGTATATATAAGGCAAGGGAAGTTATGAAGGCCGCCAATTGGCGGCCTTTTGAACGTGCGATTCTTTACATTATCATACATTCAAATTGGTTTTAAAAAGTACTCCTTATTCAAACTATCTATCGAGTAGTTTAGTTGAATAAAGATATGACGCATCAAGGGATTCCTTTTCCATCCCTAAATTTGAATTGCACAGTTACACCTTAAGGAATAAGTAATTTAGCTTTTGGTCGTGTGGAAACAAAAACATGTTCAACATCAAAAAATTGTTCTAATACATCGTTTTCAACAGTTAACGCCTCACGCATCCGTAAGCCATCGACATTAATACGGGCTTGCCGGAAATAATCTTCCCTAATTGAGACCTCAATTGTGTTCACTACCTTATTGGGCAATGCAAATGAAATCAACTAACTTTGCATATTTTGATTGTTCCTTTATCGGGCCTTTTCCTGAACTGGAAAGCGTCGTCTTTGTTATAGAAAAAAGAGATATTAAATAATGCCTTATTGTGAAATGATACTTATTAACTTAAGGGTAGTTTTTCCTTGAAATTAGTAAATGAATCAATTTCATAAAAGAAAAATAAAGCCAAATGCACGATTTCTTATATTTTTTCTTTTCGGAAAGAGTGAAGTATCGATCATTTTTAAGTCTAGAGTCTGATACTTGCAAAGAAGCATAGAGTAACTTTTTTACATATGGAGCCGTATAATAATTTGTTAAAACACATGAAAAGAGGGTTCCAATGAAAAAGATATTGTTGATTTTGGCAACCGTTTTTTTGGTAACAGGACTTAGTGCTTGTAAAGGAGTCCAGGAGGGAAATAAGGAATCTCCACCAATTTCAGAAAAGCCAAATGATAATCCTAAGCAAACTGACGGGCAAGATGAAGATCCTCCAGGTGAATCGGTCGATGATCCGACAAAAGATCGGCCAAATACGAAAACGGATATGATCATATTAGAAGGTATGGAAGAATCATTCCAATTCACGCTTCATCATAGTCAGGCATTGGGATTCTCAACCTACATCGTGGATGACATGGTTGTTGAAGAGGCTAGTTCTGGAGAAGGAGATGCAATGATTGTTTTTGCAAATTTTGCAGGCAAGAGAAATGAGGATGCCAAAGTTCAGATATTTTCCAAAAGTGAGGGTACGAACGCGACAATAGAAGAACAGGCAGAGTTTGCGAGGGTAGTTGTGATAAGCAACGACTTTGAGATAGAACAGCGATCTGATAATGCGCCTAACCGATTTGATTGGTCTGAGGTCGAATTTGACATTAGTCAGAAGGGCAGTAATTATTCAATATTGGGTACAGTGTCGGTTTTTCAACATGGCGACCGCGTTTACTATGCGATAGTTCAATACCCGGAAGATTATGAAGAAGGCTTCATACCGCGGGTTGTGAAAATGTTTGATGATATCGTATGGTATGAAGCACCTTGATAACTCTAATTCAGTCTTAGCCTAATTTCTCAGAATTTTAGTGAGAAATTAGGCTTTTTTTACCTTTCATTATCCTTAATGTTGTAAATCCGCACTTTCCTGACTTTACCCCATATAAAACAGTAAAAAATCATGGATTATAACTAATTCTTGTTTTGAAACTATGGGGATCCCCATACAGTTAATCCCGTTAAAGCTCCATGCTGGTTCAAAATGAGACCACGCCTACCCCACTTTTTGTATTCGGAAATTTCGATAATTTTATAAATATTCATACATGTTACTATTTCAATCTATAAAATTTTTTTTTAGTTTCATAAAAAAACCTTAATTTTACTTATCATTGAAGTGAACGTAATATTTAAAAATAAACATTTAATTTTCTGAATTTTTTTGGAGGTTGTATATTTATGTCAATACATGTTGCGGAAGGAAAGAAATCGATTCAATTGGCAGTTGATGCCCGTGATGCTCAATTACGTGAGCTTGCATTGAACATCCATGCTCATCCAGAACTTAGTTTCCAAGAATACCAGGCAATGAAATGGTTGATAGAGCCTTTAGAGAAGGCCGGCTTCTCGATTGAAAAAGGGGTTGCAAATTTAGAAACTTCATTCAGGGCAACATGGGAGGGGCATAACGGTGGTCCAACGATTGCCATTCTAGCTGAATATGATGCACTGGCAGGACTGGGCCATGGGTGTGGCCATAATATTATTGGAACATCAGCCATTGGAGCGGCATTGGCACTGAAAGATGCTCACCCTGACCTTCCGGGGAAAATCGTTGTATTGGGAACGCCTGCGGAAGAGGAAGGCGGAGGGAAAATTTTGATGGTAGAGGATGGCATTTTCGATCATGTGGATGTAGCCATGATGTGTCATCCGCAAAAACAGTCCATGGTATTGCGTGGTGGACTAGCATGTGTGGATGCTACTTTTAAGTTTTATGGTAAAGCATCACATGCATCTTCTGCTCCCGAAAAGGGAATCAGTGCTCTTGATGCAGTCATTAATACTTTTGTTGCCGTCAATTCTTTGCGTCAATTTTTTAAAGATGATGTGAGAATCCATGGAATCATAACAAAAGGCGGGGATGCAACAAATGTAGTTCCTGCATATTGCGAGGCTGAGTTTTTACTGAGGGCAAGCACTGTGGAAGAGTTAAATGTTGTTCGTGAGAAAGTTTATGCTGCAGCTCGTCATGCTACAGAAGCTATGGGTGCCAGGATCGAGATGACCGAAGGCCTGATATATGCTGAACGAAATAATAATAAAGCATTAGCCGCCTTATTTAAAGATAATCTAGAGATGCTAGGGGAGGTTGTATGTGACCCGCCTGCTAAAGGGGGAATCGGTTCATCGGATATTGGTAATGTTGGACAAGTAACTGCAACGATTCATCCGTACATCAAAATAACGGATGACGCAATTACCCATACTCCAGAGTTTGTACAAGCTGCAGCTTCAGAGAGGGGAATGATTGGATTAAATAAAGCAGCAAAGGCTTTAGCGATGACTGCATACGAAGTATGTATGAACCCTCAGCTTCTTAAAGAAATTCGTGAAGAATTCGAATTGTGGAAAGCTAATAAATCATGTAAATGAAGATAGGGAAGATTCCGTATTGCGGGGGATCTAGGTGAAAATAATGTAAAAGGTGGTACGATAAATGAGTAAAGTGAGTGCTGAAACTATAAAGAATGAACCACCATTCAAAAAAAGCAAAATAAAAATGCCACACACATTTGTAATTATTATTTGTATGATCCTAGTTGCAGCTGCATTAAGCTATTTAGTGCCCGCAGGTGAGTTTGACAGAGTGGAAGATAAAAAAACGGGTAATACGGTAGTAGTAGAAAACTCTTATCATTCTGTAGAGAACAACCCCATTGGTATATTCGAGGTTCCTTTAGCGATTGTTCATGGCCTTATAGATGCTAGTGATACAGTTTTCTTTATTTTTATTGTCGGTGGAGTATTTCAAATCATTAATTCCACAGGTACGATCGAAGCCGTGGCTGCAAGGGTTGGAAAGACTTTCATGAACCAAGGAATCGTCATCATTCCCATTTTTTTAACCCTATTTTCAATCGGTGGATTCACGATTGGAATGTCAGCAGAAGTCATGGCATTTGTACCCATTGGCATTGCGATCGCAAGGTCATTAGGCTATGATGCTTTGACTGGAACAGCCATGGTGACGCTCGGCGCAGCTGTCGGCTTTACAGCTGGACTCCTTAATCCCTTCAATGTAGGAATCGCTCAAGCTATTGCAGAAGTTCCGATGTTTTCCGGTATGTGGTTACGTGGAATCATTTTGGTTGTTTTACTAATTGCCACGAGCATTTATATCATTAGATATGCAAAAAAAGTGAAAAAAAATCCACATGCCGGTATTGTTTATGACTTGGAAAAAGAAGAAAAGCACGAGAATTTGGATATATCCACTTTATCCTCCATGAAGCTCAATCATTACTTAACTATTTTTGTCGTGTTGATAGGATTTAGCTTCCTTATTTGGGGTGTTTCCAAAAAAGGCTGGTGGATGGAAGAATTAGCGGCATTCTTCTTAACATTAGGAGTTATTGTTGGCTTTTTATCTAAATATGGTCCAAGCAAAATTGCCAGCGAGTTTGTTCAGGGGGCAAGGGATATCACTTTCGGTGCTTTTATTGTTGGTCTGGCAAAAGGTGTAGTCGTAGTGTTAGAGCAAGGACATGTTATCGATACAGTTGTAAACGGACTTGCAGCAACAGTAGGCCATTTGCCAAGTTCCATCCAAGTTCTAGGCATGTATGTATTTCAGACCATCATGAATGTGTTCATTACTTCAGGAACGGGTATGGCTGCAACGACCATGCCGATATTGACACCGCTTTCCGACCTGATTGGTGTTACGAGACAAACGACAATCCTCACGTATCAGTTGGGAGATGGTCTATCAAACTGCATTCTCCCTACCTCTGCCATGCTTATGGGAAGCTTGGCAGTCTCCAAAATTAAATATCAAGAATGGGTGAAATTCTTCTGGCCCTTGTTGTTGATCTGGATAGTAATAGGTGCAGTGTTTATATTAATAGCTGATTTCATTAAATACTAAACGTTAAAAAAACGAATGGCTATTTGGCTGCTCTGAGTAGACAAAAGGGGTTCTTTCTAAGTTTAAAAAAAGTTGATTGGAGCGGGTGTTCGGGACTCCTGCAGGAAAAGCGTGTCCAAAGGAGACACAACAGGCCCAATGACCGCCCGCGGAAAGCGAGTGCCCTACGTTCCAATCAACGTTCACTGTAGGCAAAGTCAATAATTATCGATTTTGTCTACAGTCTGGGAGCAGCTCTTTGGCTGTTCTTTTTAAGTTGTAGATTGTCTGCTTTAAACCGGGTGAAGAAGGATAAATGATTGGTTTAGAGAATAGTTATGGAAAGGGTCATACAACTCAAAAAACGAATTTGATAGAAAATAGGTGAAGCAAGTGGAGTTGGATACATTATATAAGACATATCAACCTTTTCTTTTTTCCATCGCATACCGGATGCTTGGAACGGTTACCGACGCAGAAGATATCGTCCATGATTTATTCCTGCAGCTTAAGCTTGATACCGAACAAATTAAGGACATGAAAGCATATCTTGCGAAAATGACGACAAATCGCTGTCTGAACTTTTTAAATTCAGCCCGTAAGAGAAGAGAGGTTTACACAGGACCTTGGCTGCCTGAACCCCGTGTAAACGAAACAGGACAGCCTTTAGATAAGGTTGTAACGGATGAAACGGTTGCGTATGCCTTCCTCGTTTTGCTGGAACAGCTTTCACCTGTTGAAAGAGCGGTTTTCGTGCTTAGAGAAGCATTCGCTTACAGCTATGAAGATATTGCCAAAATGCTGGAAAAGAATGAAGTGAACTGCAGAAAGATCTACAGCCGGGCTAAGCGGAAATTACAGAATGATCTGCCAGTCCATCCGGAGGATACGAAACATGTCGATCTTTTGGCACAAAAATTCATAAAAGCATCTACGACAGGAAACTTTGAGGAGTTTTTGGATATCCTTACAGAAGATGTTGTCCTTGTTACTGACGGCGGAGGAAAAGTGCTTTCTGCATTAAAACCGATTGTAAACAAACAGCGCGTATTCTCCTTTCTTACAGGAGTTACTGCTAAAGGAGGTTTCATAGGAGAACTTCTTCCGGTGATGGTCAATGGTCAGGAAGGAATCTTGCAAATGAAAGAAGGAAAGCCTGTCAAAGTCATCTGCTTTGAATTGGATTCAAAACAAAAAAATATTCGAAAAATCTTTATTGTTACCAATCCCGATAAATTAAATCATATTCTTGTTCCTTAATAGGGTAGACTGAGGGCTCATGACGGGCTCTCTTTTTTGTATGTCACAAATCAAACCCCTATATTGTCTTATAAGTGGAACCAAAAAGATTTAATGGAGGAGATAGACATGGAACAACGCATTAACTACATGAAGACAAATCGGGAAGTGGTCAAATTAATGATGGAATTGGAGGAATACAAGAAAACAACGGGAATCGATAGCAAATTAATCGAATTGATTAAAATTCGCGCGTCTCAAATAAATGGCTGTGCGTACTGCTTGGATATGCATACAAAGGATGCCCGGGCAATGGGTGAAACGGAACAAAGAATCTACTGCTTGAGTGCTTGGCGTGAATCACCATTCTATTCTGAACCGGAAAGGGCAGTGCTGGAATTGACGGAAGCGGTAACGGCCATTTCTTCAAACGGTGTACCTGATGAACTGTATGAGCGGGTCCGCCTTCATTTTGATGAAAAACAATATATCGATCTCGTTACCATCATCATCACGATCAACGGCTGGAACAGATTGGCCATTTCAGCTAAAAGCATCCCCGGGCACTATAAGTCTGTAATGCAAAAATAACTTTGTTATTAAAATCCCTTGAAACCGAATCAAATGATACTTCATCATCATGTCCATTATTGTTTCGCAGAAGTTTGCTAAAAACTTAATGCTGAATTAAAAGATGAATCCCGTTAAATCAACATTCATGGGTAAAAACTGAGATCAAATCGCTTAAATAAAAAACAATAAAAAGCCACGTTTCATACAAAAACGTGGCTTTTTATAATCATTTTTCTTTTTTATAAAAGCGTTCACCCGTATCAGGATTATAATACACCCTTGTTTTTTCTCCATTCACAGGGTCTATATTTATTTCATCTGTCGATTGAAATCCATCAGGAACTTTTACACCGTGATTACGTTTAAACCGTTTATCATAGATAAAGTATCCAAGTAGAATACATAAGATAACTATAACAATTTGTAATATATAGTACCCTATGATGAATTTCATTATATTGCCTCCACAATAACGGCAGTTCCATATGCAACGATTTCACTCATATTTTTACCGATTTCCCCAGAATCATATCTCATCATTACAATTGCGTTTGCTCCCATTTGATTGGCATTTTTAATCATACGGTCCATAGCTTCTTTTCTTGAATCTTCAAGCATAGCTGTATATTGCTTGATTTCTCCACCTACTAAGGATTTTAACCCTGCCATGATATCGCCGCCAATCCCTCTGCTTCTTACAATTAGTCCAAAGGCGGGTCCTTTCACTTCTACAATTTTGTACCCTTCAATTTTTTCTGTGGTAACTACCAACACATTAATCGCCTCCATCTTATTTACTTTATTCTTTTAAAATTTCTCTTGAAATTTCCTGAACTGAAAGTCAGTCCACAATATCATTTATATCTATGTGCTGTGCAGCCCTATTCTCCTTAAACAGAAGGCATATCATCAGCCATTGTGTTGCCTCCATTGAATAATGATTACCTATTTATCAAGCACAAAAATACTACCATTCCTTTAAATTTTAACATAATAGATGCTTTATCCTTTTTAACACCTAGCATATTTCGAGTAAACATAAAAAATCCCATTTCGCAGAAAAGAAATGGGATGAAATATTGATTTAATTGTTATTTGTGTGTAGATTCAAGAAGCCAATTGGAGTATCAATGATATAAACCCTAGTGACTAAAAAAATCTGAATCTTCTTATCATAATTCCTCTAAATAGTCGTTTTTTATCTTTATTTCATTAAGAATGTCATACAATTTATTTTCATAGTATAAGCAGATTAATTGTGATCTGGAGGTTAAATCCAATTCTTCAAACAGTTTATTTATATAATTACGAACTGTAGAAACACTTATATGCAGATTGTCAGCTATTTCTTTATCTCTGAGACCTTGAGTTATATTCTTTATGATTCGCAATTCAACTGCATGTTGATCGTCCCTGGTGATTAAAGATGATGTGTCTGTTTTTATTATTTCTTCAATTAATAGTTTCTCTCGATACACATGTAACTCGTAGGAGATTTGAATGGCCAGCATTTCAGAAATCACTTTGAAATTTTCACTATCATCCGTTGTGATTATACCTACATAACCTTGCAATTCTTTATTTTTAATTTCATGAATCGGGGAAGATATAACACTAAAATCCTTGCCGAAGATTTGATTTTTAGTTTTTACAGTAGTATTTTGCAATGAACTTAAAACAAATGCATTATTTTCAACAGAATCATTAATAATCAATTTACTTAAATCTTTTTTTTCAAAATTACTCTTTGAGTATAAAACATTTAGCTCTTTATCAAAGATAAAAAAAATAGTCTCAAAATTGAATTTGAAATTCTTAATACTGTTCAATACTTTTTTACTGATATAAATGATTTGATTTTTCAATTCCATATTCATACCTCATACTTGTTCCTAAAATGAAATAACTTGTTTACTCTCCTCGTTTCACAATAAACTATTTTTGGTTGTGGTGGGTTCCAAAAATGACGACTGCTGTTTCAGAAATGATACCGGGGTATGACTAACCTTTTCGGATCCCCCAAAGGTAATTTCGAGAGCGCAGTTAGGGCAATTCTATTAAATGTAAGAAGGGCTTGTTTTGATTAATCTTTTTTCAAAACATGCCCTTTATTTCATTACAAATTATTTTATTTAAATGGATATATTTGCATCCAAGGTGAAACCATAACCGTAGCATTCATCTTACCTACTATAGTTCTAACTGGCTGCGGGAACAGCAATTCGAGATTTGGAAGTGAATGTGACCGTTAAAGTAAAGATAATAACCTGAGGAGTAAAATCAATGTGGGCAATGATTGGAACAGTGTTTACTGGAGCTGTTATTTCATATTTCGAATTACCTCAACTTATTAAAAATAAATGCTGGAGGGAAATCTCCGTTTATATTCTATTGCTTTTAGTTGGCATGACGTTGAGTATTTTATTAATCAAAAATATTACCATCCCTAATCCCTTAGACTGGATAACAATATTTTATGATCCCTTCACATCTTTCATGGAACGGATTCTGTCTTAGGGGGGGTACTGATTATGCTCGAGAAAGGAAAAATTAGCTCCGGAGAATTTCTAATATTGGTCATCATATTTACGATAGGAGGTTCGATACTTAATGTACCTGCTCTACTTGTCACGTTAGCAAAGCAGGATGCCTGGATTTCCTATATCATAACTACGCTCATCAGTTTGTGTTTTGTTTTCTTATATAATAAATTAGCCTCTATTTATCCATCTAAGACTTATGTCGAAGCTAATGAAAAAATATTGGGGAAATGGGTTGGGAAAATCTCGGCACTGCTCTTTCTTTTTTATATTTTGTATCTTTCGTCTGCTTTACTGTATGAAATAGGGAGTTTTTCAACGACACAAATTTTGGTTGGAACACCTATCGAAATGATTATGGTTCTTTTTTTATTGACATGCATAATCGGTGTACGGTTAGGATTAGAAGTCATCAGCAGAACTGCATTAATCTTTTTTCCTTGGATAGTATGTCTGCTTTTCATGTTATTTTTACTTCTTATCTCTGATATCAAAATAGAAAATATACAACCTATTTTTGAAGAAGGCATGAAACCAATTATTAATGGCTCATATCACACTTTAGCACTCCCTTATGTACAGCTCGTTTTCTTTTTAATGATCATGCCCTATGTAAATGAAAAGGATGAAATGAAAAAAAACTTATATCGAGGAACATTATTAGGAGGCATCGTTCTATTCTTGGTGATTATTTTCAGTATCCTCGTATTGGGTACTGATATTACCGCACTGCAAAAAAATCCTTCTTATAGGTTAGGAAAGGTGTTGAGTGTTGGTGATTTTTTTGAACGTATTGAAGTCATTGTAGCCATCATTTGGATTCTTTCCGTGTATTTCAAGCTAACGATTTGTTATTATGGACTCTCTCTGGGGTTAGCTCAAGTACTAGGATTAAAAAATCACAAAATTCTTCACTTCCCATTAGCATTTTTAATTTTTGCATTCTCCATCATTACACATCCAAATACAGTACATAGTCGAAACTTTACTTCAAAAGCGTGGACGCCATTTTCCTTAACCATTTGTTTTCTGCTCCCGGTGTTATTGTTAGTGATAGGACTATTGAAAAAAAAGCGTTCCATTTCAAAGGCGACCAAAGGATGGTAAAAAAAATTCAATTACTGCCTTTGGTCTAATATCGTGCATCTGTCAGGAACTTCTATGACGAAAAACTTGATAATTGTCTACATAAGGATGGTGACAGGTTCCTATATAAACGACTCAGATAAAATGATTTCCTCCTTATGAAAAAGCCTTGGTATTTATAGGCTTTTTTTTTTGAATGATCATACCGGGATTGAACCAACCATAGCATTCTCATGTTCCCTATGCTATTTGAAGGCGTATATCCTAAATGTTAAATGGAGGTTCCATGTTCTTGGATTATTCGTGTTAATCGTAAAAACAAAATTCGACAAGGATTTCATGGCTGGTGTAAGATGAATGAAAAAGCCAGAAATGGGGTGAATGCTTTGGTTGATTTATTACCGTCGCTGTTTGAAAAAGTGGGAATCATCGTAATTGCCGCATTCCTGCTTTCCTATATGAAACCCTTTCGGCAAATGATAGGCCATGAACATGACATGTCAAAGAAAATCATGTTTATCGCACTTTTTGGGACGTTCGGCATCATTAGTAACTATACAGGGATCGAAATCGGGAATCATGCCATTCCAGAGGGGAATTGGCATGCTGAGATTGCTCCCGATAACGCGATTGCCAACACAAGGATTATGGGCGTGGCTATCGGCGGTTTGCTGGGAGGACCATTTGTTGGGTTGGGAGTAGGTTTGATTTCGGGGCTTCACCGTTATTTTCTCGGGGGTTTTACGGCGGGGGCTTGTGCGATCGCTGCGATTTTGGCTGGGGTTTTATCGGGTTTTTTGGGGAAAAGGCGGCGAAAGCATGGGACGATCACTCCTTGGTTTGCCCTTCCCATTTGCATGGCATTGGAAGCGATCCAAATGGGCATCATCCTGGTGACGGCCAAACCATTTGAAAGGGCGTGGGAGCTCGTACAAGTAATCGGACTGCCCATGATCATTATCAACGGGTTCGGGACTTTACTATTCATGCTCATCATTCAGTCGATCACGAGGGACGAAGCACGGACGCGGGCTGTACAAACCAATCTTGCGTTCCTGATTGCGGATCAGACTTTGCCCTTTTTCCGGCAAGGTCTGAATCAAACTTCATGCAAACGAATAGCCCAAATCATCTTGGGGCTGACTGAAGCTGATGCCGTGGCTATTACCAATGAACATAACGTACTTGCCCATGTGGGTGCTGCGTCCGATCACCATGTCCCTAAGGTTGGAATAGCGACAGGCTTAACGAAAAAAGCCCTTGAACAAGGGAAAATCATCGTGGCCAAAACAAAAAAGGACATTTATTGTTTTCATGATCAATGCCCATTGCAGGCGGCAGTGGTCCTGCCGTTGCAGGTCCAACAGAAAACGGTCGGGACTTTGAAGATGTATTTCAAGCATCCCGATAAATTAAGCCAAGTGGAACAAGAGTTAGCTGAAGGGTTGGCAAAACTATTTTCCACTCAATTGGAACTCGCTAAAGCGGAAATGCAAACGAAATTATTGAAGGATGCTGAAATTAAGGCCTTACAGGCACAGGTCCATCCTCATTTTTTATTTAATGCAATCAATACGATATCCGTTCTATGCCGGACGGATGTCGAGAAGGCAAGAAATTTATTGCAGGAGCTCAGTGCCTTCTTTCGTTCTAATTTACAAGGTGCCCGACAAATACTTGTGCCACTGGAAAAGGAATTAGAGCATGTTAACGCTTATTTATCACTGGAGCAGGCGCGTTTTCCAGATAAATATCATATCAACTTTCGAATCGAACCAAGGCTTAAGGAAGTTCTCATCCCTCCATTCACATTACAGCCACTTGTTGAGAATGCGGTACACCATGCATTTCCACCTGTGAAAGGCAAAGGTGAAATCATCATTCACGCATACTTTAAAGACGATACGATGCGCATTGTTGTGGAAGATAACGGAAAAGGGATTTCAAGCGGGAGAATAGATGAATTGGGTAAGCATGCTGTAGAATCGACTAAGGGTACAGGAACGGCCCTTCATAATATCAGTGAACGGCTGGAAGGGATCTATAAAGGGCAGGCCAGCCTTTCGATCGCAAGTGAACCGGGGCACGGAACACAAGTGAAAATATCAATACCACTCAACGAAAAAGGAGCATATGTCAACGATGATGAAAGCATTTATCGTAGAGGATGAACCACTGGCAAGAGATGAATTGAAATATCTATTGAAGAGAAGCAGGCAAGTTGAAATCGTGGGAGAGGCCGAGGGGATAGAAGATGCCATGAGGGATATCTCCCGACTTAAACCTGAACTTGTCTTTTTGGACATTGAGCTTGCAGAAGGCAATGGCTTGCATTTGGCTAAGCAATTGGCGGAACTTGACCTTGCACCTTCGCTCATATTTGCGACCGCTTATGATGAGTTTGCCCTCCAAGCTTTCGAGTTATATGCATTTGATTATCTATTAAAGCCATTTAATGAAAAAAGGATTCGTCAAACATTGGATAAGCTCATGAAGCAGCGGCAAATCGGGAAAGATGAATCCAGTACAGCACCTCCGGCCAGCCGTACGGCGGTGGAACATACAGGTAAATTGGCTGTATCGATAGATGATCGGATCGTTTTGATCGACCGGGATAATATTTTGTTCATAGGACTCGTGGAAGGAAAGACGATCATTAAAACCGAAGAAAATGAATATAAAATCGGCGAGCCCCTCATCGTGCTTGAAAGGAAGCTCGATAATCGCTCATTTTTACGGGTGCATCGCGGTTTTATCGTGAATGTCATCCATATATCTGAAATACAGCCTTGGTTCAACTCGACTTATAATCTCATTATGAGTGACGGATCAAACATTCCGGTAAGCCGCACATATGTGAAGGAGCTAAGGCAGCTTATCGGTTTTTAAAAATTTTCATAATTCTGCATTTTACCTTCTTCATAATGCAGTCCATCCCTCGATATCTGCATTATAACTTGAAAACCCATTGAAGCCGTTTTCATTGTGATATCATCATTTTACGATGTAAGAAATAGAGGGGGTTCAAATATGAATGCGGTTACAATTGTCATAGGCTCCATTTGTATATTAATGATTGCCTACCGTTTATACGGGACATTCATAGCACTCAAAGTATTAAAACTCGATGATTCCAAGCCGACTCCGGCCCATAAATTAGAAGATGGAAAAGATTATGTTCCAACAAATAAATGGGTGGCATTCGGCCACCATTTTGCAGCCATTGCAGCGGCCGGTCCTTTGGTGGGTCCGATCCTTGCTGCACAATTCGGCTATTTGCCAAGTTTATTATGGCTTTTAATCGGGGCTGTAATCGGGGGAGCCGTCCATGATGCCGTCGTGCTTTTCGCGTCGATGCGGAAAGACGGCAAATCCCTTTCGGAAGTTGCGAAAGAAGAACTTGGACCTGTAGCAGGCTTCTGTACAGGACTCGCGATGCTTTTTATCATTACGATCACGATGGCAGGACTTTCAATGGTCGTTCTGCATGCTTTGGAAAATAATCCATGGGGGACGTTTGCAGTCGGGATTACCATTCCCATCGCCATGGGTGTTGGGCTTTACCATAAAAAAACCGGCAATCTGAAAGGTGCGACCATCGTCGGGTTTACGCTTATCATGGCCGCTATTTTACTTGGTCCGAACATTCAAGGAACGGCACTTGGTGACTTATTGACACTTGAGGCGAGCACACTTGCCATCATCTTGCCGATCTATGCTTTCTTCGCTGCCGCATTGCCTGTTTGGCTGCTGCTGGCACCTCGTGATTACTTGAGTACATTTATGAAAATCGGTGTTTTTGCCGCATTGATTATCGGCGTTTTCGTGGTGAATCCAGAAATCCAGTTTCCTGCGTTTACCGAATTCATTAATGGCGGGGGCCCGATTGTAGCCGGACCCGTTTGGCCATTCATTTCAATAACGATCGCCTGTGGGGCGATTTCAGGATTCCATGCATTTGTCGGCTCGGGCACAACTCCAAAAATGTTAAACCGTTGGAGTGATATCAAATCCGTCGGTTTCGGAGCGATGCTTGTGGAATGTGTCGTTGCCATCATGGCATTGATTGCTGCGGTTTCGCTGCAGCCAGGGGATTATTTTGCGATTAACTCTTCACCTGAAGTATTTCAAACATTGGGTATGGAAACCGTGCACCTTAACGAACTTAGTGAAGAAATCGGCATTAACCTGGAAGGACGGACAGGCGGTGCAGTGACCCTTGCTGTCGGAATGACCTATATTTTTACTGAAATTCCCTTCTTTGACAAACTGGCTTCGTTTTTCTTCCAATTCGTCATCATGTTCGAGGCGGTGTTCATATTAACCGCAATCGATTCAGGGACACGTGTTGCCCGTTACTTAATCCAGGACTTCTTCGGGGAGTTCTATAAACCATTAAAAAGGGTAGACTGGCTGCCGGGTAACATCTTCGCCAGCGCGTTAGCCTGCTTTATATGGGGATACCTGCTTTACTCTGGGGACATTAGTTCGATCTGGGCACTCTTTGGCGTATCCAACCAGCTCATGGCCTCGATTGGACTCATCATCGGTGCGACCGTCGTATTGAAAATTGCAGACAAACGCTGGTATATGTGGACATGCCTCGTACCCCTTGCCTACTTATATGTAACGGTTAATGTAGCAGGGTACTGGATGGTCAGAAACGTTTACCTGAACCCGGACTCTGCAGGATTCAGCATCTTGAACGGAATATTATCGATCACCATGTTAATCCTGGGCTTAATCATCCTGGTTGCCGCCTTGAAAAAATGGCGGGAGCTTTGGAAAATCCCTCAAGCAGAACTACTGAAAAGATCAGCATGAGCATAAAAAATCCGGGCGGAAGCTGCCCGGATTTTTGTTCGCTGCGAATGTTAAAAAATGCCCTTAATTCCGTTTTCCTTAAAATTAGACACAAAAACCTGAAAAAGGAAAGTATCAATAACCCCAACTTTGTTAATGATAGCAAATGAGGAGGTGTGATAAGATGGCAAAAGATGTTCTATGTGAAGTAAATAATTGTAAATATTGGGATTCTGGAAACAAATGCAGTGCTGATGCTATTTATGTTGTAAGCCATAAAGGGAATCAAGCATCAAATAGCAAAGAAACGGATTGCAAAACATTTGATCCAGAAATTTAAATCATCGGGGGTAACCATCAACTGGTTACCCTTCTTTCTTTTTATTATTGATAATAAAAATCATTTTCATTCAGAATTCTAGAAATTCATTTTATTTTTCTTCCTGAAAAGGAAATTTTGGCGATATATACGAACGTTTGAGCGATAAATTTGCAAGTTTGAGCGATAAATTCAAGAGTTTGATCGATATATACGTGAGTCTAGGCGAAATCATGTGAGATCGGGCGATAGTTCGCACATTACTCGTGAATTTAGCTGTTTTACTCGTGAGATTGAGCGCTTTACTCGTGAATTTAGCTGTTTTACTCGTGAGATTGAGCGCTTTACTCGTGAATTCGCACATTACTCGAGAGATTGAACACATTACTCGTGAATTTAGCTGTTTTACTCGTGAGATTGAGCGCTTTACTCGTGAATTTAGCTGTATTACTCGTGAGATTGAGCAATTTACTCGTGAATTCGCACATTACTCGAGAGATTGAGCGCTTTACTCGTGAATTTAGCTGTTTTACTCGTGAGATTGAGCAATTTACTCGTGAATTCGCACATTACTCGTGAGTTTGAGCACTTTACTCGTGAGATTGAGCATTTTACTCGTGAATTCGCACATTACTCATGAATTTGAGCACTTACTTTTGAAATGGTGAGCCCATCACCGATTGGAATTAGCATGGATTCCAGTTGAGGGTGATTGGCCACAGTTTCATTGAATGCCTTCATGAATGCAGTGTGACGTTCAGGTTCAGCATCCGGATCTGCGACACTGCCCCTCGCAAGTACGTTATCCATGACGATTAGAGCATCCGGTTCTGCCAGCTTAATGCAATATTGCAGGTAATTTTCATAATTGTCCTTGTCTGCATCTATAAAGAAAAAATCAAATTTCTTGTTATCACGAACGAGTTTTTCAAGGCTTTGCAGAGCTGCTCCGGTCATATATGATACTTGATCGCCGAAGCCCGCTTTTGATAGATTGCCATAAGCTAACTTTGCGTACTCCTCCTTTAATTCAAGGGAGGTTAATTTTCCTTCGTTGCCGAATCCCCTGGCAAGGCAAATCCCGCTGTAGCCCCCAAGTGCCCCTATTTCCAAAACATTTTTAGCTCCTGAAATGGATATAAGCATTGTAAGAAGTTTCCCAGATGAGGGGGATACCGATATGGACGGCATTCCGTTTTCTTGTATGGACGTAATGACTTCTTCCAAAAGGGCATCTTTGGTATAAAACACTGAATCGATATAACTGTTAATTTGTTTCATTCATTTCCATTCCTTTCTCACCATTATTGGAAGTTTCCTTTTCTTCACTTTTCTTATCGGCTGATTCATTTTCTTGTATTTCAAATAATTGAATGAATTCGTTGATTAACATATCAATGGCTTTTAATTCACCGACTAAGATTTGATTAATGGATTGAAACTCTGGTTTATCTAACTGTTCCTTAATGGTTGAACGTTTAACATTCATCATTTCTAAAAAAGCAATGGCCCTTCCGCGGCGAAATGTTTTTGGGCCACGATGGTGTGAACCATGGTCTTTTCCTTTGTGATGGCCTTCTTTTTTGAGTTTTTCATTTCTCATGTTAAAACCTCTTTCCGTGTATACATATGTATACGCTTCTTTCTTGTGTTAAATGTATACATATGTATACAAAATGTCAACTGATAATAGAATAGAAAAATCAAATACCGTTTATAAAAAGTTTGTCTAAATTGTGAATTCGTTATTTAGAGAGGCAAAAAAGTACTTACATCCAAAGAATTTTTTTTGTTATAGTAACAAATAGACCGGTTGGTATAGTGGGGGTGTGCTACGGAAATGGATACAAAATCGTTGATAATCGAAAAAGCAACGATTCTTTTCCAGCAAAAAGGATATAAAGGTGTTGGACTAAGCGAAATCTTAAAGGTATGTAATGTTACGAAAGGTTCGCTTTATCACCATTTTCCTAATGGAAAAGAGGAATTATTAATCGCTTGCCTTCATTCCTTGAATGAAGTAATTACGACGGATATCGTGGATATTTTTGAACGGTATCCGACAACGTTAGAAGCGACAAATTACATGATTGAAAAGTTAATCGTCAATTTAGAAAGTGAAGGGACGATTACGGGTTACACATTTAGCAGCATGGTAAGTGAAATGGCCACATTAAGTGATCCTGTACGAAAGGCTTGCGCCGAACTTTATGTGAAAATTCAAGGGATTTATTTTAATAAGCTTATGGAAGATGGATTTTCAAAAGAGTTGGCTTCCAATATTGCATTGATGATGACAGCCTCTATCGAAGGGGCAATGATGCTTTGTTTGGCCGAAACATCGGCAAAGCCGCTAAAAGTAATTTCGCAATTGTTACCCAATATATTGAAGGAGTTTTAACAAGTGGATAATAAAAATATTAAAACAGGACCGATAATGGGAGCTCTTTTGGTAGCAGGCTTTGTTGGGCTATTTAGTGAAACCGCATTGAACATCGCCTTAGGTGAATTGAGCCATATTTTTGGCGTGGATGCGACGACGATACAGTGGCTTGCAACAGGCTACTTTTTAACGCTTGGTATATTAGTGCCAGTAACAGGAATTTTAATGCAAAAATTCACAACACGCCAAATGTTCATGGCGTCTTTATTTTTTTCGATCATCGGAACGGTCATCGCTGCAGTAGCACCGGTTTTTAGCATGTTATTGACGGCGCGTGTCATTCAGGCAGCTGGACTGGCGATCATTTTGCCATTGACGCAAAATGTCATTTTCACGATTTTCCCACCGAATAAACGCGGCGGGGCAATGGGTGTGATGGGCTTAGTCATCTTGGCGGGTCCAGCATTCGGTCCTACATTGGCAGGAATGATTTTAGATACGTTATCATGGCCTTGGATATTCTGGTTTACGATTCCATTCTTGTTATTCTCGCTTATCTTCGGCTATATCTATATTCCGAATGTCAATGAAACTCGACAAGTATCAATCGATATCTTGTCAGTTGTATTATCGACGATTGGCTTTGGTGGAGTTGTATACGGTGTAAGTGTAGGCGGGGATCATGGTTGGACGAGCATGACGGTAATTGGCACGATCATTGTTGGATTGATCGCCCTAATCCTCTTTGCAATCCGTCAAACGAAGATGGAAAACCCGATGTTAAATTTAAAAGCATTCAAATACCCACTATTTGTGCTAGGTCTTGCGATGAACATGATTACATTCCTCAACATGTTATCGATGCTGGTTGTGTTACCTATGTATATGCAAATGGCGTTATTGGTTTCTGCGTTCGCCACTGGGCTGATCATGCTGCCAGGCAGTCTATTAAACTGCATTTTTGCTCCGATCATCGGCAAGCTGTTCGATAAATATGGACCTCGTGCCGTAATTACACCAGGAACGATTCTGGTTGTCATTGGCTACGGGCTATATGCAATGTATGGAACAGACACAGCACTATGGATCATGGTTGTTACGCATATCGTGATGATGCTTGGCATTGGCATGGTACTCGCTTCAGTACAAACGAATACATTGAATGCATTGCCAAAACAATTCTATCCGGATGGCATCGCTATTACGCAAACATCACAGCAAGTATCAGGGGCAATTGGGATAGCGGTCATGGTTTCGCTATTCTCTGCGAAGCAAAATGGCTACTTGACTGATGTGGCAAATGATTTACCGGCAGCCGCTGCCTCAGGTTCATCACTTGTATTTAAAATTAGTTTGATTTTCGCCATCGTGAATGTGGTGCTTTCATTGTTCATGAAAAAGCCGAAGTAAAAAAGATAAAAAAAACAGATCACCATTCTAGCAGGTGATCTGTTTTCATTTTTGAACTTTACTAAGTAAGTCCAAAAGCTGTTGTTTTTCCATCTCATTCAAGTTGGCAAACTGTGAAGCCTGAAAATGCTCTTGTTTTGGAACAACTTCATGAAAAAATTCTTTTCCTTCCTCAGTCAATGAAAGGTATTTTGTTTTCCATTCCTGTTCCCGTTTAATCAATCCCAACTCTTCCATTTTCCTTAATAGTTGAGTGATATTGCCTTTTGTCACAAAAAGCTTGTTTGCCAGTTCTTGCTGAGACAATCGTTCATGGGAACCCACTTGGACCAAGATATCGAATTGGGCTGCCGATAGATTCCATTTCTTTAAATGTTGATTGGACTCCCGGATACTCTGGTTATATATTCGTGTTATTCGGAACCATAACATTAAACCTAGTCGTTCCTCATTATTAGATGAGGAGGGATTCGCTGTGTTTTCTTTCATGAATGTCACCCCATTCTTTCTTCGTCACAATCAGTTTATGAATAAACCAATATGGTGTCAAATGCAAAAACTTCCATCTTTGAATTAAAGAAACCAGTATTATCTATTGATACTGGTTTCTTTGATTCCTTTATTATGTGGTCGTTAGTTTAGCAAAGATGATAAAAAACAGTGTTAATTCGCCTATTATCACAATATTCGGTACCACGACAAACAAATTAAAAATAAAAAAGACTGCTAAAATCCCTAAAAATAGTCCTAAATGATATATTTGCAACCGCTGGTGCTTATGTCTATATTGATGGAAAACAAAAGTGGCCGACATGAAATAGAGCAATACAGAACCGAAAACAAAATATAGGATAAATGAATAATGGACCTCATGTAAAAACAATAATCTGATGGCTGCTGCAATCATGCTTATAGACATTAAAATAAACAGATGACCGTAAATGATGATTTGGCCGGAAGATTGTACAGACTTGTCGACTTTTTTCTCCATGTTATCGAAATATTGCCACCACATGGCTATTATCAGGGCAAATGAAATGATGGAAAAGGCTATCGAATCCCAATTTCCTTGTTTAGGTTGAATGACCGCAAGAGTGCTTACAAGAGCTTCCCCAAAGAGAATGATGGTAAATAGACCAAAGCGCTCCAACAAGTGGGCCGTATTTGTAGGAACCTTTTCTAAGCACTTTCTTCCAAGGATTGGGATAATGATATCGATTAGGATGCCCAAATACAGCACTGCATATCGAAGCCAGGAATCAAAAAGGACGGAGAATAATGAAATGGCGATTCCAATCCAAAAATACCTTCCCAAAAAGAGTGCTGCCTTTTTTCGAACTCCCTCTTCTATCCGCTGTACAACAAGATATTGGATGGCGGTCACGGCTCTTAAGCCAATATAACCAATTAAAAAAGAAAGATAATAAGGATCAAAATCAACAGATAAGCTTGATGTCATAATGAGGACAAAAAACATTTGCAGTATCAAAAATAGCCGTTGATGAAAAACATCCTTTCCAAACCGGTTAATAAATATGGTTTGCCCTACCCAAGCCCACCAGATAGGAATAAAAATCAACACGAACTTTAATAAATATTCTGGATGGATATATCCATCTTCAACATGCAGTAAAACATGAGTGGCGCCCGCAACGGCCGCCACAAATAACAAATCATAAAAGAGCTCTAGCCATGTAACTTTCTTTTCATCCATTTCCGCACTCCTCCCAATCGCCTTATAGTTTATAGTATGTTGTAAATATTCAGAAAATGGAAGGGGGACTTTGGTGCATGCAATTTAGAATTCATGATCCATTTTAGGAAGTTCTTTTTACCCAGCTATTATGTTTTTCCATATTTAGTGATTAGGAATAACGTCACTTTTTTGATATTGGTAGATTATGGTACTATAGGAGATGATTTCAAACAGGGAGGGAAGTAGATGACCAGAACCATCGGCCTTATTTGCGGCAGTTTACGGGAAAATTCTTATAATCGAATCATTGCTCAATCATTGCCAGATATGGTTGATTCTTATCAATTTCGCTGGATCGAAATTAATGATCTTCCGTTGTTTAATGAAGACTTGGAAATAAGTGGCATTCCAGAAACAGTGACGTCATTTAAATCCGCCATTCAGGACGTTGACGGGATCATTATCGTGAGCCCAGAGTACAATTCTGGAATACCAGGCGTATTAAAAAATGCATTGGACTGGGCATCAAGACCTCGGGAGTCCGCTGTTCTTACCAAAAAACCAGTTGGCCTGATCGGAGCTACTCCTGGGGGAATGGGCACTGCATTTGCTCAAATGCAAATCAGGCAAATACTGGAGGCCATGCAAGTTCATGTTCTTCCATTTCAAAAAATGCTGATATCGCAAGTACATAAAAAGATTGATTCTGATCGGAAAGTGCTTACTGATGAACAAACAAAACGTTATCTTGAGCGTTATTTACAACAATTCATTCATTGGATCGATCACACTCCAGTTCTAGATTAATTAGCCATAATCAATGAATCTTATTATATATATGATTGACAGGCTATAAGTTTATAAATAAACTTATAAATAACAGTCAGTTAAGTTATAAACTGATTGCAACCAACGAAGGGGTTGGGGGAATTTCCCTACATATGAACTTTCTTCGATAGCTTTAATAAAAGGAGGACTTTAAAAATGTCTGATCTCTATTCTCGTATTTCCAAAGATGATGCTGCCGTTCTACTAGTGGATCATCAAACCGGTCTTATTTCAGGGCTAGTGCGTGATTATGGTGTTGATGAATTCAAGAACAATGTTATGGCTCTTGCCAACACGGCAAAGTTTTTTGATTTGCCAGTCATTTTAACAACGAGCTTTGAAAACGGACCAAACGGACCGCTCATGCAAGAATTGGAAGAACTCTTTCCGCACGCACCCAAAATAGCTCGGCCTGGACAAATTAACGCATGGGATAATGAAGATTTTGTTAAAGCAATCGAAGAAACTGGAAAAAAACAACTAATCATTGCGGGCGTGGTTACGGATGTCTGCGTTGCTTTCCCGGCACTTTCCGCTTTGAACGCTGGTTATGAAGTATTCGCTGTCACAGATGCTTCTGGAACAGTCAGCAAACAGGTAGCTGATGCGGCTTTAGCGCGGATGGCCCATGGCGGTGTGCAGCTTATGAACTGGTTTAGCGTAGCGTGCGAATTACAACGTGATTGGCGCAACGATGTCGAAGGTTTTGGTGCTTTACTTTCCAGCCAGCTTCCTGGTTATCAAAATATAATCGGAAGCTATAGGGGAGCTCAGCGCGATTTCAGCAAGATATAAAGATAACGCACTGATTGAATGAAGGAGGGGACACTTGTCCCCTCTCAGACTGTAGGCAAACTTGATGAAAATCGGGTTTGCCTACAGTTTTTTTATGATTAGTAGAATTTGTCCTCTCCAGGCACTTGCTTTCCGCGGGGTCCGGGAGCCTTCTCGGCGCTCTTTGCGTCTGCGGGGTCTCCCCTGGACGCGCTTTTCTAAGCAGGAGTCTCGAACACCCGCTCCAATCAACTTTGTTTTAAAGTTTAGATGGAACTGAACTATGATTTTAGGACAAGATTCCTTAATGGGTTTTTTGACTGTTTTATGAAACCCTCATTGGATTGAAGAAATTTGCGACACTCCTGCCGAAAAACTGGCTAGCCGAGACCCCACAGACGCCTGCGTCGAGGAGGCTTGGCAGACAGTCGGCGGAAAGGGAGCGGATTTCTGAAATCAAGCCAGACCTTTTTTTGAGTGTTTGTAAAATATGAACGTTGTTTTCCCTTTCATTTTGATTTGGTGAAGAATGCCTATTCCGAATTCCATCTCCAAAGTTTAGCCCCTTTAAAACGGCTCATCATTCCAAACCCTCAGCTTCACCCCGCCCCCAGACTTCTATATCATGCATTCCAATATGCCTCAAATTGTACATAATAGCCTCTTCTAAATATTTTCCTTATTGTAAATCGCTTACGAAACAAATAATGTCTTAAGAAAAGTTGCGGTATTGTGCACAAATGTTTAAAGAGTATATTATTGTGCAGTACCTATGACAACATTCGGACTTAGAAACGCTACATTTTTAATAAGAAGTGAGATATCGTAGAAGCAGGGAGAGGGATTGAGAATGTTTTTAGATGAAAGAAGCGCCAATTTACTAAAACTATTACAGCATTCGCCCATTTCAAAAATGAAAGAGCTTGAAGCCCAAACAGGTCTGACGAGAAGGCAAATCCAATATGGTCTGAGCAAAGCGAATGACTGGCTCCAATTTCATGGATATCAACCGATTCAATATAATCGTGAAATGGGCTACTCCTTTTCTGAAACGATCAGGGATGAAGAATTGAATGTAAAACTGACAAAACGCAATTATATATTTTCAGAGACAGATAGGGAAAAAGTTTTTTACCTCATGATCCTGTTAAGCCCAGAAGAATTGTCCGTCTATCATTTCCAGACGATCACCGGGCTTTCACGTAATACGGTGTTGAAGGATTTAAAAAGACTTAAAGAGAAAAACAGGGACATATCGCTCAAGATCCAGTATTCCAAACAAGATGGCTATGTGGTGATTGGGGAAACCCGAGTAAAGAGATATATCATTGAGCGTCTCGTGCATGATGTACTGAACAGTCCCAATAGTGAATTGATCATGGAGTGCATATGGGGAAATCATGAAAAGCAAATCAGCTCGATCCGGTTACAGCTTGAAAGGATCGAACGTAAATTAGGCATCACCTTTACGGATGAACGGCTTCATGAACTGAGCTATTTATTTCTATGTACTGATCAGCTCATAGGAAAAGGGGAAGAGTTACAGGCAGACCAGAGCTGGGCGCCGTTTGTTGCGACGGAAGAATACAAAATGGTTGAGGAAATGACCAGAACGAATGCCTTTCAATCAGTATGGAGCGAAACGGAAAACTTATACGCCACCTTACATTTACTGAGCATGAATCGAACGAAGGATATTTCGCCTCTTAAGGATGATGAAGCCATTCAACACCTTTTGCAGGAAATCGTGGCAGAGTTCGAGAGGCTGGCATTTGTTCACCTGAAAGACAAAGAACAGCTATGCCAACAATTATACGTTCATTTTAAACCGGCATATCATCGCCTGCGGTATGGTCTCCCGCAAATGAACCCGATGACGGGACGGGTGCAGAAGGTCTATCCTGAATTGCATCATTTGACAAAAAAATCCCTGTGGGTGTTGGAGAAAGAAATTGGCTGTCCGGTATCAGAAGAGGAAGTCGCATACTTCACGGTCTATTTTGGCGGATGGCTGCGCAGGCAAGGGACGACATTGGATGATCGAAAACGGGCAATTGTCGTATGCCCGAATGGCATTGGCATCAGCAATATCCTCATTTATACATTGAGGGAATTATTTCCGGATATATTGTTCCTGGACGTTCTGTCCGTAAGAAATGCGGCTGAATACCCACTGTCGTACGATCTTGTTTTTTCAACGGTGCATATGAGAACAAAAGCGGCATTATTCGTTGTACCGCCCATTTTGGAAATGCAGGACAAACATACATTGCGCCAGCAGGTCATGCAGGAATTGTATGGATATACGACGGAAAGTGTGGATGTTGCTGCTTTATTAAAGATCATTTCCAAGTATGCAACCATCCATGAACAGGATCAGCTTGAAAAGGCTTTGAAGTCGAATGTGTATACCCATACACCAAAAATAACCCAATTTTCTTTAAAGGAGGCAGAGAAGCCTGTGTTAGAAGAACTCCTCAATATGCAAACGATTCAATTACAGCCGCATGTTTCCGATTGGAAAGAAGGCATTCAAGTCGCGGCCAAGCCTCTCGTGGACTTAGGAACTGTAGAGGAACGATATGTGGATGCCATGATCGAGGCGATAGAAACGAATGGACCATATGTAGTGATTACGCCTGGAGTGGCGATTCCCCATGCACGTCCGGAGCAGGGGGTCAGGTCTTTATCCATGAGTTTGCTGAAGTTGGATGAAGCCGTGGACTTTGCGCCGGATAAACCGGTACGCCTGATTATCATTTTGGCGGCAGTGGATAACGATTCGCATCTGCGGGCATTGATCCAGCTCACTCAATTATTGAATGAACCAGCTAATATAGAAGAAATATTAAGCACTTCAGATAAATCGGTCCTTATGGAGTACGTTCATAAATATTCGAAGGAGGAAGCGGAATGAAAATCATGGTAGTATGCGGGAACGGATTGGGAAGCAGCTTCATCATGGAGATGAATGTGAAGAAAGCATTGACGGAAATGGGTAAGACGGCCGAGGTGGATCATACGGATCTGGCATCCGCAAAAACGGTTCAGGCGGATATTTTCCTGGGAGCGGCGGATATTGTCGGTCAGTTGGATGATGGAACCCGGACGATCGTCACATTGGAGAACATGATGAGCATCCCTGAAATCAAATCTAAATTGGAAATGCATGTAGGATAAAAAAAGGAGAGATTGATATGAAGAAAATCATGGTAGTATGCGGAAACGGATTGGGAAGCAGCTTCATCATGGAGATGAATGTGAAGAAAGCGTTGACGGAAATGGGTAAGACAGCCAAGGTGGATCATACGGATCTGGCATCCGCAAAAACGGTTCAGGCAGATATTTACCTGGGAGCGGCTGATATTGTCGGTCAGCTGGATGATGGAACCCGGACGATCGTCACACTGGAAAACATGATGAGCATTCCTGAAATCACATCGAAATTGGCTTCACATCTATAAGAAGGAAACATAAAGAAGAGGGGGAGAGGCAATGCTGGAACTTATCATGAATGACATCTTGGGTACACCTTCCATACTTGTGGGGCTGTTTGCCCTCATTGGACTGCTGTTACAGCGGAAATCCAGTGCGGATGTTGTATCTGGAACGCTAAAAACCGTCATGGGCTTCATTATCATTGGAGCGGGAGCGGCAGTGCTCATTGGCGCCCTTGATATATTCAGTAAAATGTTCGATCATGCATTCAATGTACAAGGCGTCATACCGAATAACGAAGCCATTGTCGCAGCCGCCCAAAGTGATTTTGGGACTTCGACTGCACTAATCATGGTTTTTGGTATGGTTGTCAATGTTTTGCTGGCTCGTTTCACGCCATTTAAATATATATTCTTAACGGGACACCATACCTTATTCATGGCTTGTTTACTTGCAGTCACGCTATCGGTCGGCGGGCTCAACGGATTTCCGCTTATCTTGGTCGGTTCCATTCTATTGGGAGTATGCATGGTGATGTTCCCAGCCCTCCTTCAGCCATACGTACGGAAGATTACCGGAAGCGATGATTTTGCCATCGGCCATTTCGGGACAATCGGATATTTTGTATCCGCGACAGTTGGAAAATGGTTTGGAAATAAGGAAAAAACGACGGAGCAAATCAAGGTTCCTAAATCTTTAGGATTCCTGAGGGACACATCAGTTGCTGTATCGCTTACGATGACGATGTTCTTTGTGATCGTCGCATTGTTTGCCGGACAGAACTATATTGAAACGGAATTATCCGGTGGTTCGAACTTCATCGTATTCTCTTTCATCCAGGCGATAACATTTGCTGCAGGAGTCTACATCATTCTTGCAGGGGTACGGATGTTAATTGCTGAAATCGTCCCTGCATTCAAAGGGATTGCCGATAAAGTGGCGCCGAATACAAAACCTGCATTGGACTGTCCGACTATCTTTCCATTCGCTCCAAATGCAGTGATCATCGGGTTCCTATTCAGTTTCTTAGCTGGACTATTATCCATGTTCCTCCTTCCGGTACTTGGATTGAAAGTAATCGTTCCGGGGCTCGTACCGCATTTCTTCACCGGAGCTGCAGCAGGTGTATTCGGAAATGCCACAGGAGGCAGAAGCGGAGCGATGCTTGGATCCTTTGCCAACGGGCTCATCATTAGTTTCCTGCCGGCAATACTCCTGGTCTTCTTGGGGGATGTAGGGTTTGAAGGTACCACATTTGGTGATTCGGATTTCGGTGTGGTCGGTCTCTTGATCCTAAGCGTCATGAAACTTTTAGGATTATCCTAAACTGTTATACTGATAAGGTAAAGAAACAAAAATAAATGAATGAAACCAACAGCCTAAGATCTTTATAGATAATGGGCTGTTGGCATTTTCATCATCATTTGGATTTTTGAGGTGATTTGCATGAACAACAAAGCAATTGTGCTCGATTTGGATGGCACGACATTGAACGAAAGAAATACTGTGAATGAAACGCTGGAACAATACATAGGCGAACTTAGGAAAAGTGGTAAGCTGATTTTCATTGCGACAGGAAGAACACTGGAAGAAGTGAGGGACGTTTTACCGTCCGGCATGGAAGCCGATGGAATGGTGACCGCCAATGGAATGTCCGTATTTATCGGAAAGAAACAGATTGTCGAACACGCCCTGTCGACGGAACTTGTGGAGGAATTGGTCGCCAAAGCAGGAGCGGAAGAGATTTTTTACGAAGTTCATCCGAACGATGGAACACGGATGGCATTACTTAAAGATAAAGACTATATGGTTAAACAAGGTTTGATTCCAAAGCCTGAGACAGTCGATGAAAATGAATGGCTATCAAGACAGGATGCAGTGGAAGACAAAATAAGATGGTCAGAACAACTGGATATAAGCAGCGTAGCCAAAATTTACTTCTTCAGCAATGAAATGAATACGATTCGAAAATGGAAAGCGGAATTGGAGAAAATCAAGCAGTACAATGCCTTTACCACAGCTTCCTCCACCCATCATAATGTAGAAGTGACCGTGGAAGGCATCACAAAAGCAACAGGCGTTCAACTGCTGCTGAAGCATTTCCAGCTAGCACCGGAAAATATCCTGGCAGTAGGCGATGGCGAAAATGACCTCCCGCTATTCCAACTCGCCGGACATTGCGTTGCCATGAAAAACGCCACGGACCTGGTCAAAGAACAGGCGGATGAAGTGACGGATCATTCATATAGAGCAGATGGACTGTATCGCTTTTTAAAGGGAATGTTTCACTAAAATAACCTGGAAGGCACGAAGATCCAATCTTGTTTGTGAAATTTGAACGTTGATTGGAAAGCGAGTGCCAGAAGTGGAAAACAACTTTCAAGTTTTGACAACTCAATTATTATCAATTTTGTCTACAAAAGAAGTTCGGAAGGGTCTTATCGCGAACCATGATATTATAGCAAGTCTAGATGATTATTAAAGTTTTTTCTGGTTTTATGAAAGCCTCAATGGATTGAAGAAATTTGCGACACTCCTGCCAATAAATGGCTAGCCGAGACCCCGCAGGCGATTTTGCCGAGGGGGCTTGGCAGACAGTCGGCGGAAAGGGAGCGGATTTCTGCAATCAACTCTGAACGTTTTTTAAAATTGCAGGCAGACTCATTTACTTCTACCTAATTTTAATAATATCGGTATGAGTTTTATCATCGTGTTCCCAAACTACTGACACAACTGTGCCTTTTGATGGCTTAGGTCCTAAGTAAAAATCATCTGAAAAAGGATGCAGAACAGTAATTTCGCCATCTTCCGCCCTTCCTTCTTCAAAACTATCGATACTTGTATTAATTTTATCATTTTCTTCAACTACAATGGCTTTTACAGTTACATTATCGTTATTTCTTTGATTTAAATGACCTTCCCATCCAGTTGGTTCACTGGAATCTATATTTTTCGAATAAGTTACCTTCCACATTCCATTTTCTGAAGTTCCTGATATTACTATACTTGAGTAATACCAATAAACGCAGATTACTATGAGAGCTAACGGTATTATAACTTTCAAATATTTACTTCTAATCATATAACCCACTCAATGCTATCCTCCAATATTGATCAATTAGTTGTAATTTATCTACATTTTACTATAAATAGAAAAAGGTTTATTATCTTTTTTTCTGAAATCAGCTGGAACGTTTTTTTAAGGGTTTAAAATTTGATTTCCACTCCAGGCACTCGCTTTCCGCGGGCGGTCCGGGAGCCTCCTCGGCGCTCTTGCGCCTGCGGGGTCTCCCTTGGACGCACTTTCCCCGCAGGAGTCTCGCACCTTCCGTTCCAATCAACTGGATTGTTTTTTAAAGAAAAAACTGTAGTCAGGTTTCATCCCTAACCATGGTTTTAGGACAAGATTCCTTAATGGGTTTTTTACTATTTTATGAAACCTCAATGGATTGAAGAAATTTGCGACACTCCTGCCGAATAACTGGCTAGCCGAGACCCCACAGACGCTTGCGTCGAGGAGGCTTGGCAGACAGTCGGCGGAAAGGGAGCGGATTTCTGAAATAACTCTGAACGTTTTTTTGAGGAGTGTAAAATTTGACCAGAGATTAAACAATCCACGAGAATGGGCTTGTTCCAAAGTTTATATTCTGCTGGAATGTTTTTAGGACCCGTCATAATTGGCATCTTGATTGAAGTGTTTTCAAGATCGACAGGCTACCTGATCATGGGTGCATTATCAATTGTTTCTACCATTCTTATTAAAACCTCCATAAAACGCCCAAAAAAAGAAGCTACAAATGAAGAATATCCTCTTGAAGAGATGCTGATTGAAAGAAAATAGATTCTTTGAAAAGGCAAGGCAAGGAGAGCAGACCTTAACGGGTTTGCTCTTTTTTTACTTTTTTTAAAGTTCAACTTCACGTAAACAATAAAATTCATGCAGGTTGCCT
Organism: Peribacillus sp. FSL P2-0133; assembly: GCF_037975445.1. Taxonomy (NCBI): domain Bacteria; kingdom Bacillati; phylum Bacillota; class Bacilli; order Caryophanales; family Bacillaceae; genus Peribacillus; species Peribacillus sp. FSL P2-0133. Next base: position 4,771,988 of record NZ_CP150254.1, on the reverse strand, counting down.
TAATGGCCAAAATGATTTTTATTAACAAAATTTTATTAATATTGACGGTATCAATCTATGACTTTATCATAACAGCAGGATAATGATAATCATTTTCAATTATGAAGTATTCGTTGGGTAAGAAGTTAAATAGGTATAGATGACGGAAAGGGTGCGGAAAATGAGAGAATCTAGAAAAGTAAGAACGTTTGGGGGAGGAGGATTGATCCTGTTATTCACGATTATGATGATGTTATCAGGATGTAATAATTCTCAAAAAACAACAGAAGCAGAGAAGACATCTGCCGAAACAAGTAATCAAGAAACAAGGACGATTAAGCATGAAATGGGAGAAACGGAAATTAAAAATACTCCTAAAAAAATCGTTACGCTTGAGTTATCTTTCGTTGATTCTTTAAATGCCCTAGGGATAAAACCTATCGGGATTTCAGATGACAACAAAAAAGATATGATTACAAAACTTGTAGGTCAAGAAATGGATTATACTTCTGTAGGAACACGTGAGCAGCCTAATTTAGAGGTGATCAGTTCTTTACAGCCGGATTTAATCATTGCAGATGCTGAGCGGCATAAAGGGATTTATAAAGATTTACAGCAGATTGCTCCTACCATTGTCTTAAAAAGCCGGGAATCTACATATCAAGAAAACTTGGATTCTTTTAAAACGATTGCAAAGGCAGTGAATAAGGAAGATGCTGCAGAAAAAAGATTGAGCGAGCATGAAAAAACGCTTAAGGAACTTAAAGCAAAACTTACTGTTGATTCAAATATGACGGTTTTACCTGCAGTTGTACGAGATACTTCATTCCAAGCTCATACTTCTTCTTCTTATGATGGAGCATTGCTTGAACGCATGGGATTGAAAAATGCCATTCAGCAGGAACAGCCACATGCCGAGATGAACTTGGAGCAGCTTGTCGAGATTGATCCGGATGTGTTGCTTCTAGCGAATAATGAGGGTAAGTTACTTACTGATGAGTGGAAAGACAATCCTCTTTGGAAAGACCTGAAGGCTGTAAAAAGCGGACAAGTGTATAGTGTTGATCGAGATTTATGGACGAGATACCGTGGTGTTGTATCAGCGGAGGCCATTGCTAAAGACACTTTAAACATGCTTGGTGAAGAATAAAGGAACAAAAGCGAAGTAAGAGATCCCATTCTTACTTCGCTTTCCATTAGGTTTAAATTTAGTTAGGAAGTGTGTTGTATAGCGATGGAAACTGTAGCTAGAAGTAAACTGAAAGTGTATTGTACCGCTATCGCTGGAATCGTTTTGCTGATTTTAGGAGTCCTGACGAGTATTTCTGTGGGAGCGGCCGATATAGATGCATCAATGGTTTTGAAGTCCTTTTTTGATGCCGACTCGTCCAAGGAACAAACTATTATAAGGACCCTTCGATTGCCCCGGGCTTTAGTTGGAGCATTGGTCGGTGCCAATTTAGCGGTGGCGGGCGCTCTCATGCAGGCTATTACCCGAAATTCATTAGCTTCTCCACAAGTGTTTGGTGTTAATGCCGGTGCCTCATTTTTTATTGTGTCCGCGTTCGTTTTCTTTCCTAACCTTTCTTCCGTATCTCTAGTTTGCGTTGCATTCATTGGTGCAGCAGTGGGAGGGATGGCAGTCTATTCTTTTGCTTCGGGAGGAGGTATGACCCAAGTAAAGCTGGCATTGGCCGGTATGGCTGTTCACTTTTTTTTATCTTCTTTAACGCAAGGCATGATCATCTTTAATGAACAAGCGAAAGATGTGCTCTATTGGTTAGTAGGGTCTATTAATGGGAAAACATGGACACACGTTAACATGATTCTTCCTTGGTCTTTCTTCGGGCTACTTGTCGCTGCCTTGTTCTCTCGATCTGTATCTATCCTTGTCTTAGGAGAAAATATGGCGCAGGGACTTGGGCAGCGGGTGTACCGAATCCGTATTTTGGCAGGAATATTGGTGATTATTTTGGCAGGATCTTCGGTTGCCGTCGCAGGACCGGTGGGCTTTGTAGGATTGATCATTCCTCATATCGTCAGGAGACTGGTGGGCGGGGATTATCGAAGAATCATTCCTTTTTCTGCATTATTCGGCGCTTTACTCTTGGTTTACGCAGATATTCTCGCCCGGTTTATCGCTTATCCTTTTGAGTCGCCGGTAGGCATCGTAACAGCTATAATCGGTGCGCCATTCTTCCTTTATTTAGCGAAGAGAGGGAGGAATATTAAGCAATGAAACTAAAACGGACATTTGGGTTGAAATCAACTTTGCACCCTTATTCAATTCTCCTGATGCTGACGGTTACCATGCTGATTTTAGCATTGGTGAGCCTGGGCTTAGGGGCCATTTATATCTCACCTTTAGAAATTCTCCAAAATTTCCTTGGAAATGGCATGCAGAGCCAGGCGTTCATTCTGCACAACTATCGCATACCACGTATTTTAATTGCCGTGATAGTGGGGGCCGGATTGGCAACGGCTGGAGCCATTCTGCAAGGGGTCCTTCGAAATCCGTTGGCTTCTCCAGATGTGATTGGGGTAACAAAAGGGGCCGGTTTGGCAGCTGTTATAGTCATCGTTTTATTTCCGCAATCGCCCATTATCATTCTGCCTCTTTCAGCTTTTATCGGAGCGGCGGTCATGGCGGCAATTTTGATGATATTTGTTTATAAAAAAGGAGCTCAGCCAAATACAATAGCTTTGGTAGGAATTGCTTTAGGGGCCATATGTCAAGCGGGGATAGAGTATTTCATGGTCAAGTTCCCGGATGATGTAAACACGACACTGCTGTGGTTGACTGGCAGTCTATGGGGAAGAGGATGGGATCAAGTATTCATTTTGCTGCCATTTCTTGTCCTTGTCCCGGTATTGATTGCGTTAACTTCTAAAATGGATGTACTTAGCCTTGGCGACGATATAGCTACTGGTCTCGGTGAAAGGTCAAAATTACTGCGTTATATGTTGTTAAGTGTTTCTGTCATATTAATCGGAGTCTGTGTAGCTGCGGTTGGTTCCATCGGGTTCATAGGTTTAATTGCCCCCCATATCGCACGGAGGGTGGTAGGATCAAAATTCAAGCTTTTGCTTCCTGCTTCAGCTCTTTTCGGTTCCATCTTTCTACTCGTTGCCGATAGCCTGGGAAGAGGATTATTCCCTCCAATAGAAATACCCGCGGGAATCATCACTGCGGTGATTGGAGTGCCATATTTTTTATATCTATTACGCCGAGAACGAAAAATAACATAAGGAAGGCTGAATATCATGACAACATTATCAGCAGAGCATCTTTCCCTCTCTTATGGATCAACTCAAATCATCGATAATATCGATTTGGAAATTCCTGAAGGTAAGATCAGTATAATCATAGGTTCCAATGGTTGTGGCAAATCTACCATTCTACGGTCTCTAGCCAGATTATTAACACCTCAGCAAGGCACGATCTATTTAGATGGAAAAGCCATTCATCTTCAATCTTCCAAGGATGTGGCAAAGAAATTGGCTATCTTACCCCAAGCTCCGGAAGCTCCTGAAGATATAACCGTTAAAGAACTATGCTATTATGGCAGGCATCCGCACAAAGGCTTATTTTCCAGACAAACCCCGGAAGATCATGCCATTGTCGACCGTGCATTATCCGCAACAAAAATGACGGAATTCGCTGATCGGACATTGGATGCATTATCTGGAGGACAAAGGCAAAGGGCATGGATTTCGATGGCTTTGGTACAAGAAACCGACCTATTACTGTTGGATGAACCGACAACCTATCTGGATTTAGCGCACCAAATTGAAATATTGGAATTACTGCGCGATTTAAACCTCACTCATGGGCGCACGATCGTCATGGTACTGCATGATTTGAATCAAGCGGCACAGTATGCCGATCATCTGATCAGCATCAAGAAGGGGAAAATCTATAAAGAAGGACCGCCTGAAACGGTCTTTACAAAAGAGATGATCAAGGACGTCTTCGGACTGGAATGCTGCATTATTGAAAATCCTGTTGATCAAACGCCCCTATGCATTCCAATTGGTTTATCTCAAGATCAGTGAGATGCATTTAGAGTCAGACTATCGAGGCAAAAAAACATCAGGGGGATTTCAAATCACCCTGATGTTTTTTTAATTATCATGTATCTTATTTATTCCCTGGAGCAGGTTGGTCGACCCCTTTAATTCTATGTCTATGCCCATCTTCTTCCGTTGTGTAAAAATCGTAATAGTGAACGTGCATTCCATTTCCAACCAGAATGGGTGGTCCCGAATAAGCCTTATAATAATGGGTATGTCCATCCTCAAATAACACATATCCTTCAGTATAATGAATATGTTCTCCCTCTTGTGATGGAATTGGCGGGGAAGTTACATCTAAACATTGATGGACATGGCCGTCCGCTAGGGAAGTATAATCAACAGATCCATGATTATGATGTGGTACGAACCCAGATACAAAATCATCTTTTCCTACTTTATTCAATCTCTTCCCTCCTTGTATAAACAAACGCTTTATAAACCATATGCTTGGAAAAATAAGAAGATTCATAACGACAAATTTATGGAATGAGGATTAAAACGTGGAAAACCACAATGCATCAACATAAATCCGAGTTAAAAGCTCTTTAAGTGCCAGGTGGGATCAGTATAAATGATAAAAAATAGAAAGACTTATATATTAAAGGAGGCTTATTATCTTGGAAGCCAAATGTGTTAAATTCTATGAGTTCGGGAATCCGCAAAAGGTTTTAAAAGTTGAAAATAAATTTATTCAAAGTCCTTCCGAAGGAGAGGTCCTCGTTCGGATGACTACACGTCCCATTAACCCATCTGACTTGCTGCCCATTCGCGGTGCATATTCCCACCGAATTCCCTTGCCTTCCATACCTGGTTATGAAGGGGTCGGCATTGTAGAAGAGGTGGGTCCATCGGTTTCGAAAGAGCTGATAGGCAAGCGTGTTCTGCCTTTGCGCGGTGAAGGGACCTGGCAGGAATATGTTAAAACATCTGCGGATTTGGCCATCGTCATTCCCGATTCGATCGAGGATTATATTGCAGCGCAATTATATATAAATCCGATAACCGCATGGCTAATCTGTACAGAAGTATTGGCATTGAAACCGGGTGATGTATTACTTGTAAATGCTTGCGGATCTTCCATCGGCCGTATCTTTGCCCAGTTATCCAAGATACTTGGATTTAAGCTGATTGCTGTAACGAGAAACAGTAAGTATACGGAAGAACTGCTTAAGCTTGGTGCTTCATATGTGATCGATACGTCCCGATCATCATTGCATGATACCGTGATGGAATGGACGAATGGGCGCGGAGCGAAAGGGGCCATAGATTCAGTGGGGGGCATCGATGGTTCAGAGCTAGCTTTTTGTGTTCGGCCTAATGGCATCTTATTAACGATTGGCCTTTTATCAGGACAGTCTGTAAATTGGGCAAAAATTTCACAAAGGACAAAAGTGAATGTTCAAATGTTTCATCTTCGGCATTGGAATCAGCAGGCTTCCATTCAAACTTGGCATGAAACGTTTAACCTTTTGATGGGTTTCATTAATGATAAAAGATTGAAGTTCATGATGCCGGCTTCCTACTACAGCCTTCAAGATGTGCAAGAAGCCATTATTGTCCCGAGCAATGGAGGGAAGATTTTCTTAAGCAACTGATTGCGCATGCTCAATTGCAAAGGCGGTTTGCTGATTGAACGGATATATTGAAGGGGTCATTCATCTTGGAGCTCTTCCAATAGGTTCCTAAGGTAAATGGAAATGGCCCCTGATAATATGGAATTACTTGATTACCTGTAAGGTACTAGTTTAGAATGCGGAATAGAACATGTTGCTACATGATACGACTTTGGAGGAACTACTTATGAAAACAATATATGTGAATGCTACATTTTTTACTATGGACAAGGAAAATCAAATCTTTGAAAACGGCATGATGATTGTACAAGATGATACCATATCCTACGTTGGTCAGCATGATGAACAACAATTGGCAGATGCAGATCAAGTGGTCAACCTTGGCGGGAAATGGATCATGCCAGGCCTTGTGAATGCCCATTCGCATATTGTAATGACCCTTTTACGCGGTATCGGGGACGATATGCTGCTGAAGCCATGGCTTGAAACGAAAATATGGCCGCTTGAAAGCCAGTTTACAACGGAAATCGCCTCTGTAAGCACTCAGCTTGGCATTATGGAAATGATGAAATCAGGAACCACGACATTTTCGGATATGTTTAATCCTAATGGAATAGATGCAGGTGCTGTCATGGAGACGATAGGCGAAACAGGAATGCGCGGAGCCTTTTCCTACACGATCTTCAGCTTGGGTACCGAAAAAGACCAAAAAGCGAACCTCATGGGGGCAGAAATGTTTTCAAAAAACTATAAAACGTTTGCCGATGGCCGCCTGACTACCATGGTCGCACCACATAGCCCATATGCCTGCACACCTGAAGCAATCATGGAAAGTGCGCGGATTGCAAAAGAGAATGATTTGATGGTGCACATCCACGTATCGGAAACGGACTTTGAAATCCTCGACATCGAAAAACGTTACGGATCCCGTCCTGTCGAGCACCTTCGCCGTCTAGGTCTGTTCGACCAGCCTACCGTGATGGCACACGGTGTGGTTCTCAATGACGAAGAGCGTGCGATACTAAAACAGCATGATGTTCGCGTTGCCCATAACCCAATCAGTAACCTGAAGCTTGGATCTGGAATTGCCGATGTCGTCAGCCTTCTTGATGCAGGCATTAAAGTGGGAGTAGCAACAGATGGCGTCGCCTCCAATAACAACTTCGATATGTTCGAAGAAATGAGGACAGCTGCATTACTGCAAAAAGGAATCTATAAGGATGCCACTAAATTTCCTGCCCAAACAGCACTCGCCATGGCCACAAGAATGGGAGCCGAAGCGATAGGCATGGGCCATACAGGATCACTGGAAGCTGGTAAAAAAGCAGATTTTATCACCATTTACCCTTATGACAAAGAACACCTGCAGCCGTTGAGTGAAGCCTATTCGCACCTGCTTTATGCAGCACGCGGAAATGATGTATGTGATGTATACATCGATGGCAAGATGGTCGTGAAAGAAAGGCGCTGCTTAACGATCGATGAAGAAAAAGTAATCGCCGAAACGAATCGTCTGCAAGGTACCCTATCACGATAACACTGATGGGAAACAAACGAATGCACAGAAAAAGGAGCTGCCATTTGCAGCTCCTTTTTTTATGGACTCAATGATGCAGATGGGCTGTGGGAGTGATGTAGGACGGAATGATCTTTTTTGAGGCCCTTATTATTCGGTTTTAGTAAGGAATAGTTCGCATCGAATGGCAGTCAAAAAGGAATTACCGCAAGTATTGTGGAATAAATTGTTCTTAACACTTAGAAATCCGTCGTGAGTCCAGTTTCTTGGAAATATGGAAACAAAGTAAGCCAGTTAAAAATATTAATAAGAAAATAGGTATGGCAAAAACGGTTAAAAACGAAAAAAAGAAAAAAATGCTGCTGACCGCAAATATTAACCAACTGGTAATCAGCAAGCAACTGGATAAAAAATCTTTGACAGCATGGATCATAGAATCACCACCGTATGAAAATCGACGTATTAATTATACACCATTTTCCTAATTTGTTACTTGGAGGGAAAAGGAGGGCGAGATGAATGGAAAGTGAATCTTCGTTGTTAAAAGAGCATCTGTATGAGCTGGAGGAGAAATTGTTAAAAACTGAAGTCCGTACATCACCAGAAGAGCTTTCATTATTATTGAAAGATGATTTCCTTGAGTTCGGCAGTTCGGGTAACATATGGTCTAAAAGCGATTTTTTGGGGCAAGAGGGAGCCGGAGCGGTGAAAATGACACTAAGTCAATTTGATATGCATCCATTGTCTGAGGATACCGTGTTAACTACGTACCGGATTTTTGATGAAGATAAAGAGGAACATACCTTAAGGAGTTCAATCTGGAAATGTACGAATGGAAGGTGGCAAATGTTTTTTCATCAAGGCACAAAAACGAAAGGGCCCAGTTAAGCCTATTATTTATGAAAAAAAATATCATAAAAATGCGTAAGTAAAATTAGGTTTGCTTGCTTAAAAACTATTTTACTAAAATGATAGAGGTGAATGAAGTTGATCTTTCGTACCATTGATACGGACAAAGATAAAGATATTATCATTAAATTCAGGAAAGATTCCTATGTTGTAAGTTTTGGATCTGAAGATGGTTTTGGAGATGAAAATACATATCTGCAACGAATGAAAGAACGGGTCCGCAAATTTCCGGATGGACAGGTGATCATTGAAAAGGACCAAGAACCGATTGGACAAATGGAACTTCAAATTCGTGAGTATGAAGGAACGGAGATTGGCTATGTGAATCTTTTTTATCTTATTCCCGATTACCGCAGTAAAGGCCTTGGCAAGGAATTGGTTCGCTACGCAGAAAACTTTTTCAGGCAATTTAATGTATCCGAATATCATTTAAGGGTTTCTCCGGAAAATGGAAGGGCGATTCGTTTATATACGAAATCAGGCATGATGAAGATAAGGGAAGAAAATGAAAAATACCCTGTATGGAGAATGAGTAAAACATTATAAAAACGAAATAAAATTATATTAATATAATTTATAGAGCGTCAATTCACTATACTATGAAAATGTTTAGAACGAAAAAAATATGGTTGACTTTAGAGAAATTAGAATATATAGTGAAGGACATAATTAAATATAACGTTAATTCTTATCAAGAGATGTGGAGGGACTTGGCCCTATGATACCTCGGCAGCGGGTTTTTACTTTTGTAAAAATACTGTGCTAATTCCAACGGACGAAAGTTTGAAAGATAAGAAGGAGCTTTTCTTAGATAATTAATTTAAGAGTTTACTCTTTTTTATGTCTAAAAGAGGCCTCTTCTGTCTGATGACGGAAGAGGCCTCTTTTGTTTATTCAAAATGTATATGGTTATTTGGATTATTGGTGCATTTACTCGTAAATTCCAAAAATTTAACCCTAACATTATGAAACTTTGCAAAGCTCTTCTCTGGATAATGAATTCGTACAAATAAACAGCATGGGGGGAGATTGGATGATTGAGTTTCAAAATGTCAAAAAGGTTTATCAAACAAAGAAACAGACTGTCGAGGCTTTGAAGGGCATTAATTTGACGGTTGAAAAGGGGGATATATTCGGTGTAGTCGGTTATAGCGGGGCCGGGAAGAGTACGTTGATCAGGTTGGTCAATTTGCTTGAACATCCTTCAGATGGTTCGGTGATTGTTGGGGGCAAGGATTTAACCAAATTGAACGCGAAGGAATTGCGGGCAGAAAAGAAAAAAATCGGGATGATCTTTCAGCATTTCAATTTGCTAAACTCAAAGACCGTTTTTGATAATATCGCCATGCCGCTGATTTTATCGGGAACCCCTGGTAAAGAAATCAAAAAGCGGGTAGGCGAGCTGTTGGAGTTCGTTGGCTTATCAAGCAAAGCAAAGAGTTATCCGGAACAATTATCCGGCGGTCAAAAGCAGCGGATCGGCATTGCGAGAGCATTGGCTACAAATCCATCGATCTTATTGTGTGATGAAGCTACATCGGCATTGGATCCACAAACAACGAGTGCTGTTCTGCAGCTCTTAAAGAAAATCAATAAAGAATACAATATTACCATTCTGCTAATCACTCATGAGATGTCTGTCATCAGGGAAATTTGCAATAAGGTAGCGGTCATGGAGGGCGGATGCGTCGTTGAACAAGGTTCGGTTTTCGAAGTGTTTGCGAAGCCGCAAACGGATATTGCAAAAAACTTCGTGAGAACGGTCATACATGACGAAATTCCACAAAGTTTCCTAAAAAGCATAGGGTCCCATATCCCGATTATTTGGAAAATTAATTTTATTGGGACTACTTCGGGTACTCCTTTACTTTCAACCATCTCGAAGAAATATGATGTTCATTTAAGTGTCTTATCAGCCAATATTTCTGAAATTCAGGAAACGCCTTTCGGGAATTTGATCATCGAAGTGACCGGGAACAAAAATGAGGTGGACAAGGCTTATCAATATATTAAAGATGAGGGGATTCTCGTCCAGGAGGTGCAGATAAATGGGTAATACGCTTTGGGGAATGGAAATAACGGCAGATCAGCTGTCGACAGCTTTCGGTGACACACTTTATATGGTAGCCATCTCATTGGTATTTTCCGGATTGATTGGGCTTCCGCTCGGTATCCTGCTTGTCATTACAAGAAAGGGTCACATCCTGGAGAATAAATGGGTCTTTAATGTATTGAACCCGATCATCAATATATTGCGGTCGGTTCCTTTCATCATCTTGCTTGTAGCACTTATTCCGTTTACAAGAATGATTGTAGGCAGTGCAATCGGAACGAATGCGGCCATTGTTCCGCTAATCTTTTACGCGGCTCCTTATATCGCCAGGCTTGTGGAGAACTCCCTGTTGGAAGTGGACAAAGGGATCATCGAGGCAGCTCAGGCGATGGGGGCGACGACATGGCAAATCATTTATCGCTTTTTGATTCCCGAGGGACTCAGTTCGTTGATCCTTACATTTACAACAGCGACAATCGGGCTTGTTGGATCTACGGCCATGGCAGGTGCCGTCGGTGCAGGCGGGGTCGGAGATTTAGCTTTGGCTTACGGTTATCAAAGGTTTGATACGATGACGATGATCGTCACAGTGGCGGCGCTCGTGATCATCGTTCAATTATTGCAATCCACCGGGAATTTTGTTTCAAGAAAAATCAGAAGAAGATAAAAATAACAGGAGGTAGGAGAAATGAAGAAAATCTTATTAACGATCATAGTATTGGCATTGGCCATCGTGTCTGCAGCATGCGGGAAAGAAGAAGGTGCATCAGGCGGTTCGGATGATGTGAAAACAGTAAAAGTCGGTGTCAGCAGCGGGGATACAAGAACATGGGAATACATTGTCGACATAGCGAAAGAGGAAGGGCTTAATATCGAACTGGTCACTTTCAATGATTATATCCAACCGAACCTTGCTTTAAGTGAAGGTGAAATTGATGCTAATTCATTCCAAACGGTCGCTTACTTCGATGAATTCGTTCAAGATCAAAATCTAAAATTAGAGGCCATCGGGTCGACTGTCATTGCGCCTATGGGCCTTTATTCGAAAAAACATAAAAATCTCAAGGATCTTCCGGATGGCGCTACGATTGCCGTTCCGAATGAAGCAACAAACTTTGGCCGTGCACTACTTCTTCTTCAGGAAGCTGGATTGATTACATTGAAAGAGGAATTCAATGGATCGGGATCATTGGAAATTATTAAGGAAAATCCGAAAAACTTGAAAATCCAACCTGTTGCTGCAGGCAATACACCGCGTCTATTGGATGATGCCGATGCTTCAGCCATCAATAATAACTTTGCTGTCGAAGCAGGCCTTACTTTAAAAGATTCTTTATTCCATGAAAGTAAAACGGCGAAACCATATATTAATATCATTGCAGTTAAAAAGGGTAATGCCGATCGTCCTGAACTGCAAAAATTAGTGGAGCTTTATCAATCGAAAAAAGTGGAAGCGTTCATTGAAAAAACGTTTAAAGGAAACACCATTCCTGCATATGTTTCTGTAGATGAATTATTGAATTACCAGGATGCTTGGACAAAACCAGCTAATGAAAAATAATGATTTAGAACAAGTGAAGGAATGCCGGATGGAGTCAAGGTGCTTATCCGGTTCCTTAAACCAAAAAGGGGAGATTAGAATATGGCGAGAGAATTAGTGCAGAAGCAGCATCAGCAGATCATTGAAGATCACATCGACCTTCATTCCAAATTATATATCGAAACGAGTCAAGCCATTCATGCCAAACCCGAAATTGGGAATCAAGAATTCTTCGCTTCGGATACATTAACCGGAATACTTCGAAATGAAGGATTTGAAGTGACCCGCAATATAGCCGGACATGAAACAGGATTCATCGCAAAAAAAACCTCTTCGAAGAAAGGACCCACAATTGCCTTTTTAGCCGAGTATGATGCATTGCCAGGTTTAGGTCATGCTTGCGGCCATAATATCATCGGCACAACGAGTGTTGCAGCGGGCATTTCCTTGGCTCAAGTGCTGGAGGAAACGGGCGGAGAGGTGATTGTTTTCGGAACGCCGGCAGAAGAGGGCGGCCCGAATGGAAGCGCAAAAGGCAGCTTTGTGAAGCACGGTCTATTTGATGGGGTGGATGCGGCAATTCTTATCCATCCAGGCGGGCAAACGCGTGTCACAAGTCCATTTTTGGCAGTCGACCCCCTTGATTTTCATTTTTACGGGAAGTCAGCACATGCAGCAGCTGCACCTGAAGAAGGCGTGAATGCACTTGACGCGGTGATTCAGCTGTTCAATGGCATTAATGCTTTGCGTCAGCAGCTCCCAGCCGAGGTCAAGATTCACGGAATCATCACCAATGGCGGGGAAGCGCCTAACATTATTCCTGAATATGCTTCCGCCAGGTTTTACATTAGAGCAACAACATGGAAACTTTGCCAAGAAGTATCCAATAAAATACGTGCTGTTGCCGAAGGGGCAGCACTTGCCACAGGAAGTACGGTTAGAGTTGAACGTTTCCAAAATGAAGTACTCGATTTTGTCATTAATCCAGTTCTGGATGAACTGTTAAAAGAAGAACTGGCTCAATTAGGGGAAGCAGTGGGTCCTCGAAAAGAGAGTGGCTTTGGTTCGACGGATGCTGGTAATGTAAGCCATGTAGTGCCGACAGCACATCCTTATATAAAAATTGGCCATGATGAGCTGATTGCCCATACGAATGAATTCCGCGACTGTGCCAAATCTCCTGCTGGAGACAAAGCCATCCTGACCGGAGCAAAAGCCCTTGCACTTACAGGGTATAAATTGATTTCGGATAAAGACCTGTTGGGTAAAGTGAAATCAGCATTTCATGAAGCGAAGCAAAAATAAATAAGATGCAGGAAAAAAATTGTTGACTGTGGATCACAGAGTTAGTATTATAAAAATAACAATACCAAGTAATTAAATAGGAATTATAGGTTAATTGACCGGAAAACCGGAGACTTTTCTTTCATGTAAAGAGGTGTCTCCGGTTTTTTTTGTGAATGGGCAAGTGGAAAGATTCTCTTTCAATACATCCTATAAAGGGGGATTTATCATGGGGATATTATTACGTAAAGCGATTGAGAAAAAAAGAAACTTTCTAATCAACAAGTTGATTAACAAGGGAGTTTATAAAAAGAATGACATCCATCTTTTTGAATTAACCTTAACCGATTTAGAGAATGAATATATTAAAATAAGTAAAATCGAAGAGAAGGAATCCGATGATCATTCCCCCTGTCTGAGGATACATCATTTCATATAAAATCAGAATAAAAGGAGAGGGTGAAATGAAGAAGGGCGTGGAAGAAAGGCGGAAAGAATTGATCTATAAACTTATGATCCATACTGTAAATAAGAGTGTGGAACAGCTGATGAAGTTAACCTTAAAAGAATTGGAAATAGAATATAAAAAGGTTCAAAATGACTGTCATCCCCATAGTGATGCAGGTTCGATACAATGGATCAATGCAAAACGGCATTAGGCTGAATGTGGAACCTTAATTCTTCATAAAAAATTTCATCATTTTGCTAACGGCTTTCTGTGCTGATTCTGCATGATAGTTTGAGTTGTAAGGGTCGCTGAATCCGTGTTTTCCGCTGAATTTATGAACTTCGACATTCTTTATTTCCAAAGCTGAAATTAACTCGTCCACATTAAATGATGGCTCCTCTAATGGGAAAAATAGCAATGCAGGGCATTGTGGCGCTAATTCCGCATAATTCCTTATACGCGAACCATAGTAACCAACTATTCCATCGACACACTCTTCCTCACTGCACAGCCAAGCTACAGTTGCCCCTGCACTGAATCCAAGGATGAAAATCTTTTGGTATACATCTTTTATATCCGCTAATATTTCCTTTATTTTATGTAAGGCGCCTGTGAAACCTACGTTCTCCATAAAATGACGATAGGCAGCTTCCTCTTGGGAATAATCAAAAGGCGTCTCACGTTCTAACAAATCCGGACAGATCACATCAAAACCCTGTTTTGATATTGACTCACAAAAACCCTGCATATGTAGGTTCAGTCCATATATTTCGTGAATGACAATAATGACAGTATCGGACTTCTTCTGTATGTGCAGCATGTTTACCCTCCCTAAACTAAACTAGATATATAAAAGCCTACCAATTCTTTTCATCCTTAACAATTACAAATCATGAGTACATTACCATCAGGATCTTGAAAGTTAAAATATGCAAAATCCCCAATACGCTCTATTTCTTTAGCAATAGATATGTTATTACTATTAATGAATTTATAGGCTTCGTCTATATCCTTTACGTAAAAATTAAACAATACATTGCTGGATGGTTCGAATCTAAAATCAGGATCAAATGTATGGTCGTCTAACGTTAATCCAGTTTCATTTGTTATAGGAATATTGTAAACAGGAGATTCTACAGAATCACTATTATGAGGAATGCCAAGGAGATTACAATACCATCCAGCTGATTTCTTTAAATCTTTAACATGAATGAAAACATTGTTAACTTTAGGGTAAATAGGAGAATTTATTGATTCCATACTTTACCACCTTTCATTGAACCTTACCTAAGAATTCAACGAATCTCCATAAAAACCTTTTTTAATCATTGAGTAGACTTACATATTCAACAGCTGCACAGAAACGCCCATTTTTTTTATGCGTATCAGCCTTTTCCCCTTTTAACATAAAGAAAAGGTGTATAAGACAGCCCTTATCGTTAGTTATATTCCAAATGCGTAGTACTATTTGAAAATCTTATAAGTTTGTATGGATGATCAGTATACTCAAGAAGATGTATTCCTGTATTATGAGAATTGAACCACACATCATTAATTGCGGGTGGTAATTGAAGAAAGCTTTCAATTATTTTAGTAATTACCCCTCCGTGGGATATAATGGCAATTCGTTTATAATTTGCACTGTTCTCTCTAATATAAGTGAGTACATTTTGAGCTCGTAATCTAAAATCTAAATTATTCTCCCTATCCTGCATCTCACGTAAATCTTCCAAGAGTGTGACTGGACATTTGATAGTATTTGATAAAGTTTCGGCAGTTTTACTAGCACGAAGCAAGGTACTTGACCAAATGTATTCTGGTGGAAACTCTTTAGAGACACGTCTGCACATTTTTTCTACTTGTTCAATTCCTTTGATGGTTAGTGGCAAATCAGTAGTTCCTTCGTAATTTTCTTCTAGAAAATCGTCTTCTGACTCACCATGCCGAATTAATAATATCTGCAAGATATCACCTCGATTTTGTTTATTTATTCCAATTTATACTTCTATTCAACTTTAATAAAACCTTTAAAAGAATAAAACTTGAGCTATTAGTCATAACTCTAGTTATAAGATCGTATAATGTCCTTTTTTTACACGAATATATGATTGTGGTGCTTTTAACAAGTAAACTTCCTCACTCCATGAAGATAAGTAAAGCCTCCTAGTTTAATTCCACCTTGAACAACTATAACAACCAGGTGACGAAAATGTAATATAATGGATTAAACTGTTAGGAAGAACGATGGAGATTTACTTCCTTTCTCTTTAATATGTAAGAAAAAGAGGAAGGTTGGGTATGAAATGGATTTTTTTGAGCTGAATATCAATGTATTTAGAATGATCAATGACTTAGGGAAACAATACGCTTATTTAAACCCTTCTGCCATTTTCATTGCCGAGTACATGGTTTTTTTATTAGCTTTAGCTGTCATCGTATTATGGTTCACTCGAAATGAACAGAGTAGAATGATGGTTGTTTGTGGGATGGTTACGTTTGTAATAGCCGAAATGATGGGGAAAATGGCAGGGAAATTGCATTCAAACAATCAGCCATTTGCTGAATTGACCAATGTTAATAAGTTAATTGAAAAGGCAGTGGATAATTCATTTCCAAGCGACCATACCATTTTGTTTTTCTCGTTTTGTGTCTCCTTTTGGCTTTTCAAAAGAGGTTGGTGGTTGTTATGGATCATGCTGGCTTTCCTTGTTGGCATTTCCCGTATTTGGGTAGGTGTCCACTTTCCGGCGGATGTGCTGGCAGGAGCTATCCTAAGCACCATTTCAGGATTGGTGGTTTACCTTGTTGTTCCTAAAATAAGCTTGATTCATAAATTATTAGGGGGTTATGAGAGGTATGAACAAATGGTTCTAGCCCCGTTAACTAAATCAAAGGAAAAAAAATCAAAGAATTTGTAAGCGGAATCAAAATAAAAGGGTTGCTCAGGCAGCCTTTTTTTATTGAAAGAAGTGTAGTTTGGTAAATACAAAAATATCCACATTATGATACTGGTGGTAAAATAAAGCGAAAGCAATCTATCGCAATGGGGGACGTAATATTGATTGATATCCAAGAAATCAAAGACATTATCAGGCATCGCTATCCGTTTCTTTTAGTTGATAGAGTTTTGGAATTGGAAGAAGGAAAGAGAGCGGTGGCCATTAAAAATGTCACAGCAAATGAAGAGTTTTTCAATGGGCATTTTCTAAATTACCCAGTGATGCCAGGTGTATTGATCGTGGAGGCATTAGCACAGGTAAGTGCTGTTGTTATGCTTACAAAAGAAGAAAATAAAGGGCGGATTGGGCTTTTGGCTGGTATCGATGGATGTCGCTTTAAAAAGCAAGTAAGGCCAGGGGACCAATTACGTTTAGAAGTAGAGATTACTCGCTTGAAAGGTCCTATCGGTAAAGGAAAAGGAAGGGCTACTGTCGATGGAGAAACTGTATGCGAGACAGAGCTCATATTTGCTTTTGGTGATTGATCTATCATGTGCAATAACGGGGGAATGATGGTGATGCCGATAAAAAAAGCCTACGGGTATGTGACAAGAATCAAAAATGGAGAAACACAGGTATTGGTTTTTCAACATCCCATTAGGGAAGCGGGGATACAGATACCAAAGGGAACAGTGATGCCTCAGGAAGATCCTTACCAAGCTGTGATTAGGGAAATGAAAGAAGAAACAGGTCTGGAAAATTTTCATGTGGAGAAATTGATTGCGGAAGATTTTTGGGAGAACGTTGATGGTGCCATACATAATAGATATTTTTATCAATTACGTGTATACAATGTTCCTGATGAATGGGATCATCGGCCAACAGGTGGAGGAGATGAAGAGGGGCTGATATTTCATTTCTTCTGGATCTCATCCGAACATGAAGTGCAACTTATTAAAGGGCATGGAGATTATTTAAACCTGATATTCAATTAACCCTTCAGTCCGCAGCAGTTTATCACAACTGGCCAAGGTCATTATTGATCTTGGCCGGTTGTTTTTTAATGGTCAGGTTTGTTTTTCGGTAATGAAAGTTTTTACGGTTGGCGGTTCATATGTATTAAATTGATCAAGCAGTCCATTTGGTTCAACATCTACCAGCGCCATGGAACGGAATTTTTCATGCAGGAACTGTTCGTCGGACATATGATTGAATAAAGCGACCAAAGGATCATAATAGTGATTGATATTTAAGAGTCCGCAAGGTTTTTGATGAAGACCAAGCTGAGCCCAAGTGAAAATCTCAAAGAATTCTTCCAATGTTCCTGGCCCGCCTGGCAAGACCATGAACCCATCTGCAAGCTCAGCCATTTTTGCTTTTCTTTCATGCATGGATTCCACGACGATCAATTCAGTTAAGTTCTTATGGGCTATTTCTTTTTTTTCTAGAAATTCTGGCATGACTCCAATTACATTTCCTCCTGCTTCCAGAACGGAATCTGCAACTGCACCCATGATTCCTACACTTGAGCCTCCATAGACAAGGGTAATATTACGTTTTGCCAGTTCCGCACCCAGTTTTTTAGCCTCATCTACATAGACAGCAGATGCACCTTTGCTTGATCCACAAAATACAGCTAGACTTTTCAAAATATCACATCTCCCATTTAGTAATCTTCCCTTCTTATCATACAAAATTCAGGAAGATTTGTTAAACTTGAATCATCTAACTGAAAGGTGGATGAATATGAACGTCACTGAATTTCAACAATGGGTAAAAGATTATTATGAAGCACGAGGATGGTCAGAATTGGACATTTTCATTCGCATTGGCTTTTTGGCAGAAGAAACCGGCGAGGTGGCACGAGCCATTCGCTCCCTTGAAATTGGCAGGGATAGACCTGATGAGGTTATTGGTTCGTATGAAGAAAACAAACAGGAGTTAACCGAAGAATTGGGAGATGTGCTAGGAAACTTGATTGTGATTGCGAACAAGTACAATATCCCATTGGAAGAAGTGTTCAATGCCCATAAAAAGAAACTATCTGACCGCTATTATCATGCATAAATTCCTTTGATTTAATTGATTAACATGAAAATCATCCTGTTTTTAACTTGAAGAGCTGTGACTATCAGCTTTTTTTTTATGGGCAAACGATAGTTTGTAGTACCCATTTAATTCCTCAAAAAGAAATAATTTCAGACTTTTATCCCCCTCCGTTAACAAATAATTCACAAAATATGGGTAGTATGCGCGATTGAGATGGGATTTTATTGGGTATACACTTACACTAAAGAGGAATGAACATTCATTCCGCATCTTATGAAAAAAGGGGTGAATCATTATGATCACTGCAATAAATAAACGAGACAGTATAGTATCTAGCGCTTTAGTGCTATTCGCAGAACGGGGATATGATGCGACAACGATCCCGATGATTGCTACATCGGCAGGAGTTGGAGCGGGTACCATTTATCGTTATTTCGAGAATAAGGAAGTGCTGGGCAACAAGATTTTTCAAGAGTACTTGGATATTTTCACTGAAACGGTCAAGAATGGATTTCCTCATGATGATTCAATTCGCAATCAGTTTCACCATATTTTTAAATCAATGGTTCACTTTACAACCGAGCAGGACCAAGCACTTTATTTTATTAAAATACATAGTGGAGCCCATTTTTTAAATGAAGATAGTCATGCTAGCTTTCAAGGGCTATTGGATATATTTAAAAATTTCTTTGAGTCAGGAAAAGAGAAAAAAGAAATAAAGGAGCTTCCTTCTTCAGCTTTGATTGCCATCATTTATGGAGCTTTTCTTGAGCTTGAGCGACTTGTTCGCATCGGGGAGTTAGAACCTGAACCAAAACTTTTGGCAGATGTGGAAGAAAGCTTTTGGGATGCAGTCCGATTGCACGCTTGAAAAATTTTTAACATGTAAACGGAATGAACGTTCATTCCGCATTCTAAACTATTGTAAAGAGGTGCTAATAAAATGGAAAACACAACTCAGTTTCCACAGCCAAAGACATATGGCCCCCTAGGCAGCCTGCCTATCATTGATAAGGATAAGCCGCTTCAGTCTTTCATGAAGCTGGCACGAGAACTTGGGCCGGTTTTTCAGTTTCAATTTCCGGGTCGAATCACTACATTCGTATCAAGTGCTGCCCTCGCAAAAGAAATTTGTGATGAAACAAGGTTTGATAAGAAAGTCGGTCCAGCCCTACAAAAAGTGAGAGCATTCGGCGGCGATGGCCTTTTCACAAGTGAAACGACGGAGCCGAATTGGAAAAAGGCCCATAACATCCTGCTGCCCAGCTTTAGCCAGCAAGCAATGAAGGGATATCATGCCAAAATGGTGGATCTTGCTACCCAACTCATTCAAAAATGGGCCCGCCTGAATCCGGCTGATGAGATAGATGTTCCTGAAGATATGACACGATTGACCTTGGATACGATCGGACTCTGCGGGTTCAATTACCGTTTTAACAGTTTTTATCGGGAGACCACCCATCCTTTTGTCACCAGTATGGTGCGTGCGTTGGATGAAGCGATGAGCCAAACGCAGCGGCTTGGCATCCAAGATAAACTGATGATCAAATCTAAAAAACAATTCAGGGAAGACATTCAATATATGTTCTCTCTAGTGGATGAATTGATTGCTGACCGAAAACAAAATGGTGATCAGGGAGAAGATGACCTCCTTTCCCATATGTTGAAAGGAGTCGATCCCGAAACAGGTGTATCACTGGATGATGAAAATATTCGTTTTCAAATCATTACCTTTTTAATAGCTGGGCATGAAACGACGAGCGGTCTCCTATCGTTTGCCATCTATTTCCTCATGAATAACAGAGACAAGTTAAGAAAAGCGCAGCAGGAAGTCGATGAAGTGCTGGGTGATGATGTTCCTGATTACAAACAAGTGAAAAAGCTGAAATATGTCCGGATGGTGCTAAATGAAACGCTTCGTCTGTGGCCGACAGCTCCGGCGTTTTCCGTTTATGCAAAAAAAGATACCATGCTGGGTGGAAAATATAATGTGAAGAAAGGTGATGTGTTCTCGCTGCTTATTCCCGAGCTTCACCGTGATCCATCTGTTTGGGGTGATGACGTTGAATCGTTCATTCCTGAGCGGTTCGAGGATTTGGATACCATCCCTTATCATGCTTATAAACCGTTTGGAAACGGGCAGCGCGCCTGTATCGGACAGCAGTTTGCCCTTCATGAAGCGACACTGGTGCTCGGCATGGTTTTACAGCACTTTGACTTGATTGATCATGAAGAATATCAATTGGATGTTAAAGAAACTTTGACTCTCAAACCGGACGGATTGACCATGCGCGTTTCACCGAGGAAGCCGACAATGTCATTTACCGCTGCTTCTCCAGAATCAAAGTCAGCGGACAAAGGAGCCACGGTATCTCCAATCGAATCAGCACATGGGACACCATTACTCGTCCTGTTTGGATCAAATATGGGAACAGCGGAAGGGCTTGCTCGTGACCTTGCCGAAACAGGAAAGCGACAAGGCTTCAATGCCGAGGTTGCCCCTTTAAATGATTACACCAATAGGCTTCCCAAAGAAGGAGCTGTTCTTATAGTCTCGGCATCTTATAATGGAAATCCCCCGGATAATGCAGGTGACTTCGTTTCATGGCTGAAGGAAAGCGAGGGTAACACATTGGATGGTGTTCACTATGCGATCTTCGGCTGCGGGGACCGCAATTGGGCCAATACGTACCAACGCATTCCAATCTTCATTGATGAGCGGCTGGAACAAAAAGGAGCAGTGCGGCTGTCAGAAACAGGCTATGGAGATGCAAGCGATGACTTTGAAGGGGATTACGAGAAATGGACAGAAGCCCTTTGGCCGAATCTTGCCAAAACCCTGAACATTGAAGTGAATAGGAATGATCGGGTAGTCAGCTCGATTACGATGAACTTCGTAAGTGATGTGAGCGGCACACCACTTGCCCGCACCCATCATGCTTTTACTTCCATTGTAAAAAGGAATTTTGATTTACAACATGTAGATAGCGGAAGAAGTACACGGCATATAGAATTAACTCTGCCAGAGGGAATACATTATCAGGAAGGCGATCATCTCGGGGTTCTTCCGCAAAATCCATCGGAACTTGTCGAGCGAGTGCTCAGTCGATTTAACCTAAAAGGCCAAGATTACGTAAATCTAACTGGGGATTCCGGAAAAGCTGCCCATCTTCCTACAGGAAAACCGGTAAAACTAGAAGAATTACTATCAAACTATGTGGAGTTCCAAGAACCCGCCACCCGGTCTCAAATTCGGGCGCTTGCCACTTATACGGTATGTCCTCCACATATAAAAGAGCTTGAAGATCTTCTTTTGGACAGTACCTATAAACAAGAAATCCTGAACAAGCGCATAACCATGCTTGACCTTATTGAAAAGTATCTTGCATGTGAAATCCCATTTGAACGTTTCCTGGCTTTACTGCCACCTTTAAAAGCAAGATACTATTCTATCTCAAGCTCACCACTCCACAACGAAGGAGAAGCAAGTATCACCGTCAGCGTCGTCCGTGGAGAAGCTTTGAGCGGAAACGGGGAATACAAAGGAATTGCATCGAATTATTTGGCAGAACGCTTCCAAGGAGACAAAATAGCCTGCTTTATCAATACGCCGCAATCCAATTTCCAACTTCCAGAGAAAACAGGAAAACCAATCATCATGATTGGCCCTGGAACAGGAATTGCACCATTCAGGGGATTCATACAGGCACGTCGCGTTTTGAAAGAAAAAGGTGAAACTTTAGGGACTGCTCACCTTTACTTTGGATGCCGTAATCCGGAACATGATTTCCTCTATCAAGAAGAACTCGTGCAAGCCGAACAAGAAGGCCTTGTAACACTGCACACCGCTTACTCAAGATGTCCTGGTCAAGAAAAAACATATGTCCAGAACAGATTAGCGGAAAACGCCCATGACATCCTTCCTTTATTAAAAGAAGGAGGACATCTATACATCTGCGGAGACGGAAGCAAAATGGCACCTGATGTTGAACGAACACTAATCGAAAGCTATATGCATTTCTATCAAACATCGAAAGAAGAAGCCACAGTATGGCTGCAACTATTAGAGGAAAATGGCAGATATGCGAAAGATGTTTGGGCAGGAGCATAAATAGGAGGTGCAGCGATTCTTAAGGGAATCGCTGCTTTCTTTATGCGGTAATGATAAAAAAACGAATCCACGAGTAAAACAGCAAAACTTACGAGTAAACAATGTAAATTCACGAGTAAAACAGCAAAACTCACGAGTAAATAGCGGAAACTCACGAGTAAAATGCGAATTCACTAGTAAACAGCGCAAACTCAGGTATATATCGCTCGAATTCACGAGTTAATGCGCTGAAAATAGAAGAATTGGAACTAATGGGGAGTGCATTCATACATTGGCGGAGAGCGTTTACGGATTCTTTATTCATTGTTAATGTTGAGAAAAGCTAAAGTTTTTATTAGTGGACAAATTGTATTAGAATGTTTGGTTAAGACCTTTCCTACTTATATAGACCGAAATATAGTGGGAAATTCACGAGTAAAACAGTACACGGCCATGTGGTTAATTGAAGATAAAGGGGTCACTTTGAAAAATGTTTAAGTATACGGTTTGTTTTGTAAAGAAGAATAATGAACTACTCATGCTTAACCGGGAGAAAGCTCCTATTATGGGTGTTTGGAACGGGGTGGGGGGCAAAATCGAGAAAGGTGAAACACCTGATATAGGTGCACAGCGTGAGGTATTTGAGGAAACGGGCATAGAGGTAGAGACCTTTTTTTCTAAAGGAACGGTTACCTGGGTAACTCCAGAAGGTGAATTGGAGGGAATATATGTATATTTGTATATGGCGGATGAGGATTTAATATATGAAACACCGAAAAAAACGCGGGAAGGCATTCTTGATTGGAAATCCATTGATTGGATACTTCACCCGCTTAATCTCGGAATTGCTGAGATGGTTGCGCAGTATTTGCCGGTTTTATTGAAAAAAGAAGGAAACTATGCATTCACTTACAAAAATGGCCAGACATATATTTCATGAACCAGCCTTACTTAAAAAGGGATACTACCTACTTAGTATCCCTTTCAATAAGTTAAAGCTCATTCTCGAATAAAAAGCCAGTCGGATTTTTATTGCAGAAAAGTGGGTTAGTGAATGAAGGAAATTCCATTTTCTACACAATGAAGAGGTGTTAACTGGTATGATTTAAAAAAATAGTACTTAAGGGGAAATATTCTTGAAAATAGTTAAACTCATCTTAGTAATAATCGTTCTTGCTTTATCAGCCTATCAACTAATTACTAGAAATTTCGAGTTGATGCCGTATTCTATGTTGTTCTTGGGCGCACTTATGTTAGTAATGGGATTGGTCGAACTTCAAAAAGATAGAAAAGGAGGATTTTTGGGGTGCGTTGTTGTCTCATTGTTTCTTTTCTTTGTTTCCATACAGGGTTTCTTTTTGAACTAACAGGTTCTTTACTTCAATAACTAGGTCGTTGCATCACCCTTTTTGTTACGCAATTAAAGGGATATTTTGTTAAAATTAATAGTTGGATAATATATAGAATATTCGGTTATCACAAACGGGAGGTTGGATGAGGAAATGAAGATAATAGAACTGCCAATTGAATTTGAATTTAATGGGCAAAAAAACTACATTAATCCTAGCTTGATTATAAGGAAAAATGAACTAACTTTGGTCGATACAGGTTATCCTGATTTTTTACCTTTAATTGAAAATGAAATTATAAAAAATGGTTATGAAATGAAGAATTTAAAGAATATAATCATTACTCATTATGATATTGATCATATAGGTTCCTTATTTGATTTCAAGGAGAAGTATCCTCTGATTAACATTATAGCTAGTGAAGTAGAATCGAAATTTATTAGTGGTGAAATGAAGTCAGAGAGATTGGTTCAAGCCGAAGAAATGCTAGAAAATATGCCAAATCAAGAAATCGAATTCGGTAAATGGTTTATACAACAATTAAAGAAATTGAAGCATATTTCAATTGATGAAAAGGTACATGATGGTGATTTGATTTTAGATAACGAATGCAGGGTAGTAGCAACACCAGGGCATACCTCAGGGCATATTTCATTATTTTTTCCAAGTTTAAATAGTGTAATATCAGGTGATGCAGCTGTTAAAGAGAATCATGAATTGGGCATTGCTAATCCACAATTTTGTTTAAATGTCGAGGAAGCAGAACAGTCTTTAAGAAAGATTAAAGATCTTAAAGCTGAAAATTACTATTGTTATCATGGTGGGACATTCACTTTATGACGGTTATAAAATTTGATTTCCACTTAAGGCACTCGCTTTCCGCGGGCGGTCCGGGCTTGGCAGACAGTCGGCGGAAAGGGAGCGGATTTCTGAAATCACCTGGAACGTTTTTTAAAAAGATTCGATTTTTCGATCTTTGAATCAGTTGAGATACTGTTTTAATATGTCCAATCCTATTTTTAGCTCATCAAATGAGTTTGTAGAAGATAATGCAATACGCAAGTACATATCAGGGGTGGTCTGCCCGCTTTGGAAACGATTGGAATGAAAAACTCGAATACCGCGCCTTTTCAGATCCGTTTCCAGCTGTAATGCATCGTTATGTCCTTGAATGGGAAGCCAACGATAAAGACTGAGAGGATGTCCAACATCCTTTCTTAAAGGAAAATATTCCGAATAAATATCATTTGCAGTCTGTGAAAGCTGCTTCTTTTGAGAAACAATTTCATGAGCCTTTCCTGATAGGATAAGCTCTGTAATAACCTCTGCATCAAAAGAAGAGGTCTTTACATTTATGTTGAAAATGGCCTGGGAAATTTTCTCGCGCAATACATCCCCATAGACCATATAGGCAACCCTTAATCCAGAACATATTGACTTAGAGGTGCCGCAAATATAAACGCTCTGTTCTGGAAGCAAATGATACATAGGCTGCCGGTAATCGGAGATAATGCCTGCCGTCAGAAATGCATGGATATCATCCTCAATCAAAATTAAACGATGCTTACGGATGACCGCAGCTATTTCTTGCTTTCGAATATCTGACATCATGATTGTGGTTGGATTGTTGCAAGAGGGCATCAGAAAAATGCCGTTAATATTTATTTGACAACACTGCTTTTCAAGTTCGTCTGGCAGCATTCCGAACTGGTCTCCGGGAATGGACACTAACTTAATATGGAACATCTTTGCCAACTCGATGAAGTTTGAATATGTGTATAAGTCGGTTGCAATTCTATTACCAGGCTCAAACAATGCAGCCAGGGCAACTGCCAATGCATTTTGGGCACCGGAAACGATTGCCATATGCTCTTGATCCGCGTGAATGCCGAAAGATTCCATCCAGTTTAGGGCTGCTGTTTTTTGATGTGGAATACCAGTCGGATCGTTGTAATTCAGCAGCTGCTCCAAATAACTTTTGTTCACAGTTTTTTGAATAGTTTCTGATACAATATCATTGGTTTGCTCAAAAGATGCCACAAAGCCAAGATCAATGCTGTTTGCCGTTTTATCCGCGGAAATGGTTATAGAACGAGTGGCATTGGGAGCCACAAAGGTTCCGCTTCCCGTAACGGCATATATTAATCCCTTTGCCTCGCATATTTTGTAGGAGCGGGTAATGGTGGTGAAGTTTAAATCAAGAAAATCTGCCAATTCTCGTTGCGGTGGCAACTTTGTTCCAGGTGCTAAAAAGCCATTTGTTATATCTTGTTCAAGTAATGATGCAAGAGATTTATAAAAAGGACGCTTTAATGCTTTCTTATCAGGTTTCCAAGACATTGGATAATTGTCAAATGAATTTACTGGCATACTTCACCTCAACGATCTTATTCCATACAATCATATCATTTTTTGTATGGAATTCTAATAATGAAACGGGATGATTTATATAAAGGAATATCTATCGGTACCCACATTTTGATGAAATGGGGGTATTTTATTTTAATTGTAATCCATACAATTAACTTGTTTTTTGTACGGATTTTGTATGTTAAATTTAAATAAATTTAGCCATCAGGATGTGAAATATATGAAAAAAAGAACTCAAATGCTAACTGCATTTCGTGCAGCCTTTCCGTACACAATGCCCATTTTTGCAGGCTTTTTATTTTTAGGCATCGCTTATGGAATCTTTATGAATTCATTAGGCTTCAGTGCGATTTACCCGATATTGATGAGTCTAACAATATTTGCAGGATCAATGGAGTTTATTGCAGCCAATTTATTGCTTGTCGCATTCAATCCGATTAACGCCCTTTTTCTAACTTTAATGGTGAATGCACGGCATTTGTTTTATGGCATTTCCATGCTGGATAAGTACAGGGGGACCGGGAAGAAAAAGCTGTATCTGATTTTTGGGCTTTGCGATGAGTCTTTTTCCATCAATTGTACCGTTGATGTTCCGAAGAATGTAGACAAGGGCTGGTTCATGTTCTTCGTGACACTGCTCAATCATTCCTATTGGGTGATAGGAGCGGCGATTGGCGGCATTTTTGGATCCCTTGTCAAATTCAACACAGAAGGACTCGATTTTGTTATGACGGCTCTCTTTGTAGTTATTTTCATTGAACAGTGGATGAAAGAGAAAAACCATCATAGTGCTCTCACAGGGCTTGGACTGTCAGCAGTCTGTCTTATTATTTTTGGCGGAAGCAATTTCATCATCCCTGCTATGTTTTCAATTTTGGGGGTACTCACCTTACTTAGAAAGCCATTAGAGAAAGTTGAGGTCAAGACCATATGACAATGGATTTAACACAGCAAATCATTACAATAGCAATGGTTGTTCTAGGCACGATGCTTACAAGGTTTCTTCCATTCATCGTTTTCCCATCAGGTAAACCTACACCGAAGTATGTACAGTATCTCGGTAAAATACTGCCATCCGCAGTAATTGGGCTTTTGGTCATTTACTGTTTAAAGGATGTAAGCCTACAATCCGGAAGTCACGGCATCCCTGAATTTATGGCGATAGCGGTAGTTGCCTTGCTTCACATTTGGAAGAAAATGATGCTCCTTTCCATAGCGGGGGGAACGATTATCTACATGATGTTGGTGCAATTGGTTTTTTAAATGGATAATTATTAGTACATCCAACACACGTCACAATTACTGGTATCGATGGTATTGGAAGGGGAGGTAATGGTGAAGAAGAAAATTGCTGAAGATAAAATTCATGAAAAACACTATGAACAAATTCATGCGCATGTGAAAAACGATCCGTATGCTCAGTCGTTAGGCATTCAGTTAACGAAATTCGAGGCAGGTACTGCAGAAGCAACGTTAGAAGTGCAAAGCACTATGGTAAATGCATATGGAACGGTTCACGGGGCAGTTATTTATGCTTTAGCAGATCATGCTTTTTCAGTAGCCTGTAATGCATATGGCAAAACATCATTAGGCCTCTCGACAACCATCCAGTTTATTGAATCAGCTAAACCCGGAGACAAGATAGTAGCCCGTGCAACGGAAATTAAACGAAACTATCGGACAGGATTTTATCGAATAGACGTCTTTCATGAGGAAAACCTGATCGCAACCATGGAGGCAGTGTCATACCGTAAGGATCATTATTTTATTGAACTTGATGAACAAGATTAAGCAGTTCAATAGTTATTGTTCAGAGCTGTCCTCAAGACAGCTTTTTCTTATGGAGCTAAAGAGTGCCGTTTGTTCTTTGTTCAACAATTGGGCCAGATTGTTTAGTAAAGGAATCTCCAATAATAGAACGTTCTTTGAATTAGTTATGGTAAACTAATGGTAACTTTGTAAAAAAAGGTATTGTCCCAAATCATTTACATTGCTTTTATTTTTCGAGAAAATAAAGGTACAATTAATACTTATTTAGCTTATGGATTATAGATTATAAAAGATAATGAGGTAGGATAAAATGATTGCAAAAACAGAAGAAGATTTTAATGGTTTGAAGGAAATTGGCAAAATTGTTGCCTCCATTAGAGATGAATTGGTACAAAGAACAATTCCAGGGATAACGACCAAAGAACTTGATGATATAGCCGGAGAACTTTTAGAAAAGGCAGGTGCAGTTTCAGCTCCAAAAGGTGAGTATGATTTTCCTGGCTATACTTGTATTAGTACTAATGAAGAAGTGGCACATGGTATTCCGGGTCATCGGGTTATTCATGAAGGGGATCTAGTGAATATAGATGTATCTGCTTCAAAGAACGGTTATTTCGCAGATACAGGAATCTCATTTGTAGTAGGGGAGGGTGACGAAGTATTAACGAAATTATGCGACGTTGCTAAAAAGGCATTTGAAGCAGGTCTTAAGAAAGCAAAACCCGGTTCCAAAAAAAGCAGAATCGGAAAAGCAGTATTCGAAACAGCGAGACAGCATGGATTCACTGTTATCAAAAACCTTACAGGACATGGTGTTGGACGTGGAATACACGAAGCACCTAGCCATATTTGTAATTATAATGATCCATGGGATAATGAACTATTAAAGGAAGGGATGGTTATCGCATTCGAACCATTTATCTCAACCTTTGAAGAAGAAGTATTCCAAAAAGAAGACGGTTGGACCTATGCTACAGAAAAAAGCTATGTAGCTCAATTGGAACATACGATTATCCTTACTAAAAATGGTCCGATTATTGTCACACTTTAATTCAAGCATAGACGAAAAGACTCGTATAAACATAAGTATTTCGTATACTGTGTAGGAAATTTAAATGGGGTAATGTATAAATTCGTAGAATGTTACTCGCTTTAAAACAAGAAGGATTCGATTGGTGAACCCACGCTAAATAAGGGAGTTGCTTTAGCAGCTCTTTTTCTTTTGGAGTTAAAGGGGCAGGGAAACCTGGTAACTTTATTTGGAAACTATGTTAAGATTAGGGTATTGTTGTTTTGAAAGGCGTTGGAATAATTGAGTCGAGTCAATCGAAAAACAAAGATCTACTTTTGGCTATCTGTTACACTTTTACTCTGTGGAATTGTTTCTTGGATACCTTATTTGGTCTTTAAAATGGAAGAATCTTATGGGATGTTAACATTTGTTTTTAACCCAATTGGAGTAGTATTAGGTTCTTATTCAAATAACAGATTAATAGCTTTAAGCAATTTATTTATGGTCTTTAGTTTTATTCCCGTTATGATATTTGTATATCTAACAAAAGGGTACATTCCTATGTGATTGTTGGGGGGGTCTGACACTCCATCAAACGTTCAGGTGCAATAGCGGTAAATTAGATCTGTCATATAGGCAGATTTTTCTTATGCAACTAAGAGGCAGGCTAGCATTCCTGCATTCTACAGTACAGTTTTTGGAGGAAAATTCGAACGTTGATTGGAACGTAGGGCACGCACTTTCCCCGCAGGAGTCTCGAGCCTTCCGTTCCAATCAACTTTGTTTTACATTTAGCCACATGTAATTGTTGGGCAAAGGTAAATTACTTCTGTTTCTCTAACGCTATTTTCAACCCTTTTTGATAATATTGCTTCATCATTTCTTCAGGAACCATGCTTCCGCCAGTCCCCCAAATAATATGTGTACCATTACTCATCTTTTCCGTTAAATGATGCTTCTGTAAATAATCGATACCCTCTTTACATAATTTACTTGGTCCTATCATGCCTGCTAGTGCTGAAGGTTCTAAATGGATCCCTTCTGTATCAACTAGTTCTTTTAGCAACTTATACAACTGTTCATCGCTAACCGTATAATTGCCGCTTAAGAAGGGTTCCATCGTTTTACCGACAAACCCGGATGGCTTTCCAACAGCAAGTCCATCCGCGTCTGTTACATTATCGATACCAACATCTTGTACAGAAACTTTATCATGAAGTCCAGTCATTAAACCGAGTAGCATGCATGGCGAGTGGGTAGGTTCTGCGAAGAAACAGTGAATATGGTCTTGATACAATAATTTCAAGCCAAAAGCTACGCCTCCAGGACCACCACCTACTCCACATGGGAGGTAAACAAACAAAGGATGATTTTCATCTACAATTATCTCTAGCTCTTCTAATTGTTTCTTCAAACGGGATGCAGCCACTGCATATCCTAAAAATAGGTCGTGAGAATTTTCATCATCCACAAAATAACATGTTGGGTCACTATCTGCTTGGATTCGGCCTTCCTCTACAGCTTTACTATAATCAGCTTCATATTCAATGACATTGACATTTTTGCTTCTAAGCAAGTCTTTTTTCCACTGTTTTGCATCAGCTGACATATGAACGGAAACATTAAAACCTAACTTTGCACTGATGATGCCAATACTAAGTCCTAAATTTCCAGTCGAGCCTACTGCGATTGAATATTTTGAGAAAAGGGTTCGGAACCTATCACTATCTAAAATCGAATAATCATCTTGAATTGTTAACAATTGATGTTGGAAAGCTAGTTCTTCCGCATGTTTGAGAATTTCATAAATCCCGCCTCTTGCTTTAATGGATCCTGATATAGGAAGGTGACTATCACATTTTAGTAATAATTCTCCTAATATAGGTTGTTGATGATCCTGTTCCAAGGACTGCTTCATGGCAGGAATTCTCACTAAAGGTGATTCTAGGATTCCGTTCGTTCCTTTTGTCTCAGGGAAAACTTTGGCGATATATGGAGCAAAACGTTTCAACCTTTCCTCTGCATCTCTTACATCTTCTTGAGTAAGGGGGGATTTTTTAATTCCTGTTTGAAATTTTTCGACATTTGGATTGAGCCAAAATACTTCTTCCGTCGAAATGAGCTTATTTAATAAAGGATATTTGTCTTTCCATGATTGTAATTCTTTGCTTTCAATCTCTTTCATCTGTTTGATCCTCCTCATTTTCTTGTAACAAATTGTTTGGTAAATTATAATTAAATAAAATTTAGTACAGTTTAACACACAATCATCTCGATGTTAATTTATATTAATTTTATTTAAGTGTGATTTAATAAGTCGTTAAGGAGTAGCAGTTATGGAAAATATAGATATTGGCAAGAAAGTTGAAAAATATAGAAAAGCTAAAGGAATGAGTAGTAGAGAGCTAGCAAAATTAGCTGAAATTACACCTTCCATGTTAAGCCAGATTGAAAGAGGTTTGGCGAATCCTTCTATTCAAACCTTAAAGGTCTTAGCTAAAACCTTGAATGTTCCAACATTTAGTTTTTTGCTTGAAGAAACGATTACGGAGGATTTAATCGTTAGGTCCAGTAAACGTAAGAAAATGATCATTGATAATTTGTCTTATGAGTTATTGTCACCTGATTTTACGGGTAATTTGGCAACAGCGATTATGAAAGTTCCTCCGAATATTTCCTCGTCAGAAAGCCCTATAGAACATAGAGGAGAGGAAGTAGCATTTATTTTGGAAGGGAAAATCAAGCTGTATTTAGGTGAAGAAGAATATATATTGGAAGCTGGTGATAGTGTGAAAATACCAGCAAATTTCAAACATAAATGGGAAAATAATTTTAGTCAGAATGCAGCTGTATTATTTTCAGTTACCCCGCCTGCGTTTTAATGAAAAGATTTTAAAATGTAATGTTCTTTCAGGCGATTCTTTAATGAGGATCGCTTTTCTTATGGGATAAAAGGGACAGATCAGGTGTAGAAGGACTATTACATGAATAATAGAATAATAATAAATGGAATAAATATTGAACTGTAGGTCCGGGGTTCCTTAAAAGTTGGTTGATTTTAATAATTTTGAATCAATAAGGAGAATTCTAGTATGAAAATAAAATGGTTTGGACATTCTGCCTTTTTACTAACATCCGAAAGTGGAACCAGGATTCTTATTGATCCATATCATCGCTTCATCCGTTACCGTATGCCAAGTGTTGAACCAGATATAGTTGCCGTTACACATAATCATTTCGATCACAATAAAATTCAAGCTGCAACAGGTGAATACTTGCTTGTTAATGAGCCGAAGGAATACATCCGCGAAGATGTAAGAATTAGTGGATTTAAGACATTTCACGATAAGGTAAATGGCGAGAAGAGAGGCCCTAATATTTTATATCGTTTCCAAATGGATGGACTAACTATCTGTCACTGTGGAGATTTAGGGCATATATTATCAGAAGAACAAGTAAATGAAATTGGAAAAGTAGATATTCTCATCATTCCTGTAGGAGGTACATTCACAATTAATGCAATAGAAGCTGCTCAAGTGATGCGTCAATTGAAATCCACTATTACAATTCCCATGCACTATAGAACTAAGGCATTGCCGGTTGTTGGCCTGATGTTTTCAAAGGTAGATAAGTTTCTTCAGATTTCCGGACAGCGAACAACCGAAGTTAAGACATTGGATATTTCCAAAGAAAATTTGTCAGAATATGCTGGGGTCGTAACTATGCTGTATGAATGAATTGATAAGAAATCCTGTTTATGCATTTTTTATTTATAACGAGGGCAGGGTAGTTCAAAAAGAAAAAGGGAAGATATTAATCAATGACGTTGAATCAATTAGACTTCCTCTTTATGTTATAAGGAGATAGAATATAAATAAAAAGGTGATTACAATTAAAAAAGTAAAAAGTATCCTATTTTTTCTTCTTGGGTCCATATCTCTATTGATTGGTATTGCAGGGACTGTGTTACCAGTTTTGCCGGGCGGTCCGTTTTACTTATTTGCTGCTTTTTGCTTTGCTAAAAGTTCCAAGACGATTGAAAACTGGTTCAAACGCACCTCATTATATGAAAAATACGTTGTAGCATTCCTGCAAAAAAAAGGTATGACTCTAAAAGAGAAAATCAGAATCAATATAATTGCGGATTTCTTCATCGTAATTTCTGTATTTTATGTGGACATCCTGTTAGTGAAAATCTTATTGATAGTGCTCGCCCTCTACAAATATTATTATTTCATTAAAAAAATTAAGACAATTGACCCGAACAATACAAAACAAAGGGCTTTTTGAAAATCCTATTCAAATAACGGGTCCTTACTTCAATAAGGGAGTTGCTTCGGCAGCTCTTTTTCCTATGGAACTAACGGGGCAGGGGAGTAAGAAAATCAATGTATTTTGGATAAGAAGGCCGCCAATTGGCGGCCTTTTGAATGTAAAAAGTACCCTTAATGAGGTCTTCCCAAATAACCATCTAGTTAAAATTTCATAACTCCTCCAGAATGAAATTTTTGGGCTCGTTTGTAAAAAAACATAAGCCCTTTTTCGTTTGGGGTGGATTGTTTACTTATGCAAGTGGGCCCGCATGAAGTGGGTGATGCTTGCCTTAACTCAGTGAACGAACTCCTTTTGTATGTGAGTTGTGAATTTTCAAAAAATAATATTGCAAAATGCAAACGATTCAAATAAAATCAATTTAAGGTAATTACGTTTTTTTGACCTTAAAATAAATCTACAATTGAGCTAATCCTTTTTGGCTAAGCTAATTCCTGGTTGTTCGTTTGGATTTTGTCCCATCCATTACGTAAAGTTAGCTTCCCGAAGTATTACCTTAAAAATTTGAAAGGAGCTAATTATTTTAGGTACAGTACTAAGCTATCCATGTTTGCAAATAATAATATACCCCATTAAGAGAGAGGGAATTTCATGAATCAAGAACGATATTTGAAAAAGAAAATGGGCTTTTGGTCACTTACTGCATTATCTCTTGGAGGAATTATTGGATCAAGTTGGCTTTTTGGACCATGGAATACGGCAAAAATGGCTGGGCCAGCTGCTATTATGTCTTGGATTATTGCTGCATTCGTCATTACTCTAATAGCTCTTGTTTATGCTGAATTAGCAAGGGTAAGGCCAGAAACAGGTGGTTTAGGTCGTTATCCCCTTTATTCCCATGGGAAATTGCTTGCTACAGTGACTAGTTATTCGATTTGGCTTGGCTACTGTGCCACTGCACCCGTTGAATCATCGGGAGTTATTCAATACGCTAATGAGTTCTGGCCAGGCCTATATGATATATCTAAGGAGCAACTAACGACAACAGGAATTCTAGCATCGACTGTTTTAATGGTGTTCTTTGTTGTGGTGAACTATTTTGGAGTGAAATTATTTGCTGTCACGAATACCATTATTACCACGATTAAATTTATAGTACCTGTCCTAACCATCATTGCTTTTTTTATGACAGGGTTTCATGAAGAGAATTATACAAGTCATGGGTTTGCCCCTAATGGATATGGCGCAGGATTAAGCGCAATCTTAACTAGTGGTATATTTTTTGCCTATACAGGATTCGGGAATGTGGTAATGATGAGTGGCGAGGTGGTAAACCCAAGACGGAATATTCCGCTTGCTCTTATCACATCGCTGTCAGTCTCGGCAATTTTATATGTTTTACTTCAAATCGTTTTTATAGGGGCCGTACCGCCCGAAATGCTAGCTAATGGTTGGAGTGGAATTAAATTTGACTCTCCATTTGCGAATTTAGCACTTATGGCGAATATGGTTTGGCTGTCCTGGACCATTACAGCGGACGCAATGATTTCCCCAACTGGATCGGCGCTTGCTTATACAGCTGGAACTTCAAGACATGTTTTTGGAATGGCGAAGAGTGGATTCCTTCCTTCTTATTTCGGAACTATTAATAAAAGATTTGGAGTCCCAACACGTGCACTCACTCTCAACTTCCTCATTGGGTTACTTTTCTTGTTCCCTTTAAAGAGTTGGACCGCAATTGTAGCAATCGTTGGAGCAATTGGGATTTTTAAATACGCCTCAGCATGTGTCACAGTAATGGTGTTTCGTAAGGTTGGTTTGACAAAAGACAACGGTATCCCAGGCATGAATTTTATTGCTCCTTTAGCCTTTGTATTTGCCACTCTACTTATTTATTGGACAAATTGGAGTAGGGTTCAACTTGCAATTTGGGGATTAGCAATTGGAATTGTTGGATATTTAATTACTCATTTTATCAATAAACATAAATCGATGGAAATTATTGGTGGGATCTATCTCGTCATTTATATTCTGATGCTCGTTGGGATATCATCAATCGGAAATTTTGGTGGTAAGGGTATTATTCCAGAGCCATTTATGTCTTACATCGTGGCAATAATAGGATTCGTTTTTTACTATTTTGCTGTTTATAACGGAGTCTGGTACATGCGGAAAAAGGGGAATGTTCAAGAATTGCTGGATATGGATAACAATTAAATGCAACTTCATTTTACAAAAGGAGAAATGGTTATGAAGCTTTGGGGTGGACGTTTTAGAAAAGAAGAAAATAAATTAATGGAGGACTTTAATAGTTCTCTTCATGTTGATATGAGACTTTATTCTGAAGATATTAAAGGGAGTATTGCACATGTAAATATGCTTGTGAAATGTGAATTGCTTACCAAGGAAGAAGGAGAAAGTATTATTAAGTCACTTCTTTCTATATTGGAAGATATCGAGAGCGGAACATTAGTGATCGAAGGGGATTTTGAAGATATTCATAGTTTTGTTGAAGCAACATTAACAGAACGAATAGGTGAAACAGCAAAAAAACTCCATACAGCAAGAAGTCGAAATGATCAAGTTGCTTTAGATATCAGGCTTTACGCTAAAAATAAGGCGTTAGAAGTGATCGAGTATATTGAAGAACTTCAAAATAACCTGGAAGAAAAGGCAAAAGCAAACAATGTGATTATGCCCGGATACACCCATCTACAGCGAGCTCAAGTAGTAACTCTTAAGCACCATTTAATGGCCTACTTTAATATGCTGGATAGGGACAGAAAAAGAGTTCTTAATGCAATTGAAATTTTGAACGAAAGTCCACTGGGGTGTGGAGCATTGGCAGGGACAACTCATGTTATAGACCGAGAAATGACAGCAGAGGAGTTAGGATTTTCAAAACCTGTAAACAATTTCCTCGATGGTGTTAGTGATAGAGATTACCTTTTAGAGTTAATGTCCAGTTTTTCGATCATCATGATGCATTTAAGCAGATTAAGTGAAGAACTGATTTTATGGAGCAGTCAAGAGTTTAAATTTATTAGTATTGATGACGCATATTCTACAGGTAGTAGCATTATGCCTCAAAAGAAAAATCCTGATGCAGCAGAGCTTATAAGAGGAAAAACAGGAAGAGTATATGGTTCTCTTACTTCACTTTTAACAACTATGAAAGGGTTACCATTGGCTTATAATAAAGATATGCAGGAAGATAAAGAACCATTTTTTGATGCATTGGATACAGTTTTGTCTTGTCTAGAAATTATGTCCAATATGATTTCTACCATGAAGGTGAATACTGAAAATATGAAAAAAGCTGTAAAATATGGCTTTCTCAATGCAACAGAAGTCGCTGATTATTTAGTTAGCAAAGGGGTTGCGTTCAGAGACGCCCACAGTATCGTTGGTTCTATTGTCATTTATTGTGAAGATCATAATAAAGCAATAGAAGAGTTGACTCTAGACGAATTGAAGAGCTTAAATCCATTAATTGAAGGGGACTTATATAACTTTATTGATTATCAAAATATATTAAATAAAGGCATTAAGGTGAACTTGTTAAAATAATCTAGTTTTTTCCAATTTAAGAGCTATTGCATAGAGGATAAGTACGACCTATGCTAATAGCTCTTTAGATTTTTAAAAAACACATAATCAAACTCAACTCCCCTTTAAATCAAGAAATACAATGTCTTGTGATAAATGTTTTTCCAATAGAAGAAGGATTAAACTTTAATTTCTTTCATTTTAAAGATAAGATTAAAGTAATTAAGTTTTTGAACTAAGGAGAAAAATATGTATAAAATTGGGATAGTTGGTCCTAATTCATCAGTTGAGCGCATTATTAATTTAGGTAAAGAATATGAGTCGATCATGGAATTTAAAGCCTACCCATATGAGGATTTCAGAGAAACTGAAAAAATCGTTTTGGAATTCAATAAAAATGTGGATGTCTGGTTTTTTTCAGGCCAAATTTCATATATGGTTGCAAAAAATACTGTGGGAATAGGGGAAAACCTATTATATATTCATCATACTGAATCAGGCATCTATAAAAGCCTTTTGCATATGGGATATTTCCAAAAGGAATTTTTAAGTAAAGTAAGCATCGATGAAATAACTACAACCCATTTAGAGCAGGCGTTAAAACAAATTGATATTACTCCAAAAGAAATGTATATAAAAAACTTCAATGTTAATTCAAGCACGGAAGAATTAATCGCATTCCATCTTGATTTGTGGAAAGCCGGAAAAACGGAAGGTGCAATAACTTGCTTCGAGGCTGTATATCTAAATTTAAAAGAAGCAGGAGTACCAACCTATCGAATATCTACAACTGATATGGAAATTCGCCAATCATTAAGAATTCTTGCAGAAAAATCGAGAACTTTTTACTTTAGAGACACCCAAATTGGTGTTCAAATTATTGAAATTGAACATTTTGAGAAAATATTTGAGAAAGCTAAAAGCTCGTACCATCTACAATTTTTAGAGATAAAACTAAAAGAAACTCTTCTTAGATTTTGCGAACAATTGGAGGGGTCATTAGTTGAGAAGGGAAACGGCCGTTACTTTATCTTTAGTACACGGGGAACAATTGAATCCAAAATCAAAGATTTAAAAGATACTGTCTTTCTGTTGTCAAATGAATCCAATGCTACTGTAACCGTAGGAATTGGATATGGTCAAACACTTCACTCAGCAGAAATAAACGCTCAGCGTGCGATCCAACTTTCAAAAGAAAAGTCAGAGAAGGGCATCGTCATTGTACAAGAGGACGGAACAATGATTGAGTCTGCGGGTGAAGAGGAAGAATTGCGTTTTTCTTACCGGATAGATGACAAGGATTTTATGGAAAAACTAAAAAAAGCCAAAATAAGTGTGAAAAATTATAATAAATTATATGCTTTAGTTAACAGATTGAAACTGAACGATTTTACAATAAAAGATTTAACAACGCATCTCTATTGGGATGAAAGCAATGCACGGCGTATTGTAGTAAGTTTATGTGAAGTTGATTTAGCAGAAATCATTGGTGAGGAATCTTATTCTTCTCGAGGAAGACCAAGTAAAATTTATCGTTTAAAATAGCACCCATTTTTCGGGTGTTTTTAGACTTTTAGTGTTTATCCCTGCTGGAAGTATTAAACTAGATCTTAAAATAACGCATGATTTTACCGTTATATTGCCAAAGGACTTCTATAAAGAAAATGAAATACAAGATAGTTCGGCTATTTAAAGGCATCCATTACGGGTGCCTAAACCTGATGTTCTAACTAACTTCAAATTAAGGCTCAAGAACCCGTATAGATTTTACGAAAATGTAGAGATGCTAGATTATGAATATGTAGATGATGACCTTAAAGTTTCTACTGTCAATGCCATCGTAGATAGAGTAAGCTCTTTATTTCTGTGGCTTAAAGCTAGTGGAAGGATTAAATTTTTGGATCACTTTTCTTCAAGTAACGGATGCTTGAGTTTAACAAGGGGGGCTGCGGCACCTTTTTCTTAATGAACTAACGGGTGCGTTAGCTGAAGATTGGAGCTGTCTTTAAGGCAGCTTTTTCTTTATGCAACTAACGGGGCAGGTTAGTTGCGTAAGGAGATATGTTAAGAAGCAATTTGAATCGTCATATAACTTTAAGAGAAGTATAAAAAAAACAAAAAATCTTTTCTTTTCATACAATTTTATTTAATATCAATAAGGGCACCAAAAAAATTAAAAGAGGTGCTAAAATGTACGGAATCATTAATTACGAGGTATTTTTACTAACAGGAATTCTATTAAATCTTATTCCTGGTGCAGACACAATGTATATTGTGGGAAGAAGTATTTCACAAGGAAGACAAGCAGGTGTTTATTCTGTTTTTGGTATTATTACAGGATCTTTAATCCATACGTTATTTGTTGCTTTGGGTTTATCAATCATTCTTACAAAATCTGTTATTTTATTTAACACAATTAAAATTGTTGGTGTTATTTATTTGATGTATTTGGGAATTAGAATGTTGATCGATAAAACAAATGCAAGTTTTGATATTGCTCCAACCAGTAAATTAAACATCAGAAAGTTATATATACAAGGACTTTTAACAAGTCTAACTAACCCAAAAGTTTCTTTATTTTTCATTGCGTTTCTCCCGCAATTTATAGATACAAAGGTTTCAGGTCCTATTCCTTTTATCATTTTAGGACTTACTTTTACATTCACTGGATTTCTATGGTGTCTATTTATTGCAACTTTCTCTTCGTATGCTACAAAAAAGCTAAGAGGAAACCAAAAGGTAGGAATGATTTTAAACAAAATAACAGGAATAATTTTTATTGGCATGGGGTTAAAGCTACTGCAAACAAAAGCTCCTTAATAACATTTAATAAGCATGGCCCCCCTCATAAATGTTATATAAGGTTTAAGTCGATTTATAAGCAAAAAACCTTTCAGAATATACTCTGAAGGGTTTTCTGCTTATTCCTTTTGAATAATCTGTTGGCTTTTTTATGTTTGAGTAAATCCTTAATGAACTAACGGGTGCGTTAGCTGAAGATCGGAGCTGTCTTTAAGGCAGCTCTTTTTTTATGGAACTAAAGGGGCAGTTTAGTGCAATTAAGACGGGTAAAAATCCAGCTCTCTTTTAAGTCGCTCTTGAGACATATTATTCAGCTAAGAAAAGTAAAAAATAAAAATCCATCCCTGAAAAGCTTCAAGGATGGATTCAGACAAACACCAAGATCCTTAGGGTGTCTCTTGGATGACCTATAGATAGGTAAGTTATCCAGGTTATTACGTAAAACGAACATAATATATAGAAAAAGAGAATGTGCTTAAACGGGAACAAAAGTCGAAGATCCAGCTGCCATAATTGGTGGCTTTTTTATTGACTAAAGTGCAGATTTGGTCTGTATATAGAGGGGGGCATCGAGGATTAAATATTTTTGCCCCCTTAATACTAAGGTTCCTTTCGAATTAATATAAACGGACTGTGTAATGGACTGAAAAAAAAGAAATTTTCTATACACGCTTTGATATATATCTTTTTAGGCTGTAATCTATGATATTCATGAAATATTTATAGATGGTACACAAAGGTATTTTTCAAAAATAGTAGGAATGCTATCCACCATTTTATCAACATGGGTATTTGCTTCATATATAACGTCTTTGAAAGACAAAGCTGGTCGATAATTGCATTCTTATTCAGTGTATAAATTTTAAGACTCTTCGCTTCAAATAAGTAGACGTGTTTCCCTACTTAAGACAATCAGTAGTTGTTCTCGAAAGGGGGATTTAATTTGAAGAAATTTATTGTTTGTTATACCTTGGAAAATGATATTAAACGAGAAAAAATATTAAAAGGGCCAGATGTAAAGAAGGAAGACGTTCTACAAGATGCATTAGATAAGATAGTACGAAGTGATTATTTTATTGCGAAAACCGACCAAGGAGAATATAGGATAAATTCTTCCTTAATTCGTTATATACAGGTTTTGCATGAAATGCATTGTTATAAATACCATACTGACCATCAATGGCTAGTGAGTAAATAAAAGGTTATTTCTTTGCATAGTTTTCTTCAATTTTGTTGAATAACTTGAATATGGGAGAGAAGATTAATGTCAGAAACGTATCGTTCTCGTCAGGAACGAAAACAAGTGGAAAAAACAAAACAAGATCAAAAAAAAGATAAAAATTCCCCTAAAAGAAGGTCTTTCTTGAATAAAGTTTTACTTTGGTTTTTACTGTTAGGTGTTGTTTCAATTGGAATAGGGGCAGTTACGGTTGCAGCAATGATTAAGGATGCACCTAAAATAGATGCTTCAAAACTAGTCGATCCGCTTTCTACCAAATTATACGATAAAAACGGGAATTTCCTTTACGAATATGGTAAAGAAAAGCGGACAAAAATTGAGTATTCTCAAGTTCCAAAAATGTTGGAACATGCTTTCATTGCCACGGAGGATGCACATTTTTATGAACACAATGGCATTGATATAAAAGGAACTGCGAGAGCAATCTCCAAGAACCTAAAAGGGGATTTCGGATCTCAAGGCGGAAGTACCATTACACAGCAGGTCATTAAAAACTCCTTTTTGTCACCTCAGAAAACAATAAAGCGGAAGGTACAGGAATGGAGCTTGGCCTATCAGCTTGAGCAAAAGTATTCCAAACATCAAATCTTAATGATGTATTTAAATAAGATATACCTTGGAGACGGGACATATGGTGTAGCAGCTGCCGCCAAAAATTACTACGGAATCGATGCCGATCATCTAAATAAATTAACGCTTCCGGAGGCCGCTATGTTGGCGGGGCTCCCACAGAGTCCAAGTAATTACGATCCCACTGAACCCGAACATGTGAAAGCTGCAACAAATCGTCGTAATATTGTTTTAGAAGCTATGTATAAACAAGGGTATATTACGAAAAAGCAATTGGAGGATGCAAAGAAGGTTTCAGTTACAGCAGGACTTGTTCCAAAAACGAAACAGCAAGGAATGCCGTACGAGGCGTTTTTGGACGCTGTTGTAAAAGAAGTTGAAAGAAAGCTGAAAAATGTAGATATCAGTTCGGATGGATTATCTATTTATACGACGCTAGATCCAAAAGCTCAGACCTATGCGGACAAAATAATGAACACCGATACGATTATTTCTTATCCAAATGACAATTTTCAAGGAGCCTTCGTATTTTCAGATACAAAAACAGGAGAAGTTCGAGCTATTGGAAGCGGTCGAAACCAATATAAAGCTTCCTTCCGAGGCAACAACTTTGCGGTTGATATTAAACGTCAACCAGGATCTACTTTCAAGCCAGTCTTTGATTATGGTCCGGCTATTGAAAATTCAAAATGGTCTACAGCACACCAAATTAATGATCATGAGATAACCTACTCAAATGGTCAGTCTATTTCTAACTGGGATCATCAATATCACGGAATGATGTCGATTAGAACAGCACTTCAATGGTCATACAATATTCCAGCACTTCTTACCCTTCAAGATGTAGGGATGGATAAAGCACAAAATTTTGCAGAAAATCTGGGTATTACTTTTAATAATAATAAGGTGTACGAATCATATGCGATTGGAAGTAATACGGTTAATCCATTAGAGTTGGCAGGGGCATATAGTGCTTTTGGAAATAACGGTGAATACAATACACCACATTTTGTTCGTAAAGTTGTCTATCCTGATGGCAGAGTTGTTAATTTAACTCCAAAGCCAAAACGTGCTATGCATGATTACACAGCTTATTTGGTGACGGATATGTTACGGACAGTCGTAAAATCTGGTACAGGAAAAACAGCAAATGTCCTTGGACTAGATGTGGCTGGAAAAACTGGCACAACCAATTTTGACAGTAAAACCAGAGCACAATATGGATATCCAACCGGTGCGGTAAATGATAGTTGGTTCGCTGGTTATACACCGCAATACACTATGGCGGTTTGGACTGGATATACTAAAAATGGTCCAGGTAATTATATGGATGGAAATTCAACTAAAATCTCGCACCAAATGTTTAAGGCCATGCTGGAAGCGTTTGGAACAGACCAAAGTAGCTTCCAGCAGCCTAGTGATGTATACCGGGTGAATAATGAACTGTTCATTAAAGGTGCAAATCCTGAAGAAGCTCCACCAGTTACAAAAAATAATAAAGAAAAATCATTGGATATTGGTGGAAATAAAGAGGGTAAAAAACATAAACAAGAGGAAGAGAAGCCTAAACAACAAGAGGAAAAGCAACACAAACAAAAGGAAGAGAAGCATAAACAACAAAAGGAAGAGAAGCATAAACAAAAAGAGGAAAAGCAACACAAACAAAAGGAAGAGAAGCATAAACAACAAGAGGAAAAGCAACACAAACAATAAAGATTTTTAGGATGGAATCGCATTGGTTCCATCCTTTTTTATGATACACATAAGAGAGTGTGAGGGTTTCTACTTAAACTAACGAGTGCGTTAGCTGAAGATCTGAGCTGTCTTTATGGCAGCTCTTTCTTTATGCAACTAACGGGGCAGGATAGTTGAAGAAGGAAAGATAATCTAATGTTAAGCATAAGACAAATACTGCGAAACTAGCCCTGTAATTCATCCAGGGAGAAACGTAATAAAAAAAGTTAACCAATTTAGTTAACTTAAGGACCATCTATTATTTTAAAAGTGTAAAAGAATATCTTTGCGGATTTTGTTTCAACATTCTTGTTGCTAATTGGAACAATAAACCAGTGACATTTATTATTTTAAAATATATCTTAAAGCTGAGGTGTTCTATATGACAAAACTAAATAAAGTAACGTTAAACAAAAGATTGCTAACTACCGGTTTCGCTTTCATTATTTTATGTGCAGGTTTAATCGGTTTTAAGCATGCAAATATTAAGGGGTTAGAACCAAGTGTAGCCAATGCAGCAACTGTAACTTATACAGCAACTGCTAACCTGAATGTCCGTACAGGTCCATCTACTGCTAATAAAATTATAGCAACGGTTAAACAGGGCACAAAGTTAACGGTTATTGGAAAAGATGCGAGTGGATGGCTAAAGGTTAGCTTAAATGGTCAAACAGGTTATGTTAGTAGCCAATATGTAAAAATATCAAACTCTTCATCTGGCTCTAGTACAGCAACTGTAACCTATACAGCAACTGCTAACCTGAATGTCCGTACAGGTCCATCTACTGCTAATAAAATTATAGCAACAGTTAAACAGGGCACAAAGCTAACGGTTACTGGAAAAGATGCGAATGGATGGCTAAAGGTTAGCTTAAATGGTCAAACAGGTTATGTTAGTAGCCAATATGTAAAAATATCAAACTCTTCATCTGGCTCTAGTACAGCAACTGCAATCTATACAGCAACTGCTAATCTGAATGTCCGTACAGGACCATCTACTGCTAATAAAATTATAGCAACAGTTAAACAGGGCACAAAGCTAACGGTTACTGGAAAAAATGCGAATGGATGGCTAAAGGTTAGCTTAAACGGTCAAACAGGTTATGTTAGTAGTCAATATGTAAAGGTATCCAATCCTTCATCTGACGCCATTCAGGTTGTTGCAAAGCCTGAAAGTATTCCAGTGCTAGTCAATAAAAAAAATAAGCTACCAGAAAACTATGTACCAAAAGACTTAGTATATACGTCGATACCGTTTACTTTTAAAGAAAAGACAGAAAAAAGAAAAATGCGAAGTGAAGCAGCTGCTGCCATTAGCAAATTATTTGCGGAATCCAAGAAGCAGGGAGTAAGTCTTCTCGGTGTATCTGCATACAGATCACATGCTACAC
This sequence comes from Peribacillus sp. FSL P2-0133, assembly GCF_037975445.1. Taxonomy (NCBI): domain Bacteria; kingdom Bacillati; phylum Bacillota; class Bacilli; order Caryophanales; family Bacillaceae; genus Peribacillus; species Peribacillus sp. FSL P2-0133. The sequence continues at coordinate 4,727,471 of NZ_CP150254.1, read as the reverse complement.
AAGTTGCTCTATTTGATTATTATGTAAAAAGGGATGGTTATGCCAAAGCAATCACATACAGTGCATTACCTGGAACAAGTGAGCATGAAACAGGCCTTGCTATTGATGTGACAGGAGGAAATGGTAAATGCGCGGCACAGGATTGCTTTGGAGGTACTAAAGAAGCAAAATGGCTCCAGGCACATGCAGATGATTATGGATTTATTATCCGATACCCTAAAGGAAAAGAATCAGTTACTGGTTATAAATATGAACCATGGCATCTTCGATATGTAGGCAAATCAATAGCTCAAACTATTATGAGCCAAGGAATTACTCTTGAAGAATATTATTATACTAGAGCCGTTCAAAACTAAAGAAATGCTCCTAAAGATATATTGGTTCTAGTGCTAAAACTTTAATACACTATACGCAGTAAATAGCCTCATCAAAAACTTGATGAGGCTATTTATATTTAGGTATACTACCTAGAACTGATTATGTAAAAGAGATAGACAAATAATGTGCTTTTCTTATAGAACTAACGGGTGCGTTAGCTGAAGATCGGAGCTGTCTTTAAGGCAGCTTTTTCTTATGGAACTATCGGGGCAGTTTAGTTTAACAAGAACAACTGATAAAATAACAATAAGTTAATTCAAGAAATTTAATAGTGAAAATAAAAAATAATGGGGGAAGAGACAATTTGGGGAAACGTACAAAAACAATCTCAATTTTTGTCATATCAATGATTTTTATATATGCAATATTTGCAAGTATAGAAACTGTAAATCTAAGTTCTAAAACTGTCGATGAAGCATTTGAAAAATTCATAAATAGCGAATTTAAGACTGAAGTTGCTCAAAATGAAATTGGCGATAAAGAATTTTACCGAATTGGTAATTATACATTTGTGCCATTTGAAGTTGGTAATAATGTTTCATTAGTACAGTTTGAAAAAGGGAAATTTGGTTGGAAACAAACATACTATTCTCAAGGTGAAGATAGAGGTTATTCATATTCAAGTGTTGTTGATGAGTTAAATGAAGATATTCTTTTACACGGTGTCATACCAAAAGATATAGTTACTGAAACGAAGACCATAAAAGTTAATGGAATAGATGCAGATATTGTTATGCTCAATGATAAAACTAGAATTTGGATATTGATGAACAATAATAATCAAAAAAACTTCTCTAACATAAATATAGACTTCTTAGATAATGTTGGAAATATAATCGGTAAAATATAAATACAAATATCATTTCTAAAGGTAGTTGCTATTATTGTGAATAAGTACACTTAAACTAACGGGTGCGTTAGCGCCATAAGAAGGCCGCCAATTGGTGGCCTTTTAAAAGTATGATTCTTTATATAATCATACTTTTTTTGTCTTGCTCCCTCTTTTTAAACAAAAACTGTGACATATGAGAAAGGTAAATTAAAAGGTATGAGCCCGGTACAATACCAAGCTCATGCCCAACGGGCTGCCTAACGAAATAACCTGTCTAACTTTATGGGGTCAGTTCACGTAGAGGAGATCGACTTTTTAGGTTGGAATTCTCTTAGAGTATAAAATTTCCGATATGGAAGGTATAGCGTTGTTCCTATCGTTCGTAAAAGTACATTTTTGCGAACGGCGCATTTTTTTATAAAATCACCTACTTTTAACGTCCGTTAAAGTATGGATAAACAAAGTGGGAAAAATTTTGAACGAGAACGATATCAATTGTTAAAACGAATGATCCGGAAAGGGGATGTTCTTTACATTCATTCACGGGATCGTTTTGGACGGAACAAGGATGAAACCCTTAGATTCTAAGACTAAGTGTTTTTATTTGTCAGATTGACTTAAGGTTGTAAATGAGAAAGGTGTCACGATTGTTTGCTTAATTGGCTAGTAATTTTGTTCTTAATCTTGACATTTCTTTATCCATTAAGGAAGAAGCTTTGGCAAGCTCAATTAGCTGCTTTTGAGCATCCTCTGGTATAGTCTCGCCTTGATATTTATAGTTTAGTTTATGCTCGGTGGATGCCCAAAAATCCATAGCGGAAGTACGAATTTGTATTTCTGCAGGAACCCATATTATTTCGTTGGATAGGATGACTTGGGTTTCTACAATCAGGTGCAAACTTTTATATCCGCTCATTTTCGGGTCCTGAATATAATCCTTTACGCGTATCATTCGAATGTCTTCACGTTGCTCGATATGCTCCTTCAACATATATACGTCATCAATAAAACTTGTGACAATTCTAACTCCCAAAATATCTCTTATTTCATTCCTCACCGCTTCTTGTGTTAAAGGAATTTCTTTTCTTTGTATTTTCTCCACCAAAGAACTTAATTTTTTCATACGTGTTTTCATATGTTCAATAGGAGAATAGCCATGTTGTGTTTTCCATTCTAAGTCAATAACCTTGAAATCACTTTCTAATTCATGTAATGCCATTTGGTAAGGTAAAAAGAACCCCCTCCAATTGTCTAATACTTTTTGAATAACCTCGATTTTCATCTTTTTTTTCAGCATGTCCACAGCCCTCCTGTTATTATTCTGTTATCATAACCAAGATACCCTAAAAAAAAGCAACTTTCCATATTTGTGAAAGTTGTTTTACTGATTATTTATCAACAGAGTGAATAAGATTGTGAAGAAATGTACTTAAACTATCGGGTGCGTTAGCTTAAGATCTGGAATGTCTTTAAGGCAGTTTTTTCTTTATGGAATTAACGGGGCAGTTTAGTTGCATAAAATAATGGGAAATTGACCCAAATATAACTTGTTTTATGTTAGCATTTAAGGAACATACTTTTTCAAAGGGGCTTATTATGCAAAAGACATTTATTATTGTTTCTTATTCGTTATTCTTTGTACCTCTAATTTTCATTGTGAATTTTCTGTTTGATATTGTTACACTTGAAAAGATAGAAGGGTTGCCTATATTTTTTCCTTTAGTATTTTGTCTTTTTGGACTTTTCTTCGCTTCAAAAGCACATAAAATCCAAAAGGATGTTTTGACGATTGGTGCTATCATTGTAAATTCGGTCTTATTATTTTTTCCTTTTGTATATATGATTTTAGGAACAGTGATATTTGGTGTTTAAGTTTTAGATAATACGATGACTTTTCTTCAATAACAGGTGCTTTACTTCAATAAGAGAGTTGCTTTGGCAGCTCTTTTTCTTATGGAACTAACGGGGCAGGATAGTTGAAGAGTGCTGTTTGACCTTTGTTCAGCAATTGACCATATTCTTGAATAAAAGAGAAGGGATTATTTGTAAGTAAGTCGAAGTTAATGTCAGAAGATGTTATTTAGTTTAGCATTGGGACGTACTACTCAACATTAAGGAGAAAGAAAATTATAAAGAAAGTGGGAGATCTATTGGATACAAAAGAGATATTGAAGCGATTCGAACAGGTGGCTACATACTATATTGAAGAGTTAAGTAAATATTCGCTAGATGAGTTTACAAGGAAGCCTTCTGAGGAAGAATGGTCATTAGGACAAATGTACAATCATTTAATAAAGGGCACCCTTCAGCTTCATTTGAAAGCCATTAAGCAATGTGTTAATAGCACTACTTCCGATGACGGTGAAAAAACAGAAATAGGCGAATCGATTTTCAAAGAAGGAACGTTTCCTCCAATCAGGTTAAAAGGTCCGGATACACCAGATTTCACACCGCCAAATCCTACAGGAAAAGAAGAAGTAAAGGAAGGACTGCTTCAAATCATTGAGAAAATGCAAGAGATAGAGAGAAAGCTCTCTGAAATTCCGGCCAGCCAGAAAGTTCAGCACCGGAGAATGGGATATTTAAATGCAGAGGAATATTTTCAGCTAATCGAAATGCATTTCCGGCACCACTTACGGCAAAAAGAACGTATCGATCAGTTTCTTTTAAAAGTAAGTAAGTAATCTTTATTGTTGAAGCAGTTATTGAACGTCGGAATAATCAGCAGGAGCCCAGTTGAGGGAGTTTAAAGAGCTGAGAGGGTGCCATTCAAGTTATACTAATAAGCAGTTTACAACGAAGGTTGATTATGAAACTGTTGAATGACGAATAGAATTGTTCCGTTAAAGGGCGCTTTAATGGAGTAACGAAAAAAGCCCAATTTCTCAATTTTAATGCTGAGAAATTGGGCTTTTTAATATCGAAATTTCTTTAACGTTATAAATACGCATTTTCCTGACGCTACCTCTTATAGAACTAACGGGTGCGTTAGCTGAAGATCGGATCGGAGCTGTCTTTAAGGCAGCTTTTTCTTTATGCAACTAACGGGGCAGGTGAGTTCAAAATCAATTGTGGGGAACCGTATCACAAGTAGGGCGAAATTTGGGCCTTAAACGCTTGCGGTCTCGGGAGTCGCAAGCGTTTATTTTTGATTACCCGCGAAGACCGTCGCATAGGATCGAAACGATGCGGTCCGGAAAAGTCCCGTCGTCCCCGGTTGCCTGCAAGATGCCGATAAGAAGGACTTTGATATCCTCAATGCGAGCATCAGCCCGAACAGAGCCGCTTTGTTGGGCACGGGCGAGAAGATTGTCAATCCCTCGCCAAAAATCCCTCGCAACCTCCGAACGTCCAGCGTCTATATTCAGACTGCTAACAAGGGCATCGGTGATCGCCTTGTTTGCAATCCCCTCGCGTATGATTCTTGCAAAATAATGAAAGAATGCTTCGCCCGGGTCGTCGTGGTAAAGCAATTGATTTGCTTCTTCGATAAGACGCGTCTTGTGGCTGACAATAACGGCCCCAAACAAATCTTCCTTGGTCGGGAAATGCCGATAGACGGTACCCACGCCCACACCGGCACGTCGGGCGATTTCATCCATCGAGACGGAGATGCCTTCGGTCATAAAAACCCTATGGGCGACATTGAGCAGCTTATCCCGATTTCTTTTGGCATCTGCACGCAATGCCTTCTCGGGAGTCGTGGCGACGACGGAATCGGTGGTGTCACCGTCTCCAGCTGAAATTTTATTTTTAGACATCTTGGGATAACACCTCTTTATAAATATTACATCACTTGCGATTTATTGACAAACGGAGAGCGTTCTCCGTATAATCATAAACGGAGAGTGTTCTCCGTTTATGACGGTGAGGTGATTCGCGATCGATTCAAGTGTGTCCCCCGAAATGTTTCAACTCGAACGCCGTAAATACAACTCGTTGAAAAGGAGTATAAAAACACATGCAAAATTCATCAAGCAAAAGCGCGCTGTTGGTCATGGATATGCAAAACAGCGTCGTGTCGCGGTTCGTAGACAGCGAAAAGACACTGCTTCCGTTCCAAAAGGCAATTGAAGCCGCACGCAGTCACGCTATTCCCGTTATTTTCGTACGTGTCGCATTTCGCGCAGGTTATCCCGAGATTAGTTCTAGAAACAAAATGTTCGCGGGTATTGCCGGTAGGGCCGGAACAGCGGCGGCTCCGGAAGTGACGATGCAAATTCATGAATCCGTGCAGCCTCGGCCGGACGAGCCGATCGTGACCAAGCTTCGAGTGAGCGCGTTCGCCGGAAGTGACCTTGAGGTGATCCTTCGGTCCCGCCAGATCGACACGCTGATTCTCAGCGGTATCGCCACAAGCGGGGTCGTTCTATCGACTTTACGGGAAGCAGCAGATAAAGACTTTGCCCTTACGGTTCTTTCCGACGCCTGTATCGATGCCGATCCCGAGGTTCATCGTGTTCTAACCGAGAAGGTGTTCCCCCATCAGGCCGAGGTGATACCTGTCGATGCGTGGGTGGCTTCTTTATCCAACTAACTCACAATCGTGTTGCGCCCCAACTCACCAACGGCTCCTAGCATCTGAAGGGCGAATTTACCTATGGACTGAAATTTGGGACCAGTATTCAGAAGTGTGAGAACGAGTTATTATTTAGGACGCACTTCTTGCAATAGAACTTGTGGATTGCGTTCTCAGAACCCAGCCGAACTGCAAAAGGCACCCAAATATAGTAAGTTTGTTTAATTAAGCTATATAGGAAGCGGAATCGTCCTGCATTCGTCTTATCAAGAAGCTTGACGGCGAGAAGAAGTGATGGGTCCGAGAGATTGAACTAACGGAGTACGATAGTTAACGAATATGGTATATGAAAGCTGGCTTTCCTTAGTGTACAGGAATCCGGCTTTTTAGCTTTCGACATTATGCTTAACGTACAATTTTACCGAAATGGTACGGTGAGCCCTTATGGGCTATAATAAGCAGTTTTGCATTTCTATCTAATAAGCCATGTTTTCATTAGTCGATTCTTATATTTTCGATCTTCAACAATCGGGAGCTATTCTTTAAGACTCACTAAAAATAATCAAAATATTTTATAAAAACTGTATACTCAATCACAAGAAAATCCATTTTGATCAATCATTTTTCAAAATGGATTTTTTTATTTACGCTAATATGTGGGTTAAAGAGGACATATTGATTAATCTTTATTTCAAAGCTACAGCAGTTAAAACATTTCATTAACTTCCCATGATTCAACTATTTGATGCGCCATCCTTGGATCATATCCTTTACCCATCAGATAGGCAATAGCTGCAATTTCCATCATCGCATGAGGGATGGATGTTTTTTGAGCTTCGTTTAAACCATACTGTACCCATGGTCCAACCTGTGACAGTGTTTCTTGTTTGAGATGGTGTGGGTTAGTGTAAGAAGGATACACAATATTACTTCCTTTCAAAATATAGTTAAATATCACTATCCTATATTATGCACCTTAACTCATCCCGTGTTCGATAATCTCTAATTTTATAGATTAAAGTTATGAATCAAAGGATTCCCTTTTTCAACAATAGAGGGAGGTTAGTTTAAGTGAGGAATTTTACAATTATTCCTAATTGAAGTATTGTAACTTCCTTGAGGAGAAAAAATCACCCTAAAAAAACTAAATCAGTTTCAAGCTAAAAGTGAATTTTTTGAAATTGGTTAAACTAGTGTATCGATTGATTCTTCAAAGATTTACGAAAAAAGTTGACAAAGTCCACTAATTACAATATTGTATTAGTGGATTAAGTCCACTAAAAAAGGAAGTAAAGAATGAATATAAGTAAAAATACCATGGCTGATATACGGCAATTCAATAGATTTTATACGAATATACTTGGTGTATTGGATAAGCATATTTTGGATACCGGGTATTCTTTCACTGAGGCACGGGTAATTTTAGAAATCGGTTTGATGGAGCAGTGTATAGCAAACAATTTAGTTGATAAGCTGGAAATCGACCGCAGCTATATGAGCAGAATAATTAACAAGCTGAGTAAAGATGGACTGGTCATGAAGGAAAACTCGACCTTGGATAACAGAACTAGTCTGATTCGGTTGACCCCTGAAGGGATGACTCTTTTTAACCAGCTTAATGAAAGATCTGATGAACAAATAGTGAGGTTATTCCAAGGATTATCACAAAATGAAATAAAAGAAATCCATGCTTCTATGATGTTCATTCAGAAAAAATTAGATAGTTTGGGGAGAATATAGGATGATACGTTTTGAAAATGATTATACAGAAGGTGCTCATGAGCGAATTCTGAAACGATTAATAGAAACCAATGAAGAACAAACACCCGGATATGGAGTGGATGAACACTGTGAAAAGGCGAGAGCTTACATTCGAAAAGAGTGTGATGCGGCGAATGCAGATATACACTTTTTAGTAGGGGGAACACAAACGAATACAACTATCATCGCTTCAATTTTACGGCCACACCAAGGTGCAGTTGCTGCAATTACCGGGCATATCGCGGTACATGAAACAGGAGCAATTGAAGCCACTGGTCATAAAATACTTACTTTGCCGAGTGATGATGGAAAAATTCAAGCTGAACAGGTGAAAGAATTATATGATGCTCACTGGAATGATGTTACTTATGAGCATATGGTACAGCCAGGCTTGGTTTACATTTCTAACCCTACGGAAAATGGAACGACTTATAGTAAAGCCGAATTGGAAGCATTAAGTAAAGTTTGCCGGGAATGTGGTTTGCCATTGGTATTGGATGGAGCTAGATTAGGGTATGGTTTGGCTTCAAAAGACAGCGATTTAACCTTGGCAGATGTTGCAAGGCTATGTGATGTGTTCTATATAGGGGGAACGAAAGTTGGTGCAATGTTTGGTGAAGCGGCAGTCATCATGAATGATGCCCTGAAAAAGGATTTCCGGTATTTTATCAAGCAAAAGGGAGGATTACTGGCTAAAGGGAGACTATTGGGGATCCAGTTTGAAACCTTATTTGAAGATGGCTTATACTATGAAATTTCTAATCATGCCGTGGAAATGTCAATGATGATTCGAGAAGCATTTGTTGAAAATGGATTTTCATTACGATATGATTCCACATCAAATCAGCAGTTTCCCATTTTGCCTGAAGATGTAATTTTGGAATTAGGCAAAAAGTATTCATTCTCCTTCTGGGAAAAGGTCGATGCTACACACAGTGCTGTGAGATTTTGTACCAGTTGGGCTACGAAAAAAGAACATGTTGAAATGCTGGTAGAGGATATCAAGGCAACAAAAGGAGAAAAAAATGGCCACGATAGAGTTATATTCAGACAATAGTTATCTAAAAGAATGTTCGGCAAATATTGTTTCGATACAAGACCGGTTTGTCGTGTTCGAGCAAACCATTTTTTATCCAGGTGGCGGTGGGCAGCCTTGTGACCGAGGGGTTATTAAACAAGGTGATGAAACTTATAATATATTAACAGTAAAAAAAATAGATGGTGAAATCATTCATGAACTAGAACGCCCATTACAGGATATTAATCAAACGGTAGAAATGGAGATTGACTGGTCTTGGCGGTTTCAGAATATGCAGTATCACACATTATTGCATGTCATTTCAGGTTATTTATATCAACATTACAATGCTTTAGCTACAAGCAGTCAAATTGAAAAAGAACATGCGAGATTAGAGCTGTCTTTTTCTCCTGAAATAATGGGAGAAATACCATTTGAACAATTAGAACAATCGATAAAGAAGGTACTGGCACACCCCCATAATGTTTACACGAAAACAATTAGCAGGACTGAGGCAGAGCAAAAGGAAGGGGTTATTAAAACGGTCATTAATTTACTTCCAGCTTCTCTTAACGAAATTCGAATCGTTCAAATAAATGATATTGATGAGCAAGCATGTGGCGGAACTCACGTCAACAACACAAATGAAATTAAAGACTTTTCCATTATGAAAATTCAACAAAAAGGTCCCACGAAAAAAAGGATTAAAATTCAACTATTGGATTAAGTTCTGCTATCCCTTCTTTTATCAATGAGGAATATACGGGAATAGTTCCATAAACGGCAGCATCAAATAGATCAATATTTTTATCCCAAGCTGCAGCTGCCAATTGTAATCCAATTAACGGGTGCTTTACTTCATTACCAGGAGCTGATCTGCAGCTCTTTTTCTTATGCACCAAAAGGTCAGCTATGTTGAAGAAGACCAGTTTGCTTATGGTATAGTTTATTAAATTTTGATTGTAGTTTTATGGGGGAAATTTAATGTCAAATAAGTTGAAAGATGTAATGGGATTGTTTTTTGAAAAAAGTGAGAGTACAAGACCATTTACTCTGATTAGATATTTAATGATAATATTAATGGGCTTGAATTTAATATTAGGGTTAATAAATGAGTTTAATTTTAATTTCATAAAATATTTATTAATCTTATTAGGAATTGGTTCAATAATAGACGCATTCGAAAGACTCTTAAAAAAGGAAAATAAGAGTTGGCTGTTATTAGATTTTGGTGTTGCGTTTGTATGGTTCACACTATTTTTTTTGTATTGAGAGAATTAACAGGCCTTACTTCAATAAAGGAGTTGCATCGGCAGCTCTTTTTTTATGGGGCTAAAGACAGATTGTTCAACAATTGGGCCAGATTGTTGAGGAACTTTTTAAATCGAATAATAAAAAACAACCAGTCAAATAACCGGTCGTCTTTTGGCCTTGGATTCAAGTATCGTTTTAATTGACAGTAAACATCCATGAAATACCGAATTTATCCTTCAACGAACCGTGAAGTTTCGCAAAGAATGTTTCATGAAGATCCATATGTATAGATCCATCTTCTTTTAAAATGTTCCATGCCTTTCTGGCTTTTTCCTCCGAGTTAAGCTCCACACTTACAACCACTTTGTCACTATCATTCAATTCGCGTTTTGAATCAGAACCCATAATAAATCCATCTTCTGTTATTCTTATTTGTGAGTGTAGAACAAGTTCTTTATCACTCTCTTCAACAGGAAAGTCTGGACTTGAAGGGAGCTCACTATATTTTTGCATCGCAATAAGTTCCCCGCCAAAAGCCTCAATATAAAGTTTGAAAGCCTCTTCGCATTCTCTATTAAACATTAAATAAGGTTTAATCATTTTCATTCTCCTTTGAATTAAGATTGGATTCCTTAGTGATAACTGCTACCAAGATTGTCTTATCAGTATATACGAACATAAGTTCTGTTTTCGAGTAAAAACTTCTAAATCATTCTTTTTTTATTAAAAACTTAAACATGTATCATTATGTACAAAAATATCATTTTTTTATTCTCCACGTGAAGGAATATAATTCTAATAAAACGTGGTGTAAAGATGAATACTACATTATTAAGTGCTCTTGGTCGTCGAATTTATAAGCTTCGTTTAGAACCCTTTAAGGCATTAAACATTTGGTTGGAACAGTATCGTGAAATATGGGAAGAAAAACTCGACAGCTTGGAACTTTATCTGAAGGAGCTACAAAATAAAACACAATAATCGGAGGAATAAAATGTTTACAAAAACTGAAATTACCCGAAGTTTCAACGCTACTCGTGAGCTTGTATTTAAGGCATTTACCGAATCAGAACATCTGCAGAACTGGTGGGGCCCAAAAGGATGGGCTTTTAATATTTCCAAGTTTGAGCTTCGTGAGGATGGTGTCTTACATTACAGCCAGACATCTCCTGACGGTAATGTAATGTGGGTCAAATTCGTTTATCAAGAAGTAAATGCTCCAGAGAAACTTGTTTACACCTCTTTCTTTTCTGATGAAAAGGGTAACATCGTACGTGCTCCTTTTAACGACAGCTGGCCATTGGAAATTCTCAATACTTTTACATTCACCGAGCATGAAGGTAAAGCAGTACTTACGATGATTGGGACACCTGTATCACCGACTGAGGAGGAAATGAAAACTTACGAGGAGTCGCAGGAAATGGTACAGGCGGGCTTTTCAGGAACCTTCGTTCAACTCGCTGATTACCTCTCGAATATTTCTGAAAACTGATATAGATCGATGAAGAACAAAAAAACAATGAGAACACTGTTAATAGCAGTGTTCTCATTGTTCTTATTAAAGGGCACTTTAATGGGGTAACGAAAAAAGCCCGATTTCTTAATATAGAAATTGGGCTTTTTAATATTGGAATTCATTATCATTTTAAATTGCATTTTTTGCAGTCAATTGTCTTGTGGAATTTTTCTTCCTTTAATCATTGATAAAAAAGAAAAACTGTGGTAAATTTATATAGTTATACATTGTAAAAGGATTTTTATATAAATCATCCCTATTTTAATTATACTTCATAAAATCCTTTTCAGTCAACCCCTAATTTTATTTTTTTAAAGGAGTGTTTGATGAACATGGAACTTCGCCAGGAGCAAGAACGAGCGAACCGCGCAATTGGTTGATCAGATGAACAATTTTTGTCATAGAATTCGTCTTGGTATTGAGCGATAAATGGGAGGGAAAGAAATGAAACCATATGTACTAGAGTTTCGGGAGATCGATAAAACGCAACTTTTGCTCGCCGGAGGAAAAGGGTCGAATTTAGGGGAACTATCGAAGATTCATGGAATACAAGTGCCAGAAGGATTTTGTGTTACGACAGAAGGTTATCAAAAAGCCCTCGAACAAAACGAAGCCTTCTACGCATTGGTGGATCAACTATCTCTGCTAAAAGTAGAGGATCGAGATCAAATTGGTGAAATCAGCAGGAAGATTCGACAAATCATTATGGAAGTAGAAATTCCTTCCGATGTTGTGAAAGCAGTTGCTCACTATCTCTCCCGGTTTGGCGATGAACATGCTTATGCAGTGCGTTCCAGTGCGACAGCTGAGGATTTACCACATGCCTCTTTTGCCGGTCAACAAGACACCTATTTAAATATCATCGGCAAAGAAGCGATCATGCAGCACATCAGCAAATGCTGGGCTTCCCTATTTACGGATCGCGCGGTAATCTACCGTATGCAAAATGGATTTGACCACAGACAAGTTTATTTATCCGTTATCGTTCAAAGGATGGTTTTCCCACAGGCTTCAGGGATTTTATTTACAGCTGATCCGATTACTTCTAACCGAAAGCTGCTATCGATCGATGCCAGTTTTGGACTTGGAGAAGCACTGGTCTCTGGCTTGGTATCTCCCGATTGTTATAAAGTAAAGGAAGAGGAAATCGTTGATAAGATGATAGCAACCAAAAAATTGGCTATCTATGGACTAAAAGAAGGCGGAACAGAGACCCAGCGGATCGATCCCGATCAGCAAAAGACTCAAACACTTACTGAACAACAAATTTTACAACTAGCACGTACAGGAAGACAGATCGAAGCTTATTTTGGTTGCCCACAAGATATCGAATGGTGTTTGGCTGATGATACATTTTATATTGTCCAGAGTCGGCCGATCACTACTTTATACCCCATCCCAGAAGCAAATGATAAAGAAAATCACGTTTATGTATCTGTTGGTCATCAACAAATGATGACTGACCCCATAAAACCATTGGGAATGTCGATATTCCAGTTAACATCATTTGGACCTAGATTTAAAGCTGGTGGAAGGTTGTTTGTTGATGTTACACATAGGCTGGCTTCACCTGACAGCAGAAAAATGTTATTAGATGCCATGGGACAACACGATCCGCTCATGAAAGACGCACTCATTACCATAATAGAGCGAGGAGATTTCATAAAATCTTTACCAAATGATAAGCAAGAACAGAGTTCCGGTAAAAGCAATAAAAGTGTGTCTTCTGCGGATTCTAGGGCACAAATCGAAAACGACCCGACCATCGTTTCTGATTTGATTAAGAGTAGTCAAACATCGATAGAAGAGTTAAAACAAAACATCCAAACGAAATTAGGATCGGATTTATTTGATTTTATTCTGGAAGATATCCAGATATTAAAGAAGATTTTATTTGACCCACAAAGTTCAGCTGTGTTTATGGCTGCTATAGATGCCTCATCATGGATCAATGAAAATATGAACGAGTGGTTAGGTGAAAAAAACGCAGCCGACACCCTTTCTCAATCTGTACCAAACAATATTACTTCGGAAATGGGTCTGGCGCTATTGGAGCTCGCAGATGTGATTCGGCCTTATCCAGAAGTAATTGATTATTTACAACATGTAAATGATGATAACTTTTTGGATGAACTGGTTAAGTTTGATGGTGGACAGGAAACCCAAGACGCTATCTATGATTATCTCCGCAAATACGGAATGCGATGTACCGGAGAAATCGATATTACTAAAACTCGTTGGAGCGAAAAACCAACTACCCTCATCCCTATGATTCTCAGTAATATCAAAAACTTTGAGCCTAATGCCAGCGATCGGAAATTTGAGCAAGGGCGACAGGAAGCTTTGAAAAAAGAACAAGAGTTATTAGATCGATTGAAGCAATTACCGGATGGTGAACAAAAAGCCAAAGAAACAAAACGAATGATCAGCCTAATCCGGAATTTCATCGGTTATCGGGAATATCCAAAATACGGCATGGTTAATCGTTACTTCGTTTATAAGCAGGCTTTGATGAAAGAAGCCGAACAGCTCGTGCAAGCCAAAGTCATTCGTGAAAAAGAAGATATATACTATCTCACTTTTGAAGAACTTCACGAAGTCGTCCGCACAAATAAATTGGATTATCAGATCATCAGCAAACGAAAAGACGAGTACAAATTATATGAAAAACTAACTCCTCCACGTGTTATCACGTCTGATGGTGAAATCATTGTAGGTGAGTATAAACGAGAAAATCTCCCAGCCGAAGCTATTGTAGGTCTACCTGTTTCTTCCGGAGTTATTGAGGGACGTGCGCGTGTCATCTTAAACATGGAAGATGCTGATCTAGAAGAGGGAGATATATTGGTCACCCCCTTTACCGACCCTAGCTGGACACCATTGTTTGTTTCCATAAAAGGTTTAGTTGCCGAGGTTGGTGGACTGATGACCCATGGAGCAGTTATCGCACGTGAATATGGCTTACCGGCGGTTGTCGGGGTGGAAAATGCCACCAAGATAATAAGAGACGGGCAACGAATTCGCGTGCATGGAACAGAAGGGTATATCGAAATAATATAATTCATTACATTTAAATCATAAATAAAGACCATTCGCTTTCACGTAGTAACCAAAGCCCAATTTCCCGCCTGTAACACCGGGAAATTGGGCTTTTTTATATTTGGATTTTAATAACGTCGTAAATTCGCAGTTTTCTATTCAAGTGATGCTATTTCAGCATGTTCGTATCTATTGGATGGGAACCATTCCGAAAAAAAATCGTTTCCATGTACTCACGATAGCCTCTAGTATTAGGCCCTATTAACCCGTTATAATACCCTATTTTATTAGTATTCTAACTGTAGTATCTTTGTTTGACAGAATACATAAATAGGGACAGTCCCACACAAACAACCCCCGCAGAGGAGGCCTTACAAATGAGTGAAGAATCAATACTAATCGTGGAAGACGAAGAAAAAATCTTAAGACTGCTTGAATTGGAGCTTGAAATCGAAGGCTACCAAATCGGAAAGGCAATGGACGGAAATGAAGCCCTTAAAGCGTATCGATCAGGAAAATGGGATTTGATCTTATTGGATGTGATGCTTCCAGGCATAAGCGGGATCGAGCTGCTTCGGAAAATTCGTATGAAAAACAATTCCACTCCAGTCATCCTGTTAACTGCAAAAGGCTCGGTTGAAGATAAAGTTTCCGGTCTTGATCTCGGTGCGAATGACTACATTACTAAACCTTTCCAAATTGAGGAATTGCTAGCCCGAATTCGTGCGGTTTTAAGAATGCGGACTGCTGTACCTTCAATAGAAGATGAGGACGATGGATGGCTCAATACCGCTGATTTAAAGGTGAATGTCAAAACACGCGAAGTCATTAGAGGTGAAAGTCAAATTGCCCTAACGCCGAAAGAGTATGATTTACTTCTTTATTTACTGAAGAATAAGCGTCAAGTGCTAAACCGGGATCAAATTCTGGAAGCGGTTTGGGGGTATGATTTCTATGGAGAAACAAACGTTGTGGATGTGTATATCCGATATGTTCGCAAAAAGCTCGAATTTGGCTTTGATACGCCGCTTATCCATACTGTAAGAGGCGTTGGTTACGTCATGAAGGATGCAAAATGAGACTTCGGAAGAAAATAAATTTATATACAGCGGTGTTATTCATTTTCCTGCTCCTTTTAATGAATGTTTCCATTTATTTTGTATTCAGTAATCTGATGATGGTGAATGAACTTAATCGTGCGAAAGCGGAGACAAAGAAAATTTCCTTTGATGTTAGTAAAAATGTTAATGATATTTCACCAAATGATTTACTTCGGGCCTATCTGCCTATAGATGGCATGATCGGTATTGTAAACGAAGGTCAACGAAAAGGAACAGTCGTTACATCCAATTCTGAAAAACAATTAAGCAATCGGGATAGTAGCTTTTATCCGGGTGAGAAGAGCGCGATCATCACTTATCATCAGAAAAAGTATGTATTCGTTTCAAACCCGATCGTTTGGGGCGATGGAAGTGTAGTTAATCTACAAATCACCAAAAGCATTACAGCTACTGAGGAAATGCTCGCTGTTCTGCGCATCGTATTAATCGCTGTAACGGTCATTGCCATGATACCTGTTCTGATATCAAGCACCATTCTTAGTAACTTCATCGCCCGTCCGATTCGATCGATGATTGATACGATGAAGGAGATTCAAACAAGCGGCCAATTTAAGCGACTTAGCCTAGAGGAAAAATCAAAAGATGAACTTGTGGAAATGGGGAAAACCTTTAATCACATGATCGATTTGCTGCAAGCTAACTTCGAAAAACAGGAGCAATTCGTATCGAATGCTTCACATGAATTAAAAACACCGCTAACAGTCATCGAAAGCTATGCAAGTCTTTTGAAGAGAAAAGGGTTGGAGCGTCCTGATTTGTTTGCTGAATCAATAGAGGCCATCCATTCTGAAGCCATAAGAATGAGAGAGATGACAGAGGAAATGCTCCTGCTAGCAAAGCATCAGGAAAAATGGAATATAGAGAAGGAAACCATCATTCTGAACGACATCATTGCAGAGTTAGCGAAAGTGTATAAAAATGCGTACAATCGAACAGTGGAGATTTATAGTGGCGATGCAATTGAAGCAGTAACGGACATTCAAAAGTTAAAACAGCTTTTGTTCATTTTTTTAGACAATGCAAGAAAGTATAGTGACGAGCATATCGCAGTCTACATAGGACAAACAAGTGATGAAGCATATATCCGCATCGAAGACAGAGGGGATGGAATTCCAAAGGCTGAATTGCCAAAAGTGTTCGATCGCTTTTATCGTGTAGATAAAGCGAGAAGCCGAAAGCAAGGCGGATCAGGATTGGGGCTTTCCATGGCAAAGGAAATTGCTGATGCAATTGATGTACGGATTGAAATGGATAGTCTCGAAGGCAGGGGAACGATCGTCACTCTTTTATTTAATTAAGTCTCTTAAATAGTGAATTCTTATATAGTCTCATTTTATCAAGATTAATAAAGTTAGAATGACGTTGGATGGGGGTTACGATGAAGAGTAGAAAAATGCTGATAACAGCTGGTTCAACTCTCGTTTTCGGTCTGCTATTATTCGTCGGATTTCAATGGTGGGCTCCATCATTATCCGCGGAAAGCTTGACGAAAGAAGAAGTGAACCAGACGGCAAAGGATAAATATCCTGGAACCATTATAAAGACAACGAAAAGTGAAGGTGAAGAATATCAGATTGAAATGCAGCTTGAAACCGGAGTGTATCAAATTAGGATGGATGCGAAAAGCGGTGAAGTTCGTTCACTAAAAAAAGAAACCATAGTTCATTCAGCTGAAGAAACGACGGAAAGCATACCCCAAAAGCAACTTACCCAAAAAGAAATAAAGGCCCGTATTTCCTCGCAAGGTGATCTGGAACAAATTGATTTTGTGCAGGAGAAAGACAATTCCTTTTATAAAGCAGTGGTAAATAAGAATGACGAAAAAATCACATTAATACTCGACCCATATACTGGAGCTATTATTGACTCGACAATGGTGGCAGATAGTATCATTACAGAAAAGGAAGCAATTGCAATTGCGGAAAAACATGTAAAAGGAACAGGTGACGATACAGAATTTTATCAGCCCCCAGATCAGACACCTTATTATTTGATCGAAGTTGAATTAGAGGATGATCGAGACGCGGTCGTCCAAGTGGACGGCTACACAAAAGAAGTAAAAACAATCACATGGGAAGATGATGAAGAGAATGATAATGATGGCCCTGAAAACTAATTAAAGGGTTTATTAATCAAGACGCAATGGAACAAATCATAAAGAAAGGGTGATGCCTATTAATGGGCATCACCCTTTTTGGCTAAGGTGAGTAAGAAAAATGCAAAAGAAAAGAGAAGAAAATGTAATAATTCTCACTAATTTCTAATCCTTCTATCATTTAACTCTAATTTAATATCTCTAACATGAAATAAAGCACCAAATGATAAAACAGAACCAAATAAATTGGTTGGATGAAAGGCATCTGGATTATTGTACATAGAACATTTCCAACATATTTCAACGAGAAAGGAGAATAAGTAATGTCAGTTATTTCTAGCATTCTGGATTACAACAAAACGTTTGTCGACCAAAACAAATATAAAGAGTTTCAAACGACAAAGTATCCAGATAAAAAGATCGTCATCATAACATGCATGGATACCCGTCTGTTGGAATTGCTTCCAAAGGCGATGGGTTTAAGGAATGGAGATGCGAAAATCATTAAGAACGCTGGAGCAATTGTTTCCCATCCTTTTGGCAGCATTATGCGCAGTATCCTTGTCGCTATTTATGAGCTGAAAGTGGAGGAAGTATGTGTGATCGGACATCACGGATGCGGTATGGTGGGGCTTCGATCTTCTTCACTTCTTGATGCCGCAAAGCAGAAGAAAGTCAGTCAGGAGCATATTGATGTCCTTACAAACTCTGGTATTGATTTATCAAAGTGGCTGTCAGGTTTTCAATGCGTAGAGGAGAGTGTAACGAATAGTGTCCGCTTGATCGAAAATCATCCATTATTACCGGAATCCATTGCCGTTCACGGTATGGTCATCCATCCCGAAACGGGTAAATTGGATCGAATCATAGATGGATATAGCAACGTTATCAGCAAGGACAAAATACATATTCAATAAAAGAAGGAGCGATAAAATGATGGGATCTAGCAGGCTTGAAGGATACAACTTAGGCCATTTTCAGAAAGACCTGGTTGCCGGGGTGGTAGTTGGGATTGTGGCGATTCCTTTAGCGATGGCTTTTGCCATTGCTTCTGGAGTAAGACCGGAATATGGACTGTACACATCCATTATTGCCGGAATCATGGTCTCCCTTTTTGGAGGATCCAAATATCAAATTGCAGGCCCGACTGGAGCCTTTGTCCCGGTCTTGTTCGGTGTGGTCATGCAGTACGGATATGAAAAACTGTTAATCGCCGGTTTCTTGGCAGGCATCATGATTTTTCTTATGGGTATATTCAAACTGGGAAGATTCATCAAGTTTATACCACGTCCAGTTACCATCGGCTTTACTGCTGGAATTGCCGTGATTATCTTCTCTGGGCAGATTGCCAATTTCTTTGGGCTCAGTAACTTAAAAAAAGAAGAAGCCTTTCTTTTAAATATGAAAGAAATCTTATTGAACTTCAATACAGTGAATTTCTATAGTGTACTGGTCGCTATCATAAGTTTAACTCTCGTCATACTGACTCCAAAATATGTACCGAAAATACCTGGAGCATTGCTGGGATTGCTTGTATCAACTCTAGCAGCCAGCTTATTCTTTCCAGGTCAGGTAGCGACAATTGGCTCGGCCTATGGCGCCATTCCTAATGCATTGCCCCAATTTCAGTTTCCCCAGATCACTGGCGGCCTAGTGATTGAACTTCTTCCGGCTGCTTTGGTCATTGCCATGCTTGGAGGAATTGAATCACTATTATCAGCTGTAGTGGCAGACGGCATGACCAACAGTAAGCATAACAGCAATAAAGAGCTGATAGGGCAAGGATTGACCAATATGATTACGCCTTTATTTGGAGGCATTCCAGCTACAGGTGCCATCGCGCGTACAGCAACGAATATTAAAAACGGTGCAGTTTCCCCTATATCAGGTGTGATTCATGGGCTGGTGGTATTGCTCGTGTTGGTCAGCCTGGCTCCATATGCTTCGGCGATTCCATTGGCCAGCATGGCCCCCATTCTTATGTTTGTCGCATGGAACATGAGCGAACGAAAGGAATTTTCGCATATCTTAAAAGCAAAAACCATGGACTCGATCGTATTGATCGTTACCTTCGTGTTAACCGTATTGATTGATCTGACAACAGGCGTCGGGATCGGATTACTATTAGCGATTCTATCTTTCGTTAAACTGATGAGCGGTACATTGAAATTATCCAAGGTATTACCAGATCCAGCTGATAAACTAGTTAAACCAGAAATGGTGCAACAAGGTTCAAGCTGTCCGCAGATAAACATATATACGATAGAAGGACCATTATTCTTTGGTTCGATCGAAAGGCTGCAAGAAGAAATCGAAGAAATAATGCTTTCAAGACCTAAAGTCCTCCTATTAAGAATGAGCAATGTGCCATTTATCGATACATCGGGAGAAGCGCTTCTCACCGAAATCGTGAAGCAATTCAAGTTTCATAATCTACAAGTGTTGATTTCCGGGATTCAACAGGAACCAAAAGAAATGCTGAAAAAAACTGGATTCATTAAACTGGTAGGTGAGGAACAATTCTTTTCCAGTACGGGTGATGCCATTAATAAAGCTTTATCCAAACTGGATGAGAACCGTTGTAAAGGATGTAAACAGTTCTCTTTTGCTGAATGTACCGCACTCTCTCAGCAAGTCCAAAAGCCTGCGTTATTAAAACAAAAAAGAAAACGGGAGATAGGTTTAACATGACTCCTGTCAGGAAGATAAGGCATCTGCTAGTGGCAGATGCTCATTTTCTTTGATTATAAAGTATACCTATACCCACGGTTTATCAGATATCTTCAAGACAAAGCAAAACGCATGCCCAAGAATTTTGAGCATGCGTGAACTATTATTCTTTTATGATATTCAACTCTTTCAGCGCATCAAGCGTAATCGTTTTGGCTTTGCTTCCGCTGCCGTCCATGTTCGTTGCGAAGGCCCATTTGCCTTTGTCCGTTTCGATGTAACCCACATACCAGCCCAATCCCATATCAGAAAGGCGTGTACCGGTTTTTCCATGGAGGACATATGAGTCTGCTTCTTCATTGATCATGATTCTCTTTACGGTTCTCATATGCTGCTTATCGATAGGCAGTTTTTCCTCTACAAGGTTTTCGATGAATTGGACTTGTTCCCGGGCAGAAATCTTTATGCTGCTGTCGAGCCAGAACTGATCGATCCCACCGGAGATATCACGATTGCCGTAATTGATCAGGTTCACATATTTCTGCATGTTTTCCGCTCCGATATCGCGGGCCATTGCTTGATAATACCAGATCACGGAATGCCTCATGGCTGAAGCCAGAGTATGATCTCTGTTCCAATCTTCAAATTCCCTGATTACGCCATCCCAGCGCTTCACTTCATATTCATCGCTCACCGCTTTTGTCTGTAAGCCGATTAATGCATTCGCGACTTTGAATGTCGATTCTGGAGTGTAGCGTACTTTACTTCTCTGTTTGTTATAAATAAATACTTTATCATTTTTTAAGTTTTGGAGAACCATCGTGCCTTCCGCACCATCGAAAGACTCCCCGATATCCAGTTCTTTCACCTTTTGATCGTTTGCGCTTGCATGAATTGTGCCCATGGAACCAGTGACTAGCAGGACAAGGATGAAACATAAAGGTTTAATTTTCATTACACACTCTCCTTTAAGGCTGGATTGATCGATCATCAGAAGTAATTTCCATAAAATAGGTTGACAGCTAAAGTATACCTATTCCCGATAAAAAACGAAACCTAATTCTTGGATTCTATCTAGATAGTATCAATCAAGGAGGAATGCAGCAGGTAGCTAATGAATATATAGAGCAAACGATAGAATGGGAGGAATCTATCTTGAAGGTTAACCAAAGAAAAATTAACTGTAATGAAAAAGAAATTACATACACACATATTGAAAACGGAAGTCCAGCCGTTTGTTTTATGTTTTCAGGTGCGGGGTACACGTATGAGAAGCCGTTATTCTATTATTCAACAATGATGATGCTTCAAAATCAGTATGATGTCGTGCATATTCATTACGCTTACGACCAGGATATTTTCAAGCATCCATTGGTAGATATCACAAAAGTGATCGTTAATGATATTAGTCCCGTCATTACGGAAGTACTTCAAAATCAAGAATATCAAGGAACAGTGTTTTTAGGCAAATCACTTGGTACAATACCTATCATCAACGGAATGATGAAAAATGAGCGGTTTATGAATGCCAAAATGATTTTGCTCACGCCACTATTGAAGTTCGATTCGATTTTTGAAGGGTTATTGAGCAGCAACCATTCAGCACATATAGTTATAGGAGAAAAAGATCATCATTATATTCCAGGTAAAATTGAAAGGATTGAAAATAAATCGAACATAAGCATGGATAAAATCCCACATGCTAATCATTCTTTGGATATTGAACCATTGAATACTTCAAGGTCGATTACCATGCTAGAAGGTGTAATGAATAGAATGGAAGAGTTCTTAAAAAAATGACTCCTTACATGAGCACGGGTTGGTGGAGAGGAAAAATGTTATAATAAAGGTATTGTAGCTGGTTTTATGAAAGGAGAAATCATGGAAGGAACCAATACTTTTCATTCAATTGATGAATACATTATACAATTTCCCGAAGAAGTTCAGGAGATATTAAAAACTTTAAGAAAAGTCATAAAGGATGCAACGCCGGAGGCAGAAGAAAAGATAAGCTATCAAATGCCTACCTTTGTTTTATATGGAAATCTGGTACATTTCGCTGCCTATAAAAAACATATAGGTTTCTATCCAACTCCAAGCGCGATCACTGCTTTTGAAGCTTCATTATCTGAATATAAATGTTCAAAAGGGGCCGTTCAGTTTCCGCTAAACAAGTCAATTCCTTATGAATTAATAACCGAGATGGTTATATTTAGAGTGGAAGAGAACAAAAAGAAGAAAGCAGAAGGGAAATTGAAAAAGAAAAAATAACAGAAACAATTATCGGAATTCACTAAATATTTAACATTTGATTGTGAGATTCAAGACGATAGAGAAGGGTGGAAATGGTATGTTCAAAAAATTATTTAGTAAAAAAGAAAGTGTGGAACAGCTGCTTGCTCCTATTAATGGACAAGTAATAAATATTGAAGATGTTCCGGATCCGGTGTTTTCCGGTAAAATGATGGGGGATGGAATAGCGATACTTCCTGAGGAGGGGTTGGTCGTATCTCCAATCGATGCAGAAGTAATCCAGGTTTTTCATACTAAACATGCACTAGGCCTCCGTACAAAGCATGGCATTGAATTGTTGATTCATATTGGACTGGAAACAGTTAACCTTAAAGGTGAGGGATTTGAAGTCCATGTCGCAGAAGGGCAAAATGTAAAAGCAGGAGACAAGCTTGTAACATTTGATATCGATTTTCTAAAATCCAAAGCTCCAAGCATCGTAACTCCGATTGTTATCACGAATGGCGAGCTAGTTGAAAAACTGGAAAAAACAAATAGTACCCAAGCGAATATTAATGAAACCGAGATAATGAGTGTTTATTTAAAGTAAAACAAAAGGTGGTCAGGTGCCTTTTAGTGAAATAGAGTCTTCTAAACATGAAAAACAGTCCTTGCTGGCGAATGCTGGCAAGGACTGTTTTTACTTCAGCTTCACTTAGCACAGGTGAACTATTCCAAGTGCACATGCCCTAAATCACTACTAAAAGATTTAAGATCGTTAATTAACTGGTTAATATTTTGGCTTGGACCGTTATCATAAAGAGCATTTCTAAATTTTAAGTACTTAGTTCCCTTTTCTATTAAACTATTCAATAATAAATTTTCAGGGAATCTTAGTGTGGATTTCTTAGGAATATCATTCCATTCCTTGCTAGCGAAACCATGGTACCATGTAAATGATATGGCAGGATTTTGTTCCATTAGCCTTTTCATTTGCCAATCCATAGAGCGTTCAGAAAAGCCAAAGTTGCCAATACCGGTATTTAAACAATCATACATTGCCTGTAAAATGGAAAGCCAAATACCATCAACATCATCCCAATCATAAAAGCTCGAGAGAAATTGACCTTGATAAGATATAATGACCGTGCCGTATAAGGAAGTTCCTTTTGAAGTAAATAACTGCTGATTTCCCAGTTGTTTAGCACTTGAGTGATGGATTGGGATAAAATCTCCGTTAGCTAATAAATGTTTATTAACAAGGGCATCATAACTGCTTTTTGATATATATGTTTGAATAGTAACCATCAATGAACCACCTATCCCATACGGTAATTGTCGTTTCCCATCTGTTTTTGAACTGTGCTGCATTTGCAAAACGAGGATTGCTCTTACTTTCATAATAGGCGATGCTTCGAGCGGTTGGTTAGCTATCGGAGGACGAAATGATTGGGCTGAATCCCGGTAAAATAACTGAAATCAAAACCAAAACCAGTAAAGAGAAATGTTCCGGACACTTTATGTTTTGATACTATTTTTCATATGCTTACCTCCTTGAAATTATTTAATTTTAGTAAAACATGGATCTAGATAGTTTTTATTTCAAAAAAGACAAGGTGTGTTTTAGTTTTGAAACCAGCTGGTATTGCAAAAGGGCGGCAGTCTGTTGAAGAAACAAGGGAAGTGGCAAATACTCCTTGAAAATTGTTAAGGTAAACTCCCAGGACGTTTTATAATTGAATCATCCTGTTTAATATTTGAGATAAACTTTTAGGCAGGTGAATTATGGAGGTTGTATCTGCTTAAAGTGAGTGTAATGAATGCTGCAAGCAGGATAATCGAAAAATGCAGCGAATAGTAGGTGTGTGAACAAATAAATCAAGCGAGGGTGAATTGGATGGGAGTTCAAGCAGAAAAGATTTTTGTAAACTTGCCAGTTAAAGATTTGGATGCCTCAGTAGAATTTTTCACAAAGGTCGGTTTTGAGTTTAACGAGCAAATGACCAATGAAAATGCAACATGCATGGTTATCAGCGAGTCCATATATGTCATGTTATTGGTGGAAGAATACTTTAAAACGTTTACCAAGAAAGAAATCCCTGATTCTGCAGCAAGTACGGAAGCCATCGTCGCCCTGTCCGTTAAAAGTAAGGCAGAAGTCGATGAAATCGTGAATAGGGCACTGGATGTTGGCGGAAAGCCTTTCAATGAAGCCATTGATCATGGTTTCATGTACGGTTGGAGTTTTCTGGATATCGACGGACATTCTTGGGAAGTATTTTACATGGACGAAAGCGGATTTAATCAAAATTAAATCAAATGCAAGACACAATCCTTCACGAAGGACTGTGTCTTTTTTTGAAGAGTTAAGTACGTGATCTTATCTGGAGCTCATTCGTAACAATACAGGGCTAATGTCTTTCCACTCATAAACCAATAGATTCAAATCTGCGCCAGCCATTTTGATTTTTTCGGTTTTAAGCAATTCAGCACCAAACGCCTCATAGAAGTATCGAGATTTATTATCTTCAAGCACCTCAACGAAAATTGTCTTAAATCCCAGTTCGTCGAAATTAAAAAATAATTCTTTGATGAGTTTCTTACCTAGCCCCATTGTTTGAAAATGTTCGAGAATATATATCGCAGTTAAATCACCCGAAGCCTCATCTTTATTTTTTTCCCTTTTCCCGCCACTTATGAATCCAACTATTTTCCCCTCGTTATTTTCAGCAACATAAACATAATTTTCATCATTGGATATATTCTTTTTCCATAATTCCTTCCTTTGCCCATAAGACAGATTATCTAAAAAATCACTCGGCAGTATATCTTTATAAGTGGTTCTCCAGCAATCCACATGGACTATTGCTATCCCTTCCGCATCAGCCACCGTTGCCTCTCTTATTAGCAAATTGATTCCTCCTTTTTAGGTTTGCTATACTTCCTACTTTTTACTAATATCATAATAGCTTAATTGTTAATAATTAACTATATATGATACTATTGCCTATAGTTTGTTTATGTGGGAGAAGGTATGAGATGAAGCGGATTTTCCGTAGTAAAGTATTTTATTTATTAATCTTCTTGGTTACCTTGGGGATTGTGCTGGTTTTTAACAATGACAAAGAACCGCCTGAGAAATTGAGTGAAGATGAATTTTTTACAACTTTAGAAGATGGGAAAGTGACATTTTTAAAGGTGGAGCCACAAAATAGTGTTTATGAAATAAGAGGTCAGCTGGTAGGGTATGAAAAGGATCAATACTTTATCACGTCTGTACCAGATAGTGAAATTTCGCTAGACAAAATGAATAACGCCGTAAGGGAACATGATATAGAAAAAATTGAGTTTATACCAGACACAGAGACAAGCGGATGGGTCACCCTTCTTACAACAACGATTCCGTTCGTGATTATTTTCATCCTATTTTTTGTCATTTTACTATTTACAGTTGTAATAAAAAGATTGAACCGTCCTAGATAATAATGAAACTCTCCATTTTTTCGGAGATAAACCTATAGAATTCGTCGATATAATCCAATTTTCGGAGATAAACCTGTAGAATTCGTCGATATTTCTCATTTCGGAGATAAACCTGTAGAATTCGTCGATATATTTCAATTTTCGGAGATAAACCTGTAGAATTCGTCGATATATTTCTCATTTCGGGGATAAACCTGTAGAATTCGTCGATATATTTCTCATTTCGGAGATAAACCTGTAGAATTCGTCGATATATTTCTCATTTCGGAGATAAACCTGTAGAATTCGTCGATATATTTCTCATTTCGGAGATAAACCTATAGAATTCGTCGATATATTCCAATTTTCGGAGATAAACCTGTAGAATTCGTCGATATTTCTCATTTCGGAGATAAACCTGTAGAATTCGTCGATATATTCCAATTTTCGGAGATAAACCTGTAGAATTCGTCGATATATTCCAATTTTCGGAGATAAAACAATAGAATTCGTCGATATTTCTGGTTAGTTGTGGCTTCTGCAAAAAAAAAGAAAATGATATTGAAGATTGCTGAATAGTTTGATAGAATAAAATAAATGAAAAAGACTATGTGCAACTGGCGAAACACGGATAACCGTGAGGGAACACATAGTGTCGTAGCCGTTCGCCTGGGCAGAGGTAAGGGATTTTATCCCTTGCCTCTTTCTGTATATTAATAGATAGTGAAGGTTTAAAGTATGCAGATTTTCATGGGCTTAAAAATCTTGTCAGTATTTTGAAATTTCAAAACTATCATAGTCAAAAGAGGAGCAAACAAAATGAGCACATTACTTTTAGAAAAAGTCAAAACGATCAAAGCGTTAAATAATATTGCCGAAAGCGGGCTGAATGTATTCAATAAAGGCGATTTTAAGGTCGATAATGACAGTGAAAACCCTGATGCGATCGTTCTTCGCAGCTTTAACATGCATACTATGGAATTCGGCGATCAGTTAAAAGCAATCGCAAGGGCAGGAGCTGGAGTCAATAATATTCCGGTCGACAAATGCACCGAGCAAGGAATTGTCGTTTTCAATACACCTGGTGCTAACGCAAACGCTGTAAAAGAAATGGTGCTGACGTCATTAATGGCTTCATCTCGTAACCTTTTTGCAGGTGTGGCCTGGACAAAGACGCTTGAAGGCGAAGGAGAACAAATTCCAAAGCTTGTTGAAACAGGAAAGAAACAATTCGTTGGTAAAGAAATCAAGGGGAAAACTCTTGGCGTAATCGGTTTAGGTGCGATCGGTGCACTTGTAGCGAATGATGCCCTGGATTTGGACATGGATGTCATTGGGTTTGACCCGTTCATCTCTGTTGATACAGCTTGGAACTTGTCCCGCAATGTACAGCGCGCCATGACGATTGAAGAATTGTTTGCAGAATCTGATTATATTACAGTACACGTTCCATTAACTGACGACACAAGAGGAATGTTTAACCAAGAAACATTCAGCATCATGAAGCCAGGCGTCCATATCTTGAATTTCTCACGCGGCGAGCTAGTGAATGAAGATGATATGCAAGCTGCACTTGAAAGCGGAAAAGTAGGCAAGTTCATTACTGACTTCCCGAATGAAAACGTGTTGAAAATGAATAATGTCATTCCGATTCCGCATCTTGGTGCCTCTACACTAGAATCAGAGGAAAACTGTGCCATCATGGCAGCTCGTCAGTTGAAGACCTTTTTAGAAACAGGGAACATCAAGAACTCTGTGAATTTCCCAAACACTTCCCTTCCTTATACAGGAAACCGTCGTGTGGCAACTTTCCACGAAAACGTTCCGAACATGGTTGGGCAAATCACACTGGCTATATCTGGCTTTAATCTGAACATCGCTGACATGGTTAACAGAAGCCGTGGGGGATATGCATATACGATCATCGACATTGACGGTGAAGTAAACGGCGATATCATTCCTGGCTTGGAAGAAAAAATCAAACAAATCGAAGGCATCGTTACAACTCGTATTATCTAATTGAGATGATAAATGGTGAAAGCCTCAATTCCTTTAAGGAGTTGGGGCTTTTTTTAGGATTTATTAATGATTTTTGAACAAAAAAAGCCACTTATTGTGGTGATCATATTACACTGACTCACGTGTTGAGAACCTAGGGTCTACAACGAACTCAGCCTGGCAAGGGTTATATCGAATTTCTCCAAGATATAAAAATCTGTCATGGTTTCACATCCGTTTTATCTTCAAAATGTACAAACAACATCAAGTAGATTGCGAATAGAAGATGCAAATAAAGTGGAATGTTTTTATCGTTTTGAATGACAACAAATATGTAAATTCCATATAGCAAAATTGGAATGGTTAAAAGGATTCTGAGCTTAGTCATAGGTCATCCTCCCAGTTATCCTCGAATAATAAGACATCAAGCATTTGAGCCACTTGAAAATCCTTTTCTGCGATTGCGTTTATTAAACTTGTACAATTATTTTCCCTAAGTACATCTGCTAATAATTGTAAATCCATTGTCATTACTGCTGGTTTCATAGTTTCATCCTCCTAATTTACTAAATATTCTGTCACTTCCGTTACTACAATAGTATGAAGTACAGGGAAAACGCTGTCAATCTATATTCCATCTGTACTCATTTTGAATTAATGGATTCAAAATTTATCTACCAAAATCACTACCTCATATATATATATACTTAGTGAGATAGGTAAAATGGTACATTTCCTTATTCAGAAGGCACCCCCCAACAAGGGAAGCATTGCGTTCAGCTGAACACTAGCGAAGATGCCAGGGAGCAACTTATTGCGAACCTGAATCATTGGAGTCACTGGTGTGCCTCCTTGCTTCCGTTCACTTCATTGCATGGCCTTTTTCCTTTGGGAAAGGGTTTTTTTTTTTTGCCCTCCTAACTTTTAAAATATTATTAATAAAATGATAGTATATGCCTTATTTTTTATGTAGCAGTGTAAATAAGTTATGTAGGCATCTGGATTACATCAAAATGTATTAATGTGATGGGAAATTTATTTATAACATTTGAAAAGATGACGTATCAAAAGTAAAAGAATCGCCCCTATGAAATACAGAGACGATTCCTTATGTTAAACACCCTTTCCACACAGAACGGATTACCCTAAATGGTCCTTCCCAAAAAATTCTGATGCTGATGAAGGATATTCGATGTTAAAAAAGCTCCAACAGGAGGTAATTGCTCGGTATAGGCGCTACCGCTAGCAGGAAATTGATTCAAAGCTATATCAGTGGTGGCAATCCAAGACCCAGATTCACCTGCTTGCAGAGAGGGAGGCTTCATAAGAAAACGTCCTTGTAGAATAAAATGCCGAATCCTAATCTGGTTATCATCAATCATGGTTAAATTGCCAGAGAATGTGGCATAAGGTGAATCAAATGAGATTTGTTTAGTGCTTTCATTCAAAAATCCATTAATCGGAATAGGTGTTCCCTGAAAATTAATCGTACCAATTACCCTATTATCCGTAATAGAGTTAATGGCAAGTGTACCCCAAATGATCGTTCTGCCAGCTATTGAAGAGTGGATACCCCATACTGATGGGAATGGAAAGCTAACCGAAGCAGTACCCTGTGAAGTTACCAATGCTATGCCCTCCCTTAAAGGTGGTTTATGTTCTGAGGAAGCTCCCTTGTTTAAAGGAACAATCCAGTATATGCTGCACGAACAGAATAATCCAATAAACAAAGGTGAAGTATTACATCCCTGCCTGTAAATGCATTCTCTCCGATCCATAAAAAATCCGGTCTTCAATTGAAAACCGGATTTCAAATAAATTTATTAATGATGATGTTTGTGACTTTCTTCTTGTTTTTGGCTCCCTTTTTGCAAGAATTTCAATTCACTTTCAGACAGTTTTCCTACGATAAACTGTTTTTTAGGCATAATGATTGAACCATCGTTACTCGCATGTGCTTTTATATAGTATAGGCCATCACTATCAAAGTTTTTACTTAAAGTATAGGTACCGTTTCCCTCTTCCTCAGCTTGTTCCATACTATATTTGAGCGAGCCATCTTGTTTCCATATCTCAAAATG
Organism: Peribacillus sp. FSL P2-0133; assembly: GCF_037975445.1. Taxonomy (NCBI): domain Bacteria; kingdom Bacillati; phylum Bacillota; class Bacilli; order Caryophanales; family Bacillaceae; genus Peribacillus; species Peribacillus sp. FSL P2-0133. The sequence goes on along the minus strand of NZ_CP150254.1, from coordinate 4,697,495 downwards.
AACAAAATCTGCGTTTTCAACCTTTTTACCACCTTGAGTAAGAACAACCTTCATGGTCTCCTGGGTATTAGCTGAAAAGGATGCTGGTATAATTATTTCAGCTGCAAGTGGTGTCTCTTCTTTGTATAGATTAGTGACATCCTTTTCAAGTGAACAAGCACTTAACAATAGGCTGAAAATGAAGATCAAAGAAATACATATATTTTTTTTCACGGCAAAAGCCACCCTTTACATTTCGAATTATGCATTCAAAAACTTCTTTACTGCAGATATTCTTTTGATAATTAACCAGTCAATTAGCCAAACAACAATAAGAGACAAACCAACCAAAGGAAACAAAATTCCTAGACCTATTAACAGAAAAAGAAAGAATTTCATGTTCTTTATAGGAGGAGCTTTTGGTGCACCTAATCCTTTTTTCGGCTTTCGCTTCCACCATAAATAAAAACCACTAAATGCAACAAGCATAATTCCTATACAAATAAGAAGGCTGATTATTTGGTTAATCAAACCAAATTGAGTCCCTTTATGCAAGGTAATCCCCCAAGCAACTATTTTTCCTATTAAACCGTAATGCTCATAACGATAATCAGCTAGAACTGCACCGGAATATTGGTCAATATGTATAGTTGCTTCATCTTGTGCTTTTGGTGGAAAAGCTGACAATGTATAAACGCCATCCGTTTCTTGTGGAATATTTATGCTATAACTTGGATGCATGCCCTCACGATTCGCTATCGTGACAACATCATCAATGGAAAGTGGGATAAAGCCTTGAATATCTGAGATTGGTACATCTAAATTTTCTGCTGCCCAAGGAACATCTGCAATGTCTTTTGTTTTAATTAAGGATGTTGGAGCACTTCCAGTCCATATGGAAGGAGGATACCCAGATCCGGAATTGGTAGCCGCCGATTGAAAATTACTTCCCCAAAAACCAGACCAAGGCAAACCTGTCATAATTAAAAATAACATTCCTGCTGATATCCAAAAGGCAGGTACTGCATGTAAATCTCTTCTGAAAGTATTTTTACCTTTATTTATTCTTGGAAAAAGAACACCAGAAAGATTTAGTTTATTTTTGGGATACCATAAATAAAGACCAGAGACAATTAACACAACTGCCCAACATGCAGCTAACTCTACAATTCTATCTCCCAAGGTGCCAGCCATCAGTTCACCATGAATTTCCTCGATTTTATCCATAATTTTGTCTTCATCATTTAACTCTCCAATAGATTTACCTGTATACGGATCTATAAAAATGGTAAGGGACTCATTATTAGAAGTGATGCTTACTTCGCTTGAACGAGATGCATTTTCTCCAGGATGATACTTTGTCACTACTGCATCAGGGTAAAGTTTCTTCACTGTCTCAATCTGCTGGGATGCTGGTATCTTTTCTCCTTGCGGAATAATCTCTTGGTAGTTTTGATAAAGCACTTGTTCAATCTGTGGCTTAAATAGATAGATTGAGCCAGTAACTGCCAGAATAATAAGTAAGGGTGCAAAAATAATTCCAGCGTAAAAATGCCATCTCCATACTGTTCTATACAGAGAGGTGTTTGGTTGTTTAGTTTCCATTTATACAGGACCTCCAAGTAGTACTATTAAATTCACCTATATAGATGATAAAAGGAAATTGTGAGAAAAATATGAAATTTATATAAAAAAAGGAAGTTTGTATTTGTTAAAGATGAAATGGTCATCGACTAAGAAGAACAACTGTAACTAAGGAGTGAACTTGCAGCAAGTAGTAGAGTAGGAATGGAATGAAGGGAAATGAGGTAATTACGGCGAAAGTAATCTATAGAATGTGTTGAAGATAAGCAGCACTATTGAAAAAAGAAATTGTATAGATCGTAAAAAAACTTTAAAGGAGTGACGAATATGCATAATAAGGATTGTTCCAAAAAGTGTCAGTGTTTCATCGTACCTAACTACATTCTTGAGAATATGGCACAAAATGAAGTGGAAGAAGCACGGATCAGTTTAGCGAAAAGCCGTCAAATGCGCAGGCGCAGAATCTTTAAAGAATATGATATTGACGGTGTTGTCGCTTTAACGGATGCAGGATCTGAACGTCAAGGTGAATCTGCCCGCCATGTTTACGATTGCAGGGGAGGAACGAAACTCCGGCAGAATGAGGCTAGGAAAGAAGGAGATCGATCTAGTGGAGATCCTGTCGTTAACGCTGCATACGATTATAGCGGAGTTGTGCGTGACTACTTCAAGAATGTCTTGCACCGCAATTCTATTGATAACCAAGGCCTTGATCTCATTCTGAACGTTCATTATGGGAATAAATTCACGAATGCCTATTGGGACGGGGATGAAATGGTATTTGGTGACGGCGATGGGGTCATCTTTAGCAATTTTGCCAATTCACTCGATGTAATTGGACACGAACTGACACATGGAGTTACGCAGTTCACAAGTGGATTGGAGTATGAAGGTCAGTCCGGGGCTTTGAACGAACATCTTTCAGATGTGTTTGGAGTTGCCATTAAACAATTTCACTTAAAGCAAACGGCAGGAAATGCCGATTGGCTAATCGGTGCTGATATAATGGGACCAACACTGAAAGGGCAGGCACTCCGTTCGATGAAGGCGCCAGGTACTGCATTTGACAATAAGTTAATGGGTAAAGATATTCAGCCTGATCATATGAAGAACTTCTATAAAGGAGAACGCGATAATCATGGTGTCCATATCAATAGCGGCATACCAAACAAGGCCTTTTATCTAGTATCCATGGAGATCGGAACGGACAAGGCGGCATTGATCTGGTTCAATGCGATGCAGAATTTATTTGCAACGGCAAATTTCAATCAATTCGTGCAAATTGTCATCAAAGCAGCGCAAAAACTTGTTGATAGCGGAGAAGTGCCTGAAACAGCTATAGGAACAATTGAAAATGCTTTTAAAGCGGTTGGATTGCCTGAGTAGTCATATTCCATGAATAGGAGGACTCATCTAACATGTATATCAAATTTAGCTGCATAGGGGGATTTGCCAACCTCGACTTGAATTGCCAGATAGATACGGATGAATTGCCGAAAGAGCAAAATGAGGAATTGCAGAACTTAATGAAGACAGCTGACCTTCCTAATGCTGCCGAAAGTAAAAAAGTAAAAGCGCAAGGGTTCGACTCGTTTTCATACCAACTGGATATAGCAGATGAAAAGAAGAAGCAGTCTTTCTCGTTTACTGACATAACAGCTCCAGAGGACGTGCGGCCCTTATTGGATTATTTACGGAATTTAGCGATTGAAAAAAAGATGGCAGAATAACCATATCAAAAAAAGTCTATCATCAAGATAGACTTTTTTTGACGTGTCTTAAAACTTCACAAAAATGTCATTTCATTTCACTTTTATATGAATTTTGGCTGTTTGTTCTCTAAATGGACACAAATTAACAAGGAAATAGCAATCTGAGCAGCAGATTTTAAAAGAAAATTCGAGATTTTTTATAGAGTTAGCCAATCAAACAGGTAATGCAGTCACAAAAGGGAACGAATTTGGAAAGAGGAAAAAATAGAGCAGTTTTACAAAAAAAGCATAAAATAGGATAATAGTCGCATGGAGGTGAATGACATATCAAGAATGAAAGTGACGATAGACGAAAATAAAAACCCCTAGGTGAGTACGTCCTGGAAGACATCACCTAAGGGCTTGCGAGCAGGAGTATACCTGCCTCTATGTCCAGTATACTCCATAAAAAGGAATAGGGAAATGGGGAGTGAATGGTAGGATGATACGAAAAAACTATTTATTGAATATGGAAACGGTAGGAATGATGGAGCATTACGATTCTAATGGTGTGGAGATGACCACGGTAGTGGAAGGAGAGAACACATACCATGTTGCCCAACCGCGCCAGGAAATCCTGAATAACACGTTAAACTACTATGGATTGGATCTGGATGGCGGACTTGCAGCAGCCAAATCCGTGCTGGGCGGTAAATACAGACTGCCAGTCTGCATAAACGCCCAGCTGGGAATGGTCTGGTTCTCCTCCCGCTCTTTCCGGAAAAGGGGAGGGATCTGGTTTTCCTACATCCATATTCGTGACTTAGAGGAAATGAACGAAAAAGAAACATTGGTCCATACAAACTACGGACATTGCCTTCCTGTAAACTTAAGCAAAAATCAGCTCGCCTTCAAAAGGGATCAAGCATCCTATCTGCAAACGACCTTCCATGAACGCTCATTAGGAAAAAAGACTCTTTATTACGAACCGGGAAGCGGAATCACCTTTTGCAAAGAACCTGGAGAGGTCCAATACAGGGTGAAAGGGAAGGAATAATTAAATCAATGAGAGGAAGACCGCCGAATTGGGGGTCTTTTCTTAGGAGTAGATCAAGTGAGAGCGGTTTTTATTAAAAAAAACTCTAAATATGGAAATATAGTTATTGTAAAAAATGGAATGATACATTATGATTAGTAAAAAGTTAATTTTTAGGAAAGGAAGTACATATTTTGAAACGACTATTTGCTATTTTACTATCTTTTGGACTAGTTTTAGGTCTCTCGTTTGGCGCGAATGATGTTGCCGGTGCCAAAACAAAGGTGAAGACGTATAAAAACTGTACAGCATTGAATAAAGACTACAAAGGAGGCGTAGCTCGTACATCTTCCGTTAAAAATAAAGGAGGAAAAACGAAATACAAACCTCACGTTTCAAAGGCGCTATATGATGCCAATAAAAAAAGCGATCGTGACAAAGATTTGATCGCTTGTGAAAAATAAGGATTATTCTAAGAGACCTTTTAAAAGAGGTCTCTTTTTATTAAGATTGCTGCTTTACATAAATGGTTGTAGAAAAATAATCCAATTCTCCATAAAAATGCCCCACCTCGATCCTGGTAGCAAATGGTGGAGTAGTCTCCGAATTACCGGGGAACCTTCTATAGCATGACCGTTTGGTGTATTGGTACCAGCGGTCTTTTTTATGCTTTTATTCGAAAAATTAATAAAAAGCTAAAGCCTATTCAGGTCTTTAGCTTTTTTCTCGCGGTTAATCTTCCACTAACCCAATTTAAGACATCTTTTTTATCTTTCAAACCGTCCAGTATGTGTATTTTCTCGATTTATAAGTGCATCACCAAGATTGATTCTGCTCATAAGTCTCTCATGTTCCGAAGGAAAACGCTCTTTAATGTTTGCAACTCCCTCTATTGTTGGGATATTACCATTAGGCCTAGGACGTTCTTCTCTTTGAAATCCGGGGTTCAAACTATCATCAATCATTACAGGTCTGTCAATTGTATCGTTGTCGTCATTATTATTAGTAGGATTATTAGTTGGGTCTCTATCAAGGTTCCCGGCATTATTAAATGGATCATTGTTATTATCTTGTGGCATACATTTCACTCCTTCGCTTATATTATCCGCTGATGGCATTAATCTATTCGCGCGCTGTACTAATCCCTTATCCATATAGTAACGAATCCTGTCTTTTCTAATCCGCAACAACGCCAATTCTCTTGAATTGTCATCAAGTACGAAGGGCCAAAAGGGTTTTTTTATGAAAGGATATTAAAAAAACTTATAAATATTATTATTGACTTACATTTTAAATTGTCTTACAATTTCAATGTAAATAGTCAAAACATTCAATTAAATGGAAGGGGAGCTTTTTTTACGAGCTGATTCACTTCAACATGAAGCACGACAACATACTGCAGCGTACACTTTATGACATTCGAAAATGTCATAAAGTCTTGTCATAATTTCAATATCTGTATGTCTAGAGATATCAAAGTATCAATGCTTTAGAAAAAATGAAAGCGAATACATTACTCGTTGGAATGGAGTGAATAACTTGAAAAATCAATCAAACCTTGCTGAATCTACTGTGATTGTTCCGGAGGTCGTTAGTAAAAAGACAAATTTCATCACGAAGTTTAAAACATCTTATGGTCCGGGGATTCTTGCCGTGTTAACGTGGCTTGGAGCCGGAGATCTGGTGACTTCATCGGTTGCCGGGGCAGATTATGGATATAGCTTAATGTGGATTTTAGCTCTGTCATTAATCCTTCGTTTTCTTATCGTTAATGTTATTGCCAGGTTCCAGCTCTGTAACACAGAGGGGTTAACCATACTTGAAGGATATGGACGTATTCACCCATTCTTCGGTTACTTCATGTTTGGTTATGCATTAATAATGGGTCATCTTTTTAATGCATATATGATTAAGGGAGCGGGAGAGGTTTTATCGACCCTATTCCATGTTAATCAGCCATTCTTAGCTTCAATGGTAGTTGTAGGATTAGTTTTTATGCTTATTGGCAGAAATATTTATAATAGAATTGAAAGTGTAATGAAAGTGCTTTTGGCATTATTGACCATTGCCTTCTTGTTCCTGGCCATTCAAGCAACACCGGATGTGGGGCAAATCATTAAGGGAACTGTTGGTTTTAGCATTCCAAGTGATACTGGCGTTCATGGAGCATTATTGGTAGCGATTTCAATTATCGGTGCAGTGGCAGGATCGATTTCGAACTTTGTTCATCCATATTTCATGAAGGAAAAGGGCTGGACGAAACCGAGTCATGTAAAGGTTCAAAGAAATGATTTGCTGTTTGCCATCGCGGTTTGCATCGTGATTAATTTGGCCATTTGGGTTGTCGGGGCAGAAATTTTAAAACCGAATGGAATTCATGTGGAAACGATTGATGACTTGGCAATGGCATTACAAATGTCGTTAGGCCAATTTGGCTGGTACATTTTCTATCTTGGTGTATTTGGCGTATTGTTCGCGAGTGTAGTAGGCAAGTCAACTGGTTTTCCTAGATTGATAGTAGATGCCTTTTACGTAATAAATAAGGATCGTCGCGAAAAGTACAATGGCAAATATGAAAAAGATCCAATGTATAAATGGGTTATGATTTTTGTATTGGTTACCCCAATCATTTGGTCCATTCCCGGCATGCCTGGTTTCATCGCATTGACAATTGGCGTAAATGCAATAAACATCATCGGTTTTCCTATTATCGCTATTGGGATGCTGGTGCTATCAAATAAAAAAAGTTTGATGGGAAAATATAAAAACAATTGGTTCGAAAATATCATTCTATCTTTAGCTTCCATTTTAGCAGTTTGGTCCGCCATTCAATTAGCTACAACCTTTTTTTAAATAATGGTAGATTATAGATAGAGGTATTTCAAAATACATGTGTCTGCATTTGATCCCGGTGGGGTCCTACTTTATTGGAAGTGAGGGTATCAATGATGAAACCGAAAGTAATCATCTATAAGAAAGTGGATCAAGAAGTGTTGGATTATGTTCGAGAGACTTGTGATGTCGTTTATTTTGAAGGTCTTGACTCACAAAATTACCCTGAATTTCTTCAAGGGCTGAAGAACGCACAAGGTATATTAGGTTCAGGATTAAAAGTGGATAAAACTTTACTGGACCAAGCACCGCAATTAAAAATCGTCTGTAACTCATCAGTTGGTTACGACAATTTGGATATAACCGAGTTATCCAATCGAGGAATCCTTGCCACGAACACTCCCGAGGTATTAAATGAAACAGTCGCAGATACGATTATGGGCTTGATGCTGTCCACAGCGAGAAGAATGCCGGAGATGGATCAAATGGTAAAGTCAGGGCAATGGACATCGAATATCGGAGAAAAATCATTTGGGTTGGACGTCCATCATAAAGTATTAGGGATTATCGGGATGGGCGGAATAGGCTCTGCCGTTTCAAAAAGGGCCCGTTTTGGGTTCGATATGAACATCCTATATCACAACAGATCTAGAAACGAAGAAGCAGAACAAAAGTATGGAGCTACATACTGTTCTCTGGAAGATCTCTTAAAGCAATCTGATTTTGTCTGCTTGATGACACCGCTGACTCCCCAAACTGAAAAGATGATGGGGGAAAAAGAATTCAAGCTCATGAAAGAGACTGCCATCTTCATCAATTGTTCAAGAGGGAAAACAGTGGATGAAGAAGCCTTGATCACTGCGCTTAAAAACGGTGAAATTCACGCGGCAGGACTGGATGTCTTTGTACAAGAGCCCGTCCAGGAAGACAATCCATTGCTTTCCATGAAGAATGTCGTCACTTTGCCTCATATCGGTTCAGCAACATATGAAACCCGCCTGAAAATGGCGATGCTGGCAGCAACCAACCTTGTAGCCGGATTACAGGGAGAAACTCCGCCTACCTTGATTAAAGCTGGCGTAAAGGTGAAGTGATTTCTTAAACAGCTTTTATAAATTAAGATGGATAGCCTTATTTGGGGCTATCCATTTTTTAGTTCCGGATTATTCAATACTTTTACATCTTCTGCAAAACAAACAAGCTCTCACTATAAAGGAGGGCTTCAAGCTGTAGACGAACTTGTTACTATAGATTTCCACTCCAGGAACTCGCTTTCCGCGGGGTCTCCTTTGGACGCACTATTCCCGCAGGAGTCTCGAACACCTGTTCCAATCAGATTTGTTTTAAAATTAGAAGCCCTCACTATAAAGGAGGGCTTCAGGCTGTAGACAAACTTGTTACTATAGATTTCCGCTCCAGGCACTCGCTTTCCGCGGGGTCTCCCTTGGACGCACTATTCCCACAGGAGTCTCGAACGCCCGTTCCAACCACCTTTGTTTTAAAATTAGAAACCTCTCTATAAAGGAGGGTATGATCCTATGAAATCTTTCTGATTTATATGGATATAGTTTATGCTACGTCTGATTGTTTATTGGAATCAACGTAATGGTTTGCTTTATCCTGGTCAAATTCGCCTTCCCACTTCGACATGACAATCGCCGCCAATGAGTTCCCCACGACATTAACCGCTGATCTTCCCATATCCAAAATTCGGTCGATACCGGCAATGAACGCAACACCTTCCAACGGCAGTCCCATTGAACCAAGTGTTGTTAAAACAACAACGAATGACGCCCCCGGAACGCCAGCCATTCCTTTTGACGTTAACATCAATACTAGTAATAAAGTAATCTGTTGTGTAATGGATAGATCAATACCATACATTTGTGCCACGAAAAGTGAAGCAAGTGCTTGGTAAATCGATGAGCCGTCTAGATTAAACGTATAGCCTGTTGGAATTACAAAAGAAGTAATGGATTTCGGGCAGCCAAACCTCTCCATTTTGTCCATAAGCCTTGGTAATACCGACTCTGAACTTGCTGTTGTAAAGGCCAAAATCAGTTCATCCTTTAACACTTTCAGGATAACAAAAATGCTTGTCCCAGACATTTTCGCTATAATTCCAAGAATGACGAACACGAAGAATATCATCGTCACATAAACAGCAACTACCAGGTTCCCTAAAGGAATTAATGTTTCGATACCAAATTTGGCAACAGTTACACCAATGAGTGCAAACACACCAAAAGGGGCAAATTTCATGACTAGATTCGTCACCCAAAACATAACTTCCAACACACCTTCAAAGAATCCAAGAATAGGCTTTCCTTTTTCGCCTATCGCAGCCACACCTAAGCCGAATAAAACAGAAAAGAAGATAATCGGTAATAAATCCGCTTGAGCCATTGATTCAAATACATTTTGAGGAACAATATGTGAAATTGTTTCACCAAAGCCACTGCTTCCAGCCGTCTTTGTTGTTTCTTCATATTTTGAAATATCACTTTTTTCAAGACTGCTTGTATCTAAACCAGTCCCCGGATGGAACAAGTTTGCCGCCAGTAATCCAATAACAATGGCAATCGTGGTGACAATCTCGAAATACAGAAGGGTCTTCCCGCCTAATTTTCCTAGTTTTTTAATATCGCCGACTCCCGCTATTGAGACCACTAATGCAGCCATGACGATCGGGATGACAATCATTTTAATTAAATGAATGAAAATATCGCCGATAGGTACCATAATGGCCATGGCTGTTTCATTACCATGGAATAAAGCACCGACAACGATACCTAGGACAAGTGCAATAAAAATTTGAGTAGCTAAGCCAAACTTTTTCATTTTAATTCCTCCTATCATTTTGTTAACGCTTTCATTTTTTAGATTATTTTAAGTTTAAGATCATCCTACCGGAACCTACTGAAACCTACTGATATTTACAAGTGATAGAAAAAATAAAAATTTCAGTTAAAACCCCTCTCTCTTTTTTACCATTTCATGTGTTATGTTTTTATAAAGTGACTGGGGAGGGACCGTGTTGAAAAAGAGTATAAGGATATTATTATTGATTATGATTGCGGTGCCTCTTGCGGGTGAATTCAAGTTTTATCCATTCGATGGTACATTCAGAGTCAGTTTGGGAACTCCCGTCTTTTTCTTGTTTTTGCTATGGGGGAGGGGGATCCACCCGATTATTGCAGGCATTTTAACGGGGATGAGTGTGTTTGTTTTTCGTTTTTCACTGGCTGTCGGAATACGGGACATATCTGTTGAGGAAGCGATGTATCTTCATTTTCCCGCCTTTTTCTATTATTTCATCTACGCGTTCGCATTTCATAAGACTAAATTGAACGAACGCCACGATCAGCCTTTAATGATCGGGCTTTTAGGGGTATTGATCGAGCTTTTTGCAAGTGTATCCGAAATGGCAATCCGTTCCTTCTTGGCGAATCAGGACACACCCTTGCTAGCCATTGACCAACTCGTTTTAATCGCCTTTATTCGAAGCTTTTTCGTTCTCGGCTTTTTTAATATATTAAAGCTGAGAGAAGCAAAATTCGCAGAAGCGGAGCAGCGCATGCAAAAGGAACAAATGTTGCTTTTCATTTCAAGTTTGTATGAAGAATCGGTTCAACTGAAGAAAACGATGCAAAATGCGGAAGAAATCACCCGCACTTGTTATGACTTTTACCGTCGATTAAAATCAGAGGGGACTAATGGAAGTGATGCGCAAACGGCGTTGCAGATTGCTGGTCTCGTGCATGAAATCAAAAAAGATAACCAGCGGATTTATGCGGGGCTGTCGGAACTCATGTCTTCCGAAAACCTGCAGGAATACATGAATATCGAAGAGCTTGGTAACATCATGATCGTGTCCAATAGACGATATGCTGAGTCCCTTCGCAAAGATATTTCATTTTCCTTGCATATAGATGGTGACCATCCGCCCTACCATGTATATATGGTATTATCATTAATAAATAATTTATTGGCCAATGCAGTGGAAGCTATCAAAGAAGAGGGATACGTATCACTGCATGTGAAAAGAAAAGATCAATTCGCGGAGTTTTGCATCAGTGACAATGGCCCCGGCATTGCACCGAAGCAGAAGGAAGTCATTTTTACAGCAGGATACACAAAGAAATTCGATGAGGCTGGAAACCCTTCGACAGGAATCGGGTTATCGTATGTGAAACAAACTGTTGAAAGATTTGGAGGACAAATCAGGTTAATGGATAACTATAAAGAAACCGTATTCATCGTAGAACTTCCGATTGATGCGATTATGGAGAAAGGGTTAACGAGATGAATTATTTCATTATAGATGACGATCCTGCCATTCGAGGAATGCTGACAGAGATGATTGAAGATGAGGATTTAGGCAAAGTTGTGGGAGAAGCAGAAGACGGATCGTTAGTGAATAATGGCGTACTGTCTTTTAAAAAGGCAGACATTGTCCTAATCGATTTGCTCATGCCAATTAGGGACGGAATTGAAACGATCAGGGCTCTTGCTGATGGATTTCAAGGAAGGTTTGTGATGATTTCGCAAGTGGAATCGAAAGAACTGATTGGAGAGGCGTATAGATTAGGGGCGGAATACTACATTATAAAACCGCTGAACCAAGTTGAAATTTCATGCATATTAAACAAAGTGAACGAGCGAATACTGGTGGATCAATCGATCCAGGGCATTCAAAAATCGTTGAACGTGTTTACGGGCCGCCCGAAGTCTTCGAAAGTGTCCTCCTCCCATACAAAAAATATTATGGAAGCCGGACGTTCCTTAATTTCCGATTTAGGTATGATTGGCGAAGGGGGAAGCGAGGATTTACTAAACATTTTAGGATTCCTTCAAAGTGAAAAGAAAAGACTCGGCTCCGCCTACACGTTTCCATATTTAAAGGAAATTTTTGCTGGGATTGCTGCTGAAAAGCTGGGAGATCAAGCGAAAGAGACCGAAATCCAGAAAGAAATGAAAGCCTCTGAGCAGCGTGTCCGCCGCGCTCTTAACCAGGCCCTCATCCATATCGCTTCATTAGGATTGACGGATTATATGAATCCAAAATTCGAAGCCTATTCATCCACATTTTTTGATTTCTCGGAAGTCCGCAAAAAAATGCTGGAGCTAGAAGACAAAAGCAAAAAAGTAAGCAGCCAGAGCCGTAATAACATGAAAAAGTTTATCCAAGTGCTGTTTATGGAAGCAAGACAGATGATGAAATAATAAACCAGAAACACAAGTGTAATAGATTGAAAATTCACAAAAACATTTTCATATTTTTCAATGGAAGAAACAAAAAGACAAATCCGTTTATATGGATTTGTCTTTTTGTTTCTTCGTTTTCTAATAGTTGATTATTTCCATCGCTCTAACTTCGGGATGCCTCTACTAAAAAACTTAGCAATAAACTTGGGCATTTTCATATTTTCCATCATATGATTTTGAACAAATTTTTGCATTTCTATCGCAGTAATATTTTGAGTGAATTCACCATTTATATAACAATGGCTGCAATATTTAGTACTTTTACTACCATCTTTTTCAGTTCCTCCACCTAATTCATCCTTAGATAGTGGCATTCCACAACTCTGACATGCTTTATATTTTTTCATTATAAATTCTCCTGCAAAAAGTTTTATTCTAAACATTATCTAACAAACAAAATTAAGTCAAGACAATATGAATCACATATCATCGAAACGACGAATCAACTGTTGATGTGGTGTTGCGGCTATTATGAAAGGCAGGACTAGCGAAGCTTTAGGCCTAAATAAAAATAACCAGTCAAGCTACTTGCTCAACTGGTTATGGCTTTATATGCTAAATTAGAGTTTAAAATGACGATTTATTATGGCAACTGTTGTGCAATATACATTGATATAGTTCTGAAAATGTGATAAATTAGTATAGAAACACATTTATCAATATACTATAACAGTTTATCCCTTACTATAAGTATAAGGTAAAGCTCACCTCTAGTCAACCCCTATTTTTATTTTTTGAAGGAGTGTCTGATATGAACGATGAAATTCGGCAGGAGCAAGAACGTTTGGACGGGGTGATAGAAACAATTACGAAACAAATCAGCAAAATTGAAGGAGAAACTTCCCAGCGCAGAAAAGAAGTTGTTAATATCCGTAAACACTTTTGGGATGACCTCAAGGTTAATATGGATACTTTCGATGATTACCTCGAGACCATCATTGGCTTAAGGCAACAGGCTCAAGCCTTGTCAGAACGCGAAGGCGCACATAGATATTCCTTCAAGAGGTTGTCTACACTGCGCCGCATGCAGGAAGTACCTTATTTCGGTCGTATCGATATCACTGAAGAAGGGTCCGAACATACGGAACATATTTATATCGGGACCTCCACTCTTACTGATACAACAGGAGAAAACTTCATTGTCTACGATTGGAGGGCTCCGATTTCGAGTGTTTATTATGACTATCCTCCCGGCCCCGTACAATACTCTACTCCAGGAGGCATGATTTCTGGGATGTTGGAGAAAAAGTGGCAATATATCATCAAGGGAGGCGTTATCGAATCAATGTTCGATACGAGTCTCACCATTGGAGATGAGATACTGCAGCAGGTGCTTGGCAAAGGAACAGATAAGCATATGCACAGTATTGTGTCCACCATTCAACGGGAGCAAAATAGGATCATCCGGAACGATCGCGGACGTCTGCTCATTGTTCAAGGTGCCGCTGGCAGCGGCAAGACATCAGCTGCCCTCCAACGGATCGCTTACTTGCTTTACAAGAATCGGGAATGGCTAAAAGCCGACCAAATCATTTTATTCTCTCCTAACTCAATGTTTAATAACTACGTATCCAATGTGTTGCCCGAACTTGGTGAAGAGAATATGCAGCAGGTAACATTCCAGGAATACTTGGATCATCGTCTGACTGACTCGTTTCAAGTTGAGGATCCTTATGAGCAATTAGAATTTTTGTTGACTGCAGCGGATGATCCTTCCTATAGCACCAGGACAGCGAGTATCAAATTTAAGGCATCGATTCGCTTCTTTGAGATAATCAAAACATACAGACAATCACTAGAACTATCTGGAGTGATCTTTAGAGGGTTAAAGTTCCGGGGGAAAACGCTCGTCTCCGCCAAACAAATCTCAGAAAGATTTTATAACACAGACACCACCTTACGTTTTCACAATAGGGTTGAAAAGTTGAAAGAGTGGTTATGTGAGATGCTTGATGAAACGGAAAAGTCTGAGTTGAAAAAACCTTGGGTCCAGGAGGAAATCGAGTACCTTAGCAAAGAAGACTATCAAAAGGTATACACCTACCTAGAGAAAAAACGCGGCCTTACTGAAGATTCATTTGACGATTATGAGAAAGAGCATAAAATGCTCACGCGCATGATTGTTCGCAAGAAATTGAAGACTTTACGCAAACGGGTAAAAGCACTTCATTTTATCAATATTAAGCAAATATACAAGCAACTTTTTGACGAACAAATACGGAGTGAACTGTGGAATGAGGGTGAAACACCTGTCGAAAGGGAAATATGTTTATCAACGCAAAAAATGCTGGACGAAGGTAAACTGCATTACGAAGACGCGACTCCATTTTTGCTGCTGAAGGAGCTAATTGTAGGATTTCAGACGAATACTTCTATAAAATACGTGCTTGTAGACGAAGCACAGGATTATTCTCCATTTCAATTCGAGTTTTTGAAACGGTTGTTTCCATCTGCAAGGATGACCGTGCTCGGTGACTTTAACCAGGCAATCTTTGCTCATGCCAGCGAACGGGTGGATTTCCAGACTCTTACCAGTTTATACGGAATAGGTGAAACCGAGAGTATAACCTTGGATCAAAGTTACAGATCCACAAAGCAGATTATAGAATTTACACGTGAACTAGTTCCTGAAGGCCATCGAATTAAGGCATTCGATCGTGAAGGCGAGAAGCCTGTACTGACTCAAGTGTCCAGCCGTGATGAATTGCACCACAATATCGTTTCTAAAGTCAAAGACTTACAAAGTCGTAAATATAATACCATCGCAATAATATGTAAATCCGCTGCCGAAAGTGCCGCTGCATACGATGCCCTTAGTATCATTGGTGAAATTAAACTCGTACAGAAAGGCACAAATGAATATGAACAGGGTGTTGTTGTCATTCCGGCTTATTTGGCCAAGGGCATCGAATTCGATGCTGTCATCATTTATGATGCATCTGTGCAAACATACGGTGATGAGAGCCTGCGAAGATTGTTCTACACCGCATGTACCAGGGCTATGCATGACTTACACATATATACGGTTGGCGAAACCAGTCCTTTCTTGCAAAACGATGCAACGAAGCGTTTACTTCTGACATATTAGCGCTTCCTTTTTTCTCCTTTAATTTTATTGTTCTTTTATCAAATACTATAAAGAATCTTTAGAAAAGGAGGAGATGAATTGACTAACGAGAAAGAAAACAGATCCATAAGACTTGATCAGGCGGAAACGGGAGAAAGTCATGTGACTGGTGCATCAACAATTGAACCAGTTAATGATGGTCATTATCATTATCCAGGGCCCGTGGAAGAAGGCTATAGTGGAAATACAGGAAGAGCAGTACAGCCTGCCGGGAAAAAAAATCGCAATATTCCTCAGAACAAAGACACATTTAATTACACTCGTCTTTTAAAGTAGGACCTTCCAACAAACAGCTTTTTTGAAACCTGTGTAGACTTTGGTTCTATGCAGGTTTTTTATTGGTTACCACCTCGTTT
Organism: Peribacillus sp. FSL P2-0133; assembly: GCF_037975445.1. NCBI lineage: Bacteria > Bacillati > Bacillota > Bacilli > Caryophanales > Bacillaceae > Peribacillus > Peribacillus sp. FSL P2-0133. The sequence continues at coordinate 4,681,622 of NZ_CP150254.1, read as the reverse complement.
TTAATTTACAACAGTTCGGACATAATATACTTGGAGGTGAAGGAAATGAGTAAAAAGACAGCAGGAAGAGGCCGAATCGCACCAAGTGCTAACCCGCAGGGACATGGAAAAGATGTCGAATTCTCCACTGAGCCAAAAAGTGATCTTGAAAACAAGGCAAAAAAGTCCAATACAAAATAAGCGCATTGGGCAAAAATATGGTCATACTTCATAAAGAATGCCCTTCTCTTAGACGAGAGGGGCTTTTATAATCTATAAGAAGGCTCAAACTGCATGGAATTGTAAAAATATCCAACACTAAGCCCACGGTTTTTGTCGATGATTAATAGGTTTTTGGAACAGTGAAATGTGAAAGAATGGCAGGATGAAGCTGCCTTTTAAAAAAACACCAAATTCATTTGTCGCTGTGCTAATATGAAAGACTGAGCTAATAAAATGGAGAGGAGTTACAAATGAAAATAAATCGATTAATAGCGAACAATATAAACCATTTAGATGCAGCACTGCCAGATGATCAATCATTAGGAATTGCTGGTTTATCCGGTTCCGGGAAAACGACTTTTTGTCAAACCATTGGGGAAGAATCCAAGAAGCGTCTCGTTTCCTTATTGCCGAAGTCTGAATATCAATATTTATTTCCTAATATTATGGAAACCAACTTCAGTGCCATCAAGATGGAAGAAATGCCGCTGGTCCTTTTTCTCGGCAAATCATCCATTTCAGCCAATCCCCGTTCAACCATTGGCACACATACTGGTGTGTTTAAAGAGATTCGTGTTTATCTTGCTGAAAAATTCAATCTTTCTCCAGAAGTTTTTTCCTTTAATAATGCCTTAGGCTGGTGTCCCAGCTGTAAAGGACGCGGTACGACGAAAAATGTCGAGTGTCCTAAGTGTGAGGGGAAACGCTACAATCAAGACGTCGAGCAATATACCATTGAATTATTAGATCGCCCGCATACTATTTCCGATATCAACAACTTAAGCATTGAAACAATCCTTTCACTTGCAGAGACATTACATATTAGTGAAGCTAAACAGCATATTCTCCAAAATATAATCAATATGAATATTGGCTATTTAGGCTTGAACCGTATAATGGGGACAGTGTCAGGGGGAGAATTAACCCGGCTATATTTGGCCGAATTCATGGCAACAAGTGAAAATACCGTAATCATCATTGATGAAATCTCCGTCGGTCTTGATCATCAAACCCTATTAAAAATTTTAGAACAGATTGAACAATTAGGTTATAAAAATCAAATTTGGCTCATTGATCATTCAGACACGGTGTTAGATAGCACAGATGAACAATTGTTCTTTGGACCTGGCAGCGGGAAATATGGCGGGAAAATCGTTGAGGAATCACCGCGTCCCAAACCAATCAGCTGGGAACGAAATGAAGCGACGCCAACGGAATACTACCAATTTCAGGATCTTTACTGCCGTAATATTCAAATGGAGGAAATCCGGATTCCCAAGAATAGGCTCGTTACCTTTACGGGTGAGTCAGGATGCGGTAAATCCACACTTGTCAATGAATGTATCTCCAAGGATTTTCAGAAGCGGTATCCAAAGGATAAACTGGTCATGGTCGGGCAGGACCGAAACAAATCGATTACAAGTCGATCAACCGTTGCGACGTTTCTTGATATTAAAAAGAAACTCACCAAATACAGTGATGAAATTGATGATATTTTTCTGCGTTCGATTGAAGATATCATCGAAGAATTGCCAAAGGAAGACATCGCCCATAAACGCTTGAGTTTATTGATCAAACTTGGACTTGGTTATTTGACGTTAGAAAGAAAAACACAAACACTATCGACGGGTGAATTTCAATGTGTCCACTTAGTTTCCGAGCTGTTCGCGAAGACAAGAAACCCACACACGCTGTTCATTTTCGACGAGCCTTCAAAAGGGTTATCGCAAAACATTTTAAACCAATTCATCGATAGTGTCAGGGTCATCCTGGAGGATGAATCCGTCTCCATCATCATGATTGAGCATAATGGTTATATGCTGGAAAGCTCGGATTATATCGTTGATTTTGGTAAAAGACAGCTTGCACCTGTCCAACATCTCGACGTTGTCAGTCATGATGAGCATTATCGTCACAAAGATAGTGGAGATCGAGTGGAGCCATTGCAAATCTCTTCCACACTGCGGTCGAAAAATGGCATCAATTATTTACAGAAAAACCACCTGGACTATTTCAAAAAGGCAGAGAACGTCTATAAGGGCGGCATTTTAAAAAGCTTATCACCAATTGCTCGTGTGATTTATGGTGAATACGATTCCGACACGATTGCACCTGTGATCGCCATCGATCTTGAACGGCACTTGTACAGTCAATATACCTTTCTTTATGAAGTGGGTGGAATGATCAACCATCTAGTCGCTGCACATCCGACAAATAAAGATACAAGAAGCTTTGATTTCTATTCTGCAGAAAATCATTGTCCAAGCTGTTCGGGCCGCCGGGTCATTGAAAAATTTGACATTGATGTCGTCATTCAAGATAAAAACGTGCCATTCTGGGATGGCTTATTACATCCAGACGTGATGGAAGTATTAAAATATTATCAACATTCAAAGCTGCAATTCCTGTTTGATGAGATCAAGAATGAACTCGGTCACGACATTAGTAAAAGCTATAATGAGATGACAGATGCCGAAAAGCAGACCTTCTTATATGGGTATTGGGAAAAGTCCTTTTACGATAAAGCAGGCAAGGCATCAAGAACATGGGAAGGATTCAATTTCATCATTGGACGTTATATGTTCATATCGAAATCGATCATTAAAGAGCAGATGAAAGCATCAAAAGTGATGATCGCCTGTCCAGTCTGTCAAGGAACGGTCCTGAACCATCATAAAAAACTGACATTTGGTGATACGGACATTCGCGAGATCATCCAACAGCCGATTGATCAAGTCATCAAAATTGTCGGGAAGCTGCCAGAACTGGAAAAACTAAAAGCAATTGTGGGCGGCGATATCGCACTTACTGATGATGTCTCATTCCTTCCTAGGGAAACAAAAGCAGCGTTGAAAATGCTCGAACTAGAACTAGCAAGCTTTGTCGGCTATGAAGTGGTTTTACAAAATACCCAACCATTCTGGGACAGCATTAAAGGCAATATCGAAGCAATCAGCAGCAAAAATCAGATCACCATCTGTGACTTTGCCAATATTAACGAAACAAGAGAAACCATTATTGATAAATATTTCACCAATGGCAAATACAAAAAACTAACCTATGTTTATGAAGCATTTGGCTACAAAAAAATCGTTACCCAAATCAATAAAATTAAAGCAAGTCATAAATGCCCGTTCTGTAATGGCAAGAAAGTCATTTCAGAAGATAACATCCATGACGGTGTATATAAATTAACGATCCCTTGTGTGAGTTGTCATGCCAGTGGCATCGATGATGAAGGTCGTAAAGCAATCGTCGAAGACATCGACGTACAGACCTGGCTGACAGGGAAAGTAAGCGATGTTGTGGCTGAAAGTGAACGTACCGAGGCCGTTGCCGATATCCCGATTTTCGCCCGGATTCGTGAGCTGAACAAACGAGATATGATGGCGGTTTATCAATGCCTTGAACAGAAAAAATAAATAATACAGCATTCTATTGCAAAAAGTCCGCCGATAATGGCGGACTTTTTTTATTATTTTGCAGAATAACCTTCTTGATAAACGGGAAGTGTTACTGAAATCGTTGTTCCCTTATTCAAAAGGCTAGTTATATGAAGTGTGCCATTCATCGTTTGGATGGTCTTAACAGCTACCATTGATCCCAACCCTGTCCCTTTTTCCTTGGAACTGTAATAAGGTTCGCCAAAACGATTTATTTGTTCTTTGTTCATGCCTATTCCATTGTCACTTATTTCAATAATGATGTCGAAATTATTTATATAGGAAACAATACTAAGTTCCCCGCCGTCTGGCATTGCCTCAATACCATTTTTAATCAGGTTCAGGAAGCATTGCTTGAAATGTTGAACATTCCCCCGGGTAATACCTGGAGTCAACTGTTCAGATATAGTAACTAAATTCATGCTGGCCAATGGTTTTATCATTTCAAGCACATATCCTATTTCACGGTTAATTGAAATAGGATCCACTTTTTCGATTGCAGGTTTTGCAAACGCTAAATATTCACTAATAATGGATTCTGCACTATTAAGCTCTCTAACGACATGCTCTATATATTGTTCTTTTACTTTTTGAGTAAGATCAGGAGCCTTTAGCAGTTGAACAAACCCTTTCACAACTGTTAAAGGATTTCTAACTTCATGTGAAATACTAGCTGCAAGCTGACTGACTACCTCCATTTTTTCAAGCCTTATCATTTGTGTCCGAATTAAAATGGCATCTTTTAAAATTTCCATTATATATACAGCTATAGCGATAATGAAAGGAGGGAGGATAATAAAGTAAAATACGTACGCCTCCGTTATTCGAAAATAATCAGACATACCGAGTGAAATAGAGCTGGTTAGTATTCCTAGAAACAAAATTAATAGTATGGAGCTATTCAGCTTATTTTTTCTATTGAAATTTTTGAATTTGGAAGAAAAAAGAGCCGTTATAATAAAGATAACGATATAAACAATTAACGTAAGTAAATTGAAACCATAAAAAGCAAACCTAAAAGTTAATATGATGACTAACAGAGCAGCCCCTACAGGCCAACCACCATAAAGTGTCCCTATTATAAAAGGAATTTGCCTGAGATCATGGACACAATATTCATCTATATAAATAGGAAACTTCATACATAATATAATAGGAATGCTCATGCATGCAGTTATAAGGGTCTTGCCATACTGACTTAACCTTCTGCCATGATCTAATAAAATGTAATAAATCAAAATACTTACTAAGATATAAAATAGGTTATCTAATATGTTTTGATTAATATAAATAAAATTCATAGGATTCTCCTGAAAAAGTAACCGTTTCGTTTATTATACAAGAATAACACTAAAAAAGAGAATCTTAATAAAGTAATTTATTTACAAAAAGACAAAAAAAGAGTTATTTATTGTATCTAGGTGAAAAATGAAACTTATTTAACGAATTATCAGTTGGAAAGTTGGTTTTACATAATAAAGGAAATATAATGAAGACAGAGGTGATTATCATTGAAAAAATGGACAAGAGAAATAGAAATAAACGCACCAATTGAACACGTTTGGAAGTTTCTTGATGGTTCTGTAGAAAATATGCAAAAAATCATGCCTCAAGTAGTTGAACAGAAGCCCGTTAAAATAACCGAAGAAGTGGTTGGGAGTGTATATCGCCAAAAATATCGAGAAGGAAAACGAACAGAAGAGTATGATATAGAAACATTGGAATATTTGAATGAAACTAATGAGAAAAAGCTAAAAGTGGGCTTTATACTTGCTAAAATGTTTGAAATTACAGCTTTTTATGAACTAAATAAAATCAATGACAATAAGACTTCCTTTACATATACAGTCACCAGTCGCCCGTTAAAGTGGTTTTTGAAATTACTTTTAATATTTGCTACCGATAAAGTGGTAGTTGAATTTTTAGAACGTGTCAAAAGGGTAGCTGAAGCAGAAACAAGTGGATCATGAATGATTTAAGTCAATCTTCCGTATTAGGGGGCATACAACTTGCCCAAGTTGGAGGGTGGGCTTTGATCGTTTCATTCTACTGCAGGCACTCGCTTTCCGCGGGCGGTCCGGGAGCCTCCTCGGCGTTTTTGCGCCTGTGGGGTCTCCCTAGGACGCGTATTTCCCGCAGGAGTCTCGCACACCCGCTCCAATCAACTCTGCGTGAAAACTAAGTCGACACAGCAACACAGATAGAAAATGATCCATCTTTTTTCAAGATGGATTTTTTTATTTGTGGGAAAAAGGCATCACATGAGAGGCGTAACGGGTTCACCACTTTTTATCCCTCTTACTAAAGTAATCCTAAAAATTCCTAATTGTTATACCCTTTTTCGGTGAATCACAGAAACGAAGGGAAATATTCCATATATGAAAATCCTGAATTCAATTTTGGGATATTTCAATCTGAATTTTTGGTTATTATTCGATTATGATAAAGCTTCATATACAGCTGCTTATAAGAAATACTAAAAGGAAGAAGAGGAATGAAAACAATGGGTAAGAAAAAAGTTCAGTTAATTGCTTCACTATTATTTATATTTAGTCTTTCTTTGATAGTTTCAGCTTGTTCTAATTCCAAGAAAGATGTAAGCACTGTAAGTTCGGAGGATAAAAAAAATCTAAAGGTAATTCAAATGGATGGTACTTTTGCTGTAAATGTGGATGATCCAAAAGAAACTGTAGGTGATGCAGATTACGTTTTTATAGGCCGAGTTTATGAAGATGTTGACACTGTATACAAAGATCCTATAACAATTGAAACTAGTGACGGTACGAAAGAGGTTTCAACACCGTATACAAATTACAAAGTTACTGTCCTACAAAATATAAAGGGTGATTTAGTTACAGATACTTCCATACCTATTCAAAAGGCTGGAGGGATAAATGAAGATGGTTCTTCTGTTGTTTTGTATGAAGATGATACATTACCGGAAGAAGGAAAATCATATGTGTTTTTAGCTTATGCACAAGAGGATGGATCTTTATTAGTATCAGGTCCAAATTCGAATGAATACGTTGAAGGTATTAAGCAAGATGTGACTAGCGAAAAAATGGAAAAAGGCGAAGCTTCTTTGAACGAGGAAGCCACAGATGTAGTTTCTGAGTATGAAAATGCATATGAAAATGAAATATCTACAGATAGAGACCGTTCAGAATCTGAATTTGATAAAGAGCAATAAAAATTTAAAAGCAGGTGCATTATGGGTAGCAGGTAAGGTAGCTAATGATAACACAAAAAATAAGAGGTATGTGCATTATGAAGCAATGAGAACTTCAAACTCTAAGGGGCTATGGGTTGGTCCAGGTAGATCTAAATCGAAAGCAATTTCAAGATTAAAAAGTGGATTAGATACTTGGAGTATTGGCTCATCAAATGCACTCAGTATAGCAAAAGGTGCTTCACCAACTGGACGATATAGATTTGATTCAGCACATACTGCTGGTAAAGGAAAACGTACATTTGCACATTATCATCCTCATGAATATGGTACTCACTCATTCTACGGAGGAGGTAAGCTCTGGTAATTTATCAAATTAATTTACAAAGGGAGTATTCTATGGAAAAAAAATACGGCTTCGCGAATTTATTCCCTCCTAAAAGAATTGAGGAAGTAGCTTATATATTAGAGCATGATTTAGACGGAATAGATATTCCTAAAGAAGATGAACGTATAAAATATATACTGGCTGATCCTTATGCTCCAGAAATGAAGCTAATTAAAGGAGTATATTTAATCTATAATAAAACGATACTAGAATTACTCACAGGAAAAATTCATTCTATTAATAGCTATGAATTTAGATGCCCTAAGAAAAAGAATAGAAAGATCTCAGATACAGACATAGAATATGCACTGGACATGGCAACAATTGTAGTACTTGCAAGCACAAATAATAAAATACTCACGACCTATTTTATTAGTGGTTCTGCTGAAAAACTAAACAGTATATTAAACTTATGTATTGGCTACTCCAAAGATTTAGAATACGATGAATATAAAGCTAGTTTACAAAATTTTAAAAATGATATTGAAATAGTTAGTCAGATGGGATTATTAGATAAAATACTTGGAAATGATTCTGGCGGAAGTTAAGTAATTAAAGATTTCTATATATTAAATAGTTAAACACACCCAGGTACTTTTATGGGTGTGTTTTTGTTCGGTCTCCACTAGTAACTACATCCAATGTCATTTTTATTCAGAAATTTCTTTAGCACCCTCTTCATGCCAAGAAAGTACTATTCCAATCATAACTAGTTAAGGTAAGTGTCTTCATTCATATAAACATACAATAACCTGATGAAATGTTCCAGTAAATGTAAAGATGCTATAGGCTAAGCTGAATATTAATCATTGAAGTAGTTAGCAGTGGAGCTGTATGTAGCAATGGATGAGAATCATGCGTCTGTAGTGAGCAGTGCGGTTAAAAACTAGCCTCCGAGACTTAGTGAACATCACCATTCTTTGCGGCTATTTTTATGATTAACGATCCATCGTTTCTATTTTCAATGTCAAATAACCGCCGTAGCGACTTAATGAAGTAGTTGGAAAAGAATAGGTCACCATGAGTTCCTTCTGGATTTAACTCAAATAATAGACCGCAACATGTACGAGCTTCTTTTTATACCTCAATCTCCATCCCGATGTTCCGTTCGTTCGATTGGCGGTAAACACCTTTTGCGACAGCGAGGTCAAAGTAAGCAGCACCGACTGATTTAAAGAAGGTAATTTCCTCTTCATTTTCCCTGCCTGTTTTGGTCAGCATTACAAGTTCAAAAAGCTCGCCGTGAATATCATTAAACGACCAATTTCCCTGATTGGCTGCAGAAATGAGTTCTCCTGCTTCATCCTTCACGCCCGCCAAATCGTCGACGATAATTTTAGCAGCGCGTGAAACCGTGGTATTATCCACTTCTTTCATATCCGGCAAATAAGATCCGACCCCGTTAATGTGTGTGCCCGGCTTTACATCCTGCCCATTAAATACAGGTTCGTTCGAGCGGGTTGCACAGCAAATAATATCTGCTTGACGAACTGCTGCTGAAACATCTTCGTAAACCTCAAAAGGAACAGTTACTCCGAATGCGCGCAGCTTTTCACCGAATTTCTCCGCTTTCTCTCGTGTGCGATTTACTAATAAAATACGCTCAATGTCCCTTACGGCTAACACACCAATTGCTTGTTCAAATCCCATAGCTCCCGTTCCGATGATCGTGAGAACCCGGGCGTCTTTACGAGCGAGAAAGTCTGTGGCGATGCCGCTCAATGCCCCCGTTCTGAGACGTGTTAAATAGGAGGCATTCAACAATGCTAAGTGTTCGCCATTTTCTGCATCTGACAGCAGGATGACCCCTTGTGTTGTTGCCATCCCCCTTGAAGGATTCTTCGGGAAAATGGTAACGACTTTGACCGCCGAAACCTCTTCAGATAAATCAGCGCTTGGCATGTAAAGTGCCGATGCCTCGTGTTGAGGGAAAGCAAGAACGGTGCGATGAGGGTTGTCTATTTTTCTAGCACCATGTGCATGCAATACGGCCTTTACATCCGCTATTGCGTCTTCCATTCCATATGATTGTTGAATTTCCTTCTCACTTATAACTAACATTTCAATTGTCCTCCTTGAAGTAAGAGAACCATGGATTACATGGCTCTAGTATTATGCGTTTCGTCTAATTTCTGATTACTACGATCCTTAACTGCCCAAATCGCTGCCAGTGACAGGAGAGATGCAAAAATAATATAAATGGCGACAGGAACATAGGAGTTATTAAATCTATTAAGTAAAGCCGTTGCAACTAGCGGAGCAGTTCCTCCTGCCAGAGCTGCCCCGATTTGATATCCAAGCGTGATGCCGGTATAACGGATCTTTGCATCGAAAATTTCCGAGAACATCGTTCCAAGAACAGCTGTGATGGGAGCCCAAATAACCCCTAAACCTATCACTGTCGCAACGATTAATAGCAGTACCGATTTTTGCTGCAGCAACCAGAAGTATGGGAATGCAAACAGTGCCATCCCAATCGTTCCGCCTATAAACAGCTTTTTGCGGCCAATTGTATCGGATAACTTCCCCATGAATGGTATTAAAATCGTCGTTATAATTGTTGCAATCATGACTGCAGTTAATGTAGCAGTCCGTGAGAAACCGAGATTTGAAGTAGCGTATGATACGACAAATGTGCTGAAAATATAAAATGGCGCTGTTTCTACCACTTTGGCTCCTACGGCGATAAGCACTTCACGCCAATAATTCTTAAGAGTTTCTACAATCGGCAGCTTTGGAACTTCTCCGGATTCCTTTACTTTTTTGAAAGACGGTGTTTCATCAATTCCTTTACGAATCCATAGGCCAAAAAATACAAGCAAAGCACTAAAAATGAATGGTAAACGCCATCCCCAAGTCATGAATGCGTTTTCAGGAAGCAGTGTCATAATAGATAAGGCAATGGTTCCAAGCAGCATTCCTATAGTAACACCCATCTGAGGAATAGCTCCGAACAAGCCCCGTTTTTCAGCGGGAGCATATTCAACGGCCAATAAAAGCGCGCCTCCCCATTCACCGCCAATTCCCAGACCTTGAACTAGGCGCAACGTGATTAATAAAATCGGCGCCCAAATCCCAACGGCTTGATACGTAGGAAGAAGACCCATCCCAAAAGTTGCGACACCCATTAAACTAAGAGTTAAAACAAGTGTTTTCTTTCTCCCGATACGATCGCCAATATGGCTAAAGATCACTCCGCCAAAAGGCCGGATGAAGAATGCTAACGCAAAGGATGCATAGGAAAGCAACAGCCCTATTGTCGGATCCTCATTCACAAAGAAAAGCTGATTAAACACGAGAGCTGCAACGGTCCCATATAAAAAATAGTCAAACCACTCAATTGAACTTCCGACTAAACTCGCAATTAAAATTCGCCGCATTTGTTTCTTCTCCATCTTGAGTCACCCCGTTAAAATTGAAGTGTCACTTCAATTTATTATTTCCTTTATTGTAAATAATTTAAAATTTTCTGTCAATTATTTTATTAATGACGGAACATCCATCAAAATTTGTACTGTATAATGTAGCTAGATACTATGTAAAAAAAGGGGGCATCTCTATGCCTTTTGATTCAATCGGGGAAAAAATGAAATCATTGAGGAAAGAGCGAAAACTAACATTAAAGAGCCTTGCTGAACAAACAGGCGTTTCGATCAGCTTTTTATCACAAGTAGAACGGGGTAAATCAAGCGTCACATTAGAGTCATTAAAAAAAATCGCTGATACATTGGATGTCAGCCCAAGTTTCTTTTTTTCTGAGGACCGTTCCCAAGAAAATTCAGATAATAATCATGAACAATTTCACTATCAGAATTTATCCAGCGGCATTCGTGATGCTGTTTTTTCGCCTATTCTTGTCACCTTAAAGCCAGGAGAAAATAAAGGAAGCGCCTTTTCTCATAGCGGACATGAATTCTTATTCATTATCGAAGGGAAGTTAACAGTGGAAATAGAGGGAGAAAGAATGGAACTCCATGAACAGCAGTCGTTCATGTTCGATGCTAGAAAAGCCCATTACTGGTTTAACTTCTCGGATCAAAATGTCCGGTTTTTGGTGGTGTCGTCGAAATAACGTCACGGTGTTGTGGAATAAAAGTAAATCCAGTTACGAAACATGTCGTACAAAAGGATAGATGTTAAACAGCATGGAAATGAGAACACAATGTCGAATAAGAAAAATATGTTGTCGCCTCTTGTCTGTTTACTGTAAATGAAACAAACAGTAAGCTTCGACGAACGGCTTCGGTAAAATCATGAAATTTTATATAGGATATATTGAGTTCTGGAGGGAGCTGTATTATGCAAAAGGCAATCGTAGTTTATTATCTTACCGAAAAGAAGAATAACTTAAGTGATTTAAATCAACTTTTGCAAGAGGGATGGAAGGTTGTCTCTCAGAGTGCTATGTCAGGAGCAGGTGGCGGTGGAGCAGTTTATTCACTTGTTACAATAGAGAAAGATTAGGAAACAAAGCTTCGGGATTCATTGCCACTAACGGGAAACGATAGTTTAATTAACCGCCTATTCAAAGGGCGGTTTTCTTTTGGGGTAAAACAACATTAAGATTTAACATAGCCTATCGGAAAGAAAGGGGAGTTTTCCATATGTGAAAATCCTGAATTCAATTTTGGAACCTATCAATCTGGATTTATGGTTATTATGCCATTATAAAAGATTAAAAATGAGAGAAGAGAATTCTAAGGAGTTACTCGAGGAAAATGAAGGTATTTATATCTTTTAAGAGAACCTTGTATGAAGTAGAGTTTGAACAATTTTAGAGAAGCGCTTGTCATTCAGGGATGAAGGTAGAGACTTTAGATTATCTGAATTAAGTTTTTTCTCACTCATTTTTACTAAGCGTTAGGGGGACACCATATTGACAAAGTTTTTATTATCAATATTAGGTGGAGTTTTAATTGGAGGAATTATATGTTACCTTTTTATGGATTATGAGACTTCGAACTATGTAATTCAAAATTATTATGGACTTGATGAGAAAGAAATTAAAGAATGGGATTTTTCTTATATCACACAAGCTGGCTTCATAATTTTGATAACCACTCTACTGATTTACTTTTCTTGGGTCGTAGTAGAAAAGCGTGTAGATAAAAACAAATAGATGTGAAAAATCATTAACATTATTAATATATTGATGTTTATTGAAATGTGTTATCGTTACTATGCTAGATGGCAGTTACATGATGGAGTAACGGGTTTAAGTAGAAATAAAAGTGGGAAAACTTTTAACCCTGCTGCTGGTTGGGCCCACTAAAGAGAGGTAATAAGTTTACATGAATACAACTTTTAAAATAATTCTTTTAATATTACTGAGTATTTTAATAGTGGTTCAAATATTTATGACGAAAGCAGTATTTGATGTTGTCGACCAACTGACAAATATTTCTCAGACATTACCTGGTATATTGGACCGATAAAGATGTTAAAAAGACGACATTGCTATTTTAATTGTCCGTGTTTTTGGATAGTCATAATTATGAATAAAAATAATTTTAATAGGGTTACAGGTCAATACTGGGGCGGCCAACATCGGAATACAAACCTTCCACTTTATACATGTTCTTAGAATTTAGAACCGTGGCAGCCATTACTTATATTAAGGTCTGACATCCAGAATAAGTTATTTTTATAAGGGGAGCATAAGATGCTAATTGAAAGTATGAGTGATTTTTTTTATGAGCCATTATACATACCTATTTTATTGATACTGCTTGGATTATTATATTTAGGTATTTTAGTATATAGTTTTACAAAAATTAAGTTTAATATCATAGGATATTTTTTAATAGGAATATCTATAACAACATATCTCCTTGTTGGATTGTATATGACCGGAAAAGGATATTATTTAGACGGACACGCTCCGGAAATGTTGCTATTTGGAAGCTTTGGTTTTTTAGAGCTTGCTTTGTTAACTTATCCTTATATATTCCTTACTTTGGGGGTAGCTCTTGGGAAAAAAGGCGAATAATTCAGGTAGTTTATTTCTTATTTTGAGAATTGAAAACCTTAATTTAGTAAAATAGGACTCTCTAAATGAATTTCGTGCCGGGTCTGTCAATGCCTTGAAGCCCCCAAGATTGGATGAAAATCACCATTCTTGGGGCTGTTGTGAAGCAATCGATTAAGGCTAATTAACCGTTTCGTTTTTATTTTCCCTGCCAAATAACCAACGAAGTGATTGAAAGAAGTAGTTAGAAAAGAACAGGTCATCATGAGTTCCTTCTGGATCTAACGCAAATAATAGTCTAGATTCCAAATAGCCTTCCTTGATAAATTCAAGGTGGGCCTTCTTCGTGTAGTCAACCATATGCTTTTGTATCGTTTCTTTATAAATTCCCTCTAATTCCCCGACATATAAATAGAGTTGATGATCTTCACGATTCACTGTTGGTTTGAGATGGATATTTCCTTGCCGTTCAATCTTTTCCCCTTGAAGATAGCGAAGAACATCCTCGTACCAAAAGGAAGCGGATAATGAGATATATTGATGAAATACCTCCGGATAATAATAGGAGGCGAAAATCGAAACAAGTCCTCCTAATGAGCAGCCGGAAATCGCTGTATGTGAAGGTTCAGGATTCGTAGCATAATGGGCATCTATATAGGGTTTTATTTCGGTTACGACCGTATGTAAATAAACCTGTGCTTGTCCTTCAAAGGTGGAAGCATGCGGTGCAAGTGATGGTGCTTCCCACGGCGTATAGTCATTTTTGCGATCAAAGGGTTCAATTCCAATAACGATTAGCGGTTCAATTTGCCCTGAAAGAATTAAATGATCGATATAGTTTGCAGCTTGCTTGGCAGTTTCACCACCATCATGCAAATAGATCGTTCGGTATTTCTTGGTTTGATCGTAACCAGAGGGTAAGATGACACATACCTCATAGTTGGCAATTTTCTCATCAAGGTATCGAATCATGTATTTTCCTCCACGTCCTTTAGAACATTCGTATTTTTGAAGTTCAGAAAAAATAAATGATAATGATAACCATTATCATTTATAATTATAATGCACTCTCAGTTATTTTGAAAGGAATAATCCGACTAATAGAAATAAAGGATGATGATAATGAAATAACACTCATATCTAAGAATGGCAGCCAATAGAAAGAGGGAGCTTAATAGGGTTGGAAGTCTTTAACTGTTAATTTGTGTCTTTGCATTAGGTCCTCATTAGTTGATAAAATGATTTATCAGCTGTGTTTCTTTGATGAAACGATAATGAGGAGCGGTATGCTTACCTTTCAACAAATAGAAAGTGGGATTTTATGATTAACCTGGTTCAAGTGAGTAAAAAATTTTCACAATTTCAGGCTATTAAGTCTGTTACTTTAACAATACCTAAAGGTGAAATTCATGGAATAATCGGAGCAAGCGGAGCAGGGAAATCAACGTTGCTGCGGCTAATGAATTTGTTGGAGACCCCAGATGCAGGTGACGTGGAGGTAAACGGCCAAAGGTTGACAACATTGAACAATAAAGCACTTCGAGGGGCACGGAAGTCGATTGGCATGATCTTTCAGCATTTTAATCTTGTGGCAAATAAAACGGTTTATGACAATGTGGCAGCCTCATTAGAGCTGGCAAATTATCCAAAGAAGGAACGTCGGAACCGTGTTGTAGAGTGTCTTCAATTTGTCGGATTGGAGAAGGAGATGGAGAGATATCCTGCACAATTAAGCGGGGGACAAAAGCAGCGTGTTGCCATTGCAAGGGCATTGGCAAATAACCCGCAAGTGTTATTATGTGATGAACCGACCTCTTCCCTTGATCCAAATACAACGGCTGAAATACTAGATGTGCTAGAGAACATCAACAAACGCTTCGGTGTGACGATTGTCATTGTTAGTCATGAGCTGGATGTCATTAAAAGTATATGCAATCGTGTATCGATCATGGCAGAGGGAGAGATTTATGACACGGTCTTAATCGAACCAAGCGGGATTCAAAAAAAGGATAATCGTCCAGAATACTTTATCGAACAATTAGCAGAGAATGGTGGGCTGGGTCATGCCTGAGATATTAATTCAATATGAGGCAGAAATTTGGCAGTCGATTGGAGAAACCATTACGATGGTAGGTGTGTCCATTTTAGCTGCGATTTTGATTGGATTGCCTGTTGGGACCTTGCTATTTCTTTCTAGGAAGGGTCATTTGCTTGAAAATCCGTGGGCTTTCTCGATTTTAAATTTACTTGTCAATATTATCCGTTCATTCCCGTTTTTATTATTGGTTGTTTTTTTAATCCCGTTTACAAGGCTCATAATCGGCACAGCCATTGGTACAGCAGCTGCTTGTGTTCCATTAGCAATCATTGCCATTGCCCATTATTCGCGATTGGTCGAGCAATCTTTATTGGATGTGCCAAAGGGTGTGATCGAGGCAGCCATTTCCATGGGGGCTTCCGTAAAGGGTGTCATATTTAAATTTCTTTACGTGGAGGCTCGTTCAGGGCTTGTCCTCGGACTAACAACATCGATTATCAGCTTTATTTCCTATTCAACGATCATGGGAGTGGTCGGAGGCGGCGGTATCGGGGATTTTGCCATCAGGTATGGCTATCAGCAGTTTAAAACAGAGTTAATGATTTATATGATTATCATTATGATTATTCTAGTACAGCTTATCCAATTTATTGGAACAGCTGTAGCCAGAATGATTGATAAAAGATAAATAATGGAGGGAAACATCATGAAAAAAATACTCTTTCTCATGACAGCAATCATGTTGCTTTTAGTAGGATGTGGAAAGGCGAATGAAGTAAAAGAGAAAGAAAATGCGCAGAATCAGGAGAAGGAAGAGGTAACATTGAAAGTGGCCTCACTCATTCCCCCAATGACGGAAATTCTTGAGCTTGTTAAACCAAAGCTGGCAAAGGAGGGCATTAACCTGGAAATGGTTGTATTAGGTGATAATGTGCAGCCTAACACCGCACTAGCGGCAGGAGAAGTGGATGTGAACTTCTTCCAACACGTTCCATATATGGAGGAATTCAATCGAAACAAAAATGCCGAGCTTGTACCAGTGAAACCCATTTATTTTGCCAATTATGGGGTGTATTCCAAAGAATACGATTCAATGGATCAATTGCCAGAGGGTGCCGTTATTGCCATTGCAAATGATGTGTCGAATATTGATCGTTCATTGGCATTGCTAGCACAGCATAAAGTTATTACTTTAAAGGAAAAAAAGGGTCCATACTATACAATGTCTGATATTACTGAGAACCCTAAAAACTATAAGTTTAAAGAAGTGGATTTATTAATGCTAGCGAGAACGTATGATGAAGCAGATGCGATAGTGATAACACCTGCTTACGCTGCACCGCTTGGATTGACACCAAAAAATGACGCTCTTCTCACAGAAGGTGTTGAAAATGACTTTGCGATTACATTAGTGGCACGCAAGGATAACGTGGATTCTGAGCCAGTCCAAAAGTTGGCCAAGGCTATGACAAGCCCAGAGGTACGCAAATTTTTAGAAGAGAAATATAGTGAAACGGCCATACCGGCATTTTGATTTTGATACAAAGAAAGGGCTATTCCTTCAACAGGAATAGCCCTTATTTACGTATTAGTTTAAAATACTGTCCAGCTTGCCAATTTTTTGGCTCCTGGAAAGCCCACTTTTGTTCAATATTATAAAGCTTAAAGAAATATTCTATTAGCCTATCCTCTTTGAAAACTATTTCCTTCATTATTAATCTGTTTAGTAAAAAGTCCCTTCATTTCTTGAATAAATATAGAAACTCTTCTAAAATATATTTAGTCCATAATTTTACAGTGAATAAAAATATTACATACAAATGAAATCTAGTTATAAGAAAAGAAGTTGAAAGGACTTTCAATAATGTCTATGATTTACGAATCTCAAACACTAGTTTCTGCCATGCAAACGCGTGTCGGACAATATAAGGACCTGAAAGAACAGCTAACGGAATTAAAAAAAGGATTTGAGAGTATCGTTCATTTGGATGATGAGCTGCAGGGTCAAGGGGCAGAGGCCATTAAAGGATTTTACAAAGCACAGATCGATGTTGTGGATGCTTGGCTGCGTCTGATCAATCGGCATGTTGCCTTTTTAAGTGGAATTCAAGGAGATACAATCGAAGCTAACCTTAGTGAAACCGTGGTTACGGTCCCTTTTTTAGAGGAAGAGCTGGAAAGCGCCAGTCGAAATTCCAAGGAAATGGTCACAGCCCAAAAAAATGATCTGAAAAAAATATTGGCTGGAATTGATGATATCATTCAGTTAGAACCCTTTTCCGATGATGTGTTCTTTGAGAATATGGAGAAAGCTGAAAGGAAACGGAACCAAACGATAGACAAAGTAAACGAGATCGATCATAAGTGGACGGCTGAATATGCTAAATCCGAAGCGGACCAAGCGGCAGTGACGGCACTCATGGAGCAATTGAAAGTATCCAGTACAAGGGGAGGAGTAGTATCCCCGCTCTATTTTAATGCAACAGCTTATAAAAATAGTGAAGCCTATAAAAACCTAGAAGTTAGGAAAAAAGAGACCGCGCAATATCTGAAGGTTAAGAAAGAGGAAGCAGAGAATCGCCGGATCAAAGAATTGAAGGCACAACTCGATCATGTCACAGATCCGAATGAGTTCCTCAAAATCGCCAAAAAGATCGGATATGAAAACTTAGGACCCACCCAGCAGCAATATGTCATGCAGCTAGAAGCATCCAAGCAAACGACAGACATTGCAAAAGGAATCGGCGTAGGCCTGTATGATGTAGGTAAAGACTTTGTGACAGGAATTTGGGATCTGGTCACAGATCCTGAGGAAGCGGTTGAAGGTGTAGCAAATTCAATCATGCACCCGATAAAAACCTATAAATATATTTCCAAATCCATCTCGGACTCATATGAACGGGATATGGTAAATGGCGATGCCTATTCGCGGGCTCATTGGGTATCCTATGCTCTTGGAACAGTCGTAACGTCAGTTGTAGGAACAAAAGGCGCAGGAGCCGTAACGAAGACTGGGGTAGCAACTACAAAAGCGGCTGCAGTTAAAGGAGTTGCGAAAGCAAAAGAATTAGCCTCTATCCCTAACTTATTGCCATACAATCCTAAAAACCAACTGTCGTTGGCAGGGGGAGTACCTTATAATGTGGTTAATGGTGTGGGGTTGAGAGATCAGTTAATTTCGATGGCGAGAGTGGAGTCTGAAATTAATAAGGGTACTGGTAATACAAACCATCCAGTGAGAGTATACCGTGATATCGACGACGCCGTTTTAAATAAAGAGTATGAAATAATTACTAGAAAAGGAACATTTGTTACTAAAATAGTAGCAGATGAAAAACTTGTTGTGGATATGCCTTATATAGGTAAAGGGAAGCAAAGTACAAATTCAGAAGGATGGCTTAGAGATAACAAGTATTATTTTAATGAACTATATAAATTACATCCTGATTATTTTAGCGATGCTAACATCAAAAATCTTAATAATGGATGGGCTATTGTAAATGATGCAGTCTTTAGGAGACATTTCCCTCAGTATGATATTTTAGGATTAAAAGGAAAGCCTTTAGTACATCATCATATTGGTGGTGGCGGACAAGCAATGGCTATTCCACAACCGTTGCATCCAGGGAGTGGAGGAATCCATAATATAGAGAAACAAATAGATATATGGGGGAAAGATCAAGAAAACGCTGAACGTCTTCAAGTATTTATTAAGTAATTTTGTTGGAGGTATAACATGGACATAAAAAAAGCATTAGAACATTATTTTAAAGAACTCATAAATGTATGGGATACAAAATATGGTACATATCCTAAAGTACCGTGGGATGAAGAGATTGATCCTCGATTGTATTTAAGTAATCCAGATGAAGAAGAATATGTATATTGGAAACCTATTGAAAAAATTGATTTAGATAATTTTACAGAAATTGAAGAAAAACTGGGTATGAATATTCACCATGCAATGAAAGAATACTTTAATTCGTATTGGTTCTTAAGCTTACAAGGCTTTTACGGTTCAAGATTAGTTAATCTTGAACCTATAGAACCAGGTAAATCTATATTAGAATTTTTTGAAGTAATGAAACAATATGAAGAGAACAATGGGAGAGAACTTAGATATATACAAATAGGATTTGTCTCTCCAGAAGATATGGCTATTATCTTTGACAATAAAACAGGACAGATATTGATAGAGAATTTTGAAACAGAAGAAAACGAATTTCTTGCTAATTCACTTGCTGAATTGATAAATAATTTAAAAGTAGAATTGGAAGTTTAAGAGGTATTACCAGAAACCAAACTTATTAGCTATTGAACCTTGATTGAGTGATCGTCACTCAATCAAGGTTTTCTTTTTGATCGATATAACGACTCCTTACGCATTAGAACATCTAAGAATTTACTTCTCATGTATTCACAGGCTAACTGGTTATCCTATGCCCTGTGGACAGTCATAACGTCAGTAGTAGGAACAAAAGGCGCAGGAGCCGTAACGTAGATTGGGGTGGCCACAACAAAAGCCGCTGCAGTAAAAGGCGTATCGAAAGCAAAAGAATTAGCCTCAATTCCTAATCTATTACCATACAATTCTAAAAACCAACTGTTGTTGGCAGGGATATTATTTATAATACGGTTAATAACTTGGAAAAAAATTGAATAGTGGTTAAATGATCCAGATAGTGATAATAAATTAGCATTGAAGTTTAGAGGCAATAAAAATATCGGGAAAGGAATAAAGAGAAATAATGGGGACTTAGAGGATTATAAAAATGCAAGAATCGTCTTAAAAAAAGATGGCCAAGGTAGTTATATTTTAACAGGTTTTCCTACCAAATAAAGGAGAATACATATGAAAAATAAAAGTTTCGATGAATTAGAAAATTTTTTGACTGCTCACTTTCATCAAGATATAGTATCACCAGATGAAGAATTAAAAGAATTTGTATTAATTGCCAATGAAATAAAATATTTTTTGGCTGAAAATATTTCAAATGAGGAAAAAGAAAATTTCATAGAAGAGTGCTGTGAACTTTATTTCCCTTCATTAGGAGTAACCCCGATACAATGGCTAGAAAATGTAGCTCAAAAAATGGAAAAAGCAATTCAAAGGGAGAATTAACAGGTTCACAAAAACATGTTTGGCAGTTGGCCTATCAACTTGCTATCTAATTTATAAAAGAGGTTTAGTATGAAATATGCATACGAGTTTTATAGAGATCATTTAGAAATGCTGAGAATAAAATTACCAGGTGAGATAGAATTATTCGCTGATTTTATTGAAGACATTTCTACTGAGCAAAAAGCAGGTGAGTATATTAAAGTAGTTGAAAATGTTTTAAATGGTTTATATCAGGATTTTGAGATTCAACTCAACGCCACAAGTGTGCTGATAAAAAAGGATATGACAGTCCTTGAACATCTTTTTACATATGAAGAGTCTTACGAAAATGAAATGAAGACAGAACAATTTAAAGAACTCATGTTAATATGGAAAAATAAAATTCCAGAAAGATTCAAGAAAAATGAGAATTGAATTTATGCTTCTAATTTGATTTAAATAATTAACAACTAACTGACCACATAAAAAGTTTTATATTAATTTTATAAGGTTATGTGAAACCTTATTAACAAGTGAAAATCGAAGATATCTTCAGTTCACCGATGGGAACAATAAAAAATTTCCGTGCAATACGAAATTCAAGATTGGTAGGTGACTTTGGTGAAATATTCAGCTTTAAAGGAATTTATTAAGAACTATGGCAAAGATGATGATTTTACGGGAGGAGTAAGTGAAGACAAAGTTGAAGAAACTGAAAATAAATTACAAGTCTCATTACCGGAAAGTTACAAATGGTTCTTAAAAAACTATGGTTCAGGAGGAAGTTTTGGTATTGATATAATTGGTTATGACTTAGTAGGTGCATTAGTAGCAGCTGCTACCAAAGATCATCAAAAGTATTATGGTTTAATCGATGGACTTGTGGTTATAGAAGATATTGATGAATTTGCTTATTGTCTCGATACTAATAAAATGAAAAATGGAGAATGCCCAGTTATTACGTGGGATAATCAAGAAGGCTATGGTCGAAAGCTTGCTGATAATTTTTTAGACTATTTTATTGAACGCCTTGAATTAGCAAAAGAAGATAGGGATGAAGATTGGTGAGTTATATAAGAAGAAGTGGATAGAGCCTTTCGAAAATCAAAGGAACTATCCATTTTTTGTTTATTTAGATTTCTATAATTCTATATCCTACCAAAAAAAGAACAAAACTGCTCATATAGGTAAAGACTTTGTGACGGGAGTTTGGGATTTTGTCACAGATTCTGGAGAAACGATTGAAGGTATGGCAAATTAGAATTTTAATGGAAAGGAGAATAACAGATGAGTAAAATGGCAATTAAAATAAGCACTAATGGTCCATTTAATAAATGTTTAGTACCCTTAAGAAAGTATACTGGTTTAGGAATTACAGACATAAAAAATAAAATTGCAAACAAAGATTTTTTTGCCGAAACGGACGCGAATGATATTGATGATATGGAGAATTTAAAAGGATTGGTTGATAATTTGTTGAAGTTAGGTACAGAAGTAAAAATATTTGAAAGTGATGAATATGAAGAAGGGATTTTCGAATATCAAGAAATTTCTTATGATGAATTTATTAATAATATTGACCGATTCAAAGAAATTATGGAAGATTTACAGGATTACAATGATGCTTTGTCTGACGAAGTTTAATAACTATCATTGTAAAAGCATCTGTTAAGAGCTTGTGTTAGTAATGCAACATAAGCTAGTGAAAAAGCTCATGGTTAAACGCACATCATGGAATAATGATTTTATGCTTTGTATTAAAGTAGAATTGTACTTGAATATAGATGAATCAATAGCACCGGCATATCCATTATATAAAAAAAATCTAAAGGGGATCAAAGCGTATGAAATATTCATATGAGTTTAAGAAAGATCCATTTGGCGATTTAGGAATAATTTTGCCGGAAGAAATTTGTCTTTTCTCAGATTTCATTGAAAATATTGCAACAGTAGAACAAGTCGATGAATATATAGATTATATCGAAAAGGTTTTAAACGGGACATATGAGGACTTTCAAATTGAATTAAATGCTACAAGTGTACTCATAAAAAAAGATGTAACAATTGTTGAGAACTTTTTTAGAATTGAAGAACCTCATGAAAATACGATAGAAACAAAGCAATTTATAGAATTACTATTAGTATGGCGAGATAAAATTCCAGAAATATTCAAAGGATAAATTATGCGGACCTCGATTGATAAAGTCAGTCGAGGATTTTTTATAACTTATATAGAGTTGTAACGTTGCCCGAAAGGAATGAAAGAAACAGTATAAATATCATCATCTCAAGGATTTCAAAGTATTAGAGGTGGAGAGCCTTGCAATACGATATCTAAGATTAGAAGGGTGATTTGGTTGAATTATTCTAAGTTACAAGAATTTATAAAGGAATATGGTCAAGGTGATGATTTTACTGGTGGAGTAAGTGAAGACAAAGTTAAAGAAACTGAAAAAAATTACAGGTTTCACTTCCGGAAAGTTACAAATGGTTTTTAAGAAATTATGGTTACGGTGGAATTTTTGGTGTGGAGATAATTGGATATGGTTTTACGGGTCCAGCAGTAGTAGATGCTACCAAAGGTCATCGAAAGTATTATGATTTAATAGATGGACTTGTGGTTATAGAAGATATTGATGAATTTGCCTATTGCCTCGATACTAATAAAATGAAGAATGGTGAATGCCCAGTTATTATGTGGGATAATCAAGAAGGCTATGGTCGAAAGGTAGCTGATAATTTCCTAGATTATTTGATCGAAAGCCTTGAAGAGGCAAAAGAAAACTGGGATGAAGATGAAGAAGATTGGTAAAACCTAGTGTAATAGTTAATTATCATGCTTGGAAAGTAAGAAATGTTTTTATATAAGAAGAAGTGGATAGAGCCTTACGAAAATCAAAGGGACTATCCATTTTTTTGTTCAATAAATTCCGAAAGAAGAAAAAGCTTAGCTTATAAATATTTTTGGTTGATCCAACTAGTTCAATCTTCTTCTTTCCTAGTACATGCCCTCGCGTCCTTAATGCATCTTGTTATCTCATGAGAAATGGATTATTTAGTAAGATGTATATTTCTTATGTTTATTAGAATATTACCTAAAGCTGCTGATTCTATAGTGTTAATACTTGAAAGATAAGTTTTTTAATTAAATTCTTTAAAAGTAGGAAATATAGTATGATTATAAATAACTACTTAATATGAATATATGCTGAGGTGATTAGATGGACAGAGCCTATACAGCTGATTATCAGCTAATTACAGCGTTACAGGCAATTAAAGGACGATTATATTTTTGCCCTAGATGTAATGGGGCTCTTCATTTTTATCCGGGAACGAAGAATACCCCTCATTTTCGCCATGGCAAAGGGGTTCCCAATGAAGTAAAGGCAGCCTGCGAATTGTATTCCCAGAGTCTTGGTGAATACACTATGTATGATCAAGAGCTTGCAGCACGTCAAAGAGTTCGCCTTGTATTAAAAAAGCAAGATCAGGAATACATATTTCAATTAAAGTTCCCATTGATTAATCAATTAAATGTAAATATGCAACGTCATAATATGTACTATACATATCATTGTGAACAGATTTCAGAATTCCA
Organism: Peribacillus sp. FSL P2-0133; assembly: GCF_037975445.1. Taxonomy (NCBI): domain Bacteria; kingdom Bacillati; phylum Bacillota; class Bacilli; order Caryophanales; family Bacillaceae; genus Peribacillus; species Peribacillus sp. FSL P2-0133. The sequence continues at coordinate 4,657,716 of NZ_CP150254.1, read as the reverse complement.
GTTAAATACTGTTCGTTTATTACCAGCTCGCCCAGCTTGTGAGCAAGACGTTCCTTTGCTTGGTAGATATACATTTAAATGTACAAATGAGCGATATGAAAAAATGTTGGGACTTCATATTAGTGGCATGTTTGAGCCATTTAGTGATGGTCCTCTTATTTTTAAAGAAATACAAGGTCAATTTAATAGCATACCTTATCGTAAAATTACATTATCTGGTCGTTTTTTTGTAGTATCAGCAACTCCGTTAATATATATTCATTCAGATCTAGAGGTGGTAAGCCAAATACGATATGAGCAATTTTATATCTATGAATTGATTATGCCAATAGAGTTCTCTGATGATTTACAGAAATGGTTTACGAGAATTCTATACTATACACTTTTGGCCGCTACATGTCATTTAGATATTCTTCCTCCAGTTTCTTTCAAAAAAATAGGTACAATTGTAGAAATAAATAGTCATAAAAGTTTCTGGCTGGTAACCAATATTGGCATGAGGCATATGGAACAGAGAGTAATTTTGGTACATCCGAATAATCGGCGTCAAGTATTAAGAGTACCAAATAACCAGATCATGGAACTGAATATATCAGATTCAGGCGATTATTTGCTATATGTTGATCAAGAAGTTACAGAGATTCTAACATTACGTTACACCCCAATATTAGAGCATACTCGTAACTTCAAAGGGCAAGCAATAATCGATAATAAAGATGCGTTATTTACAATTCGTGAATTACAAGTAGAAAAAATAGAATTCGAGACAGATTTATCTGTATTGGTACACACTGAAACGGATATCAATTATAAAATGAAACATGGTGGGAAAAATACCTTTAAAGCGCCTATTCGTATAGATTTTCCTACTTTATGGAGTGTCAATGTTCAACAACCGTTAGCATTATCAAATAGGATAGCATTTGAAAGAATTCTCAGCTTATATGAAAAGCACTATCTGTATCCAAAAGTTATTTGTTTAGTAGAAGAGATTCGGTTACTACAATCAATTGTAATGAATAGCGCCTTTGTGTATAAAGATAAGATTCTTTACTATATTCGCCGCTTTGGTATACGTGTTCCTAAACCAATTGTAGAAATAATAAAGGAGATGAAACATATCCAATGATTGCTTTACTAAAAATTTATAAACGAAACATTCAAAAAGATGGAAATACAAGTGAAGCTGTAGGTGCGCAACCTTATGCTATTTACAATGATGGGAAGTTACAAGAGTTAGATGAAAGTGATTTAATCTCTATTTTCCCTAATACAGGTAAGATTTTTATTGCAGAATCTTACCAACCACCGCAGAAAGAAGTTTTCCGCTTTCATGAGCTTATTGAATTTAAAACATATGATGTCTCTAGACCTAGCTCTTGTAAATATTTCTTAGGAAAAGAAGTATTTAATCTTAAATTTTTTGAAGTCATTGATCTTGATGAAACTATTGCAAAAGATAGACATCAAATAGTGGAACTATTAAGCAAAGGAATATCGATCCCATTTGTTGTTTCTAACCACGTTATTTTTAGAACTGCAGATGACTATTTAGTAGGTCCTCTTCAAATGGAATTCATCAATGGTTTATATCGTTGTAAAGAACAAGATTTTATTCAGTACTACCAACAAGAAATTGATATTACTGCGATTCTTGATAAGAACCAAGAACGTCTTTTTTGCATGAACCAACTAGACTCAGAAAATTTAATAGGTTCGATTGATGTGGCAAATGAACAGCGTGTAATTAGTGACGCCCTAAAACAGCTAAAGGATAATACCGATCTAGCCGAATTATCTCGAAAAATGATTGCTCGATTAAAAGAATGGTACGATTCAGATAAAGCACAGGGTCCACACTTACAAGAACGTTTACAAAGAGCTATTCACATTATGCAAGGTCATACGTTAAAAGAAGAAGAAATCACTTTATTTACTGAATTAGTTTTAGAGTTAGATGTAACAAAAACAATTATAGAACAACGTGTCCAGCAATCATTTGAAGATAAATATGATAACTTTTTAAAAGTAAATGCAAAGCTTGTAAAAGAGAATAATGCAAGGATGCTAGAATTAGATAAGATAAAAAGTGCTTATATAAATGAATCCAAAGCTTTAGAAACAATAAAAAACCAGTATTCTGAAATTCAAAAAACTATGCACAATAAAATAGAACACTTACAAAGTAATTTTGCAAGTGTATATGCGGAACAAATGGCTCTATCGAATCTTCCAATTCAACCAATGGCAGCCATTCCGGTTCCTAATAGTGCACAACTTGGTTTTGCACAATTTCAATCTATTTTAGGAAAATCATTATCGAGCGTTAGCGATTTTAGTAATCTACTTAATGGTAACCTTTCTATTTTTAAAGGTAATGATGAAAAAGGGACATTAGCTGCAACTATATTAACTGCAGTTATACTCCGCGAGCCTATTATTATATTTGGTGACAGTAGCTTTGAATTAGCTAAATGTATTGTTAAAACAATTGCCTGTGAGCAAATGGTAACTGTAATTCCTGAAATCGAAACATTCACTTTAAATCAATTAAATCAGCAGTACACCCAATTTACGAGGAACGAAGCGGTAAAAGCACTTGTTATTCATAATCCACATACAACTGCAGCATTATATAGCTTACCAGCATACTTTAAACAGAATAAATGGGTGGATGAGGTGATGCCAGACTTAACATTTATCACAATTGATTCCTTAGATGAAGCCCTAGCGTTTATAGAGAAAATGCCTTATGCACCTCTAATTAACTCTATGGATTATATGTCTCGTTTTATGAATCGACGTAACTTTAGAGCGCTTCAACCTGGACAATTAATGCTTGAACAAATTGAAGGATCTGTTGTGGAAGAAGATTCAATATCTATTCGTAGAGAATTTAGAGAATGGATTGAAGATTATAAAGGCCTTGGTGTAGAAATTCCTTATCAATTGGTTGAATGGTTAAATCAATTAAGTTCATTCATTTCTGACGATGAAATATTCGAATGGTGTTATACAGTATTTAAGAATGCTATCAATATCCATCAAAATGACGTAGTAGGAGTAGATGTTTAATGATTAATGAATATATTACTGTGCAACGAACCATTAATCATTACAGTTACTATGTGAAGCAATTGATTATTGGTCTCTGTGAGGAGTTTCAAACAAATAAAGTCCATTCTCACAGATTAATGCCTGTTCTCCAAAGATTATTTAATAAAGAAACTAATATATTTCTCTCTTTTTTTAATGATGAGAAAAGATCTGTTCCCATGCAGTTTCTTCAATTCCTTTCTCAACAAGGAGAAATCATTCATGTGGGTAATAGCTACTATACATTGTTCCCTGAGAGGACTGTTCAACTACATGACGGTCAGTATATAGCGATAAGTTCTTTAAAGGCTCCTATACAAAAGAGCCTAGGTATCGGGCAGCTGACTTCTAAATCATTAGCTATTTCTCTTACGCATGATGATTATATGTATCGTCCAACATTTGAAAAGTTAATAAACGTATACACTAACAAGCTATCAAATCATCACGACATTGACCCTAACGAGATGGTGTACTTTACTGAAAAAGGTTCATATAAAAAATCTTCTATCAAAAATATGCAGGAAGGCGAATTTTATATTCTTTACTTTGATCGAGTAATTGGAAGCAAAATCAAACCTGAGAAATATTTCGCACAATGGAAAAAAGGAGAATGGTATGTTACTCAGATACCTGGTGGTATGTTCGTTCGATTCCAATACGCGCTACGTTTTCTCAAAAATTCAACCTCGACATACCAAATGATTAAACATAATAACGGCTACATTGAGATTAAACTACCTTTTTCACTTCCTAGAGAAGAAAATATACTATTACGCCTAATCGCAACGCCAAATGAAAATAAATGGCCTAAAAGCTACCTTACCACAGAAGATCAAATCAATAATGTGCGTACTATTTTAGCATATTGCAAATTTACAGAAGGAGTGTTAAAGGATGGAGTACACAATTAATTATGTAACTGAGCGTTTACATCGAAAATTAGTGGAATATATTGAAACACAATATCCAATCAGTGAACCATCTCTTCAAAGAAAGCGTACAGAATTACTGTATAAGCCAGGTATTCTTTCTACAGAACCTTATATTGAATCCACACCTGTCTATGAGCCTGGAAACCTTTTTGGAAATATGGATATCCCAGAATCTGCTCAAAAGTTAATGACAAAATTAGCAACTTTACAACCATCTGTCGGTGTGTTTCCTCGACCGTATCTGCATCAACAACAAGCTATGGAAGCTTTTTTAAAGCATAATAAAGATTTAATTGTTTCAACAGGTACAGGTTCCGGGAAAACCGAATCCTTTTTGCATCCAATATTAAATACATTATATGAGGAAGCTAGCGAAAGACCTCAGCATTTCAAAAAACGAGCTGTACGAGCGTTAATTCTTTATCCTATGAACGCATTAGTTAGTGACCAAATGACTCGTTTGCGCCGTTTATTTGGTGATGAACGAGTGAAAGAAATTTTTAATGATGCTGCAAGCAGAAATGTTCAATTTGGGATGTACACATCTAGAACACCTTATGCTGGAGCACATTCTGCGACTAAAGATCGTTATCAGTTAAATGACATTTTAAATTACTATACGAAACTAGAAGAAACTATGCCTGCTAAAGTAGAACAAATGAAAGAAAGAGGTAAATGGCCTGCTAAGGATTTACAATCGTTTAAGAACTCTAAAAAAAATAATCGGGATCGTTATCGTGGACTTCCTTCAGATGCAGAGCTATTTTCACGTCACGAAATGCAAGATACACCACCAGATATACTTGTCACAAACTATTCGATGCTAGAATATATGCTCATGCGACCTATTGAACGTTCTATTTGGGAACAAACAAAGGAATGGTTAGCTGAAAGTGAAGACAACCACTTTATACTAATTCTAGACGAAGCGCATATGTATCGTGGTACTGGAGGTGCTGAAGTAGCGTTACTGATTCGTCGTCTCCAGTCTCGTTTAGGAATTGAACGTGATCGTATGAAATGCATACTAACATCCGCTAGTTTAGGAAAAGAAGACGATGTAGATGGTCCTATTAAATTTGCAGAACAACTAACTGGAAAACCTTCAAAACGTCGTTTCAAACTTATCAAAGGAACGAAAGAGAAACGTCCTCCAGCTCGAACTGTAACGATAGCAGAAGCACAAACTTTAGCTAATATGAATAGCGAATCTTTTATTAAATATAAAACAAATTATGATGACAACCTACAAGAAACGAAAGTGTTTTTTGAATCTATGGAATGGCCACAACCACCTTCTGAACAAAAGGATTTTCCTCGATATTTATATGAGCAATTAGATGGGTTTGGCCCCTTAGAAAAAGTGATTGCTCAAATTAGTGGACAAGCAACTTCATTAAAGGAAATTGTAGCGATTGTTTGTCCAGATATTGAGCAAGAACTAGCTGAAAAAGCAATTAGTAATCTTTTATTATTGGCAAATGCTGCGAATAAGAATGGACGTGTATTACTTCCTGCTCGTGTACATATCTTTTTCCGTGGGTTATCTGGTATCTATACGTGTTTAAATCCAAAATGTAAAAGCTGTAATGAAAATGGGCTACTAGGAAAAATTTATGATGATTATCGCTTAACTTGCGATTGTGGTGCCCGTGTTTATGAAGTAGTGACACATCGCTACTGTGGATCTACTTTTATTAAAGGGTATGTTCTAGAAAATTCAAATTATCCAACTTATCTTTGGAATGAAAGTGGACATGGTATTGTTGGAGAAAAACTAATAGAGATTCATTTATTAGTTGAGCAACCACATCCTCAAGCTTTAGAAAAGAAAAGAATCGCTCCATTATGGTTGCATATAGAAACAGGCTATATTAGTGGTGAGCCACCAACTTCTATGGAAGGGTTTATTCAAGTGTATGAGTCTGTTGAAAAAGTTTCTAAGCGAAAACATAACAAATACCATTCAAATGCGCGTTCGTTTGAAAAATGTCCTTGCTGTTTAAAAAGTGCAAAGTTTAATATACGAGATTTACGCATTAAAGGGGAACAGCCTTTTGCTAACCTAATTCGAGAACAATTTAATATACAACCACCAATGGAAGGAAAAGCAACAAACATAAACGAAGGGCGTAAAGTTCTTATCTTTTCGGATGGTCGTCAAAAGGCCGCGCGTCTTGCACGGGATATTCCCAACGAAGTAGAAAAGGATTCTGTTCGTCAATTAATTTTAAAAGCTGCGTATGAGCTTGAAAAACAAGGTATACGTGCAACAATCGGTCGCGAATTATACCCTACTGTTCTTCATTTCATCCATGAAAATCGTTTACTTCTGTTTTCACAGTTACAACGAAAAGACTTAATGAAGGATGTAAAAAGCTATGTCAAAGATTTTTATGAGAGAAAATTATCAGATGTAGAATTTGATGAAATTTCCATGTCCATTCGAGATGAATTTAAGTTACGCATGTTAGAAATCATTTCTTCTCCAGGTTATTCAATTTATGATACAACTACCGGAATTGTCGTACCGGCGAATATGAGACGATTATATCGTGATGAGCAAGTGCAAGAATGGATTAGCAAAGAGGATCTAGAGAAGGTCGCTATACTGTTTATTAAGGAATTGCTAGATAATATAGCCGTTGATATTAGCCTTGATGTTTATGATAGACGTGAATTACTAGGAGTGTATCGTGATGATTCAGAATGGGGCAGAACAAGCCATACTATTTCAAAGCAACTTAAAGCAATTATAGCAGTTTATGTTGGTGAAGAGCATTCCGAGGTACTTATTCAACATTTATTTGATCAGCTTTGTAGAAGTCAGTTAGATAAATATTACTTAGATTTAGATAAATTAAAAATTATAGACGGTATTGATTTCACTTGGTATAAGTGTACTTCGTGTAAACAAATTCATGCAGTTATACCACATAATAATTGTCCTAGTTGTAATGCTAATACAATTGAAGAACTGCCATCAGATAGTGATATATTAAAAGCAGAAAAAGGGTATTGGCGTACAACGATTGCAGACATTTTAAAGGGCGAAAAAATCACAAATGTTTCAGTTGAAGAACACACAGCACAGTTATCTCAAAAGGATCCAAGTATAGCGTTAGCTACAACAGAGCAATATGAGATGGCCTTTCAAGATATTGTGCTTGATGAAAGCTTAGGAATTGTCGATATTTTAAGTTGTACAACAACGATGGAAGTGGGTATTGACATTGGCTCTTTAACAGCTGTTGGAATGCGAAATATCCCGCCACAGCGTGAAAATTACCAGCAAAGAGCCGGGCGTGCAGGGCGTCGTGGTTCATCATTATCGACAGTTATAACGTATGCACAAGATGGTCCACACGATCACTATTACTTCAATAATCCGAAGTTAATTATTAGTGGAGATACGCGAGAGGCGCTAATTTATATTAACAATAAAAAGATTATTAAGCGCCATTTAAACGCTCTACTTATTCAGACTTTTTTCCATAACAATGCACAAGATGGGGAACTAGCAACTAGTAATATTTCTGAATCACTAGGTACTACTAAGGACTTCTTTAAAGGAACTTCTCAATTTAATTTAGATAGTTTTGAGGATTGGTTAGTAAAACAGGTAAAAATACAATTCAAAAAGTACCCTGAGATTTTTGCTATTATTCCTGAAGAAGCAATAAAAAATGAGGGGGACAAATGGTCACTTATTAAAGAAGCTTCTGACAATATAGGGCAAGATTTAGATGATGCTTTCTGTGAAATTGAAAAAGAATTAATGGAGTATGAAGGATTAATCGAGGAAGATGATCAATTTACAGAGCAGCATCCAGATGAATTGCTATTAAACTTTTTATTTAATCATGGTTTCTTACCGACCTATGCATTCCCTAAAGATTTAACAAGTCTTTATATTCAAGGTCGTGATAAGAAAAACAAAGTAATTATGGAACAAAGACCACAACTAGCATTAAACCGTGCTTTAGGTGAATATGCACCAGGGCGACAAATTGTAATAAACAAGAAGACTTATCGTATAGGTGGTATTTATAATCCATTTTCTAAAAATCCTGAAGCACCAGCTCAAGATCTGAATTTACATGGGGAACATGTGGCCCTATGTGTGAAATGCAATTATACAGAAATAGCAAGTAAAGCAGCTGAGAAATGTCCAAACTGTAAAGAGGAACTCAAATCAATGCCTTACATTTGTCCTACCGGCTTTTCACCTGAAAAGGGTAAAGAGGTACCTAAAGGTGATTTTACACAAGAATACAGCTTTGCTAGTACTCCACAGTTACCTGTACCGAATGAAAAAGTTAAGTTTGATTTTAAAACTTTAAATAGTCTTGGTTTTATTAAATACGAACACAGAGAAGATGAAGAACTTATTGTAATGAATAGAGGCATTGATGGAGAAAGTGGCTTCTTTATGTGTGAGGATTGCGGATTTATCAAGCCTGTCATTAAAAATGACGATTTATTTAAAGGGCACTATAAACCATTCCAACGTCAAGGGATGATTGAGAATAAATGTTCTGGTAACTTACATCAAATTTATCTGGGTAATAAATTTACATCAGATTTATTTTTAATCCGTTTAAATATGGACGATCACATAGACTTCAATGCTAACAAACAATGGTTACATGATGCTTTATTAACGTTAGGAGAAGGTCTTGTATTAGCGGCTAGCAGGGTATTAGATATTGATGCTCAGGAATTGACAGTAGGTTATAGGATTGTTCATAATGAACAAGGCGAAAGTTATGCTGATTTATACTTATTTGACACTTTATCTGGTGGTGCAGGATATTCCTATGTAGCAGGAATGCGTATTAAAGAAATTATTAATGAGACATTTAATGTACTAAGCCATTGTATAAATGCTTGTGAATCATCTTGTTACAAGTGCTTACGCAATTACCAGAATCAAATGAAACATGAACATTTGAATCGTCCACTTGGTCTGGAACTTTTAACATATTTAGTTAAAGGAGAACTTACAAAATATACGCGAGAAGAACAAATTCAATATTTAAAACCTGTTAAAGCTGCATACGATTTGCATCATGGTGAGAATTACTCACATATAATAGAAGAAAATGGGAATGTTTTCATTCAGCTTATCGATGGAAATTTGATTGGTTTAAAAAATAATATTGAGAAAAAGTTAGCTATTAATAGCATTCGTTATTATTCACCATACGAGATTAAATTTGATTTACCAAATGTATACGAACTTCTTTAAAGTTAATTTGTTTGAGAAGTTTCAAATACAATAATATATCCCAGCAAATTTATTTGTTATTGAGATACGTTTGCTGGGGTATTTATTAATATTAATCCAGATGAGATTCTAATATATAAAACATTGAATGAAATATAATTCTGGTAGAATGGCTGCATAAAAGGTGAACAGGAGTTATACACTGGTTATCGAAAAGAAAAGAGTTTTAAGAGCAGGATCGGAGAACCCGCATGGATGGGGCAGACCGTGAGTAGTGACTCGAATAGCGAGTTGACCTAAGGTTTACCGTTATTTTACCCAAATACTAAGCTTTCCTTACGAGGAAAGCTTTTTTTACGTCTTTTGGAAGGCAATCGAAATTTATGGAAAAGTTTATAAAAAGTTGAACGGGAGTATAAAGTAAAAGCTAAAAAAGGATAAGCTAACTGGCTACGCCTCAATATATTTTTTATACTCGTTACATTGAAAAAATGGACAAAAGAAATAGAACTAAACGCTTCAATTGGAGAGGTTTGGAAGTTTCTTGATGGTTCTGTAGAAAATATGCAACAAATCATGCCTCAAGTAGTTGAACACAAGCCCATTAAAATAACGGAGGAAGTGGTTGGAAGTGTATATCGCCAAAAATACAGAGAAGGAAAACGAACAGAATAGTATGATATAGAAACATTAGAATATTCGAATGCATATAATGAAAAAAATCTAATAGAAAAAAACAATGAATCCTATTCACTATAAAAGCGTAATGTGTATCCTAATAGCAATAATAATAATAATAAAATTATTATTATTATTATTGCTATATAAACATGTGATAGATTGTTGTTCGATAATTAGATATAATATAACTAGGGTTTCACATTTTGTAGTAAATTTTTATAGGTCCTCACTAATATCTATTACGGATTTGAAATTAATAGTTATCTAATAAATCAAAAGGGGGGATTTATTTGCCAAACGCTATAGATTTGTTTTGTGGTGCTGGAGGAATGAGTGAAGGTTTGATACAAGCTGGTTTCCACATATTGTTTTCTAGTGATATTAGCGAAGATGTTGAAAGAACTTACACGCAACGACATGAACAATTAGGTTTAATCCAAGGCGAAAATACCTTCTTCCATCGAGGAGATATTTCGGATTTAAACCGAGATTTTATATATCAGGCAATCCAAAACTTAACTATTTTTCAGGGGCACGAAATCCCTAATATTGATGCCATTTTTGGCGGACCTCCTTGCCAAGGTTTTAGCCTTGCAGGAAGACGGAGAAGGAACGACCCAAGAAATATGTTGTTTGGACAATATTTAAGGATAATAAATGAAATTCAACCTAAATACGTTGTAATGGAGAATGTTGAAGGGTTCCTTTATACGAAACTAGACCAATTTATTGGTGTTACTGAAAAAGTTTACCCCGATGATAGCTTAGTTACAGACATATTGGAAAACGAATTAAGTGAAATTGGATATTCAGTATTGCCTACAACAGTTTTAGATGCCTCGAATTATGGGGTACCGCAAAAGAGAAGACGAGTAATCTTTATTGCTTACCGTAATGGATTAACACCTCCAGAGTATCCGGAAATAAATGATGTTCGAGATCTTACTGTACAGGATGCAATAGGAGATTTAATAATTGATAATCAACGAAGGCAAGAAATAAACCCGATTGGTACGGATTACCAAATTTCATCGATCCAAGGACGAACGCCAACAATAATATATGCTGACCGAAACACAATTGAATTTGGAAACCCTATCGCCCACGAGGGGGAACAATATAATCACCAGACCTCAAAGCATAGTACTTTGGTTGTTGAGAGGTTTAAGTTATATAATGATGGTGAGAATACTCCAGCGCTTATTAGTAGAATTAAAAGGGAAGGGGAACCACTTATACGATTAAGTAGCCCTAACTTACTTGAGTACTGTTTCAATAACCAAAATGAATATGATAACTTCGAGTCTTTTGTTCAAGAAATTCAGAGCGGGACAATAACAGAAGATATCTTAAAGTTACTATTATCTAAAAAAGGAAATAGATTAAAATATGACCCAAACACGGCAGCACCAACAGTAGTTACATTACCAGATGATTTTATAAATCCATTTGAAAATCGTATCCCTACTGTACGTGAGTTAGCTCGCTTGCAATCGTTCGATGATAGCTTCTTTTTCGAGGGTAAAAGGACAACTGGCGGACCAAGGAGAAGGGTTGAAGTTCCTCAATATACACAAGTTGGAAATGCAGTACCACCATTATTAGCTAAAGCGGTGGCACTTAAAGTTAAAGAAGCAATAAATAACAACAATTTACAAATGGAAATTAAAGATAACAATACAAAAGAAGCACGCCTTGTCAATCAATAAGGCGCGCTTTTTTTATAAAACCTCTTGTACACTGTTAAATAATCTTAATAGATATTTTCGATTTTCCAGTCTCCAAAGAAATCCATGATCCCGCACTTTTCCGTTCTTTAAATGTATAGCAAAATCTAATCCTGCGAGGTTTTCTTTGATTAACCTTAAAAATTCGTCAAATGAAACTAGGTTACAGTGAACGGCGGAGTCATAATGAAATTCTTCGTTACCAGCTACATTCTTTCTTGCGTGCGCAGTTACAAAAAAGCTTTCTTTATGCTTACTTTCTAATGCAGAACGCAAATCTTCCATTTCGTAAAATATAACTCTTGTTCCATTCTGACAAATATAAATCCTTTGATTAGGTTCAGAAATTTCAAGGTGCCACAAATATGAATTAGGAACGATTTTAATTGTACAGTATAGCCCAATTCGTTCTCTCTCCTCATCAATATGACCATACTGCTCTATTAACCCCCGCCTACTACCAACAATACTCCATTTGGGTACGAGTGAGAATAATGTCTGCTTTCCTGACGATGCCTTTCTCTTGTCCTTAGGTTGTTTGGATCTTGAACACTTTACTTCAATGCCTTTATAATCAGGATCTTTTCCAGAGTTTGCTCTTATACCAATTAATGCTTCAAATGTAAAGCCTACTCCAGTATCGCCATTTTTCATTGTTTCAATAAACCCTCGAGCGTTGATTCCTTTTAACATGCAGATAAGCTCTTCTAATGCCTCATTGTTTCTTGTTCCATTCAGAATTTCTTCCATTGGTAAAATCGCTGAACCGGTAAATTGATCATCCTTTTTACTTAATTTGAAGATATCCCCAACTACACTGTAGATTGAATTATTTGGAGCAATTACGAAACACTCGTATTCAAAACTATCCTTATATTTACCAACAATAAGTAAAGAACCCTCTATCTTATTATTCATAAATTTTGGAGAAAGACTTGTCATTCTTCTCTCAGGATACCTATGGTAGTGTTTCCATTTACTTTGTTTTGCAATGAAGCCAGTGTCTTCTTGCCAATATGTCACAATGGTTTCTTCATAATTCATTTTTGAGTTAGGCTGGAAACCATTGAAATTTGGGAACATGCGGTATGCAAAAACGGGGATTAAAACACCATGTCTTCCGCTATCATCATTTGGTGCTAACACTTTACAAAAAACATCTTCAATTTGGGTTGAATTTCTAAAAAGGTTTGTCATGCTATATTCTCCTTATAATTAATCAGTTTTTAATAAGTCGGATGGGTGCACGTCTAATACGTCAGCAAGGGTTGAAATCGTATTTAAAGTTGAATTAGATTGTCCCTTTTCTATCAAAACAATGGTACCTCTATCAAAATCACATTCTTCAGCTAGTTTTTGTTGACTCATACCTAACTCCAATCTCCTGTTTTTAACATTTATTCCGAATTCCACACTAATTGACTTCATTTGGATAAACACCTCTTGTCAATATATTATCAATATAAAAACCATTAGTATGTTGGATATAAACAACATACTAATGGTTTGCATTTTTCTTAAGGAAATTGGCTTTCCCCTAAAGTTGCATGCTCTTTCATCCAGGTTTAGGAGCATAACGTAATATATGGTAAAATTAGAAATAATAATTCAATTTAAATTTTTACTGGAGGTAAGATATGAATATTAATTTAACTCCCAATCCTAGAATTCTTCAGATGCTTGGACAGATTGATTTTGAGAACTGGCAATGTATTGCTGAGCTTATAGATAATTCGGTAGATGCACTATTAAAAGACTTTAGAGTAAATAGCGAATATAAAGGTGAGATTATGGTAGATATCCCAAAACATTCTCAGTTTGTTGAAGGTGTTCCAATAACAGTTTGGGATAATGGACCTGGTATGGATATTGAACAATTAGAAAACGCTTTGAAAGCTGGTTTTAGTAGTAATGATCCTGTTTCAAATTTAGGTTTATTTGGTATGGGATTTAACATTGCTACTGCACGACTTGGTCAAAAAACGACAGTATACAGTTCTAACAAAGGTGCAACAGAAGAAGTGGGGATAGAGATTGATTTTGCGGAGATGGCCCAAAGTGACAGTTTTGTTAGGCCTGTATTAACACGCAAAAAGGATAATTCTTATACAAGTGGAACCACAATAAAGATATATAGATTAAAAGAAAGGGTTAGTCATTTAGGGCAACAAGGATTAGCATCTTTAAGGAAGAAGCTAAGTACGGTTTACTCAAAATTATTACGTGATCATGATATAGACATATTAATAAATGGTGAAAAGCTTATCCCCAACAAAAAATGTATTTGGTCTCCTGAGAGATATGTTATAAGAAAAAGTGAAAGGATTTACTCATATATTGAAATAAATGAAGATCTTGGGGATAGATATTTTTGCTCTAATTGCTGGATATGGTTAGATGCACCACATATTGAAGGTGAGTCACATATCTGTCGTATTTGCGATTCAAGTAACGATGTAAAGAAAAGAGAAAGAAAGATAACTGGTTGGTTGGGTATCCAGAGATATTTTGATATGGAAAAGTACGGAGTGGATTTTTATCGAAATGGAAGGCTAATTGTTGCTAATGATAAATCATTTTTTAGCTGGAAGAACCCTGAAACTGGGGAGCTTGAACTTGAATACCCAGTGGATACAACATTCTTGGGAGGTAGAATAGTTGGAGAGCTTGAAGCAAACTTTTTAACTGTTACTTATACAAAAGATAGCATTGAAAAAAATGATCAACATTGGGATATGGTAGTTAAAAGTTTAAGGGGCGAAGCTCCAATTAGACCCAATATTGCAGCTACAAAAGGGTATTCTGAAAATACTACTCCAATTGCACGTTTATTTAATGGATACAGAAAAGGGAAAAAAGCGGGTTATGAAGACCTCCTCCCAGGAAAGTTTAGTAAAAAGGGAAATAAGTGGGAAGGTAGTAATGCAGAGCCAAAAGCGTGGGCAGAATTATTTTATAAAGGTGAAACAGAATATCTGAACGATAATAAATGGTGGCAACTGGTCGAACAAGTAGAGGCTAATAGAAGGACTAGCTTGGGGGACGGGAATCAAGATGATAATTTTGATCCGACTGATCCTTTTAATAATGGTAATAATGGTAATAATGGTAATGATGGGACAGATACTGATGAAGGTGATGATGTAGAGAAACCATTTGTAAAAGTTGATGATGAAAATGATGGTCAGGATCAGGAACATCATGGTTTTGATAACGAAGGTGGCCAAAGTGATAATGTTGAAAATGAAGAAACTAGTTTTATAAAAAATGAGAGCTTAAGTGGTCAGTATTCATTAGATGAATTAGAAGAAGAGCCAATACTTCTTGATGTATTTGAAGATCCATCTTTACATGATGAGAGACCCCTTGTAATGGAGAAACTTAGCCGCTCCAATTACCGAGCTTTTTATAACGAAAATTCACCTTTGTTTTTAAAACATGGTAACAGTATTAAGGACTGTATTCTTATGGAGCTATCTAACAGTTTATTCTTGAGGAAGAATGACCCTGAAGAATGGCCATTTTCTAGAATTTTCTATAATTTTAAAAATGTTTATTGCAAAGAAGATACTTTAGATCTTGATACAGTAAAAGAAAGAATAAATATGCTGTTGTCAGAAATAAAAAAGACCCTAAGTAAAACTAAGCGGGAAATCCAAACCAATGTTACGTTGGATAAAGAAGATCTGAAATCATTACAGAGGGCAGTTTTAAACAAATTAGGAGAAGGAGATAGTAGGGTACAACAGTTGTTGGAGACGACTGAATTTTTAGCTTATATGCCCAACAATTACGTAATAAAGTTCTTTAAAAATAATCCTGAAATGTTTTTTGATGGTGGCGTTTGGAAGAGACCGTACAATGAAATTAGTGATAATGAAATTAAAGAAGAAATAGCAGAAGAATTCTATTCCTACCTATCGGATATTCTTTGGATATTAGATAATGACGAAGAGAAGAGTAACAACATATCAAGGTTTAAAAGAAATGTAGGAAGTCTTATTGTATTGGAGGAGAATACTTTTAATGGATAAATGGGGTTTTTTGGGTACTGAAAGACTTTATAATGGTCCATGGTCAGCATTTGAAAGGGCGCTAGGTAGGTTATTAATACACAAAGGATGGGAACATGTAGCTGTTATCGGGGGTTCTGGTGACAATGGAGCAGATGTAATTGCTTCTAATGGTAAAAATGAGATGGTGTATCAAGTTAAATTTAGGAGTAACGGTGGGGCTGTAGGGAAAGAAATTGTGGAAGATATAAAGCGCGCTATGGAGTTTTATAGTATTAGTAATGGCTGTGTGGTTACTAATGGTTACTTAAGTAAGGGATCTCTTGATTTTTTATATAATTTACGAAAGAGCGGTTATAATATTTCTTTCATAGAGGGGAGAAAGTTATTAAATTTATATGAAAACCTCCCTTTAAAACCAGTGATTGATTATGACATGAGAGAATATCAGGCACTTGCACTTGATAGCATTCTGCAAGCATTTAATAAAGGAGACCGCTCAGCTCTCTTGGTTTTGGCTACTGGATTAGGAAAAACATTTGTTGCTGGAAAATTCTTATCTCAAATATACCGAAAGTACAGTGATATGAAAGTGCTAGTCTTGGCAAATAAAGATGATTTAATCAAACAGTTCGATCTGGCCTTATGGCCACATTTACCTAAGAGTGTTGCAACTCATTTATGGGATGAAAAAGAAAAACCTATGTTTAATGAAGGGACAACACTCGCTACTTTTCAAAGTGTGTTTAATCATATAAAAGCTAATAAACCATTACAAGATTATAATATTATTATAATTGATGAATGTCATCATGCAGGAGCAGATACGTATAAAACAGTCATTGATCATATAAATCCTGATTTCCTATTAGGTATGACTGCAACCCCATTTAGAACGGATGAAAGGGATATTACTGAAATATTTGGAAAGCCGTTGTTTTCAATGGACATTATTAAAGGGATGAAGCACGGTTTCCTTTCAAGGGTAGATTACCGTATATTTGCAGACAATATTGACTGGGATTTTGTAGAGAGTAGCAGTCAAAAATCTTTAACTGTTAAAGACCTAAACAAGAAATTATTTATACCTAAACGTGATGATGAAATAATATATACAATAAAGAATGTTTGGAAAAAGGAAAAGGTTAATAGAGCTATAATTTTTTGTGCGAGCATTGACCATTGTAAACAAATGGAAAAAAATTTGGTGAGCTATGGATTTAAAGCTAGAGCGTTATTTTCTGGCTTAGATCCATGGGCCAGAGAAAAATATCTAAGGGAATTTAGACAAGGTAAAATTGATATTCTTCTGGCTGTGGATATACTAAATGAAGGTATAGATATCCCTGAAGTTGATCTAGTTGTATTTCTAAGAGTTACACATAGTAGAATTATTTTTTTACAACAGTTAGGTAGAGGGCTTAGACTTAGTTCCGGAAAAACAAAAGTAACCGTACTTGATTTTGTTACTGATATTAAAAGGGTTGCTTCTATATTAAACTTGTCGAAACAGGGGAAAAACCAAAAAAAAGTTGGAGTAGAAGTACTAGAATTAAATAATTTTGATATTCACTTCAGCGATACAACATCAGAATCGTTCTTTGAATCAATTATTAAAGATAAATTTGAAATTGAAGATTATGATGATACTACTGAGTTATTCATACCGTAGGAGAATTAGAAATGAAAATTATCTCGATATTAAACATTATTAGTGCACAGGAATGCTTTTCAAACCAATCTTTCAATGATAACTGGCCTAAATATAAGGATTATATCACCAATTACTTAGGCAGTTACCCTAGCCCCCAAAAAATTCTAAGTATTGGGACGGAATTATCTTCAATTTTTTCTAAGGATGATTCAGAAAGAGGGCAAAGTGAGGTTTCTGTTTCTGGAAATGTTTGGTCTAAGCTTATTAATTGGTATTTAAATATTTGTTTATTAGGTACTAATTGTTGGGCTGTTAGTTCAATGCAGTTGATACCTCCTCAATTAAAGAGGGCACTTGAAATTAAAGTAAGTGGTGAGAAGATAAGTAAGTCTAAAGAAATAATAATTGTTCAATATACTGGTACTGAAAATATTGACGTTGTTCTTCCCAATGATTTATCAGGAGTTAGCTTAAAGGAAACTTACAGAAGAGCTTGTAATGACTTTTTTAGTAAAATTGATCTAAATAAAATTAAGGTTATACTACTTTCTCCAAAGACAATAGCTTCAGATATGTTGGCAATTCCTTTATTTTGGAATTTTTGTTATAAAGGAAACCAAATTAATTCCGTTTTCGATATAGAAATCGGTAATAGTAAAGAAAATCCTGAAAGATTTATTGATAATAAAGTATATTATTCAGTTGTAACAGTTCCTACCGGTAGAGAAGATAGAATAAAAGCTGGAAGTATACCTGGTATGGCACAAATCAAAAAGTTACAAATGCTGGATGGTGGATTTTATTGGGGGAGAAACTCATCTGATAAGGTTAAATCTTTTGATAACTTTTTCTCTGATAACCTCCAGTTATCTTCTTTCGTTGGTAAAGAAATAAGTGAGAATTATGAATTTACGAACTACCCAAGATCTATTTATTTTATCCTTTTTAACAAGACAGGATGAGGGGACTCAAACGTAATAGATAAATTGGATCACTTGTCCTAAAATCAGTTGTAATATAATTTAAGGATCATACATTTCATTTTACACTTATTATTTTTAAGGGTTTATATGCAGAGTTCACTATAAGAGGATAGTCTTCTCATTTGAGAAGACTATTTTTTTGTTAGTTAATTAACTAACTAATGTTCGACTGCTAGGATTTTTGCGAGAGGCCATTTCCTCTTTGTTAACATCTTCTTTCATATGATAACTACTTAAAAAGTAAAAAAAATGTCGGATTGTGGTAAAAACTAATGTAATATACTTATAGATAACTTTTTAGGGGATGCTAAAATATGTTTAAAAAAATAATAAAAATTCTACTCTTTTTTTTATTCATTTATTTCACAACAAGCGATCTTGTATTCGGTGAAGTTGCTTCTAAAGAAAAACAAGAACAAGACATCACTGAATATCGAATTGATCAACTTGAAAAGGATGTAGAAGACAAGTTAGATAAGGACCTTTATAAGGATCTTTACGAGAACACAGTTAAAAGACTTGAAACTGAATTAACCCATACTGCGAATGACAGGGATTTATATAAGGATCTGTTTTCAATTATATTGACTATCGTGGGTTTAGTAATAGCTTTTGATATTTTTAATATCTTCCGAACAAATAGAGTATTAAAAACAGCAAATACCGCAAAAGATCAAGTGTTAATTGTAAAAGAAGACATTGAAAAAACAAAAAATAATGTTGAGGGTATAGAAGAAAAACTGAATAAAAAAATTGGTGAGGTTGGCCAAAGTGCAGATGATGCGAAAGAATATATTGTTAGTATTGGGCAAATGGGAGAAGAAATAAAAGCGAAATTACTTGGATTCTCTCATACTATCCAAAGCTTTGAACAATCAATAAAAAAACTCGATAAAGAAAAAGATTACGATGAGTTTATCAAAGAAATTGGAATGTTGGCAGCAAGTGCATTGGAAGATATTAAAGACGCGGAAGATGTTAATACTAAATATATAAAACAGGGTAAAGAGAAAGAAAAAGAAGTTCTTGATATACAATTTGATGAACAAGAAATTCAAAAATTATAGGGGTAATCTAAATGACTAGTAATAAAATAAATTTAAAGCTTTTTCAAGTTTCACAAAATCAGAATGTATTCTATATAGGGAAAATGAAGGCAAAAGATTTATTAAAAATATCCACTTTACATTGGAGAGATAGTGGGGAAAGTAAGGAAAACAAGTATATTCATGAGGTGAAAGAAAAATTAAATGTCCTCACATCGGATACTGGAATTCAAAGGGTGTTACAATACAACAGATTAAAGGAAATTGCAGATTACATCTCTGGCCAAGATGGGATACTTCCTAATAGTATTATTGTCTCGATAAATAATAAATGGGTTGATGATGAAATAAATGATAATTTTGAAATGGATGGATACGAGATTTCAGAAAACAATGATATTATTTCACTAACCTTATCTCCTGACAAAATTGATGCATTTATTGTAGACGGGCAGCATAGATTAGCATCGTTCGGTTTTACTGAAAATGACAAAATAAGTGATGATTTTGAAATAGTTGTAACGATATTTATAAATTTAGAAATTCCTCTTCAGGCAGAAATTTTTAGCATAATAAACGGAAAACAAAAGCCGGTCAATAAATCATTATTGTATGATTTAAGCTCATTTAATCAGGATAAATATAATGAAATTAAAAGGTCCCATTCTATTGTAAAATGGTTAAATAGTAATCCTATTTCACCGTTTTTTAACGAAATAAGGATGTTAGGTAGTGGGCCAGGGTCCATTTCTCAATCAGCCTTTATTGATGAGCTATTAAGGTATATAAAGGATAGAAGAGCCCATACCTATAAATCTTTTTTGAAAGATAAAGATGAAAAGGAAATAATAAAGTTGTTATTAAGTTATTATCTAGCTATTAAACAAACATTTAAAGATGAATGGGATGACAGAAAAAACTATGTGTTTTTAAAGACTACGGGGTTTGGTGCTTTAATGAAGCTTTTATACTACGTTTATATTAAATTCTGTGTAGAAAATAGACAATTTAATAGAGAAGAACTTAAGGAATTTTTCCGAA
The DNA here is from genome assembly GCF_037975445.1 of Peribacillus sp. FSL P2-0133. NCBI lineage: Bacteria > Bacillati > Bacillota > Bacilli > Caryophanales > Bacillaceae > Peribacillus > Peribacillus sp. FSL P2-0133. The sequence goes on along the minus strand of NZ_CP150254.1, from coordinate 4,637,310 downwards.
ATATTAAGAGCGATGAATTTTCAGTTGATAAACTTGGAAAAGCGGGTAGTCAAGGTCTACAGTCTGAATTATATAGAAAGTTACGAACAACTCTAATAGGAGATGAAAATTTCATTAAGACTTTAGAGGGAGAATATAGAGAATTAAGTAATAATTAGAGAGTTCTCGAAATTGCTTTTTTAAGAATTTTTAAGTTGTATAGTTCTAAAAAAAATTAAAAAACTAATTGCACAATTAATGCTACCAGATAATAATAGTTAAATTTTAAAATATTATCACCTTTATAAGTTTAAGTTTTATAAAATTTACAAGTAGGTGCTTCGTAAATCTGTGGTCACTGCCTTCTTAACAACTATGAAATGAGTTACGCAAGCGGGTTAAATAATTCTTAACATAATTATCAGGTAAAAAAAGAAAAAAGTTTTCAAAGAGAAATGGGATGTTAATCTAGTTTCTCTTTTTTGGATTGGAGAGAATAATTTAGGAAGAATAATCTACTAATTGGAATGTGTTACAATGTAAATTATGGGAATATAAGGACTTATTATATAGAGAGGGTATGTCAGGATTCAAATATAAGTTAGCGTTGAATAGTGACATATATTTTAATAATTTCAATATTTACTTCAAATCTCAAAAATTCAAGGTGATAAGAATGTCTATTTATAAAAATATTTTTCATTATTATCGTGGACAAACGAGTAAAGGCTCAGAAGACACTAAACAATTACAAATAGAGAATAATACCACCAAGGCTTTTATTAATGTTTTACAAAACTCTTCACAAATTCTTACAATGAAATTGACAATATGGTTAGGGTTAAACGGAAATGAAAAGGATACGTTTGAATACATGTATCAAGTCTCTAATGAGCTTCATCGCAAGACTCCACAAGCCGTTGTAATAGGAATTGCAGAAACTAAAAACATGATAAATAACTTACAAATGAAGAAATATTATATTCCCGATGGAGCGATTTTATCGGAAAATGTTTCTATTTTAATAGAAACGAAGATAGGATTAAATTCTTACTTAGAAATTAACCAGCTTGAAGGTCATAAAAAGAGATTTGCTATCAATCAAAAGGTTGAAAAAAATATCATTTTGACCTGGAGTGATATCAGGAACTTTTTACAGGAACAATATCAATTTTTTAAACAATCAAATGATGTATTAACATGTTTCTTATTGGAACAGTTTGAAGAATTCTGTGTCATTAATTGTATAGGTGGAGCAAAGACAAATGAATATTTCTTTCTTCAGTTTGAGAAGGTTAAGGCTCAAAAGTTAGCAAGGAAAATTCATGATTATATCTGGAATGAATCAGGATACCAAGATATACAAGATGCAGGAACGAAAGATGGAATCGGATATAAAAGAGTTAGAAAACCCAAATTTGCTACGTTATCTATCCAAAGGCAAAGGCATTTTATTCTTCATATCGGTAAGAAAGAGGAGAGATTAGGTCTTAGTATTCAAGAGGAAATAGATAAAGTGCTGAGTAGGAACTTTCATAGACCAGACTATGAGATTGAAAAATATCCTCATGAAGCTTATATAAGATTAGAATGGGTAGATAGCTTTGAACAAATTAAACCATACATCGATTTAGCGTATAATTTACGATAGTAAAAAAGGAGATTAAGCATGATGGAGCTAAAGGCTTATGGATCATTTGTTAAAAGGGGAGAAAATATTTATCGAACTTCTGCTTACATTCAGTGGGGTAGTGCGGAGGAATCTATTGGAGCATGTCTTTTACAAAATCCAGGATCAGCCACACTAGATAAAGAATTAACTCATTTACTTAATACAGTGGGGTCTGCCAGTGGTTGGATAAAGGCAGAAGACCCTACTATGAAACAGTTAGTCTCTGTTATCGAAGGAATTTATGGTAAAGATCAGCCTATTTCAGGACGATTACATATATATAATATTTTTAATCTTCAAAATGCTAAGTCAAAAGATGCAATTGAACATTTTGAAAATCTTGTCCATACTGGTGAGTATGATATTACAGAACCGCTAGTTAATATAAATGAATTTAAATCGCACCCTTGGATTCTTCTTGGCTGGGGTGTTAAACATGAAAAGAGGTGGAAGAACTTTCAATTAATTAAGGAGAAATGGCTTAAATTAATAAAAGAAACAAAGGTTCCTTCTTTCGGAAAAAAACATGACAAAAGGGATGACTATTATCATCCATGTCCGCTCATTCCAACTCAAAGACCAATGGTGGCAAAAGAGCTTATTATGCTATATAAGCAGCAGTTTTGTAAACAACGATTTCCAAGCTATGCAACAAAACCTAATTTAATTGTAGAAACGAAACAAGTAGAAAAATATGATGATCACGACTATGGATGGTTTAGAACGCCTGCAAATCCTGAATCCATTGTAAAGGGATTTTCACACCTACACATCCAAAGAGGTTATAAACTAAGGGCGTATCAATTTAGTGATGGCGGTGGAAACGGAAATGGAATCGTATGGGCAATTCCTGAAGAAAAGGAGTTACAGGATTTAGAAGATTGTAAGCGATTAGAAGGTTTCTTATCAGCTCCAAAACCAGCTCATGCATTGTCAGATTTTATGGAAGTCATTGAAGGAGATAAAACTCCTTTATCTTATTTACAGGCAGCAATCGTTTATCATGAATTAAATGAGTTTGGAGCTAATTGGCATGGGACATCTTGGGGAAGAGATGTTATCTTGCCAGTGCAAGAGGAATCAGGAGATGAATCATATGATTATAACGTTAATGATGAATGGGAAATGATTGAGAAAGAGCCTGATATAATAGAACCTCATTTTTATTACAGTAGGGAAGGCTATCCCGTCATTGTATTTCATACCATAAATGATATCGGAACAGTCACATGGAATCGATATGTACATGTATTCAGTAAAGATGACTATACATTAAAAGTTGAACAAACATGTATTGCGACAGGTGGTGCTGGAATTATCTTTTAGAATCGATTGAACGGTACTTGGTTCAGTTCGACTCTTCAAAATAAGTAGTCCCTATTATTTCAGGGGTGCTTGAAAAGAACAAAAAAGAGACATCCCCCCAAGGAATGTCTCTCCCCTCTATAAACTTATAGCACTCATCATCCCCTCATGCGTTGCTTCCTCTATCGTCCGCGGACCAAGACAATCTCCAATCTGTTTCACAATAGGCGCATGGCCTTTCATTTCTTCGAATAGCTCTGTGTTGGGAATGCGGCCAAGGGAGAGGATGATGGAGTCCCAGTTTGTTAGTTCTTGTTTTTGTTGGGTGAATAGATTCCGGATGATGACGTGATCTTCTTTGATTGCCCCGATGTCGTAGTGGGGAAGGAGTTTGACGTTTAGGTTGTATAGTTTTTTTAGGTATTCATTCCTGAGATATTGGCAAATCAACCAATATGCAGTCGTGATGATATGAGTGTTATTCTATTGCCTTTTTCGGCTAAATAGATGGCTTCTTTCAGGCCAGTCACAGCCAAAGTCGAGCACCAGTACGTTGTCCCCAACTTAATTAGTTGAGGAGTTTCTATAAATACCCTTTATATTTTCTCTTTATCGTCCCTTTCGAATTAGCAATCGGTTCCATGTAGGGGGTTAGTTTCGTAAATTAATTCTTAATTTACGAAAAATAGAAGTTGATTTTAATTTCATATTAAATGGTTTTAGTGGCGTTTGAAGGTTTTAGGAATACAATTACAGCTTTATTTGTTGAAGTAAATCACTCATACCTAAACCAAGTGCCAAACAAATTTTATGTAAAGAAGTTACTGTTAATGATTTTTCTCCTCTTTCGACGAGCCCAATAAAATTATGATGTAATCCTGCCCCCTCAGCTAATATTGCTTGAGTAAAGCCATTTCGCTCCCTCTCAATTCGAATTGCTTCCCCGATTATTTTTTTAAACTTTTTTTCTTGTTCCTTATCCATAAAATTTCACCTCTAATCTAATTATAATAAAATATTTATAAACACACTATAGTATGTTTATTTTTCTTTGAGAACATTTTATACTGTATTTAGTTACCAATTACCAAGGCTACTGCCCCTCAGCAGTCAGCTAATGAAAAAATTTGAGAGGAGAATGTAAAATGCAAAAAATTAAATTTAAAGTTGAAAGTTTAAGAAAAATCCCGAATCCATATGGAATTTTCATGGATGACACTAAGAGAAAAGCACCAGAAATGATCTTTGCAATAGTAGATATAAGAGAGCTTCCTGATAACATTCCTACCAAGACCAATCCACGTGAGCAAAATATGAGAACGAAAGTTGCTGGACGTATAAAGGATGGTTTATTATCGGAGCACTCTCCATTCTTTATATTAAATAGAGGTATTTTATTATCAGCCCAAGATGTTAAGTTTGATAATGCAAACTCAGAGTTAACTATTTTCATAGAAGATGAGACTGTTCACGGAAATGTTGACGGTGGACACACCTATAAAACAATCCTTGACTACCGTGATAGTCTTGGTGCAGATACAAAACAATATGCTAGAATTGAAATTCTTACAGGTATTGAAGACATTTTTGAAGACGTTGCTGCAGCAAGAAATACCTCAGTTCAAGTTCAAGATAAAGCTATTGCTGAACTGAAACAGAAGTTTAATATGATTAAAGAAGCGATTGAGAGCGAGTCGTTTAAGGACAATATAGCATATAGAGAAAATGAAGATAAGGACATTGATGTTGCAGATATCCTAACACTGCTTTATATGTTCAATTTAGAGAAACACGACAATCGTGAAAAAATGGCTGTTAGTGCTTATAGTTCTAAACAAACTTGTGTTAAGGATTATACAACCGCTTATGATAAGTATGAAAAAGAAAATAATGTGGAAAATAATCCTTACTACAAAATGAAAAATGTAATGACTGACATTTTTAAATTGTATGATCTTATTGAAACTAGCATGGCAAGAAAGTACCGTGAAGTAAATAATGGAGGCATGTACGGACGTGTCAAAGGAGTAGAGGTCCCAAAATCGGAGACTAAATTTAAATCTAAGTTCTACAAGAAGAACATGGAACACCGTACACCTAAAGGCTTCTTATATCCTATTGTAGGAGCTTTCCGTGCACTACTTGCTGAAAAAGACGGAGTTTACTATTGGAAAGCTGACCCAATGGAATATTTTGAAGAGATTGGTAAGAACCTTGTAGGTGATACTGTAGAAAGAAGCCGAACATTAGGTAATAACCCAAATGCAGTGGGTAAAGATACAGGCACTTGGAAACAATTATATAATAATGTCCTTACACAATACCTTCTTAACCAAGCAGAGTAATTATTTAATAGTAAAAAAGAATGCCATTTGAAATATAGTGGCGTTCTTTTTTTAGAGGGTTATTTATAACACATTCATTTAAATATTTTTCCCTTTAAATCCTCCACGCTCATCAGATTTTTTGTTATCTAATTGCTTCAGTTTCTTCAATGGATGTACCCTTTTTCTACAAGTCCAAAACTAATTTGGCACAGGTAAATCCTGAGAAATTGTTTCCATATCTTTATTGGAGCTTCTTCACCACTATTACTATTTGGTGATGAAGCTTCGAAATTTTATACTTGCGTAAAAGAATTTCGAAGCACTTATTAACAAGTTGTCTATTAATTCGGCAGGAAACTACTAATCCATGGAAGTCCTGAGGCAGTAGGAAGCTATAAGAAAAAGAGACATTCCAAAGGAATGTCTCTTTCCCTCTATAAACTTATAGCACTCATCATCCCTTCATGCGTAGCTTCCTCAATCGTACGCGGTCCAAGGCAATCCCCAATTTGTTTCACAACGGGAGCATGGCCTTTCATTTCTTCGAATAGTTCTGTGTTGGGTATGCGGCCAAGGGAGAGGACGATGGAGTCCCAGTTGGTTAGTTCTTCTTTTTGTTGGGTGAATAGATTCCGGATAATGACGTGATTTTCTTTGATTGCCCCGATGTCGTAGTGGGGAAGGAGTTTGATGTTTAGGTTGTATAGTTTTTTTAGGTATTCATTCCTTAGATATTGGTGGACGGTTTCACCGATGTGCAGTCGTGATGAAATGAGTGTGACTTCATGTCCTTTTTCGGCTAGATAGATGGCTGCTTCCATGCCGGGCCAGTCTCCGCCGAAGTCGAATACTAACACGTTTTCCCCAACTTTTTTTGTTGAACTGAATAGGTCATCACTCATGATGATCCGCGGGTCATTCATTCCTTCGATGGCTGGTGTATAGGGCCGTGAGCCTGTTGCACAGATGATGGCGTCCGGTTTCGATTCGGATATTTCTTGGGCGGTTGCTTTTTTGCCTAATTGCACATTTATATTGCTTCTCATTAATTTCCGGGAGTAGTTATCGAGCATCGATTCTGCCAGTTCATGCCGCATTGGCGCTTTGCGCATGGTGCGGAGCAGGCCGCCGATTGATTTGCTTTGATCGATCAGTGTAACGGAATGTCCTAGGTAGTCAGCAGTTATCGCTGCTTGTAATCCGCCAGGTCCGGCGCCGATCACCAGGACATTTTGTTTGTTTCTTGTTTTCTTTAATTCTGGTAATATCCATGCTTCTTTACCTGTTGTCGGATTTTGGACACAGCCAATTGGCAGTCCTTTATGATAGTGACCGATACAGGCTTGTAAACAGCCTATGCATGCATCGATTGTTTGCAGGTCGCCGTTTTTTGCTTTGTTCGGCATGTCAGGGTCAACAATTAAGGCCCTGGTCATTCCGACGACATCGGCTTTTCCGGTTGATACGATCTGTTCTGCCTCAACGGGGTCGACAATTCTATTGCCGATAAAGACCGGTACGGCTCCTGCCATCCTGATTTTGAATCCATGTGGAGATAGGTATGCGTGCTTTATCGGTGATGGCGGCACGATATGTGTTGATCCCTCGAAGGTGCTTGAATCTCCGGCTGTGACATTGATGAAATCCAATCGGACTTTTTCCGCGAGATATTCGACGATTTGCACTGAATCCTTCATCGTTGTCCCGTCCATCGTCAGTTCATCTGAGCTCATGCGAATGCCGACGGTAAAGTCTTCTCCGACTCTTTCCCATACTTTCTCCAAAATTTCCACGATGAATCGCATCCGATTTTCGAATGATCCGCCATAGAGATCGGTGCGTTTATTTGTATGTACCGACCAAAACTGGGCAGGAAGATATCCGTGTGAACAGCAAATTTCCACTCCATCAAGTCCGCCCTCCTTTGCCAGCTGTGCTGAATGGGCGAACCCTTCAATCACTCCTTCAATATCTTCTAAGCTCATTGGCTTTGGCATCACGCCGAAACGCAGACTGGGAACGGCGGATGGCGCCCATGCGGCATTTCGATAGTCGCTCGATACAACTTCCCTTCCGCCATGAAATAGCTGGGAGAAAACCTTCGTTCCATACTTATGGAGCGTTTCGGAAAGTTCTTTGTAGGCATCGACAATTCTCTGGTCATATCCTGCAATCGTTTTGGACGTAAGCATGCCGGATGGATGTACGGATGCCGCTTCAAGGATGATCAATCCGACGCCACCTTTAGCACGGGCTTCATGATAGGCGACCATATCCGAAGTGGGGATTCCGTCCGTGACATGATTTGTTTGATGTGCTGTACTTAAGATCCGGTTTTTTAATTCAGTAGAACCGATCGTTAAATGGGTAAACAGATTCTTGAATTGAGCCATGATCATGACCACTCCCTAATGTTAGATAGAATGGGAGTATAGAGGGCACCAATCGCCCTCTACCTATCCCTATACAGGTTCAATATGCAATAATCATGCCGTTTGGGGAATGGTGATGATTAATCGTTTTTTTACTTTTATAAAGAGGGTATGGCCTATGAATCGAGTATTTTATATATAGATAACTGAACCTTTTTTGAAAAGTGGTGATTCATTATAGGTTCAGATCAAATTTGGTTGGTATAGAGACATTCGTTGCTTATAAAAATGACACTTATTTTTTTTCATTTCAAAAAGTGTAACAAAAACGGTTCGCAATCAAATTATGGGGTGATGTGATGGAAGTAAAAAAGGAATCACTAATTGTATTTTCCGATATTTCTATTTTGGATGTTAAATCCTTGCTGAAAATTAATTCTTCGCCTTTTATTGTCATGAAAAATCACTTGGACATCCTCGGCATATTAGAGGAAGGTTTCTTTTTGAAGAGATTGGATAGGGAGGGTCAAAATCAGGAAATCACGGCTTATCTTAATTCATCGTTTGTCGTTGTGGAGAATCTAGATAAGCTAAGTGAAGAGGATATGAGCACCTATGATTTTGTGATTCAACATAATGATAACCAATATAGATGCTATCCCATTCATGAAGTTAGGGAAATGCTGCTTAAAAAGAAAATTAAGAGCTTAATAAGTCTAAATGAATCACTGCAGAAAGAGTTGGAGGTGACAAGAAAGAAGGTAAAGGAGCTGACACAAATCCTTGATTCCAGCTATGATGAAATTTTCGTGACGGATGCCGACGGGAACACGTTATTCGTGAGTGAAGCGTGCAAGAAGCTTACAGGGCTGCCGCCGGAGGCTTTTATTAATAAGAACATTAATGAGTTAGTTGAAAAAGGGCTGATCGTCAATTCGGTTACATTAGAAACCATGAAAACGAAAGCGATCCATTCAGCGGAACAAACCTACCCGCATGGGTTGACTGTATTTTGCACAGCGAAGCCAATTTTTGATGAGGAGGGGAACTTATATAGAATTGTTTCGAATTCCAGGGATATTACAGAATTGGTTGAGATGAAGAGTAAATTGAACAGGGTGAACCTTAGGAACCAGCGAGCCCAGCATGAAAATTCGAGAACCGTTTCGTTCAATAACTTCATTACAAATTCGGATAAGATGATAAAGGTTTTGGAATTAGCTGAAAAAGTCGCCCCGATGGATTCATCGATCTTCATCCATGGAGAAACAGGAGTCGGAAAAGGGGTTTTAGCAAGGGTCATTCATGATCTCAGCAGCAGAAAGGATAAGAAGTTCATTCAAGTGAATTGCGGCGCGATTCCATCCGCATTAATAGAGTCCGAGCTGTTTGGCTATGAAAGCGGGGCATTCACGGGAGCCAATAAGCACGGGAAACAAGGGCTTGTTGAAAGTGCTGATGGTGGCACGTTGTTTCTTGATGAAATCGGGGAAATGCCGCTCGACATTCAGGTGAAAATCCTGCATCTGGTCCAGGAGAGAACATTCATGAAGGTGGGAGGAACGAAGGAGAAAAAGGTGAATATTCGCATTATCTCCGCTACGAATAAAGACTTGAAGCAAATGATCAAGAATAATCAGTTTCGCGAAGATCTATATTATCGGTTGCATGTCGTTCCAATGGAAATACCGCAGCTGCGGGAGCGAAAGGAAGATATTCTATTATTAACCGATTTTTTTCTGAAGAAATTCAATAAAAAATACGGTCAATCAATTACGATCGATGATCATTCCAAGTTAATTCTTCAGCTGCAGGATTACCCGGGTAATGTTCGGGAATTGGAAAATGTAATTGAACAAATTGTCGTGACGGCTAGAAAACCTATCGTAACGATAGAGGATTTGCCTTCCGATTTAACCTACAAAGATACGGCGCTAGTCAATTTAACAGGAATCATTCCCTTAAAAAAAGCGTTAGAGGAAACGGAAAAGCAATTATTGTCCCAGGCCCTTTCCACCTATAAATCAACCAGAAAAATGGCCAAGGCCCTGGAGGTCAGCCAAACGACGATCATGCGCAAACTGGGTAAATACCAATTTAGCTATCATGACGATTAATAATAAATTAACCTCCATAAAATCTGAATATTCAAAAACTTGGTATGGATATTGCATATTGAACTATTGGTTATTTCTATTTTGATAAGGGGGTCAAGAAATGGGTGAGTTGATTTTCTCTTTAAGTTATGGGGGTTCCTTAATTGTCATGGGGTGGATCACGAAGGTTTTCCTAGTAAAAATGAAAAGAAGTCAAGAAGAAATAAAAGCAAAAGATCCGATTGAAAAGGTGGGGATGTAAGTGGCCTTTCTGCTTGGTATTATCATATCTTTTTGTGTGTATGTCTCGATCGGCATCTTTTTATTCAGGAAAGTCAAAAGCTCAGAGGAGTATTATGTTTCTGGACGAAGCGGAAATACATTGATGATAACGGGGACGCTTGTTGCCTCTTTCTTAAGCACCGTATCGTTCATGGGGGAAGCGGGATTTTCTTATGAAGGGTATCCGATCCTGCTGCTTATCCTCGTTATTTTTAATGCAAGCGGCTATATATTCGGAGTCTTCCTGTTTGGCAGGTATTTAAGAAGAAGCAAATCATTGACGGTTCCTGAATTTTTTGGTAATCGCTTTCATTCCAAGAAGGTAAGACTGGCAGCTGCGATTACGACGATTCTCGGAATCTCTGCATACTTGGTTGCCGTTACTCAAGGGGCAGCCGTTTTATTGGCCGAGGTTTCCGGTGTTTCCTATCCAATGGCCTTGATGATCATGTGGGTCGTGTATTCATCCTTTACCATTCTCTCAGGTGCGAAGGGGGTCATGGTGAATGATACCGTGATGTTCTTTTTATTCTCGATTGCAACGTATCTTAGCTTTCCTTATATTATCAAATCTGCAGGCGGATTCCCTGATGCCGTTTATAAAGCGGCCAACCTGGCAGAACGGCCTGATTTATTAAGCTGGCATGGCATTACTGGACCTGCCGCAACGATGGGCACACCTTGGGAAGCATTGGCCTGGGCAGTCATCATGGGCTTGGTCTGGGGCATTGTCATTGCAGTGAGTCCATGGCAAAGCAGCCGGTATTTAATGGCTAGGAATGAACACGTAGCCATCCGGGCCGGCGTATGGGCAACCATATCCATTTTGACCGTCTATTTGTTTCTCCATATCAGCATCTCGACAATACCGACCATTAAAGCGGATATCGCCCCGACGGAAAAGGTATTCATTTGGGCAGCGATGAATATAGTCCCGAAATGGCTTGGTGTCATCATCGTTAGCGGCATCATGGCTGCGGCATTATCCTCCTGTTCGAGCTTCCTGCAAATAATAGGAAGCAGCATAACACGGGATATCATGGAACAATCACGGAAAAAGGAATACACAGATCACCATCTATTACGGGCCAGCCGCATTTCCATGGTTGTGATCAGCTTGATCATTCTATTGATTGGATTGTTCCAGCCGCCTGCTGTCATGTGGATCGGCTACTTTGCAGCTACATTATTTGCGGCATCATGGGGACCGATTGCCATATCAAGCGTATTTTCAAAGAAGGTAACGAAGGAAGGAGCTTTTTGGAGCATCGTATTCGGCTTCTTTGGAGTGATTCTCGGAGAAAGCCTCGGCATGTTCGGAATAAGCCTTCCCGTTTACTTCAATCCTGTAATCATTGGTTTAATCTTAAGCATAGGCGCACTTATCATTGGCTCCAAGTATGGAACGATCACCAACGAAGAAAGGGAGTTTCAAGCCAATATCCTTCAAACTCCAATTGAAATAGACGAGCAAAAAGAAATGAACATAACCCGCAGATATCCAGCCTATTTGATGATCAGCGGCGTCATGATCATCATGGTAACACTAGTGTTTTATTATTGGCCGATAAATATGAATTAAAAATGGCAGGGGGAGACCCCTGTCATTTTTTTATAATAATCATTGACTATTGGAAATATCCTGGTTAAAATGGGGGCAAGATTTGAAAGGAGCGATAAACGTGGCATTTTTACAACTATACTGATATACACACATATTATGGAAAAAACCACTTTGCATAAGGGGTTATTTGCTGTGTGTATAGGATGGATATGTTGTAGGAGTTTTGTCGTTCTACCGGATATCTATGCCGATTTTTTCAGTACACAGAGCAGGTCTGTGTACTTTTTGTTTTGGCTGGATTTTTACATGATGATGTTATTTTTCTATTGATACGAGTTTGGAAGATAAGCTTATATCGATTACTTGGTCATTTAGCGGTGACTTTGAAGATGGGAGGAATGTACATTGCAATTCTTATTATTCTTTTGATGCGGGCTTGAAATAGAAGCTCGTATCGATCCAAGCTATCGATACGAAATCACAAATTTCGGAGGTAGCGAATATGGAACACATATGTTTTGAATTAGAAAATGTCGAAGTGACCTATTTAGATAAAGAGATATTGAAGATTGAACGATTGGCTGTACATCAATTTGACCGCATCGGCATTGTCGGGAAAAATGGTGCAGGGAAAAGTACGTTATTAAAGTTACTTGCTGGAAAAATTCAACCGGCAAGCGGAAAAGTAAAGTGTTACGTTGATCGTGGCTATTTTGAGCAAGTTGAAGCTCCTGCTGTTGCAGAGGCTGATCCAGCGTTACTGGGAAAATTAACAGTTCCGCGAAATTCAGAGTCACTAAGCGGCGGTGAGCAAACGAGGCTGAAGCTTGCCCATTTGTTTACCCACTATTTTGAAGCGTTACTTATCGATGAACCGACAACTAACTTGGACCAAGACGGCATTTCGTTTCTACTTGAAGATTGAACGATTGGCTGTACATCAATTTGACCGCATCGGCATTGTCGGGAAAAATGGTGCAGGGAAAAGTACGTTATTAAAGTTACTTGCTGGAAAAATTCAACCGGCAAGCGGAAAAGTAAAGTGTTACGTTGATCGTGGCTATTTTGAGCAAGTTGAAGCGCCTGCTGTTGCAGAGGCTGATCCAGCGTTACTGGGAAAATTAACAGTTCCGCGAAATTCAGAGTCACTAAGCGGCGGTGAGCAAACGAGGCTGAAGCTTGCCCAATTGTTTACCCACTATTTTGAAGCGTTACTTATCGATGAACCGACAACTAACTTGGACCAAGACGGCATTTCGTTTTTACTTGATGAATTACGCTATTACTATGGTGCGCTTGTATTAATTAGTCATGATCGGGCTGTATTGGACGAACTTGTGACAACGATTTGGGAAGTGCATGAAGGCAAGGTACACGTATATTCAGGAAATTACAGCGAGTACATGGCACAGAAACAGTTACAACGTGAACAACAGAGGCAAGCTCATGAAAAATTCATAAAAGAAAGAAGCCGGCTTGAAAAAGCAGCGCAGGAAAAAATGAAAAAAGCTGAAAAAATCGCTCAAGCTGGAAGATTATCGAAAAAAGAGGCGAATGCAAAACCGAATAAGACTTTTATGACGAAATCAAAAGGCACAAGCCAAAAAGCCGCCCAACGTGCAGCGAAGGCAATTGAGCAGCGAGCGGAAAAACTTCAGGAAGTCGAAGCTGTACAAGAGGAAAGGCAAATCGTGTTTCGCCAGTCAAAGCAATTGGAATTGCATAATAAGTTCCCGATAATGGCAGACCGATTGACTCTACAAGTGAAGGGGAAAGTATTATTGGATGAAGTGAGTTTCCAGCTGCCGCTCGGGAAAAAAATAGCCATTACAGGCAGCAACGGGAGTGGTAAAAGTACTTTGCTTCACCATATCGCGAATAATGGTGCAGGATTAGCGCTTTCTCCAAAAGCGAAAATAGGTTTCTTCAGTCAAATGAGTTATAGATTTGCAAGAGATGAAACGGTTCTGCAATTCTTAGGAAACCGTTCAGAATATGATGAAGGGTTTTTAAGAAGCGTCCTGCATTCGATGCAGTTTGTCGGGACAGATATCCTGAAAAGTGTTCAGTCATTAAGTGGCGGCGAAGCGATTCGTCTCCAACTTTGTCAGTTGTTCTTAGGGGAATACAACATTCTGCTCTTAGATGAACCGACCAATTTTCTGGATATTACTGCCATTGAAGCATTAGAACGATTTATAGCGGCATATGAAGGGACGATCATATTTGTATCCCATGATCAAGCGTTCATAAACCATGTAGCAGATCTTCAGTATAAAATTCAGGCGAAAAAATTGGTTCAAGTGTAATTTTTAAGTTCATGCAAAAATAAGCCGATGATACAATCTCGTCGGCTTATTTATAATAATTCATTAAGGATGAATCGTAACCAATGTCCCGATAGGAACGATTCTTGATAATTCCTCCACGTCCCGATTATGCATGCGAATACAGCCTTTTGAGACGGCTTTACCAATCGAGCTGGGATCATTCGTTCCATGAATGCCGTAGTGCTCCTTGGAAAGACTCATCCACATTGTACCGAATGGGCCTCCGGGGTTTGGGGATTTATTAATGATGATGAATTGTCCTACTGGTGTACCGAAAAGCATTCTTCCAACAGCAATCGGATATTGTTTTTGCAGTACTCCATTTTTTAGCAGCTTCAGATTACGATTGTTAACGGACACATCGATCTGAAATGGAATGGTATCAGGAGGGGGAAAACCAGGGATCATGATGGGTTGACCAGGATAAATGACATTTGGATTGATGGTCGGGTTAGCATTGATGATTGCCGATAGCGGTTTCCGGTAGTCCCTGGATATCTGTGTCAGTGTTTCACCTGGTTTAACTGTATGAATCAGTCTGAACACCTCCATAGGTTATAGTTGTCATGTATCATTCTATGTGATTTTTCAAAAGTGTTTCGTAACTCGCTGTTATCTGTTTTTAATGAAACTAATATGTTAAGTAACTTAGCCGAAAAGAAACCGAAATGAACTTTTGATAAAATAAGTTTTTATCGAGATGGATTTTTTGTTAGTTAAAGAGGGGGAATAAAGGTGGAGGAACATGTGAAAAAGGCTTTAGTAGAATGGAATGAAGAAATCAGTGATGTGTTAAATGGGATAGAAAAAGAGTATGAAGAAGTTAAGCGTGATCTTCAGGTTTATTCCTATAAATTCAATATTACCAAACAAGTTGTACAATCCACTATAAATGATGAAATTATTCGAAACATCCGTGAGCTCTATCATAAACCTTTTGAACAAAAATTGAATGAATTGAAAGAATCAATAAAAGAGCTGGAAGAAAAGAGAAAGGTTTTTCAAATGTTTGTCGATAAAATTGAAAAGGTTAGTGAAAGAGAAGAAGGAAAACCGCAAATATCAGTCATATAAGGCAGCGAAGGCTAGGATAATCATGACGACTCTACTATTCTATACACAAAAACTATGGCAGCGAATATAACTGCTTTTTTTTGCTGGAATTTGCAAAATGCGGCCCCTTGTTTACCCCAACATCTACCAGGGTACACTATCCTATAAAAAGGAATTGGGGGAATTCTATGTGGAATGCGGTCTTTTGGGGAGGGGTTTCGGGTTCTGCTGTCCTGCTTGGCGCATTAGCTGCCATCTTCATTCCGATAAAGAAAAACATCATTGGCTATATTATGGCTTTTGGTACGGGTGTATTGATTGGTGCAGCGGCATATGAGCTGCTTGCTGATTCGGTGAGTGATGGAGGAATCTGGGCGACGGCGATCGGATTCATAACAGGGGCAGCCGTATTTACCGCGTTGGATTTTCTTATTTCCAAAAAAGGTGCGGATAAAAGGAAACGGTCCAATAATAGCTCTTCGAAGGAAGCGGGCCTAGCCATTTTCATCGGGACGGTGATGGATGCCATACCGGAGTCGATCATGATTGGCGCAAGTTTAATAAGCGGTGGCTCGGTAAGCTGGTTATTGGTCATTGCCATCTTCATCAGTAATATTCCGGAGGGGCTCTCAAGTACAACTGGTATGCTCAAAAGTGATTATTCGAAGAAGAAAATCATGCTGCTATGGTTTTCCGTCCTGATCATTTCGGCACTATCCTCGATGTCGGGCTATCTATTCCTCGATCATGCCCCGGACTATATCCTGGCAGCGATGGCAGCATTTGCAGGCGGCGGAATCATCGCCATGATTGCCTCGACGATGATGCCTGAAGCATATGAAGACGGAGGACCGATGACGGGGATATTCACCGCAGCCGGCCTGCTTATCTCTTTGGTTCTGGATTCGATGTGATAACGAAAAAGTGAGATTGTCCCCTTGGAAAGAAAGGGGGCAATTTTTTTTGTGTAAATCTATCATAGAAGGAAATGCGCATGCGAAATAAGGAAATCTATCTCTAAAAAAGAATTGCTGGTGTTAAAATATCATTTCAAAACATACACTCTTCATATAGATTTTTAGACATTGAGGAGATGTTAGAAATGAACTTCGAGATGCAAATAGCGAATATGTTGGCTGATAATATAAATGGTTTCATTACATTCGTCCGGGAAAATCATGAAAATGAAAACAATTGCTTTTGTTTAAATAGAGATAAATTGTATCAATTGAAGCTTCTTGTTGAGGAGTTTAAGTTTCAAGTATTGGCAGATGAACTTAAACGAATCAACAGGTTTACCTGGGATGAAAACTACACGCATTTATTAGTTGATAGATTCAGGAAAGGGATGGGCATCATTGAAGAGTACGTTGAAAATAACTACAGTGATTTATTCATTTTTACCGCTAGACTTTACACGTTGAATAACCTCAGCTTATTATTTTGTAAGGAGGAAGAATCGGGCACACTCTTCCGCGAATAAAAGAAGAGCACATATTATCGTATATAATATGTGCTCTTCTTTATTTCATTATAGGGATAGTATCCTTCCGGGCCGGCCTTATTTGCTTGGCATCGTAGAGATATATTTTTTGACTACTTCATAAACATATTCTTGATTGGCTGCTGCTGTATTAGGGTTATATTTACCGCCGTTCGTTTTATTATTGGATAGTACTCGTATACCTAAGAAGGGAACATCGTAAGTTTTGGCGATTTGTGCTGCCGCAGCTCCTTCCATTTCTTCAACAGATGTACCATATTTCGTATGGAACCACTTAATCCGATCCACTTCATTATTCCAAACGTCTGCAGAACCGATAGTACCATCGACAACCTTACCTTTTGTGTAAGTATCTTTAACTGCATGAGCAGCTGCGAGTAAATCCTTATCTCCCTCGTAGAAGCGTGGTTTTTCAGCGTTAGGATCTTCTCCTGCACTTCCTTCAGAAGCCATTAGGTCCATCGGTTTCCAAATGGTTGGATCAATTCCTTGGTTTTCAGTTTTATCTGCTGTTTTTAATGAACCTAGGTTTACCGTTCTTTTTCCTAAAACAATATCAAAAACGTTTAGGCTTGGATCATGTCCGCCTGATGTTCCTTGATTGATGATGGCAATAGGGTTATATTTTTCAATGGCCAATGCTGTAGCGGCAGCTGTATTTTCCATCCCTTTACCTGTTTTTGCAACGATTACAGGATAATTGTCTAACGTTCCAATGTAAAACACAAAATCCCCTGATTTTTCTTCTTTAACATTTTTTAACCTTTTCGCGAAATTTTCAGCTTCGATTGGCATTGGACCTTGAATCATGATAGGCCTTTGAGTCTTTTTTTCGGCCGTTTCATTTTTGGAAGCAGAACTGCATGCTGCAATCACCGACACGAAAAGTAATGCAATGATTCCTAATATAGTGTACTTTTTGAACATGTTTTTTCTCATATAATTTCTCCTTAAAACATATTTATTCGATTGTTTGATACACTCGCAGTTGCGGTCAAAGAAAAAGGTCCAGAACGGCAGAATGATTACTGCCTTCTAGACCTACGATAGTCAAAGTAAAGGTGATTAAGCAAAATGATTATAATGCTTAATCATTAGCTGCTCAAGAAAGCGGGCAGCCGAATACTTTAACTCGTAGTCTAGTTCTTTCACTGGGAACCAGGTAGAAACGCTCAGACCATATTTCCGAGCATATACGAGTAAATTACGATTATTACTTTTCTAATATAACAAACAAATGATAGATAATCAACAAAAAAGTGAACAATAAAGTATAAATATAATTTAATGTTCGGATTTAAGGGGGGCGGTTCGTTAAAAACGTTGATTGGAACGTAGGGCACTCGCTTTCCGCGGGCGGTCCGCCCTCGGCGCTCGCCTGTGGGGTCTCCCTTGGACACGCTTTTCCCGCAGGAGTCTCGAACACCCGCTCCAATCAACTGGAGCGTTTTTCAAATAAAAAAACTATAGGCAAACTACTTTTATTCTAATTTGGCTATAGTCTGGAGGGGGTCGAAATGGCTCATCCGGATTCATGATTACAAGACTATGGTTTTCTTAATAGTTTTTTTATAACCCCCTCATTGGATTGAAGAAATTTGCGACACTCCTGCCGAATAACTGGTTAGCCGAGACCCCACAGACGCTTGCTTTGATGAGGCTTGTCAGACAGTCGGCGGAAAGGGAGCGGGTTTCTGAAATCAAACTGGAACATTTTTTTTTGAGGGTTTGTAAATCTGATCGTTGATTTCCACTCCAGGTACTCGCTTTCCGCGGGCGGTCGTGGAGCCTCCTCGGCTTGCGCCTGCGGGGTCTCCCCTAGACGCGCTTTTCCCGCAGGAGTCTCGTACCTTCCGTTCCAATCAACTGGAGCGTTTTACAAATAAAAAAACTATAGGTAAACTGACTTTTCTTCCAATTTGGCTATAGTCTGGAGAGGGTCGGAATGGCTCATCCCGATCCATGAATACAAGACTATGATTTTCTTAATAGTTATTTAGGTTTCTGAAATCAAACTGGGAGAAAAATGATAACAGGATAGAAGAATAGGTGCAGAGGGCTGCACCTATTTAATAATTCGCCCATAACATGATAGACAGGGCGATTAATAAAGTGATAATTTTTAGCACTGCCTTCCTTTTTGAGGGGGCATCTACCCATGTCAAAACAATGCTCACCATTATTCCGATAGATAGAAATACAGCGCCAATCATCTTCATCCAAGTCATTTCAAAAATTGGTTCAAGCAAAAAGAATAGTAGACTGAGTGCGACTAAACCAATTGTAGAGATAAAATGCTTACTCGTAAAATCGGTTTTCACATCATTTTGTTCTTCTTCTGACATCTTTTTATAACCCCGCCACATCATGAAGGCCGGAATCCCTAACATTAAAACTAATCGTACGATTGCATCTATATTCATTGAGTCCTCCAGAAATGGCTATATATCTTCCATATACGTTTATTACTGGAAAAAGTTTCAACACTTCCTGCATAATGACATCATAATTACGTGACGAAATACCCCTTCAGATCCAATTGTCCAAGGGGTATTTTCATGTCCAAGCATTTGAAGTAGGTTATGTCAGGATCTACCATGATCAACCAAAGTTATGACTACATTTCCCTTTTTATGTCCTTGTTCTACATATCTATGAGCCTCGGGAATCTGTTCCAGCGGGTAGCGTTTATCAATGACCGATTTTATTTTTTCAGTTTCGATAAGCTCCTTGAGAAGTAATAAATCTTCCGTAAGTACCTTTGCTATTCCTTGTCCTTCGACGGACACGTATCGCCCGTTCGGGGTCAGTGCCTTCTTGCAAGTGGCTTTCGAGCTTTTCCCGACTGCATCAAAGATGATGTCATATCGCTCTTGTCTTTCCGTGAAATCCTCCTCGGTATAATCAATTACCTCATCTGCTCCCAATGATTTCACCAATTCAAAATTAGCGGCACTGCATACTCCGGTAACTTCTGTTCCAAAGTATTTGGCTAGCTGTACGGCTGAAGTTCCTACTGAACCGGATGCTCCGTAGATGAGGACTTTTTGCCCGTCCTGGATATTGGCTTTTCTGAAAAAATGCAGGGCTGTCGTTCCCCCAAAAGAAATGGCGGCGGCTTCCTCATAGGTCACATTGGCAGGCTTTATAGCTATTTGGCCGTCTTCAGGTAAGCATGTGTATTCGGCATGAGCTCCAAAATTCATTCCAGTCATGGCAAAAATCTGGTCGCCTTTTTTGAATTTTTTCACATCCCTGCCCGTTTCCTCTATTTCCCCGGCCAGCTCCACTCCGAGTATTGATTTTCGCGGTTTTCTAAGCCCCAGGAAGATTCGCATCGGCAGCCATAATAAGAGGGGGCTATTGAAACTCCGGACTCTTATGTCTCCTGAAGCCACTGTTGCCGCGTGGACCTTTACCAGGATTTCGTTGTCCTTGGGCGTTGGTTTTGCCACCTCTTGGAGTTCCAGTACATCGGGTGAACCGTATTTTGTGCATACCATTGCTTTCATCGCGAGTCTCCTTAGTTTTTAATACAATCTTTTAATACTATGATAGAAGCTGTAATATAAAACTACATGTAAGCGAAACGGAAGAAACTTTTGTATGAAGCTTAAAAGCAGCAGGTATTTGTCCGGCATCGGTCAGGGGCAAGTGTCTCGCTGAGCGGTCGAAACCTTATGATGTTATAACAAGGGAAATTCTATAATACAAAGGAGCTAAAAGTATGGCCATTAACGAAAGACCGAGAAGAATAGTTTTAGATTTAGCAGTTACTTTAGATGGATTTATTGAAGGGCCGAAAGGGGAAGTGGACTGGTGCATTATGGACTCTGAAATGGGGTTCATTGATTTCTTAAATCAAATTGATACTATTTTTTATGGGAGAAAAAGCTATGATTTATGGGGACAATATACTCCAGAAAATGAGGTATCTGATACTGAAAAAGAAATGTGGAATTTAGTTCATGGCAAAGAAAAATTCATGTTTTCCAAAACAAAAAAAAGCACTGATGATAAAGTAACAATCATAAATGATAATATTGTTGAAGAAGTAAATAAATTAAAGAAAAAGCCTGGTAAAGACATCTGGCTTTATGGCGGGGCAAGTCTTATTACAACTTTTATAAGATTTGGGCTGGTTGATGAATTTAGGTTATCTGTTCACCCTGTTGTTTTAGGGGAAGGAAAACCTTTGTTTATTGACATGAAGGAGAGATTGAATCTAAAACTGGTTGATACAAAAAGATTTTCCTCTGGCGTTGTTCAACTTTGCTATCATCTTAATGAAGGGTAATTGAAAAGCATGATGATAGGCTTAAAACTCATATGTAGATAAAAAGAGAGTAACTCCATTTTTAAAAAATGGAGTTTTTGTATTTGCTGTTAAATAAGTATTGAAGGGATATTTATAATGATGAATTCACGAGTAAAACCTTGAAATTCACGAGTAAAACCCCAAAACTCACGAGTAAATGCTTGAAATTCACGAGTAAATCCCCAAAACTTACGAGTAAAATCTTAAAAAGGTATCCATACTTGACGTGTGGATACCTTTTTTTTATGCGTATTGCCATTTATAAATTATAAAATGTAATATATATGTTGCAAAAAGTAAAATAAATCATATAATAAGAGTAAGTAATGGAATTAAATGGAGGTCGATCGATGATGGATTTATTTAGACGAACGAAAAAGATCACGGATGAGCGGGTTGAGCATGTAAGAAATAAAATTTATAAAGAAATGTATCACGTCATCTTGGCCATTTGCCTGGTGAGTGTACTTTTCAAACTATATAAATATGGTGCAGGCAGCGGGGAGCTATATCTGGAATTCGTGATCATTGTTGCAGGAGGACTGTATTACTTAGCTCGTTCCATTTTCTTAGGTGTATTCTGGGATGAAGTGGAAATACATGACCGTACAAGCAAAACACCGATGAGCAGGAAGACGATTTTTGGTTCGGTTGCTTTAGCTCTCATCATCGCCATATTCATGGGGGTGAATAGTGCTGTAAACTATGCGGATGGCAGTTCCCAGGGCGTATGGTATTTTGTATTGGTATCGTTTGTATCCATTATGATCTATTTGCCGATTTTACTTTTGTTTTTTGGTGGTATATACTTGCTGGCGAAGAAAATCGGAATGAAAAATAGCGAAGATAATAAGAAATTGTAGGTGCCTTCCCTTGAAAAATATAAAACTGAAGCTTGCGAGAGTAGAAAAGGACCTGTCACAAGATGAACTGGCCAAAATTGTTGGCGTTTCCAGGCAAACGATAGGATTGATTGAAGCCGGAAAGTATAATCCCTCATTAAGTTTGTGTGTCGGTATTTGTAAAGCATTATCACGTACATTGGATGATTTGTTTTGGGAGGAAGACTGATTAGAGGTATCCATTGACTTGGATATCTTTTTTTTAGGAATTTATCATCAAAAAATGGGGGAAGGTATAGCATGTAAGCAAAAATCTAACATTCGAAAGGGATGGTTTGATGGATCGTACGATTGGTTACTTACGTGAGATATTATCTAACTATACGGACCAATATCCTGCAGCGCAGGAAATATATAATAAAATTAAAAGCGGACATTTTCATTCTGAAGAAGAACTCGTCAATAAGCTATCCGGTAAAGAAGCCAGCCTCCTTAACCATATTCTTCCTCAGGAAATCAAGCATGCGAAGGAAGCGAGTGATACGGAACGGGTCACGCAATTATCAGAGGTATATGAACTGATTATTATATGATAAAACCTTGTCCATGATGATCATGGACAAGGTTTTGTTGGTTTTTTTATTCCATTTCACTAAGTGAATCCATATGACTGGCGATCATGGCGATGATCGTGCTTGCTTCTTCCTTGCTGAAAATGAAATTCGTTTCATCCTTTATCAGGTCATCATCCGCTGTCCGAATCCGGTTGATCCGTTTCAGCACACCATCACCTGTTTCCTGAACGATACCAAATTGGTAGGTGACCTCCACTTCATTATCCTGAATATAGGCGGTCACTTCAGGCGTTTCCCAATCTACATCGATTTCGTATATATCGGATTCTTCGCCGTCTGGATCATACAAATCATTATTTTCATCATCCATATCCATAGCATATTCGTAATCGGCATCATCCTCTTCCAAATAGTTATGGAAGCTCTCGTGGACAGCATCGACGATATCTTCAATGTCTGCAAGGATGACCTTACTGATCTGACCTAAATCCGGCTCAAACGATTCCATATAAAATTCTTCATTATACGGATCAAAAAACAGCGTGGAAAAATAATCCCTCTCATTGTCATCAAGCTCTGTATAAAACTCGATCCGTGGATGCTTCGACCCGCGCTCCACGATCATACTGCCATTACGGTCGTATTTCTCACAAATTGATTGAAGATGATCCTGCAATTCCCCGCTAACTCTGTCAAACCATTCTAATGACATCAACATCCACATCCTTTCGTGATTATTATTTCCCAGAAAAGGCGAACATGACGTGCCATTTAAAGCCAAATGCAATTTATCTTCCCATCAAAAATGTCAGTTATAAAAACATGATTCAAAGGGAAAATAAGCTGAATGGCAAAAACGGTATTTGGATTTATTTTATGAAACAAGTAACGGGTCTCAAGAATTGCTGCAACAATGAATAGGTATTATTTTAAGCTTCCCTATACCTTTCAATAATAAAGTCAATAAAATACCTGCTAGCTATTGGCAATACCCTTTTATCCTTATACGCCAAAGTAATTGTTCGAATAATAGAAGGAGAGATAGCTTTCGTAACAATATTATAGGGACATTTATTTAAGAGAAGTTTCGGTAAAATCGAAATGCCAAGCCCTTGTTCAATCATGGACATAATCGCATAGGGATCAAATACTCGGTATTGTGTATCAGGTTCAAAATTGTACTGTTTAAAACCTATTAATGGTTCATTTATAACTCCCTCATCCAACAGAATATAAGGATCTTTTAGCAACTGTTTCAATGATACTTTTGTGGATGATGCTAAAGGATGGTTTACTGGCATTACAGCCAGCATTTCATCTTCCTGCAAGGGTATCGTAGTTAGGTCCGAAACATTTGAATTCACAAAGCCAAAGTCTACGCTTCCTTCTTTAATCCAATTTGAGATTTCCGTATAATTTCCTTGATGTAATTCGAAATGGACAGTTGGGTAAAGTTCCTTAAAATCTTTGATCATTCCCGGTATCCAATGACATGTAACACTGGAAAAGGTTCCAATTCGAATAAGGCCGCTTTGCAGTCCCTCCATCTCTTTGTGCTTTTCAGTCAGTTCCCTATGTGAATTACAAACCTTCCTGATAAATGGCAAAAATTCCTCGCCATCTGGTGTCAGTGTAATGCCCTTTCGAGAACGTAAAATAAGAGTGGTGGAAAGTTCTTCCTCTAATGAATGCACCATTTGGCTAATGGCGGACTGAGTATAGCCAAGTTCTTCAGCAGCTTTTGTGAAGCTGCCTGTTTCTATGGTTTTGATAAAAGCATAATACGAATTCAACCACACTAACCTCCTTGCATTAGTAATTCTAATAAAACTATTATAAAAATTGGTTTTACTAATGTAAATGGAAGAAATAAAATATAGTTATTATTAGGTCAGGAGTTGAAGTAGAAAAATAATGAGTATTAACGTTAAATACAGAAATATTATTTATGCATTTATTATGGCTTTTAGTATGTCCATTTTTATTTCATTTATATTAGTCTCAATAAATAGTGGTTATGATCATATATTCTTATCTACATGGTTAAAAACTTGGTCACAGGCTTTTATCTGTGCTTTCTTTGGAGCTTACTTTTTTCCGAGAGTAATACAACAAATAATGAGAAGAATTAATTTTGTAGAAAAACCGCCAATAATTGAGAAAGATTTTTTAGTGAGAGAAGAAGACAATAGATAATGGCCAGAAGGAATTAAAATTTCGGTAAGAATGTGGATATTGATTTAAAGGATTTTCCTGAAAAATAGTTTATAGAGCTGCCCAAATGATGGGGAGCTTTTTATTCGTTTTCCTGAAAAATTTCAAGGCCATGCTACTTTAACCCTGAAAAAGTTTATATAGAGTGTGAAAGGGGGTGAGTGATATGGCAAGTCAGATTCCAGTATCAAGTACGTTGCGGATCGATTTTGAGACGGGGTTAAATGAAAAAGGGGCTCTCGTTTTTAAGCGGAGAGCATTTTCGAACATCAAGGTCGAGGCAACGGCGGATCAGTTGTTTTCGTCAGCTGTGGCAATCTCAAGTGTGCAGAATTATCCAATGGGTGAAGTGACCCGGGTGGATACGTATTCATTGATTGGCTAAACGGTTTTGATGTCGTACGAGGGGGAGGTGATTTGAAATGGCTAAAGTACTGGAATTGATTTTCGTTACGGAGGAAGGAAAGTCAGCGACGATTTCCGTTGATAATCCGAAGGAGCCGGTCGAGGTAAACACGGTTAAACTGGCGATGGAAAAAATCATTGCGGGTAACGTGTTCGTTACATCTTCCGGGGATTTCGTCGATTTGAAAGCGGCACGCCTTGTCGAGCGGAATGTCGAGGAAGTGGAACTTATCTGACGGACGGGAGAGTCATCTTGTTGGACAAACTTGAATTGAGGTGAATAAAAGTGGATCAAATCCTGCCATTTGTCAGTGATATTGGGTTCCCGATCATTGTTACCCTTTATTTGCTTCATAGGATTGAAACGAAATTGGATACTTTGAATGAAACCCTTGTAGAGCTGCCAGATCGCTTGCGAGAAGGGATTCCCAAGTAGGTTAGGAAGCATCATGAGTGATATCATTCATGATGCTTTCCTTTTGAAATGGAAAAGTATTAATAGATGCTAGTTTCATATCAAAACTATCGGGTATACATAAAACTGTAGCTAGTTCATCAAAAATCCAAACAATAAGGAGGAGTTTTAATGACTAACAACAATGAAAAAATGAGCAGGGAAGAAGCTGGCCGCAAAGGCGGGGAAGCGACAGCAAAAAAACATGATAAGGAATTTTTCCAAGAGATTGGGCAAAAAGGCGGAGAGGCCACTTCCGAAAATCATGATAAGGAATTCTATCAGGAAATCGGCGAAAAAGGCGGAGGGGCACGGGCCAATCAACGAGATGGTTCCGATGATGGAAAAATGAGCCGTGAAGAAGCAGGACGCAAAGGCGGGGAAAAAAGCCGCCGTTAAAATATAATCCAGGAAACTCATAAATGACCGAGGGAAGTAAACATTCCCTCGGTTTTTTTATGCCATCCCAATGGAAATAACCTTCACAGCACATTACAAGGTGTGCTTGGAAATTAAAGTGGGTAAAGAAATAACACCTAGAAAAGAAAGAGGTGATGAAGAAGTTGATCGTCCATTATTCATTTCCCCGTTTAAAAGTAGGCGGAGTTACATTCACTGCACGGCATTCATTGCTTGCTCTTGGTCTTGCGGGCATCGCTTATCTCATTTCGAATAAGAGGAAGCATCAAGCGGTATTCAAAACGGCTTCATTGATGTGTAAGATCGAACGGAAAGAAGATTCCATTAAGCTTATTTGGCCTGATGAAGGTGGTTTCTTTCGGGTATTTAGGGGGAAAGAGCTGATTTACAGCGGCCCGGAGCCAAGGATGGCAGATCAGGGACTGACTCCAGGAACCATCTATACGTACTCGATAGATAGCTTGAATGAAAAGGAACAGTCAGTGAACAGGATGAAAATACAGACATCAACGACCGCCGAGAATAAAAAAGAGGATAATATCCTTTTGGATTTGGTATTCACCACGATTGTCGCAAAAGGCCAAGCCAGCCTGGAATGGGAGCCCATCAAGGGAATAAAAGAGTATCGGGTTTACCGAAATGGAGTGGCTATTGGGAAAGTGGGTGGATGTTCCTTCAGTGATCGGAGTATTAGTGAGGATCAGGAATACACATATACCATTAAAGCAAAGCGGCCCCTTCCGCGTTCAGAGCAGGAGTCCTATGCCGTGAAATCCCTTGTAGCGAGTATTGTCGGAGCCGTAAAAAAAGGATCATCCCAAGCACAGGCAGCGATCGAGGAAATAACGAATACGAAAAAGATAGGACCTGTAAAACAGCTTTTGCGGTCAGTTGAAAACGATGTGGAAGGTAAAAAGAAAAAAAATTGGCAGCTGCGCTATTCCACCTTTCTACCGGAAGAGTGGCTGAAAAACCCCAATATTGCCTCAAAGGTTCCCTATTTTAAAGGAGACAACCGCGGGTATGATCCTGAATCACCCCGATACAGGACTAGGGTCGATGTGTACATTCACGAAAAGGAAAGTGAAGCTGAGATTGAATTTACCAAAGCAGTCGGGAAAAGCGAGGCCTACAATCATGATGGGGATTTCCTCGAAGAAGGAGTGGCCTCGGATGAAGACATTGTAGTGAAGCATGTATTATCAAATCATGAGAAAACAACGATTCAGCTGACACACTCTGTAGGCAACCCAATCATCATTTCTCCTGCCGTTGATTATAAAGTGATCGGGACCTTTTACCGAAATGGCGAAATCAATATAGCCGGCTATCATGATCAGGCACCGCATCACGAAGTCTACCTAAAGGAGGCAGATGAACAAAACTGGGAACCCTTGCACCTAGCGGAAAACAAAGGGCTCGAAATGATGGCGCATCCAATGGCCAACCATTTATGGAGATACTCTACATTTACACAATGAAAGGACGAAAAGCCAAGATAGCTTATCGTCCTATTTTTGAACATTTCTAATACAACAAACAAAAAGGACCTCGAATACTTGAAGTCCTTTTTGCTTGTTGATGAGATCTTTTTATAGAAATCGCTTTCGAACACTTGGCGACGGCAGCATACAGCTTTCTTCTTTCTTTCCGAACCATTTGTAACGATTCCTGGCAATGAAATCATAAACGAAGTTCCGGATGAAGCTTGGAACGATGATGAAACCGTAAAGCAATTTCCAGGCCCCTTGTAAGCGGCGGCAAATCCTCAAGGCTGCAGACGATTTATAGTAGGCCTTATCCCTTTCGATCAGCACCATGCTATCTATATCTGCAGGAACATCATACTTCTTCAGCAACTCTTGTCCCGCCTCACTTTGAAGTGAAGCGTAATGAAAAAGCTCCTGCGGGTCCCGCTTTATGATGAACTGGACACTCGAATCGCAAAAGTTGCATTCACCATCAAATAAAATGACCGGATTCATGAACATTCCTCCTATAGAGAGACGTTTATCATACTCATGCTTCTATAATACACTACCCGTTTTGGTAAGGCGAAAACGTATGGAACTGCTTGGAGTTACGAAATTTTGGAAGTGATTGTTCGTTTCGGCAAGTCACTAAACGGGTGCGTGTGCCATAAGAAGGCAGCGATTGGCTGGTTTAAGTCTCTGTTATCAAACTGTTATTTTCCATTAACTATACTGTAAACAAGCTATGATATGGTAGTTACTCCAATGAATTTCCTTTAGTAAAAAAGCCGGCAATCCTTTTTTAGAGGAAAGCCGGTTTTTTAAATTCAAAGCATAATTAAGGATTAGGAGATATAACGAGCAGTTTCTTTAGAGGAGGTAGGATTTAATGAAACGTGATCCTTATTTTGATAATGCGAAAGCTGTTTTAATCGTACTAGTGGTTTTGGGACACACATTAGCTCGAATGGTAGAAGAAAACGAATGGATTTTAACTATTTATTTGTTTGTTTTTTCATTCCATATGCCAGCTTTTATTTTAGTATCCGGCTATTTTTCAAGAAAGATAAAAAGTAAAAAGGACCTCTGGGTGCTAATAAAGAAAATATTAATTCCCTATGTACTATTCCAGGTGATTTATACCTTCTATTATCAGAAGTTATTTGATGAACCAATTGAATTCACCATTTTGACTCCAAGGTGGGCCTTATGGTTCTTAATAAGCTTATTCTTTTGGAATATATTATTGTTTATATTTTCCTCCAGGAAATATGGAATCATTTTTTCGATAATTGTATCTCTAATAATTGGTTACATGGGTGAAGTTAATGAATGGTTAAGTTTGTCGAGAACGTTCTTTTTCTTTCCTTTCTTTTTAATTGGACATTTTTTAGAAAAAGATCATTTTGAATGGGTTAAAAAGAAAAGTAATGCCCTAATCGGCTGGGTTGTACTAGGGTTAATCTTTACCGGTATTTATTTCTATGGTGAAATGACTTGGAGGGAATGGTTTTATGGTCGTTTAAGTTATAAGGAATTAATGGAAGGTTCCATTGCCCTCGGTTTTATATATAAGT
This sequence comes from Peribacillus sp. FSL P2-0133, assembly GCF_037975445.1. Lineage (NCBI taxonomy): Bacteria > Bacillati > Bacillota > Bacilli > Caryophanales > Bacillaceae > Peribacillus > Peribacillus sp. FSL P2-0133. The sequence continues at coordinate 4,608,549 of NZ_CP150254.1, read as the reverse complement.
TGATCGTTTATTTAATCATGGGAGCAGCAACTTATTGTTTTCTTTGTATTGTTCCTAAAAAGCATACATTTTTTACTGAATTAGGATCCATTACATTGGTTATTTATCTTTTTCATATGTTTATTCTGGAATATGTTTATAACTCATTTATTTATGATTGGATCAAAGAAAGTGGCCAATATTATGTTTTATTAGTCATATCTGTAACTATTATATTTATATTATCAAGAAAGCCGATTGTAAAAGTGGAATGTATGTTATTAGGAATGAAAATGAAAACATAACAGAATCTTAACACCTATAAAGTAAATAACCCTCAGTTTGAAGGGTTGAGTTAGTAGACAAAAGGGGTTTTATCAATATTTCAAAACAAAGTTGATTGGAACGGAAGGTACGAGACTCCTGCGGGAAAAGCGCGTCAAAGGGAGACCCCACAGGCGCAAAGCGTCGAGGAGGCTCCCGGACCGCCCGCGGAAAGCGAGTGCCCTACGTTCCAATCCGTTCGAGGTTTTATAAACCTAAATAAAAATCGAGACAAACTTGTTCTTTAGCGAGTTTGTCTACAGCCAGAGCCCTTCAGTTTGAAGGGTTTTTTTCATGAAAAGAAATTGCCAAGATATTTAGTAATTTACAAGAAAATCTATTTAAAGGGGATTAAATGGAGGCTCCACTAAAAGGGTTACGACCCTTATAAAGTTATTTCAGGAAAGAAAATGAAGGTCATTAACCGAAATGTTTCCAAAATTATTAAAGGGGAATTACTTTTGTATTTCACTTTCAATAAAACATCTTTTAACTTTCAGATTTATTTTATTATGACTATATAGAATTTTACTATCATTAAAGGAGAGGCATATGAAAAAGTTTTTCTTCATCTTCATCTTGGCTTTAATCCCCTTCGCCTCTACGACTGTAAGTGCAGAATCTGACTTACCTCTCAATAGTGAAGCAGGGATCATTATTGATGCGAAAAGTGGGAATGTATTATACGAAAAAAATATGGATAAAAGTATGTATCCAGCCAGTCTAACGAAAGTTGCCACTGCTATATATGCTATAGAACACGGGGATCAGGACGAACTGGTGACGATAAGCAAAAAAGCAGCGGAGGCAGACGGTTCTTCGGTATTTATTGAACCTGGGGAGGAAATAGAGCTTTCCAAATTAATTGCAGGAATGCTAATCAACTCCGGAAATGATGCAGCCATCGCAATTGCCGAGCACATGTCTGGTAGTGAAAAACTATTCATGGAAGATTTGAATGAGTTTTTAAGAAAAGAAGTAAACGTCACCGATACTCATTTTACGAACCCCCATGGATTATTTGACAAAGACCATGTAACGACAGCCAGTGACCTTGCGAAAATTACCCAATATGCAATGAAAAATGAAACTTTCCGTGAGTATTTTGGAAAGAAGGAGTTACCATGGGAAGTGGAAACATGGGACACAACTCTAGTTACCCATCATAAAATGTTAAAAGGCGAACTCCCCTATAAGGGAATAACCGGCGGGAAAACGGGTTTCGTCAGTAAATCCGGTTACACCCTGATTTCCACTGCCACTAGGGGAGAACAGGACTTGATTGCCGTCACTCTGAAAGCCCCTTCGGACAAGGTTGCCTACTCTGATACTGAGCTTTTATTCAACTATGGTTTTGAAAACTTTAAATCAGGTAAAATTGATAAAAAAAGCAAACTTTATTCAGCGGACTACTCTCATTCCTACATGCTGAACGAAGACTTATACTATACTCATTTAATTAGTGATGAACCTAGTCTAAAAACGAGTAATGATGGAATTCTCTCAATCATGAACCAACAAGGGGAAGCAATAGAATCCTTTGACCTTAAAACGGTCGCTGATGTCAGGAACACAGTATTGCCTGCCTCGATTAAACAAGAAACAATCGATGATGAGCTACTAAATTTTATGTCTCATCTCAAGGATAGAGAGGCTTCGTCATTTTTACTAAAAAAATCTCCGCATGGAATCAGAGGCGTTGTTGCTTATACATACCCCGGAAACTAAAGGGGAGCTTATAAATAATTAAAACAATAATAGAGTGCACTTATCATTCATGACAAATAGGTGTACTCTTATTTTTATGATTTAGGCCACTATAATCCCAGGACAGGAATATTCTTATAGAGGTACCGCAACCGAATTGGAAATGGAGTATATGACCATAATAGTGTTAAATAAAACTATTAGGGATGATTTCATGATGTATATCTATAATGATTATGGGGGAACACATACCACGTCTTTGGCTGCCGCATATCATTTAAAACAATTACCTCAATCGGAAAGAAAATTAACTTCGGAAGAAATATTAAATGTAAAATATTTTAATAAATTTACGAAAGAAGATGCTGGAAAGCTAATTTTTCGCGGGACCGATGAAGAGGGCAACTCAGTTTATACAATTGGACATAAAAGAGACAAACTTGTGGTTCCAGCATTAAAAGAATTGACTTTACTACTAGAAGAAAAATTTCATTTTAACGAAAAAATAGTATTCTCCAATACATCCCCAACTGTACCTATTGCTATGTCTATAGGGGGATATTTATCAAGAGCATTAAAAATTGATTTTATAGGTGTACCATTATTGCTTATAGGTGCCAAACAATGCTGTGATAATATTTTTCGGTTGGTTGAAAATACGAAACAAATAGGGAAAGCAGCGAATGGGGAAAAAGTGATTATATTGGAAAATGAAATATATAAGTAATTAGTAATACTATTAAAAGATTGCTTAGCCTATCGAAATTCGTTTTTGAAAGGGCAGGTTGTGGAATTCAAGTCAACAAATGATGTTGGCTTTTTTTGTTATGTTTCTGGATGGACAAGGGTTGTTGCAAAAGCCTCTTTTTATGGAACTAACGGGGCAGGATATTCAACAAGGGGATAGATTGTTAAAGAAAATGGTAATTGAACTTAATCGAACAATAAACCACCACCCGAAAGTGGAGGTTTATTATTGAATCGAGGGAATTACTGTTCCTGTAAGCTGGTTACAGAAACACTTTGTTTTTTATTTGGATCATCAAGGGGATGGATTGTAGCTATTCCATTTTGTTCATCCACATGCTCAATGTAGATACTTTCCTCATTATAGGTTACATTAACCATATTTGGTGAAGAAGCAATTTCTTCTGCTCGTTGTGCGTTCATTTTAGCCACCTCCTTTGAATTTGCAACATGTATAATATTTGTTCCGAATTACTTAGATATACTTGTTGTAATTAAAATTCTTCCAAGAATCCCTTACACACTTACTTAATTAACTGGGCGTCAGCTGAAGGTCAAGTTATATTTAAGACAGCTTATAATCATTTAGACTAACGTGGCAAGCTAGTTCAAAAGATTAAAATCAGTGGTTTGATATAATTACAGAAAATTAAAAAAGTTTTAGGGGGATGTAAAAATGAATATTAAAGGTTTTGCGATTTCTACTAATAAAAAGTATTTGGATGTAGATTTAATACATAATTTTTTGAATCAAGAAGCTTACTGGTCAAAGGGAATACCAAAGGAAACAGTAATAAAGTCAATTGAAAATACGACCTTATGTTTTGGGGTTTATAAAGGTGAATTAGGTAATGAAGGTAGTGAACAAGTTGGATTTGCAAGGGTAATAACAGATTTAGCAACACATGCATACCTTTGCGATGTGTTTATATTACCTGACTATCGTAAATTAGGATTATCAAAATGGTTAATGGATGTCATCACCAACCATTCTGAACTGGAAGGGGTCCGCAGGTTTATGCTAGCAACTAATGATGCACATTCATTATATAAAAAATACGGTTTTAATCAGATCGATAATCCAGAGCTATTTATGCAAAAAGTCAGTAAATCTCCATTTTAACAAAAAGGTTATTCTCATTAGCGGGTGCGAAAGGGATTAGACCCTGCATAATCGTGCACAGAATGTCGGATGATTCGTTTAAATTCCTGCTATTCTTTTGATATAAGGAGGTCATTGAATGGATTTGCTAAAAAATATGAATGGTGCCATTAAATTCATTGAAGAAAATCTTACGAACGAAATTGACTTTAAAGAAGTTGCAAGGCTAGCTTATTGCTCGGAATATCATTTTAAAAGGATGTTTTCCTTCCTTGCAGGTATTTCACTATCCGAGTATATCCGCCGAAGACGACTTACACTTGCAGCGTTTGAGCTAAAGGGTAACAGCATAAAGGTCATTGATATAGCGATAAAGTACGGATACAGCTCACCTGACTCTTTTGCAAGAGCGTTTCAACATTTGCATGGTATCACACCATCAGAAGCGAGAAGTAACGGCCATTCACTTAAAGCCTATCCACCAATGTCCTTCCAATTATCCATTAAAGGAGGCAGTGAAATGAACTATCGAATTGAAGAAAAAGAGGCATTTCACATTATTGGAATTAAAAAAAGAGTACCAATCATTTTTAACGGGGTTAATCCAGAGATTGCATCTATGTGGAAAAGTTTAGACGAGAAAACGATAAATGAACTTAAAAACCTATCGAATGTCGAGCCATTGGGGCTGCTTAGTGCATCTGCGAATTTTTCCGAAGGCCGGTTGGAGGAAAAAGGGGAGCTTGACCATTATATCGGCGCAGCGACAACGAGGGAATGTCCAGATAACTTAACACAGCTTGAAGTTGATGCATCTACATGGGCAGTATTCGAAGCGGTAGGTCCCTTTCCTGAAACACTGCAAAATGTATGGGGACGTATTTATTCCGAATGGTTTCCATCCTCTAACTATGAACAAAGGGAAGGACCGGAAATCCTTTGGAACGAAAATAAAGATATAACCTCACCAACATTTAGAAGTGAAATATGGATCCCCGTTTTGACAAAGTGAGGATGGACGAAAGATTTATTCGAAAAGCTGTCTTAAGGCAGCTTTTTCTTATGTAACAAACAGGGCAGGATAATGGAATAAGGGCTAGGTAATATTTGCTATAACGAGCTATATTGATGGTTAGAAAGTGCTTATATAAGGAGATTGGGAAATGCCTGTTATTGAGTATCAACAATTTATTAAAGCACCAGTTGACTTATGTTTTGACATTAAGAGGAGCGTGGATATCCATACAAAAACGACTAAATGGACTAAGTAAACCTTATGGCGGGCAAACAGATGGATGGGGAGTAATGATTGATTAATAGCTGTAATTGTTATCAATTACCAGTTCTTAATGAACGAACGGGTGCTTTAGCTGAAGTTCGGAGCTGTCTTTATCACCGGCACCCTGAACGTTAGCAAATGGCTCGGCTCAGCGGTACAACCGTGTAAGGCCCGCGGATACAACCGACCTTTAATTATAATTACGGTCAAATCTTTTGCAGCGATTTGATTTTTTTATTTGTTTTTATAAGAATAACATAAATAGAACAGATGTTCCAGTATAAAAGTGTAAAATTATTACTTTTTATTAAAATCAATCTGGTAAAGGGTATTGTTGATTCTCTTGAAGACTAAAGGGGGAGGATAGTTGAAGAAGCACGTCGAGTCAATAATCATATTTTCTTAAGATGTACGGGAACAACTTCCTTGAGAAATTTAAAAGGTTATTAAAAAATGTTGAGCAGAATCAGATTGACGATGGGTATGTATTTGTTTCAGAAAGGGTTAATAAGAAGAATAGTTGAATTAGAGAGGCTGGGAGAAGAATGGAGTATATTTCTTCAAAAAAAATGTTTAGTTGATAAAAAGGATTATTTAAAAATAAAGCAGTTGGCCATTGGTTTGTTAAAAAAAGGATAAAAAAGGTATTTATCTTGTTTGCAAAAATAACAACAACATTTATTGGCATTAACCTATTTTTTTTATTCCACTAACAGGTGCTTTACTTCAATAAGGCAAGTTTTGAGGCAGCCTTTTTTTATGTCACTAAAATACCAGGGGAGCAAGACAGCCGAAGTGTTTTCGAACTACGTAATATAGTAGCTAACCCTATTCCTTCTTCAGCCGAAGCTGGGAACGTCAAGTTGGTTCATGGATCGGCGATATTTTTGAACAAGATAATTGGATTCCCAAATGGTCTAGTGGGGTTGATAAAAAAATACCGGTGATTTTTGTGTCATTATCCTAATTAGAACATAACATGAATTAACCCATTTAATTTTTTCCTCCTAAAACGAATAAGGAGATGTTTCTATTGTCAAGTTGTGGTCATGAATCAAGTTGTTGTAATGATATTGGTGGATTTGGTGGCGGCTTCGCTTTTATAGTCGTTTTGTTTATACTCTTAATCATCGTTGGAGCTTCTTGTTTCGGCGGCGGTTACGGCGGCGGTTACGGTGGCGGTTACGGCCCCGTACAAGGATATGGCGGTTACTGCTAAATAGTATATAAAAAAAGCCGACCTTTATTGGTCGGCTTCTTTTATGACTAATTTATCGCGAAGTTAGCTTAATGATTGAATCGATAATTTCATCCCAATCTTCACTATGAATCTCATGTCCCGATCCATCAAGAGTCACTAATTCTGCATGAGGGATGGCTTTTGCAAGGGCAAGTCCGTGCTCGTATGGCAAGGCTGGATCTTCTGTGCCATGAATAATGAGGACAGGTACGGATATCTCACCCATTCTATCAAAATATTCGTCTCCGCCAGCAAGCAAAGCATGATTAAATCTGCTCGGTAGTTGTTTGGCGCGGTCCGCCTCTCTTTTTGCCAGTTTATACATTCTTTCCTGCTCATAAGGTTTGGAACCGGCTAAAGTTTTCCATCCATCCGCAAGAAAAGCGATGACCGCCTCCCGATTTGACCAATCCATGGAAGCACTCTTCGCATGATGATCCAATATGCTTTGGTCCATTGGAGGCAGTTTTTCCATTACAGTCCCGAACACACTTGATGCAATTAGCGTAAGCGTAGTTACGCGTTCCGGATATCTTAATGCAAGAATCTGGCCGATCATACCGCCTAGGGACATTCCGACGATCGACGCCCGCTCTATGGAATAAGCGTCCAGGACACCCGCGGCATCGTCAGCCATGTCCGTTATTGTATAGTTGGAGGTACCGGGTTCATAACTGACCGATCGTCCGAGATCCCGATGATCGTACCGAATGACAAACCTCCCCGAATCAGCGAGGCGAAGACAGAAGTCATCATCCCACCAGTCTAATGAAGACATCGCTCCCATGATCAAAAGCACAGCAGGGTCCTTACGGTTTCCAAAACTTTCTGTACATATATCCACTTTATTTATTTTCAGTATCTGTTCACTCATGTTTTTTACCTCCGTATTAAATATTATCTTATAGCCGTTTACCATGGCGCAGATCAATAAATTCTTTCCGGAGCATGATGATTGGCCTGCGCTTTTAATTATCGCAGTCTAACCCACTTAATAATCATGACGAGGCCTCCTTTTATATTTGTGAAATGGGAATTATCCCTATATTACTGTAACATGTGCGAAATCTTTGCACCACCAAATTTTTCCGCAGTTCCAAGAAGACAGAAAACCCCGAATACAGAGCACCTTTTTGGTGTCATTTATTCGGGGTTTATTGCAGATGCATTTTCCACTTATTGAGCTGTATATCCGCCATCTAACACGACTGCCTGGCCAGTGATGCCCCGTGCTTTATCGCTTGCGAGGAAAATGGCGTAGTCGGCAATTTCACTTACATCGAGTAAGCGGTTTTGTGGGACAAGTGGATAGATGACCTCTTCCAAAACGCTTTCTAGCGGGACTTGTCTTGTTTTCGCTAGATCCTCCAATTGACCGCGGACGAGAGGTGTGTCTACGTATCCTGGGCAAAGGGCATTGACGGTAATGCCAAAAGAGGCGCTTTCCAAGGCGGCGACTTTCGTTAATCCGATTACACCGTGTTTGGCACTATTGTACGCTGCTTTGTTGGCAAATCCAATCAGGCCGTTAATGGAAGAGATGTTGATGATTCTGCCGAAGCCTTGTTCTTTCATGATCGGCAAAACGTTCTTAATTGAAATGAATGGCGCGGTCAGCATGATTTTGATCATCAGTTCGAATTTTTCAGTTGGAAACTCCTCGATAGGAGCAACATGCTGAAGGCCGGCGTTATTGATGAAAATATCTATTCGTCCGTATTTGTCTTTAGCTTGTTTGATTAGTTGGATAATATCCTCTTCACTTGTTACGTCTGCTTTTAAGCCGATAACTTCCAAGCCTTTGTTCCTTAGGTCTAAAGCAGCTTTTTCAACTGTGTTTTGGTCAAGGTCGGACAAAACGACCTTTGCGCCATTTTCAGCGAATATCTTTCCAATCTCAAAACCGATTCCTCTAGCAGATCCGGTAATTATCGCCACTTTATCTTTAACCATATTACATTCCTCCAATAAAAAATGTAATGGTCCAGGTCTGTCATTTTATGTCGTAAATAGGGAATATTTCACAAGGTAAACTCCGTTGGAAATATAAAGGGAAGGTTATAAAAAATATGGTTTAGGTTAATGAGTAAGAGTCTATCATGATTTTCAAGATAAAAAAAGAATTTTATTTCCCCCTATCGTTGGCATAAATATTGCATAGATAAAAAGGTGAGTAAATATAGGTAATTGAAACGGAAAGGGGAAGCTGGATGATTAAAAAAATAGCCATTATCGGTTCAGGTGTAATGGGGAGCGGGATCGCTCAGTCTTTTGCAGTTAGCGGATATTTCGTCACCATTAACGATATAAAGGTAGAGTTGCTATACCATGCCCAAAATCGAATTTCTGAGAATCTATCATTGCTCATTGAGGAAGGGACCTTGACTGATCAGGAAAAGCAAGGTGCTTTAGCGAATATTACGTATAGCGTAGATTTGGAAGGGGCTGTAAGGGATGCTGACTTTATCATTGAGGCGATTCCGGAAGTCCTCGAGCTGAAGTTAAATCTATATCAGCAAATGGAGGAAATAATCAAACCGGATGCCATTGTTGCTTCAAATACATCGACCTTTCCGATTTCTCAATTGATGGAGAAGGCCTCGTTTGCGGACAGAATGGTAATCACGCATTTCTTTAATCCTGGCCATTTGGTTCCGTTGGTTGAAATTGTTCAGCATGACGAAACAAAGCCCGAAATCGTCAAGACAACAATGGATTTAATGCGTAAAATCGGCAAGTCTCCGATTCTCTTGAAAAAAGAAATAGCAGGATTCATCGCCAATCGTCTTCAGACTGCCTTGATGCGCGAAGCCTTTTATCTATTGAAAGAGGGCGTTGCCGATGCTGAGGATATCGATACGGCGATAACGGCTGGACCAGGTTTTCGATGGGCATTTACTGGGCCGATCGAGATTGCTGATTTTGGCGGACTGGATACATGGCAGCGCGTTTTTGATAATGTTTCACCGGTATTGGATCAAAGTAAGGAAGCCCCTGATTTGATTCGTGATTTGGTGGCTAAGGGAAAGCTTGGGACGAAGTCGGGAGAAGGGATTTTTACGTATGAAGGATCTACCGTTTCCCAGAAAATCAATGAGAGGGACCGTAATTTTATTAAACTGGGAAAATTAAAAATGGAGAAGGAGGAAGTATTATGAGAGAAGTAGTGATTGTAGGGGCAGCAAGAACACCAGTTGGTGCGTTTGGAGGCAGTCTTGCCAATGTGTCTGCGGTTGACTTGGGAGTTGTGGCCGCCAAGGAAGCGATTAAGCGGGCAAATATCTCGGCAGACATGATCGATGAGGTATTGGTAGGGAATATTCTATCTGCTGGATTAGGGCAAAATGTGGCACGTCAGGTTGCGATTCATGCAGGGATTCCGGAAAGAACGCCGGCCATGGCCATTAATAAACTTTGCGGATCTGGCCTCCGTACGGTAATAATGGGAGCGCAATTCATTGCCCTTGGTGATGCTGATGTGATTCTTGCCGGGGGGATTGAAAGCATGAGCAATGCTCCATATTTACTTCCAAATTATCGTTTTGGACAGAAAATGGGTAATGCCGAAGCAGTCGATTCCATGACATATGACGCCTTAACGGATGTTTTTAATCAATATCATATGGGCGTGACTGCGGAGAATATCGCCGAGCAGTGGGAAATCAGCCGTGAAAAGCAGGATGAATTTGCTTTAGATAGCCAACTGAAGGCTGAAAAGGCACAGCTTGAAGGAAGATTTGCAGATGAAATCGTACCTGTTGAATATAAACGCAGAGGAAAGACGGTCTTGGTGGACCAAGATGAACACCCGCGTCATGGGCTGACGATCGACCAGCTAGCGAAGCTGCGTCCTGCTTTTAAGGAAAATGGAACGGTTACGGCAGGAAATGCATCCGGAATCAATGATGGGGGTGCGATGTTAGTCCTGATGTCTAAAGAGAAAGCGGACGAGCTGGGACTGGAAGCATTAGCAACCATTAAGTCATATGCAAATGCCGCGCTTGATCCGAAAATCATGGGATACGGTCCTGTGCCTGCGACAAGAAAAGCTTTGGCAAAAGCGGGATTGACAATAGATGATCTTGATTTGATGGAAGTGAATGAAGCCTTTGCGGCACAGTCACTAGCCGTGCTTAAAGACCTTGAACTGAAGCCGGAGAAAGTGAATGTAAATGGCGGTGCGATTGCCCTGGGTCATCCGGTAGGTGCTTCCGGTGCCCGCATCTTAGTGACTTTATTGTATGAAATGAAGCGCAGGGATGCAAAAACCGGACTTGCCACATTATGTATCGGTGGCGGACAGGGAACTGCGCTGATTGTGGAACGGTAATGACTTGGCCTCATTTTCCTATGATATAATGGAGGAAACTTCAGACGGGTTAAGGAGAATAGGAATGGCCAGCGATAATAAAACTATTCAATTGGAATTAGTGAAAGCGATATTGGAAGAATTGCCTTTCGGTGTTTTGGTATCGAAAAACGAAACAGAAATCGTTCTCTGCAATCGCGTATTATCCGAGGCTTTTGCTGAGAATGAATTTGATCTGCAAATAAATTTGATTATTGAAAAAAATCTTGTGCCAGCTGTAAATACTCCGATCCGTTTGAATGATAATAATGGAATTGTCAGAAAAGCCATCATTCAAATGGATGATGAGGAGTATCAGATTTATCTCCTGTTATTTACAAATAATAAAAGTGATTTTCTTAATATCGATAATCATGAAGAACTTCTGTTTAAGGATATTATCGAATTTGCCTATGACGGCTTGGTGATGGTCGATACGGAAGGGTATGTCCAAATGCTGAGTCACGCTTATGCGGATTTTCTTGGCGTCGATCAGGAAAGCTCCATAGGGAAACATGTAACGGAGGTCATTGAAAACACCCGTATGCATGTGGTCGCCAAAACTGGCAAGCAAGAGGTCGCTGAATTACAAAAAATTAAAGATAATTATATAATTGCGACCCGCTCCCCGATAAGGAAACAAGGTAAATTAATAGGGGCGGTCGGAAAGATTCTTTTTAAGAATGTCGGGCAATTTACCGCTCTTTCCAAACGGATAAATTCACTTGAAGTAGAGCTGAAAAAGTACAAAGGTGATTTTCGCGAGAGAAATAAGGCCTCATATACGTTTGATCATTTGATGGGGAGAAGCACTGCTTTCATGGAAGTAAAAGGTCAAGCCAAAATTGCCGCTAAAAGCGACTCGAATGTGTTGATTTTGGGCGAAAGCGGAACAGGTAAGGAGCTGTTTGCCCATTCCATTCATAATGACAGCAGAAGGGCCATGGGTGTGTTTGTCAAAGTGAACTGTGCCGCCATCCCGGCAGAGCTGCTGGAGTCAGAGCTATTTGGCTATGAAGAGGGTTCTTTCACTGGTGCAAAAAAAGGCGGAAAAGCAGGTAAGTTCGAAGCGGCTGAAGGCGGAACGATTTTTCTCGATGAAATCGGTGAGCTGCCACTGCATATGCAGGTGAAGCTGCTCCGTGTTTTACAAGAAAAAGAGATCGAGAGGGTCGGTTCGACGGGAAGCATTCCGATTGATGTACGGGTAATCGCTGCAACGAACCGTAATCTGGAGGAAATGGTCTCGAAAGGGGAATTCCGACTTGATATGTATTACCGGTTGAAGGTCTTGCAAATCCAGGTTCCTTCCTTGAGGGAGCGACCGGAGGACATTGAAATACTGGTAAATCATTTTGTTGAAAAGTACCAGAACCTCATGAAAAAACGCGTAACGGGTATGAGTGAACAAGCTTTACGGCTGTTGCGTCTTTATAAATGGCCGGGTAATATCCGTGAGTTGGAGAATATCATTGAACGTGCAATGAATATTGTTGAAGAAGGGGAAATGATACGTTCCAAGCATCTCCCTAAAGAAATAACGGGTCATAAAGAATCAGTATCGATCCGCACTTTAGCTGAAGTAATGGATGAGACCGAACGGGCTGCAATAGTTTCATGTTTGGAAATGACTTCTGGTAATAAATCGGAAACGGCAAAGAGACTCGGAGTGAGTCGAACAACACTGTATGAAAAAATGAATAAATATGGTTTATGAATATAGAAAGTACCCTTTTGCCAAAGGGTTCAGACTGTAGACAAATTCGAAGAATATCGAGTTTGCCTGCAGTTTTTTTATTTTAAAAACGTTTCAGGTGTTTTCAGAAATCCGCTCCCTTTCCGCCAACTGTCTGCCAAGCCTCATCAAAGCAAGCGTCTCCGGGTCCCGGTAAGCCAGTTTTTCGGCAGGAGTGTCGCAAATTTCTTCAATCCAATGAGGGGTTTATAAAAAAACAATGAAGTAAACCTAGTCTTAATCATGGTTCAGGATGAGACCAGCCTACAGTTTTTTCTATAAAAAACAGTCCAGTAGATTGGAGCGGGTGTTCGAGACTCCTGCGGGAAATGCGCGTCTAGGAAGACCCCGCAGGCGCAAGCCGAGGAGGCTCCCGGGACCGCCCGCGGAAAGCGAGTACTTGAAGTGAACGTTTAAACAGCCCCTCCAAAAAAAACAGTAGGTACATTAGTGCATATTTTTCACTAGCAAATATTCGGGAGTGTTAGGAGATCCGTACATAAAATGAAAGGAAATATAAATGGTGTAAGAAAATGTTTACACTTTTTTGAAGTTTATACGTATGTGTACTGAAACCTTGACAGTTTTAAGGGATTTTATTTATAAAAAGGGAAATAAAATGTTTGAAAAGGCATTAAAAGATGTGATTTTTCATTGTACTTAAGTTGGCACAATAATTGCATAATTAACTTTAGTGAATGGCCTATCTGTCATTTTATATTGTGTTTCCACGTAAAATGAAAGGGGATTTCGTAATTCAGCAGATTGTTGAAAGCGTTCTCAATAATTGGAAACCACTGAGGAAGATCATTCAGCTTGACTTGGGGAAGGCAGGCTTGGATGGCAAAAGCGGAATAATTGAAAATATGGAATTTAGGAGATTAATAGTTTTACTTAAGGGCTTCCGAAATTATTTTGGGGCAAGGGGAGAAAAGGGGGAATTGAGTTGGTGATTCAAATTTTAGCCATTGTTGTGGCGCTGGGACTTTTAATCTTTTTAGCCTACCGGGGCTATCCGGTCATTATCATAGCGCCGATTGTTACTTTATTGGCGGTCATTCTATCCGGTGGACATTTGCTGCCGAGTTATACAGAGACATATATGACGTTTGCGGCTAACTATATAAAAGCGTTTTTTCCGATATTTTTATTAGGGGCCGTATTTGGAAAAGTCATGGAGATGAGCGGTGCAGCTGCATCCATTGCCAAGACCATCGTAAAATCACTAGGCTCAAAGCAGGCCATTCTTGCTGTGGTGCTGGCGTGTTCGGCGCTGACATACGGCGGGGTTTCATTGTTTGTAGTGGCATTCGCCGTTTATCCATTTGCAGCGGCAATTTTTAAAGAAGCAGACATTCCAAAAAGATTATTGCCAGGAACGATAGCATTAGGCGCTTTCACTTATACGATGGATGCCCTTCCTGGAACACCTCAGATTCAAAATATCATTCCAACGAATTATTTCGGAACTGATACCTATGCAGCTCCAATAATGGGGATTATTGGCGCGATCATGGTATTCACTGGAGGAATGCTCTGGTTAGAGCGTCGCCGTAAACAAGCGTTGGCAAATGGTGAAGGCTACGGGGAAGGACATATTAATGAACCAGAAAGTGCAGAACAGCAAAACCTGCCTAACTTTTGGCTGTCCATCGTACCGCTCATCCTTGTCGTAGCGTTTAATTTTGCTTTCAGCCGGAGTGCCATTTCGGTTAAGCACTGGTATGATGCATCTATGTTGAAGGAAACTTTCAACATTGCCGATGTAAGCACAGTCACTTCATCATGGTCTTTGATTGTTGCATTGACAATCGGTATTATTGCAGCGATGCTTCTGAATGTTGGACGTATCAAGGTCAAATTGGCAAGTGGATTAACAGCTGCGGCAATGGGATCATTGCTTGCCATATTCAATACTGCATCTGAAGTTGGTTTCGGGAATGTGGTGAAAACTCTTCCTGGATTCTCGGTCATTCAAAACTGGGTGTTCGATGCAAGCGGCAATCCACTCGTATCCGAAGCTATCGCCGTCAATGTGCTGGCAGGGATTACCGGATCCGCGTCAGGTGGACTTTCGATTGCGTTAGAAGTAATGGGAAGTCACTATTTGCAGGTGGCTCAAAGTGTCGGAATCACCCCGGAAATGCTTCATCGAATTGCATCCATGGCATCTGGCGGAATGGATACGCTGCCTCATAATGGTGCCGTCATTACCTTGCTTGCCATTACTGGACTGACACATCGTCAATCTTACAAGGATATATTTGCGATTACGGTTTTGAAAACAGTGACCGTGTTCATCATAGCTTTTGCAACTTCACTGTTTATTTAATAGAATAGTATTAAGAATGGAGATGATGGAAAATGAGTAAAATATTAACATCTTTTGATAGCGCTATTCAACAAATCGAGGATGGAGCAACCATTATCGTTGGCGGATTCGGATTAAGCGGAATACCAGAAAAACTAATCTTTGCTTTGCGTAACAAAGGTGTAAAGGATTTGACGATTGTCAGCAACAATTGTGGAGTCGACGATTGGGGTCTAGGTCTTTTGCTTGAAAATAAACAAATCAAAAAAATGATCGCTTCTTATGTAGGGGAAAATAAGTTATTTGAACAGCAATTTTTAAGTGGCGAGCTGGAGGTCGAGCTAGTTCCTCAAGGAACGCTGGCCGAGCGTTTAAGAGCGGGCGGAGCGGGAATTCCTGCCTTTTATACAGCTACAGGAGTAGGAACGGAAGTCGCAAAAGGTAAAGAACATAAAGATTTTGATGGCCGCACATACATTATGGAAAAAGGAATAGTCGGAGATTTTGCCTTTGTAAAAGCCTGGAAAGCAGATCATTTCGGTAATCTTGTATATCGGAAAACGGCAAGGAATTTTAACCCTGTCGTTGCCACAGCAGGGAAAGTCACGCTTGTCGAAGTGGAGGAGCTCGTGGGCACAGGAGAGCTCGATCCAGATGAAATTCATACTTCAGGGGTTTATGTACAGAAAGTGCTTGTAGGAAATGACTATGAAAAACGAATTGAAAAACTTACAACT
Organism: Peribacillus sp. FSL P2-0133; assembly: GCF_037975445.1. NCBI lineage: Bacteria > Bacillati > Bacillota > Bacilli > Caryophanales > Bacillaceae > Peribacillus > Peribacillus sp. FSL P2-0133. The sequence goes on along the minus strand of NZ_CP150254.1, from coordinate 4,593,040 downwards.
GCTAACGCATAAAAAGGAGGAGTATTCGAATGACTAGACAACTAATTTTAGAACGGGCTGTTAAAGAAATCCAAGATGGTATGTGTGTGAATTTAGGGATTGGAATGCCGACCTTGATTGCCAACATGATTCCAAATGACTTTAATGTCATGCTTCAATCGGAAAATGGCTTACTGGGAATCGGGCCTTATCCACAAAAAGATGAAGTCGATCCGGATTTGATTAATGCAGGAAAAGAAACAGTAACGGCAAAATCGGGGGCATCATTTTTTGATAGCGCTGAGTCGTTCGCGATGATTCGCGGCGGCCACATCGATCTGGCCATTTTAGGCGGGATGGAAGTTTCCGAGAATGGGGACTTGGCAAACTGGATGATTCCAGGGAAGATGGTAAAAGGAATGGGAGGGGCGATGGATCTCGTCCAAGGCGCAAAACGAATTGTTGTCATAATGGACCATGTGAACAAGCATGGGGAATCCAAAGTGAAAAAGAGCTGTACATTGCCTTTGACGGGGGAAAAAGTCGTCCATTGCCTGATTACCGAACTGGCTGTTTTTCAATTTACAGAAGCAGGCATGGAATTGATTGAATTGCAAAATGGCGTAACACTTGATGAAGTGAAAAGTAAAACAGAGGCTGACTTTAAAATAAGCCCCTCTATTGAAATTAGAGCGTAAGTTAATGAGATTAATAAAATAATTCATTAATAGACTACTTTCATTCGCAAAATGGGCGAACGGAAGTAGTCTATTTTTTTGGGGGGGAAATTCCCTTTCTATTGTGAAGGAACAACAAGCTTTTTCACCTCAGTTATCAATATTGGAAAAAGATGATAAATCCAAAAAAAAATCTAGAAAAAATGGCTAGCCGAGACGCCGGAGATGCTTGCTTTGGTGAGGCTTGGCAGGCAGTGTGCGGAAAGGGAGTGGATTTCCGAAAGAGAGTATGTGTAATGATTTCCACTCCAGGCACTCGCTTTCCGCGGGCGGTCCGGGAGCCTCCTCGGCGCACTTGCGCCTGCGGGGTCTCCCTTGGACGCGTATTCCCGCAGGAGTCTCGTACCCTCCATTCCAATCAACTTTGTTTAAAAAATCCAGATATCCTTTTGTCGTCAAAATGAAGTTCGAAATGGTCTCACCCCGAACCAAGTTTAAGACTAGATTATCCTTCATGATTTTTTACTGTAACCCTTATTGGATTGAAGAAATTTGCGACACTCCTGCCGAAAAAACGGCTAGCCGAGACCCCGTAAATGAGAACAAAATTTTCAACTCTGCTACTTTTCCATTAAAAAGGCTTATATAAAGCTTGATGGGAACTTAAAAGGAGGGATTACATTGACGGTAGCATTACGAACGTTATTGGATCGATCAGTGAAAAAGATGGGCAAAGGGATGAATCCTGTTGTGAAGGCATCAGCATTGGAAATGGTGGAACGTGCTTATACTGAAGGGATCACTGTACAGATAAGTGCAGGTTATCGCTCTTTGGAAGAACAAGCCGCCCTTTATGGTCAAGGACGAGTTTACAGCTACAATGGAAAAAACTATAGCAATCTTGCTAAACCTATTGTGACGAACGCTAAACCAGGACAATCTTTTCATAATTATGGACTGGCCATTGATTTCTTCATTGTGAGTGATGATGGCAAGAGGGTGATATGGACAGTTAATTCAAAGTGGCAGCGCGTGGCTGCCATAGGTAAGGATTTAGGCTTTAAATGGGGCGGGGATTGGAGTTCATTCAAGGATTATCCCCACTTGGAGATGACAGGCGGGTTATCTTTTACACAGTTACAAGCAGGAAAAGAACCGCACCTTACCTTCAAACTAGAAAAAATGGAAATGCCGAAAACCAGCAAAGGAGATAGTCATATAATTTCGATACAAAAAACGTTAAATAGCCGATATAAAACGAATATTGAGGGTGATGGGTTTTATGGTCCCAAAACTCGATCGGCCCTTATAAAAGGTTTACAAACGGAGCTGAATAAGCAATACAATAAAAAGCTAGTTGTCGATGGAAAATGGGGACCTAAAACCAAGACTGCAGCCGTCACCATAAAAAAAGGCGCTAGCTGCAATATCACATGGATCCTGCAAGCAGCGCTCTATATGAAAGGATATAACCCTGGGCCTCTTGATGGAGAATTCGGAAAAAATACCGAGACGGCATTATTCAAATACCAAAAGGCATGTAAGGTTTCTGCTGATAAGCTTGCAGGTCAAGAAACATGGAATGAATTGCTTGCTTGATAGGAAAAACCATACCGTTAGCAGAAAGAATAGCTGTGGCAAGAGCGCACCAACTACCTTTTCCTCATTACTTATACTTCCTCTCAAATAGTAATGATGGATTGCAAAGTTCTTAATATTCCTTTAGAGTACGTACCTGTCGCTATTTTAGTATGAGCTTCCTTCGCTTCTTGAGTTGCATTCCCTACCAGGTAACCATGTTTAACACTTTTTAACATGAGCAGATCATTACCGCTATCCCCGAATGCAAAGGCATGCTCACGACTCAGCCCGAATTTGTCTAGCATAAAACGTACAATCTCATTTTTTCCAGTACCTAATGGAATGAAGTCTATATCATAACTATCTTCGGGATCGCCGGCAAGGGGATTGCAACGATTGATATTTACCCCTATCCCGTACTCTTTGGCCACCCTCTGGATGGTGGCTAAGTTCTTCTTGTCGACGGATTCATGTTGTATTTGATAATAATAATTTCTTTTATAGCGTGAACTTCCCATTTGAGTCTGAGGAATCAATGGTATATTGCCGTTATGTAGAACATTATAAATTTCATCGACTTTCCTTTTATTAAATTCTTCGATAATAATCTGTGAATGCCAATCTGGATCATTTTCCAAAAAATTATTTTCTGAGAAATAGGTGATTTCGGTACCTAAGTCACTGGCAATAAAATGTGGGAAAAATCTGAACCTACCTTGTTCCATTTTATGTAATATTGATTCGATACTACTCCCAGTGACCCAGCCAAAGACAAGTTCTTCATTATTACTTTTTGCCTCTAAGTAATTTTCAAGTTCATATAAATCTTTCTGTTTCTCGTGACTCATGGAGTGAGGATAATAGGTTTCATCAAAATCACAGAATACAATGTATTTTGGGTCTTCAACATTTGGCAATAACTGAAACCCGCCCTTTTTATTCAATAACATAACAATCCCTCCATTAGCTAAAAATATCCGCTTCAATAACTTTTTAAAAATACGGCTCGGAAAAATTTTGTTAATATGTGATATATGAGAACGGTTTAATAATAACTTCTGAAATCGATAACATGTCAACCACTTATTACAAGGATGGGATTAAATGACGAAAATTAGTGAGATAGCCAAGATATGTAATGTCTCTAAAACAACGGTATCTAGAGTCTTGAATAATCATCCATATGTATCAAAAGAAAAAAGGGAAAAAATCTTAAAGCTGATTGAAGAGCTTGATTATGCACCAAGTTCACTTGCCCGGAATTTTAGGACAAATAAAACCAAAACCATTGCAATATCAGTCCCAAGTTTCGATCATCCATTCTTTGCCCAATTGGTTAAAGGAGTATCTCTAGCAGCATTGGACAATGATTATAAAGTTCTTATATTTCAAACCTTTTATGAGTCGAAAAATGAATTGGATGTTATGGAAAAATTAAAGAATAGAGAAGTAGATGGGGTTATTTTAGGAGCGTTAGAAAATGAATGGAATGTAATAAAGCCTTATTTGAAATACGGCCCAATTTTACTGTGTAATGAATACCATGATTCCGCCTCTATACCAATTATTGGTTATGATGAATTCGAAGCGACATACAAAGCTGTTAATCATTTAATAAAAAAAGGCCATAGTAAGATAGGTTTTTGCTACGATACTTCTTATAGTCAGGCTCAGATTCAAAGAAAAGAAGGGTTTATAAAAGCATTAGCGGATAATCATTTACTACACAATGAAGATTGGATATTTGGACATGGATTTAATATTGAAGATGGGTTCCGTATTTGTGATGAAATATTAAAATTAAAAGAAAAACCTACTGCCTTATTTACTGGAAATGACCAGGTCGCAGCAGGAATTATTAAAAAGGCAACTACATTAGGCTATAAAATACCGGAATGCCTAGCTATAGTTGGTTATGATAATCAATCTATTTGCCAAGTCACAACCCCTACCATAACCACAATCGATATACCGATTATGGAACTAGGACAACGCACTGTAATAGAATTGATAAAATATTTAAATGATAATTTGGAATTAAAGCGCGACATTATTAAATTGCCTACCAAACTTAAAATAAGAGAATCGACCTAACCTTCATTAAGATATAAAACTTGTATACAGAATAAAAGCGCTAAAGTAATTTAAAAGGTACGGAGTTCAGGAGTTCCAGTTATATGAATGATGGCGGATAGGATGCCATCCGTCCTGCCATGGGAATAATTCGACTTTCCCGGGAAATAATTCACCTAAACCCAACATGATTCGACATAACCCGGAATAATCCTTCCTTCACAAATCCGCTATTCATCTAAAGAATTCATTCAAGTTCCAAGCACCAATCATTGCATCGCATAAAGCTTCCTGGCGGGTATTCGAATTCACATTCGGAGATGAAGTTGAATTTAAGCTTGCGGCAAATTGCGTTTGATGCAGAATTATTGATCGAAGGGAATGCGTGAATGTATTTGTATTTTCGTTCGGCTTTGATTTTCTCTATCATTGCCTTCACGGCATGAGATGCGATTCCTTTTCCTTGAAAGGAAGGGAGGACGCTCCAACCGATTTCGTACACATTTTCATCGTTCCAGACTTTTTGCCAGTAGCCAACGGAACCGGCTGCCTCTGTCTCTGGAAACGTGTTTATGCTAAACATGCACCCCTTTTCTCCAATCTGTAGGTACCGTTGATGGCGTTTCAGGATTTGTTCATTATTTTCTGGTCCGCCAAGATGTTCCATCATTTCTGGGGCATTTAGTTGAAAAAGCAATTCAAGGTCTTTATCTTCCCACGGTTTAATTTCTATTTTAGTTTCTTTGCTTCGTTCTGAAATCCGACTCACCCCTAAATTTTATATTTTCTAATATAATCTTCTTGGCATAATGCGAGATTCCTTTTTTTGAACTTATTATTCTATTACCTTTGTATTGAAGTTTGATTTTAATAAGAATAAAGAGATGAATGTTTCCCATTAAATGCTATAATTTACAGGTGATTCTATCAGATGACAGAGAACGGAGATGAAGAAATGAAATCTTCAGTAAATCAGTTTTCCACTCAATTTGAATGGATATTGAATGTAATCAATGTGGGTGTCCATATTGTGAATAAAGATGGGGACACGGTATTTTACAATGAAATGATGGCACATATCGACGGGCTTGATCGTGAACATGTGCTGGGGGAAAATATTTTTCAGCTTTATCCTTCATTGACTGATGAATCCAGTACGCTGAATGTAGCATTGGAAAAAGGCAATGAAACGATTGAGTCCATTCAAACATATGTCAATTTAAAGGAGAAAAAAATAACGTCGATCAATAGTACGTATCCTTTGTATGAGGATGGTGAAATTATAGGGGCAGTGGAAATCGCAAAGGATATTACGAAGGTCATGAATATGTACGACCAAATTGTCGATTTGCGTTCCCAGCTGGCCGAGACCCATAAGAAAAGTAAGTTCTCTGAAGGGACGGCGACCTATCATTTTAGTGATTTGATTGGTAAAAGCCCTGCTTTTCAGCAAGCGATTTCATTGGCGAAAAAAGCGGCCCGTACCCATTCCCCAGTCATGATTTATGGACCTACCGGGACAGGGAAAGAACTGGTTGCGCAAAGTATACATAATGTAAGTGCTCAGCGAAATCAGCCTTTCATCGCGCAGAACTGTGCAGCTGTTCCAAAGGAATTGATGGAGGGGCTGCTGTTCGGCACGACGAAAGGGGCTTTTACCGGAGCTATGGATCGCATGGGCATTTTTGAACAGGCAAATGGCGGAACTCTTTTCCTTGATGAGCTGAATAGCCTCGACCTCGGTCTGCAGGCAAAATTACTGCGAGTGCTTCAGGAAGGTGAGGTGCGCCGTGTTGGAGGTTCGAAGGAGCAGAAGGTTAATGTGAAGATCATTGCTGCGATGAACATATCTCCAGAAGAGGCGTTGGAGCGGGGAATCATTCGCTCGGATTTATTTTTCCGCCTGAATGTCGTGACGATCCAAATGCCTTCTCTTTTGGAGCGTAAAACGGATATTCCGGAAATCGTCAATCACTTTATTCAAAAGTTCAACAAATCATTTTTTACCGAAGTGCGCGGGATCAGTCAAAAGGCGATGCAGCGGCTTCTTCAATATCAATGGCCAGGAAACATTCGTGAACTGGGACATGCCATCGAGTTGACCTTTAACGTCATGGACGCAGGGGAAGATATGATTGATGAACATCATCTTCCTGCTTATCTTTTCCCTTCAGGAAATTATGCTGCAGCAAATGCGCAGAGCCATCCTTCCCCATTGAAAAACAAGATTGATTTACCTGTCGTTCTTGAAGAAATGGAAAGGGAAATGATCATCAATATGTTCGAGAAATATAACGGAAATATCAGCAAAACGGCAGAAGCCCTCAATATTAAAAGACAGGGACTGCAATATAAGTTAAACAAGTACGGCATTGAAAAAGTTTATACGGCAGGATCGAAGGAATCAAAGTGAATGCAGGTTTTTTCACTTTCTTGATCATGTTGTAACGAAGAGGGCTCTTGTGTAAAGAGACCCTCTTTTTTGATTTTTTACTTGGCGCAAAGAATCTGGCTGCAAAAAATTATGCGTAATGAAAAATTTCTTGCGACTTTAAGCTCGGTTTGCCCCCTTTTGCCTACGTTTTCCTTGTTATTCATGTTGGCATCATTCTTGCGAGAGTATATATATAAGTTCTTACAATAAAGGGGGCATTTTAAATGAATTTGATGGGAATGGATGTAAAACATAAAGAATACCTAGGTGGACGCAGGCATTATAATGATATCGAATTGTGGAAGGATGTAACGGAAGAGCAGTGGAATGACTGGCTCTGGCAATTGACCAATACGATTAAAACACTGGATGATTTGAAAAAGGTCGTCAACCTGACACCTGAAGAAGAAGAAGGAGTCCGGATTTCGACTCAAACGATTCCGTTGAACATTACGCCTTATTATGCTTCTTTGATGAATCCCGATGATCCTCGCTGTCCGATTCGTTTACAGTCGGTACCGCTTTCGGCAGAAATGAACAAGACTAGATATGATTTGGAGGATCCGCTGCATGAGGATGAGGATTCCCCTGTTCCAGGATTGACGCATCGATATCCGGATCGCGTTCTATTCCTTGTAACGAACCAATGCTCCATGTACTGCAGATATTGTACTCGACGCCGTTTCTCAGGTCAGGTTGGCATGGGTGTTCCCAAGAAGCAGCTTGACGGGGCGATTGAATATATCCGGAACACTCCGGAAGTGAGGGACGTGCTGATCTCTGGCGGAGACGGCCTGCTGATCAATGATAAGATCCTTGAATACGTATTGAGTAACTTACGTGCCATCCCGCATGTGGAAATCATTCGGATCGGAACACGTGCACCGGTCGTTTTCCCGCAGAGGATTACGGAAAATTTATGTAATATTCTGAAAAAGTATCATCCGGTTTGGTTGAATACACATTTCAATCATTCACTTGAACTGACGGATGAAGCGAAAAAAGCATGTGATATGCTGTCGATGGCAGGCGTACCGCTTGGTAATCAGGCAGTCATCCTAGCTGGAATCAACGATAGTGTACATATCATGAAAAAGCTTATGCATGACTGTGTAAAAGCAAGGGTAAGACCTTATTACATTTATCAATGTGATCTATCTGAAGGGATTGGCCATTTCCGGGCGCCGGTTTCAAAAGGACTTGAAATCATTGAAGCGCTGCGCGGCCATACATCAGGATATGCAGTGCCTACCTTTGTGGTGGATGCTCCTGGCGGAGGCGGAAAGATTGCCTTGACTCCGAATTACCTTCTTTCGCAAAGTCCGGATAAAGTCGTTTTACGGAACTTTGAAGGAGTTATCACAAGCTATCCGGAGCCGAAGAATTATGTTGCCGGCAGTGCAGATGCTTACTTTGATGAAGTGTATGGTACTGCGGATAGGAAAGAAGCCGTCGGGATTTCAGCTCTGATGACGGACGAGAAATTCAACTTGGTGCCAGAAGGCCTTCGTCGTCTTGACAAGAGAAAAGCATATGAAATCACTGAGGAACATGCTTCCTTGAAGGATCGCCGTGATAAACGGGATGAAATGAAGGAAAAATTAAGGTTAGCCCAAGAAAAAAAGAACGCCATGGCCGCTAGTGGCTCTGTTAAATCTGAAGGCAAGGAGGAATGAAGATGGATTGCTTGTGGTGCAACACCCCGAACGTGGAAGAAAGTGAAAAGAAGGATTGTTACTGGATCATGCCTGACGGGAAACGCTCTATAAAAGTCCTTCAAGTTCCAGCCGTGAACTGTCCTGAGTGTGGAATCTATGTGTCTGATTCGATGAATCAAAAGGTGGATGAAGCCTTATCTATATATGATGTGAGTGAATATCCTGATGAGTTCACGTATGATCAGCTTCTTCAGGCACCTATCAAAAAATTATTCAATTGGAAATAGAATGCCGGGAGAAGCGGATGATATGCATCTCTTCTCCCGAATTCTTTAAATAAGGGGGGTACATAATGCCAGTTCAAAAGCTGCCTTTTTTCACCCAAGTGGAGACTGGGGATTGTTATACGATGGAACTCTATCATGATCATGCCAATCAGCGCTTACGCATGGATGATTATCGGGGAAATATCAAAAAAGCGATCGATCGGGCCCTTGCCATCGCAAAGGAGCAGGGCTTCACTAAAGTGATACTTAAAGCCAGAAATGAAGATCTATCAGCGGCATTGGGTCAAGGATTCATGCTGGAAGGCATATTGAGCAAGTATTTCAAAGGGAATGATGCTTATTGCATGGCCTTCTATTTAACGGATGAAAGGCGAACAAGCGACTTTTGGGTCAAGGAAGATAAAGTCATCCAAGATGTTAGCCGGATTCCTAGGGTGATGGAATCTCAGCAAATACCTGAGGATTATATCCTCCGGTTTGCTACGGTTGAAGATGCAGAGGAGCTGGCGAAGTTATATGGTGCCATTTTTGAAACCTATCCTACACCGATGAATGATGAGCGATATATCAAGAAAGTGATGGAGGAAGGCACGATCTTTAGTGTTATCGAATATGAAGGAACCATCGTGAGTGCTGCATCCGCTGAAGTGAATGAGATGTATCACAATGCTGAATTAACGGACTGTGCAACGATTCCCCAACATCGAAAGCATGGTTTCATGAAGGTGCTCATCTCCGCATTGGAACAAGAATTGTTCAGGAAAAACATTTATTGCTCTTATTCATTAGCGCGATCATTGTCAATGGGCATGAACGCAGTCTTTCATCAGCTGGGGTATGAATATGGAGGCAGATTAACGAAGAATTGCAATATTTGGGATAAGTATGAGGACATGAATATTTGGGGTAAAGATTTATCCGTCAAGTAGGAGGATTGTTTCTATGGCTAAATACACATGGGTTGACAAAGAAACCTGTATTGCGTGCGGGGCATGCGGTGCAACAGGTCCAGAGATTTATGACTATGACGATCAAGGGATCGCTTTCGTCATCTTGGACGATAATCAGGGGATTGCCGAAGTTCCTGAGATCCTGCATGATGACATGCAAGATGCTATGGAAGGCTGCCCTACCGAATCCATCCTGATTCAGGATGAACCTTTTAGTTGGTAGAATCGTTTTTTTAAAAGAACTTAATTGATTAATAGATAATGAGCAGTGCGTACAAACGTTAAAAAGGAGAGATGAAATGGAACGGAATCATTTGATTAAGCCTACTTTAGATCATCACTATCCCACTATCTCTCATGGGAATGGAATTTATCTTTATGATATAGATGGAAAACAGTATATAGACGGTTCATCAGGAGCGGTCACAGCAAGTATAGGCCATGGTGTATTGGATGTTGTCGAGGCAATGACGGAGCAGGCCCGCAAAGTTTCTTTTGCATATAGGTCTCATTTTACGAGTGGAGCCGCAGAGGCATTGGCAAAAAAGCTAAGTGAGTTGGCTCCAGGGGATTTGAATTGGTCGTTTTTTGTGAATAGTGGATCGGAAGCGACCGAAACGGCAATGAAGATCGCGATACAACATTGGCAAGAAAAAGGGTTCGAGCGAAAAAATCGCATCATATCAAGGTGGACGAGTTATCACGGGATCACGATGGGCGCTTTATCGATGTCAGGTCATGTACCAAGAAGAAAACGTTTTGTGCCGCTATTGGAGGATTTTCCTAGCATATCTGCTCCCTACTGCTATCGCTGTCCTTATAATAATGAAACCTCCGGATGCAAGCTTAAGTGTGCAGATGAACTGGAGACTGCTATTCAAAGGGTCGGCTCCGAGAATATCGCAGCCTTCATCGCAGAACCGATAATCGGGGCATCGGCTGGTGCTGTAACACCGCCGGATGGCTACTATCAAAGGATTAAGGAAATCTGCGAAAACTATAACATTCTCTTTATCGCCGATGAGGTAATGACGGGCATCGGCCGGACAGGAAAAATGTTCGCAATGGAACACTGGGGAGTCACCCCGGATATCATCGCATTGGGTAAAGGAATGAGTGCCGGCTATACTCCAATCGCAGCCACGATGATTAGTGACCGTGTCATGGAGCCCATTTTAAAAGGTTCTAAATCAATCATGGCTGGACACACATATAGTGCAAACCCTCTATCTGCAGCCGTTTCATTGGAAGTGCTTTCCTACATTGAGCGAAATGACCTGGTTCAGGCAGCGGAAGAGAAAGGTCAATATCTGTTTAAGAAGCTGGAGGGATTGGCTGAGAAATTCGACATCATTGGAGATGTAAGAGGGAAAGGGCTTCTCCTTGGGCTTGAGTTTGTCTCCAATCGAATTTCAAAAACGCCATTCGACTTGCAGATCGGCCTGACTACAAGGCTTGTCAATAAGGCTTTTGCTAAGGGGCTGTTGATCTATCCTGCTGCAGGTGCGATTGAAGGAATTGCTGGCGATGCGGTTATCATATCTCCGCCATTAATCATTACGAATGAAGAAATCGATACCCTCGTCAAGATACTGGAAGCTTCCCTCGAAGAGTTGCAGCAAGAATTGCACACGGAAGGTTTGATTGAGGACATGCAGGCTATTTAGGAGGAACGATATGAAGCAGGTCATTATGAAGAAAAACAAAATTGTGACCATGGAAGAAGCATTGGAGCATATTTCCGATGGATGCACACTCATGTATGGCGGGTTTGGCGGAGTGGGGACTCCTCCGACACTCGTACAGGGTATCCTTGACAAGGGCGTCAAGGAATTGACCTTGATTGGCAATGATACTGGATTCCCTGACATCGGCATTGGCCGGCTTGTGACTGCTGAAAGGGCAAAGAAAGTGATCGCCTCGCATATCGGTTCCAATCCTAATGCCGGCAGGCTCATGACTGAAGGAAAGCTGCAAGTAGAATTTTCACCGCAAGGGACATTAGCCGAACGGATTCGTGCTGGCGGTGTAGGCTTAGGCGGGATTTTTGTCGATGTCGGGATTGGTACGATAGCCGAAGAAGGCAAGGACAAGATGATGATAGAAGGAAAAGAATACTTGGTGGAAACCGCTTTGACGGCTGAAGTCAGCATCGTCCATGCCAAAAAGGCAGATTCGCTGGGGAATTTAGTGTACGACAAGACTGCATGTAACTTCAATCCGCTGGTAGCGATGGCTGGAACCTTCACGATTGCGGAAGTGGAGGAAATCGTTCCTGTAGGCGAATTAGATCCTGAATGTATTGCCACACCAGGCATTTATGTAGATATGGTGATTCCGACAAAAGGGGTGAATTGGAAATGGGCATGGCAGTAGATGTACGAAATCGCATCGCGAAACGCGCCGCCAAGGAAATCCATGACGGATTGATCGTCAATTTAGGCATCGGCATCCCTACCTTGGTGGCCGACCATATTCCTCAAGATATCCATGTGCTGTTCCATGCGGAAAACGGAGTTCTCGGTACAGGGCCAAGCCCTGATCCCGGGCAAGAAGATCCTGCCCTCTGTAATGCGGGAGGGTTCCCGATCACCACTGTAATGGGAGCTTCATATTTTGATAGTGCAACAGCATTTGGAATGATCAGGAAAGGATACATCGACATCACCATCCTTGGAGCCCTGGAAGTCAGTGAAAAAGGGGATTTGGCGAATTGGATCGTCCCAGGAAAGCGGGTGCCGGGTATGGGCGGGGCAATGGAGCTTGCCCAGAAAGCCAAAAAGGTGATCGTCCTGATGAATCATGTGAATAAGCAGGGCGAATCGAAGATATTGAAGGCATGTACGCTTCCATTGACGGCAAGGCAGAGTGTGGATTTAATCATTACGGATATGGCTGTCATGGAAGTTACAGAAGAGGGATTGGTGCTGAAGGAAGTCATGGCGCCATATACCGTGGATGATGTGATAAGTAATACAGAGGCGACATTGAAAATCCATGCTGCTGTCAACACCATTGAATAGGTAAGAGGAGGAAAAAAGCATGAATGAGGTTGTCATCGTTGCTGGAGCGCGAACTGCAGTTGGATCCTTTGGCAAATCACTACGGAATGTTAAAGCTACCGAATTGGGCCGTCAAGTATTGGAAGGTTTAATGGATAATTCTGGATTAGGTAAAGAGAAGGTAAATGAAGTGATTTTCGGACATGGCTATGTCCACGGAGGCGGACTTAACTCGGCCCGTATTTCGTCGCAGATGGCTTGTTTCCCACACAGTGTCCCAGGCCACGTTGTAATCAAAGCATGTGGATCAGGTTTAAAGGCCATTACCAACGCCGCTTTAACTATCGCTGCTGGTCAAGAAGACGTAATCATTGCCGGCGGAGTGGAGAGCATGAGCAATGTGCCTTATATCGTGAAAAATAGATGGGGCGGTAAATTTGGAAACGTAACGATGGAGGATGCTCTGCTGGCAGATGGATTAATATGTTCCTTGGGAAATGAGCATATGGGAATAACTGCCGAGCGCTTGGCTGAAAAATACGGTATCCGTCGTGAAGAACAGGATCTATTTGCTTATCAAAGCCACAAGAAGGCTTGGAAAGCTATAGTAGAGGGGCGCTTTGATAGAGAAATTATTTCGCTTAAAATCAAGGATCGAAAAGGACTTCAAATCTTCAATCATGACGAAGGGGTACGCGAGGACATTCATCTAGATCAACTAGCCAGTCTTCCAGCAGTATTCAAAAATGAAGGAACCATTACGGCAGGAAATGCCTGTCCTATGAATGATGGAGCTGCAGCTGTACTATTAATGTCCAAGCAGCAAGCAGAAGAAAAGGGATTAAAACCGCTCTTGAAAATAAAGGCTTTCGCCAGTGCAGGAGTTGAACCTGGAGTTATGGGGATTGGACCCGTACCAGCAACTCGAAAGGCATTGGCAAAAGCAGGTCTATCGTTAGAGGATATCGGACTGATTGAACTTAATGAAGCCTTTGCTGCCCAAGCACTTGCAGTGATCAAGGAGTTAGATTTGAATCAGGATATTGTCAATGTCAATGGAGGGGCAATTGCACTTGGTCACCCTGTAGGAGCAACAGGTGCAAAATTGACAGTCACACTGATGCATGAAATGTTGCGTTCACAAGTTAAGTATGGAATGGTAACGTTGTGTATGGCAGGTGGGATGGGACTTTCAGTAATCTATGAGAATATGTGTAATTAAGGAGGATAAATGTGCCGGATATAAAAAAACGGATAAACCAATGGATCAAGGATCATCGGGAAGAAGGAACAACCCTATTGCAAAAAATGGTTCAAGCCCCAAGTACGCAAGGAAATGAAGCAGGGGCACAGGCCATCGTCGCCCAAAAGCTGCAGGAAATGGGTTTGCAGATCGATAGTTGGGAACCTGACGGCGGCGAGCTGAAAAAGCATTCTTATTTCTATTCTCCACGCAGTGAATTTTCCAACAGCCCCAATGTGGTAGGTATCATGAAAGGGACTGGAGGCGGACGTTCCATCATTTTGAACGGACACATCGATGTGGTTCCGGATGGGGACCGGGAGCAGTGGGACGACGACCCTTATAGTGGAGCGATTAAAAATGGAAGAATGTTTGGTCGCGGTGTAACCGATATGAAAGGTGGAAATGTATCGCTGATCCTTGCGATGCAGGCATTGAAGGAAAATGGCATCCAATTAAAAGGAGATGTCATTTTTCAAAGTGTGATTGAAGAAGAAAGCGGTGGGGCCGGAACATTGGCGGCCGTCCTGAGGGGATATAAAGCAGATGCCGCCCTGATCCCTGAACCGACGAATATGAGGATCTTCCCGAAACAGCAGGGTTCGATGTGGTTCCGAATCCATGTTAAAGGACGGTCAGCCCATGGCGGAACAAGGTATGAAGGCGTTAGTGCGATTGAAAAAAGCATGACTGTCATCAATCATATTCGTGCCTTGGAAGAAAAGCGAAATGCACGTATCAGTGATCCGCTTTATCAGAACACGCCTATTCCGATTCCAATCAATCTAGGTGTCATTGAAGGCGGTAATTGGCCGTCATCCGTCCCTGACCTTGTGAAAATCGAAGGAAGGATGGGCGTTGCGCCGGAGGAAACGATGGAGCAGGCGAAGGATGAAATGGCGGCCTGGTTATTACAGCTGGGGGAAGTGGACCAATGGTTCAAGGAAAACCCGCCCGTATTGGAATGGTTCGGGGCACGCTGGGTTCCAGGAGCAATTGATGTAGAGCATGAACTGATGAATGCGCTTGTTCATCAATATCGGCAAGTTGCCGGACAGGACCCTGTCATTGAGGCCTCCCCTTGGGGAACGGATGGGGGATTGCTGACACATGTCGGTGAAACGCCTGCAATCGTTTTCGGGCCAGGAGTAACCGAGGTTGCACACTATCCAAATGAATACATCCTGCTCGACAACGTGTTCTCAACAGCCGAAATCATTGCTCTTACATTAATTCAATGGTGTGGAATGGAGCCTGAGCAAGATGGGGTCACCCAGGCCGGGAATAGGGAGACGATACCAGGCAATGGCAATTAAACTGGATAGTATCCCAGCAAGTGAAGCGAACTATTAAGACTTTCACAAAGCGGTTGTTAAAAAACTCTTTTATTTCTTGAACTTTTAACTTTAAAAGAAAATGAGGTAGGAACCATATGGACATGAATCTCATTGATAATCAAGAACCGACAGTTAAAAGGAAACTGAAAGCAAGGCATATGACCATGATTGCCATTGGCGGTTCAATAGGAACCGGATTATTCCTGGCAAGCGGGGCAACCATCCAGAGCGCAGGGCCCGGCGGTGCCCTTGCTGCCTATGCCTGCATTGGAATCATGGTTTATTTCCTTATGACGAGCTTAGGGGAAATGGCGACATATATGCCTGTGTCGGGATCATTTTCCACCTACGCCACACGCTTTGTTGATCCCGCATTCGGCTTTGCACTTGGCTGGAATTATTGGTTTAACTGGGCAGTCACCCTTGCCGTGGAAATAGCTGCTGCAGCCATCATCATGAAATTCTGGCTCCCTGATGTACCCAGCCTTATATGGAGTGCATTATTTCTTGGAATCGTCTTCACCCTCAACGCCCTATCCATTAAAAGCTATGGTGAATCTGAATATTGGTTTGCCTTAATAAAAGTCATTGCCATCATTTGCTTCATCATTATTGGTTTATTGACCATATTTGGGGTTTTTGGCGGAAAGGTGATCGGATTTGAAAACTTCACCATGGACGAGGCACCATTCAAGGGAGGATTTTTATCGATCATCTCAATCTTTCTTATAGCGGGATTTTCTTTTCAAGGCACGGAACTGGTTGGTATTGCTGCCGGGGAAAGTGAGAATCCCGAAAAAAATGTTCCGAATGCGATCCGCCAAGTATTTTGGCGCATCCTGTTATTTTACATCGGGGCCATCCTGATACTCGGCCTCTTGATTCCGTATACAAGTCCAAGTTTGCTGAACGGGGATGTCGAAAACATTTCTGTAAGCCCTTTCACACTCGTCTTTGAACGGGCAGGACTGGCATTCGCGGCATCCGTCATGAATGCGGTCGTATTGACTTCCTTACTATCCGCAGGGAACTCGGGACTATATGCATCAACGCGGATGTTATGGTCGATGGCGAAAGATAAACAAGCTCCCCAATTCCTCGCCAAAGTCAATCGCAGGGGAATCCCGATGAATGCTTTGATTCTAACGGCATTAATTGGCGGGCTCGCCTTCTTGACATCCATTTTTGGGGACCATGTATTTACATGGCTATTGAATGCATCCGGGCTAACCGGCTTCATCGCCTGGATTGGTATTGCAATTAGCCATTATCGCTTTAGACGTGCATATGTTGCACAGGGCGGTGATTTGAACGAATTGAAATATAAAGCAAAATGGTTTCCGCTCGGTCCGATCCTATCATTCGTCCTTTGCATGGGTGTCATTGCAGGGCAGAACTATCAAGCATTCCTAAGTGGCAGCATCGACTGGTATGGCGTCGCCGTCTCCTATATCGGATTACCGATATTTCTGGCGATCTGGTTAGGATACAAGATTTATCACAAGACCAAATTAATATCATTAAAAGATTGTCAATTTGATAAATCAGATGTGGCTTGATATGAATAGATAAAAACCTGAGATCCCTTTGGGGACTCAGGTTTTTTATGGACTTTAATTAGACGATATCGGACGAAAATCCAGTTATATCTCCGAAAATAGAGATATATCGACGAAAATAGGAATATATCTCCGAAAATCCAGTTATATCGACGAAAATAGAAATATATCGACGAAAACGGCAATTATATCGACGAAAGCGGCAATTTTCTATTAAAATTCGCATCATGGTAATTTTTTCAATAAACCATTTTTTATAACTGAATAATTGGGGAAGGTGTGCAATACTATTAATCTATGTACTTTTATTATGTGGATGAAAGGAAAATGAGGATGAAAGAGGCTTATCGCGGTTCTGGAATTGGAGTCATTTTCATGGCGGTCTTCGGTACACTGTGGGCAGGTACTGGTATAATGGGATTGCAGGGGTGGGGGTTTCCCTACGTGGAACTCGCAGCCATATTCGTAGGAATCATAATGGTTATCGAAGGCATTTCATTAATTCATGCATCACAAAAAATGTCCAATCAAGTTTCAGAAAATGGGGCTAGGCGTCTGAAGCGTATCGGATTTTTGTTTAATATGGTCTTCATTGCCGAAGCGGTGCTGATTGGGATTGCCATTGCCGTCTGTAACTTGATCAATCAGACCGATCTTATACCGGGAGTCATCGCCATTATTGTAGGGATTCATTTTTTACCTTTGGCGTCACTTTTCCAAATCAAGGTTTACTATGCAACAGGAGTGCTTCTCTGTTTATTGGCGCTTATCACATTGCTTATTGTGCCAGATACTGTCATGTTTGGGGAGCATCAAATCCTTGCACCGTTATCATTGCTCGGCTTTGGATGCGCGCTAATTCTTTGGTCCACTGGACTTACGCTATGGCTTAGATTAAAGAAATCAAATCGAACGATAGCCGATGAAGATTGAACCAATCAAAAAACCCGTCATGGCAAACGGGTTTTTCATTTTGATTAATTTTTCATCCAGGTCAAGAGCCTGACAATTTGAAATGGTTCATTCCAAACGAGAATGAAACTTAAAAGAAAGAATGCAGCCACAGCCAAAAATTTCGACTTTCCTTTTTCATTTTTATACATGGCCCCGAAACTGCATAACATACCAATAACTAACGCACCGAATCCCGATATCATAAGCTGCTCGGAGGCTTTTGGTAAAGCAAGGGAACAGCAAAATGATAGTGTACCAATCACTGCAAATACAATAGACCAATTGCTTAAACGTTTCATAGTGACTCCTTTTTTACTAATTATACCAATTCAGTGTTTGCAATGAAATTAAAAAATTTGAGGTTGTCACTTATGGGAATATATTGTAATATATATAACAATATAAAAATCCATTTTCATTTTAGAAGCATTGATAAGGACATGAATCATTTTTACGGTCTTCAGAGAGGGAAGAGAAGCTGCGAACTTCCTGGCTTAGGAAAATGTTTTACCGCCTTTGAGCCATATCGGTGAACAAAAGTAACTGATATCGTCTAAGCTGCGTTACAAGCTCCAGAGCCATGAGTGATTCTTGCTTATGGGAAATTGGGTGGAATCACGGGTATAAACGCACTCGTCCCTTACTTAGGGATGGGTGCGTTTTTTATTATTATAATTATTGCCATGATAAGGACATGAATCATTTTTACGGTCTTCAGAGAGGGAAGAGAAGCTGAGAACTTCCTGGCTTAGGAAAATGTTTTACCGCCTTTGAGCCATATCGGTGAACAAGAGTAACTGATATCGTCTAAGCTGCGTTACAAGCTCCAGAGCCATGAGTGTTTCTTGCTTATGGGAAATTGGGTGGAATCACGGGTATAAACGCACTCGTCCCTTACTTAGGGATGGGTGCGTTTTTTTATATATAAAAATATTGCCATGATAAGGACATGAATCATTTTTACGGTCTTCAGAGAGGGAAGAGAAGCTGCGAACTTCCTGGCTTAGGAAAATGTTTTACCGCCTTTGAGCTATATCGGTGAACAAAAGTAACTGATATCGTCTAAGCTGCGTTACAAGCTCCAGAGCCATGAGTGTTTCTTGCTCTATGGGAAATTGGGTGGAACCACGGGTAAACGCACTCGTCCCTTACTTAGGGATGGGTGCGTTTTTTATTACTTAAAAAGGGGTGTTTATGTGATGGGTGAAAAAATGATTAAAGTTCAATTCCCGGATGGGCAGCAAAAGGAATATCAGCAAGGGATGACAGTGGAAAGTGTGGCAGGGTCCATCAGTTCAAGTTTAAGGAAAAAGGCAGTAGCAGGAAAACTGGATAAGCAACTGGTTGATCTAAGTCACAAGCTGAATGATGATGCAGAACTATCGATTTTGACTCTGGATTCGGATGAAGGATTGCAAGTATTACGACATACATCGGCGCATGTTTTGGCACAGGCTGTGAAAAGATTATACCGAAATGTGGAATTAGGAATGGGGCCAGTCGTGGAAGATGGATTTTACTATGATTTTAAGTTAGACCATCCTTTGAGCCCAGAAGATCTACAAGCTATTGAAAAAGAGATGGAACATATCATAAGTGAAAATCTGGAAATCAAAAGGATCGAAGTGACTTATGAAGAAGCTGTGAAGTTATTCGAGGGCAGAGGGGAGTCATTCAAGTTGGATATAGCAAAGAACATCCCTAATGGTCAAAAATTAACGCTCTATCAACAGGGGGAATTCGTCGATCTTTGCAGAGGGCCGCACCTTCCATCCACATCATTTGTAAAATCGTTCAAATTGACTCGTGTATCTGGTGCCTATTGGCGGGGAGACAATCAAAATGAAGTTCTTCAAAGGGTGTATGGCGTGGCATTCCGAAAGAAAAAGGATCTACATGAATACTTTGAATTCCTGGAAGAAGCGGCCAAACGTGATCACCGTAAATTAGGGAAGCAGTTGGAGTTATTCATGTTTTCGGAGGAAGCCCCTGGAATGCCGTTTTATTTACCGAAAGGGCAAATCGTTAGAAATGAATTGGAGAAATTCTCGCGGGAGCTTCAGACTGAAGCTGATTACGACGAAGTTCGGACTCCTTTCATGATGAACCAGCGGTTATGGGAACAATCGGGTCACTGGGATCATTACCATGAGAATATGTACTTCACTGAGGTGGATCAAACAAAATTCGCGATGAAGCCAATGAACTGTCCGGGTCATATGCTTATTTTCAAAAACAGTCTTTATTCTTACAGGGATTTGCCAATCCGGATGGCCGAATTCGGGCAAGTCCACCGTCATGAATATAGCGGTGCATTGAACGGGATGCTGCGGGTCCGTACATTTTGTCAGGATGATGCCCACATCTATGTTCGGCAGGATCAAATCGAAAGCGAAATTAAACAAGTGTTTCATCTGATTGATAAGGTGTATCGCACTTTTGGATTCGAGTATTCCGTGGAGCTCTCGACGCGTCCAGAGGATTCCATGGGCGATGATTCCCTTTGGGAAGCTTCTGAAACAGCCTTGAAAAATGTTCTGGAAAGCATCGGGATACATTATCAAGTAAATGAAGGGGACGGAGCATTTTATGGACCGAAAATTGATTTTCATATTAAAGATGCATTAAAACGAAGCCACCAATGTGCAACAATCCAACTTGATTTTCAAATGCCCGACAAATTTGATCTGAATTACATCAATGAAAATAATGAAAAAGTTCGTCCGGTCGTCATTCATCGTGCCATTTTTGGATCGATCGATCGTTTTTTTGGAATTCTGATAGAACACTTTGCCGGTGCTTTTCCGGCATGGCTTGCCCCGGTGCAAGTACAGATCATCCCTGTCTCACAAGTTCATTTGAATTATTGTTTAAAGGTTCAAAAAGAACTGAAGAATCAAGGCATAAGAGTGAAAATTGATGATCGGAATGAAAAGCTGGGGTATAAAGTCAGGGAAGCACAGTTGGGAAAAATCCCATATATGCTGGTTCTTGGAGATAAAGAAGAGAAAGAAAATGAAGTGAATGTCCGGAAATACGGGGAACAAGAAGTTGAAAATGTCGCAATAGAAACGTTCATCATGAAAATGGCCCAGCAAATAAAAGAACGCAGCATCTAACAAGAAAGCAGCCTAATCCGGAATTCACGAGTAAATGCACGAAACTCACGAGTAAATGCGCGAAACTCACGAGTAAATGCGCAAAACTCACGAGTAAATGCTCCTGAGATTAGGTTTGGATAAAAAAAGACAGCCGAATAAATCGGCTGTCTTTTTTCTATCTACAAATCCATACCCAGCCAACGCCCGGAATGAACTGCTGGAAACAGTTACGACCCGGGCCGCCGTGCCCGCCGCCAGGGCAGGTTAATCCTAGGTATTGTAATCCAACTATATCTGTATGATGAACCTCATTTGGAATGCCACCTTCAAGTATCTGTACCATACCAGTAGCATTATTTCCCCATTAAAATAAAGGTGTGCAGGGTGTTACCCCAAAAAACCTCTGAAACGTTGACCTTGTCGGCCTGCGTTTAAATGGCTCTGAATAGTGGTTACTGGAACCAGTGTTTGTACTGGCAGTCTGTCATCATAATAAGGCAAATTAACATAAGAATTATCGTAATAATATGGAACAGTAAAGTATGGAACATATAAAAGTAATAACCGTGATTATACTTTGTGTTTACCCTTTCAGGCTATGAACAATGGGGGATAAGTGTCTGGCATGGACAAAGAAGGATAATAAAATAGGCGGCCTGTTTTATCTATTTAATACGAACTCACGAGTAAATGCTTATGTAAATAAAACCTTGGCTGCTTGGATGGCAAAGTAAATGCCAATCCCTATAAGGGATATACCCGAAATGATCGAGATGCCCATTAGAATGGGTTTGGATAAAAAGCGTCTGAAGGTGCTGGCGATGATGGCCATTGCGAAATCCCAGGTTAAGAGGCCGACAAGGATACCTGAACTGTAAAAAAGTAAATGATCCATATCATATTTTGAAGCGGAGTTTGCGAGAATGGATCCATAAATCCCCAGCCAAAACAAAATGGATAAAGGATTCGAAAGGGACATGATGAATCCTGTCAGGAATGAAGAAAAAAGGGAATCTTTCGCTTTTCGTGCATTCACTTCAATCTTACCTGCACTTAGCAGACTTTCGATTCCGGTATAGGTCAGGACGAAAAATCCAAAAAGCCATAAAAATGTCTTCATGAAGGGGGTGTCCAAAAAGTGGACGACACCGAAAAAGACGAGGGCTATAAAAACAAAATCCGCTAAAATGGCACCCCAGCCAAAAATCCAGGCATGCCAAAAACCCTTCTTGATTCCTTTGTCCAATTGAGCAGCGTTTATGGGTCCGATAGGAGCCGCCAGTGATAAACCTAATAATACATAGCTGAAAAAAACACCCAATTCATCACCTCATCGTTTGATACATCTTCGCATATTTGAATGTATTCAAACAATTGGACTTGTACCACCTTTTTAGTCCTTTTTTGACGGTGAATCATAGTCTCGTTTGCTGTTTACCTAGTCGTAACAAATGTAAAAAAAGAGAAGAATATTTTAAAGGTCAAAAGGGGTAATTTTGGGAAAAGCGCTACTGAATAAATCCATCAAAGCTATAACATAATAATTTAAGACATCTAAAAAATGATGCAAAACATATTGATTTCACAAATGGTTACCTTTTATGCAATAAGTTGCTTTTATAATGGATGAGGAGTGTAAGTATGGAAGGTCATGAGAAGCAAAATAAAGACGTAAGCGTGTGGTGCCTGATCAGTATGGCATCAATTCCATTGGTGATGACACTTGGAAATTCAATGCTTATCCCGGTTTTGCCCATTTTCGAGGATAAGGTGGGGATATCTTCATTTCAATCAAGCATGGTAATAACAAGCTATTCCGTTGCATCCATTTTTTTAATTCCCATAGCAGGTTATTTATCAGATCGATTCGGACGGAAGATGGTGATCCTGCCAAGTCTGATCCTAGCCCTTATTGGTGGATTGGTCGCAGGTTATGCTTCATGGAAAATGGAAAATCCCTATACATGGATCATCATCGGGAGGGTATTGCAGGGGATTGGGGCATCTGGTGCCTCACCTATCATTTTGCCTCTGGTGGGGGATTTATACAAGGATGATGATGAAAAAACGAGTTCTTGTCTGGGTATCATAGAAACCTCGAATACATTTGGGAAAGTGCTTAGTCCAATATTGGGTTCCCTGTTTGCTGCATTTATCTGGTTTTTACCATTCTTCTCGATTTCATTCTTCAGTTTAATATCTATTGTCTTGGTCTTTTTCTTTATAAAGGTACCAAAGGAAAAGGATGATCCGAAGAAATTCAAAGAATTTTGGCATGATACGAAAAAAATATTCAAGCAGGAAGGAAAATGGTTATATACAGTTTTCCTGATTGGTGTATTTGTCATGTTGGTTTTGTTCGGCGTTCTTTTCTTTTTGTCTGATAATCTGGAAAAAATCCATGATTTGCATGGAGTCAAAAAAGGTTTAGTGATAGCGATCCCGCTATTTTTCCTTTGTGTGTCTTCTTACGTTGCAGGGAAAAAAATCAAGGGTGAATTACCAATCATGAAAAAGATCATCATGATTAGTATAATTGTCCTTTCAATCAGCCTTGTATTTGTCGGTTTTACTAAAAACAAAGTTTTCCTTTTATTACTCGTAACGAGCTTGGTTGGCATAGCAATTGGTGCGTTATTGCCGACACTCGACGCAATCATCACTCAAAATATAAAAAAGGAACAGCGGGGGACGATAACCTCCTTCTACATGTCATCCAGGTTCATCGGAGTTGCGGCAGGCCCTCCGGTCATGTCCCTTGTCATGAAAAATCATATCAATTTGAGCTATATCATTACAGGGATCATAGGCATAGGCATCGTCTTGATTGTTTTGAAATTCATTAGTTCAGACAAAAAAGAAGCTGCTGCATAATAGGATTCAATAGAAATTCTCCGAAAAAGCCGGGTTTTCCCACGGCTTTTTTTTGTTTGTAACACGCAAAAAAAATCAATACAGGAATAGAGATTCTTTAATTTCCTGTTTTTTGAACGGATTCATCATGTCAGTGACCAGTCCATTATCCATTTTATTCTGGTTGGGTATATATGGATCTGTTTTAGCTAAAACGGCTTCAAGCTATGGGACCTCCCAACTTTTCATTTATAGCGGAATGATTTGCTTGGTCTTACCTGCTGGGATTTTTTTGTGGCTGCATTAACGAATGGATTTCGCAGGTTTTTAAATGAAAAAAGCTTAATGGCCATTTCGATCATCTCTGGATTATCTTTGATCGGCTTTGGTGTTTATTTTGCATATCAAGGCATTTCTGCCATCGTATCATAATGCTTAAGCACTTCAATTCTTATTCGGGTATTTGATTTATCATTTGGTAAACTTCTTCCTTGCATAATTCATTGTGGCATTATCAACACTATGAATGATGGAAGGGGGGATTGTTATGACAACAAAAGCCAATTGCAGTTCAGCGAAAGGGATGGCTGCTCAAAATTCCAAAGCATCTGGTGAACAACAAGGCGATATGAAATGGTGGCAGCTATCATTGGTCGGTGTCGGCTGTACGATCGGGACTGGTTATTTCCTCGGTTCGACCATAGGGATTAAAACGACGGGGCCATCCATTGTATTTTCATTTGTATTGGCTGCACTAGGTACATACATCGTTTATAATCTGCTTGCTAAGATGACGGCTGCCGATCCCCAAGAGGGTTCTTTTTGTTATTATGCCAATAAAGCATTTGGACGATGGGCTGGCTTTAGCTGTGGCTGGAATTATTGGTCCTCCAATATATTGATCATGGGAAGCCAGCTTACTGCGCTTTCGCTATTATCTCAATTTTGGTTCCCGAAAGTACCTCTGTGGCTATTTGCATCCGGTTTTGCAATTGTTTCGATCGTGGTGGTATTGCTGGGGACAAAAGGGTTCGACAGAGTGGAAAACATACTTGCGATAATTAAGACGGCAGCGATCGTTATGTTTATCATTATTGCAATATGTGCGGTTTTCGGCTGGTTTGGTCTTGATGGAGGGAAACCGCCCTCATTCCCGAATAAGTTCAATGAATTATTTCCAAAAGGGCTAAAAGGGTTTTGGATATCCCTTATCTATGCCTTTTATGCGTTTGGCGGCATCGAGGTCATTGGACTGATGGCGATGCAGCTTAAAAAGAAGGAAGATGCGCCAAAGGCAGGGACGATCATGCTCTTTGTTCTTACCATCATATATGTAGTTTCATTGGGGTTAGCAGTAACTATGATTTCATTAGGAGCATTCAGTGAAAAAGAAAGCCCCTTCGTTTCGGCATTGGACAGTTATCACCTGGCATTTTTCCCGCACGTTTTTAATGGTGCGATCATCATTGCCGGTTTCTCGACGATGACCGCTTCACTATTTGGTGTTACCAATCTATTGGTAACGCTCTCCGATGATGGGAATGCACCCGCATTATTCATGCAAAAGATCAAGAAATTCAAGGACCTTCCACTGCCCTCACTCGGTCTTGGAGCCTTGGGACTTTTAGGATCAATCATCACTGCCTTGCTCCTGCCAGGCAAGATTTATGAATACATTACAACATCAGCTGGAATATTACTTTTGTATAACTGGGCATTCATCATTCTCTCCTCTTTTAAAATATTGGAAAATAAGGTTTGGAGTAAGATTACGGCCGTTTTCGGACTTCTTTTAATTTTAGCCGCCGTAAGTGGCACCCTGCTAGAAAAAGAGATACGTCCAGGGTTTTTCATCAGCCTTTTATTCATCGTGATCATCGGTCTTGCCGCCGTTTTCATGAAGTTCAAGGTTTGGAATAAGAACAAGGCGATGGCCGCAAAAGCGAGTAAATCAGGGCTTGATTGAAAAAAGGAACTCGACTATACGAAGTCGAGTTCCTTTCGATTTGGCGCTAAACTTCAATGATGATCGGAAGGATCATTGGTTTTTTCTTAGTTTGAGTAAAGAGATATTGCCCAAGTTCCTTCTTTATGGTTTGCTTAATGACGTTCCACCGATATATTTTTTCATTTTGTAAGTCGTTGACCGTTTTCATGACAAGACGGTTCACATGCCTAAGGAGGTCCTCGGAATTTTGAACATAAACAAATCCCCGGGAAATGGTATCGGGTCCTGATACTATTTTTCTTTCCGTCTTGCTTAGTGTTATGACGATCACGAGCATTCCATCTTCGGAAAGCTGCTTACGGTCCCGCAGAACGATTTCCCCAACGTCACCAACGCCAACACCATCAACAAAGGTATTGCCTGCAGTCACCTTTCTCGTTTGACGGGCAACGGAGTTTTCAATATCCACCACATCGCCGTTATTGATGATGAAAGTATGGTCCTTCTCCACCCCGACAGACTCAGCTAGCAATCGATGCTGGTGCAACATCCGATACTCACCGTGAATCGGTATGAAATACTTAGGTTTCATCAGGGTAAGCATGAGCTTCAACTCTTCCTGATAGGCATGTCCGGAAACATGCATGCCCGTTACAGTCCCAGAACCGTAAATGACTTTGGCACCAAGTTGAAACAGGTTGTCGATGATACGTGAAACATCCCGTTCATTTCCGGGTATTGGAGTGGAGGCAAGAATCACTGTATCATCAGGCAGTATACTCATATCCCGATAATTCGAACTGGAAAGGCGGGAAAGGGCAGCAAATGGCTCTCCTTGACTTCCAGTACATAATACTGCGACCTTTTCAGGAGCATAATTATCCACTTCTTGTGGTTGGATAAGCATCCCATCAGGAACCTGGAGGTAGCCGCGTTCAATGGCAACGGATACGACGTTCACCATGCTTCGTCCAATCAGGGCGAGTTTCCGGTTTGTCTTCTGTGCAGCGTTCACAACTTGTTGAACGCGATTGACATTTGAAGCGAAGGTCGAAAGAATGACTTTCTGTTTTGCCTGCATGAAGGCTTCTTCAATATGGCTGCCAACCAGATGCTCCGAGGGGCTTGAGCCGGGGCGTTCAGCGTTCGTGCTTTCAGATAATAAAACCAGTACACCTTCACTCCCGATTTTGGCCATTTTATGAATATCGGGATACTGATCATTCATGGGAGTCAAGTCAAACTTAAAGTCCCCTGTATGAACGACCGTGCCTACGGGCGTATGCATGGTGACTCCAAGGCAATCGGGTATACTATGATTCGTTTTGAAAAAGTCCAGAACCATCTCCCCAAATTCCAACCTTGAATCCGAATCGATCTGGATTAATTCCGTATCAGCCAAAAGGTTATGTTCTTTTAACTTCAATTCAATCAAACCAAGTGTTAAACGTGTGGCATAAATGGGTACATTCAATTTTTTCAAGAAATAAGGGATCCCGCCAATATGATCTTCATGCCCATGAGTCACAATTAAAGCGCGGATCTTCTCCTTATTCTCCTGAAGAAAGGAAATATCGGGAATGATCAAATCGACTCCTAATAAACTTTCATCAGGAAACTTTGCACCACAATCAATAATGACGATATCGTTAGAATATTGAACCACGTACATGTTTTTACCGATTTCGTTCACTCCGCCCAGAGCCAGTATGGACAAAGCACTCTCTTTCACACTCAAGTAGATAGACCTCCCTTTATGATGATAAGGATAGTGTTTCCTTAGGTCCCTTTTATAAAACCAACTCTTTTTTTAAAACAGGGCAATTCAAAAAGCCATAAAAAA
Organism: Peribacillus sp. FSL P2-0133; assembly: GCF_037975445.1. NCBI lineage: Bacteria > Bacillati > Bacillota > Bacilli > Caryophanales > Bacillaceae > Peribacillus > Peribacillus sp. FSL P2-0133. The sequence continues at coordinate 4,565,561 of NZ_CP150254.1, read as the reverse complement.
ACACCTACCGTTTTTGGTAGGTGCGTGTATCTTCACTATTCATCGGCTCAAGCAAGAATTGATGCTTTCTTCAAAAGTCTCAATGTAAGCTTGGACCTGTGATGCATATCCAGTCTTCAAAGTGAGCAGCAAACTTTCTATCAAGAATTTTCGCGGCTTGTCGGACTGCATCAGCTCATCTTGGATAAAGTCGATTAATTCAATGGCTCTTGTTCGATTTTCATCGCAAGGCAAAGCTTTGTTTATCGCTTTTTTCAATTCAGTGGTTGATTGAAGCAAATCATTATGGCAAGGATCAAGGTGGTTTGTAAAGTTTGGGAACCACGTATCCATTAGTTCCGGATCAATGATCTGTTCCCCGCTTTCAGCCACTTCATTGACTAAGCGGACAATACGGTTCATGCAATAGCGGATAATTTGTATGTCCGGTGTACCGGCGGGATTGGCACGATAGCTAAAATGATTCATGTGAGTCATCATCGAATGAAAGATAATGACGCTATCTAAAAGATAGGGTTTTTTGCTTTCACCGAATATATCGATAAAACGATTATACATCCAGCGTAAGCTCAACAATAGCGTGCTATTGATGAATTGTTTTAATTCTTCATCGTTGGAAACACGGACTTCTTCGATCAGGATAAGCAATTTGCTTTGCTTGTTCACCATCAGCTGCAGTTCGAGCTGCTGGATGAAAATATCAATATCGGCGGAATCTTGACCAATCAACAGTTTTTCCCGGTCATGGCGAATCTTTGTATAGAAGGAACGGAAAATGGCTATAAATAATTCACCCTTCGAAGGGAAATAATTATAAAATGTACCTTTTGATATACCGCTGCCATCTAAAATGTCCTGTATGGACGTGGCTTGGTAGCCCTTGTCAATAAACAGCTTATGAGCCGTATCGATGACATTCTGCCTTCGATTATTCATCATATCACCTTATTTTCATTATACTGCTTGTATAAATGTAATCGTACTCTATTTTTCATCACAGCACAAACCCTTATTTAAACCAGTAAATTTTTATTGCAAAAAATGAACTAGGGGTATATTATTGATTTTGTGAGTTTGGAATATACCGCTCGTATAATTAAATGAACCAATAGTTTGAATGGAGGAATAGATAAAAAGTGAGTACTGCACAAACAAATGAGAAAAAGGGTTCGTATGGCATTTTGGCCATACTGATGGTCGGGGCTTTTATAGCGATACTGAATTCAACCCTTTTAAATATTGCACTGCCATCAATCAAAACAGACCTGGGAATCGAGACTTCCACAGTTCAATGGCTGACAACGGGCTATATGCTTGTGAACGGAATCATGATTCCGACAACAGCCTTCTTAATAAGAAAATATTCGGTACGTAATCTGTTCCTGACAGCCATGCTCCTATTCTCGATCGGGACGATCGTTGCAGGTGTAGCGCATACATTCCCGCTATTATTGAGCGCACGTATGGTTCAGGCTGCAGGTTCTGCAATTATGATGCCGTTATTAATGAACGTGCTTTTAACTGCTTTCCCTGTTGAAAAACGGGGCTCTGCAATGGGATTATTCGGTTTGGTCATGATGTTTGCCCCTGCAATCGGGCCGACGCTTTCAGGCTGGATCATCGAACATTATGATTGGAGAATGCTATTCCACTTCATCACTCCGCTTGCTTTACTAGTGCTTCTTCTCGGCTTCTTTAAACTTAAAGACAAAAAGGAAAAAGTCGATATTAAAATCGATAAATTATCGGTCATCCTATCTAGCTTGGGCTTTGGCGGCCTGCTTTACGGATTCAGCTCTGCAGGCAGCAAAGGCTGGGATAGCCCTTGGGTATATGGAACATTGATTGTCGGTGCCATTTCCCTGATCCTTTTCATTACACGCCAACTTAAAATGGAAACGCCAATGCTTGAATTCAAGATCTTCAAACATCCGATGTTCGCTTTATCTGCAACGATTTCAATCGTGCTTAATATGGCCATGTTCTCGGCGATGATCTTAATGCCGATGTATACACAAACGGTCCGTGGCATTTCACCATTCGATTCAGGGTTGCTGATGCTGCCCGGTGCACTATTGATGGCCTTCATGTCACCGATTACCGGTAAGCTCTTCGATAAATTCGGTGCCCGCATACTTGCTTCAACCGGTTTGTTTATTACTGTGGTGACGACGTATTTCTTCAGTAAATTAACAATGGATACTTCTTATACACATATTGTGATTCTTTATTCCGTCCGTTTATTCGGTTTGTCCATGGCAATGATGCCGATCATGACAAATGGATTGAACTCACTGCCAGCACGTATGAACCCGCATGGTACAGCCATGAATAACACGCTGAACCAGATTTCCGGTGCAATCGGTACGGCATTGCTTGTTACGGTCATGTCAAACCATGCCGCTTCTTCCGGTGAGGATTTAATGACCAAAGCAATGAGCAAATTAACAAGCCAGCCCACTGCTGAGATGATGGAACAAATGCAGGCCCAAATCGGGATGCAGGCGATGCTCGATGGAATTAACTTCTCCTTCTTTGTATCCACCTTCATTGCTGCTGTGGCACTGATTCTGACATTATTCATTAAGCGCGCATGGCCGGCTGAAGAAAAACCAGCTATGAAAAAAGATCAAACCGCTTAGATGAAACAATAAAAAAGCCCTATGCCACCTGAATAGTTCAGGCAGCAAGGGCTTTTTCTTTTAAGTTTAGCCGACTTTAATTGTTTTACCCGGTGATTTTCACTTGTATATAAAAAAAGCGCAGTGCCATTTGCACTGCGCTTTTTCAGATCAAGATGTCACTTCCTCTGAAGTTACTTTTGCATGCTGGATATGACTGGCTATCCAACCAATGATCGCTGCAAAAACGAGATAGGCAAGTAAGATCCAAATCTGCGTTTGCAAGTTTTCCCAGCCGCCTAATGAGATGACCTCTTGAAGTTCCTTTAATGAGTGGGCCATAGGTAGAAATTGACCGATTTTCGTCAATAATGACATGCCCAGTTCGCCTGGGAATGTTCCGCCGCAGGTCGCCAATTGGAACACGAGAAGGGTCACGGCTGCGAATTTGCCCACCACTCCGAATACGGTCACCAACATAAGAATGAATGTCATGAAGGTAAATGAAACGATGATGCTTGATAGAATGAATACAGGGACACTGGCCACGTGTAAATGGAATCCAAGAAGGACGACTGCATCCACTAGAAGTGCCTGTATCAAGCCGATTACATATACCAGCATTAATTTATTCGTGAAATGAACGGTTCCGGTAACCTTAAGATTATGCCTGCGGCCAAGCGGTAAGATATTGGAAGCCATGATACCGCCTACATAAAAGGCCAATGACAGAAAATAAGGAGCAATCCCGGTTCCGTAGTTAGGTACTTCAGATAAATTGGATTGGACCAATTGTACGGGTTCAGAGAACATCGAAGTTGTCGAATCGTCGTACTGAAGACTGGCCGTTTTATCGGCAGCTTCATTAAGCTTGGTGGATAATTTGCTTGAACCCGTTTCCAGTGAAGCCAGTCCGTCTTGAAGTTCCGTCGATCCACTGGCTAGCTGGCTGCTTCCGCCGGCTAGCGAATCAATTCCGGCATGTAAAGTGGAGAAACCATTTTTCCATTTAAATAATCCATTCGCCAATTCTTCAGAACCCTCGTTTAATTGCTGGGCACCTGAGGTAGCCTGTGCCATTTTATCACCAAAAGCATTCATCCCGGTTTGAACGGTTTCTTGTCCATCAGCCACTTTGGCAGCACCTTCGCCCAATTGCTTTTGACCGGCATGTAAAGTGGTGGCTGCTTCGGATAAACCTTCTGATAGGGCAACGATTTGCTTGAAGTCTTGATCCTTTATTGCATCAGGATGACTTTTCATATAGGCATCCAATTGTTTTTTTAGAGTATCCGCTGTATTGGCAGCCTGTTCTTGCCCTTGCATCAATTTTGCATTTCCGGCTGACCAGTTCTCAACACCTTTACTTACTTCATTCATTCCATTTTCCAATGAGTCATGTGCATCAGATAGCTGTTTCATGCCTGAATGCAAGTTCTGGGAACCTGTTGATAATCCTTTCGCACCATCCGCTAAGGCTTCTTGTCCATCCAAGAGCTTGGTGCTTCCTGTTTGCAGCTTCTGGACACCATCATTCAAATCCTGGATACCATCATTCAATTTCTCGCTGCCGCTTTTCGCATCCGCCGTTCCTTGATGAAGCGTTTCCGCACCATCCCCGGCATCCGCCAAGCCGTTAGAAACGTCCTGGAATTTCGAAAGGATGCCTTCAGAATAGACCTTCGTAATGCTTGCGTTGATTTTTGCCGTCATTTTTTCAACAGCAGTAGAGCTGATCTGTGAAGCAACGAAGTTCTTACCTGGATTGACAGAATACAAAAGTTTAGCCGTTTCCGGTTTTTTATCCATTAAAGTCGTGACATTTTCCGAAAAATCTTCCGGAATCGTGACAACCATATAATAGGTACCTTCCTTAAGACCCGTATTTGCCTCCTTTGCCGTGACAAAGTGAAAATCCAATTCTTTCTGCTTTTTTAATTGTTCAACGAAATCATCTCCAGCCTCGACTGGCTTATCGTCCATTTCCGAACCTTTATCGAGATTGACCACTGCCACAGGGAGCTGATCCAACTTCCCATAAGGGTTCCAATATCCTGCCAAGAAGAAACCTGAGTAAATCAATGGAACGACCAGAAGGAAAATCAAGGCGATTCTCCCGTGTTTATGTTTCCACATTGCTTTTATATCTTGAAATACAAGTTGTAAACCTTTCATTATTTGAGCCTGCCCTTTCTAACTAAGAGATTATTTCATCATAATGGCTTTTTTAGATACTGTATAATACATAATTGATTATGTAATAATAGATTTAAATCTATGTGAAAAGAGTGGAAAAATGGAAATATTACAGCTGCAGTACTTTCAAACCGTAGCACGGCTGGAACATATGACGAAGGCTGCGGAACAACTTCAGATTGCTCAGCCATCCCTCAGTAAAACCATATCCCGGCTTGAAGAGGATTTGGGAGTCGCACTGTTCGATAGGGAACACCGGAAAATCAAGCTCAATGCAGCCGGACGAATTTTCTTGAATCGTGTTGAACGCGCTTTTGCGGAACTGAATGAAGGGAGGCGCGAAATAGTGGAATTAACAGATCAAGACCAAAAGAACATCACCTTGGCCGTTACCATTCCCAGGGTCCTGCCTGATTTATTGGGTACATTTTTATCTCAATACCCGGACGTCCGTTTTCAACAATTCCTAAAATCCATATCATCCATGAAGCAGCTTCTAATAGAAGGAGAAATCGATTATTGCATATCATCCGTTCCGATTGAAGGCCCAGACTTAAAGTGGGAACCGCTGATCACCGAAGAAATATACTTGATCGTGCCCCCCGATCACCGGCTGGCAGGCATGGAAAGCATTACACTCCAAGAAGTGAAAGATGAACCATTCATCAGTATGAACACAGGCTTCGGGTTCCGCAGCCTCACCGACCAATTTTGCCTTGAAGCGGGATTCGTCCAGCATATCGCATTTGAAGGAGATGAACCTGCTGTCATCTCGGACCTTGTCAGGAAAGGGTTGGGAGTCGCCTTCGTATCAGAATTGACATGGCTCCATCAAACCGGGTCAATATCCCATAAAATCCGGATAACCGAACCTGCTTGTCAAAGAACAATAGGGCTGGCTGGTCAGAAAAACGCTACTTCACCCCAGTAGCCAAGCAATTTAGGTTATTTGTCATGGATTACTTCGCTGCCGCCAACTCCGCCAGACCAAAGAATGAATAAATGTGGTGAAGGTCGAAATAATCGGATGAAGACAGGAATGAATCGCCGTTAGGACGAATTAATGGGTGAAGGCATAAAAAGTATAATTTAATTATAGAGAACATAGTATTTTAGGAGGTTTTTCTTAAATAGATCGGGTTAAAAATGACCAATTCCGATCCTAGGAGATGAATGGAGATGGAAATACGGGTTAATCAAATTGAGTTGAATGGACACACGTTTCAATACCGGGAGAGCGGTGATGTTTCTGCACCGCCGCTAGTTGTTCTTCACGCGCTGGGTAAAAGTGCAGAGTCATGGGATCAAGTGGCTGCCGCATTAGGAGAAAATTATCGTGTATTAGCTTTAGATCAACGGGGACACGGTGGGAGTGCGAGAACTAATACATACACTTTCGAATTGATGTGCGATGATTTGCTTCAATTTGCGGATGCACTGAATTTGGGAAGATTTTCGCTAATAGGGCATTCCATGGGGGGAACAGTTTCCTATCTTTTCTCGCAAACCTTTCCTTCGAGGATAGATAGGTTGATTGTCGAAGATACGCCTCCACCTTTCTCGGATGAACCAGTTGAGGTTCCTTCCCAACCTTCTGGCCCTCTGCCGTTTGATTGGCAGGTTGTGCCTTCGATTCTACAGCAGCTTAATGAACCCGATCCCGAATGGTGGGCACGTCTTACCGATATTATGATGCCGACGCTTGTTATAGGGGGCGGGTCGAGCCATATACCCCAAAATAAATTGCAGGAAGTTTCCGAGCTTATTCCGAATTGCGAATTGGTGACGATAGAGGATGCAGGACACTTTGTGCATGAAGATAATTTATCAGCTTTCTTGGCTGCCGTAACAAGGTTTCTTTCCAAAGGGCCAGCGCATTAATGAGATAGGAGGGTTGCCGATGCAGCCCTCTTATTCCTGCTTAAATGTATGGTTTATTTTATAGACGGCATTTACCGATTTATTATTAATGATTTCCAGTAACTGTTCAGCCATATAGCCAGCGCTGTATTTAAAGCCGGTGTTGACCCATTCGATGATCATGCCTAATATCGCATATGCTTGGTAACTGGAGGCAAGTTCTGTATTGATTTTAGGGTTCGGCCGGTAATCTTCTAGGTCCTCCAATGGAAGTTTCTTTAATTCATTACAAATCCTTTCCAGTAATGTAGGCCATGCATTCGACTTTAGGATGAGGGTATAAATGTTTGCATAATTAGCTACATGTTCAAATATTTTGATCACTGAAGCCGTTAGTTCATTGATGGTGAAAGTTTCAACATTTTTATATGGTTCCCGGTAAGATATGATCAAATCGGCAATTACATCCTCCATGACCTCTTCAAGCAGTTCCTCTTTGTACTGATAGTGTTTGTAAAATGTACCCCGATTAAGGTCGGCGCGTTCTACAATGTCAGTAATCGATATTTCCCTGAAATCCTTGTGTTGCATTAATGATATGAGAGATTCCTTCAAGGCCAGTTTGGATTTCCTGATCCTCCTATCAATCCCAGTGTTATTATTGGACATTTTCTTCACCCTTTGTTCGTTATTGCCCTTTTAATGAACATAATGAACACTTTCTGTTCATTGTTCAACATCGAGGTCATCATTTGCTGATTGTATAAGCTTATTGAAACTAATTATACTATAAAGGAAGTTAGTTAATGAACATCTGTACAATAAGTATCACTTCACTAGAATGAATGGGGGAGTTCAAATGAAATTACAAGACAAAGTTGCAGTAGTGACAGGCGCAGCATCTGGCATGGGGAAACAAATTGCTATAGATTATGCTAGAGAAGGGGCTAAAGTCGTCGTATCGGATTTAAATCTTGATGGTGCGAACGAGACGGTAGAAGAAATAAAAGCGAATGGCGGAATGGCCTTTGCCATTAAAACGAACGTAGCGGATGAGGAAGATATTCAACATTTGATCGATACCTCGGTCAGTACGTATGGTACGGTGGATATTTTGGTGAATAACGCGGGCATCATGGATGGCATGGAACCTGCTGGAGACATTGAAGATTCTAGATGGGATCGGATTTTTGCCATTAACACGACAAGCGTCATGCGTTCGACTAGAAAGGTATTGCCAATCTTTTTAGAGAAACAAAAAGGGGTCATCATCAATATTGCTTCTGCTGGCGGTTTGTACGGTGCTCGAGCAGGCGCAGCATACACTGCCTCTAAGCACGCAGTGGTTGGGTTTACAAAAAACACGGGCTTCATGTATGCCAATAAAGGGATTCGCTGCAATGCAATAGCACCAGGCGGAGTTGAAACCAATATCGGTTCCAGCATGACGAATATCAATGAGTTCGGCATCTCTCGCCAACAATTGGGTATGGCCATCAATCCACGCAATGGAAAACCTGAGGAAATCGCTAAAGTGGCTTTGTTCCTTGCTTCAGACGATTCCAGTTTTGTAAATGGTACTGTCATCACGGCAGATGCTGGTTGGAGTGCATATTAAGCAGTAAATTAAAAAGAGGATGGTCAGAACTTGGGACTGATACATGCATTCCTGCTAGTAAGCAGGGATGCATTTTTTTTGAGTGGAGCCTTGGAGGGGGATTGTGGTTAGCCAACAATTTGCAAGAGGAAGGTTTCGACTTCATCGGGGAACATTTTCATTTCAATCGAAAGTGGATAAGCTGGGGCTGGATAGTTCAACTACTATCCAGTTTTTTAAAAAAAATTATGCTATCAATTGGATTTAAAAGATAAGTAGAACTCTGAAATCTTGGAAGCAAAATAGGTTCCCTGAAAAATCCACTTTCCCTATGAAATTGGATCATTGAGTGATCCATTAGTTTGCTGCGATTACTTCCATCTTCCACACAAACGATATATTAATTTGCGTGAGAATATTGAAGGACTTTCTGACGGACGTAATCAAGGTGCTTGTACATTTGACTGAATGCTTCATGTGGATCATGCGCTGCAAGTGCCGCATAGATGGCTTTATGATACTTTACAGTCAGTTCCCGTTCCCTGAATTGTATCAGGCTATTTATTTTATTATGGGTAATCAATAAGGAATCGATCATGCCTTCAATAATGGGATTGTTCGCACTTAAAGCAATGATCTTGTGGAATTCTTTATCGGCCTCTCCATAATCGTTGTCTTCACTATTGGCAATCGTATCAATCGTAACTTGCAGTTTCTCCAACTGTTCGTCTGTGATTTTCTCGGCAGCCATTGTTACCAGTCCCAACTCCAATGCCATTCGCGCTTCGATGATCGCTGGTAAATTATCCGTAGCCAGCGCCAGCATGACAGAGAAGGGATGTGTACCGATTTTATCGTTAAAAAAGGTTCCTTCACGCGTTTTCCGTGTAATGACTCCTAGTGTATCAAGTGCACTGAGTGCCTCCCGTAAAACAGGTCGGCTTACTTCAAGTTCTTTCATAAGTTCCATTTCAGGAGGCAGTTTGTCGCCCGCTTTCATTTGTCCGCTGACGAGCAGATGCACGATTTGATCCACGACTTGTTGTGAAAGAGTGTTGCGATGTACCGATTGTACGCCTAATTTCTTTGACGATTCTTCCATTGTGTAACCCCTTTTCTGTTAAATCCTATATGTATTTATACTGTAAGACTAATTATATAATATAATACACTTATTTGCATGTGAGGAAGAGAAGATCTATACCCCAAAAAAAGTAAAATGCGCCGCTCTAAAGAGAGAGACGCACGCATTGTTGGAAAAAATCATCTGACAAGGCAAGGTGATTTTGGATTGAACTCCCATCCGGAAATCAGGTATTGCATCGCCATTGAATCATCACGGGCACCAAGTCCTTTTTGTTTATAAAGCTGATGTGCCTTCTCGATTTGTTCCATATCCACTTCAATTCCAAGTCCGGGCTTGGATGGGACATCGACCATTCCACCGACAATTTTAAAAGGTTCTTTCGTCAAACGCTGCCCATCCTGCCAAATCCAGTGGGTATCGATCGCAGTGATTTTTCCTGGTGCGGCTGCAGCAACGTGTGTAAACATGGCAAGCGAAATGTCAAAGTGATTATTCGAGTGTGATCCCCATGTCAATCCCCAGTCGTTGCACATTTGAGCGACACGGACGGAGCCTTGCATCGTCCAAAAATGCGGATCGGCAAGAGGGATGTCCACGGATTGAAGTTGAATGGAGTGCCCCATTTGCCTCCAGTCCGTTGCAATCATATTAGTAGCGGTGGGAAGGCCCGTTGCGCGCCTGAATTCCGTCATGATTTCCCGGGCGGAAAAACCATTTTCCGCTCCGCATGGATCTTCCGCATAGGCTAAAACATGATGTTGATCCCGGCAAAGTTCAATCGCATCCTTAAGCAGCCAGCCGCCATTTGGGTCAAGGGTGATCCTGGCTTCAGGGAAGCGTTCCGCAAGTGCCGTCACCGCTTCGATTTCTTCTTCCCCGCGCAAAACTCCGCCTTTCAGTTTAAAATCATTGAATCCATAGCGAGAGTGGGCGGCTTCTGCCAAGCGGACAATCGATTCAGGTGTGAGCGCTTCCTCATGACGGAGGCGAATCCAGTCATCTGCCGCTTCAGGCTCGCTTAAATAACCAAGATCCGTTTTATTGCGGTCACCTACATAAAATAAGTAGCCCAGCATTTCCACCTTATCACGCTGCTGTCCTTCGCCGAGAAGGGCTGCAACTGGAACACCTAAATATTGGCCGACTAAATCTAGAAGTGCCGCTTCCAATGCTGTCACGGCATGAATGGCTATACGGAGATCGAACGTCTGAAGGCCTCGGCCTCCAGCATCCCGGTCCGCAAACTGCTTACGGATGGTATTCAGAATGTTGTTGTATGTCCCAATGGACTGGCCGACAACCAATTGTTTGGCATCCTCGAGTGTTTGGCGAATTTTTTCGCCTCCAGGAACTTCACCTACACCAGTATTACCCGCATTGTCTTTCAGAATGACAATGTTCCGTGTGAAATAAGGAGCATGGGCACCGCTCAAGTTCAGCAGCATGCCGTCATGGCCTGCAACTGGAATAACGCTCATTTCTGAAATTACCGGTGTGCCGATTTTTACATTATCCTTAAGCATTTGATTGTTCATAATTCTTCCCCCTACCAGAATATTTAGTTAACTATGATTTTAACTCTACACGTTTAATTTCACCAACAAGGAATAAATAGCTGCAAATCGCGACAAGAGCATTGGCACATACGAAGACTAGCGCCCCATTGAATGATCCTGTCGTGGCAATGATGTATCCGATGATAATCGGTGTTGTAATGCCTGCAATGTTACCGAATGTATTGAAAAGCCCGCCACTGACACCGGACATTTCCTTTGGTGAGGTATCGGCCACTACCGCCCAGCCGAGTGCCCCAAATCCTTTACCGAAAAATGCTAGGGCCATAACGAATATAACCACCCATTCCGTATCTACATAGTTTGCAGCTACCAAGCTCATCGATAGAAGCATCCCAACAACAATTGGCAATTTTCGAGCGACAGTCAATGAGAATCCCTTCCGTAACAAGAAATCCGAGAATGTCCCTCCGAGAATGCCGCCAAAAAACCCACAAATGGCTGGAAGGGAAGCGACGAGTCCAACTTCAAGAATGGTCATGCCTCTTTCTTGTACAAGGTACACAGGAAACCATGTAAGGAAAAAGTACGTTAACGTCGTAATGCAATATTGTCCGAGATAAACACCTAACAGCATACGGTTTGATAAAAGCTGCTTAATATTATTCCAGTTGACGCCCTTCTTTTCCTCGTTATTTGTAGTGGTTTGATCCATATTGATCAAAGCGCCGCCTGCTTCGATATATTCAAGTTCAGCTTTGCTGATGCGCGGATGTTCCTTTGGGCCATATATCGTTTTCATCCAGAAGAAAGCGACGATGATTCCTAAAGCGCCCATAAAGAAGAAGACGTATTCCCAACCAAATTTATACGTAATGTAACCCATAATTGGTGCAAAGAGAACGGTTGCAAAATACTGTGCTGAATTGAAAGTGGCAGCCGCGGTTCCGCGTTCATGGCTTGGGAACCAGGTAGCAACGATGCGGCTGTTGGCCGGGAAGGAAGGAGCCTCTGCCAATCCAACTAAAAAACGCAGTCCGAACAATACCATGACAGCCGTTCCGGCAGAACCGAGAAATCCGATAAATCCTTGTAAAAGCGTAAAGGTAGACCATAGCGTGATACTCCAAAAGTAAACTCTTTTTGAGCCAAAACGGTCCAAAAGCCATCCACCCGGAATTTGTCCAGCTACGTAAGACCATGCAAAAGCGGAGAAAACATAGCCCATCATGACTGAATCGAGACCAAGCTGACCAGACATGTCCGTACCTGCGATTGATAGCGTAGCACGATCTGCATAATTCAGAGCGGTAACCAAAAAGAGCATGAAGACAATGAACCATCGTGTCCGTGTTTTTTTCTGGGCATTTGGCAGTTTAGGAGATGCTTGAAAAACTTTTTCTTCAGCGTTCATATACTCACTTCCTTAAACGTATTTAATTATATTTTTTAGTTGATACCGCTTACAATGTTGGCCGATTCTCCCTTCGTGAAAATTCTAAATATTTAGTTTTGTCCAATGGTAAGACAAATAAAATTGTTTGTCAATGGCTTTTTTTATAAATCGTTTTTCATTTTTAGCACCTTAATTATCGTGTTTTTTTGTATATATTAGAAGCGAAATTATTGTGGGATGAGGTGATGGTTTGATTTTTCAGAAAATAAAAAAAATACGATTGACCAGACGGTATATTTGTCTTACAATAAAACAATAATACACAAGGAGGAATAGAAAATGAATAAAATTCGCAAGGCACCTAAAGGGATTCTCGGATTTCCCGTAGCACCATTTACAACGAGTAATAAGCTTGATGAACAAGCACTTGCTAGTAATATCCAATTTTTACTAGATGGGGGACTCGAGGCTATTTTCGTAGCATGTGCAGCAGCGGAATATCCATCGTTAAGTAAAGAGGAATATGAAGCGATGGTAGAGGTAGCCGTATCCGTTACGGCTGGAAAAGTCCCTGTATACACAGGGGTAGGCGGGAATATTCAAACTTCCCTGGAACTTGCCAGAATATCAGCGGATAGAGGGGCAGACGGATATTTAATATTACCTCCATATCTTGTTACTGGAGAACAGGCAGGTCTGGCGGCTTATTTCAAAGCTATCGCAGAGAGTACAGACTTAAATTCCATAGTATATCAGCGTGATAATGTTTCACTTTCAATTTCAACTTTGGAAGCGCTTGCTGAGGTCCCGCAGGTGGTCGGCGTCAAAGACGGTCTAGGCAATATGGAGTTGAATGGACTCCTTACACAAACGTTCGGAAAGCGTTTCGGCTGGCTGAACGGAATGCCGCTTGCGGAAGTTACCATGTCGGCCTACGTCCCACTTGGCTTTGACTCTTACTCATCCGCGATATCCAATTACATCCCGCACATCTCACGGAAATTCTATAATGGCATTTTGAGCGGAGATCAAGAAACGGTCAAAGAAATTTACCAACAGGTCATCATGCCAATCAACAATATTCGCCGTCAGCGAAAAGGGTATGCCGTTTCTCTCATTAAAGCAGGTATGGAGATTATGGGAATGCCGGTTGGGCAAACAGTCAGATTACCAATTCTTCCGGTGGAAAAAGAACATTATGCAGAAATGCAAACGATATTAGAGAATGCTTTAGATCGTTTTCCAAAAGAAACACCAATTCAATCAATCTAATAAGGGCGGGATTATATATGATAACTACAGTTCAAACAAAAACGTATCTTAACTATATTAATGGTGAATGGGTTACTTCCATTTCAAATGAAGTTGAAAAAAGTTTAAACCCGGCAGATAATCAGGCAATTGTCGGATTTGTACAGAAATCTGCCAAGGAAGATTTGAACCTGGCTGTGGAAGCGGCGAAAAAGGCGAAAGACAAATGGCGCAAACTAGCTGGTTCAGAGCGCGGGGAGTATCTATATAAAGTAGCGCATATTCTTGAAAAGCGGATTGATGAAATCGCAGAATGTGCAACACGGGAAATGGGTAAGACCTTTGCAGAAACAAAAGGGGAAACGGCACGCGGTATTGCGATCCTGAAATACTATGCAGGAGAAGGAATGCGTAAAGTGGGGGATGTCATTCCATCCACAGACAGTTCAGCGCTTATGTTCACGACGCGCGTCCCGCTTGGTGTAGTGGGCGTCATTACACCTTGGAATTTTCCAATCGCCATCCCGATTTGGAAGATGGCTCCTGCTCTCGTTTATGGGAATACGATTGTGGTGAAGCCAGCCACCGAGACGGCCATCACCTGTGCGAAGATCATGGAGTGTTTTGAAGAAGCAGGTTTACCGGCGGGTGTTATCAATATGGTCACAGGGCCGGGCAGTGTCATCGGGCAGGGCATCGCCGATCACGAAGATATAAACGGCATTACCTTTACCGGCTCGAACGGCGTTGGAAAAAGGATTGGACAAGCCGCGTTAGCACGCGGAGCGAAATACCAGCTTGAAATGGGCGGGAAAAACCCGGTAATCGTTGCAGCGGATGCGGATCTTAATCTGGCTGTAGAAGCAGTCATTACAGGCGCGTTTCGTTCGACGGGGCAAAAATGTACCGCGACAAGCCGTGTCATCGTTGCAGCTGGAGTTTATGAAGAGTTCAAGCAGTTGCTGGTGAAAGAAACGAAAGGCATTTCCATCGGGGATGGATTGGACAGCGGGACATGGATGGGACCATGCGCTAGCGAAAATCAATTAAAAACGGTTCTTTCCTATATCGAAAAAGGAGTCGAGGAAGGGGCTACACTTCTAACTGGCGGAAAGCGTGCTGAAGAAGGCACTCAGGCTAATGGCTTTTATGTAGAGCCTACGATTTTTGATAACTGCACGTCAGATATGACAATTGTAAAGGAAGAAATTTTTGGTCCGGTGATTGCTTTATTGAAAGCTGATTCAGTTGAAGAAGCCCTGCAACTTGCGAACAGCGTCGAATACGGCCTTAGCGCTTCGATTTTTACAGCCAATATCCAACATTTGCTTTCATTTGTTAACGATATGGAAGCGGGATTGATCAGGGTCAACGCTGAGAGCGCAGGCGTTGAACTGCAGGCACCATTTGGCGGCATGAAAAACTCCAGCTCCCACTCCAGGGAACAAGGAGAAGCAGCAAAAGAGTTTTTTACATCCATTAAAACGGTGTTTGTAAAATAATATAACGTGAATGCGATCAATAGATAACGTTTCGAATTAATGATTAGAGTACTTATGAGGTTAATAAATCTGGAAGGAAGTTAAATAATGAAATCGCACGGATCGCCAATTATTACAGATATGAAGGTTATTCCAGTAGCAGGCTATGATAGTGCGCTTCTCACACTAAGTGGCTGTCATGCTCCTTATTTTACTCGTAATATTGTTATTTTAGAAGATGAAACGGGGAATACAGGTATCGGTGAGATTCATGGCGGCGATGATATTACTAGAATGATAGAAAGTTATCGTCCATTTGTAGTAGGACAAGAGATTGCCGATTATAGAGGTTGTATTACTGCCATACGTAAAGGTGGTTTGAGTATAAAAGGTGACTCTGGTGAAGGGTTGCAAGGATTAAATTTAGCCAATTTGAAATTTGTTGTGCAAGCGGAAGCTGCTGTTGAATGCGCCATGATGGACTTACTTGGTAAATTTGTTAATAAACCAATTGCAGCATTACTTGGCGATGGAGGCATTCAACGGACAGAAGTTCCTTTCTTAGGCTATTTATTCTATATCGCGGATATGGAAAAACTCGATCTTAATTATTTACGTGAAACACAATTTAAGGATGATTGGGATCGCGTTAGACGAATTGAAACATTAACAGCTGAAGGAATTGTCGCTCAAGCAAAAGTAGCTAAAGATCGTTATGGATTTAAGAGTTTCAAATTAAAAGGTGGAGTGCTTCGTGGAGAAGAAGAAATGGAAGCGATTCAAGCTTTACATGAAGCATTCCCTGATTCAAGAATTAATCTTGATCCAAATGGTGCATGGTCATTGGAAGAAGCCATTAAGCTTTGCAAAGGTAAAGGAGATATACTTGCCTATATTGAAGATCCGTGTGGTCCTGAAGCGGGATTCTCTAGCCGTGAAATAATGGCTGAATTTAAGATTGCCACCGGTCTGCCTGTTGCCACAAATATGATTGCGACAAATTGGCGTCAATTCCATCATGCAGCAGCACTTAGAGCAGTCGATATTGTGTTAGCTGACCCTCATTTCTGGACATTGAATGGCAGTATCCGTATGGCGCATGTATTAAACGATTGGGGCTTAACATGGGGGTCGCATTCCAATAACCACTTTGATATTACCTTGGCGGCATTTACACAAGTAGCAGCTGCTGCGCCAGGAAATATTTCACCAATCGATACACACTATATTTGGCAAGATGGCCAAGAATTATGTGATGATCCATTACAAATTATAGATGGAATGATTAAACTGCCTGATAAACCAGGTTTAGGTGTAGAAATAAATATGGATAAAGTGATGAAAGCAAATGAATTATATCGCAGTCTGCCATATCATGATCGAGATGATTCAACTTCTATGCAGTATCTAATTAAAGAGTGGAAATATAACTCTAAGAAACCATGTATGGTGAGATAAACTTTTCGATTTAAATGAATGGTAATTACCATGAGTAAAAGAATGAATATCTCAATCTATTAAAGATGAAAATATTAACATTCTACTCATGGTAGTTGCTAAAAATACATGGATTGTAAGCCCTTACTTGATTACAATTCATTGAGAAAAAATAAAAGGTATTAAACTGAAACCATTTTTCTGAAATCAAGAAAAAAAGGAGGAAGCTTATGAACAGTAGCGGTGCTCAACGCATCAGCAATGAGACTGAACATCCTAAAAAAACCAATGTGCGTTTTACGATACTTGCAATGTTATTTATCGTGACCGTCATTAATTATATTGACCGTTCTGCTTTGGGTATAGCTGCTCCAGTAATGAAAGAAGACCTTGCTTTCGATGCAGTGAAATTAGGTGTTGCTTTTTCAGCCTTTAACTGGGCATATACTGCATTTAACATTCCAGGAGGTTGGTTACTAGATAGATATGGAGCACGTAAAGTTTATGGTGTTGCTTTATTATTATGGTCCACATTTACCTTTTTTCAAGGATTTATCAGCACCTTACTTGGATTATTCATTTTAAGATTCTTGGTTGGTATTACTGAAGCCCCATCTTTTCCAGGGAATAGCAGATTGACGACGATGTGGTTTCCACAACATGAACGCGGACGGGCGGTATCGATTTATAACTCTGCACAATATTTTGGATTAGCACTTTTCACGCCAGTCATGGCATGGATATTACAAGAGTTTGGCTGGCACGATGTTTTCTTTGTTGCAGGAGGATTAGGTATCTTTGTGGCCATTTTATGGTTTGCATTTGTACGTGAACCATACAACCATCCACGTGTAAATCAAGCAGAAATCGATTATATTAATTCAGGTGGCGGGTTAGCAAATAAAGAAGAAAAAAGAAAAGTGAACTGGTCTGATATCCGTCTTTTGTTGTCAAACAGACAAATGGTCGGAATTTATATTGGTCAGTATGCGCTGAATACAATTGTTTGGTTTTTCTTAACGTGGTTCCCTACATATCTCGTAACGGAGAAGGGTTTATCTCTAATTCAAACAGGTTTTGCAGCATCGGTACCTTATATAGGAGCATTTTTTGGAGGTATCGTTGGCGGGGTCATTTCCGACAGATTATTGAAAAAAGGAAAATCGCTCGCTGTTGCACGTAAAACACCGATCATCACTGGGTTTCTTTTATCCAGCACAATCGTATTAGCTAACTTCACTTCAAATATTTTTCTTCTTATCCTAATCATGTCCATTGCCTTTTTCGCGAAAGGTTTGGCAGGTCTTACATGGTCTCTTGTCGGTGATATGGCACCAAAAGAACTTATTGGTTTAACTGGCGGTATTTTTAATACCATTGGGAATATCGCAGGTATTGTAACACCACTTGTCATTGGCTTTATTTTAGCCAAAACAAATTCCTTTAGCGGTGCCCTGATCTTTGTTGCCAGTGTATTGTTCATAGGAGCTCTATCCTACATTTTCATAGTAAATAAACCTGAAAGAATCGTATTAATAGATAAAAATTAACAGAAGAAAAGAAAACGAACTTTTGAACGTACGTTTGAATGAAGTTCCCTAAAAGCATGAGGAATATAATTTAAGCCATTTTAAAATATATCTATATCAGACAATATGCTAGCTTTATTATATTGAAAGGGTTGGTAAAGTGGATACGAAAACGCAGCTGACAGAGGTACCGCTTTATATTAAGGTAAATGGGATGGACAATGTCGCCATCGTTGTTAATACGGGGGGCTTGGATCAAGGAACGGTTTTCCCATGTGGGCTTGAATTGAAAGAAAGAGTACCACAAGGCCACAAAGTGGCTTTAATGGATATAGTCGAGAATGAAGCCATCATGCGCTATGGGGAAGTTATCGGTTATGCGGCTGAATCAATCAGTAAGGGCTGTTGGATTGACGAGTCACTGGTGATGCTTCCGGCTTCTCCGGATTTAAAGGAATTGCCGGTAGCAAATGATATACCCAAAACTTTACCCCCGCTTGAAGGATATACATTTCAAGGATTCCGCAATGAAGATGGCAGTGTTGGAACCAAGAATATATTAGGGATTACAACAAGCGTTCAATGTGTAGTAGGCGTGCTGGATTTCGTCGTGAACCGGATAAAAAAAGAGCTTCTTCCGAAGTATCCCAATGTTGATGATGTTGTCGCCATAAATCACAACTATGGGTGCGGAGTCGCAATCAATGCACCTGAAGCGGTTATTCCCATTCGCACGATACAGAACCTTGCGAAACACCCGAATTTCGGCGGGGAAGCCTTGGTAGTTGGACTGGGGTGTGAAAAACTGTCTCCAATGAGGATAAATCCAAGCGGGGACGATTCAGATATCATTTCACTTCAGGATCAGCAGGGATTTGCGGGAATGGTCCAATCTATTATGGAAATGGCCGAGGAACGTTTAATCAAGTTGAACCGCAGGCAGCGGGAGACGTTTCCGGTTTCCGAATTGGTCATCGGCACGCAGTGTGGAGGAAGTGATGCATTTTCCGGTGTGACAGCTAACCCTGCAGTAGGATATGCTACAGATCTGTTAGTTAGGGCAGGGGCAACCGTTTTATTTTCTGAAGTCACAGAAGTGCGGGATGCGATTCATCTATTGACGCCCCGTGCAGTGAATGAAGAAGTAGGGAGAGCGTTAATAAAGGAAATGGATTGGTATGATAACTATCTTGCTTTAGGTGATGCCGATCGAAGTGCCAATCCGTCGCCAGGAAACAAAAAAGGCGGATTGGCCAATGTAGTGGAAAAATCATTAGGCTCCATTGCCAAATCCGGAGGCAGCCCCATTTCAGGCGTACTGGCTCCAGGTGAAAAAGCAACGGAAAAAGGGCTGATTTTTGCAGCTACACCAGCTAGTGACTTTGTTTGCGGAACGCTGCAGCTCGCTTCCGGCATGCACCTTCAAGTTTTTACAACTGGAAGGGGCACACCTTATAATCTGGCAATGGCTTCCGTCATCAAAGTATCTACACGAAATACATTGACCGAGCAATGGAAAGATCTGATTGATATAAATGCAGGAACTATCGCTACAGGTGAGGCAACCATAGAGGATGTCGGGTGGGAAATATTCCACCTCATTTTGGAAGTGGCCAGCGGTAAAAAGAAAACCTGGGCAGAGCATTGGGGCCTGTATAATGATTTGGCACTGTTCAACCCTGCGCCAATTACCTAATAATGATTTACTAAGAAGGACTTCCTTTTAAAAGGGGGCCTTTTTTTGTTGGACCGATTTTTAAAGCTGTCATTATTTTTCCTCCAGAAAAGAGGACCGCCTAACTTTTAGTTGAAGTTATTATGAAAGATTGGTTTCCATCATGACGAAAAAAGGGCGATACTGAACTGGAGGGATATTATGGTCACATTCAGGAATGCGACAGTAAAAGACTTAAGTGAAATAGTACGGATGCTAGCGGATGATGTATTGGGGAGGGAAAGGGAACGCTATGAAAATCCCCTTCCTGAAAGCTATCTAAAAGCATTTGCATCCATTGATGCAGATGAGAATAATGAATTGATCGTAGCATGTCTTGGTAAGGAAATCGTTGGGGTGCAGCAAATCACGTTCACTCCATATATTACCCATCAAGGCGGTTGGAGAGCAACGATCGAAGGGGTTCGGACGGCATCTTCAGAACGAGGGAAAGGCATTGGAAGCAAGTTGATTCAATATGCGATTGACCGTGCCAGGAAGCGGGGCTGCCATATCATTCAGCTTACGACCGATAAAAAACGGGAAGAAACGCTGCGATTTTATGAGCGTTTAGGATTTAAAACCACTCATGAAGGCATGAAAATGAAGCTTTAATTCACCGTCTTTTGACCCCTTTTTCTGTGCACAACAATTTGTCTGGTATTATATGTTAAAATTATTTGTGAGATATTAATAGATGTGCAGGATCTGATGAAAGGGTGTGCTCGATGGAAAACGAAGCATGTATTCAGAAGAGGTACGGTGTAATTAGTTTTACTTCATTCATCATTGGAATCATTTGCTTTTTTACTGTTTTTATTACACCTATTAGAATGGAAAATATCGGGAGCATGACGGGTCATTATATAACTTTTTTCCTTACGATTGCCGGCATCGTCCTCTCTGTTATAGGAATTTTGAAGAAAACGGAGAAAAAAGTGATCCCGATCATTTCTTTGGTTTTTTCCTCGTCTTTCTTTATATTTTGGGTTATCGTCATCACTTTGTTGTTAACTGGGGAAATAGAATTGCTCCGTAGATCAATAAGATAAAGGGATTTAACCAGAATGGTTATGAAGCTTCTGGGGAGAGAGATCTGACAAAAGGTGGTTTTTCAATGATAAGAGGTTTATATGAAGCACATTTACCGGTTCGTGATTTGAAACGTTCCATTGAATTCTATGAGGGGCTTGGTTTGCAGTTAGATCATAAGGTTGAAGACAACCTGGCTTTTCTATGGATTGAAAAGGACAAAAGTTGGTTGGGGCTTTGGGAAACGGAAAAAGTGGAGGTTGAGTATCATCCCTCCCTACGGCATATCGCTTTTCAAGTATCATTGGAAGATCTAAAGAGCTCAGTCGCATGGCTTGAAGATAGAGGCTATGCGCCAAGAGAGGCTTTTGGATTTAAACCAATTGAACCTTTCGTGATGCCGCACGGGGAATATGCCCACGCTAAAATTCACTTTAATGATCCAGACGGAAACAGTTTGGAGTTTATTAGTAAACTGGAGAATCCAAAAAAAATCACGAATCGTATGTATTTAAGTGAATGGGAACATGAATATAGAAGTGAAAAATACGAATGACAGATGGGCGAAAATTTTAAGAATAAGAATGGGAGAATCATAGAATGAAGGTCAAAGCGGATTTATATTGGAATGAATTTTGGCAGGGGAAAGATGAAGAAAAACCCCAGGCAGTCAGTGCATGGCAATTCGGGGCTGATCCCGATCATTTGGCTCAATTAGTGATGGACGGAATAAAAACGGCTACGTGCTCTGGGTATGTTTTTTATGAAGAGGAAAATGAACCATTACCATCCGTGGGTGATTACAGCATTATTTTAAGTAGTGAGGATGAGCCCTTAGCCATCATCCAAACAGTGAAAGTCGAAGTATTGCCCATGAATGAAGTGAGTGAAGAGTTTGCGATTTCAGAAGGGGAAGGAGATCGAACCTATACATACTGGTGGGATGCTCATGAAAAATGGCTGAAAGAAGAATTGCACAAAATCGGCCACACCTTTAAAGAAGATATGCTGCTGGTTTGTGAGCGTATTGAATTGATACATGTAAAGTGAATGCAGATGGTTTTTACGGAAGTGAGCAATAAGTGTTTTCGTTCAGTGATTTGCTCTAATAGGTCATTGGATTAAAAAACTTATAGAAAGATAGGTATTTGCATGAAAAAGAAACTGATATTCATTGGTTTGGGAATACTGGTTGTTTTCCTGCTATTGTTTGGTACATATAAATTAATGAATTCGAGAACATATCAGGTATTCGGAGGATTAACGGATAATGTCGAGACGAATGAAAAAGTGGTCGCTTTGACATTTGATGATGGCCCATCGAAGAATGTAAATAAGATCCTTCCGATATTGGATAAATACGATGTAAAAGCTACATTCTTCCTGATTGGTAACGAAATTGAAAAGTATCCAGAGGAAGCGGAGAAAATAGCGGAAGCAGGACATCAGATTGGGAATCATACGTATTCCCACAAGCGAATGGTTTTTAAATCGCCTTCTTTTATCAAGGCGGATATCGAGAAAACGGATAAATTAATTCAGAACTCCGGATATAAGGGTGAAATTGACGTCCGGCCACCAAACGGGAAAAAAATCATAGGTTTGCCTTATTATTTATATGAAAATGATAGAGAGACCATTACCTGGAATCTGGAACCAGACAGCTATTACACTTCTGCTTCAGACAAAGTGAAGTATGTGAAGGAAAATATAAAACCAGGTTCGATCATCCTGATGCATCCGATGTATGATGATACAGGTAAAGAACTTCAAGCGATTGAAGGGATTTTACAAGAGTTAACGAACGAAGGCTATACGTTTGTAACGGTCAATGAACTTCAAGAAATGTAGTTTCATTCTTACCATCCGAACCATATTCAAAGAATCGGGTTGCTGCGGCAGCCCTTTTTTATCATTTCCCGCCAGAAGACTCCCTCTTCAAGCGTGCGAAGGGCGAAAGCCCAACGGTAAGGGGGAGATGAATGGCGGTTGGCATAAGCCAAAGTAACCTTTTGACAAACATACGTTCCCTGGTTAATAATAACTATAAGGGGGTGAAACCAATGGTTATAAACAAAGCTTATAAATTTCGAGTCTATCCAACGAAAGAACAACTAGTTCTAATCAATAAAACGATCGGCTGCTCCCGTTTTGTCTATAACTTCTTTTTAGGTAAACAAAAGGAGAAAGATGCCTACTGGTATATCTGTGAAGAAATGAAGCAGAACGGCCAATTACCCTCTAATGAATGGAAAGGTTCTTTTCTGAATAAATACGCAACAATCAAAGAGCTTCCAGCTTTAAAGAACGAGTATTCTTTCCTGAAAGAAGTAGACAGTATTGCCTTACAGAAATCGGTGGAAAATTTAGCAGATTCCTTTAGTCGATATTATAAAAAGCAAAACAAATCACCACGCTTCAAATCGAAAAAGAATCCGGTCCAGTCCTACACGACTAAACATACGAATGGAAATATCGGAATAATAGGAAACAAAATCAAATTGCCCAAACTCGGTCTCGTTCGTTTTGCTAAAAGCCGCGAAGTCGAAGGGCGAATCATAAATGCCACAATCAGGCTGAACCCTTCAGGTAAATATTTCATTTCCGTTTTAGCCGAAACCGATGTACCAGTACTTCCTAAAACGAATCGTTCGTGCGGTGTAGATGTTGGTTTGAAGAACTTTGCGATTCTTTCAGATGGTACGGTCTATCAAAACCCAAAATTCTTCCGGACGGTCGAAAAAAAATTGGCCAAAGCACAACGGATTCTTTCAAGGCGGCAAGAAATAGCCTTGAATCAAAACAAACCATTGGCTGAAGCCAAAAACTATCAAAAACAAAAACGAAAAGTGGCCATCCTACACGAAAAAATTTCAAATGCCCGAATGGATTACTTACATAAAGTCTCTACCGAAATCATCAAAAACCACGATGTTATTGGAATGGAAGACTTGCAAGTGTCCAATATGATCAAAGATCACAAACTAGCTAAAGCGATTAGTGAAGTATCTTGGTACCAATTCAAAAAAATGTTGGAATACAAAGCAAAATGGTATGGTAAACAAATCGTGACCGTATCTAAAACGTTTGCTTCTAGCCAATTGTGTTCTAGCTGCGGGTACCAAAATAAAGACGTTAAACATCTGAATCTTCGTGAATGGGATTGTCCTTCTTGTTCTACTCACCACGATCGAGATATTAACGCAGGACACAATCTAATGAACGAAGCCATAAGGCTTCTAACCGTAGGAACTACGGGGATAGCCTAATTAAAAATTTGGCCGATAGGCTAATGTTCTTAGGAATCCCCCGCTTCAATCAGACCGTAAGGTCGATAAGTAGTGGGTAGTTCAATTGAGATACAGAATAGTACAAAACATGGGTTGCATATTGTTTCTTAACGGAATGTTGTTGTTAGGGCATGCATTCGCATGAATTTTTTCTTAGTGTAAATAAAGCTATTAAAATGGGGCTGGTTACTTGTACCGGAATAAAAATACCACTCTGATCATGATTTTGTGTTTCCTGTTATTCCTGTTTCTTGTCGTGCTCATTTTTCGCCACATCACGGTATATTTCGTGTATAGCTCGGGCATCGGCCCGTTATTGTTTATCGGGGTAATGGTCTTGGCTATCGTTATGCTTTTTTTCAAAGGATATAAATAGGTTTGTACAATTTGAACGTTGCTTTTCTCCTCTGGACACGTTTTCCCCGCAGGAGTCTCGTAGTTTTAAAATTTAGATAGAACTCCTTTTGCCTAAAAAATGGAGGCTGCTGCGGCAGCCTTTTTTATGTGGAAAAAAGTTCTCCGTATCGAGAAACATAAAAAAAAATAAAAATCAATAAAAAATTAACAATCCAATATTAGTAATATATGGTAAGATTTGAAATGGGATTATTTTCTTATAAATTATAATTTGGGGTGATATGTACGTGGAGTTTTTTACTAAGTGGGCATTTAAGAACAAGGCTGCCGTTTCATTGGTAACCATATTTATTTTGTTGATAGGAGTTGTCAGTTATTTTAAACTGCCGATGGAATTTTTACCATCTGCTGATAATCCACAAGTTACGATTATCACAATGGGGCAGGGCACCGATTCGAAAACGATGGAAGCACAAGTTACAGATCCGATTGAAAGAGCAGTTACGGGAGTTAAGGGAAAGAGTTCAATATACTCCACCACTGGAGATGGATTTTCAAAAGTAGATCTATTCTTTGAAGCCGGATCGGATATGAAGCAAGCGAAACTTGATGTTCAAGAGGCTTTAGGCAATGTAGCATTGCCACAAAGCATGGCAAAGCCTACTGTTACACAGTTAAATACATCAATGATTCCCATTTCATTTGTAGCTGTTACTTTTAAGGATGGATTAACAGCTGAAAATATAGACTTTACCAAGAAAGAATTAGAGCCTCTGTATAAAGATATTAAAGGGGTTTCGGATGTACAGACATTTGGAGTTTCCCAATCCGTTCTTTCAGTCAAAGTGGATAATGAAGAATTGGCTAAAAAGAAAGTATCCATTCAAGATGTCATGAGCGTCCTTAACGGTCAGAATGCAGCTCTGGCCGTAGGCGAAAAAGTGATTGATGGGAAGGCAAGTAACATCAAGGTTATCGGGGATTTAACAAGTATTGAAAAATTAAAAGCGTTAAAGGTCACTCCAAATGTCACACTTGGAGAAATAGCAAAAGTTGAAGAAGCGAAGGATGGTAACCTCATCAGTCGTTTTAACGGAAAGGAAAGTATTGATTTAAGCATTATCAAGGACAGTCAATCAAATGCTGTAACAATCAGTAAAGAGGTTGAAAAAGTAGCAAAAGAAATTAATGAAAAGTATAGTGACCAGAAATCGACCATTTATTTATCTACAGCTGATATGGTGGAGACTTCCGTTCAGACGATGGTAAAAGAAGTTCTGCTGGGTGCGCTATTCGCTACGATTGTAATCATGGTCTTTTTACGGAATGTACGATCTACATTCATTACAATCGTATCCATACCGTTATCTCTTGGCTTTACGTTATTTTTGCTGTCATTGTCGGGAGTGACGCTGAATATTTTGACGCTGGGCGGTGTCGCTGTAGCGATCGGGCGCTTGGTGGACGATAGTATTGTTGTTATTGAGAATATTTTCCGGAAAATGCAGCAGGAGAAGATTTCAATTGAATTGGTCATGGATGCAACTAAAGAAGTGGGAGTGGCGATAACAGCTTCAACCCTTACGACTGTAGCTGTTTTCTTGCCGGTTGCTTTATTGAATGGAGGGCTTCAAGAGTTTCTTCTTCCTTTCGCTTTGACTGTCACGTATTCTTTGCTGGCTTCTTTAATCGTGGCATTAACGGTCGTTCCGTTAATGAGTGCAGGATTGCTGAAAAGGACGGAGCTGCCAAAACATCGCCCGGCCAAGCGTTTTACCAAGCTCGTTACTTGGTCACTAAACCATAAATGGGTTGTCTTGATTGTTGCTATGCTGTTGTTTGTCGGTTCCATTGGTACATATTTTGCCATGCCAAAAGGGGCGATTGATAATTCTTCAGCAGACTATGTCTCCGTGACATTAACTTATCCAAATGATCAGCCCTATGAAAAAGTGAAGGAAAAAGCGATTGAACTCGAAGAAACGATGCAGGGTATGAGTGAAGTGGATAATATTTTCATGCAATTAGGCAACTCTGCCGAATCAGCACAATATGGCGAAGTCACATCACCTACAGAAGCAATTTTCGGCATCCTGGTAAAGGATAAAGCAAATGTAGATACGATCCTGAAAACAATGGAAAAGGAACAAGAAAACTATCCTGATGCGAAGCTTACGGCTACAGCCTCTTCATTTATGATGGGGGCATCAAAGACGAACATTACGATAGACGTGATCGGCAGTAATGTTGAAGATTTGGAACTGACGGCCAATAAGGTCAAAGAAAGTATAAAGGATATTAAAGGAATTGAAGAAGTAACAACGAACCAAGACGAAAAGAAAACCATATATTCATTCAAGGTAGATCCGGCTAAAGGCAATACAGAACAAATTGGTCAGCAATTAGGTATCATGCTTAATAAAACGCCTATCGGAAATATAACTTTACAGGATAAGCAGACACCTGTCGTCCTTGAACCAATCTTAGATCCTAAAAAACCAGAGGATTTAAAAAGTATTCCGATCATGACAGATGGCGGTCTAGCCCCAGTCTCAAAGGTCGCTTCTTTAAAGAGCGAAGAGAGTGCAACAACGCAGTTCCATAAAGATGGGGAAACGTATCTTCAATTGACGGCAACGGTAGATCCGACTAAGCTTTCCGATATTGCTAGCAAAATAAATCTTGAGATATTTGGAGATAAAGAGAACAAAGGTCTTGATATTCCGAATGATGTAGATATTCTAGTCGGTGGAGCCAGTGCTCAGCAAACTGATGATTTTTCCGATTTGTTCCTTACGATGTTAATATCAATCGGCATTGTCTTTTTAATCATGGTAATAACATTCAAATCGATCAAAGCACCGATCGCCATTCTATTTTCCTTGCCATTCGCTGCCATTGGAGCGGTATTAGGATTGGTTATCAGTCGAATTCCAGTCGATATTACAGCACTTCTGGGTGCTCTCATGTTAATTGGAATTGTTGTGACAAACGCGATTGTGCTTCTGGATCGAGTCAAACAAAACGAAGAAAAAATGATTATCCGTGATGCGATCGTCGAAGCGACAGCTACAAGGTTCCGTCCGATCATTATGACGGCTGTAGCAACGATTTGTGCCATGCTGCCACTTTTATATAAAAAAGCGGAAACAGGAAGCTTGGTTTCACAAAGTTTAGCGATCGTTGTCATTGGCGGGCTAGCTGTGTCTACACTGCTCACACTTATCGTCATTCCATGTATATACGAATTGCTGCACTATAAAAAATCGAAAAAACAGAGAAAGAAAAAGAGAGAACCCGTTAACGAACAAATCGAGATGTAATAATAAAAAGTTTGTAGAGAAAGTAACGCTTTCTCTACAAACTTTTTTTCTAAAATAGTACATGGTTTTTCGTTTTTTAAAAATAATGGTTGACTTTCTTTTGACCTGTAACTAAAATGGTTACAGCAGGGAATAATAATCGGCTGTGCAGTTACTAATTGCAATGTTCTTATATTAATATTTTTTTTGGTCTGTGTTGTAACTGATTCGATTACAAGTTTAGCCAATGATGAAAAGTGAGGGAATATATGATGACAGTGAAAATTAAAGCGTATTCTGATTTTATATGTCCATTTTGTTTTTTAGGTAAAGGTCCTTTGGACGAAATCGTGGAGGAAAAGGATGTAGAAGTGGAATGGATGCCATTTGAATTGCGACCAAGTCCATATTCCAAAATTGATCCATGGAATGAACCCGATAAGTTGAATTCATGGGATTCTTACATTCTCCCAGTTGCGAAAAAACTAGGAGTGGATATGCGTTTACCCCGTGTCTCCCCGCATCCATATACACATTTGGCGTTCGAAGGGTGCCATTTTGCAAAGGAGCACGGAAAAGGGAACGAGTTCCACAACAGAGTATTTACAGCGTTTTTTCAAGAGGAACAAAATATTGAAGATATTGAAGTATTGACAAAATTAGCGGGTGAAGTCGAACTTCCTGTAGATGCTTTTAGAGAAGCTTTAGTGTCACGAAAGTATCGGGAAGTGCACCAAGAAGCACTAAAACATGCTTATGAAGAAGCAGATATCAGGGCTGTCCCGACGTTTATTATTGGTGATGAAGTTATTCAAGGACTAGCCAGCAAAGAAAGGTTAGCGCAAGTCATTGAGAAGGAAGAAGCAAAAAATAAACAGAATGAATTTGATGGCTTGCAATGTGATGGTAAGGGGAATTGCTAAAAACCTTTTGAGGATTAAATGAAATTAAATAAATCATAATTTGGAGGAATCAAAATGTCAGCAACTACAACAAATTTAAAAGAAGCAATTATCAATCGTCGTTCCATCCGTAAGGTGAAAAAGAACGAAAATATTACGAAAGAAAGAATTAATGAAGTATTAAAAACGGCTTTACATGCACCAACTTCATTTAATATGCAAAGTGGTCGAGTGGTGGTAGTAATGGATGACGAGCATGAAAAGTTCTGGGATATTGTAAAAGAAACACTTCGTTCCCGTGTTCCGGAAGAGAGCTTTGCGGCAACAGTAGAACGATTACAAGGATTTCGTGATGGAGTCGGTACCATTCTATTCTTTGAAAATCAAGAAACAATAGAACAAATGCAAGTAAAAGCACCCTCCTATAAAGAACAGTTTCCATATTGGTCCCATCAAGGAAATGCTATGCTACAGTATGCAATATGGATGACTTTATCAGCGGAAGGTATAGGGGCATCTTTACAACATTATAATCCAATTATTGATGAAGATGTGATGAAGACTTGGGATCTTCCAGGGAAATGGTCGTTGATAGCTCAAATGCCATTTGGTGAGCCGAATGAACAACCAGGAGAAAAAACGTTCCTGCCTTTC
Organism: Peribacillus sp. FSL P2-0133; assembly: GCF_037975445.1. Lineage (NCBI taxonomy): Bacteria > Bacillati > Bacillota > Bacilli > Caryophanales > Bacillaceae > Peribacillus > Peribacillus sp. FSL P2-0133. The sequence goes on along the minus strand of NZ_CP150254.1, from coordinate 4,536,341 downwards.
GAAGATATTGTGAAATTTTATTAATTCAAAGATTTAGGGTTGGGATACTAGATTAACCAAGAGCGCGTTTACTCTTAATGAGTAAAACGTGCTCTTTTTATTTGAAGAAACGTTCCAGAAACATTACAGATACAAGGAAGGTGAAGCGAAAATATGCGTTCCTTATATTCATCCTGCATATAATAGCGGAGGTAAATAATTGACAATGAGAATCATTTTCATTTATAGTGAGATGTGTAATGAAAGTAATTCTCAATTAGGGTGGTGATATAGATGAAGGTATTCATTGGTTATGTAAGTTTATCCGGTAATACCGAGAAAATGGCTATAAACATAAAGAATAGAATGAAGGCTGTCGGCTGTGAAGTATATATGGAAAGATTGGATACTGTTGAAGTTGATGCCTTAAAGGATTTTGATTTGGCCTTTATTGGTTTATATACATGGAATCTTGAAGATTTACCGTATGAAGCACACGAGTTTTATGAAGAAATTGACCAAGTGGACTTTGCTGGAGTGAAAGTCGCATTCTTTGGTGCCGGCGACTTGACCCATTCGAAACCGTTCGCCGCGATAGATATCCTTTCTGATAAAATGAAGCAATTTGGATTTGATGTATATGATCGAGTATTGAAAATACACCATGAAAGCAGTACATACGAACAATTAAGGAAAAGTGAAGACTTTGCAGAGCATGCCCTTATATTGGGAAGCAATAGGAAGAAGTGGAGATTCTTCATGTGGGATCGGAAGCTAGGCAGCCCAAAATACCAAAAGTCAGCATTTTTGTTAAGGAGGGTCCTTGATGATTACCCAATTAAGTTCAAAGGCAGAAGCAAAAAAAGAGGAACTTATACAAGAACTTCTGAAATTAGGGATTTTTAAAAAATATAATAAGCAGCTATACGAGCTTCCGATAGTTGTTTTACAAAAGGAATTCAATCACTTGAGAGGTGAATTAAAAAATGTCTAGAAGAAGGAAATCTTATACTGAACTGCTAAAAGAAAACCGCGAACTTCTGCTGCATGACAAAATGGAAGTGGAACGCATCTATACAAAAATCGACCAAAAAGCCATCAATGAAAAAAAGGGAAGTAAGCAAGTACAATCATAACTGGTTAAAAATGAAAACCGAAATCCTTTTTTGATTTCGGTTCAGTCGATAAAATGAGCTTCTGATGTTTTATTGAGGGTTTGTAAAATGATTTCCACTCCAGGCACTAGCTTTCCGCGGGCGGTCCGCCCTCGGCGCTCTTTGCGCCTCTCCCTTGGACACGCTTTTCCCGCAGGAGTCACGAACACCCACTCCAATCAACTGGATTGTTTTTTTAAAAAACTGTAGGCAAACTAGTTCTATATGTTTTTTTATTATTTTATAATCCTTATTGGATGAAGAAATTTGCGACACTCCTGCCGAATAACTGTCTAGCCGAGACCCCGGAGACGCTTACGGTGAGGAGGCTTGGCAGACAGTCGGCGGAAAGGGAGCGGATTTCTGAAATCAAGCTGGAACGTCTTTTAAATAGAAAACTGCAGGCAAACTAGTTCTATATGTTTTTTTATTATTTTATAATCCTTATTGGATGAAGAAATTTGCGACACTCCTGCCGAATAACTGTCTAGCCGAGACCCCGGAGACGCTTGCGGTGAGGAGGCTTGGCAGACAGTCGGCGGAAAGGGAGCGGATTTCTGAAATCAACTGGCACGTCTTTTAAAAAAACTGCAGTAAAACTGGCTTTTCTTAGAATTTGCCTACAATCGGAGGTTCGGAATGGTCTATCAAGACCAATGGGTATTAGTCCAGAATTATCAAGAGCGACCAATGGATGAGATAGTTAACCTTTTTTGTGCTTTAAATAAGCAAATCATCCATATAATAACGAACACACCAAATGATAGATTATCTAATCTTTGTGATATAGGAAATAATCAACAAAAATCATTGGAGTGGCTAATAAAAGATTATCTAGAACATATGGAACATCATATTAACAATCAAATTCTAATTAAAAAATAGTGATCTATATAAATCACTATTTTTTATCGTTTTTCTTCTCAATTTTTCACTTTTCGTAACAGCTTGTCATGAAGTTTGGACAAGGTAAACAATACAAGGATAGAGCCGATTAATGTTAACGACATATCCCATTGTGCGTCCCAGATATCACCTTGTGTTCCTAAAAATTCTTTTGAAGCTTTTCCGCCTTTTGAAATGATGGCAGTTATCCATTCGATGATTTCATATAAGGCTCCAATGGCAAGCGCAAAACTTAAGGTAACAGCAAATAACCACGGTCCTTTTGTTAGTGGGGTTTTACGTATTAATATTTCTCTAATCACAATCGCAAATAAACCTTTTAGGAAATGCCCGAACCGATCATAATGGTTCCGGGTTAGATCGTAATGATCTTTTAGCCAATTAAATAAAGGGACTTTTGAGTACGTATAATGGCCCCCGATGAACATGGTGATTGAAAGAACGGCAATAACGAAATAGGATAATGTAGTGAGGCGGAATTTATTATATGTAGCAAGTACAAAAATCAGAAACACAACGGCAGGAAGTACTTCCATTGTCCATATCAAGTATCCTTCAGGCTTAATGACTGACCAAATAAAAACGGCAGTGACTAGCAATAGTAATATTAAATGAATCAGTATACTTTTATTTCTTCCCAATTTTTTCACTCCAATAAATTAATCAGTTGATAGAATCAAACGGTTCGTGTATGGATAAAACGCTTTATACTTTCATTTAAATCATTAGCCGCTTTTGTAGGGATCTGATGCTTTGCATGATCAATGAATTTTAATTCTGTACATGGCAATTTGTCATGCAATAAATTAGCGTAATGATGCAATGGTTTATCTTTTTTACCATAGACAAGTAAAATGGGCAGGTTGATTTTCTCTAGCTGGTGGGTACAGTTATAATGCAAACTATAATGGTAATACTGCTCGATATTTCTGGCATCTCCCTTTAAGGCTTCATTAAACATTTCGTTGAACAACTTTTCGGTATTTGAATTACTCCATGAAATGGAAAGCGCAAGAATTGAAACCGCGTCTTTATTTGCAAGTGATATTCCTAAAGAAATCTTTTGCTTTAAATATTTATCCCTCACTTCTGACATTCCACCTATTACAATTCCTCCTAGAGACCTATCGGCACAACTCAGCAAATATTCCAATACGATGGAGCCACCGGTCGAGTATCCGCATATGATAGCTTTTTTTATTTTTAAATGATTCAATAGATGTTTAATATCTTCTATAATCAGGGGATAAGTTACTGGCAGTCTTGAATACTGACTTCTTCCGTGACCCCTAATATCAAAAGTGATAACTTTGAACTCTTCGGATAATTCCTCCATTTGGTATTGGAAATTCACACTTGTCAGTACTGGAGGATGAATAAAAACAATAGGAACACCGTTTCCCTTAACAGAATAATACAAGCTAATACCTTTTACATCCAACATTGGCATGAATATTCACCTCAATAATCTTAAATCATTTTCCACTAGCGCTGAAAATGAAATTCCCATTCGAGAGTGCTAATATCCCTCCTGAAAGAATTTTCCCTTTAAAACGTATTTTTATAACTAATTGTTTCGGTTACAATCATCTTGAATTTTTTGGTTTTTTTTGAACAAGATATAAGAGTTCAGGAAGTGAACAAAAATATATAAAATAAGGTGATTAAGATGAAGGCTAACATGAATAAAATTTTGCCAGTTGTCGCTTCGGTCGGAGTAGGTATTGCTACTTATCAGATGTTGAGTGGGAATGGCGGGAAAATGAAAAATATGGTGCCGCTTGCCACTAACTTGATGGGCATGGGAACTGGGATGCAAGGGCAGAATCAACAACAGCTATAAAATCACTAAAACAAAATAATCCCCTTTTGGGGATTATTTTGTTTTAGACAAGAAAAGGGACCTCCATCATATAAGCTTAATGAACACCGTGGATACTATTTACCATTTTTTATAATTTAAGTAATAAAACACCAATAAAACAACTCCATACGTTATAATGAATGGGCTCCAAGGATAGTGTCAGAAACCTGCCGGAGTGATCAAATGAATGGAGGTTATATGTGTTGAAGAAAAAAATATTGGTCATTATTCCAACAGTTGCCCTGATGTTGGCCCCACTAGGAGCGGGAACTTCAATTACCCACGCAGCATCAAAGGAGAAAATCGAAACGAAGGCGGAAACGCGACCGACCCTCAGGAAAGGCTCACGTTCGAGTTATGTAAGAGACTTACAGCAAAGCCTTAAAGATGTTAAATATAATGTAGGCGTTGATGGGATTTTCGGTACCCAAACACAAAATGTGGTAAGGGAGTTTCAAGTGGATCATAACTTGAGTTCAGATGGTATCGTCGGTCCGCTGACATGGGCTGCTTTAGATGAAAATAAGGTGGAAAGAAAACAGTTTACGGAGAAAGACGCGATTGCGTTAGGGAAGAAGAAGCTGGGTAACAAGATCATATTCAGCGGTGATGGCAGATTGCTGAAAGATGGCAAAGGAAAATCATATTACAAATATAAAGCAGCTAATAAAGATTGGATCGATCAAGGCGGCACAGGAACGATTGGGTGGTTCCACATTTATAAAGATGGCCGTGTAGTGGAACAATAAAGGGATATACATGCAAAGAATGTTCTCACTTTATGTGGGATTTTTTTTATGTAAAGCATGGATATAATAAGAAGACTAAATACATCTATTTTTGGCTATAAATAACAAGTAAATATAGATATAATAGTAAATGGACAGCAATTTGGTATAGTGGGCAGCGGTCACTCCTTTTTAAGAAAGGGGGTGTCGCTGGTGATTTCTATTATGGACGGACTGATGCTAATGATTTCATTCGCCTCTTTAATCGTCGCAATAATCGCGGTTACATTAAAAAAGTAACCCCCTCCATACCATCCGGCCAGATGTATGTAGAAAAAGGGTTACTTTCATGATTGAGTAGCTACTGACTTACCACAGAAAGCCGCTGCTCTTTATGCAGTTTGCTGTTCATTAAGACGCTGGTTTAACCAGTGTCTTTTTTTTATATATGTTAGTTATCATTATTATATCCTCATTTTACCTATACATTCAACTAAAAAACATTCATAGAGCATCGGTTGGTTTCTTTACGTACTTTCAAGAGTTTCCTGGGGAGCTCTTGGATTAACGAAGCTTTTGGTAAATAATTAGATTTTCGTTAATTTCCCGCCGGCTTCCAGTTTGAATAATTTCATTCCTTTATAAGATACAATCGAAGGAATCATACAAAGCAAGGCCATCGGTAAACAATAAAGAAGATAGAAGTGCCCTCCGTTTTCCAGCATGGGAATAAAGGCTAAAGCAACTAAAAGTAAAGTGGAAAAAATGATCGCGAAAATCCCGAAAGATTGATGATAGAATGCATAAATTTCCCTTCTTCGTTCCTCTTGGTTGGGTAAGGTCTTTACTGTTTTGTGCGTTCGAAGGAATAGGTACAAGGAGAACATGAGAAATAAAGCGGAAAATGGTAAAGCGAGCGCAAATAATGAAACGTCAAGAATGGAAAGATAAAAGCTGGATAAAAAGAAAACTTCTGACACCCCTAATGCAAAACAATAATTGAAGATACTTATTCTATCAGGTTGTTTAAGCATGAAATCCCTCCTTCTATATCATATTATGCAACTGCTTTCGTGTTCACCACTTTGTCACATTTAAAAAGAAAAAAAGTGCACCAAGAATCAAGCTAAGTGGGTTTGTGGCATCGCTCGCTAACTAGTCAGAATTATCAAGCATGCAGATGATGAATAGAGTCTTTGCATATTACGAATAGTAATAAAATATCGCTTGAAGGGGGGAGTGCTCAATGACTGTAAAAACGGTAATAATAGGATTTCTGCTCGTTCTTCTATTATATTTCCTTTATGTAGTGGTGACGGCAGTGTTTCTTTTCCCAAAAGCAGAAAAAGAAGAAAATAGACCGATTAAACATGTGGGTGCATATATGGGTGAGAAGGAATCCACCGTGGATCGTGTCCTGCTTCTCGAAGACGGTTATGAGTCGGGACTCGCTCGAATGCGAATGATCCAGGAAGCCCAGCATTCAATCGATATTGCCTACTATGCTTTTGGAAAAGGCAAATCAACCGAACTTATTATTGGAGCCTTGATCGAAGCGGCCGACAGAGGTGTCAAAGTCCGAATTCTTTTGGATGGAATATCTCATGGACTCAGAGGTCAATTAAGCAGTGCCCGTTATGCATTGGCTTCGCATGAAAACATTGAATTAAGATATTACGAAACCGTTAAGCCATTTAAGCCGTGGACCTGGCATAATCGCCTTCATGACAAAATCATCACTGTAGATGGAAAGTTGGGCATCATCGGAGGGAGAAATATCGCCGATAAGTATTTAGCCAGCAAGCCGCCGAGGGATTTTGTCTATGACAGGGATGTACTCATTTTCAATGCTAAAGAGGAAAAAGATAGTGTAATCGTTGAAATGAAGGAATATTTGAATGAATTATGGAACCATCCGTATACGAGCGATGTCTTTTCAGACCTTTCGAAAAGGCAAACGGAAAAAGGGAAACGTGAAAGAGATGCATTGGTGAAACAATACAGCTTAGCTTTACAAACTGAAGCCGATTTCGTTAATCCAGCCGTCGATTGGAGCAAGGCTACAACACCTACTAAAAAAGTGTCCTTCATTCATAATCCAATCGAACGTTTCAATAAATACCCTTTTGTGTGGAGATCTCTATTGGATATTGCGGCGAATGCCAATCAATCGGTATTTATCCAAAGTCCCTATATTGTTCCTGCGGATGCCTTAAAGGAATATGTACCGAAGAAGATGGATTCAAAGGCTGATTGGACGATACTTACCAACTCGACGGCATCAACCCCGAATGTGATCGCTTTTTCCGGATACTTAGAGCTTAGGGATAGTATCGTTGAGACGGGGGCAAGGCTTTATGAATATTCAAAGCCTTATTCTTTGCATGGTAAATCGGTTGTCTATGATCAACGATTAAGTGCAGTGGGTTCCTACAATTTGGATTCTCGATCTGCCTTTTTAAATACAGAATCGATGGTGGTCATCGATAGTGAAGCATTTGCAGCGCAGTTGACAGGAGCCATCGAGTCGAAAATCTCGAATAGTACACTCGTTGCTGACAATAAAAAATATATAGAACTACCTGAAGATCAGAAAAAGGAAGAGTCTTTTGTTAAAGCCACCTTTATAAATGCCCTCTCGAAAATTACGGTATATTTGAATAGGTTCATTTAAATGATGACGAAAAGACAGCAATCTGAGTAATTGTTGTCTTTTTAGCCTTTCGCGGAGTTTATCTTATGAATGCATGTGTAATTTGCTATACTTGAGCAAGCTAATCACAACTATCGTAAGGAGAACAGAAACATGCAAACACTACAGCACCTATCGAAACATATTGCCTACCTGCCGCCAGTTCAGGAAACGGATCGCCCGGTACTTGCCGCCGTTACGGGAAACAAGAAAACTCTCATCATCGATGCCGGTAACTCTGTCCGGCATGCACAGCTCTTTAAGGACGAATTGCTTCGGAATGATATAAGCGGGAATTTCCTCGTTCTTACCCATTCACACTGGGACCATGTATTCGGGCTGGAGAATATCAAGATTCCAGTGATTTGTCAGGAAAAAACATACACAAACATTAAAGATATGCAGCAGCTTTCATGGGAAGATCAAGCCCTTGATCAACGGGTCGAAGAAGGGACGGAGATTCCCTTTTGCGCCGATGCAATCAAATTGGAACATGGGACGAATAGAGAGATTACCTTCCCCCTGCCTGATATCATCTTTAAAAAAACGATGACGATCGATCTCGGCAATATAACCTGTATCATTGAACATGTTGGCGGCGACCATGCCAAAGATTCCTGCATCATTTATGTACAAGAGGAAAAAACACTATTTATGGGAGACTGCCTTTATGCCAATCTTTATGCTGAAAAATGGAATTATACGGCTGATCAGGCGTCGCTGCTCATTAAGAAAATTGAAGCCTATGATGCCGAAACATATATCCTCTCCCATCATGCTCGGCCTTGCACGAGACAGGAGATGGAGGCGGAGCTTAAGCTAATGAAAGAATGTGCCAGAACCGTGGTCGAACATCACGGAAACCGAGATTTAATGGAGCAGGAACTGGCTGAAGAATTAAAGCGGGATTTAACGGAGGACGAGCTCGAGACGATTGGCTTTTTCGTGAATGGGTATGTTGAGTGATTTAAGCACTGAAGAACACAAAAAGTTAAACACTTTATTATAAAGGTTTGGGTGGGTATGAGTTCGATATTATGGAGCTCATACCCTTTAATTTGCCCTTTTTCCGCAACAGTCCTACAATAAATCGATAATAATCGTTAACAGTACTGAAACAATAAGAATGGATAGGAAACCTGAGATAATTTTCCCTGCTTTTGCTCCTCTATCATCGGGATGAATATGACCAATGATAAAGGAGGGGATGAAAAATATAGCCGAATAGAACATTGTATAATGAATACCTGAATCTCCATTTGACCAGGCGCTAAGTCCGATAGTATTTAAAATATTATCTCCAATGCAAGGGTTACCGCCGAATTGAATGGTAAACAATATTCCGATTAAACATAGCGCAAAAGAAAGTGAACCTAAACCGATATTCTTTGTCTTCCTAACTTCAATAGTTGGCATGTCATTTTCTCCTTGTATAAAAAACCAAATTATGGTTTTTTATTGTATCATAACTCAGCTAGTACTTAAATCGCTACACCTTTATCAGAACCAAAATATAAAAAAACTGCACCTCCAATTGTTAGAAGTTGTCTAACGATAGGGTGCAGTTCAAATTAATTATGAGCTTTTTCCAGAGCTAGCTTAATCCCGAAACCAATCAAGACCGTACCGGTTATACCCTCGAAAATCGCTTGGGTTCTAGGCTTTTTCATAAAAGCACTGATCTGGTTCAACAGATAGATATAAAATACAAACCACAACGCAGTTAACACGGTATACGTTATGCCCATGATCAGGAACGGTAAAAACGTATCATTTCCCGGATTCACGAACTGAGGCAGGAACGTTAAAAAGAAGACGGCTACTTTAGGGTTCAGCAGGTTGGTAAGGAACCCTTGTTTAAAGCAAGACTGGTTTTCGTACTTACTTTTGACGGACGTTTCCGCCGCTGCGGCCACTTGCTTATTCCTTAATCCCCATAGGGTCTTGAAGCCTATATATACCAAGTAAACGGCACCGACATATTTGAAGATGGAAAATAGTAAAGCGGATTTCACAATGATTGCTGAAAGTCCGAACACGGCAGCTGATGTATGAATAAGCAGGGCACAACATGTGCCGAACATCGTTTTAAAACCTCCCGACGTTCCCACGGTAACGGTGTTCCTTGTGGCTATTGCTGTATCTGGACCAGGTAAGATGATGAGAAGGATACACATGATGATGAAGAAATAAAAGTTTTCCATATTCGGACCTCCACTCTTGGTGATGAATTCTGAAAATTATAACATAGATGTACTTGGTTTAGGGAAAAAATTTGATAGTTAATGATTACCTCAATAGAAAGGAGGCAATAAAAAAAACAAGCCAAATCATTTTTTGATCTGGCTCGTTTTTTACTGTTATATGTTAGGGTAACTTTTTCAACACAGCACGTACCGGACTTCCATCTGCTTCAACTAATGGAAGAGGGAGGGCGGCCAACTCATAATTACCCGGTCCTATACCGTCTAGTACAAGACCTTCCAAAATGTGAATTCCATGACCGGCAAGTTCATGATGTGCAGACAGTTCTTTACTATCCAGTGGATCTACTGATGGTAAGTCAAGACCAATAAGACGAACGCCGTGTTCTGAAAGATATGCCGCTAATTCTGGTTGGATATGAGGAATGGTTTGTGGAAACACACTCCGATTCATCCATGCATCCGTCCGAATTAACAGACGTGTAACGCCTTGCAGGTCTATACTGGATAATTCATTGACACCGATGCTTGTCTTGTTAGGTAAATGGATGACTCGGGCACTTCCCATATATAAATCGAGATCCAAATCAATCACTCTTTTTCCATCGTCATCAAAATGAAAAGGAGCATCAATATGGGTACCGGTGTGGATACTCATATTGATTTGACCTACATTGACAGATCCACTTTCTTCTTTACTCCAATTGACTTTGTATGAGAAAGGTGTATCTCCAGGCCAAACTGCAACGTTTTCATCCAGACGTTGTGAAATATCAATCCATGTCCCCATGCACCTTACCTCCATCTCTTCTGGCTGTTTCTTGAATATCTTATAGCTTCGTTCTTAGACTCCATAGTTCTGGGAAAAAGTGTTGATCCAGTGCTCTTTTTAAATACGTTACACCTGATGATCCGCCAGTACCTTGTTTATTACCAATAATTCTTTCCACCGTGGTCATATGATTAAAACGCCATAATTGCTGTTGATGGCCGATGTCCACTAACTTCTCGCCCAGTTCATATAAGTCCCAATATTGCTCAACATCGCGGTAAACTGTCAGCCACGCCTCTTCTACACTGGCATTTGGTTCATATCTTTGTGACCAATCCCTGCTGAGGGCTTCTTGATCAATAGGTAATCCGCGCGCCACAAGTGCATTGATCGCCGCGTCATAAATACTTGGCTCATGAAGGGCCTGCTGCATTTGCTCGTATAAATCCGTTTGGTGCTGATAGACAGATAGCGTATGGACATTTTTGTTTCCTAATGCAAATTCAATCAAACGATTCTGATAAGATTGGAATCCGGAAGATTGTCCCAGTTTATCCCTGAACTCCATGTATTCAGCCGGCGTCAAAGTTGAAAGGACATTCCATGACTGGATCAATTGCTGCTGGATCCTCGAAACGCGCGACAGCATTTTAAACGAAGGTTCCAACTTGTTTTGGCGGATGGACTCAGTTGCTGCTGTCAACTCATGTAAAATGAGCTTCATCCATAGCTCACTCGCTTGATGGATAATGATGAATAGCATTTCATCATGATGATCGGAACACCTATGTTGACTAGTTAAAATCTTATCAAGGTGGAGATAATCTCCGTAAGACATCGATTTTTGAAAATCGGTTTGAATTTCTTTCTCTAGACCAGTTATTGTTTGTTCATTGTTATCCATATTCTTCATTCCGCAATCTCCTCACTTTTCCATATGAAAAACTATTTATTCCGTCATTCTATTCTATCTTCTTTTCCAGGGATTCTTCCATTACATTATGGTTAATATTTCTTCTTTTTGAAACAAAATAAGCAACAGTTAAAAATAGTAACCAAGGTATCCCGAATTGAAGCATGATCTTGAAATCTGTAAACCATGTTGTAATCATTAAGCTGAATAGAAGAACGGCTCCCAGTATCGTTAAATATGGAAAACCGATCATCCTTACCGGTAATTTGCGTCCGCCGGTTTTCTCCCATTTAACCCTGAAAAACAAATGGGAAATGAAGATCATGAGCCATGTGAACATGGCACCGAACATGGAGATCCCCATCATGAATGCATAGGATGAACCAGGAAGTAACGCATGAACGCCTGCCGCAATGAAAATCCCGGTAGTAGAGACAGCAAGTGCTTTTCCCGGAACGCCCCTTTTGTTTAGCTTTCCTAAAAAGCTAGGTGCATGTTTACCGCGAGCCAATGAAAACATCATACGTGTTGAAGCATAGAGCTGGGCATTCATGGCAGATAATGCAGCCGTTAAAATAATAAAGTTCATGATCCCGGATGCACCAGGAATGTTCAAGATTTCCATTACTTTGACGAATGGACTTTCCTCGATCCCAGCCGTTTTCCACGGAACGATCATCAACATGATGCCGATTGTCAACACATAGAAGGTGGATAAACGGAACACGGTCGCTTTTAATGCTTTTGGAACAGCTGCATCCGGATCTTTTGCTTCTCCTGATGTAACCGCTATCATTTCGGTTCCAAGAAAGCTGAATAAAGAAATAAATACGGCTACCCACATTCCCCACCCGCCAAATGGGAAAAAACCGCCTTCATTTACAAAGTTCTCAGGTCCTATATGCGGCTGATCGGATGAACCGAATAGTACATAGGATCCAAGAAGGATAAAACCAACAATGGCACTTATTTTAATGAAGGAGAACCAATACTCAAATGTAGCGAATGTATTCACGCTAGTAGCATTTACATAAATCAGGGCACCTGCAAACACCAAAATCCATACGATTCCCGGCACGGTCGGAAACCAATACTTCATATACACGCTGACTGCACTTACCTCAACCCCAACAGCCAAAACATTGGCAATCCAATAAGAATAGCGGACAAGATAGCCAGCCATCGGAGTCATGTACTTTTCAGCAATGGCCCCAAAAGATCCTGAAGTGGGATGGGCAACCGTCATTTCGGCTAAACAGCCCATCAACAGTAAAACAATGAACGCCCCGAGTGCATAGCTGAGCAATACACTTGGCCCTGCCGCTTGAATGGCAAGCCCGCTGCCAAGGAATAGCCCTGTCCCGATGGCACAGCCCATTGCGATCATTGAAAGCTGATTTGTTTCCAGCTCACGTTTTAATCCTTTTTCTGGCTCATCTTTAAAGTTCAATTGAGTATTTTTGTTCTCCATAGTTCATCCCCTTTTTTTCAAAAAAGATTTTATCCTGCCCAAATTAACTAACCATTTGAGGGATGAGCCCCATCTGGCCGAATCCCATGTTATGCGACCACTTCACGCTCGTTCTTGAATTTTTCATATTGTTTTTCTGACATGATTTTCTTGAGTATTTGTACAACTTCCCAAACTTCTGCGTAGGAAGTATATAGTGCAACCGGAGCGAGACGAATGATGTTAGGTGCTCGGAAATCGGGAATGACACCGTTCTCTTTCAATGCCTTGCATATCCGTGCAGCTTCTTTATGCTCAAGGCTTACATGGCCTCCACGGCGTATGTCTTCTCTAGGAGTTCCAATGAAAAACCCCATGCCTGCCAATTCGGATTCGACTAAATCCATTAAATATTGATTGATTTTCAGGGATTTTTCGCGAATATTCTCGATTCCCGCTTCAATAAAAATGTCCAAAGACCCAATCAAAGGTGCGCAACTTAACACATGCGGCGTTCCAATTTGATACGCGCCTGCTGATTCAGCTGGTGTTAACGTATGTTCCATATCGAATTGTTTATCTTTTTTGGAGCCGAACCATCCAGCCAATCCAGGCATCGTTCCAAAATGTTTTCGATTTACATATAAACCGCCAACACCGCCAGGACCGCCATTTAAATGTTTATAATTGCACCAATAAGCAAAATCCACATCCCATTCGCTGAATGAATGCGGAATGGCACCGATAGAATGACATCCGTCAAATCCGATTACTATTCCTCTTTTATGAGCTTCAGCAGTTAATCGTTTCATATCCAATATTTGACCGCTGCGATACAGGACTGTTGGCAAGATGATCAATGCGATGTCATCTGTCATTGCTTCGATGATGTCATCCTCTTCAAGAAATCTGCCATCCGAGCTTTTGACGCGGATGAGATCGGTTTCCGGGTCGTATCCATGTGTACGCAGTTGACTTTGAAGAGCATAAATATCAGTCGGAAAGGTTAATTCATCTGCTAAAATTTTTGTGCGCGTACCTTCAGGCTTATAAAAAGTGGCAACAAGCTGATGCAGATTTACAGTTGTGGAGCCGGTTACGATAACTTCCTCGGGAGAAGCTCCGACCAATGGGGCCATCTTCGCACCCAATTTCTCAGCCATGAAAAACCATGGGTGATTCCCTTGCGTCCATCCATCAATCCCATGTTCCTTCCAATCTTCCAAAGATTCCAAAAGAGTACGTTCAGCCCTCTTCGAAAGAAGCCCCAATGAATTTCCATCCATATAGATGGAATCCGGCTTTAAATAAAACTCTTCTCGAAAACCTTTAAGTGTATCTTTCTCATCCATTTGTTTAGCGTGATCCAATGTGTATTCAGAAACCATAATCATCCTCCTATATTAGTATTCTAAATAATTCTAGGAGAATCGTACCAAAGAATATGACATCATGTCAATAAGTTAATTCAGAAAATTATAAACATTGAATCGAACTTTCCAACAAATGTTTTTTATTTTATGGAAATCCTTTATGCTAGAAGATAAGGGGAGGAATAAGCATGGAGAATGGCAAAGTAGGGGATAAACGGCATTTACGCTCGATCATGACACGGCAAAAGTTATTAGAAGCTGCAAAGGAAACATTTCTTGAAGAAGGTTATCAAGCTGCGCTTATTTCCCAAATGATCAAAAGGGCAAACATCGGATACGGAACGGCCTATGTTCATTTTAAAGGAAAAGAGGATCTGTTAATTGTATTAATGGAAAATGTAATGGAGCAATTTTATGAAATTGCCGAGACCTCTTTCTTTCCAAAATCAAAAGACGAAGCAAAACATATCATAAACAGACAAGCTAATGATTTTTTGAAAATGGCAGAAGCTGAACGCAATATGATGCAAGTTTTCGAACAGGCCATTGGGATCTCAACCATTATTTCAGATAAATGGAAAGCGATCCGCATGAAGTTCATTCAGCGAATTTCAAAGGACGTCGACTATGCACAGCAAAATGGGCTGGCAAGAGCTGAACTAAACCATGAGCTAGTGGCAAGAGGGTGGTTTTTCACAAATGAAATGTATCTATGGGAAATTGTCCGAAACGAACATCAAAGTTCTGTCGAAGAAATTGCTCAAACCATCACCTCAGTTTACGTCGAAGGCTTGTATTTGTAATGATAATAGCAGTTCACCAATCTTCCGGTTATATCGGAAGATTTTTTTATATTCAAGGCTTTACAGCATTAAGCATTCATAACAAAAACACTAAACTCACGAGTAAACCGGCGGAATTCACGAGTAAACCGGCGGAATTCACGAGTAAACCGGCAGAATTCACGAGTAAACCGCCCAAACTCACGAGTAAAACCGCAAAATTCACGAGTAAAGGCGCAGAATTCACGAGTAAACCACCCAAACTCACGAGTAAAGGCGCAGAATTCACGAGTAAACCACCCAAACTCACGAGTAAACCGGCAGAATTCACGAGTAAACGCCAAATTCACGAGTAAAGGCGCAGAATTCACGAGTAAACGCCAAATTCACGAGTAAACCGGCGGAATTCACGAGTAAACCGACCAAACTCACGAGTAAACCACCCAAACTCACGAGTAAGCCGGCAGAATTCACGAGTAAACCACCCAAACTCACAAGTAAACCAGCAGAACCCACGAGTAAACGCCAAACTCACGAGTAAACCGGCGGAATTCACGAGTAAACCGACCAAACTCACGAGTAAAACCGCAAAATTCACGAGTAAACCAGCAGAACCCACGAGTAAACGCCAAACTCACGAGTAAAGGCGCAGAATTCACGAGTAAACCACCTAAACTCACGAGTAAAACCGCAGAATTCACGAGTAAACCACCCAAACTCACAAGTAAACCACCCAAACTCACGAGTAAAGGCGCAGAATTCACGAGTAAACCACCCAAACTCAGAGTAAAGGTGCAGAATTCACGAGTAAATGCCCAAACTCACGAGTAAACCGACCAAACTCACGAGTAAGCCGGCAGAATTCACGAGTAAACGCCAAAACTCACGAGTAAAGCACTCAAACACACGATCAAAACGCCCTCATTAGCGTGGGACTTACAGCGTCTACGCCTTAAGTCTTACTAGAAAATATAGCTAAGGCTCATTATACGAAGTTGTAAAAGTAGATAAGATATAAACAAGGAAAGGAGGACGAAAACAATGAAGAAATTTGGTTTATTTATTGTAGGACTGATCGCCTTATTTTTTTTACTGGCGAATGTTGGTCCATTGATCAGCCTGGCGATTTGCTTGGCGATCCTATACTTTGGATTCAAGCAGTTCATGAAGTCCGAATCGACAGGGGCCAAGATTGCATGGGGGTCCGTCTCCATTATCGTGCTGATCATTTCTATTTCTCATATCCCGGCAATATTGGGATTGGTGGCAGCTTATGTTCTTTACCTAGTCTATAAAAAATGGAATGAAAATGATGAAAGTGCATCATCGAAAGAAAATGACCCATTCTCAAATTTTGAAAGAGAGTGGAAAGAGTTGAATAAGAACTAATAGAAGGGATGTAATTGGAATGGGTAATTTATTTTCAAGAATGAAACAAACGATTTCAGCGGATTTTCACGACTTGTTGGATAAAAAGGAGCAAAAAAATCCAATTGGAATGTTAAATCAATATTTGCGTCAATGTGAGCAGGAGGCGGAAAAGGTCGGTAAGCTGCTTGAACGTCAATATCTTTTGAAAGAAGAGTTTACGCGTGAATATAATCAAGCGCAAAATCTGGCTGAAAAACGTAAGCATCAGGCTGAGATTGCCAAGCAGTCGGGAGAAACGGATTTAATGGAGTTTGCTGTAAAGGAAAGCCTGCACTATGAAGAGCGAGCGCTAAGTTTGAAGGAGGCGCATAAAAGTGCAGAGGTTCAGTTGGCTGAACTGGAGCGGAAATATGAAGAAATGAAGCATAAGCTGAAGGATATGCATCTAAAGCGTCTGGAGCTGATGGGCAGGGAAAATATTGCCCGGGCAAACAACCGGATCAATCGGGTTTTGGATGGGGGCAGATCCGAAGCCAAACCGGTAGCGATGTTTGAAGAAATGGAGCATTATATTGATCGCATCGAGCACCAGGTCCATACTGATTATAATCGGCATACGATCGATGCCAGGATTGTCCAGCTTGAAAAAGAATTGGAACAGAAAGAAGCGTAAAGTTTTTTTAAGGCATCGCTGTTATCCCCTGACCTTTTGGAATGGAGGGCGGGGGAAAACGGGCTGTCAGAAAATGATAATTTCATGGTATTCTTAAAAGGCACGGGTTCCTGTGCCTTTTAAGAATATCGTGATCATATAAAGGGGAGGCGAACCGATGTTGAACAAGATGAAGACGGACTATATGGGATGGATACTTCTCATCGGAGTCGTCCTGATTTTTTTAGAGATTGCATTTAAGGGTGGAGGTCTCCTTTTTTCCTTCGCTTTTTCAATAGGATGCATCTATTTAGGCAGGAAATTCACAAAACGGACAATCGGGAAAATCCTATTTTTTATAGGGTTGATTTCGCTTATCATCAATGTCTTGAATATGTTCGTCTTTAAATTTTTCCTAATGGCGATCCTCATTTATCTTTTGTTTTTATATTATCAGTCCAAAAAGAATCCTGATTGGGTCAGTCCCATTTTAATCAATGATGATTCGGACGAAGAAAAGATCAATAAGGAACAATTGCTGAAAACCGACTACCTTTTTAAAAATAAGTTTTTCGGTCATCAACAGACGGCCGAGCAAGTATATGAATGGAATTCCGTGAATGTTCAGGGCGGGGTCGGTGATACGGTTATCGATTTAAGCAAAACGATTTTACCGAAAGGCGACGCTGTCATTTCCATCAGGAATATCATTGGCAATATCACTGTTCTCGTACCATATGGCATCGAAATCAGGGTCCATCATTCTGTCATTGCAGGCAGAGCGAGGATTTTTGAAAATAAGCCTGAATCCAGGGTCTTTAATCAAATTTATTCCTACCAAACGGAAGGGTTCAATGAAACGGATCAAAAGGTTCATATCATCACTTCAATCTTAGTTGGGGATTTAGAGGTGAAGCGGATATGAGTATACTGACACGGCAGATATTGACTGCCCTTGGAGTTGCTTTCGTTCTTTCCCTTGCCTTGCCGGCGGCGGTTTTCTTCATCTTTCCTTTATCCGACTGGAGCTTATTGTGGGAGAAAGTGGTCATGGGCTTACCCTTCGTCATATTCCTGCCAAGTCTGGTCATGACGGTAGGGCTGATTTATGGAGTCGTTTCGGGAATGTTTTGGAAGAGGCAGCTGGAAAGGGTGGATGAAGGGCTGTACTTACTTGAACAGGGCCGCTTACCTTCGCAACAGGAGACGTATCCGGTCCAAGAGATGGCTAAAATGGTGGAAAGGATGCATCTAATCCATAAGCAAATCAATGAGCAGACAAAATTATCACAAAAAATGGCGAATGAAAAGGCCATTGATCAGGAGAAACAGATTCAGGAAATCGTTTCCCAGGAACGAAACCGTTTGGCGCGGGAACTGCATGATTCAGTGAGCCAGCAATTGTTTGCCGCTTCGATGTTCATGTCGGCCATCACCGAGTCACAATCCGATATGGAAAAAACGGAAATGAAACAATTCAAGGTAGTGGAAGAAATGATCCATCAATCCCAGCTTGAGATGAGGGCGTTATTGCTTCACTTGAGGCCTGTTGCATTAAAGGGAAAATCTTTACATGAAGGAATGAAGGAGCTTCTTTTGGAATTGGCCCAAAAAGTGACGATGGATATAAATTGGAAGATGGAGCCCGTCACTCTGGATAAGGGGATTGAGGACCATCTGTTTCGGATTTTACAAGAATCGATTTCCAATACACTGAGACATGCAAAAGCGAGCTCGCTTGAAGTGCTATTGATCGTTCGTGATGGGCTGATCATTTTAAGGATAACGGATGACGGCATCGGCTTTAACGTCGAGGAGTCAAAAACGGGATCATATGGTCTGCAAAACATGCATGAACGGGCTGTTGAATTAGGCGGGACGATGCAACTTGTAAGCGTTCCGAATAAAGGAACGAAACTTGAAGTGAAAATCCCATTATTAAATGCTGGAGGTGATCATGATGATTAAAGTATTATTTGTCGATGACCATGAAATGGTAAGGATAGGGGTATCGGCTTATTTATCTGCACAGCCGGATATCGAAGTGATCGGGGAAGCGGACAATGGCTTGAAAGCTGTCGAACTGGCATTGGAATTGCGTCCGGATATCATTTTGATGGATTTAGTGATGCCGGAAATGGACGGCATAGAAGCGACGAAACGAATTATCGAAAAATGGCCTGAAGCAAAGATCATCATTGTGACAAGCTTCCTGGATGATGAAAAAGTGTACCCGGCATTGGAAGCCGGAGCGACGAGCTATATGTTGAAAACATCAAAGGCCAGCGAGATTGCGAGAGCCGTCCGTTCCACTTTCCAGGGACAAAGCGTACTTGAACCTGAAGTGACGGGAAAAATGATGGAGAAGTTACGTCGCCCAAAGATTACCCAGCTTCATGATCAATTGACAAACCGAGAAATGGAAATTTTGCTGCTGATGACACAAGGGAAAACGAATCAGGAAATTGCGGATGAACTATACATAGCCCTGAAAACAGCCAAAGTGCATGTCAGCAATATATTAAGTAAGCTTGCCGTACAGGACCGCACGCAAGCAGTGATTTACGCATTTAAACATTCGCTCGTTCAAGAAGAGCAGTAAAGAGCGTCTATTTACCAATAGAGGAAAGTTTGCTATATTTAGATAAATATCCCATCCTGTAAAGTTCATTCAAGGTTGCTGATTGCAGCCTTTTTTTTATGGTCACGGGAAAAAGGCAGGTGAAATGATGTTAAGAGTTATCTTAGAATTATTTCGTATAATCACCATTATTTTCGTTATTGGAATGATAATGGGGTTCATCATTAATTCAATCTATGCGATTTTTGGTATAACCGTAGAGAATACCGCAGGCGGATGGATTGTTGGTATGGCAATTTTCCCATTACTTTATGTACTCTATAAAAACCGGCTTCAATTTTCAGGGTTCTATAAAAATGACGGACAAGTAAAACTCTCAAG
Organism: Peribacillus sp. FSL P2-0133; assembly: GCF_037975445.1. Lineage (NCBI taxonomy): Bacteria > Bacillati > Bacillota > Bacilli > Caryophanales > Bacillaceae > Peribacillus > Peribacillus sp. FSL P2-0133. The sequence continues at coordinate 4,516,539 of NZ_CP150254.1, read as the reverse complement.
CAGGACAACTACTATACTGCTTTGCTTCTCTGTGCTAATGTTAACGGTTGCCCCTTTATTTCGCTAACGGAATGCAAAAAGAGCATGTTTTGATCAAAACATGCTCTTTTTTATACGATTTTTTTGATTATACGGCTTCCTCTGCGGTATCGAGCCTCTTGCCGTAAATCCGATAAAGAACCAGGGCAAATACCATTCCTATAAAGGAGATGGAGGAGATGAACAGGTAAAGGGTCTTGCCGCCGTAAGCCCCATATATGGCTCCGCCTATATAAGAAGCAATGATTCCCGAAACCCCGAAGAATAGCAGCGCCAGTACGGTCTGGCCTGTGGCACGCCATTCCACCGGAACGATCCGATACAGATATTGGATGGCCGCCGAGTAGAAAATCGGGAAAGTCAATATCTGCATGACTTGCAAATAAGCTAATAGTTGTGGATCGGTAATCCACGCAGAGATGAAATAACGGATAAAGAAAAACGCCGCTGCAAAAGAAATGATGATGATTTCCTTACCCTTGCGAAGCCACCAAAAGCTTAGTGCGAACACAACGATTTCACTTCCCGCCGCTAAGAACCAGGTCAAGCCTACAAGCTTGGCACTTCCTCCAAGTTCCCGGATATACACTCCGAGGAAAGTATCGTTCATCCTTGCTGGAACAGCACAGATAAAGACTAATAACAGAAAGAGAAGCGTCTCTTTATTGCTGAAAAAATGCTTCAGGCTGCTTAAGGTGACTGGTTTTCCCGAAACGGGTGCATCAGGCATCATCCAGCTGATAATGAAACTGATCAATCCTATGCCCGCAAAAAGAAAGGCCAGGCTGTTCGCTCCGAAATATGACATAACATAGCCGGTGATCAGCGATATGACCGCATAACCCAATGCACCATATGTCCGAATGGAACCATAACTGATCCCGGATTTCTCTGCCATCGTAAAGTTAAGGCTTTCCGTCAGGGGATCGATCGGCATCAGAAAGAAATATAGCAGCATGGCAAACAGGATGAGCTGAAGATAACTGCTTGAATCATAGAGGAAATAACCGATTACGCTCGAGAAAAAGATGAGTAACAACAGAACTTTTCGTATCGTCCTTGTTTTGTCGCTGATCATTCCCCATAAAGGCTGGGTGATGAGGGTGACAAAACCTCCTGTACCGATGATGAACCCGATTTGGGCTGGACGCAAACCTTGATCAGCCAGATAGACTGGGAGAAACGGAATGAAAATGGCAAGCAGTCCAAAATATAAAAAGTTAAAACCCTTTAATAATCGTATTGCTTTCATAAAAAATATGATACCTCACGTGTTCTATAGATTGATTTCAACCTTGTTATTGTAACATTGATGACAGAATTTGAAAAAATAGTTTTAATTTTTATGGATGAAAATAGAATGATAGAGTTGGTTTCGAGGTTATATTTCACTTTTAAAAAATGGATGTTATTGATAGAATTAACACTTATTGTTAATTAGAGAGGGTGATATTTAATGGATCAAGACACAAAAGTGATTCAAGAGTTGCAGGAACTGAAGCAAAAAGTCGGTCATCTTGAAGACTTAATAACGCAGCAGAATAAAAGGGGAAAAGCAGGACTATTTCGAACCTTCATGGACGCAGTAGTCTCATTGCTATTTGGATTAATTGTTGTAGGACCGGTTATTGTGATTGTCGTTGGTGTCCTGATGGTGGCTGCATCATGGTTAGGGATTTAGTTTTAAAAGTTAAGGAGAGCCTGGGCTTGTGTTAATTGTTGGTTATTCCAGCGGGGGTTAATGATGAAAAAGCAACGGTTTTGCTTTGATGGGGAAGGCGACGTATGATTCATTTCTTATTGAACTTAATTACAGATATGGGTAAAGTACTTGCATCAATTTTATTCTAAATAGTATTTCACGAATTACATATGGCTGGCTCAACACATTTTCCGATGATTTGTTTCTTTTAAAATATTATCCTAAGAAAGTTATTGACAAATTTACTTCGAGTCCGTATAGTATTGGATATTATTAAAAATATTCAGATATAATTTAATTTTTGAAACGCAATGATCAGGAGTAGTAAAAGCACATTATTCGGTAAAGAGAGCTGCGGGTTGGTGCAACGCAGTCCAATGATACTTTGAACTTGCCTGGGAGTGGTAAAGCGAAAGATAGGAATTATCCATTCTTTTGTTTTAACGATTGACCTTCGTTACAAGGTTTTTAAAGCAGGGTTCTAGAAAAGAGCCAATAAGAGTGGTACCGCGGTAAGCTTAAGGCATATCGTCTCTTTCTTCATTTGATTATGAAGGAAGAGACGATATGCTTTTTTTGATTTTTGGGAGGTAAGGATATGGAGACGGACAAACGGAATTTACAGAGGACAATGACTTCAAGGCATATTACGATGATGGCATTAGGCGGTGCCATCGGGGCAGGTTTATTTAAAGGAAGCAGTTCAGCCATTGATATGGCAGGCCCTTCCGTAATCATTGCGTACTTGATAGGGGGCATCATCCTATTATTCATCATGCAAGGTTTAGCTGAAATGGCGGTCCGCAATAGCGGTGCACGAACATTCAGGGATTTGGTCCAATCGATTTTAGGAAAGTATCCTGCCTATTTCCTGGATTGGATCTATTGGAAAATGTGGGTATTGAATATCGCGGCCGAATCAGTGGTTGCGGCGATTTTCCTTCAATATTGGCTGCCGGGATATCCAATCTGGATACTGGCATTAGCTGTTTCGGTTTTAGTTACTGCGGTTAACTTACTGTCGGTTAAGGTTTTTGCTGAAACGGAGTACTGGCTTGCTTTAATTAAAATAACCGTCATCATTGTGTTCATCATGGCTGGATTATTGTTGCTGCTCGTTACTTTTGGTGATCATACAGCCGTCGGTTTTTCTAACTTGACTGAGCATGGCGGTTTCTTTCCGAATGGATCGACAGGTTTGATCACGGCGATGCTGGTGGTAATCTATTCATATGGCGGTACGGAAATCATCGGGGTCACATTAGCTGAAACGAAAAATCCTGAAAAAGTGGTTCCAAAAGCCGTTCGCAGTACATTGATCAGGATCATTTCTTTCTATATCATTCCTTTTTTCATCATCGTTAGCTTAATTCCTTGGAACGAAGTAAACGGGGTGCAGGAAAGTCCGTTTGTAATGGTCTTTCAAATGATTGGGATTCCTGGTGCCGACCATATTATGAACGCCGTTGTTCTATTAGCGATCATTTCATCGATGAACTCCGGGTTGTATGGTTCATCCCGCGTTCTGTATACACAAGCCGTGGATGGTCGCATTCCGAAAATCTTTTCCCGTTTATCCAAGAAGAAAGTACCTGTTCCCGCAATATTAATGTGTACTTCAGCTTTATATGGCGGTGTACTGATTTCCTTATTTGCTGGAAGCAAGACCTTCGATTTCCTAATGGGTTCGCTGGGATATACCGTATTATTCATCTGGTTGATCATAGCTTTCGCCCATTTGAAATCACGTAAACAACAGTCCCAAAAAACAAGTGCCTATTCGGTAAAATGGTTCCCGTATACGACTTGGGCTGCGATCATCGCTTTAATAACGATCCTGATCGGAATCATTTTCACGACATCCATAATCGTTACGATCATTACACTTTGCATCTACATCTTCATATCATTGACGTATGTATGGAAAAAACGCCATAACAAAATCTAGAGAAAGCGTGGATATCGCTTTTGCCTTCTCGCATAGAAGTTTCAGTTTCAAGCCATGGTAGCATGCCATGGCTTTCGTTATGTATTCTTGGTCTGGTGAAAAGTAAGAGATATCCATTTTACTAGTTCATGGGAATCATTAACTTTAGCAATTAAAGAGTTAATCTAGTGAAAAATGTTGTATAATAATCTTTGGAAAAAAACCAATATATTGAAAGCCGGAGCGAGCTATGAAAAACAATTCCATACTATCCTTTCACCCGTTATATTATTTATTACTTTTGGTGATTACTAGTTCCATCTATTCAATCATCAATCAATCTTCAGGTCATGCTGTCGATGTTACGACTATAATAGATAGGGAGATTCCCTTTATTAAAGAATTTGTCGTTCCTTATTTACTTTGGTATCCGTATATTTATGGCTTGCTGATTTACTACTGTTTTGTTGACCGAAAGCACTATTTCGTAGGATTAGGCAGTTTGGTATCGGGGAAACTACTCTGTTTTCTTGTATATTGCCTTTGGCAATCGACAGTCCCGCGTCCAGAAGTGGTGGGCAACGATATCTTTGCCCATTTAATGAGAATCGTCTATAGTCATGATCAACCTGTCAACTGTCTTCCCAGCATTCATGTACTGACTACATTCATCATGATGATCGTCGCCCATAAGCGGAAAGAACAGCACAAATGGGAGTATGCAAGTGTCACTGCATTCGGAACTCTGATTATCCTTTCCACACTATTTACGAAACAGCATGCTGTATTGGATGTACTAGCAGGGATACTTCTTGCATGTGGGGTATATGCATCTGTCCAGTATATGTTCCAAGCCCTATCGGCTTATCAGGCCAATCATTACGCAGCAAGGCAAATTAAAAAATGAATCACAGTTAAGCCACTGTAAGAATATTAGCTCCCATGAGCTGATAAGTTACAGTGGTTTTTTGTATATTAAAAATTTGGATATTTATGTTAAATTATATATGATATTATTTTTTTAGTCGAATTGAAACAATGGCGGGAGGAAAAGAATGCCACATCATCTTAATCGAATTGCTGAAGACTTGGTTAAAGCGAAGTTGGAAAATTATTGGTCGGGTTTTGAACTTGTTGCTTATGCATTATATGATAAGAGAAATGTTTATCTATTCAATCATCCCAAATTCAGTAACAATCCACATTGTGCATATCATACTTTAAAGTGGGATGTACAGTTTACTGGCGACACAATTATTTTGTATGAAGAATATCCCACTGCAATTGTTAATATGGATTCGTATGAGGATTATGAAGATTTGTATTCAATAGTGGTTCACGAATTATTTCACGGCTATCAGTATATTAAAGATGAAAAACGGTTTCCTGATGAAATGATGGGAATCACATATCCGTTGTCAAAAGAAAATGTGGAATTGCGAAATCAGGAAAGAACAAATCTTTATCATGCGTTGTTGGAAAATAACATAATTAAGAAGAAACAATGCCTTAATGCTTTCATTGCACTAAGGGAAAAAAGAGCAGCTAAAGTTGAAGAGTACCTAACATATGAAAAATTGATTGAAACCATTGAGGGACCTGCGTGGTATGTCGAATTAAGGGCTTACTCCGAAAAAGGCCCGCTTGATTACCATTCAGTTTTAAAAAAGTATGCACAACAACTAAAAAACAAATATGAATCTACTTCTAGTATTAGAAGTAGTTGTTATAGTTCCGGTTTGTTTATGTGTTTGTTACTTGAGGAGCTTTCACCAGGCTGGATGGAAAGTTTTTTTGATAGAGAAGAAACATTATATGACCTATTAAAACAGCATACCGGTGACTATATGGAAGATTCAATAGCTGATGTGAAGATAAGTTCTGAAACAGAGGAAGTCGTTAATTTTGCCATAGAAAAGAGAATAAAAGCATTTGAAGAGTTTAATGAACAAGCAGGAATTCATCTATATATTGAAGGGGAAATAACTGCTGAATCCTTTGACCCGATGAATATCATCCCATTAGAAGATAAACTTTTACATAAGAGCTTTATAAATGTAAGAATGAACAACCAAGATTTTCTTATTCAACAACCTGTTATTGCCCATGTTGGCAATGGAATTAAAAACATAAATAAATTACACCTGATATTAGGGAAAGCACCCATTGAAAACATTGATTCGCTTACAATTGATGATGTTGGAGAAATAAAGGGAAGATATAAGAAACAAGAAAATATCTGGCATGTACTTATTTAAAATGAATTACATCGGTGCTTAAAATGAAGCATGGAGATCAATACCCCGTTTTGGGGGTGTCTGCTAACATAAATTTGATACCGACATCCCATAAAAAAAAGCATTGAACCTCCCATACAGGAAGTCCGATGCTTTTTTCTTTTACATTTCAGCTTCAATTTTCAAAGACGATTCTTCGCTGAACTGTTCCTTATCTAGGTCGCCTGTTATTTTACTAGTAAGAATACCGGAAGTCATGCTTCCGCTGACATTCACAGCCGTTCTTCCCATATCGATCAATGGCTCGACGGAAATCAACAATCCGGCCAAGGCGATTGGCAAGTTCATTGCGGATAATACCAGGATGGCAGCGAATGTTGCTCCTCCGCCTACACCTGCAACCCCGAAAGAGCTAATGGCCACGATGGCAATCAACATGGCGATAAATGAAGGCTCCAGTGGGTTGATTCCAACCGTTGGAGCAATCATGACCGCTAACATGGCCGGATAGATTCCGGCACAGCCGTTTTGACCGATCGACAAGCCGAAGGATCCGGCAAAGTTGGCAATACCTTCCGACACCCCTAGTTGTTTCTGTGTTTGGATGTTCAATGGAAGAGCTCCTGCACTTGTTCTTGAAGTGAAGGCAAACGATAATACCGGGAACGCTTTTCTTAAATATACGATTGGGTTCAATCCTGCAAGCATCAGCAATAGCAAATGGATGAGGAACATGACGATCAGGGCGACATAAGAGGCTCCCACGAATTTCCCCAATTTCAGGATGGCATCCAAATCACTCGTAGCTACCGTCTTCGTCATGATTGCCAAGATCCCGTAAGGTGTTAAACGAAGGATCAATGTTACGACACGCATGATGATGCTGTGCAATGTATCTACTATTTTAGCAAAAAATTCAGCATGTTCAGGCTGCTTCCGTTTGACTCCTAAATAGGCAATCCCAAGAAATGCAGCAAAAATTACAACGGAAATCGTTGATGTCGGACGTGCTCCCGTTAAATCAAGGAACGGGTTGGATGGAATCAATTCAAGGATTTGCTGCGGCATCGTTTTATCCTGAATCGTACCGTATGTTTCCGATATTTGATCCCCGCGGCTTAACTCCGCTTCCCCTTGCTCAATTTGAACGGCTTCCAAATTGAATACAGTTGCCGAGGTGATCCCGACAGCTGCTGCAATCGCAGTCGTTCCAAGCAGGATTCCGATGATCAGGACACTGATCTTTCCAATATTGCTAGTCAGTTTCAATCTTGTGAATGCTGATAAGATCGAAATGAAGACAAGCGGCATGACGATCATTTGCAGGAACTTGACATAGCCGGAACCTACAATGTTAAACCAATCGACCGATTTAACGATCGCTTCTGACTGAGGTTCATAGAAATACTGCAAAAGAAGTCCGAATACGATCCCTAAACCAAGTCCAGTAAAGACCCTTTTTGTAAAGGAAACATGCTTCTTATTCATGTAAAATAAAACGCCTAAAAGAACGAGCATTATGGCAAGATTTAAAAACACATAACCAATCATATATATTCCTCCTAATTCCGATTAACCAAATAAGAATAATGAATATCTGAAGACTATGATACATCATCCGTTGATTTTTTACCAGAAGAAAATAATTTTTTTTTGACTTTTCAAGTAATTCATGTATATATCTCTATTCACGAACTGGGTTAGAGGGAACAATAAAGAGGAGGCTGGAACAAGCTAGGTACAAATCTTCCATTATATACATTTAACAGGGAGGATAATCCCTTGGTTTTCTTGAATGATATATCAGGTCGCATATGCTTAGCATTTTTTGAGAGGATGAAGGAATGATGGATATATACATTCACATGCTAAATGAACAGGATGCACAAGCGTTATTTGCATTTGAATGCAATAATAGAAGGTTTTTCGAGCAAACGGTGCCAGGCCGGGGAGATGATTATTATAGCTTTGGAACGTTTGAGATCAGGCATAAGGAATTATTAAAAGAACAAGAAGATGCCATCTCCTCTTTTAATTTAATTAAGGATGGTTCAGGCATAATCGTCGGCAGGATTAACCTTGTGGATATCGATCCCATTAATGGTACGGCTCATGTCGGTTACAGAATCGGTGAAAAGTTTACGCAAAAGGGGATAGCGAATGAAGCTTTAAGGCTTTTGGTTAATCTGGCGCCGGAATTGAATGTGACTCAAATACAAGCCAAAACGACAAGCGACAATATTGCCTCCCAAAAGGTTTTAGTGAAAAACGGTTTTGAACGGATTTCGATTAATGAGGAAATTAGTGTGGATTCGGGTCAAAAGCTAATGTTCTACCATTATAGTAGGAACCTTTAAATCCATTTTCTTCTATTAATAGACCGCATAAAGTGAAAAGGATTTAAGAGATGAAGAAATAATCTCGAGATATTTTCGCGGCAAAAGATTTCATTACTTAAAAGGAGAAAGGATAATATAATATGATAGAAGGTTTATATGAAGCCCATCTACCCGTCAAGAACCTGGCCATCTCTATGGGTTTTTATAAGAAAATAGGCTTGAAACTAGCTTGGAGGGATGAAGATACTGCCTTCTTTTGGATAGAAGAAAACAAAAGCTGGGTCGGATTATGGGAAGGGAAAGAATATCAAACTCCATACCACCCTTCAATAAGGCATATCGCATTTCGGGTATCTTATGAAAATATGAAAAATGCATTAACTTGGCTCCAATCCCTAAAAATTGAAGTGGTCCCTTTTGGAAAAAGGACATCGATTGAACCTTTTGTGCGGCCGAACCAAGGAAACGCTTCCGTCTATTTCAATGACCCGGATGGAAATAGTCTCGAACTCATGTGTTCGGTAGAAGTCCCTGATGCATATAAGCATATAACTGAAAAACTTTCAATTGAAGAATGGGAAGAACTAAATTCTATAGAAGAAAACAAAAAAATCTACTAGTATGAAACGATTGGTTTTATTTAATAGAAGGAAGTGTAAGTATTGTTTAATCAATTAACGAATAACGATAGTATTCTTAATCATTTACGTGCAGACTGTGAGAATTGTTTTGGTTTGTGCTGTGTAGCTTTGCCTTATGCAAAATCTGCTGATTTTGCATTTGATAAAAATGGAGGTACACCATGTTCAAACCTGCAATCGGATTATCGTTGCGGCATCCATGAAAATCTCAGAGCAAAGGGATTTAGGGGCTGCACGGTATATGAATGCTTCGGTGCCGGTCAAAAGGTATCTCAACTCACATATGATGGAAACGATTGGAGAGACAACCCAGCGTCAGCAAAGGAAATGTTCGATGTGTTTCCTATTATGCAACAACTTCATGAAATGCTTTGTTACTTAAATGAAGCACTGAATTTAGAAGATGCGAAACCTCTTTATCAAGATTTGCAGGCTGCTTTTGACGAAACGGAATATCTCACTAAGCAAAGTCCAAAGTCCATCATGGACCTGAATGTACCAGCTCATAGAGCGATCGTTAATGATTTACTTCTGCGCACAAGTGAACTCGTACGTGAAAAGGTATCATTTAATAAAAATAAAAATCAGAAAAAACAGAACAAAATAGGGAGGGGAAGTGACCTTATCGGTGCAAAGTTGAGAGGTGCTGACCTTAGGGGAGCGAACTTAAGAGGAGCTTTACTTATCGCATCCGACCTCAGAGAAGCTGACATGAGAGTGACGGATCTTATCGGTGCAGACTTTAGGGACGCTGATTTAAGCGGTGCCGATCTCACCGGGAGTTTCTTCATCACACAAGCACAGATTAACTCGGCTAAAGGTGATACGAAGACAAAATTACCGCTCACATTAAACATTCCCGATCATTGGAGGTAGAAGTAAAGCCAAGATCGGAAGCTAACTTTCATGCAGCGTAAACGCATCATGAATGAAAATGGTTTAATTCACGAGTAAAAGCGTCAGACTCACGAGTAAAAGGCGGAAACTCACGAGTAAAAAGCACAAATTCACGAGTTAAGGCGTCAAATTCACGAGTAATGGGGAAATTTAATACATAGATTTAGCTTTAATCCTAAGCTTTTACAAAAAGTGAACTCTATACTAACATGCGATTCTTCATTAGGAAGGATCGTCTTTTATAATTGGGCGGAAAACTTTCATTTTTCCATTTGACTCTGACGTTGCGTAATACCTTAAAGTAAATGATATCGAAAGGAGGTAAGAAGCAGTGGCAATGAAAGTGAAAGAGCTAGCCGATTTAGTTGGCATTAGTGTGCGGACACTGCATTATTATGATGAAATCGGGTTATTATCTCCAGAGGAAATAACAGATTCAGGTTATCGCCTTTATTCGAATGATAATCTTGAGATGTTGCAGCAAATCCTGTTTTTCAGGGAACTTGGCATGCCGTTAAAGGAAATAAAGCAAATGATAAGCAGCTCTTCGTTTGATAAACAAGATGCGTTAAAGCAACATCAAAAAATGTTACTGGAGAAACGCAGTCAGCTCGATAAATTAATTGAGACAGTCGAAAAGTCGATTAAGCATATGAAAGGGGAAATTCAAATGACAAATAAAGAAAAATTTGAAGGATTTGACTTCAGTCAGAATCCATATGAAGAAGAAGCCCGCAAGCTTTGGGGGGATAAAGCTGTCGATGAATCGAAGGCTAAAGTGGCGGGCATGTCCAAGGATGCACAGAAAATTGTATCGGATATCTATATAAAACTTGCTTCAATCCGAAAAGACTCTCCCAAGTCGGAGGAGGCACAAGAGCTAATTAAAGAATGGTATGATTGTTTGAACAATAACTTCGGCACATACTCACTGGATGCTTTCAAAGGATTAGGTCAAATGTACGTGGATGATCAACGCTTCACCAAAAATATCGACAAATACGGTGATGGTTTAGCAAAATTCATGTGTGATGCGATGGGGCATTTTGCTGACGCTAACAAAAATTGAATCCCCAGATTAGATGGAAGGTTGCTCCGGCAACCTTCTTATTGTATAGCTAAAGGGACAGTCAGTTTAAGAAGCTGTATACTATAGTTATGGTAATATTTATAATATTCCGATTTATAGAGAATAGGGGGAAACTTATGGAGTTTAGGAATGCCGCCTTTAACCTCGGGAAAATCAATGATGTTGATGGAAGTAAAGTGGCTGTTTTTAATGGAGATGCCATTTATACAAGCATCGTCACTAAACTTCGGGCCGCAGGTTGTGTTTTCGCCGAGGAAGAGGCCCGGTTGCTCATCATCGCAGCAGGGACAACGGCCGAATTGGCCGGGATGGTGGATAGACGGATAGCGGGTTTACCCCTTGAGCACGTCATCGGCTGGGCGGAATTCTGCGGTATCCGGATAGAAGTTGACCTCGGAGTCTTCGTACCCCGCAGACGGACCGAGTTTTTAGTCCGCCAAGCGGCAGCACTCGCTATGCCAGGAGCAGTTGTGGTGGACTTGTGCTGCGGCACGGGCGCGGTTGGCTCCGCTGTGGGCGATGTTCTCGAAGAAATCGAGTTGTACGCCGTCGACATTGACCCAGCAGCGGTGCGGTGCGCGCGTCGTAACGTCACTTCAGTCAATGGTCAGGTATACGAAGGGGACCTCTATGAACCGCTTCCGGCCAATTTACGGGGACGTGTTGACGTACTGGTCGCAAACGCACCATACGTCCCTACTGAGGGAATCGGTCTTTTACCCCATGAAGCGCGCATGCATGAGGCGAGGGTGGCATTAGATGGCGGGTCGGACGGGCTTGATGTCCAGAGAAGGGTGGCGGCTTCGGCAACACTTTGGCTGGCACCGGGCTCCCATTTGTTAGTCGAGACCAGTGAGCGGCAAGCGATGCAGACCGTAGAAATCTTTGCTAGATACGGGGTGATGCCACGGGTGGTAAAGTGTGAAGAACTGGACGCCACTGTCGTAATTGGAACCAGACCCGCACTCTAAAGAAATGTTTTTAGAGGCGCTTTTTCTTATATCGATTGGAACAAAGAAGTTATGTGCGGCATTATTTTTTTGGTTTTAGGACTCGGTCTATTTACAAAAAAAGAGATCTGCATCATAAAAGGGACCAAAGAAGCGGTCCCTTTCCGACATTATTTCTTTAGCATGTTTACGATTTCCTTAGCTTTTTCTAATGTAACTCCTTCAATGATACTGTTGTTTTTTCGAACAGCCGTACCGAAATGATAGTGACCGGTATGCAGTTCGGAATGGATAGCAAGGATATTATCCTTATTTAGACCGCTTCCAACCAGTATCGCTATGTCGCCGCAGACTCTTTTCATTTGTTGAATCGTTTTCATGCGGCTGGGGAATTCCCCATGCCCACCTGACGTCAATATCGTTGTGATTTCTGGATATTGTGCCAGCGTTTCAGCTGAAATGACTGGGTCGTTTGTTTCATCGATGGCTCGGTGGAATGTAATCTCCAAACCTTCACATACCGTCAATAATTCTTCGAGGTAAGGTCGATTGATTTCATTTTTTTCATTTAATACACCCAATACGACCCCGTTCGCACCGAGTGAACGAATGATTTGGATATCCTTTTTCATAATTTCCAAATCTTTTTGAGTATAACAAAACGACTGGCTATGAGGCCTCACCATCACGTTGACTGGTATCTTTACTGAATGGACGACAGCTTCTATCAAGGCGTGGCTGGGAGTTAATCCCCCCTCGGCCAAAGAACTGACAAGCTCGATTCGGTCTGCGCCGGATTCTCCGATTAAAATGGCATCTTCTATCGTTGTGGCAATGAATTCAATGTACATTGGATTTTCCTTCCTGCATGCAAGTGTTATAAGAATAGCTTGTATAAGATTATTAAATCCATTAAGAATAGTAAAGTCAATTCATTAATAGATATCATGACCTCTCATCAAATACCTGCACTAGTTTTCCTTAGCTTTTCTCAAATGGAATTTCTTTATTTCTCATATTTATGAAACGAAATGAACATTCGAACGTATAAAAAAAGAATATATTCAATCGTATATTTGAAAGTGGAATGTCTGGCTGGGTAATTAAATGAAAATCATCATGACGGAGGTTATTTAATTGGATAAAGAAAGTAAGGAAGTAAAGAAATCGAGGTTTTACAAAGTAGGGATGGGATTCCTGATCATTTCCCTTCTCACTTGGATCATTCCTGTCGTAGCTCCTTTTACGCCATTTTCAACTGCGGCTAAAGCGGGGGTCATAACAGGTGCGATCGTCTTTGCGGAAGTCATGTTTTGGGCAGGCGCGCTTTTGGTCGGGAAAGAAGTGGCTGCTAAATATAAAGGTTATTTAAACCCGAAGAATTGGAGAAAAGAAAAAGGGTGAAGCAGTTTTTTTATAAAAAAGGGCTGGTAGTGAAGCTCCATGGAAACTAAGTTGTTGAAAGTTTTCGATTCCGATCGCATACAAGCAGGTGTGGCTTCGCGTGAGGAAGTACATAGATTGGGGCATTGGCCTGTTGGTTTTCAGTAGGGAAGCGGTATACGACGGATTCAGGGAGATTAAAGAAGAAATAGGCATTGACGTTTCCTTTGACGAGTTGGTTCCAAGAAGATTTCATCAACAAAGAACAGGCAAACGTCTTTCTATATGAAAGTGCACATAGCTTCGATGATTTCACCCTGCAGCCAGAAGAGGTTTCCGGAATGGTGAAGGTTGCGCTGAATGACTTCGAAGGGCTATGGACCGGAGCGGAGGACAAAGTGAATATTAAGGGGTTTGAAATGAATCACGAAGACCGTAGGATGATGATCAATCGGTTTGTTGGACGGGATGAGTTCGTTCAGCATGATCTTTCCTATTATGAAAGCATCATTAGATTGATCAGGGAAAACCTCGCTAAATGAAAATGAAGCCCCGACAAAACGATTCGAGTTTTGTCGGGGCTTTTTTAACATTAAGTACTTCGACCTGTATCTTTTCCGGGGAACCGCAGCCTATTGGCTCGTTTTGTCACAGTTTGATACGCATATGTCCTTAGTTGTTACCTTATTTGTCCTGACTTGCTCATAGGGATATTGACTTTGTCTCTGTGGTGATTCAGTTGATAAAGCGAGACATACCAGACTGTAATAGTGATGGCAGGCTGCGAGTTAAAGGAGGTTTATGTAGTTTTTCATGAACTAGGGAATTTATCACTTGTAAGAATATGACAAAATTGTAAGATGAACAGTGTACAAATTTTGTTAAGGGGATGAGTGAAATAATGAAAAAAATGGTTTTATGTATTTCATTTTTTGTAGCTTCTTTAGTCCTTTTTGGCTCCCTTGATTCTTTTGCCAGCAAAGCATCAGCAGAAACACACACCTATGATGGAAAAAGTCCTTACTATAATAGTTGTGCGAATAGCGCAGTCACGAAGAAGTCCGTGAAAATTTATGCCAACGGTGCTTCTGCCAATTTGGAGTTGAAATTCAGCACAACTTGCAAAACGGCCTGGGCAAAGATGACTCTAAGCAGACCGGCTAAAACGGATGGGGAGGCAACGGCATTGGTTGTCCGAAATACTGATAATAAACAATATAGCTGTGCATCTCCTGGAGGAAATGGAGAAATAAATAAAGGTCAAACGACTTGCTATACACCAATGGTATATGATTTAGATCCGCGAAAAGCAAAAGCGGTCGCTTTTTGGCCATATACAGCAGGTGAAACCGGCTGGTATTAATGAAAAAAGAAAAACTTTCATCTATTTTTATGCAAAGAAAGGATGAATGAATTGAATAAAAAGCTTAAAATGATAGGTTTATCCATGGTGATGACACTGTCGATGTTTCTTGTCGATTTTGGATTAGGGAAAAATCAAGCACTGGCAGAAACACATGCTTATGATGGAAAAAGTCCATACTATAATAGTTGTGCAAGTTCGGCCGTAACAAAGGATAAGAAATGGATCGATTCCAATTCGTACGTAGAATTGAAATTCAGCACTGTCTGTAAAACCGCCTGGGCAAAAGTGACCGTAACACGCCCCGCCGTTTACAACCATGAAGCGGATGCCAGGATCATCCGAAGTACTGATGGGAAAGCCTATACATGCGCCAGTTCCGGGGGCAACGGTGTTGTGAACAAAGGGCAGACCGCGTGCTATACACCAATGGTATATGATTATGACCCGCGTAAGGCACAGGCCCAAGGGATACATGCAATCCCTAATAGTGATGCATATAATAAAGCTGTGACCATTTGGTACTAAAAAACAAAGGCAAAAAAGCATCCGTATGGTCGGATGCTTTTTTTTTGCGGTCAGTTTGTACTCACACTTTCATTTCCGCTTCCAAATGAAGTAGATATTGTTTCATCTCCATACCTCCACGGTAACCGGTAATGTTCCCGTTTTTTCCGATAACCCGATGACATGGTACCGTGATCAGAACAGGATTGGCACCAATGGCCGTACCGACAGCCCGAACAGCTGCAGGTCTTTGGATGATTTGGGCAATATCGGAATAGGAACAGGTTTTTCCGTAAGGTATTTGATTCAGCGCTGCCCAAATTTCTTGTTGAAAGGGCGTGCCCTTTACATCTGTCGGAAGAGAGAAAGTCTGCCTGGTCCCTTCGAAATATTCTTGGAGTTCTTTTAGATAGGGTGTTAATGCTTTTTCATTTTCAAAAAGTCTCGCATTTGGAAAGCGTTTTTGTAGCCAAGACTCCAGTTCCCCGTACGTTTGACCGGGAGAGCCTACATAGCAAAGCCCTTTTTCCGTTTTGGCCACATATAACTGCCACCTATCATAATGCAATATGGCCCAATCAATGGTTTGTTCTTTATCATTCTTCACTTTCTTCACGCTCCAAAGCTTGAGTTTTGAGATAAGCTTTCCGATATTCTGAAGGAGTATTCCCCATTTTCCTTTTGAATAGTGTCATGAAATAGGGT
The DNA here is from genome assembly GCF_037975445.1 of Peribacillus sp. FSL P2-0133. Classification (NCBI taxonomy): domain Bacteria; kingdom Bacillati; phylum Bacillota; class Bacilli; order Caryophanales; family Bacillaceae; genus Peribacillus; species Peribacillus sp. FSL P2-0133. The sequence continues at coordinate 4,500,759 of NZ_CP150254.1, read as the reverse complement.
GTACTGGAGAACCCGACAGCCAAGCCTATTTCATTTATCGGCTGTTCGGACTTTTCCAGCAGCCACGTTGCTTTTTCAAGGCGTAGCCGTTGGATGTATTCAGTGGGCGATATCCCCTTCACACGCTTGAATGATCGTTGTAAATGATAGGGGCTGCCGTGGGAAATATCCGCCAATATGTTCAGTGTGAGAGGTTCGCTGTAATGGGTGTCGATCCATTCGGCAATTTGTTCAACCCATTCTTCTGTCGGCAAATTCAATCCTTCCGGCTTACATCGTTTACAAGGCCGGAAATCTTCTTCCAAAGCCATCATGGCATTTTTGAAAATCTTCACGTTTTCCTTATTAGGCACCCTGGATTTACAGGAGGGCCTGCAAAAGATGCCCGTCGTAATTACTCCGTATAAAAAATGATCATCATATGCTGCATCACAATCTATAATAGCTCTCCAATATTCATTCGGGAAATCTGCTTTTTTTGGATTCAACACATCACCTCTGTTTTTAGTATACAAGAAAGGGGTGATATACAAACATATTGATAATATAAAAGCAAGATAACGTAATGTTAAAATAAGGGAGTTAAATGAAAGCGCAAGATAACGTATCCATTTTTCATTAGAATAAAGAGAATTAGGATAAAGGAGGACATTATCAATGGATGAAGGCATGATTGAATTGAGGATTCATGCACCAAAGGAGTTTAGTTTTTCGGAAAATCTTAAATACCTATCAAGATCCTCCAATGAATGTCTGTTCGATATTGTTGATCAAAAAATTTATCGAGCACTTGTTGTCGAAAACGAGACACTCCTAGTGGAAATCAGTGCGATGGATGAAACGAAACTGACCGTTCGGTTTCCAGGACGAACTGCACCGATGGATAATCAGGTAAAGGATGCTGTTTCCCAATACGTTCGTCATTGGTTCGATCTTGAGACAAACCTGCTTCCTTTTTATGAGCTGGCCCAAAATGACCCTTTATTGCACAAGCCGGTAAGCCAATTCTTCGGTTTGAGAAATATGGGCATCCCGGATTTATTTGAAGCGATTGCCTGGGGAATACTTGGACAGCAGATTAACTTGACATATGCCTATACCTTGAAACGGAGGCTTGTGGAGGGATTTGGTGATTTTGTTGAATTCGAAGGAAAGCAATATTGGCTGTTTCCAAAGCCTGAAGTGATCGCGAAATTGACGGTCGAAGATTTTGCCGATTTGAGGATGACGGTGAAGAAGTGTGAATATTTAATAGGAGTTGCTCAACTGATTGCAGAAGGGGAACTTACTATAGAAAAGCTGTTAAATGCAAAGGATGTAAAAGAGGCCGAAAAAATGCTGACCAAAATACGGGGAATCGGTCCGTGGACAGCGAACTATGTCTTGATGCGCTGTTTGCGTTTTCCCGCAGCCTTTCCCATCGATGACGTCGGGCTGCATAATTCCATGAAACTGGTCATGGAAACGGAAGCAAAACCAACGAAAGCGGAAATCCTGAAACTATCGGAAGCGTGGGCCGATTGGGAATCCTATGCGACCTTCTATTTATGGAGATTGCTATATTGACTTCGTATATATATCTATAATCGGAGATAAATCAGTAGATTACGTCGATATATCCCTAAATTCGGAGATAAAACTATAGATTACGTCGATATATCTCTAAATTCGGAGATAAAACAGTAAATTACTTCGATATATCTCTAAATTCGGAGATAAAACTATAAATTTCGTCGATATATCTCTAAATTCGGAGATAAAACAGTAGGTTTCGTCGATATATCTCTAAATTCGGAGATAAAACTATAAATTTCGTCGATATATCCCTAAATTCGGAGATAAAACTATAGATTACGTCGATATATCTCTAAATTCGGAGATAAAACAGTAAATTACTTCGATATATCTCTAAATTCGGAGATAAAACTATAAATTTCGTCGATATATCTCTAAATTCGGAGATAAAACAGTAGGTTTCGTCGATATATCTCTAAATTCGGAGATAAAACTATAAATTTCGTCGATATATCCCTAAATTCGGAGATAAAACTATAGATTACGTCGATATATCTCTATTCGGAGATAAACTGCATCTCCTGCCCAAACACCTTGAGTCCATATATCATAACTTATTACATTCAATCTTATAGAGGTGAATGACCATGTATATGTACCCAACGTATCATTATGAAGATCAAGTTTTTCTTGAACGGCAGTTTCCCGGTCTATCCGGCATTCCAGGCATACCAGGATCACCGGGCTTTCCAGGCCAACCCGGTTTTCCCGGTGCGCCTCAATTTCCAGGTCAACCAGGACCACCGCCGAGTTCGCAAGCACCAACAGCTCCCCCGCCAGCGTTTATCCCTCAACAGCAATCGGCTTCAACATTTGCCGTAGATCCAGGTGCCATTTCGTTTTGTCTGTTCAGGAATACTTTTATATGGCTAAACAATGGTGCGAGTTTCTGGTATTACCCCATTTTCATCGGTCCGCGTTCTGTTGCCGGCTTCAGGTGGAATGGCAGGTTCTGGACGATTTTTGGTATCGATACAAGACAAATCAATTCATTTAGCTGTTTTTGAAAAAATGCTCAAAGGAGATGTTTCCTTTGAGCATTTTATGTTTCAGATTGTTTTGCTTTCTTCCAATACGAAAAGGTATGGCAGCAAGACAGAAGCAGCACTATCCAAAGAAAAATATCATTAAGGGAAATGCCTATCGTTGATCGACCCCCTAAAGCGGTCAACACTCCGACTAGGGAAAGGAGATACATGGTGTAAAACAACTGCGCCTTGATCCTCACATCATGATCGGTGTGACCATCTTTCTTAAATAGGACACTGAGAAATAAACCGATCATAACTCCAAGAAGTACCTCGGGTGAAACGATATGAGATAGAAAACTTACTGGAAAAAAATCATTAATAAGCAAAAGGGTGATGATGATCATATAAATCATTTGAAAAGGAATCAAGAAATTCACACTCCTTTTTTTATTAAATTATACCTTATTTTGTTATTTAAATCCTTTCGTTTTTGAATGTGGAGAAATAAAAGGCCAACAATGTTCAATATTTAATAGAAATGGTAAAATCATTATGCTCCTATAAAATTTAGTGAATGAAAATGAAAATAGAGGATGCTGTTGAATATGAGGAAAGTATCGATTGAAACCAAGATTCTCGGGTTAGTCTTATCGTTGAGCCTGTTTTTGATTATTTTATTGACGACTACTTTTTCCTATATGGAAGGAAGGCAAATAGCGAAGGATAAAGGTCAATTGGCGTTGGAACTTTCAAAGACGATTAGCTTCATGCCCACAGTTACAGAGGCCTTTGAAACGGATGATCCCGCTAGGACAATTCAGCCGATTGCCGAAAAGATCCGCAGGGAAACAGGGGCTGAGTTCATCGTTGTCGGGAATAAAGAGGGAATTCGCTATTCCCATCCGCTTGCTTCCGAAATTGGGAAGAGGATGGAAGGCGGGGATAATGCCAGGGCCATTCAGGAAGGCGAATATTATGTTTCCGAAGCGGCAGGATCACTCGGTCTTTCCATTCGGGGGAAGTCACCGGTATTCGGTGCGGATGGAAAAATAATTGGAATCGTCTCCGTCGGTTTTTTAGTCGACGATGTCCGCGCTCAAATTTTCAAGGACTTGTCCAAAGAGATGATTGTATCTTTAGTGGCCATCATGATATCGATCATTGGCAGTTATATGCTGGCAAGGAGCATACGTAAAGATACTTTGGGGCTGGAACCATTTGAAATCGCCAATTTATATAAAGAAAAAAATGCAGTGCTTCAATCGGTGAAAGAAGGGATTCTGGCCATTGACCAAAATGGGTTGATTACCTCGATGAATCAGCCGGCAAAAAAATTGCTGGATATTCAAGAGTCCGTTCGCCATTTGAATGTGGATGGCCTATTTCCTTCGAAATATTTATTCGAAGTGCTGAAGTCCGGTGAACCGCAAGTGGATAAGGAGATTTCATGGAAAGACAAATCCGTTATCGTCAATTGTACGCCGATCTTCGATAGTGAAGGGGTAAGCGGTGTTGTCGCTTCGTTCCGTGATCGAACGGAAATTGAGGAAATGGTCAACACATTATCGGAAGTGAAGATGCATTCAGAGGATTTAAGGGCACAAACCCATGAGTTCACCAATAAACTATACGTCCTTTCAGGTTTGATACAATTAGGCGAATATGATGAAGCAATAGATATGATTCAAAGCGAAACATCCGAATTGCATTCCCTGAACCGTGTCGTGTTCGAACAGATAAAAGATACAAAGGTACAAGCTCTTTTACTTGGAAAGATAGGGAAAGCATCGGAGAAGAAGATCATCTTTGAAATAGACGCACAAAGTTATCTAGAGAAACTGCCGGATCATATAAAATTGTCACAACTAACATTGATTCTAGGCAATATTATCGATAATGCACTTGAAGCGGTTTCAAGCATGGAAGAGCCGCTCGTGAAATTTTTCGCCACAGATATCGGAAATGATATGGTATTTGAAGTGAGTGATAACGGAAAAGGAATACCTGAGGATGCCATCGCCCATATTTTCGATCGGGGTTTCACTTCGAAAAACAGCGGAAGTCCGAGTGGTTATGGACTTTCGAATGCTGATCATGTCGTCAAAGAGCTGGGCGGCATCATCGAAGTATACAGCGAGGATGGAAACACCATATTCACCGTGTATCTTCCTAAAGAACAGTGAGGAGGGAAAGAATGCTGAAGATAAGAGCAGTCATCGCAGAAGATGATTTTCGTGTAGCGGATATCCATGAAAAATTCTTAAAAAACTTTGATGAAATAGAAGTGGTCGGAAAAGCTGTCAATGCCAAAAAAACGCTTCGGATCTTGGAGCAAAAAAGCCCGGATCTGCTTTTGCTTGATGTTTATATGCCGGATCAACTTGGTACAGACCTTCTTCCGGACATACGGAAAAAGTTCCCGAATGTGGATATCATCATGATTACCGCGGCAACGGATAGAGACCAACTTGAAAAGGCGCTTCACTATGGTGTAGAGAATTATTTAATTAAACCAGTGGAAATGAAGCGTTTCAACCAAGTTATCGAAGAGTATCTGAAGAAAGTCCATCTGATGAAATCCAAACAAGAGATAGATCAGGATTTTGTTGATCTCATTTTGAATAAGGGAACTGCGATTGCAGAAACGAACGATGGGCCGGCCTTACCGAAAGGGGTCGACGAAATCACTTTGGCGAAAGTGATCGAGGTACTTAAAGCAAGCGATATCGGTTTGTCTGCTGAGCAAGTGAGCGGACAGATCGGCGCTTCCAGGACAACCGCGAGACGCTATCTGGAATATTTGATATCCGTAAAGAAATGTAAAGCGGAAGTCGTATACGGGGTAGTGGGAAGACCTGAGCGAAGATATTATAAAATTCAATAGAATTAAGTGTGAAGCACCTTCAAGATTGGAGGTGTTTTTATTATGCATGTAAGAATTGAAAGATTTCAAAAAAAGCAATATATGTCAAAAAAACGATGTTTTAATCTGTTATCTTATTCTTAAGGAGGTTCGGAAATGAGATACAGTCCCATCATCCAAGAAACGATTGAATATATAGAGAATAGCTTACAAAAGGAATTGTCCTTGGAGAACATCGCACGATTCGCAGGTTTTTCGAAATTTCATTATCATCGTATTTTTCGCAAGGAGGTTGGCGTGACCGTATCAGAATATATTCGATATCGAAGGATCGCCAATGCAGCTAACATGCTGCTTTATACAGATGAAAAAATAATCGACATTGCTTTTTATTACCGCTTTGAAACACAAGAATCCTTTACTCGTTCATTTAAGAAATATTATGAACTGCCGCCAGGGCAATATAGGAAACTCGTAAGTAAATTAACCTTGCAAAAGGAGGAAATGACGATGAAAAACGAACAATTATTAAAAGGGTGGAATTTAAGCGGGAGTCATCCATTCAATTATAAAATGGGAATTGACCGGGAGACATTCCATAAAGGCCAGGCATCAGGTTACCTGAAATCCGTCACTGAGGAATCCAAGGAGGAATTTGCAACGATGATGCAACAATTCAAGGCGGAAAATTACCTTGGTAAAAGAATGAAACTGTCGGGTTTTATAAAATCAAAAGATGTTGATGGATTTTGTGGTTTATGGATGAGGGTGGATAATGCCCTTCATGATGTTTTACAATTCGACAATATGGGGAACCGGCCCATCGTTAACGATACGGAATGGAACCATTATTATATTGTCTTGGATGTACCTGAAAACAGTGCAATCATTTCATTCGGGGTCCTTCTTTCAGGGCGTGGCAAAGTATGGATCGATGAACTGGAATTCGAGGAAGTCAGTAAAGATACACCAACGACCAATATAGATTACGGAAGTGACCTCTTGGATGGACCGGCAAATCTATCTTTTGAAGAATAAATGCGCAGTAGCATGCCTTTGCCGGCGATAAAGATATAGTCAAAGTTTTCTTAATAATTGCAATCATTTCTTTAAAGAACCCGCCATTCAACCCGGGGAGTGGCGCCGGTTCAGCCTCGAAAAATCGCTTCCGTGAACACAATGAACAAAAATAACAAAATAGTTTTAAAACACAATAAATTGAGAACGCTTACAAATGAAGCGATTTCATATACAATTTACCTTATTAGAAGATAAGGAGTGATTGATATGCTCGCTTTATTAGGATACTTAATGATAGTAGCGTTTATGATTTTAATTATGACAGGGCGACTTTCAGCCATGATAGCTTTGATTGCAGTACCAAGTGCCTTTGCACTTATTGGCGGGTTTGGCGGTAAAATGGGTGAGATGGCGCTGGAAGGGATCAAAGACGTTGCGCCAACGGGAATCATGATTTTATTTGCGATCCTTTTCTTTGGCATTTTGATCGATGCTGGCGTTTTTGATCCGATCATCAATACGATACTTAAAGTTGTAAAAGGAGATCCCGTGAAAATTGCGATCGGCACGGCAGTTCTGGCTTTGCTGATTTCCTTGGATGGAGATGGTACAACCACATATATGATAACGATTTCAGCCATGCTTCCGCTATATAAACGGATTGGTATGAGACCGCTTGTATTGGCCGGTATTGCCGTTTCGTCATCTGGAGTTATGAACCTTCTTCCTTGGGGAGGCCCTACAGCACGGGTGATGACCGCTTTAAAACTTGAAATGTCCGATGTTTTCACTCCTGTCATCCCAGCGATGATCGGCGGAGTCCTGTTCGTCCTTTTCATGGCATATTGCCTGGGTAAAAAAGAAAGAAAAAGAATCGGGATCATAGAAGTCGATTATCATGTTATGGCACAGCAAGCGGCTGCAACGGAAGATGCTTATCTTAAGCGTCCTAAAATGATTATATTCAATTACGCATTGACTCTTACATTGCTGGTGGCGCTGATTATGGAACTTATGCCTTCAGCGGTTCTGTTCATGATTGGTTTTGCCATTGCCATTACGGTTAATTATCCGAAACTCAGTGATCAAAAAGAGCGTGTGGCAAACTATGCGGACAATGCTTTATCTGTAATTTCGATGATTTTTGCAGCAGGTGTCTTCACTGGAATCCTTGCCGGTACGGAAATGGTCGATGCCATGGCAAACTCTTTGATTCAGCATATTCCAGAACAAATGGGTGCACATTTTGCTGTCATCACAGCCATCATCTCAGCACCTTTTACGTTCTTCATGTCTAATGATGCATTTTATTATGGTGTGCTCCCATTGCTTGCTAAAGCGGGAGCTGCTTATGGAATTGACCCTGCCCTGATCGGCAGAGCTTCACTATTAGGGTTGCCCGTCCATCTATTAAGCCCGCTTGTTCCATCTACCTATCTATTGGTTGGAATGGTAGGGGAAGATTTCGGTGCATTGCAGCGTACCTTCCTGAAATGGGCATGCGGATCGACGCTTGTCATGATAGTGGTATGTGTCCTATTGGGAATCATCCCGCTATAAAGCCCTAAAGAGTCCCGTTCGCCAAGATGCGAACGGGACTCTTTTTTGTCTTTATCAAGCACTGAATAAATCTGGAAAAGTGAGATACATTATGTTTGTCTTCTCTTTCGCGACAAAGTTAGCTTTTACTTTTATTGAATGCGGAAGGTACGTACCTTAAGATTAAAGGAAACTATATTAATATGAAGGGAAGAGTGCAAAATGGCTCACTTTAATATAAAAGTTGCAGTTCAAAAGTTCGGTAACTTTCTAAGTTCAATGGTCATGCCGAATATATCAGCTTTCATAGCATGGGGGCTAATCACTGCCCTATTCATCCCATCTGGTTTCCTGCCAAATGAAAGCCTTGCCAAAATGGTTACACCGATGGTTACGTTTTTACTGCCGCTTTTAATTGGGTATACGGGTGGTAAGCTAATCCATGACCACCGTGGCGGCGTAGTCGGTGCCATTGCGACAATGGGCGTCATCGTCGGATCTGATATCCCGATGTTCCTTGGCGCCATGATAATGGGACCGTTCGGCGGATATGTCATCAAGAAATTCGATCAATTGATTGAAGGGAAAATAAAAGCCGGTTTTGAAATGCTTGTTAATAATTTCTCAGCGGGGATAATTGGCGGCTTATTGTCCATTCTATCCTTCTTGGCCATCGGGCCTGCTGTAGACGTATTTACAGGCTGGCTTGTAGCAGGAGTCGATTGGCTTGTCGGTACAGGTTTACTGCCGTTGACAAGTATCCTGATCGAGCCTGCCAAGGTATTGTTCTTGAACAATGCCATCAATCATGGTGTACTATCACCAATCGGTGTAGAGCAAGTTAAACAAACAGGGGCTTCAATCCTGTTCCTGCTGGAATCGAATCCTGGACCGGGTATCGGCGTATTGCTTGCCTATTGCTTTTTTGGAAAGGGAACGGCGAAGAAATCGGCTCCAGGAGCTGCCATCATTCATTTCTTCGGGGGGATCCATGAAATTTATTTCCCTTATATCCTAATGAAGCCGATGTTATTCTTAGCCGTCATTCTTGGAGGCATGAGTGGAGTTTTCACATTGGTCCTACTAGGCGGAGGATTGTTCGCTCCTGCTTCTCCAGGCAGCATACTTGCCATTACAGCAGTAACTCCGCATAATGCGGGCGCATATATTGCTAACTTTGCAGGCGTGATCGTAGCCGCCCTTGTTTCATTCATCGTCGGTGCATTCATCCTGAAAACAGGAAAGCAATCTGAAGAGAATATTGAAGATGCCGCGAAAAAAATGCAAGAAATGAAAGGCAAGAAAAGCTCTGTTGCCGATGTATTCGCTTCAGATCCGGGAACGATGCCAACAAACGTCAGCAAAATAATATTTGCCTGCGATGCTGGGATGGGGTCAAGTGCGATGGGAGCTTCGCTGCTTCGCAAGAAGGTGAAGGAAGCCGGATTGAATATCACCGTGACCAATACGGCGATCTCGAACATTCCTGCTGATGCACAAATCGTCATAACACAGGAAGAGTTAACTCCAAGGGCACAGAATAAAGTGCCGAATGCTTATCATGTATCCGTCGATAATTTTCTATCGAGCCCTGAATACGATTCATTGCTTGCACGGCTTCAGGACGATGGCACCGATGAGCTGCATGAAATCGTCGAAGATGCTGAAGAGAAGGTTCCCGGTGTTCGTGAACATTCAATCGAGCCTGGCATCAACGTTGATGAGCAGGATGATAATGAATTGCTTCGCGAAGAAAACGTCTTCCTTAATCAACAATTCGCCAATAAGGAAGAAGCGATCCGCTTTGCGGGAAGAGCTTTGGTCAATGCAGGTTACGTTAAGGAAAGCTATATTGAAGCAATGATTGCCCGTGATGAATTGACTTCAACCTATATGGGGAATGATGTAGCCATTCCGCACGGAACCGAGGAAGCTAAGAAAGATGTCCTTAAATCTGGATTTACCGTTCTACAAATTCCTGATGGAGTCGACTTTGACGGCCAAAAGGCACGATTGATATTCGGCATTGCCGGCAAGGACGGTACACATCTTGAAATTCTATCTGGCATTGCAGTTACCTGCTCTGAGATGGAGAATATCGAAAAGATGGTTAAAGCCACATCAGCCAGGGAATTGATGGACATTATAAATGTCTGAAATAATTAAATAAACTTAACCAAGAATAGAAAAGCGTTTTACGCTTTTCTATTCAGTATTTTCTCGTGTTACTCCACCAGAAATGAGTTGGTAGCATGTATATTACTTCAAGGGAAAAATCAATCATAGAATTGATCATAAAAACTTCTGGAAAACATACAGCCTTATCCATTGCGACACAATTGAATGTTAGTGTCCGGACTGTTCAACGTGATCTGAAGTCCATAGAAAAAATCCTGCAATCATTTGAGTTGCATTTAACACGAAATACACATGAGGGACTGACCATCGACGGGAAGAATGAACAAGTCTTTCGGCTTGTACAGCACCTGATGGGCAATCATCCAATCGATCAAACGCCACAAGAAAGAAAGTTGCATCTCCTGTTAGCTTTACTGCAGGAAGAATCATATAAAACTCAAGTTCTTGCGGGGGATCTCGGTATAAGCATTACGACTCTTACAACCTATTTGGACGAACTGACTGAATGGTTAAAGAATTTTAATATCGTGATTACGAGAAAAAGGGGAGTCGGAATAGAGCTTGCCGGCACTGAAGAAAATAAACGGAAAGCACAGGCCGCCTATTTTTTGCACTTTTTTAATGAAGAGCTGATTGAAAGTTTATTTTTGTTGCAAGAAGGAAAATTCCCAGAAGCGAAAATCCTCGACTATTTCGATCCCGAATATCTTCAGGCTATCGATGGGGTGCTGTTTTCCACTTTTAACAGTGTCCATTCTCGATTGGCGGATAGCGGGTATATAGGGTTAATTGTACATATTTATGTAACCCTGCAAAGGAATGAAAGCCAATTTTTTTTGGAGAAGGACTTCAAGAAAATAAGCGAACTTTCCGATGAGAATAATCTCATGAATAAAATAGGCAAGGAACTCAGCACCATGCTGGAAGTCTCTTTTACCATCGATGATATAAGCTACCTGGCAGCCATCCTTAAAGGTTCCAAGCTTCATGCGGCGGATGCTGTTCCATATGACAGTGTGTTGCTTGGCCAGCTGATAAGAAACCTGATAAAAGATGTTTCGGCACAACTGCAAATCGATTTGACCAAGGATTTCCCATTGTATCAAGGGCTCCTTGCCCATATGGAACCATCGCTTTTCCGGATCAAACAGGAAATGGGATTGTACAACCCCTTAACCGAAGATATTAAACGAAAGTATCCGGTTCTCTTTTTGGCAGTAAAGACCAGTCTGGAAAAGGGATTCAAAGAAATAAGAGAATTTCCCGAAGATGAAATAGCCTTCATCGTCCTGCATTTCGGATCTGCATTAGTGCTGCGGGAGGAAGAAATATCAATAAGGGCACTTATCGTTTGCCCGACAGGTATCGGCACGTCGAAGATGCTTGCAAGCCGGATCAAAAAAGAAATCATCGAAATCGAGACTGTAGAAATCAAGACGATCAAAGACATCCAGCAGCAGGGCAGCCTGAAAAACTATGATGTGATCATTTCTACCGTCCGGCTTCCGTATATCGATAGTGATTATATTCTTGTATCCCCTCTTTTGAGTGAAGAGAATATATTGAACATCAGGAATTATTTAAGGAAGAATATCGAAAACTTCACGAAGAATAAGCGTTATGGCAGTCATTCAGCCCATAAGGATACCGTGACCAAAAAAGAGGATGGCGAATTGAAAGAAGTGCTGCAGGAATTGAAAGATGCCCAGCAGAGCATCGAGTCAATCATGGATAATTTCCGGTTTTATCGGCTGCCGCATCTTAAAGGACATCCAGAGATCATCGAAGAAATGGTCAGAATGGCTGAAAATGAATCACTGCTAATGGGTGCGGATGATGTAATCGAATCCTTGAACGAAAGGGAAAAAAAAGGTGGTTTAGGCATTCCTGGCACTGGAATGGGCCTTTTCCATACGAGACACAAGAATGTGAAAGAACTGATATTTCAGGTGGCCCACCTGGAGGAATATCGACTGGTCAAAGGTATGGATGGAAATGAAGTCCATATGAAAAATTTACTTCTGATGCTGGCACCTGAAGAATTGAGTGTGAAGCAGCAGGAAATCGTCAGCTTAATAAGCTCAAGCTTAATTGAAAGCAATGAATCCATCATGATTTTTTCATCTTCGGACGAGGAAATGATTAACAGAAGGCTGGAAGCCATATTTTTGGATTATTTATATACTAACTTGATAAAGGGATGATTGTAATGAAACAAGCAGTACATTTCGGTGCAGGAAACATTGGAAGAGGATTTATCGGAGCACTCTTTTCACAATCTGGATATCATGTGACTTTTGTGGACATAGCCGATCAAATCATCGATCAGTTAAATGATAAAAAGCAATACCAAGTCAAACTGGCTACTGATCAACAAGAATCCGAAACAGTAGAAAATGTTTCGGGTTTAAACAGCTTAAAGCAGGAAGAGGAAATCATTAAAGCAATTTCCGAAGCAACCTACCTCACTACAGCTATCGGTCCCAATATTTTGCCTCATATCGCGCCTTTAATTGCTAAAGGATTAGCCTCAAGGGTAAAGGAAACCGATGAAAAATTATATGTGATCGCTTGTGAAAACCAAATATCGGCAACAGACCTTTTAGAAGGCTACATTCTAGAAAACTTGGATCAAGATACAAAAGAAAAACTAGCCGATAAAGTATACTTCTTTAACTCAGCAGTCGATCGCATCGTTCCTATCCAAAATAACGAAGGATCACTCGATGTTTTGGTGGAACCTTATTATGAATGGGTCGTTGAAACGAATGAAAGCATTCCTGCCGTGGAAGGGATGACCATTGTAAAAGAACTCGCTCCGTTCATTGAGAGAAAACTGTTCACCGTTAATACAGGACATGCCGTCATTGCTTACCTCGGTTATCTCAAAAATAAAAAATCGACGATTGACCAATCATTGGAGGACGCAGGCATTGTAGAGCAAGTCAAGAAAACCCTAGGGGAAACGGGCGCTTATTTAATAAAGCAATACGGTTTGGATGCAGATGAGCATCAGCAGTATATCGAAAAAATCATTAATCGATTTAAAAACTCCTACCTGAATGACTCGGTGAATAGAGTCGGCCGTTCACCGCTGCGCAAGCTCGGGCCAAACGACCGCCTCGTGCGCCCTGCCGTAGAAGCTAAAAAAGCCGGACTTTCCTATACTAATCTGGCGAAAGCGATAGCCGCCGCATTACTCTTTGATTTTAACGAAGATGAAGAAGCCCTTAAACTGCAAACGATGATCAAAGAAAACGGTATAGCTACAGCACTTAAAGAAGTTAGCGGATTGGACGAAAATAACGAAATAACCAAAGAAGTTATCAACCACTACAACAATTTGAAATAAAAGCCGAAAACTCCTGAAATCTTTTTTCAGGAGTTTTTTCTTAATCAAAAAGCCAATTATATATCAGATAAACTTTAAAACTTAAAAAAACCTTGTAAACAGTAATCATTACGTTTTATAATGAAAGACAGTCAAGACAAGAGGGTTTATTTAAGGTATAAATCGTAATCATTATGATTTGTTTGAAAGGAGCTTTTTTATGAGATTAGGTTTTACAAAATGCGAATTAGTGCAGTAAATCAAAAGTTAGTTGTTATTTCTTAAGATTTTGGGTGCTATTGCACAGATTTAAGCTGTTACTCACGGGTTTAGAGCCGTTACTCGTGAGTTTGGAGCGTTTACTCGTGAGTTTGGAGCGTTTACTCGTGAGTTTGACGCAAATACTCGTGAGTTTGGCGCATTTACTCGTGAATTGATGTTCAAACACGAGTTGGTTGATTTTACTCAAGATTTTGCGGGGATTGCACGAGATTTAAGTTGTTAATCACGGGTTTAGAGCGTTTACTCGTGCGTTTGACGCAAATACTCGTGAATTATTGTTCAAACACGAGTTGGTTGATTTTACTCAAGATTTTGCGGGTATTGCACGAGATTTAAGCTGTTACTCACGGGTTTAGAGCCGTTACTCGTGAGTTTGGAGCGTTTACTCGTGAGTTTGGCGCATTTACTCGTGAGTTTGACGCAAATACTCGTGAGTTTGGCACAAATACTCGTGAATTGGTGTTCAAACACGAGTTGGTTGATTTTACTCAAGATTTTGCGGGTATTGCACGAGATTTAAGCTGTCACTCACGGGTTTAGAGCCGTTACTCGTGAGTTTGGCGCATTTACTTGTGAGTTTGATGCATTTACTCGTGAGTTTGATACGTTTACTCGTGAGTTTGATGCGTTTACTCGTGAGTTTGGAGCAAATACTCGTGAATTAATGTTTACTCTCAAGGAGCATTACATAGTTTGATTTCGGATAGCTACTGGCAGTGCGTTGCCTGGTTTGTCATGATAGTAAAGCAAAGCTGCGATCTAAATCGTAATCAATACGATTTTGCAACAGCCATTAAAAATAGTTGAGGTAATGGAGGAAATCTATCGTGTTCAGAAAATGTAAATCGATTTTTATTGTATGTTTTTCATTCTTTCTTTTGGCTGCTTGTTCCACCGAGTCTGCGAATGATGAAGCGGGAGGGGAGAAGGAAGTGAACTTGCTTTTTAATTTTGCGGCTAGCTCGCTTGATCCGAATGTTGATACTAGTTATGTGTCACTAAGGGCTGGGATCACTGAGACATTGGTGCATCTCAATGATGAGGATTTGACCATCGAACCTTGGCTGGCGAAAAGCTGGGATAGCAAGGAGGGTCAGTTATGGAATTTTGAGTTAAGGGAGGGTGTGACTTTTCAGAATGGAAAGCCGATGGATGGCAAAGCGGTAAAGGCTTCCTTGGAGAGGGCGATGAAGGATAGTCCGGCGATAAAGAATGCTTTGCGCATTGAATCGATTGAAGCGGATGGGAATGCGCTGACCATTAAGACGGAGGTTCCCTTTCCTGAGTTTCCTTCTGAATTGGTCCATCCAAATACATCGATTATTGATGTGAAGGAACGTGACTATATAAACAAGCCGATAGGAACAGGGCCATTTGCCGTTTCGAAATTCATACCTGGTACGGCTGTTGATTTAATACGGTATGAGTCTTACTGGGATGGAGCCGCAAAGCTAGAGAGAGCCAGGTTTTCGTTTAATGAAGATGCCAATGCACGGTCCCTTGCCCTTGAATCGGGAGACGCCGATATTGTTTTCCGTCCGGAAGTGGAAAGCCTGGGAAATTTAGAGGCGATAGATGGTGTGAAGGTTGAATCGACATCCACTTTCCGAGTACATCAAATGACGATGAATTTGGAACGTAAAGCACTGCAGGACATACACGTCCGAAAGGCGATAGATGCCTTGATCGACCGTTCATCCATTGCTGATACGATTTTACATGGTCATGCAGAAGTGGCAACAGGGCCATTTCCGTCCACTTTCTCTTTTGCTCCGGACTATCCGAAAAAAGTGAATGGAATGGAAGCGGCTAAGGGGTTTCTTGATCAGGCGGGATATAAAAAAGTTGATGGTGTCATGCAAAAAGACGGCAAACCGTTAACGTTTACACTTCTTACATACAGTTCACGTGCCGACCTGCCGTTAATTGCCCAAGTTTTTCAATCTGATGCCGGCCAGTTGGGGATTGATGTGAAAATCAAGCAAATAGAAATCCCTGAAGAGTATATGGCTGCCAATCGCGATTGGGATTTAACGACCTACAGCAATTTAACGGCTCCGCGCGGGGATGCCGGCTATTATTTAAATGCTACCTATCATCCAAAGGGAGCCTTGAACTTCAGTGGGGCCGATGATGATCACCTGACGTCCCTGATTGATAAGCTGAACGTAACGGTCGAGCAGGAGAAGCGCTCGGATTTAGCTGAGGATATTGCGATGTATGTTGATGAACAAGTGTATAATTCTTTCATTTTACATCCGAATACACTTGTTGCTTATGATGCTGATAAAGTTAAAAACTGGATTACTTCGAGAAGCGAATACTACATGCTGACGAATGAACTGGATGTGAAGTGAATGTTCAGCATCTTAGTGCGGCGATTCATGGAGGTCGTGATTTTTGTCCTTGTGATTACATTCATCTCTTTCCTTTTTGTTCGGCTTGCTCCAGGGGACCCGGTTCTCTCGATACTTCAAGTGGATGATGTGTCGATCACAAACGAACAAGTCAATGAGCTTCGTGAAGAATTGGGGTTCAATGATCCGCTGTTAGTGCAGTATGGCGATTGGTTTAGGGACTTTATCCAATTGGATTTCGGTAATTCCTATCTGACGAATCAGCCTGTGATGGAGATGATCATGAGCGGGCTGCCTGCAACACTTGAGCTGGCGGTTGGCGCTTTGTTTGTGATGCTTGGTATAGCCATTCCATTAGGTTCGCTTGCTGCCTTGTACAGGGGAAGCTGGATTGATCAGATAAGCCGTGCTGTTTCTTTGTTGGGCGCATCCATTCCTAGCTTTTGGCTGGGAATGCTCTTGATGGATTTATTTGCGGTACGGTGGGGGGCCCTTCCAACAATGGGCAGGGACGGATTTCTTTCTTTGATACTGCCATCAGTCACGTTGGGGCTGGCCATCACAAGTGTGTACGTCCGTTTGCTGCGTTCGAGTTTGATTGATTCCCTCAGTCATGATTTCATCAGGGCTGCCCGATCAAGGGGGATTTCGGAAATGCGGATATTCTTTGCCCATGCATTTCGTTATAGCCTGCCCCCGGTCATTACCGTATTCGGTGTCAGCCTCGGCAGCCTGATCGGCGGTGTAGTGGTGATCGAAGTGATTTTTGCCTATCCAGGCATAGGTAAGATGGTCGTGGACTCGATTCGTTCACGGGATTATCCAGTCATCCAAGGATACCTGTTGGTCATGGCCATCATTGTATTCATGGTTAATAGCGCCGTGGATTTATCTTATCGCTATTTAAATCCGGAGCTAAGACTGAAGGAAAGGAAGCATGGAAAATGGAGTTAGTTATCAAAAAAAAATCCAAAAGGCGCTGGAGAATGACTATCCTTTTTACGGTGATGGCTGCAGTCCTTGCCGTTTCGGCTTACACCTTTCTTATCCTGAAACATGATCCCGCACTGGTCAATCTCGGAGAAAGGCTATGGCCGGCGAGCATGGAACATCCGTTAGGGACGGATCATCTAGGGCGTGATGTATTGACACGTCTTCTGCTTGGAGCCCAGCTGACGGTTGGCTACGGTCTCTTATCTCTGTTTGCCGCTGTTATCATCGGCGTCCCGTTCGGGGTGATTGCCGGTTTTAAAGGAGGTCTTATCGATCGGACCTTCATGCGCATTGCAGACGCATTTCTCGCATTCCCTGATACGATCGTTGCCATTGTGCTTAGTGGCTTATTAGGGCCAGGAATCGAAAATCTCCTGTTGGCAATCGTTCTAGTGAAATGGGTGAATTATGCCCGGCTTGTGCGAAGTACGGTGATCACCGAACGTCGGAAGGATTATGTCACTGCTGCTAAAATCAATGGATTAAGTTCATTTGGGATTATGCGGAAGCATCTATTTCCGCACCTTATCGGGAACGTGCTTGTATTGGCTAGCCTTGATTTAGGAAAAATCATTTTGCTCATATCTTCCTTATCCTATATCGGGCTCGGGGCGCAGCCGCCGGCACCAGAGTGGGGAGCCATGCTGAATGATGCCCGTCCATACTTTCAATCGAATATGTTGCTGATGATTTACCCGGGGCTCGCCATCGTATTTGCCGTCCTGCTATCCAACATACTCGGTGATTATTTGCGCGATGCATTCGATGTGAAAAAGGAGGTGGGATCATGAGCATTTTATCCGTGAGGCAGCTAAATATCATGGGAAAGCAAAATCATATCGTCAAGGATCTTTCGTTAGATGTGCAGGAAGGTGAGTGGTTCGCACTTGTCGGACAAAGTGGGAGCGGCAAAAGCATGACGGCCATGGCAATATGTCAGCTGCTGGCACCCAATCTCCAAGCGAAGGGGGAAATTTGGTACGGGGAAAAGAATCTTTTAACGCTATCTTCCTCTGAAATCAGGAAGATTCGCGGAAAGCGCCTGGCATATATTTTTCAAGATTACCAGGGTTCATTCACACCGTTCCTTACTATCGGTCAACATTTCGACGAATATCAGCGAACACATTTGAACCTTTCCAAAAAGGCAAGGAGGCAGCAGGCGGTCAAAGCGCTCATATCGGTTGGCCTGAATGAAGATATCTACGGCAGATATCCTTTTCAATTAAGCGGTGGGCAGCTTCAGCGCGTATCCATTTCGATAGCCCTGCTGCTTGAACCGGATATTTTGATAGCGGATGAACCGACCACAGCCTTGGACAGTGTATCTTCCTTTAAGGTCTTACAGCTGTTATCAAGGCTCCAAAAAGAAACCGGATGTGCGGTCTTATTCATTACCCACGATTTACGTCATGTCAAGAAGTATGCGGATCGCATTGCGGTCATGAGAGACGGTGCCATCATTGAGACCGGTGATAAAAATCAGGTATTAAATCATCCGCAGCATGCTTATACGAATAAACTGATTCAATCATCGCCATCATTGAGCAGAATTCCATTTAAGCTTGAAGGAGTGTCAGGATGACTTTATTAGACGTGCGAAATGTCCACAAAAGCTATGATAACGGAGTGGAAATACTAAGGAACGTGAATTTCAGCATCGAAAGGAAGGAATGCCTCGGGTTAGTGGGAGAGAGCGGCTGCGGAAAAAGCACACTGGCAAGACTCATCCTTCAGATTGAATCTTTTGACCAGGGCAGCATCCTATTTGAAGGAACCGCGCTGCAAAACAAAAGCGAACGCGGTTTAAAACCGTATCGTAAGAACATCCAGGCCGTTTTGCAAAATCCTGCATCGGCCTTGAATCCAAAACTAAGGATAAAAGATTCACTAATGGATCCATATCTTCAATTTGGCAGCCAGGTCAATATGAAACATTTTACGTATACAGGTGAAGCGAACTTTATCAGACAGCTGCTGGAAACCGTGGAGCTTCCAAAGAGTTTTGCTGAACGTTACCCGCATGAGCTAAGCGGCGGACAAAAGCAGCGGGTGACCATTGCCCGCGCGATCAGCATTGAACCGGCCCTCATTATATTGGATGAACCGGCTTCAAGCCTGGACGTTCTGTCACAAGCGGCGGTGCTGAAATTGTTAGACGGGCTTCGGGAGACTTTGAACATTTCTTACCTTTTTATTTCTCATGATCTATCGGCTGTACAGGAGATGAGCCAACGTATCATGGTGATGAAAGGAGGGGGGATTGTGGATTCTTTCGAAAACGAACAGCTTTTTTGCAGCGATCGCCATTCATACACAAAAGAACTTATTTCGTTGTTTGAATAATGAGGTTGTTATTATTTGATTTTTAAATCGTGATGAACGAGTTGCTTCGGCAATTCGTTTTTTTAAGGTGAAAAAAGATATTCCTATAAACTTACTTGACATTACAAGCTTATTAAAATATAATCACTTACATAAAGTAACTGAGAAAAGGAGAATTCATACATGAATAAAAATGATGCAGGTCAAGTTTTTTTAAGGGTGATTTTAGGTCTTACTTTTTTCATTCACGGAGTTTCAAAGTTTCAAGGGGGCATAGGGAATACGGCTGGATTTTTCGATAGTCTTGGCATTCCTGGCTTCATGGCATACATCGTTGCAGGAATCGAATTGATCGGTGGAATTGCGGTTATACTGGGTTTGGGAACACGAATCGTTTCCGTCCTATTTGCGGTCATTATGGCGGGGGCGATCTTCACGGCAAAATTACCTGCCGGTTTTCTTGGAAACGGGCAAGCGGCGGGCTATGAACTGGACTTGGCGCTGCTGGCCATGTCTGTCTATCTAGCGTGTGCAAACCGCACGGTTGTTTCTTTGGATCATTTGACTTTCAATAAAAAAGGGAAGTGACAATATGGATAAAAATTTTCATCAAAAACCAATTACTTTTGTTGGCGAAGTCAGTATAAATGTTTTGGATTTGAATAAGGCCATTCTGTTTTATCAAGAAATCATCGGTCTTCAAGTATTGAAGAAAGCCGACCGGCAAGCTGTTTTAACGACAGACGGAAAGACCCCGTTGCTGACACTTGAGCAGCCTGCGGATGTGATTCCGAAAGAAGGGCGGACGACGGGCTTATATCACTTTGCCCTTTTGCTGCCAAGCCGTGCCGACTTATCGATTTTTTTACGACATTTACTTCAAACGAAATATCCATTTGGAGCGGCGGATCATGAAGTGAGTGAAGCGCTGTACATTACCGATCCGGATGGCAATGGCATTGAAGTATACTCTGACCGGCCATCCACTGATTGGAGATGGGCCAGTGGGGAAGTCGCTATGGGCACGGATCCTTTGGATGGGAATGACCTTCTGGAAGAAAGCGATGGTGAGTGGAGCAAACTCCCTGCAGGTACTTTAATGGGGCATATACATCTGCATGTAGCGGATTTACGTAAAACGGAGGAGTTTTACATGCAGGGTCTTGGGTTTACCGTTGTGAATCGATATGGAGGAGCGCTCTTTACTTCAACCGGCGGATATCATCATCACATCGGGTTGAACACATGGAATGGCGTTGGCGCCCCAGCTCCAAAGGAAAATAGTGTGGGGCTGAACTGGTATACTCTCGTTTTTGCAGATGAAGATGCGAGAAACAAAGTAACGGAGCAACTGAAAGGAATCGGAGCTGCCGTCACGGAAAAAGAAGGGTTTTTCGCAGTAACAGATCCATCTGGCAATGAGATTCATTTAGTCGTTTGAATTTAAAGCAGAAAGCAAGGGTGAGGATAATGGGATTCTTAAGTAGATTATTTGGAAATAAAGAAACCGCGGCAGGGGAGAATGAAAAAATGACAAAAGTATTATTCGTTAAAGTGAATGATCGTCCAGCAGATCAGGCAATCAGCTCGAAAATGTATGACACATTCTTAAAAGCATATAAAGAGACACACCGTACAGATGAAGTGACCGAGCTGGATTTATTTAAAGAAGAACTTCCTTACTATGGAAATACGGCGATAACCGGGTTGTATAAACGCAACCAAGGTCTTGAACTGACAGCCGAAGAGGAAAAGGCGGCCGAACTGGTTGACCAATATTTAAATCAATTCCTGGCCATGGATAAAGTGGTATTCGCTTTCCCTCTATGGAACTCAACGGTTCCAGCACCGCTAATCACATACCTTTCCTATTTGGCACAAGCCGGTAAAATGTTCAATTATACGGCGGAAGGTCCTGTCGGGTATGCTGGTGATAAAAAAGTCATGCTATTGAATGCCCGCGGTTCTGATTATGCATTAGAAGGAATGGCTTCTGCTGAAATGGCCGTGAATTTAGTGAAAAATATCATTGGCCTATGGGGAATCAACAATCCTGAGGTCGTGGTCATTGAAGGCCATAATCAGTATCCGGATCGGACACAAAAAATCATCGCGGATGGTTTGGAAAACGTTGCAAAAGCGGCTGAAACATTCTAATTGCGAGTGGAATGAATAGCAGGCAAAGAAGGCCCTCCATATTAATGGGGGCCTTTTTTGTGCGGGAATGATGTTATTTGACCTGATACTTTTTCAAGCGATATTGAAGACTTTGGCGGCTAATATTCAATGCCTTGGCAGCTTGGGAGATATTCATGCCATGTTCTTTTAAGATTTTCTCCAAATATTGCTTTTCAGTATTGGCGATATAATCATCAAGAGATAAGGTCGACTCCTGTATATCTCCATTTGCATGATTCTCTTTTCTTTCGGGATGAATGTCTTCCAAATGGGCTTTCTTCCTAAATAAAGTCGGAAGGTGGGTGATGGCAATTTTTGTATCGCCAGGTTCCATTAAATTCATGGCCCCCTCAATGATATGTTCAAGTTCCCTTACGTTCCCGGGCCAGTCGTAATCATAAAAAAGCGAGTAGACCTCTTCGCTGATCCCTTCAATATTCAATTCGAACAGCGCATTGAATTTCTCGATGAAGGATTGCGCCAGCAAGGGAATATCCTCTTTCCGTTCACGAAGAGGCGGGATGAATAACGAAACGACACTTAATCGATAATATAAATCCTTTCGTAAATGATCATTTGCAATGGCATCTATTGGATCTTCATTTATCGTTGCTATGACCCGTACGTCAATATTTTTATCTTTTGTATCCCCAACACGGCGAATCGTCCTTTCTTGAAGGGCCCTTAATAATTTCGCCTGCATATTCGGATTTAAGGAATTGATTTCATCAAGAAGGATGGTCCCGCCTTGTGCCTGTTCGAATAAACCTGGCCTTTCAATCGATCCGGTGAAGGCCCCTTTCTTCGTACCAAAAAGAATTCCTTCAATAAGACTATCTGGCAGGGCAGCACAGTTTTGGCTGATGAAAGGATGTGTCGAACGGCTGCTGCCATTATGGATGCTTTGGGCAAAGAGTTCTTTTCCCGTTCCCGTCTCCCCGACAATGAGGATGGAGGATGCCGTCCTGGTCGAACGCTTGCTTTTTTCAATGACTTCCAAGAAATTCTCACTGGTTCCGATGATGCTGTCAAACGTATATTTCGTATCGCCTTTATTCAAGATATTATCTTTAATGATTCTTTCAAGATTCGTTATATCCTTTGCCACTTCAATGGCTCCGATGATATTTTGATTCTGATCCAAAATAGGAAACGTATTATTGATTGTTGTAATTTCCTGTCCGAGATTATTGAAGTAGGTCTGCTTCGAGTTTTCGGTTTTCCTTCCAGAATGAAGCGCCCGTATTAATGTGCTCTCTGTTTCTTCCTTGAATATAAAGATCTCGTGAATCTTTTTCCCTAATACCTCTTCTGAATCCATGCCTTCTATTTCAGCCATTTTCTTGTTATATATAATGGTCCGCCCTTTTATATCGATTATATGTAACCCGATATCGATTACGTCCACTAGTGAATGGAGGATAGTTTGGAAACCTTCTATTTTAATGATTTGATCTAAATGCATGAATGCCTCCCGTTTTTCTTCTTTTCTTAGAGCTATTGTAGAGGAATTGAAGCAAAGGCGCAAATAAAATTTGCACAGCAAGAATATTTTGCATTGAAGTGCAAAGATATTTTGCGGAAAAAGTGCAAAAACGCTGTTTTTTATGGTTTTTCTAGTTGGCATGAATTTTGCATTAATAAAGAGTGTAAGGTTTAAGCGACAAAAATAGGGATTAGAGCAAAAAATAATGGCATTCTTTGTCTATTTTGCCCCTGAAGTGCTGAATTTCATTGCATATTTCAAAAAAGAACAATATTTTTTCGAAAAAATGAAAAGTTGGCACGGAACTTGCTTATTAAATAAGTGTGAAATAAAAACATAAACTTTAGGGAGATGAGCCATAATGGTCCAACCATATAAACACGAACCATTTACTAATTTTAAAATCGAAGAAAACAATAAAGCTTTTCAAACGGCATTGAATGATGTAGCTAATGATTTAGGGAAGAAATACCCGCTAGTCATTAATGGTGAAAAAGTGTTCACTGATGAAGTCATTACCTCTGTAAACCCAGCAAATAAAGAAGAAGTTATTGGAACCGTGTCCAAAGCAAATAAAGATCTTGCTGAGCAAGCTATGCAAGCGGCAGATAAGACATTCCAAACTTGGAGAAAAACGAAAGCGGAAGTCCGGGCAAATATTTTATTCAGGACTGCAGCCATTGTTCGCAGAAGAAAACACTATTTCTCGGCACTATTGGTTAAAGAAGCAGGGAAGCCTTGGAATGAGGCAGATGCAGATACAGCGGAAGCTATCGACTTCATGGAATACTATGCACGTCAAATGCTGAAGCTTAAAGACGGCATGCCAGTGGAAAGCCGCCCGATTGAACACAATGCTTTCACATATGTTCCACTTGGTGTCGGTGTCATTATCTCACCTTGGAATTTCCCGTTTGCGATCATGGCAGGCATGACGACGGCAGCACTTGTTTCAGGTAATACAGTCTTATTGAAACCAGCCAGTACAACACCGGTCATTGCAGCTAAATTCATTGAAGTGTTGGAAGAAGCGGGCTTACCTGCAGGCGTTGTGAACTTCATTCCAGGAAGCGGTGCCGAAGTGGGCGATTATTTGGTGGATCATCCCCGTACACGTTTCATCAGCTTTACAGGATCGCGTGATGTTGGAATCCGTATTTATGAGCGTGCGGCAAAAGTTCATGAAGGCCAAATCTGGTTGAAGCGTGTCATCGCTGAAATGGGCGGTAAAGATACAATCGTTGTTGATAAAGAGGCTGATCTGGAATTGGCGGCACAATCAATCGTTGCTTCTGCTTTCGGATTCTCCGGTCAAAAATGTTCTGCTTGTTCACGTACCGTAGTCGTGGAAGATGTATATGACCAAGTCTTGAATCGTGTCATTGAATTAACGAAAGAAAAAACAGTCGGGGAACCAACAGATCTAAACAACTTCATGGGTCCGGTCATCGACCAAGCAGCTTACGACAAAGTCATGAGCTACGTTGAAATCGGTAAACAAGAAGGGAAACTTGTTGCAGGGGGAGAAGGAGACAATTCAAAAGGTTTCTTCATTCAGCCAACTATCATTGCCGATGTAGATGAAAACGCACGTGTCATGAAAGAAGAGATTTTCGGACCAGTGGTTGCATTCTGTAAGGCAAAAGATTTCAATCATGCAATCGAGATTGCCAATAACACGGATTATGGATTAACGGGTGCGGTCATCTCGAACAATATTGAACATATTGAACAAGCGCGTGAGGATTTCCACGTAGGTAACTTGTATTTCAATCGCGGCTGTACTGGTGCCATTGTAGGATACCAGCCATTTGGCGGATTCAATATGTCAGGTACAGATTCAAAAGCGGGCGGTCCTGATTATTTAGTTCTTCATCTTCAAGGGAAAACAACATCTGAAACGCTATAAATTTTAGGGGGAATCAACATGACAACATTAACGGATAAATTAATCGAGCAAACAGAACAATATGGTGCAAACAATTATAATCCACTTCCAATCGTCATTTCGAAGGCTGAAGGAGTTTGGGTGGAAGATCCTGAAGGCAACAAATATATGGATATGCTTAGTGCCTATTCAGCAGTGAACCAAGGCCACAGGCATCCGAAAATCATCGACGAATTAAAAAAACAAGCTGATCGCGTAACATTAACATCCCGTGCATTCCATAGTGATAAATTAGGCCCATGGTATGAAATGGTTTCTCGCATTACGCAAAAAGACATGGCATTGCCTATGAATACGGGTGCTGAAGCTGTTGAAACAGCAATCAAGGCTGTTAGACGCTGGGGTTATGATGTTAAGGGAATCGCAGAAAACCAAGCTGAAATCATTGCTTGTGTCGGGAACTTCCATGGCCGTACGATGGCAGCGGTGTCCTTATCATCCGATGAGGAATATAGAAGAGGCTTTGGACCGATGCTGCCAGGGATCAAGCTTATCCCTTACGGCGATCTTGATGCATTGAAAGAAGCGATTACACCGCAAACGGCTGGATTTTTAATCGAACCGATTCAAGGTGAAGCGGGAATCATCATACCGCCACAAGGATTCTTAAAAGAAGCTTACGACTTATGTAAAGAAAATAATGTCCTATTCGTTTCTGATGAAATTCAGTCAGGACTTGGACGTTCAGGAAAAATGTTCGCCTCTGACTGGGATGGAGTAGTTCCGGATATGTACATTTTAGGTAAGGCGCTGGGCGGCGGGGTTTTCCCAATCTCTTGCGTAGCTGCAAACCGTGAAATCCTTGGCGTATTCAATCCTGGTTCCCATGGTTCTACATTCGGCGGCAATCCATTGGCATGTGCGGTTTCCATCGCTTCATTGGAAGTTCTTGAAGAAGAGAAGCTTGCGGAACGTTCATTGGAGCTTGGACAATACTTTATGGATAGTTTAAAAGAAATCAAGAATCCAATGATTAAAGATATTCGCGGCAGAGGCTTATTCATCGGAGTCGAATTAACAGAAGCAGCAAGACCTTATTGTGAGCAGCTTAAAGAAGAAAAACTGCTATGTAAAGAAACACATGATACAGTTATCCGTTTTGCTCCGCCATTAGTGATTACAAAAGAAGACTTGGATTGGGCAATCGAACGTATTAAAAGAGTTTTATCCTAATATACCTATGAGGTGAATTCCATTGAGTACAACTGTCAAAGAAGAAAAAGAAACTGCCAGCTTGCTTGATTCAACACAGGTCGTAATCAAGGAGGCGCTTGATAAGCTTGGCTATTCTGAAGAAGTGTTCGAGCTTTTGAAGGAACCTCTTCGGATGCTGACCGTCCGGATTCCAATTAAGATGGATGACAATACGACGAAGATTTTCACTGGATACCGTGCCCAGCACAACGATGCTGTCGGTCCGACGAAAGGCGGAATCCGTTTTCATCCCGAAGTCGATGAGGAAGAAGTCAAGGCACTTTCAATGTGGATGAGTTTGAAATGCGGAATTGTGAATCTGCCATATGGCGGAGGAAAAGGCGGCATCATCTGTGATCCGCGCCAAATGTCCATCGGTGAATTGGAAAGGCTTAGCCGTGGATACGTTCGGGCAATCAGCCAAATAGTGGGGCCGACAAAAGATATTCCGGCCCCGGATGTTTATACGAATTCACAAATCATGGCATGGATGATGGACGAGTACAGTAGAATAAGAGAACACGATTCTCCTGGTTTCATTACAGGTAAGCCTCTGGTACTGGGCGGTTCACACGGTAGGGAAAAGGCGACTGCACAAGGTGTCACCATCTGTATCGAGGAAGCGGCAAAGCGTAAGGGCATAGAATTGAAAGGTGCACGCATCATCGTTCAAGGGTTTGGGAACGCAGGAAGCTTTTTGGCCAAATTCATGCATGATGCAGGTGCGAAAGTGATTGGTATATCGGACGCATATGGTGCCATTTATAACCAGGATGGTCTGGATATCGATTACTTACTTGATAAAAGGGATAGCTTTGGAACGGTAACGACACTATTCGATAATACAATCACCAATCAGGAACTTCTGGAACAAGATTGTGATATTTTAGTGCCTGCTGCCATTTCCAATCAAATCACCAAAGAAAATGCACATCTTATCAAAGCCCAAATTGTCGTGGAGGCAGCGAATGGACCTACCACATTGGAAGCAACCAAGATCTTGACGGAACGCAATGTGCTTCTCGTACCTGATGTATTGGCAAGTTCAGGCGGTGTGACAGTTTCTTACTTTGAATGGGTTCAAAATAATCAAGGTTATTATTGGGAAGATGCTGAAGTCCAAACCAAATTAAAAGAGTTATTGGTCAATTCATTTAATCAAGTATATGAAATGTCCGAGACAAGAAAAGTGGATATGAGGCTGGCAGCGTATATGGTGGGTGTCAGAAAAATGGCAGAAGCCTCAATATTCCGTGGCTGGGTATAAGCTTTAGTCAAATAATGGAGAGTGGAGGAGTGATTCCGTGTTAAAACCGATTCATACCATCGAGTGTGCTCAGGATGGGACCGTCGAACAAGTTTACGTTCAAAAGAATTCCTATGTTTATGAATGGGAGAGGCTCTTTTTAGTGAAAACGGATGATGGGAAATTGATTGATGTTTCAATAGGTGCCAGCGGTCACATTACTGAGATTAATGTTTCGGCAGGGGATCCTATTAATAGAAAGCTTCCTTTAGCTTTGCTCCAAGACGATTTTGTTATAACTGGCTCTGATTGATTATAGGAAAGAGGGTGTTCCAAAGGCGGAAGCGATTTCTGCTTTGGGATGCTCTTTTTTTGTTGTGATCATTTAAATGGTGATGATAAAGTCAGGAAAAAGTTTGAAAAGAAAAAACGCCCTGTTTCATGGTAAAATATCAGAATGATTGGACAATGCACCAAGCAGTTTCAAACCAAAAAGCTACAAAGTGAATGAACCGATCTGCGGGAATTGTCTTGGGTTGAATATGTAAAGTTGAGAGGAGGCTCGAAGGGTGAATATGGATGTGGATATATTCAGGCGATTAACCGATTTTGATAATGTTTTGGTCGTAGATGATAAAGGGATGATCATTTTTTATGATATGGCAGATTTAAATGTCCTTAAAGAGCTTGGGATAAGGCCGGAAGAATTCATGGGGAAGAGTGTCACTTCCTTTTATAAAAACATCACGAACGAAAATAGTACGCTCATGAATGTGTTAAGGACGGGAAAACCGTTATGTAATATAAAACAAGAGATGATTACCAAAACGGGAGAGGTCATCGAAACGATCAATTCCACATTTCCGATAGCCGAAAACGGTAAAATCATTGGGGCCGTGGAATTCTCTAAGCGATTCTTTTCCAAAGATGCCATCCAACATTTGGACAAATATTCGAGCCATAAAATCTTCAGGAGAAATAATACCGTTTATACGGTCGATGATATAATCACGGTTAACCCTAAAATGGAAAGCATTAAAGATAAACTTGGAAGGATTGCGCTAACGACCTCAAATGTGTTGATCGTTGGGGAAACGGGCACAGGGAAAGAACTTATCGCCCAGGCGATCCATAATTTAAGCGATCGATTTGGAAAGCCCTTCATTTCACTTAACTGCAGTGCGGTTCCTGCAAGTTTATGGGAAAGCACTTTGTTTGGTACGAATAAAGGGAGCTTCACTGGGTCGGAAGATATGCCGGGTCTATTCGAACAGGCCGAAGGCGGAACTTTATTTCTGGATGAAATCAATTCCTTGGATATTGATCTTCAGGTGAAGCTTCTGAAGGCGATAGAAGAGAAAACGATCAGGAGACTGGGCGGAAAGAAAAATATCCGCTTGGACATTAGGGTGATTTCAGCAACGAATGAGGTACCGGATATTTTACTGGCTGAGAAACGGCTGCGGGAAGATTTATTCTATAGAATTGGTGTCGTGCAGATTGACTTGCCAAGTTTGATGGAAAGAAAAGAGGATATAGAAGTCCTTGTTGATCATTATCTGAATTTTTACAACAATACGATGAATATATATATAGACGGTGTTCAGGATGAAGTACTCCAATGCTTCAAAAGATATCCATGGCCAGGGAATATCAGGGAATTGAAAAATGCGGTCGAGACGGCATATAATCATGTCCAGTCCAGTAGAATCACCCTTGATGATATTCCTGGAAGAATCAGAGATTATACGGAATCTCCAATGACTGAAGACAACAATCTTAATGTGGAATCCTTAAAAGATGCGGTTCAGCAATATGAAAAAGAGATCATTGTGCGTCAATTGAAAAATACGAACGGTAAAATTGCGGAATCTGCCAGACAGCTTGGCATCTCCAAACAATTATTGAAATATAAAATGGAAAAACATAAATTACGGTAAAATTTTTTTTACGCTAGGGGGAAAAATTTCACCACTTCTAAATGGATTTGGATAATCAAAGGGTCAAGATTCTATACGCTAAATAGAATCGTGGCCCTTTTTGCCTTGTATGTAGCGTCATAGGTTAGTATGGATAAAAAATATTAAAATATTATTAAGATTGGCACGGAATTTGCTTAATACTTAATAGTAGGATAGGCGTATTAAAAGATGTTTCATTGAGTGATAAAAAAATAGAGGTGAATGGATGAATACAAACAAGAAAAAAGTACGTGACAGCCTTATTTTTGGTTTTGCTTTATTTGCCGTATTTTTTGGGGCTGGCAACCTGATTTTCCCTCCGTCGATCGGACTTGTATCAGGGTCGGATTGGCCTGTGGCGCTAGTTGGCTTCATTCTTACGGGAATCGTACTCCCTATACTGGGAGTTGTGGCGGTACTGAATTCAAAAGGGAAATTTGAAGAACTGACAAGGCCGATAAGCCCCTGGTTTTATAAGGTATTCAATCTGGTCGTCATGATAGGGATTGCGATGCTCGTCACTGTACCCCGGACGGCCGCTACGACCCATGAGATGGGGGTTCATACATTGTTCCCGAATGTACCATCTTTCGTGACGATGCTCGTTTTCTTTGGATTGAATTTTTATTTTGCCAGCGATCGATCCAATCTCATTGATAAAGTCGGACAAGTGCTAACGCCTGCTCTGTTCGCGATTCTTCTTTTTATCGTCATCAAAGGCACTTTCGACCCATTGGGGGCGCCTGTAAATACGAAAATTCAAAATCCGTTTGGCCACTCCTTTTTTAGCGCTTATCAGACGGGTGACGTGTTCACGGGCCTTCTTTGTGCCTCGGTTTTCATTGGCTCGATTGCAGCAAAAGGATATGAGGAACATTCCAAAATGAAGAAAGTGGTCCTGAATGGAACCATAGTGGCTGGTTTTGGGTTGCTCATCATATACGGAGGGCTTCTGTATATCGGTGCTACAGGAAGCGGGTTATTCCCGGAGGATATGGAAAGTGCGCAGCTGGTGACGGGCCTGGTTTATAATCTGCTTGGTGATTACGGCACGATTGCATTGGCTATAGCAGTTTCATTAGCGTGCCTTACCACCTCGATTGGAATAACTGCTTCGATAGCAGACTTCCTTAGCGGGTTGACGAAGCAAAAAGTGAGTTACCGCAATTGGGTGATCGTCGTTTGTGCCACTGGAGTGTTGATGGGGCTAATGGGTGTCGAAAAGATCATTGACTACTCCGTACCGTTATTCATGGGAATTTACCCTGTTTCGATTGTGCTTGTCTTACTTGGCGTTTTCCGCAGATACATACCAAACGCGGGAGCCTATAAGGGGGCGGTCCTGGCCACTTTCATCATCAGTTTATGCGAAACATTGGAAAGCATAGGCATCCATATGGGATTCATAAATGATTTCATTTCCATCATTCCATTCAGTTCGTATGGGTTTGCCTGGCTCATTCCGGCAGTACTGGGATTCGTGGCGGGAACGTTCATCCACGGAAAACAGGCTCAGGAAATTCCTTCAAGCCCCATGAATGGCGAAAACCATTCATCTTAAAAGTTGTGAAACGGCATAAGTTTAAGTGTGGAAATAAATGGAGGGTTAAGCTTTCATCATTTGATTTTACTTATTAAGGAGAGGGAAAGTATGAATGCGAATAAACGAAATATGAATTTTATTTATATAAATGGAAAAATATTTACAGTGAATCCGAAACAACCTTATGCGAGTGCCATGGTTGTTCGTAATGGGCGCATCGAGTGGGTTGGAGAACAGTCAGAGACAGATGGAATGAATGGGGAACGGATCGATCTTCTAGGGCGGCGGGTACTTCCCGGACTAATTGATGCACATCTGCATCCGCTATTTTTAGCTAAGGCAGCCAAGCAAATTCCATGTATGCCCCCTGTCGTTGAATCGATTGAGGATTTGATCAAGGCTGTTCATGAACAGTGTAAATCCCATAATTCAGGCGATTGGATTGAAAGCTGGGGATATGATGAAGGGAAATTGACCGAAGGACGGTCCCCTTCACGCTACGATTTGGATAGGGCGACAACGGACGTCCCTGTTGTCATAACCCGGACCTGCGGCCATATTATCGTCGTCAACAGCAAGGCATTGGAATTGGCCGGGATCACGAAGGATACGCCAAATCCAGCAGGGGGGGAGATTGACAGGGATTCAGAAGGGGAGCCGACAGGGATATTACGGGAAAATGCAAAAGAATTGGTCAATAAAGTGATGCCGGTTCAAACATTTGAAGAAGAAACAGATGCTCTTGCCGAACTGAGTCCCAAATTATTATCGCATGGGATCACTGCAATCACTGAACTCCTGGCAAGGACCCAGCCGATCGATTACTTGGATATGTATAGGGCAGCAAGCGAAAAGGGCCTAAAGCAACGTACAGTTTTATACTATATTTGGGAAGATATGAAGAATGATATGTTCCTAGATAAGGGTAAAACAAACAGAGAAAGCCAGAATCATATAGGTGGGGTTAAGTTATTCTCGGATGGCAGTGTGTCGGGACAAACGGCGTGGGTCTATCCGCCATTTTTAGGGGAAGAAAAGAACCATGGCATACAGATGACATCTGAGGCAGAGTTGTTAAGTGCAGCTGAAGCAGCCAGGAAAAACAATATTCAATTGGTCATACATGCAATGGGGGAGCAAGCGATCGATTTGATCGTGAATACCTTTTACGGAAAAACGGGATGGGTCGCGGATGGTCCATCGATAAGGATCGAACATGCAGCCATGCCTACAAAGCAAGCACTTCAGCGGGCAGCTGAAACGGGTATCGCATTTGTTCCCCAACCAATCTTCTTATATGCCGAAATCGAAAGCTACCTTAATAATCTGGGTGCAGATCGCACAAGGCGAACCTACCCCATCCAATCCATGTTAGAAGCAGGCATTAAACTGGCATTCTCTTCAGATGCACCTGCAACGGCATGGGTCGATCCGGTCAATCCGTTCGTTGGAATCAAGGCAGCCGTAACTCGTGTTGCCTATGACGGTACGGACACAGGTCAGGATCAGCGTGTAGATGTGCCTACTGCGATTACACTATACACGCGGGCAGCTCAGGAGATAACGAGAATCCCGGATGTCGGCCAGCTCACTCCGGGCTATCATGCAGATTTCATTGTGCTCGACCAAGATATTTTGGCGATCAGACCGGAGGAAATCGATAGGATTACAGTGGAAGAAACCTATATGGGCGGTTCTTTGGTTTATCAAAAAGAAAAGACGATAACTAAATAGAAGAAATAGGGACGAAAAGGGGGCAGGTTTCCTTTTCGTCCCTTTCACTTTCTTGGTACGGATGTTCAATAGTAGTAAAAAAAATTTTACGCTAGAGGGTAAAATTTTTTACACTTCCATGCGAGGAAGCCTGGAATCGATGTTGCGGTTTGAGTGTATGAGGCGCAAAGGGTTTGCTGAAATCCTATTTTTCAAGGAGCGGGAAGGTTAATTGCAGGAAATTAATAATTGGCACACAACTTGCTGATTTACTGGATGGATAGATCTTATAGTTCATATTTGAGGAGGAAATGGTCATGCAAAGTTTGAAGTTATATCCGGAAATAAAAAGTGTAAGAGAAGATGTGATTGCTTGGCGACGTCATTTTCACCAGCATCCGGAATTATCTTATCAAGAAGAGAAGACATCGCAATTCGTATACGAAACCCTGTTGTCATTTGGAAACCTTGAAGTTACACGTCCGACAAAATACAGTGTGATGGCCCGCTTGATTGGTACACAGCCTGGAAAAACATTAGGCATCCGTGCAGATATGGATGCGCTGCCGATTGATGAAGAGAACTCTTTCGATTTTAAATCCAAAACACCAGGTGTCATGCATGCTTGCGGTCATGATGGTCATACGGCGATGCTTCTTGGTACGGCGAAAATCCTTTCCGGAATGAAAGATAGCCTGAAAGGTGAAGTCCGCTTCTTTTTTCAGCATGCCGAAGAGTATTTTCCTGGGGGAGCGCAGGAAATGGTAGATGCAGGTGTTATGGAAGGTGTGGATATCGTGATTGGTGCCCACCTCATGTCCACCTTTGAAGTCGGGAAAGTTGGCATCGTGTATGGCCCGATGATGGCTGCGCCGGATGGTTTCTTTCTGACCATCAAAGGAAAGGGAGGCCATGGTTCTGCACCTCATGAAACGATTGACAGCATCGCGATCGGTGCCCAGGTCGTTACGAATCTTCAATATATCGTGTCCCGCAATACAGATCCGTTGGACAACTTGGTTCTCTCCATCGGAAAGTTCGTTGGAGGGGAAGCGGCCAATGTCATTGCAAACTCCGTAGAGATTAGCGGGACGGTTCGAAGTTTTGATTTGAAATTCCGGGAATCCATGCCAATTCTTATGGAAAGGGTAATCAAAGGCATTACGGAAGCACATGGTGCCTCTTATGAATTTAACTATCTAACTGGATATCGGCCAGTCATAAATGACAATGAAGTCACCAGGCTCATTGAAGAAACTGTCCGTGAAGTTTATGGAGAACATTCTGTCGACCATCAAAAACCGACGATGGGGGCTGAGGACTTTTCGGCTTTCCAACAGAAAGCACCTAGCAATTATTTCTTGATAGGAGCCGGGAATAAGGAAAAGGGAATCACCTATCCCCACCATCATCCGCGTTTTACTTTTGACGAAGATGCCATGGAGTACGGTGTTAACATTTTTATCCATGCTGTTCGGAAAATTTTAGGTTAGTATTAAATGAGTGGCCAGGTCTATCTGGGAGAAGGAAAATAGAACTAGATTAACGAAAGTACTTTTAACGATAAATACAAGCGCCTTCGCTGACCGTACACCCTCCTAACAGGGTATGGTTTCGCGAAGGTATTTTAATTTGGAAGGGCATATTGCCATATTCCCCTTCATAAACTGTTATGGAACAAACAAGCCAGTAGACCAAGGGCAAGAAAGGAGTTGATCATGGTTGCTCGAAACCGGTTCAACCGCTTGACTCTATCCGTGTGAGCTTTCTAGGAATTTAAGCCCGCGACTAGAAATATTATGAGATTTAGACATCAAATAAATAGTGGTTTTTCTGAATCTATCCAAATTTACAATAAAGGAACATTCAGAATTCTGCCGTTTAAAAAAGGGGAGTTAAATCAGAGTATGAGAATCTCAGAATTAAAGAGGAAAGCCCTTCAGTCGTTGGGAGGTAAATGGGGAGTAACTGTTTCGCTTATGTTGCTCTTGTTCTTGATCAACCTCATTTTACCTTTAATTGTCGAAGTGATCGGAAGCGGTGGGTTTTCACAATGGCTCATGCAGGAAGAAACACCATTATGGACTGATATCTTCAGCATGGTCTTTTCCATTGCCCTAATCCCGCTTACCATTTCAACCACTTGGTTCTACCTGAATTTGGTTAGGGAAGAAAACCCTGATATTCCAGAAGTATTCGCTATCTATAAAGATGGAAAAACCTCTTTCAAGCTTATTGGGGCATCCATCTTACAAGCAATTTTCATTTTTTTATGGTCATTATTATTAATCATTCCGGGTATCATCAAGGCTATCGCTTATTCGCAGCAGTTTTTCTTATTGAAGGATCATCCTGAATACACGGTGCTTGAAGCCATTACAGAGAGCAGAAAAAGAATGAAGGGCTTGAAATGGAAGTATTTCCTTATGCACCTAAGCTTCATCGGGTGGGGCATCCTTTGCATGTTCACGCTGGGAATTGGTTTACTATGGTTGATTCCTTATGCAGGAACAACAACTGCTGCATTCTATAACGAATTAATTGTGCCTCAAGAAGATATTGACGACGATCAACAAATAGAGGGATAAAAGATCAACCGATAGCAAATGGCTATCGGTTTTTTATTCCCGATTCTCCTTAAAAAGGTTAAATTGTTCATTTTTCCTGGTGTATAATAGAATATTGAGAATGCCATTTAGGGGGATTACATAGTGAGTAGTGGTTTTAATATTGCGGATATGATATACCAATTGTTTTGCCTTGTATTTCTAATCCTGATCATCGTTGGGACCGTATCCCTTTTCCGTTCCATGAAGCAACGTAAAACCAGACTGGATATCATGGAAAAGAAAATGGATGATTTACATGAACTGATTAAAAGGGGCAAAAATTGACGGCAGCATCGTTCAGACTGCAGGCAAACTCGAAGAAAAGCGAGTTTGCCTGCAGTTTTTTTATTTGAAAAACAATCCAGTTAGGGTTTAACAAACTGGACGGCTGTATGTGCAGCCGTTCTCTATGCAGTGGAGGCATTCCGGTTCAAACTCAGGAAATTATAAAAATAATCTATATTGAAATAACTTAGTAAAAGCACTGTCTCCGAATTTGAAAAAGAGGATTGGATTTTGAGCATCAATTGAGAGACATAAAAAAATAGAAAAAGAAAGTAAATTGTAAAAAATAAGCAGTTTTACATAGGGGTGTTGGGATAGTGGTGCAAATTTCATGTA
This sequence comes from Peribacillus sp. FSL P2-0133, assembly GCF_037975445.1. Lineage (NCBI taxonomy): Bacteria > Bacillati > Bacillota > Bacilli > Caryophanales > Bacillaceae > Peribacillus > Peribacillus sp. FSL P2-0133. The sequence goes on along the minus strand of NZ_CP150254.1, from coordinate 4,464,865 downwards.
CGGCTGCTGGTATGGAAGATGCATGGTTTGTTGCGGATTTTTACCCTATAATGGAATAGATGTGTATTTAAGGATTCGGTGAAAAACTCTATCAGGAATGCTCGACCCTATAACAAATCGACGGAGATGGAGAATGCTGAACATTCGATCCTTTTGTTAGGTAACTTTTGAGAAGTGGGAGGAGTCGGTATCATGAAAGAAGTTATTGCAGTAAAAGAAATTACTAGGTTTAAAACACGGACGGAGGAATTTAGTCCGTACGCTTGGTGCAAACGGATGCTAGAAAATGACCCCGTGAGTTATCACGAAGGAACGGATACGTGGAATGTTTTTAAATATGAAGATGTGAAGCGGGTTCTCAGTGATTATAAATATTTTTCAAGTGTTCGGAAACGGACTACCATATCGGTTGGAACGGATAGTGATGAAGGTTCTGTGCCTGAAAAGATCCAAATCACTGAAGCTGATCCACCTGAGCATAGAAAACGCCGTTCACTGCTTGCCGCAGCATTCACACCTAGAAGTCTTCAAAACTGGGAACCTCGCATTCAGGAAATTGCAGATGAATTGATCGGAGAAATGGATGAGGACACGGAAATCGATATTGTGCAATCATTGGCGAGTCCGCTTCCGATCATTGTCATGTCGGATTTGATGGGCGTTCCCTCAAAAGATCGTTTATTGTTTAGGAAATGGGTGGATATCTTATTCCTTCCGTTTGATAAAGAAAAACAAGAAGAAGTAAATGAATTGAAGCAAGTGGCAGCAAAAGAATACTATCAGTATTTGTATCCGATTGTAGTGCAAAAACGATTAAACCCGGCAGATGATATCATCTCAGATCTATTGAAGTCAGAAGTGGATGGGGAAATGTTTACGGATGATGAGGTTGTCCGGACGACCATGCTGATTTTAGGAGCGGGGGTCGAGACAACAAGTCATTTACTGGCCAATAGCTTTTATTCCTTGCTATATGATGACAAAGAGGTTTATCAAGAGTTACATGAAAACCTGGATCTGGTTCCGCAGGCGGTCGAAGAAATGCTCCGTTTCCGATTCAATCTTATTAAATTGGATCGCACCGTAAAGGAAGATAACGATCTATTGGGAGTGGAATTGAAAGAAGGCGATAACGTGGTTGTTTGGATGAGCGCAGCTAACTTGGACGAAGAGATGTTTGAAGATCCTTTCACCCTTAATATCCACCGCCCTAATAATAAGAAACACCTTACCTTCGGAAATGGCCCTCATTTCTGCCTGGGAGCGCCGCTAGCCAGACTGGAAGCAAAGATTGCGCTAACTACATTCCTGAAGAAATTCAAGCATATTGAAGCGGTGCCATCATTCCAGTTAGAAGAGAATCTTACCGATTCAGCAACCGGGCAAACTTTGACATCACTACCGCTTAGGGCGTTCCCTACAGTTTAAAAAACGAAAAAACCTTGTGCACTAACCTGCATAAGGTTTTTTTCTTTTTAGTAGGGAGGCATTGCATACATGTCCCTGCCACTTCCTGAAACGTTCGACAGGAAATCTTATAGTTACCTGAAGTTGAGGTGACAATGACGAATAGAGTAATATGATAAAGTAGCAAATTTTGTGCCCAGGCATGTTCCCCGAATTAGGTTGGCTGGCGATCAAGCATTTACATGCACCATGCAATGAAGAAGATAGATAAAATAGAAAGTTCCATATGAAACGGTTTTAAAAAGTGAGAGGATGTTATTATGAAATTAAAGCAGCAATTAACCATTGCCTTTATAATAAGTGTATTTTCTTTAATCGGGTTCAGTTTCATGGCATTTACCATAAGTGCAAATGAATACCTGAAATTTGATGAAGATGTGATTTCCTTGGTGCAAGGATTTGAATCTCCCCTTCTGACGGACATCATGAAGTTCTTTACCTATATAGGTTCAACCGGTTCCATATTCATCCTTTCCTTGGTCATTTTGTTTTTCTTATATAGAGTTTTGAAGCATCGTCTGGAACTAGTCCTATTCACTGCAGTCATGGTTGGTTCACCTCTTCTCAATTTGATGGTTAAGCTATTCTTTCAACGCGCCCGTCCCGATTTACATCGGCTCATTGAAATAGGGGGGTACAGTTTCCCTAGTGGACATGCCATGAATGCATTCTCATTATACGGAATTCTCACGTTTCTGCTATGGCGTCACATTACGGCTAGGTGGGCAAGGATTCTATTGATTCTGTTCAGCATGATGATGATCCTCTCGATCGGTATAAGCCGAATATATTTAGGGGTCCATTATCCTAGTGATATCATTGCCGGATATTTGGCGGGTGGTTGTTGGATTGCGATTTCCATTTGGTTTTTCCAAAGGTATCAAGACCGGCGGAAGAACAAAGATCGTTAATAAAGAGAACAAGATTATTGCAAGATAAGCAGCCGGCAGGTAACAAGCCAGCTGTTGATTCAAGAAAGTTAGGAGCGTATTAAATGGAAAACTGGATTACGGAATTCATGAATGATTTTGGGTATATGGGAATCTTTCTATTAATAGCATTGGAAAATATTTTCCCGCCGATCCCGTCTGAGGTCATTCTTACTTTTGGCGGTTTCATGACGACAACAGCGAATATGACGATTATGGGCGTCGTGATCGCATCGACTATAGGGTCAGTGGCAGGGGCAGTCGTCCTTTATGGAATTGGTTTACTTCTTGATGTGAAGGTCATTGAAAAGTTCGTGGAAAGGTGGGGCCATATTCTTAGGTTAACGGTATCGGACGTCCACAAGGCGAATTCATGGTTTGACAAGTACGGGTCATGGACCGTGTTTTTCTGCAGACTGGTTCCGCTGATCAGAAGCCTGATCTCGATTCCGGCAGGCATGTCCCATATGAGCTTTTGGCTCTTTCTGCTTTACACAACATCCGGAACATTAATTTGGAACATCATCTTAGTGAATATCGGGGCAGCTGTTGGATCTTCGTGGGAAGATATTGTAGGGTATATGGACATTTATTCCAACATCGTTTATGCGATATTGGCCTTGCTATTCATTATTTTCGTTGTTTTGATTTTTAGAAGGAATAAAGGCAAAGTATAATTTCAGTTTAGTTGATTGGGCCGTTTGAGACGGCACTTTCATTACATAACCGAAAATGAACACCAAAGGCTGTCATTGCGACAGCCTTTTTCTTATGGAAGGGAGACGGCTGAACTCGGAATAAAGGGGGAGTGCTTTGGACAAAATGAGTGAAACGAAAAAGGAATGAGGTTCGGTGCTATGGCTTCTTTTTTCAAACAAAAGAGACAAGTTAAGCAACAACGTGAAAAGAAAAAGGAAGATGAAAATCAATCCAAAAGCAAAACGCCTGATTATATTGAAAGTTCCATTTCTGCCAATCTGGAAATCGTGAAGAAAAAGACGGGAAACAGTCCGGACATCATTATCCGAACGCTGAAAATCGGTCAAAATCCGGAGATGAAAACAACTATCTTGTATGTGCAAGGCCTGATTGATAATCCAAGCGTTACGGACTTTTTAATTGAGTCAATCATGAAAAATCCTCATCTATCAGAAAAAATGCTTCCACAAGAAGCATTGGATATAATCTCTGAAGACGTGATTTCGCTCGGTGGTGTAGAAACCGTCAAGGATTGGGAAAAATTGTTTTTGTCATTATTATCAGGGGACAGCATCATTTTTGTTGATGGTATAAACACCGCCCTGGTTGCCAGTACAAGAGGAGGAGAAAAGCGCTCGATTCAGGAGCCAAGCACGCATTTGACTGTCCGGGGATCAAGAGAAGGGTTTACGGAATCGAATGGAACGAACATCGCCATGTTACGCCGGATCATCAATACCCCGGATTTATGGATAGAGTCGATGAAAATTGGCACGGTGACAAAAACGGACGTTTCCATCATGTATATAAATGGAATTGTCAAAGAAGGGATCGTCGAGGAGGTCAAGAAGCGCTTAAATCGAATTAACATCGATAGCATTCTTGAATCAGGATATATTGAACAATTGATAGAAGACCAGGTCATGACCCCATTCCCGACCCTTAACCATACAGAAAGACCGGATATGGTCGCAGGAAATCTTCTGGAAGGAAGAGTGGCGATATTCGTTAATGGAACGCCTTTCGTCTTGGTGGCCCCGGCAATATTCGTACAGTTTTTCCAATCTGTCGAAGACTACTATAATCGCTTCGACATTGCTTCAGCCACACGTTTTTTACGGATCATCGTTTTCATTATTTCTATAGTCGGACCGGCTGTCTATGTTGCAGCCACGACTTTTCATCAGGAAATGATCCCAACGAAGTTGCTGGTCATCGTAGCGGCCCAAAGGGAAACGGTTCCTTTGCCTGCCGTCATTGAAGCGCTTCTCATGGAAATGACCTTTGAAATATTACGGGAAGCAAGCCTTCGGATGCCAAAGGCTGTTGGTTCGACCATGTCCATTGTCGGAGCATTGGTCATCGGGCAGGCGGCTGTCCAGGCTGGTATCGTATCGCCGGCAATGGTCATCATCGTCTCGATCACGGCGATTGCCAGTTTTGCAACCCCTTCTTATTCCATAGCGATTTCTGCCCGCATTGTGCGGTTCGGATTCATCATTTGTGCCGGCACTTTAGGCTTTTATGGGATGATTTTAGCCTTTTTCATCCTTATTGTCCATTTATGCAGCCTGCGTTCACTTGGAGTTCCTTATATGACACCGCTCGCCCCTCTGAATCCGGAAGGGTTAGGCGACACATTTTTCAGAAGACCTATGTGGGCGTTCAAGGAAAGGCCAAAATTATTATCCAACGAAAATAACCTGATAAGGGAAGGCGATAATCAAAGACCTCTGCCTCCTGAATCGCGTGGAATGAAAACTTCTGACGAGAAAAAAGGTGAAGGCAATGAGTCGTAAAAAGCTAATTCTGTTCTTGATGTTGATCTCTACTACATTCACCTCCGGCTGTTGGGATAAAACAGAGTTAAACGAAATGGCCATCGTCTCGGCAATTGGACTCGATAGAAATAAAGAAGGAAAGCTAGTGGGAACTTTCCAAATCATTAATCCAAGCAATGTAGCGGGAGCTCTTCAGGGCGGCGGCGGAACAAATCCACCGATATCCATTTATAGGGCCACCGGCGATAATGTGCTTGAACTGGATAGTATCGCTTCAACTAAAATCTCGCGGGATATGTATTTTGCCCATGCCAACCTGATTGTCATAGGTGAGGAACTAGCAAAAGAAGAGGGCCTCAACGATATTTTCGACGCATTTGAGCGCTCACCGGAATTCAGGGCAACTACGAGGATCGTGATTGCCCGGGGTGTGAAAGCAAGGGATATTGTCGAAGCGTTAACTGCAATCGATAAGGTATCTGCTGAGAAAGTCATTAAGACGATTGAAACCACTGAAAAAATTCAGGGGGGAAATATTAGCATTAATCTCCAAGAAACGATCAAGAATCTGCTTAGTACCGGGAAAGAACCGATAATAAGTGGTTTTACCGTGAAAGGAAACACAGGTAAAGAAGATAAAATGGAGAATACCATGTCCTCGGATATTAAGGCAAACCCTAATGCAGCAGGGATAGGTGTTTTTAAAGATGGAAAATTGATTGACTGGCTGGATGGCAATAAGGCAATAGGGTCAATGTGGGTATTGGATAGGATCGTAAGTACCCATTTAAACCTTGATTGGGAGGGTAAAAAAGACGCAGTCACCTATCAGGTGATTCGTCAAAAAACCAACGTTTCGATAAAAATGGAAAATGGAAAACCTAAGGTATTTATAAAGGTCCGTGCAGAAGGAGATATCCGGGAGGTGAATGTTCCTTTGAATCTAACCGATACGCATGTTTTGATAGATATTGAAAAGAAGTTAACCAAGAAATTAAAGAAGGAGATGGAAGATGCGGTCGTTCGGGCACAAAAAAATAAAGCCGATATTTTTGGCTTTGGTGAAATCATGCACGAAAACCATCCTAAAGAATGGAAGAAAATCGAAAAAAACTGGGACGATGTTTCTTTTCCTGAACTGGAAGTAGATGTGCAGGCAGAGACTTTCATTCGCCGTACTGGATTACGTAATAAGCCGTATCTTTCGAATATAAAAAAGAATGATCAATAATGGAAAGGAAGTGGCATCCTCATGGAAAAGGCAAAAATCAGCGGTTACCAGCTGTTCGTCCTTATTTTCCTGTTTGAAATGGGCAGTGCACTTTTGGTTCCGCTTGCAGGTGAAGCCAAGCAGGCTGCTTGGCTAGTCATCCTTATTGCGATGATAGGCGGATTTTTATTATTTTTCATTTATTATGGCCTTTTTCAATACTACCCTGATCAGCTGTTAACAGAGTTTGTAAAACAGATATTGGGGAATTTTCTAGGCAATATCGTAGCTTTTCTATATATCCTTTATTTCATCTATCTTTCTGCAAGGGTGCTGAGGGATTTCGGAGATACACTGCTTACTTTTGCCTATCCTCATATTCCGTTATTTTTTGCGAACGCTGTATTCATTTTAGTCGTGGTGTTTACGGTCCGTAAGGGGATAGAAGTATTGGCGAGGACGGGTGAACTATTCTTTGTCTTGGAGAATTTACTTTTAATGACCTTCATGCTTCTAATTATTACTTCAGGCATGATCCATTTAAACAACTTAAAACCCATTTTTGAAATCAGCGGGACAGAGATGTTGAAAATGGGTTTCACTAAAACCGTATTCTTTCCTTTTGGCGAGGTCATAGTGTTTTTAATGATTTTTCCTTATTTGAAAGAACCTCAGCGATTGAAAAAAATTGGAATGGGGGGCTTGGCGACAAGCGGTATTTTTCTCGCGGTAATAATGGCCGTGAATATTGCTGTACTAGGTGTGGACCTTACAACACGATCGCAATACCCTCTTCTTACCCTCATTCAGTCCATAGAGGTCGCTGGCTTTCTTGAACGTCTCGATGTGTACTTCTTGTTTTTATTGATGATTGGCGGGTTCATTAAGATAAGTGTATTTACTTATGTAGCGGTATCGGGTACGGCGAATGTTTTCAATGTTAAACAGCCCTCCAGACTTGCTTACCCTGTTGGCATGATCATTTTATTGATTTCGATCATTATATCAAGCAGCTATACGGAACATATCTATGAAGGGCTAGGTGCCGTACCACATTACATCCATCTGCCATTTCAGGTGATCATCCCATTGCTTCTCTTGATCATTGCCTTTTTTAAGAATCGAAAAAAAGGAAAACAAGCACCAAAATAAGTTCCTAAAAGGTGGATTTGATGAGAAATGAAAATCTTTGGTATTACAGTTTTGATCCTAGCCCCTTTAGTGGTCATAACTTTAGGTATGGATATATTATTGGGATTTGATTTGGATAATTCAATGAAGCACGCCTTTAACCCATTTTTGGTGAAGGACCCCGTTGAATTTATCCTTTTTCTCATTCTTCTTGTATTCCTTTTGTTCAGCTTCTTTTATCGGAAAAAAAAGAAAGGCAACACCAAAGGACAACAATGATGCCGCAAATTCCCGGTGCTGAAATAGAGATGAACTCCGAATATGGGAGTTTGTCTTTTTGCTTTTTTACAACCCCGTAAACCCATTTCATAGTATGATGATAAAATGAGCTTATTTTTCAGCGGAATGTAAAATCACTCAACAAAAAAACCTCGGAAGGAGGACGGCGATTTGGATATCAAATTAAATCAAAAAATCATAAAAGACATGTGCGGGGCCGTCTCCTTCAAAAGAGGGGAAGCTTTTCATCGTGCCAATAAAGTGACATTTGAAAGTTACCGTCCTGATGGTTGTGAAGCAACGGTTAAAGGAAAGGAAGACTTCCATGTCACGATTGAAGTGGATGCTGTCGGCGGATTTCAGACGAAATGCAGCTGTCCTACGCTTGCTTCCTTCCAAAGGGATTGCCAGCATATTGCAGCTGTCTTGCTGTCGGTTTACGACCATCAGCGAGATGGAACGATCCCTGAGGGCCTATATGCAGACAGTACTGATGCTTCAGCCAATAAGAAGTTGTCAGAAGGCTTGCTGACCCTTTTCAATAATCAGCCTGTACGCAAAAGCGGTCATCAGCGCCACTTTGAAATAAGAAAGATGCTTGAAGCGGAATTTACGTGTAAACCAGTATGGATGGGAACGGATCGATATATGTTAGGACTGGAAATGAAAATCGGTTCTTTCAATGTGGCGAATGTCCGTGATTTCCTTAAGCGAGTTAAAGAAGGAAATCCTGCCCAAGTGTCCCGTTCATTTATATATGACCCGGTGCTGCATTGTTTTCAGAATGAAAATGATTCCGTGCTTCAGGAGCTCATTACAGTGATATCTGATGAAAAAGTCTATGTTGACGCCCTGACGGATAAATCTGAATATGCATTGGACAATCACTTATTACTGTTGCCTCCATCTTCTTTTCGAAGGCTTGTCCCCATCCTTGAAGTAGCTCCATCGGTGAAGCTTGCCTATGGTGGCCTTACATTCAATGGCTTTCGTTTATCAAACGGACCGCTTCCTTTACAGTTTGACTTTACCGAAAGCGAGGTCAAAGGTTATCAACTGAATATTAAAAGGCTGCACGAGATGATAGTCATGAATGCATACACATTGGTTCTATTTGAAGGGGAATTGGTTCAGCTCGAAAATGAGGATTTCCAACGCCTTTCAGAGTTAAAGCAAATGATGGAGGATTCGGGGATGAATCAAATTCCAATCCATCATGACCAGCTGGAATTATTCATGGACAAAGTGGTACCAGGTTTGAAAAGACTGGGTGAAGTCCATATAGCAAGATCCATCACTGAATTGTTTTTGAAGACACCGCTGGTTGCGAAGCTATACTTGGATCGTGTGAAAAACAGGCTGCTTGCGGGGCTGGAGTTCCATTATGAAAATATCGTGATCAACCCTTTGGAAAAACAGGAATCCAAGGTTATAAGGGATGTAGAGAAGGAGGCGGAGATACTAAAGCTGATGGAGGATAGCCAGTTTGCCAAGACGGACGGCGGCTATTTCTTGCATAACGAAGAGTTGGAGTATGAGTTTTTGTACCACATCGTTCCGAAACTCCAGAAGCTGGTACAAATCTATGCCACGACCGCTGTAAGAAACCGAATTTCCCGTGGGAATGCTGCACCGCGCATTAGGGTGAAAATTAAAAAGGAACGTACTAATTGGCTCGAATTCAAATTTGAAATGGATGATATCCCAGATAAACAAATACGTGAAATCTTAGCAGCGCTTGAAGAAAAAAGGAAATACTATCGTTTAAGGAATGGATCGCTGCTTTCCCTTGAAACAAGGGAATACGAGGAAATCAATCGATTTCTAAATGCACTGCCCGTACAGGATGAAGACTGGGAAAGCAGGCTGAACATGCCAGTCGTAAAAGGGCTGCAGCTCCTTGATTCCGTTAATGACAGCCAGACATTCACAATGGAAGAATCCTTCCGGCAGTTTTTGGATAACATCAGGAATCCGGGCGCCTTGGAGTTCGTGGTGCCAAATAGTCTGGCCCCGATCTTGCGCGAATATCAAAAAAACGGCTACAAATGGATGAAAATACTTGCCCAATACGGTTTTGGCGGGATTCTTGCTGATGATATGGGTCTGGGGAAAACATTGCAAAGCATCACCTTCATTTTATCCGAGCTACCTGACATCCGTAAGAAGAGGGTTCCGGCGCTTATTGTCTGCCCATCATCATTGACCTACAATTGGCTGAGTGAATTCACTAAATTCGCTCCGGATATCCAAGCCGTCATCGTGGATGGCGACAAGACGGAAAGGACGAAGCTGCTTAAGGAAGTGGGTGACGTGGATGTAGTGATCATCTCTTATCCATTGCTCCGGAAAGACATCACGTCGTTTGAAAAAGAGGACTTCCATACGGTGTTCTTCGATGAAGCTCAGGCCTTTAAGAACCCAGTGACACAAACGGCACGAGCGGCCAAGAAGATAAAAGCGGCACATCGCTTCGCATTGACTGGTACGCCCATCGAGAATTCACTAGAAGAGCTCTGGTCCCTTTTCCACATCGTATTCCCTGAACTATTCATGGGGTTAAAGGAGTACAGCAACCTCTCAAGGAAGCAGATTTCCCGCAGGATCCGTCCATTTTTGCTGCGGAGAATGAAAGAGGACGTACTGGCGGAACTACCGGAAAAAATCGAGTCGCTGGAATCGATGGAACTGCTTCCTGATCAGAAGAAACTGTACGGCGCCTATCTGGCGAAGCTACGGCATGATACGCTGAAGCACCTGGACAAGGACACCCTCCGGAAAAATCGGATCAGAATCCTCGCAGGCTTGACCCGGCTTCGGCAAATATGCTGTCACCCCGCCTTGTTTGTGGACGGATACAAAGGCAGTTCAGCAAAATATGAGCAACTGATGCAAATTGTCGAGGAATCGAAGCATTCTGGAAGACGGGTGCTGATTTTCTCACAATTTACAAAAATGCTTCAAATTATCGGCAGGGATTTGGCCATGAAAGGACAACCCTTTTTCTACCTGGATGGACAAACTCCATCAAAGGAACGTGTTGAAATCTGCAATCGGTTTAATACAGGAGAACGGGATATATTCCTCATTTCATTGAAAGCGGGCGGTACGGGTCTCAATCTGACGGGTGCCGATACAGTCATTCTATATGACCTTTGGTGGAATCCGGCAGTTGAAGAACAAGCAGCGGACCGTGCCCATCGAATGGGGCAGAAGAATGAGGTTCAAGTCATCAAACTTATTGCCCGCGGCACAATCGAAGAAAAAATGAATGAACTTCAAGAGAAAAAGAAACACCTTATTGAAGAAATCATCGACCCTGGGGGCAAGTCGCCGACTGCCCTTACAGAAGAGGATATCAGGGAAATCCTGATGATATAAGGAGGGAAATACGGTTACGCTAATCAGTAGACAGGAACAATTTATGAATTGAATAGTTTAGTCATAGAGCATTTCTTTGTAATGAGGAATGCTTTTTTTCTTTTTTTAAAGGTTCTGTTAAAGGATGTTGTTGATTTTCTTGATGAACTAACGGGGCAGGTTAGTTCAACAAGAAACACAATAAAATTTATGGTGTTCACATAATGTATCTTAACGGAAGTACGAAAAACAAAATCCCTTTGCCGCACAAGCGGTTTTTGCATAGGGAAATAAAATCGATTGGCACCAGAATTATTTTGTTTGATTATATATTCTTGATTTATGGCCTCTTGTCTATCCATTGTTTTCATACCAACATATTTTATAGTAAGAGTGTTAAAAGGAGGGGATTTGAATGTTTTTTTGTGATAGAAGACGCCGTTGTGATCGATTTGATCGATTTGATCGTTGTGACAGATTCGATCGATTTGATCGTTGTGACAGATTCGATCGATTTGATCGTAGAAGAAGATGTTTTTGGTGATTTAACCCTATAACTCAAATTACAAGCTCTGGTTGAGCTTAATGACTGATCTATAATCTTTCAAAAAAACTACCAGATATAATTATCTCGGTAGCTCTGGATGAACACCTATTTCACAGCTTAATCCTGTTCTTGGATAGTTATCTAATACCTCTTGCACATGACGTTTCACGTCATCTATATTTATTTCAGTTAGCAGGCACCTCTGTGTCTGCTACATTATTTTTAGAATAGGTTCTTCAACTAAACTGGCCAGTTCGTTGAAGAACCTATCAATTAGTTTACATAAGAGATCTTAGAAGAAGTAACAATCAAAAAAAGTTTGTAAAGGTACACCTTTACGAACGGGTGCGTTAGTTCCATATGATGCACTAAAGAAGACCACTTATTTGGTGGTCTCTTTTATTTGTTCAACACTCAACATTAATCTTTAACAAAGCTTTTTTAAAAGAAAAGGATATTTAGGTAACAATAATAATATAATAAAAAACAACAATGTTTTATTGTAAAACGATAAATCATATGTTAAATTAAATTGACTAAAAATAAGTGAGGTGCTTTTTATGAAACTAGGAACAACACTCTTTTTAAAGATAGCTGTTATTTTTATTGGAATTCCGGTTCTTGCCTTGTGCATCTTTTTTGTGCCTGAGATAGCGAACTTTGCAGCAGAATTATATCCGGATATGACTTATTTGAAATATCTTGTTTTTATCGATTTGTATGCATCGGCGATACCTTTTTACTTTGCTCTATATCAAGCCTTTAAACTTTTAAGCTTTATTGACAAGAACAAAGCTTTCTCGGAATTATCTGTAAGAGCGTTAAAGACTATAAAAAATTGTGCAATCACAATCAGTGGCTTGTATGTGTTAGGCATGCCGCTCTTTTATCTCATAGCGGATATGGATGACGCCCCTGGTATCATATTGATCGGAATGGTCGTTATTTTTGCTTCAATGGTGATTGCAGTCTTTGCTGCTGTTCTTCAAAGGCTTTTACAAGAAGCCATCGATATAAAATCAGAAAATGACTTAATAGTCTGAGGTGAATAACTTGGCGATTATAATCAATATTGATGTGATGCTGGCTAAAAGGAAAATGAGTGTTACAGAACTTTCGGAGAGGGTTGGAATAACGATGGCCAATCTTTCCATATTGAAAAATGGTAAGGCAAAAGCGATTCGATTAACAACTTTAGAGGCGATTTGTAAAGCTTTAGAATGTCAACCCGGAGATATTTTGGAATACCGAAATGATGAAGACACCCAAGATTAAAAAAGTGGAAGAAAAGAAAGATTTCATCAAAGGGGAGTTACTCATGAATTTAACCATTAAAAAAATGGAGGCACCAATCATGAGAGCACTGAAACAACTCGTTCGTTTTGGTTGGGAGCAGGCTTTATCATGCTTGTTTCCTGCCGTTATTTTTGCCTCTTTGGCTATTACAAAATTCATACCGCTTCCCTTCCTGCCGCGGTATGACTGGCTGCTCATCATCTGCCTTCTGATGCAGTGGTGGATGGTGCGTTCCGGGCTTGAAACAAAGGATGAACTAAAGGTTATCACATTGTTCCACCTTATTGGACTTGCTCTTGAACTTTTCAAGGTACATATGGGCTCCTGGACTTATCCAGAGGAAGGATATTTCAAAATTTTTGGAGTGCCTCTGTATAGCGGATTCATGTACGCAAGTGTAGCGAGTTATCTTTGCCAGGCGTGGAGGAGATTAAAGGTTGAACTGGTCAAGTGGCCACCGTTTTTGGCCGTGGTAGCTCTTGCCGCTGCGATTTATTTGAATTTTTTCACCCACCATTATTGGATCGATGTTCGTTGGTGGTTATCTGGACTTGTCATCATCGTCTTTTGGCGATCATGGGTCACATACGAGGTTGGCGGAACCCGTTATCGTATGCCAATCGCACTTTCATTCGTTCTCATCGGATTTTTTATATGGATAGCCGAAAATATTGCAACATTCTTTGGAGCTTGGGAATATCCAAACCAAACCGATGCATGGAGTCTCGTTCATCTAGGAAAGGTAAGTTCATGGCTCTTATTAGTGATTGTTAGCTTTCTTATAGTAGCGACGCTAAAACAGGTTAAGGGGAAAGATTCCACTAAGATGGATGCGAGTCAATTTTTATAAAAAGAAATTCGGCCTTCTCGTGAAAAACAAATTAGGTGAAAAGACGGCACATAATGAACATATATGCGCCGTCTTTGATTTTCTAAATCTTTTATAAAGAATTGTGGTGTCCTATTCCTTTTTTTTTCTGAATTTCCACAAAAAATGACCATCACTCATTCCTATGAAACAAGTTTTAATCCCACTGCTGCGCCAAGGACCATGGCTATAAAAATGACCCTTCGCCAATCTTTGGATTCCCCGTATAGGAGCATCCCGATTATCGCTCCGCCTGATGCGCCGATCCCTGTCCAGATAGCATAAGCCGTCCCCATCGGCAAGGTTTGCATGGCATAAGCAAGAAATAGGAAACTTGCTCCGAATCCTATGAATAACAGCAGCAAGGATTGCCAATTACGGTCTTTGTGCAATTTATTTATCATCGCAACCCCAAACATTTCAAATAGCCCCGCTAAGATTAAAGAGACCCAAGCCATTAAGATTCATCCCCTTTCTCAGCTTTATCATCAGTCACTAGTTTCAAGCCGATCACTCCTGATAATAAGAGGAGAATCAATAGCGTCTTGCTCAGCTTGAAGGATTCCCCAAAGAAAATGATTTCGGAAAAAACGGTCCCGGCCGTCCCCATACCGACAAAAACGGCATATACCGTTCCGACAGGAAGCTTCCTGCCAGCCATTATCATCAAATAAAAACTGATGATGATCGAAATGACCGTTCCAGACCAAGTCCAAAAGTCATCTGCATGTTTTAAGCCAATCACCCAAAATACTTCAAAAAAAGCTGCAATGAATACTTTAATCCAGTTTGTGCTCATGAATACCGCACCTCCAATTTTATTCTTTACCAAAAAAACAAAAAAAGCCCAAGAGATAACCGTTAAACAGTTTCTCCCAGGCTTTTATCCTTCCGTGGCACAGCATGCTGTGAGTTTTCTCTCGGACCAGACCAGCAATAGACGCACTGCGGAACCCTAGAAAACCTTTGACATATGCAATTACCTTTCATTATACATACTTTTTGAACTTACTCAAGGTAAAAGTTTAATGAAAAAAATGGGTGGTGAGCTTTTTGCCGCACTAAAAAATCATCAATTTTTCATGACCGGTCAATGGAAAAAAAGAACATAGTCAGGCCCTGTTTTCAGGTCGAAAAAGCCCCGATAAGATTTCGGGGCTTTTTTTGACTTGCTATTTAGGCACTCACTATCCGTTTCCGGGATGAACCTTCTTTTTTATGTGATACATAGCTATGCAGGATCATTCCTATGATGACGATAAAGATGCCGAACCACGATAACGGAGAAGGAATCGGTAAAGATAGGAACAGTAATTCGCCAGCCAGTGCAAAAAGGACCTCCATCGATTGTGTAGCTTCAACGGAAGCTAATTTCTGCATATTTCCGCTTACCAAATCGGTCGCCTTGAAAAAAAGGACCGTGGCGATGACTCCAGAAAATAGTGCTACCAAAAGGGATTGGAAACTTTGCATCTTCGTCGGCGCCCCCACTGTAAAGAAACCGTACAATGAAAGCAGAAACCAGAATGGCAGACTCGCCAAAGTCATTCCCAATACCCGCTGATATGCATCCAAACGTCCTTCGGATACTTCCATCATTTTGCGATTTCCCAAAGGGTATGCAAACGAGGCGATGACGATTGGAATCACTCCCAGCCAAAGATTGGCCATTGAAATGTGCTTGGTGTGTTCCAGCTGCATCAGGATGATTCCAAGCAGGATGATCATGGACATAAGGAGGCCTTTCACGGAAACCTTTCCTCTTTGCCTTTCGAGCCCATCTTTCGTTTGGACATTCTCAAAAAACAGCGGCGCAAGTAATGCACCCGAAATGATCGTGATTTGCCAAGTGCCGGCAATTAGCCAGCCAGGTGAGTAGGCGGATGCAAAGCATAAAGGAGCATAAAATAACCCAAAACCGACAAAACTCCAAAGCAGCCAAGGACCCGGCTTTTCTCTCATCACTCGTAAAAGGGGGCGCAGATTTTTTCTGCTCAATACGATACACAACAGAAAAGGCACCATAAAGATATAACGCAGCGAAGCACTCCATATCCAACTTCCGCCAGACAACTCCATGGCCTGATTTAAAACAAACGTAAATGCAAAAAAGAAAGCGGAACAAATACCTAATATAATCGGACGCAATTGACTCACCTCAATCTGTTTTATGAGTCAATAAGACTCTGGAAGCATGGCGATCGTTTCGGCTTTCTGAAAAATTTTTCAGAAATATCCACTGTGTCAAAAGCGGAATGAATTTTCGGAATATTATAAGCGATCAATTTAAATTGTCCTTCAAAAGCAATAGAAAATCAACAGGATTCTTTTAAGCTAGTGAAATTCATTCTCCGTGATTCGACATGGAATGAAAAGAATGGCTTTTGGAGTTAAATGAAGACGTTTCCATTTTACCATTTCATTTAACAAAATGTACCAACAAAAAAAGCGAGAAACGCTGTTATGACACGGATTATGAAGGGATTACTTATATTTTTTATAAAAATCATATAGAGGCAGATAATATACGAAGATACGAGAATTGACGAATATGGTAGGGAGTGGTATCTTTATAAAAGTGCAAATAATGTCGAATGGTGACGAAATATTAAATGCAACATTCGCAAGAAAGTTAGTGGGGTAAATTAAATGAAATCTACAGGTATTGTACGTAAAGTTGACGAATTAGGGCGGGTAGTCATTCCAATTGAACTGCGCCGAACATTAGGAATTAATGAGAAAGACGCTCTGGAGATTTATGTAGAACAAGAGCGCATCATCCTTCAAAAATATAAAGCAAACATGACTTGCCAGGTTACAGGTGAAGTTTCCGATGACAATATGAAACTTGCTGACGGTAAATTAATACTTAGCCCTGAAGGTGCCGAACTTCTAATTAAAGAAATTCAAGCCAGCATGGAAACTGCTAAATAATTAATATACTAGATACATAGCATCCAAGTGTAGGGAAGGTTTTCCCTACACTCTTTTTTATATTAAATGGAGAAAAAATAAAAATGGTTTGATTCACGGACGAAACCAATTTTTTCATAAAGTTTCTGTGCATTTACATTATCCTTGCCTGTCTCCAGTGAAACCCCTTTGGCACCTGTTTCGCGTGCAAACGTGATGGCCGCGTTCAATAACTCCTCGCCAAATCCCTTTTTACGGGCGGACTCCTTCACGAATAAATCATTCAATACCCATGACCGCATCATACTCACAGATGAAAAAGAAGGATATAATTGTACAAAACCAATAGGATTTCCTTCGCCATAGGCCATAAAAACCACAGACTCCCCATTTGTCAGCCTTTCCCTTAAAAACTCCCTTGCTCGACCAGGATCGGATGCTTGCTCATAAAACACTCTGTATAAATCAAAAAGTTCCGTCAGTGATTCCAGCTCATGTAATGTAGCCTTCTGTATACTCATAAATGGCTCCCCCTAATAGTTATAATACCCCTAATTTACCATTTATTTATGCTATCCGACAAATTTAGGACCACATTTTCCAGCGCCAAAAATCAGGATGGAGCTCAAAAAGGCGCCATCCTACATGAACAGGGCAATTAAACCCAAGTTGGGCAGCAAACTCATGGATTATAAGCGTTTACTAGTGAAATTGGAACAAATACTCGTGAGTTTTGGCGATTTACTCGTGAGTTTAGAGCAAATACTCGTGAGTTTGTGCAATTTACTCGTGAGTTTAGAGCAAATACTCGTGAGTTTGCCGATTTACTCGTGAAAGGAGCATCATTAAATTGGGCCCTAAAATTACAAACCAAATACTTCATTACTCGAGTGGTTTAGCTTCTAAACCGCCTGTGTTAAGGATGTGGACCTTTACGTTTATATCATGTAGTGAATCCTTATCTAAGTAATCCTTCGGCTCATTTAAATGATTCTTTTGCCAGTATTTTGTCTCTTTGATATAAAGGATTTTTCCTAAGCTTAAAGGGTCTGCATTCTTTTGAATCCCACAGTTGAAGGTTGTTTGGATTTCATTTTTAATTTCATTTTCGAATTTTCGTTTTATTTTATCGATATCCATTTGTGTATCAAGCCCCAGTATCTTACCTGATACATCAACGTCAATATTGAATTTGTACTTTCCATCCATGAGAACAGGCTTTACTTGATAATGCGGATGGGAGAAAGATGCATAGATGTCTTGTTTATTCATGTTAATGTTTACGGGAGTTTTGTTGGTCCTTTTATTGAGCCAGCGTAAACCGCTCAAATCTTGTTCAGAGAACCAGGGCTGGGACACTTTATAATAAATGACAAATGCACCATCCATAAAGAGACTTTTTCTTTTTTTATCTTTTTCCTTCCATACTTTATCGTTCCAGGAAATGGAGGGCAGGATGGTTGTGGAAGCTTTTTCCCGCTGGTTAGAATAATACCTTTGGACCGTAATGGGTTGGATGAATGATCGATTCCGGTAGACATCCTCTGGTAAATATAATGTCGTGTATAAAGGCGATAAATTAAAATAACCATTAATGGAGAAAAGCTCATCCATGGAACTTTTTGTCGCAAAAATATTGGCTGAGTACCTAAGTAATTGGTTTCTGTATATATAATCCACTATTTCTGTACTTTGCTGCTTCAGCACATTTTCACTGATGACAAATGTGGAAACATGCCCTATATAGAGAGACTGTTGAGTATTGCGCATTAGTTTATTAATGGCGATCGAGATGGAACGCGCTTTTTGTTTCCCTACATATACGGGCGGGGCTTGAGTGGGTTTTGCCTCCGTTTTAGCTACCGCAGAGAAGTCCACAAGTTGCGTATATACAATGTACTCCCCATCTTTGAAATCTATCCCGATGGCCGTTATATAATGAAAGTCCTGGATCGTTTTTTCATCCCAGCAGCCTGAAAGTAAAAGGAATAAAGGGATGGTTAATAAAATATTGCAGATGCGGAACATGGTCTTACTGCCCCTTTCTGGTCTTATCATTAGCAGCCAAGGATCGTTTGCTCATGGAATTCCATGGTCTCATTACGAATGAATCCAGTAGTTTAGTGAATCTTGGCGGGTTCATTCCGCCAATATATGAAATCCCGAATGAATCAAGCCTGGATAGTAAAGTGACAATAGAAAGGAAACCGATTATCGTGCCATAGATTCCATAAATACAGCTTAGTAACAGCACAAACATGCGCAGAATCGTTACGGCCCCTGTTAAAGACTGGTTTACAAGAGTATAAGATGCGACAGAGGTTACGGCAGTAACCACAAGCATGGTTTGTGAGGTCAGTCCGGCCCTTATCGCGGCATCACCGACAATGAGGCCGCCTACAACAGCAACTGTCTGTCCAACCGCTTTAGGTAACCTGACTCCGGATTCTCGAAATAATTCAAATAAAATGAGCATGAGAATGAATTCCATCGTGGCGGATAAGGGAAGTCCAAGCCTTGAAAGGGTGATGGTGGCCAATAACGGGAACGGCACCTGTTCAATGTTGAAAGCGGAAATGGATATCCAAAACCCCGGCAATAAAACGGTAATGACAAGCCCCATAAAGCGAAGAAGTCGCTCAAGACTTACAAATAGATAAGGAAGATTCGAGTCTTCTGCTGTTTTTATTTGCAATAATAATGTAGAAGGAGCCACGATTATGGTTGGCATTCCGTCCACGATTAGAATGAATCTTCCTTGATTGAGTGCTTCCACAACAAAATCGGGGCGACTCGTATAATGAGTGAGTGGAAATATACTATATTTACTATTTGAGATCAATTCCTCCAATTGCTGGCTGCTCACCAATATATCAATATCAATGGAGTTAATTTTGGACCTCACATTTTTGACCAGTTCTTTATCAATGATGTCATCCATGTACATCAGTGCGACTTTCGTTTGACTGCGCCTGCCGACAATAAAGTCTTCATAGGCAAGCGATTTTGTTTTTAGCCGCTTTCTGATTAAAGCGGTATTCATGGATAAATCCTCGACAAATCCATCTCTTGGTCCTCTTACAGAGACCTCGAAGGAAGACTCCTCAGGCTGTCTGTTCGGAACATTGGACAAATTTATTGAAAATAACTTTTGGGTTGATGGAATGAATAATAAGGCATTCCCGGAGAAAATCAGCTGCTGGACGCTATTGAAGTCGCTATCAATCGTCACTTTAGTCAAATCTACCAATGGTTTTAGCTTGTTGATTGCCTCCTCTTCATCGATTCTCTCATCCAATTCCATCATTTTGTTTAACTTTTCCAAAATCCCCTCGTTTAGTAAACTGATATCGGCCATACCCGAGCAATAAAAGATAATGACAGGAATGGGTCTTTCGGTTTCTCCGATATAAATCGTGTCAAACATGATATCCGAGCTTGAACTGAATAACTCCCGAAATGTCTCCTCCCTTAATTCAGGCAGGGTTGGTTCATTTTTGGATCGTTTCATTCTCATGTCGTTTACCCTCCTTCGAACTAATGAACGTGCCGATAAACAAAAAGGCGGACAAAAGTAATAGGAAATAAAAAGCACCAGGATAATAAAAAGTTTGGGTCACATGCAAAAACTTGAAATTACTGAATGGTACGATGGAGATGACGACCATGAGAAAGCCGACAGCGAAAAGAATTCCTACCTTCATTTTTTCCGTTTTCCTATTAAAGATTTCCGTTATTAAGAATAATGCCAGTGAAACACGGATATAGGCACCAGCAAGCCATTGGTAAATGGAAAAGAAATCTGTATGTTCGATATATTTTCCAATAGTCAGCAGACGCCACTGTTCATAGGCAGGGTACCTCATGGCTTCGGCTAAGGTCGGTCCGAATTCAGCAAGTGCTGCTGTTAATGGACCTAGAAGTAAAAACACTAAACCGAGGCATATGAAAACCAATACTTTTCGACTGATTTTATCAGTAAGCTTTTCCTGGAAAAAAGCGATTAAAATCAGTTCGGCAAGACCATAACCAGAATACTTCAGGGCTTTAACGCCATGAAAATAGCCATTCTCGAAAAGGGGAAGGAGGTGGCTATAGTCTTTTGTCGGCATATTTCCGATCGCAACAAAAATGCCAAGAATGACGACAATGGGTAATAATACAGAAGAGCAAATGGCGATGGAACGCATACCTGAATGGGCAAGGAAGATGCATAGTAGTGTAAACGGAATAATAATCGCTAAACTTGGGGTTTCAAAAAGGAAGCTTGTAGTGATCCAATCAATCGTTTCCTTGGTGGTGGCCAAAACAAGGCTGATCAGATAAATCACGATAAAGAATAAAACGATATTTTTAATAGTTTTTCCAAAGCTATATTCAAGCCAATCCGTCAGGGATTGATTATTCATATTCTTGATTATCCTCGATAATATGTAGACCCAAATCGGTATCAATCCAATAATAAGGATAGAAAAAAACCAAGAATCCCTTCCGCCGGTGGATAGAAGGAAAGGGATCAAAATAACGTGATTAAGAAGGCCGATTGATAAAAAGAAGATGCTAAGGGTTTGTATCGAACTGATTTTCTTCAAGATGATCCTATCCCCATTTCCATTGTTAAAAGATTGGATTGATGTAAATTCCATTCTTTTGTTATGGTTGCTAAATGTGGAAATAGTATACGTGATAATGATTGGATTAATATTCCTGAGGATTAATGAAAGCATGTGCAGGCTTGCAAAACAAAGAATTGCCGGTAAAAAGGATTTGTCTCAATTAATAAAGAATATAGAATATATACTGGATGCTATTTTTATTGAACATCAGGGGGAATGAAGATGGATTTAAGATACCCGGTTGGAAAGTTTCAGTTTGAAGGGGAAATTACAAGTGGTATAGCCGAGGGGTGGCTCAACGAGATTGAAGCTTTGCCTCGGATGCTGCGGGAAGCGGTAGGTAACATGAATGATGAACAGCTTGATACGGCTTATCGGCCTGGAGGATGGACGGTGCGTCAAGTGGTGCATCATGTTGCTGATAGTCATATGAATGCGTTTATTCGTTTTAAATTGGCCCTTACGGAAGAAAGTCCAGTCATTAAACCGTACGAAGAGGCGAAATGGGCAGAGCTGCCTGATTATGATTTGGCGATTGAAGTTTCTCTATCACTAATTGAAAGTGTACATATCCGGATGTGCAAACTTTTATCGGGTCTTCATGCAGACGACATGGGCCGAACATTCATCCATCCTGATTCAGGAGAGGTGACGGTCGGTGAAAATATAGGCATTTATGCATGGCACGGACGCCATCATCTGGCTCATATTACTTCTTTATCAAAGCGCCAGGGATGGTGAATATGATTGTATCACCTGAAAGGTTGTGATTAAGTGAATGCTGAGTTGAAAATCGAACAATTAACATCAGTCCGCGACCACATTAATGAACTTTCGGATCTTTTGATGCAGGTGGTGAAAGATGGCGCGTCCATTGGTTTTTTACCTCCCATGAAACGGTCTAAGGCCATTGATTACTGGAGTGGTGCCCTAAATCCTGATGTGATTCTGTTTGTCGCTAAATTAAAGGGTGAGATTGTCGGGAGCGTACAGTTACATTCATGTTCAAAGCAAAACGGCGGCCATCGTGCGGAAATAGCAAAATTAATGACGCATACTGGTTATAGGCGAAATGGAATAGGACGTTCACTCATGCTAGAGGCTGAGAAGAGGGCCAAGCAAGAGGGACGGACATTATTGGTCCTGGATACAAGGGAAGGAGATCCTTCTAACTCCCTGTATACTTCATTGGGATATATTCAGGCAGGCAGGATTCCTGATTATGCGAAATCTGCAAATGGTGAATTCCATCCAACCATTTTTTATTATAAAAAAACGAATTGAATGGGGGAATGTATATGCAAGCTGTAATCGAAAAACAGGGTAACGGGATTATTGCAAGATTCGATCGCCTGTTCAATCATTCGGTGGAAAAGGTATGGAGTGCTTTAACGGAGAATGATAAGGTGGAAAAGTGGATGTCCAACCTGGAAATGAAGGACCTTCGAAAAGACGGGACCATCAAATTCAATTTCAATGATGGGTCAGGGGAATCTTTTGATATGAAAATAAGGGATTTCCGGGAATCCGCCGTATTGGATTTTGATTGGGGTGACGGCTGGGTTCGTTTCGAGGTATCCCCTGAAAAGGATGGATGCTCATTAGTATTGAAAGAATCCATCACGCCGATTAATGATCATACTTCAAAGGATTTGGCAGGCTGGCATGTTTGCCTCGAAATGTTGAGTGATTTACTTGCTGGTCATCATCAGGACTTCCCGATGGATGAATGGGAAAAATGGCATAAGGAATATACGGCCGCCGTCGAACGACTTGATGGATGAATGGAATGCGTTGGATACAGAAGACGGCCTAAAACCGAAGTGATGCTTCTGCTATGAAGGAAGTTTTTTTGTTGATATACCAGTTGGTTCCAGAGGCTACAAAAAACATTCAAGCCATCATCCAAAGCATTCTGTCGGATACAGAGGAATTGCTGAAAACGACCAATGAAACGAATCAAATCAGCAAGGATCAGAAAAATGCCCTGATCACGGTAAGTGAAGCCATGAAAGAGCTGGAGGATTCCGCAGGAGGATATCCAATTCAATTCAGGAAGAAACAAGATCCATTGAAAGCATCAATCAACAAAAAGAAACGGTAATTAAAGTGATAGAAGAAATCACCGCCGTATCACTGCAAACGACAGCTTCATCAGAAGAAATTGCATCATCGATGGAGGAACAAGCCGCTTCATCCAATGAACTTGCTGAATATACACAGCAGCTTACACAGTTAATAAATGATTTGGAGGATACGCTGGGGGAATTCCAGATAAAGAATTAGAGGAACTGAAAACATAAGCGTTGCAAAGGGGAGGCCACAAAGTGGTTTTCCCTTTTTTTGTTAGATTGTGTAGGGACTTAACCATGATTCCTTGAACGGGGCATCTCTCTTTAGTGGATAAAATCACTAGAAGTACAAAAGTACAATTTAGAGGGACTAGGCAAGAATCCATGCTTATTTTACTAAGGGGAATAATATATAGGAATCGGACAAGTAGGGTCCAATGGCTCAAGGCCCAAAAAGGGGAGAACAACATGCATTTCGAAATTGGAATGACTATTTTTGTGTTCGTCACGACAATGATAGTTATATTATGGAGGCCAGGAGGTATCAATGAAGCATGGCCAGCTTCAATCGGTGCAATGATAATTTTACTGACTGGCACAGTATCCCATGGTGATATTTTGGATATCATCAATAAAATCGGGGGCGCATCGATCACCATCATGGCAACGATTGTCATGGCTGTAATCTTGGAAAGTTTCGGCTTTTTTCATTGGGCGGCTGCAAGGCTTGCCATCCTGGCTAGAGGATCGGGGTACCGCCTGTATTGGTACATTCAATTATTGTGCTTTTTAATGACCTTGTTATTCAATAACGACGGCAGCATCATGATTACGACCCCCATCTTAATCTTGCTTCTGAAAAATCTCAGATTAAAACCGCATGAAGCCATCCCGTATCTTTTGAGTGGAGCATTGATTGCGACAGCTTCGAGTGCGCCTATTGGCGTGAGTAATATTGTTAATTTAATCGCTTTGAAAATTGTGCACATGACGCTTTATATGCATACTGCCATGATGTTTGTACCTGCTACTCTGGGGTTGATCTTTATGTCATGGTTAATGTTCGTAGTGGTCAAGAAAAAATTGCCCAAGAAATTACCGAATAATTATTATGACATTGAGGAACGTTTCTTTACTAAGAATTTCCACCCCTTAAAGGGAAAAATGACGGTTGAAACAAAAAGGCAACGCACAAAATTCATGTTGAAAGTTTTGCTCTATGTGTTCGTGGTGCGCTGTTTACTCTTTGTAGCTTCTTATTTATCCATTCCAATCGAGTGGGTAGCTGTACTTGGTTCTTTATCTTTACTGATCTGGAGATGGTATCATTTACGGACAAATCCTGTCGATATCTTAAAAAAGACCCCATGGCACATCCTGATATTCGCATTCTCCATGTATGTCATCATTTATGGACTCCATAATGTAGGGCTTACAGCCATGCTCGTACAGATATGCGAACCGATTGTAAACCAAGGGCTACTGAGTGCGAGCTTTGTCATGGGAGGATTGGTTTCGATTCTATCAAACATTTTCAACAATCATCCAGCATTAATGATAGGTACCATTACCTTAACGGAAATGGGACTTGATCCGATCACATTAAAAACTATCTATCTAGCTAATATAATCGGTAGTGACATGGGATCCTTGTTATTGCCCATCGGTACTCTTGCCTCACTTATCTGGATGCATATCTTGAAACAAAACAAATTGGAAATAAAATGGAAAGATTATTTAAGCGTATCCCTGATAGTCATACCAATAGCGACAGTGGTGACACTGCTCTTATTATATTATTGGGTGCAAATGATTTTTAGCTGAATAACCCCCTAGGAGGAGATAGTAATGAGTGATGCGTTTGCATTACTGGGTAAACAGATTGATGTTCAACTCTCAGGTAAAAAAACTTTCAAAGGAATTCTAACTGATCTGAGCACAGATATTCTAGTGTTGTTTAATGGACAGCAGTATTTGTATTTTCCAATGCTGCACGTCCATCGATTCAATCTGAGTACAGAGATAGATAACGAGATTAAATATCCTATAGAGTCCTCCATGATGGAAGACATGGCTTCCATTTCCTATCGTAAAACGCTAATGAACGCAAAAGGGGTTTTTTCAGAAATCTATGTTGAGGGGCACATTCCTTTACACGGTTATATCACCAATGTTTTCAATGATTACTTTGCGTTCTACTCGCCTGTATATAAAATGATGTATGTATCACTGTATCACCTTAAATGGCTTACTCCGTATAATCAAAATGCCACACCCTATACCCTCGGTAAAGAGAATTTTCCCGGCAATCCTTCAGGTGTGCCAATGCTTCGTTCTTTGGAAGACCAATTAAAGAAAAATGCAGGAAAGCTTGTAGTATTTGATGGGGGAGAGGACCCTATGAAAATCGGGGTGATAAAAAAGGCTGACAACAACTTGGTTGAGTTAACGACAGCCAGCGGGGATAATGTGTTTTTGAAGCTTGCACATATTAAAACGGTGTACATGCCATAGTTTCATAGAAACGCGGGGAGAGCATTTAAGCTTTCCCCTTATTTTCTTTGCTAGATGATGGGTGATACCAACGGATTCGGGTTCCTGATCAAAAATCCATCGCCTTCGTAATCAATTTCCGTTTGATCTGTAAAATGGGAGTCCGATGGGTCGAGCAACATTTTTATATCATGTAAAACGAGTATTTCCTCGTGCTCTTTTTTAGAGATTGCCAAGCTTAATGTATAGTTCATCTGGTTACAGCAAGGTCTGTATAGGCCAAACCTCAAATACGTTTCCCCTCCCAAACTATGCTGCATATCTTTAATTGCCTGCCGGGCTTTGTCTGTCATTTTTATCAAAATGTTCACTCCTATATCGTTATCCACTTCATAAATAGGTCAAGCCGTATATGCACGTCATGATCGGGATTCCTCTAATCTAACTTTACCCATTCTGCATAAAGAAATAAAATCCTCTAGGAATTCTTCGATTTCCAACTTTTCTCGGGTGGGAGTGTTTTATTGTCAGACTGATGAGTTTATGTAAAAAATAGGCTAAAGGTTTCATTGGGTTCGCCGATAATATTGTTGTCATGAACATTAAGGCACATTCATTTGGGTGGATGATAGGATAGAAGATTCACATGATGGGATTTACTTGAACATCGTAAATTTAAAAATATTTCAGCGTATAAAGGAAGGGTTAAAATGTTGAATCGAAAAATAAACTGTATGATACTTACGTTGGTATTCATGGTTTGTTTCACTTTTTTACCTGGCTTAAAGGCCGAGGCTGCAGATCCTGTGCATACTGTAATCTCTGGCGAAACGGTAGAATCGATTGCCAGGACATATGATATATCGGCTGAGCAATTAATGGAAACGAATGGTTTACCGGATGATAAGTTATTTGCGGGCCAAAAGTTGACAATCATTCAAACGGCGTATACTCCTTCCATCTATCAATGGTCGGAGAGAGGAAAAAAAATTGCGAGGTATGCGAAATCCTTTATAGGGTTTATAAAGACAGCTGGAGAGGAGACGCCTGAAAAAGGGTTTGATTCGAGCGGGTTGATTCATTGGGTGCTTTCCCAGCAAAATGTGCCGGTTGACCGTTTGACAGTAGATGGTTTTTATAAGCAAGGGATGGATACAGCCACTCCGAAAACCGGGGATATTATATTCTTTCTGGAAAAAGACAGCTTAAAAGTAGTGACCGCAGGTATTTATGTCGGCAAAAACCAATTTGTCAATTCAGGATATGGCGCAGAAACGGTTCAGGTGAGATCCACTACAGAAGATTACTTTGCAAAATACCAAGTGGCGTACAAAACATACACGCCAAAAGGGGAGCATCTCGTCCAAACGGGAGAAACGCTTAAAAGCATATCGGAGAATTACAGCATTTCCATGAGTACGATCAAAAATCGTAACGCGTTAAGTACTGATGAGTTGATGCAAGGGCAATATCTTCAACTATACAGCAACCCGTTATATCCGTTTTATGTAAACGAGGAGGCTGCATATGATAAAGCATACGATGTCATCAAGTATGCATACACTTTACGCGGATTCCCCTATGTTTTCGGGGGAGAAGATCCGATGAACGGAATGGATTGCAGCGGCTTCATTTATTGGGTCATGAAGGAGCAGGGTCTTTCAGTTAAACGGGGTTCCGCAGAGGATTACTTCTCATTGCTGCCCAAAATCGAAAATCCAAAGGCAGGGGATTTAGTATTTTTTAGCGACACAGGAACAAGGCTAGGTGTGACCCATGTAGGCATATATCTAGGTGATGGCCGTTTTCTCCATACAACGGAAAACGCAGGCGTTCATATCTCCAACCTTTCGTCAGGTTATTTTGCCGATAAATTCGAAAGCTTCGGTGAAGTTGAAAGCCTTATTGACTAAGAAGCTCATTCAACCTGTTTATATTCAAGAGTCGCTTTTTCAATGGCAGTAACAAACCGTTTAAAAAGATCACATGGATTGCCCCTGTTCTTACTGGTAAAGTCATCACCTTTGAAAAAGCTTTTTCTAAGCTTTGTGGAAAGTTCCAATTGCACGCCTGCACCCGTCTTGGATGTGTTGGTGATGTTGTTTCCTTTCATGCCTGAAAGGTGCTGCGGTGCATGATCAGTTTGAAATCCAGCTTTGTTGAGGCATTGCTGAATAAGGTTCTTATAGGGTTCATTCCTTCCGCCAATGTAAACCAGCGCATTATGTACGTCGTAGTGTCCATGGATAGAAAGGGTGGTCTGAGCGTTCGCTGCCATTGAAACGCCGCCCGGTTCATTGAACAAGCAGGATGTTATATGGAGGACCTGGTTCCCCCTTGGTTTAAGACCTTCGAATAGATAGGTGCTTGCACGAAGTCTCTGTCCAAGTGCGGCTGCAATCTTGCTAGTTCCCGGTTCGATGTTCCCGCCGTGTATGGCTAGAATTGCGATATCAGGATTCCTGTGATGAACGATGATGCGGTAATCGATGTCTTCTTGTTCATTTTGCTGCAGTTCAATAAAATCAGTATAGCTATTTTCTTTCATGGTTATCCTCCATATCTGAAGCGTAATTAATCTTCCATATCCGATGACGGCAAAAATAAAAAAAGCGGGGATACCCCCGCTTTTTTTATTCTTCGACAGTCGTATACTGTTCTATTTTCTTTTGCTCTTCGGGTGTTAAAGTTTCTGTCCGTTTAAAGATATTCATGGTCACAAGCAGGGCTGCTATTAGAAAAACGGGTATAACCCAGCTTGTTATTTTTTTTACGATATTCATATTCTAAGTCCCCTTATCCATCGCTAAAATTCATATGATATTTAGAAAAGGAGGGGCTGGATTGCACTCTTATTGCTGGGCTTTCCAGCTTCCATTTCTTCTTTTATCCCCAGCTCCGGATACTTGTCCATTTTTCTCGTTTTTAACGAGTACTTGAACCCCGCCGTAATACATGGGGGAAATCTTCTGGATGACTTCATATCCTGAATCTTCCAAGTCTGATATTATTTCATCCGAAAGTCTGGATTCCGTATAAATCTTCTTTCCATCAAAGACGAACCGATTACGGTCGATGATATCCTGAAATGAGCCTTCATTCTCTGTATAAGAATAAAGGACCTGCATCAATACTTGAGGAATCCTATCGCCGCCTGGTGAGCCGATTCCGATCGATTCCTGCCCTGGTTTCTTGAGAATGGTAGGAGCGGTGAACGTTCTTGACCGTTTATATGCCTCTTGGTCGTTCAAGCCGGACCGGAAATTTTTCAATTGATCGTTAAGGAAAAATCCATTCGTATAATCACCAGATCCGAAAAAGTTACTGAGCGTATTTGTTGCGGAAACGACAGTGCCATACTTGTCCATGATCACAAAATGTGTCGTACTTTCATGTTCTTCGGATCCATTCGATTCTTTATCTTCCCATTTTTCACTTTTGATCTTATTTTTAAGATTGTCCAAGTGAATGGGGGAGAGCAATTTTTCCGCCTTAGAGTGACTTATTCCATCTCCAATATTGGCGGACCGATCTTGATAAGCGGTATCTGTGATGCCCCCCAAGACCTTCATATAAGTTGATTTGCTTGAAGAATCACCGAGGTTCATTTCCTCGGCGAGCTTTAACATTTCAAGAACGGTAATCCCTGAAAAGGGCGGAGGGGCGGTAAAAGCATCATAACCGGCAAATGTTCCTTGGACCGGCTTACGTTCTTTCACCTCATAGCGCTTTAAATCCATCAAGTCGATATCTGTTTCCCTTTTAATATCCCGTGCAATTTCCCCTTTATAAAAACCATCAGGACCTTCCTTTTGAATCTGCTTCAATGTTTCAGCAAGTCTTTCTTGGACAAGGGTTTTGCCTGGTTCAATGGCATCGCCCTCAGGATAAAATAATGATGTCCCATCGGAAGATATCCTTGGCTGAGCTGCTTCTAAGCGCGATGATAAAATCTCATCCACTTTAAACCCGCCTTCAGCCAAGTCGATCGCCGGCTGAAGAAGATCAGCCATTGGTACGCTCCCATACTTATCACTTATAACCTGCATGCCGGCCACTAAGCCAGGAATCCCTGTATCGTGTCTTGAACTTGGGTCTTCCGGAGAGGATTCACGATAATCGATAAAATTGGGTTCGCCGGATTCCGGTGCAATCAGCATACCGCCGCCGCCGCCCACGCCAGATCCAAAAGGTTCAACTACACCTAATACATAAGATACCGCAATGGCGGCATCCGCCGCCGTTCCACCATTATTTAATATATCCATCCCGACATCTATTGCGATTGGGTTTGAAGAACTGACCCCATATGATTGTTCCGTTTTACTCTCTATCGGATCATTCGTGTCAGAAATAGGGGGTGTCTTCGAACATCCAGCAATATATATGAGTATGCTTATGGGAATGAGCACTTTTCTCGTCATACGGTTAATCATCGATTACTCCCCCTTCTCGTTGAGCTTCCAAGTTGTTTCTCTTTTCACATAGTAGTATCCAATCGATCCTTACTGAATGGGCTGTATGTCCTGTTGTATAGCTTGTGTTGCCTTTTTCTCTTGTGCAGCTTTCTTTTCCTTTGCTTCTTTCGCTGCCTTTGCTGCTTTTGCTGCTTTTTCTTCTTGCTCACGTTGTGCCTTATGGTCGATTACCTTCTTGTGATCCATGGTAATCTCGATGCGATCCTCTTTTTTCGACCATTGGGCGTTTTCACTCGTTTCCTTCGTCAACTGACGGTATACACGTGATTTATCGATTGAAGAGGTGGCTGGCCTTGGTGTTGCTTCTTCAATTTGCAGTGGAACGACATCGATTGTAGCTTTTCCGTCTTCCGCTAAATGGTATTGAACCATGGCTGAATCCTTTGTGCGTGTCCAGCCTTGATCGAAAATGAAATTTCCTAAACTATAGAAAATGATTCCATCTTTATACACATCAAACGATTGAAGCACGTGTGGGTGATGGCCGATGATGATGTCAGCCCCAGCATCGATGATAGCTTTAGCCAAGTCCGTTTGACGGGCGGTTGTAGATGTTGAATACTCTTGTCCCCAGTGCATATTCACCACAACCAAGTCTGCATTGCCTTGCTTGGCATCCCTTGCTTTGCCGATCATTTCAAATAATAAATCAGGGTTGGAGTTCAATAGTCCGGCTTTAGCACTTTTTGACACGGCATCCTTACCGTAAACATCTGTGAAGCCAAGTGTTGCGACGCGTACGCCATTAACATCCGCATAGTCGATGCTATTTTTAGCTTCCGTAGTGTTCGATCCAACACCGACATAGTGCATATCCGTACTTTTGAATTCATCAATCGTATCAAGAAGTCCTTGTTCTTCATAGTCCATCATATGGTTATTGGCCAAATTCATTACTGAGAAGCCAGCATCTTTAACAGCTTCCACACCGCTAGCATTGGAGTTTAACCGTATGGGCGTATCCGCTCCCTTGTAGTTGGATACTTCTTCTTTTAAAGCGGTATGTTCATAATTCCCACTGACATAGTCTGAATGGGCAAAATAGGGCTTCATATAACGGAAGAGGTATTCATACCCGTGCTTTTCCGTCACTTCTTCAACATTACGTCCCATCATCACATCACCGACCATTGTCATAGTCAATGGATGATCAGATTTTGAAGCGGTTGTTTTCACTTCCTCAGCCCGTCCCATCCAAGTGGTAATGACTAAAGCGATTAGTAATATAGGTAGTATGATTCCAGTGTATTTAAGATTCTTTTTCTTCGTGCGTTTAATAAAGATAAGTGTTTTTTCTTTTGCATTTAAAGTCCGTTTCATTTTTTGCACCTCAGAATAGGTAGTACACGTTCATTAAACCGAAAGTCAAGCCGGATAATAAAAGCGTGCTGCCAAGTGTCAATGGCATTCCTTGTCTTTGTATGGTATTCGCTATCAATCCGGGTACAATTATACCGATTCCCCGAAACTCGAATATTTCAAATGGCATGACGGGGTAGACGAAGTCCAATAGGAGTTTCAAGCAAATCCCGGTCACCATCATGGCTGCGAATTTTCTTCTTCCATATAAAATCACCCATCTTGAAAGGCCGTGAGTTACGATCAAATAAGTTACGACACTAATGATCAGGATGGTCAGCATGATTTCCCATTGGTCAAATACTAATGCCAAATAACCTGGCACGATAAGTCCTGCGGGTACGACACCCGTCTTTTCTGAAAATATAAGGCTAAGCGTTACTCCCAGTACTAGGGCTACATATAAATCCGATCCAAACATTAAGGTTCCTCCTACTTAACTTGCTTTTTGCTTTGTTTTAGATTTCATGAATGCTTCAATTAAAGGTTCCGCTGCACCGTGAATATTCCCGACACCGTAGACGATGCGATTTTTCATCAATGGGCGGAGGCGGGCCACGATTTCTTCAGTTGACCAGTTTTCTAAATCCCAATATTCTTTTGTATCCAATTGACCTTGCTCGAATGCCCGAGTGATCGGTGATGTGGTTTCACCAATGGAAATGACGATTTCAGATTTTATGTAAGGCAATACATCTCTAGCAAACTGCTCGGTACGGTCCACGCGGTCGGGACGGCAATTCATGATGACGATAGGAGGTTCTGTGCTGTATCCGAACGTATTGACACGTTCCCAGATGTTCAGCGTCGATGACGCGTCATTTGCAGCAAAGCCATTGACAAAGAAAGTTGGCTGGATGGGATCCCCGAATTTGGTGATCCGCATGGCACCTGGATCGGGATGCGCATTCAACATTCCGCGAAAAGCCGTTTTTTCATCGATGCCCAAAGCTTCCGCAACGGCCAAGGCCAGTGATGCATTATCAGGAAATACCATATAGTCGAATTCGCGTAGAAAATCTTCCGAAATTCTCGAATTGTCTGCAACGATTACTTTTGTGTTGCGTTCTTTGGCAATTTGCTTGAAAAAGTCCAAATATTCACTTTCGATAGTTATTAGGTGACCATTATAGGGAATAGTAGCAGTGAAAGCTTCAGCAACCTCATCCAAAGTCGGTCCCATGACATCCATATGGTCTTCCAATACATTCACGATTACGCCAATGTTTGCTTGGATCATTTTGTTTTGGAAGATTAGTTGATAGTCAGGCTGTACGGCCATGCACTCACAAACCAGTGCTTCCGTGCCTAAGTCGGCAACTTCTTTAACTACACGCCGCTGTTCTCCTATGTTGGGTCCTTCCGGGCGGCGTACAATCGGTTTTTCCTTATCGGTAAACCAATAGATCATTCTTGCTGATGTTCCGGTTGTTTTACCTACTGTTTTGTACTTAGCTTCCTGGATCACACCTGTAATTAGACGCGTTACAGTCGATTTCCCCCGAATCCCATTCACATTCACACGTACCGGGATGGAGTCGAGACGCTTCTGATGGCGTTTTTGTTCGAAAATACCATAGCCAAGCAAAAAGATCGCACAAATAAATATCGGTGCCATTTTTTAACCTCTCTTTTTTTCAAATATTTGAATTACTGAATACACACTACATGATTTTAAACTTAATAGGCAAGGGCTAATTATTTTATCGTAATATAGTTATTATCAGCTTTTTCAAATAAATGTATATTGGAGTGTAATAGTATCTAATGGGATAAATTGTTTTATGAGTACAAAGTTATGGCTGGAAATCGAGGGAATACTCGGTTGTTTTACACTAAATTATGGAAAGTTTAATAAAAAAACCATTTTGGTCAGAATCAAAGTAGTTTTATGAGCATTTGAACCTGATTCCTAATGGCTATATTTGAATAATATTTGGTTTTTAAAAGTGACGTTTATTACAGTTCGGTAATTGTTTATACCCATTGTTCGACATAAACGTAACAATATTTATGCATTTGTCATTCAATGTAAGATATTGCATCTAACGACTCAATTAGTTGAACTCTTTTGAATTTGGACAAAGATGAGTAAAAGAACACATCTCTTTTTTTTTATATTTTCCGGTTTTTTCCTCATGGAATACCCACGGGACTATAATTGATCTTTTACCTGAAACATGAAATAAACTAAAGTTAACCCATTTTATTAAAAAAATACCTAGTTTCTTCTATAGATATAGTGTTTATATAAGAATGCAAAATAAAAAAAGCTCAGAAGCATATCTGAGCTTTCGGCTTATATATTGTTAATGAATGGAATGGTCACGAATCTCCGTTTATCATGGAGATTTAACGTTCGTGGGTCTTGAGCTGCATCATTGGTAGCTGATTATGGAAGGAATCTGGTTAACTGGATTTCTTTCTGTCAGAAATCTCAAGGTTGGAGCCCTTTTTACCGCCATCAATCACATAAAATCTAGGAGCTAATCTCCTTCTTTTTCTTTGATTGTCAGGATTCATCTTCATATAATTTTCGTATTCTTTGCGAAAGAATTCTTCGGTTTCCCGTTCCAGTGCTTTTCTTTCGTTAAAATCTGTTATGAATTTGAAAAAACGTTTCATATGAATTCCTCCTTATGGGGTTAAAAGGTCTTAGTTTAATAGTAACATATCATTAGTGAAATTTAACCTTTTTTTACAGATTTGGAGTAGAAATCGTGTCTTTGTGTGAATAAAGTTGTGAACGGTTAGATTCGAGAGAAAGCATGCAATGGATCATTACTGAGTAGAAGTGCCCGTGCATGGTGTTGAAAGGAAATGTCGGGATTTGCAGTAGCGGTTATTGGAAGTGATGGATATTTAAGTTAAAATATTCCTTTAATTAATTATACACTAAATATTCTGAAAATAAAGGAAAACATTCACTTCCAGCCGCTTTTGATAGATTTGCTTTTTAATGATTTATTATTGTGTATAGTTATTTATTCCCCGAATATACGAAAATGAAACAACCTATATAATGGGAAGGAAAAGCAATTTCCCGCATTCATGTGACGGGAAATTGCTAGTGTCATAATTGGAATTTCTTAACCTGTTCAGTCAGCAGTTCTGCCGAAGATGCAAGTTCACTGGCATGATGCGTGATTTCATCCATTGAAGAGCTGGATTGCTGAGCAGAGGCGGAGACTTGTTCGATTCCAGCCGCGGACTCTTCAGAAACCGCTGCGATATCTTCGATAGCCTGATTGATATTTTTGCTATTTGTGGAGATATAGTTCAATTCGTCTGTTATATGCTGTATTTTCATTTCCATATTCCCGACAGAGTGATTGATTGTTTCAAAGGTTTGGCCTGTGAGCGTGATCTGTTTCGTGCCTTCATCCACTTGTGTATAACCATCTTCCAGGGAGTGGACGACTGTTTTTGAATCCGTTTGAATGGCGGAGACAATATTGGTGATATCCCCAACGGAGTGTGTGACCTCTTCAGCGAGTTTCCGCACTTCATCGGCGACGACGGCAAAGCCCTTGCCATGTTCACCAGCACGAGCGGCTTCTATGGCAGCATTCAGCGCCAATAGATTGGTTTGATTGGATATATCCTTGATGACCTGCACAAGCTGTGAAATTTGCTGCGATTGAGAATCCAGCCCTTTCACTTGATCTACGGCATTTTTTACAATCCCATCAATACATTGCATCTGTTGGACTGAGCTGCGCATTAAAGTGGTGCCCTCCTTGGTCAAGGAAAGGATTTCGGTTGAACTTTTAGCTACATCCACTCCTTCTAGGAAGGCCAACTCGATCCTACCGGTGAAATCATCCATCATCCGAACCATTTCAGATGCCCGGTTGGCTTGTGACTCCGAACCTTCCGAAAGTTCATACATTGTAGTCGCTATTTGTTTGCTGCCCTGCTGCACTTCATTTGCTGATTGAGTCAGATCCTCACTTTGGTTGGAAACGGATTCGGACACAACGAGCATTTTTTCAATCGTATCACGAAGGTTTTTCTGCATTTGGTTGGCGGATACCGTTAATTCGCCCATTTCATCATATGACTTTTGCTCCAGGGGCTCATGATTCAGCTCTCCTTCAGCCACCATTTTCATCCTGTCCCTGATTTTAAGGAGGGGGGTGGTAATGAGGTTGGCAGTCACAAGCGCCAGCAGAAGGCCGATAAGGACTGCCGCAATGGATATGATGATACTTGTCGTCTTAACCGATTTCCCGCTTGCGATGACGGTTTCACCAGAAGTGACAATCAATTCCTCGCGTTCAGAAGCAAGCTCTTTGAAACCCTCCATTACTTCATTGCTGATTGGTGCCACTTCATTTTTGAGTATCTCTTTCGCGCGTTCTTCATTTCCCTTTTCATATTGTGGAAATACCCGGTCTACAATCATGGTCCTCCAATCCACGCTTTTCTCGATCAATTCCTTCGCATTATCAGAATCGCTTAAAGCGAGGAGATCCTCCTGGAGGACCTTGCTGTCTTCGGTATATTGTAAGAACCTTTCTTTATAACTCTCGTCACCATATAGAATATAGGCTCGGGCGAATGCGGTTCTTTGTGCTAGATTATATTGCAGTTTTTCATCTTGGATAAGAAGCGGAAGTTCCTTTTCGATGATATCCTGGGAATATACCAGAGACTTGTTGCTGCTGTAAATGTTGTATGCTCCTAAGATGACACATAAAGATATGATGAGTGAAAATGCCACCAATATCTTTCCTTTAATGCTTTTCAAATTAATGGACCCCTTTATCGATATTTTATTCATACTATTTTATCGGACGGATAATGGGATATTTAAGCAATGAAAAGATAACCAAATTTTCCATCAGATCTAATATTCACTAAATATAATCATCTTGATTTATTATCGTTTTCAAGTTACTATTGACTTGGAAAAATATAATATTCCGCGTTAAGGCGGAAGAGGTTCTAGCTACCCTCTCAAAAAAACTAAGGAGAAACAGTGCTCTATTCTTAGGGTGCTGTTTTTTTCCGTAAAAAGGAGTTTTATAGAAATGAAGAAGAAAGAAAAGGCAGTGGTTGTGTTTAGCGGAGGTCAGGACAGTACGACGTGCCTGTTCTGGGCATTGGAGAGATTTGAGGAAGTGGAAGCCGTGACGTTCGATTATAATCAGCGGCATAGCTTGGAAATCGAATGCGCTCAAAACATTGCCAAGGAATTGGGCGTGAACCATCATATCCTTGACATGTCGCTGCTGAACCAGCTGGCACCGAATGCATTGACGAGAAGTGATATTGCAGTGGCGGATGGAGAAGAAGGGGAATTGCCGTCGACGTTCGTACCAGGGAGGAATTTGCTGTTCCTTTCGTTTGCCGGAGTGCTGGCGAGTCAGATTGGCGCTAAACATATTGTCACCGGTGTTTGTGAAACGGATTTCAGCGGATATCCTGACTGCCGCGATGTATTCATTAAATCGTTGAATGTGACCTTGAACTTGTCGATGGACCAGTCATTCGTGATTGATACGCCGCTTATGTGGCTTAATAAAGAAGAAACATGGGAGCTTGCGGATCAGCTTGGTGCATTCGACTTTGTCCGCGAAAAGACCCTGACTTGCTATAACGGGATCATCTCCGACGGCTGTGGAGATTGTCCGGCATGTAATCTGCGGAAAAAAGGACTGGATGATTATGTAAGCAGACGGAAGGTGCTTTCATGATGTACGGTTTTACTATAGTGGATAAACTCCAAAAAATAGATGAAGATATTCAGCGCAGCCAATTGAAGTATACAAACAAGAGGGTTCTCGTGAGTAAGGAATTCACCTTTGACGCGGCGCACCATCTGCATGACTATGAAGGAAAATGCAAGAACCTGCATGGCCACACATATAAGGTCATTTTCGGATTGAGCGGGTATACGGATTCACGCGGTTTGATGATAGATTTCGGGGACATCAAGGATATATGGAAAAATGAAATTGAAATCCACCTGGATCATCGTTATTTGAATGAAACCCTGCCGCTCATGAATACAACAGCTGAAAATATGGTTGTCTGGATTTATGAAAAAATGGCCGAAGCCCTTTCATTGAAAGAATATGAGGGTGCTAGAGTCGAATTTGTTCGACTATACGAAACGCCGACAAGCTATGCCGAAGCCAGACGGGAGTGGATGGAAAGTGAGTAAACTCCCGGTTATGGAAATCTTCGGACCGACCATCCAAGGTGAGGGAATGGTCATTGGTCAAAAAACCATGTTCGTTCGGACGGCTGGCTGCGATTATTCATGTGCCTGGTGTGATTCCGCATTTACTTGGGATGGCACCGGTAAGGAAGATACCGTCCAGATGACTGCTAGAGAAATATGGGATGAGCTGAAGCGAATTGGGGGTTCTGGTTTTTCCTTCGTGACGATATCAGGCGGAAACCCGGCTCTGCTGAAAAACCTAAACGGCTTGATAGCGATCTTACATGAAAATAAAATGAAGATAGGTGTCGAAACACAAGGGAGCCGATGGCAGGATTGGTTTCTCGATATTGATGAACTGACGATTTCACCTAAGCCGCCGAGCTCTAGAATGAACACGGACTTTACGGTGCTCGACAAAATCATCTCGAACCTTGCCAATCGAAATCCGGAAAACCATGTCTCATTGAAGATTGTCGTCTTTAACGAGGAAGATTATCAATATGCCAAACATGTACATGGGCGTTACCCGGATATTCCTTTCTATTTGCAGGTCGGCAATGACGATAGCAGGACGGCGGATGATCGTCAATTGATCAGCGGTCTTTTGAAGAAATACGAAGAGTTAATAGATAAAGTGATAGCAGATGATGAATTGAATGATGTGAAAGTGCTGCCCCAGCTGCATACCTATATATGGGGAAACAAGCGGGGCGTATAAAGAAAAGTGAGCAAAAGGCAGTGTGATGGCGTAATCACACTGCCTTTTATGCTTTTTACAGCCTTTGAATGTGTGTAGCTTTGAAGGAAGATGTGTATTTGAGGCCATACCCAAATAAGCGATCCATTCCAATATGTGCGGTCCAAATTAAACCAATCATCAACCATGTATCAGAGTTTAGAAAAATGGCAAGCAATATCATGAAGATGGACAGGGTATAAGTGTGAAATAGGTTATAAACCTTTGCTCCAATTCGATCATTGATCAGATAGGCCAGCATGGAAACATCAGGAGACAAAATCAATAACAGGAAAATCCACCAGCTGAATTCATTTAACGAATAGATGTAAATCACTGCTAAAAGAACCATGAGTCCTTCAATATGAAGGAATTTCTTTACCATTTTAAAACCCTCCAATGTATATTTGACCAATGGTCAATAATGTTCGAAAAAATTATATGATGTTTCCGATGATATTTTTTACATGAAAATAAGCTAAGCCTTTTACATCTTCATAAGATAGTTCAGAATTAATATAAAAAGTGATAAATCCGTGAAGAGAAAGAAAAATCGACCATATGGATGCAGGATTCAATTTGTTGTCCGTTAGGTCCGTCAGGGACTGGATTAGCTTTTCGTATGTTTTATTAGAATCGAATTGAAGTAACTGCTGAATTTCTTTTTCCTTCGATAAAAACATGATGGAATAATGATTCTGTTGGGTTAAACCGAACTCCAAGAAGCACAATAAAATCTTTTCCATTTTTACAGAAGGGTCATTTTCTGAAATGGTGATATCATCGATTAAAGTATTTAAAACGGAAAAATCCGTTTTCACCAAACTATAAAATATTTCTGCCTTATTTTTAAAATGATAATAAATGGCTCCATGGCTGCAATCCAATGATTTAGCCAATTGCCTCATTGAGACATTCGAATACCCTAACGTTGCAAAAAGGTTTCTGGCTTCATTCAAGACCATGTCCCTGGACAATTCTTTACCTGCCGATTTCCTTGGCGACATCTTGTCACCTCCTAATTTATTGACCACTGGTTAATAAAGATGATATCTCACTGATTTACAAATGTCAATTATTAGATCATATTATAAATTACTGTTTTTTTTAGGGGGACTTTTCCATTTAATGAACTGGAATTTCACCTATGTTGCAAAGGAGAGGATGCAGGACATTGCCTAAGGAATACCAGTTAGCTTGCTAATGGGTACAATGTTCTCTAACCCATAGCAACTCAATGAAACAGGTACGGAAATATTTATGTCCTGAAACAGAAAAAAGGAACCAACTATATATGCGCTTGACGTATTTCAGTACCATTAATACCCTAATATGGTACTATTGTGGTATTAATAGAGCGTTGGAGGGGATATAAATGAAAAAGAAATTCGGTATTTTGGGTTCAATTATCATAGTCTTGACCGGCCTTTTTTTATTCACTAAACCGTATAAAGATAAAACAAAACCTGTAGAAGACATTTTTAAAGTGAATCAACCAGATCAGGTAATAATAAATGAAATGATAACGATAGAAGGTATTGATGAGGTTAATCCAGGTGATATCGATTTGAATGATGAAGAAGAAATAATAAAATTGGTAAAAAAGCAATATGAGCAAAGTGAAAAGGGGGAAATAATTTTTACAGAAAAAAATCAATGAAATCACCTACCTGTAATGTGTAAACTATTGGGGGAGGCGGAAGTTATTGATAGTTTTGGATAGTATCTATGGGAAACACATTGTAGAGGGAGTTCTTGAAGAGCTGATTCTAAGCAAACCCGTCCAAAGATTGAAGGGGATACATCAAGGCGGGGCAAGTTATTTAGTTAATGAGAAGTGGGACGTTACACGATTTGACCATTCACTTGGTGTGATGCTTTTAATTAAAGCGCTTGGAGGTTCATTGGAGGAACAAATCGCGGGCTTGCTGCATGACGTATCCCATACTGCATTTTCACATGTTATTGATCTCGTTCTGGATTGTAAGGATGAAGATTATCATGAAGAGATATATGATCATGTCATTATGGAATCCGAAATCCCATTTATACTGAAGAAGCATGGATCTGATTGTGAAGTCATAGTTCAATCAAAATGGGAATTGCTTGAACAGCCAGCACCTGAGTTATGCGCCGATCGGGTAGATTATACTCTCCGGGATATGTATCAATATGGACATATCACACTGGAATCCGTTCAAGACTTTTTAGATCATGTAATCATAATAAATGGAAGGATGTATCTGGATAATATTGAATCGGCGGAATGGTTTGTGAAAACGTATTACAGCGAAGTTATTGATTTTTTCATGAACCCACTTAATATATATGGTTATGATATATTGGCAAAGACCTTAAAATTGGCTTTGGCTAAAAACCTGATCAGCCTTGATGACTTACTCGGTACAGATGAAGAAGTCATGTCCTTGTTAAGCTCCGCTGATGACCATGAGGTGCAAAATCTTTTAAAACGGATCCATGGTAACGTAAAGGTGATAGAAAATCAATTGGTATACGACATACATAGGAAAAACAAAGTGCGCCTCATTGATCCTTCCGTTATTCAAGGAACCCAATTATTAAGAGCATCCAGTTTATCAGAAAAAGTCAAGAAAATGGGAATTGAAGCTTATAAAAAAGCTTCGAAGGGCATATATCTAAAAGTGATTTCCGATTGAATTTCGTGTCAAACCATAACTAAAGTAAAAAACTCAAGGGTGATATTCATCCTTGAGTTTTTTCTCGGAAACATTTAAAGTCTCCTCCCGTATGCTTTCTTTGACCTTGATTAACAAATGCAGAATTAGGAAATAGGTAAGACTTATCAATAGGACACAACATGCTTAAAAATCTTAAGTACCATTGTTCTGGGAGTCAGGCACGGCCAACTGCATTTTTAGTGATCTTTCTAATCTGAACCAGCACCTTTTAAGAATTAAAAAATTATTGATGCTCTCAAAGTATTAACCCCATTTTCTAAATAACCCTTTAAACATGTTAATGTATAAACCCAACCTTCCTTTTGTCCTATCATTTTATTTATCAATTCGGGGTCGTCCTCTTTCAAACCTGATTCGTTCACTTCAATAATTGTACTCATTTTACCCAACTCTTTTAGTGTAATTGTAACAATCGTTTCTTGATCATTTCCTCCCCATGAGAACACGATTTTCCTATTTTCCTCTACTTCCAATACATTAATAACCACTTCAGCATCGTATTCGTTATATCTCAATGTAAGCGTCCTGCCTTGTTCCCATCTTTCAGAACTCGATGAGAACCAGAAATTCCCGATTCTTTCTGGGTCCACTATGGCTTCAAACACTTCATTGGTTGGTTTGACTATTTTAAATTTCGTGATTATTTGCGTATCCATCACTATCAACTCTCTTTCTTTGTGTCTTTATAGTTTTCCACTACCACTTAATTATTCCGATCTACTGTTATTGGCGGCAGGGTCCGTCCAGTTTCAAGCAAGCTCTTCAGGTTACTTAGAATCGCTGGCCATCCATTATTCAAGCCTTCAAAGGTATTATCATCATATACGAAATCCGTCTCCAAAAGCTCCTCATGCCTAAGCGTTAACTTCACAGTCGAATCATCCATAGTCTGCAGTATAAAAGTGACACGAGTAGGCTGCTCGCGAGGTGTTTCGTCTCCTGTCATGTTCCAAGTGAACGAGAGCAGGTGCAGCGGCTCACACTTGAGTACTTTACCATGATCAGTAATACGCCCATCTTCCAGCAAATATTTAACGCTTGAGCCTTCTTGCCAGTCAGACTGGACTTGGCATCCAAAATGGTACTTCTTCGTGACTTCACCGCTAGTAAGGGCTTCCCAAAGCTTCTCTGGTGGGGTTGCGATATAAATAACATGAACAAACGATGGTTTTTTCATCATCTTTTTCCTCCTCGCGTTTTTATACCTCATATCAAGATCGTAACATTATTCTATCAATCATTGTCGGCTTTTCATATACAGCCGGTCAAGCAGTTTTCTGCGACAAAAATCGGCCATATGGAAACTTCTTGATTTCCAATCGCTTTCAAGCTACGATAAATAAGGAAAATGATAATCCGCTCGGGCGGAAGAGGTTCTAGCTACCCTCTCAAAAAAACTAAGGAGAACAGTGCTCTTTCTTAGGGTGCTGTTTTTTCTGTATAAGGAGAATCAAGAAATGTTAAGAATTTTATTGTATTTAGTATCCATCATCACGGCGAATGTGGTTACAGCAGCTTTTGCGCCATTGCATTTTGGCATGTTCATCATTCCGATGGGTACATTGCTCATTGGGGGAACCTTCATCTTTCGAGATCTGGTCCAGAATAAATTCGGCCGCACGAAGACCTATATATGTATCGTCACTGCACTTATTTTATCTGCGTGTGTATCATTCTTATTAGGGGATACGTTATTGATCGTATTTGCTTCCGCATTATCGTTCGTGGTCGCAGAAACAGCGGATACGGAAATTTATACCCGTTTAAAACTCCCGATGAGTTGGAGGGTGTTTTACAGCGGAATCGTTGGAGGATTTTTCGATTCGGTGATATTTGTCGTGATTGGCCTAAGTCCGTTGGGTGCCAATATATTGCCATGGGAAGCAGTACCAGCTGCGGTCATCGGCCAAATCATCGTTAAAACGATCATTCAGTCAATTGGTGCCATACTGTTGGGACGAATCAATGTAGAACTGGAGAAACGTGTAGTCTCCAGTTAAAGCTAGGAGGGATGCACTCGATGGATGGAACCAAAAAAGAACAAGATAAATGCTATTGCCTCGAGGCCTTTCGTGAAAAATATGGCCCGCATGTTCAAGGGGAATGTATGAAGCTCTCCTGCGCCAATTATCGCAAGCATAAAGGAATAGACAAAAAAGGACCTAATTAGGTCCTTTTTTTGCGTGAATGGAGTAACTCACGAGTAAAAGGTGCGATATTCTGAGTACAGCACCAATTTACGAGTAAATAGAGAAAATTCACAAGTAAAAGTGCGAAACTCACGAGTAAAACAGCAAAACTCACGAGTAAAAGTGTGAAATTCACGAGTAAAAGTGCGAAATTCACGAGTAAAAGTGCTAAACTCACGAGTAAAAGGTGCGAAATCATTAGTGCAGCACCAATTTACGAGTAAATAGCGCAAACTCACGAGTAAAAATGCAAAACTCACGAGTAAAACAGCAAAACTCACGAGTAAAAGTGTGAATTTCACGAGTAAACGGTGCGATATTCTGAGTACAGCACCAATTTACGAGTAAATAGAGAAAATTCACAAGTAAAAGTGCGAAATTCACGAGTAAAAGTGCGAGACTCACGAGTAAAAGTGCGAGACTCACGAGTAAAAGTGCGAGACTCACGAGTAAATAGCGCAAATTCACAAGTAAAAGTGCGAAACTCACGAGTAAAAGTGCAAAACTCACGAGTAAAACAGCAAAACTCACGAGTAAAAGTGTGAATTTCACGAGTAAACGGTGCGATATTCTGAGTACAGCACCAATTTACGAGTAAATAGAGAAAATTCACAAGTAAAAGTGC
Organism: Peribacillus sp. FSL P2-0133; assembly: GCF_037975445.1. NCBI lineage: Bacteria > Bacillati > Bacillota > Bacilli > Caryophanales > Bacillaceae > Peribacillus > Peribacillus sp. FSL P2-0133. Next base: position 4,420,922 of record NZ_CP150254.1, on the reverse strand, counting down.
GAAACTCACGAGTAAACGGTGCGAAATCATTAGTGCAGCACCAATTTACGAGTAAATAGCGCAAACTCACGAGTAAAAGTGCAAAACTCACGAGTAAAAGTGTGAAATTCACGAGTAAACGATGCGATATTCTGAGTACAGCACCAATTTACGAGTAAAACAGCAAAACTCACGAGTAAAAGTGCAAAACTCACGAGTAAAAGTGCAAAACTCACGAGTAAAAGTGCAAAACTCACGAGTAAACGATGCGATATTCTGAGTGCGGCACCAATTTACGAGTAAAACAGCAAAACTCACGAGTAAAAGTGCAAAACTCACGAGTAAAACAGCAAAACTCACGAGTAAAAGTGTGAATTTCACGAGTAAACGGTGCGATATTCTGAGTGCAGCACCAATTTACGAGTAAATAGCGCAAATTCACGAGTAAAAGTGCGAAACTCACAAGTAAACGGTGCGATATTCTGAGTGCGGCACCAATTTACGAGTAAATAGCGCAAACTCACGAGTAAAAGTGTGAAATTCACGAGTAAACGGTGCGAAATCATGAGTGCGGCACCAATTTACGAGTAAATAGCGCAAACTCACGAGTAAAAGTGCAAAACTCACGAGTAAAACAGCAAAACTCACGAGTAAAACAGCAAAACTCACGAGTAAAAGTGCAAAACTCACGAGTAAACGATGCGATATTCTGAGTGCGGCACCAATTTACGAGTAAAACAGCAAAACTCACGAGTAAAAGTGTGAAACTCACGAGTAAAAGTGCGAAACTCACAAGTAAATAGCCCATACTCTCGAGTAAACGCTCATAATTCATGAGTTTACTACTACATTCTATGAGTAATACTCTTTGCACTAGTATTCGCTCCAAACTCACGAGTAAACAGCAAAAAAAGCTTCCTGCACATTTCCAATAATGGGTGCAGGGAGCTTTTTATTTTGTTTAGAATTGCTCTGCGCTTTTCTGGACTAATTTTTCCAGGAAGTAAAAGCATTCTCGTTTCCGTTCAAGTTCGGTTTGTCCATTTTCGGTGACATGATAATATTTCCTGCGGCTTGATTCTGACTCTTTCCAATGGCCTGTTATGAATTCTTTTTTTTCTAATCGTTTAAGGGCGGAGTAGAGGGTGCCTTCACTTATTTGATATTTGCCCATGCTCATTTCCTTCAGGATCTTCGTGATTTCATAGCCGTATAGCTTTTTTTGTGAAAGAAGTGAAAGCAAAAGGAGGTCAATGCTTCCCTTCATTAATTCTTTATCCAAATAAATTCTCCTCCTTTTCATTTTTAAAGTGTAATACGTTTGTACATCGTATCACAAGGTGCATTTTACTTTTCTTAAAAAAAATGGTTAAATGACGATTGCTAAATAATTTTAATCATAGTAAAATGTGCTTCGGAACGGATGAGTTGCGAAGAGTGTGGTAAGGATATTATATACATGATTTAATTGTTTTAATGAAAATTCGGAATAGGATAGAAGAATCACTACTCAAGGGGTATTAATTGATTTTTTTTTGAAAATCATATAGATTCTATTTATCAACAAGAGCAAAGAAAGAAGGTCCTAGATAGATGAAAGTGAAAGCACCTGAATCATTCACATACAGAGGTGGAAAAAGAGCTGTTCTTTTACTTCACGGGTTTACCGGAAGTACAGGAGATATGAAGAAATTAGGAAAATACTTGAATGATCTCGACTATACTTGCCATGGACCTCTTTATAGTGGGCACGGAGTATCAGCCGAGGAACTTGCAAAAACAGGTCCAAAGGAATGGTGGAAAGACGTAGTTGATGGTTATCAATTCCTTAAAGAGGAAGGCTATGAGGAAATTGCTGTTGTAGGAATTTCTTTAGGAGGAGTTTTCTCATTAAAAGTGGGAATTGAATTGCCTGTAACAGGGGTGGTTTCAATGTGCGCTCCGACGCAAGGAAAAAGTATCGATCGACAAAAGAACCGCTTGCTCAATTATGCACAGGCTTATAAGAAGTTTGAGGGCAAAGATGCAGACCAAATTGCTGCGGAAGTGAAGCTGCTGGCAGAAGAGCCTATGCCTCAACTAAAAGATGTGTTGAATATTATAAATGAGACAGGTGAAGATTTAGATTTAATCACATCACCAACTCTTGTTTTACAAGGGCGTTTGGATGATCCCGACTATACGGAGAGTGCTACAGCGATTTTCAATGAAGTCGATACGCAGCATAAACACTTGATATGGTATGAAAAATCAGGTCATATCATCACATTGGGTAAGGAACGTAATCAAGTGTATGAAGATGTTTATAAGTTCTTGAATACATTGAATTGGTCGGAGTAATAAGCGAGTTAATAAATCCCCTTTAAGTTGACGTGTTATAAGCCTACAGTCATAAGTAGGCTTTACACAATGCTTGAGGGGATTTTATTTTGGCTGCAAACGAGTAACTATTTGTAGAAAAAGACCTTTAGGTTATCGTTATTATCAAGAGTTGCTAATAAAATATCGTTCACGTCGGAATTATATGTTGTTTTGATTTTTTTTTTCAGCCATTCTTCGTCTTTACCTCCCCGATTTAATTCTTTAGAATCAATCTTCCCCTCTTTAATGATCGTTTTAGGAAAATTGAAGGCAGTTGTTGCTAGGTGCATATCTGCTGGTGTTACTGCTTCATATTGAGGGAATAGAAACAATGAAATGGTACCACCCGGTTCCCATAGTGCAAGGGATACCTTTTGAATATCTTCGACCTTTTCTTTTCTTAATTCCGATAATAAATCATCGATGGAGATTCGGGCCCTTGCTAGACTTTTGTAAATGATTTGTCCATTTTCGATAAGCGGAAAGGGGTCGGAGTCAAAAAAACTTCGGAGTTTGCCCCACTTAAGGCTCGTAAACACACTAATTATATATAAGATGACTAATGCAAAGGCCGTGATCATTGAGCCCTTCAAACCTAACTGTTCATCAGACAAAGGGTGGGCAAGAATATTCCCAATAATTAATGCCATTATGAAATCAAGTAATCTTAACTGGGAAATGGATCGTTGCCCCATCAATTTAACCAAAAAAATTAAGAAGAAGAAGGATATAATGGCTCTTAAAGTCCACTGAATTGCAGTAAGACTTTCCTGGCTATTAAAAAAATCCACAAAAAATTCACGTCCTTATTTCCTGTAAAGGAGATGTAGTGGTTAATATGGTGAATTGAAACAACTGGGAGGGTTTAAGCCAGCCCCTTCATTAGTATTACCCAACATTGGCCCCTTGGAGACTTTCTTGACTGTTTTCGAAAAATTTATATTAATATAACAACTTTGAAACGTATTGTAATTAAAAATAAACTGATTTAAAATGATATCTTTCCTGAGAAATTTATTTAAAAAATATCCTTGTATAATATCAGTGATGATGGTCTGATAGTTTCTACCTGGCAGCCGTAATGCCGGACTACAAGGAAGTATGAAAATAGAAGAGATGAATAGGTTTATGTTGGTTCGCTTGAAGAGGCTTGATCCACAAAACGTTTCAATAAAGGCTCTTACTTTTTCACACTTTCTTCCTGCGGCTGAAAGTGTAAAAAGGTGAGGGCTTTTTATATAAAAAAAATGAATGGGAAATAATAAAACCAAAGGGGATGAAAGCATGTATTTCTTATTGAATATACTAGGTGTTTTGGTTGTAATGGGCATCGTTTACCTTTGTTCACCTAATAAAAGGAACGTTAAGTGGAAAGCCATTCTTACCTTGTTGGTTCTCGAATTACTTATCACATGGTTCATGTTATCCACTAAAATTGGGGCATGGGTCATCAATCTGATCGCTTCATTCTTCACCTGGTTGATTGAATGTGCGAATGAAGGGATTTCTTTTGTCTTTCCTTCACTTATGGCAAATGAACAAGTGGATTTCTTTTTCAGCGCATTGATGCCAATTATCTTCATTATCACGTTTTTTGATGTTTTAACGTATTTCGGTATACTTACCTGGATCATTGATAAAGTGGGATGGCTCATCTCAAAAGTATCCGGTTTGCCAAAACTTGAGAGTTTCTTTTCGATTCAGATGATGTTCCTAGGGAATACCGAGGCACTTGCCGTTCTCCGCATGCAGCTCAGTGCGATTAAGGATCAGCGTCTTTTGACATTTGGAATCATGAGCATGAGCAGCATCAGTGGTTCAATCATTGGAGCCTACCTGTCCATGGTACCGGCAACCTATGTTTTTGTAGCGATACCTTTGAACTGCTTAAATGCCTTGCTGATAGCAAACATGCTGAATCCCGTCGACGTCAGTAAAGAGGAAGACGTCGTTTATGTACCTTCTAAAGAGGAACGTAAAGATTTCTTTTCCACCATTTCCAACAGTATGCTTGTCGGGGCCAAAATGGTCTTCGTCATCATGGCAATGGTTATCGGCTATGTGGCCTTAACGGCCAGCGTAAACGGCATTTTCGGTTTCTTTGTGGATGGTTTGACCATTCAAAAGATTTTCTCTGTCATTTTTAGTCCATTTGCATTCCTGCTTGGACTATCTGGACATGATGCCATGTACGTCGCTCAATTGATGGGAATCAAGCTTGCCACAAATGAGTTCGTTGCCTTGCTCGATTTAAAAGATAAAGTCAGTACACTGCCTCCGCATACAGTTGCAGTGGCTGTCACTTATCTGACGTCATTTGCCAACTTCAGTACAGTGGGCATGATTTATGGAACATTCAATTCCATCCTCAATGATGAGAAATCGAACATTATCGGAAGGAATGTTTGGAAACTGCTGGTTAGCGGGATGGCTGTTTCCTTGCTGAGTGCCATGGTCGTTGGGTTATTCGTTTGGTGATCTAAAACATAGGCATCCATTTTTATAAATGGATGCCCTCTCTTGTGTGAAAAAAGCTGTGCTGGATTTTCCCATGCACAGCTTTTTGTTCATTTCGTCAAATAGTTCTCCGTATAAAATGGTTTATTTTCCTCATCGAAGGCAACTCCGACACCGAGCGATTCAAAATCCTTCTGTAATTTATTTTCCCTGTGGCCAATGGAATTCATTAGGCCCTCATGGGCAAAAATACTGCTATTCTGACCGGCAGCCAGGTTTTCCCCCGCCATTCGAAAATTGATTTTGTCATCTTCCATCCGGTCGAACGGGGATTCTCCTTCAAGGTTTGTATGGTTGAAGTATTGATTCACGGCCATATCTTTACTATGATCCTGTGCCGTGACCTTCACTCGTTTATCCCATGAAAGCACTGAGAGATTATGATTGACCCGTGATGCATTGGTCAAATCGAATAATTGATATTCAAAGCCCTTCTTTAATTCAGGGCCGGCTTCTGCAAAATAGCCGCTCTTTTGCTTTTCGAGTTTTGCGTCGATGATTTGGATTGCCGTGACTGTATTTTTCTCATGTTTGTCATAAAAAATGGTCACATAGCTATTATCCATTTCAAACATATCGTATTCGCCGCTGTCACTTCGAATCTGGTAATAGACGTTTCCTTTAAGCAGTTTTGTTACAGGCTCCCCCATTTTCCCGGTCACGGTTTCTTTGGGAGTGCCGCGTTTAATGCCTTCCTTCGAGGAAATCAAATCTTGATTGGTATATAAACCAACAACTTTATCGTTGTTATCGTAGGCAACCATGAAGAAATTTTGATAATTTTCGTGATAGGTGAACCAATCTACGCCATATTCATTCCGCGTATTCCGCTTAGCTTTACCAGCCAATTTTTCTACATCATCCTTCGTGTCGCCAATTTCGATATTATGGACCGAGAAGGATGCATCAGCAGGTGCTTCCAATGCTGGCTTTTTCACTTTTTCCGTTTCCTGCGATTCTTTTTCAGAAGCGGTATCCAATGTTTCCGTCAAAGTGCCAATGAGACTGCTGACTCCAGTATTCAGTTTTTCCAAGGCAGTTGAAACCTCAGGCCCGTTTATAAAGGAACGAACATCTGTTGCAAAGGCACCGACCCCCGCTTTGAATCCAGACTCCTGAATATCTTTACCATATCCATACCATAATCCAGAGAGTAGGAGTATGAGGACCACAATATTAAACAATTTCCGCAAATCGTTCACTCCTGCTCTATCCAGGATATAGAATCCCGATTAATGAAAGATCATCTGCAGCACACTTAAAACAGGCGGGGCACATAACAAAAATAGCGAAGACAGAATGAGTATGTGTGAGGCCATTTTGGGAAGCTTTTCCTTCCCTTTTCCCGAATACCAGCCACTGAACTGAAGTTTATTTCTGTACCAGACGAATAATAACAGCAGTATCGCAATCGAGCCTAGCCAGCCATACTGATTCACTCCGATGTTTATATATATGCCGTTTACAATCGTCGAAATGATTGTTCCGGCTATCCCGAATATTAATATGATGCGTATCAATTCTAATAAGACCCTCATATGTCCTCCTTGGTTTCACTATTATACTTCTTCGTTTACTAAATAAAAAATTTCAAGTTGCGTATTACATATTATACCAGAAAGAAGAGGGGATAAAACGTTGGTGAAATTTATGGAAGTTGAATCAGGATCATTCATTATATACAAAAAAGATTAGCCGCTTCGAGCTAATCTTTTTTTGGGGAATTACTTCAATTGATCATTCAATACACTTTCCTCAAGAACGGAAAACTTATCTCCATACACTCTTGTTATGTGATTTTCCCCCCATGTACATAGTGCGGATAGGATACTTTCCAGGCTTTGCCCATACTCACTAAGTTCATATTCCACTTTAGGGGGGACTTGGTTGTAAACGATACGGTTGATGACTTCGTCCTTTTCCAACTCCCTCAATTGTTGGGTCAACATTTTTTGGGTGATATTCGGCATAAGGCGCTTCAATTCACTGGTCCGCTTTTTTCCGTGGGTCAGATGGCAGAGGATTACGCATTTCCACTTTCCGCCCATTACTTCCAGTGTCGCTTCAACTGATATATTGTATTTCTTTTTTTGCATGATTGGCATACTCTCCTTATTTTATAGGTACTAAAAGGTGCCTATATCACTTTGAAGTGCGTACTGTTCTTTATTTGTATTATATCTCATAATAACATTTGCACACCGAATTTCGCTGTACCATTTATAAAAAAAGTTGCTAAGGCAATTTCAATGATAGTACAAAATGACAAGAAGGAGAAGAGGATATGATTTCAAATAAAAATAGAAGTACATGGGCATTGCTGGCTTTAGCGATCAGTGCCTTTGCGATTGGAACAACAGAGTTCATCAGCGTGGGATTATTACCACTCATTTCTAAAGATTTACACATTACAGTGACGACGGCGGGATTGACGGTATCCTTATACGCCTTGGGGGTCATGTTCGGGGCACCTATCCTGACATCCCTGACATCGAATATGTCGCGAAAGACTTTATTGCTTTGGATAATGGTCGTGTTCATTGCCGGAAATGCATTAGCGGCTTCTGCGGCCACGGTCGGTGTATTATTGATCGCACGTGTCATTTCAGCGCTTGCACATGGTATCTTCATGTCAATCGGCGCTACGATTGCGGCTGATTTGGTCCCTGAAAACCGCAGGGCGAGTGCCATCGCCATCATGTTTACAGGTCTGACGGTGGCAACGGTGACCGGAGTTCCTTTTGGAACCTTCATCGGTCAGCAATTCGGCTGGAGATTCGCTTTCATCATCATTGTGGCAATCGGCATTATTGCTTTCATCGGAAACGGCATCCTGGTCCCATCCGATTTAAGAAAGGCTGCACGGACCACGTTCCGTGATCAAATCAAATTGGTGACGAATGGCCGATTGCTGCTAGTATTCATCATTACAGCATTAGGGTATGGAGGTACATTCGTTGTCTTCACGTACCTGTCGCCATTACTTCAAGAAGTGACAGGGTTTAAAGAAGGAACTGTGGCCTTGATTTTGCTAATATATGGAGTAGCAATAGCAATAGGAAATACCCTTGGCGGGAAATTCGCTAATCGCAATCCTATTAATGCCCTATTCTATATGTTTCTTATTCAAGCCATTGTACTTGTGGTCTTGACTTTCACTGCACCGTTTAAGATAGCCGGTTTAATTACGATCATTTTAATGGGTTTGTTTGCATTCATGAATGTTCCGGGGCTTCAAGTGTATGTCGTCATGTTAGCGGAGCGTTTCGTACCGAGTGCAGTGGATGTGGCGTCAGCCATCAATATTGCCGCCTTCAATGCGGGTATCGCCATTGGTGCCTACTTAGGAGGGGTGATTACGGATTCGATCGGACTGATCCATACAGCGTGGATAGGTGGAGTCATGGTGTTTGCGGCAGTGATTTTAACAGCTTGGAGCCGTGCCTTGGAAAGTAAGGACCGTTCCAAGGTAACTGACAAAATAGCATAGGATTGAAAAAGTGATGCATGTTAGAAAAAGCATGCTATGCGTTTAGAGTATCAATAACCAAGTATCATTGCATCCCTTCAGCGAATGATAGAAGGTTCTTTGAAGGGATGTAATGATACTGATACTTAAACGCATTACAATCTTAAAAACAATGAAGAAAAAATTTGGAGGTAGAGTATAATGGTGAAAAATTTACAAGATACAACAACGTTGCATAATGGCGTTAAAATGCCTTGGTTCGGATTGGGCGTATTTAAGGTGGAAGAAGGACCGGAGCTGGTAAATGCGGTTAAAGTGGCCATTAAACATGGTTATCGCAGTATCGATACGGCTGCCATTTATGAAAATGAAGAAGGGGTCGGCCAAGGGATCCGTGAGGGCATAAAAGAAGCCGGAATCTCAAGAGAAGACTTATTCGTAACTTCAAAAGTCTGGAATGCCGATTTAGGATATGAATCAGCAATTGCGGCTTACGAAAAAAGCTTAAAGAAACTTGGCTTGGAGTACTTGGATTTATATCTTATCCATTGGCCAGTGGAAGGAAAATATAAAGAAGCCTGGAGAGCGTTGGAAACTCTTTATAAAGAAGGAAAAGTAAAAGCGATCGGTGTGAGCAATTTCCAGATTCACCATCTTAAAGATTTAATGGAAGATGCAGAAGTGAAGCCGATGGTCAATCAAGTGGAATGCCATCCGCGTTTAACTCAAAAAGAAGTTCAGGCATTCTGTAAGGAACAAGGGATACAACTTGAAGCGTGGTCACCATTGATGCAAGGTGAACTTCTGGATAATGACGTTTTACAAGCAATTGCGGCCAAGCATGGCAAATCAGTTGCACAAGTCATTTTGCGCTGGGATATCCAAAATGGGATTGTAACGATTCCAAAATCCACTAAAGAACATCGTATTGTAGAAAACTCATCTATATTCGATTTCGAATTGACGGAAGAGGAAATGAACCAAATTGATGGATTGAATCAGAATCACCGTGTTGGTCCAGATCCTGATAATTTCGACTTTTAATCAAGTATGAAGGAGAGGGACGGGATATCCGTCTTTCTCTTTTTTTATTAGATCTCCGCATTGGCGGGCATGGAAATGCTGTACCAACAGACGATGTCGTTTACAATGAAAGATTCGGGAATCTGATTATTTGACACAGAATTAATCAGATGATATAAATGCATGTGCATGCATTATATAAAAAAGGAGATAAAAAATTATGAATGATTTATTTTCACCTTATCGCATAAAAGAACTTGAACTTAAAAATAGGATCGTCATGCCGCCGATGTGCCAATACTCCGTCGAAGCGGAAGATGGTATACCAACAAACTGGCACCAGCAGCATTATGTAAGCAGGGCAGTTGGCGGCACGGGATTAATTATAGTGGAAATGACCGATGTGGAGCCTGATGGGCGCATTTCGAATCGTGATCTTGGATTATGGTCCGACGATCAAATTGGAGCTTTCTCCAACATCGTTAAGGAAGTTCATCAATACGGTGCAAAAATCGGGATACAAATTGCCCATGCAGGCCGTAAAGCGGAGGATGCCGAAACTCCGGTGGCACCATCAGCAATTGCGTTTGATGAAACGTACAAAACACCAAGAGCTTTAGAAACGGAAGAAGTGAAGGAAATGGTCGATAAATTCCGGGCATCGGCCAGACGGGCTGTTCAAGCAGGATTTGACGTAATCGAATTACATGGTGCACACGGATATTTAATCCACCAATTTACATCACCGCTTACGAATAAACGTGATGACGAATATGGAAAAGACCTGACCAAATTCGGAGTGGAAGTCATTAAAGCAGTGAAAAGCGAAATGCCTGCCGACATGCCTTTAATCATGCGCATTTCTGCAAAAGAATACGTTGAAGGCGGATATGGCATTGAGGACAGCATTGCCTTTTCACAAGTCTTTAAAGAAGCAGGCGTCGATATGTTCCATGTAAGCTCTGGAGGAGAAGGCCCGATTGGAGCAGACGGAAGACCGGGTACGCATGCTAGCTATCAAACTCCATTGGCCAGGGAAATAAAAAAAGCTTTGGATATTCCAGTGATTGCTGTAGGTCGATTAGATGATCCGATTCTAGCAAATTCAGTCATTGGCAATGAAGAAGCCGATTTAGTAGCCGTCGGCAGAGGGATGCTGCGAAACCCTTATTGGGCACTTGAAGCATCTAAAGCTTTGAAAATAAAAACGGAGATCCCTAAACAATATCAACTGGGTTTCAAGCATTGATAAGGATTTTTAAAACGCCGGCGAATATTATATTCGTCGGCGTTTTTTTCATTCAGGCTCCATTGTGACTATTGTAGGGATTATTCGTTGTGATTGGATTTGATGTATTTACTTAATAAATGTAAATAAATATAAAATTGAATAGTTTGTTGCATTTTTGCCGATCGATCATTCGGGAAAATGGCAATAAAGCCCTAAGAATCATTGCGAAATCAATGCCCGTCATGGAATTTAGTGTAAGCCTTTTCATATGCAATGTAACAGGATTTCCATTATGGTTAAGAGTGGGGATTATACCTATAAATGGGTATGTCCCGGTCTTGGGAAAGAAAGTATTTATTCAACGTGATGGAAGGGGAGCGAATATGTATACAGAGCGATTTGAAAATGCTGCTGAGTCCAATGAAATCGTAGGGGGAAAAGCTTTAAATTTAATTAAAATGACCAAGTTGGGCATGCCCGTGCCAAATGGGTTTGTCATTAGCAATGATTCATTTATGCACTTCGTGGAAAGAAATGAACTGGATTTACAAAGTGAAGCCATCCAGGCCGGGATTATGGAAGCGAGCATCCCGGATGAATTGTCAAACATCCTTTTGAGCTCTTTTCATGAGCTGCGAGAAGATTATACATCAGTGGCAGTCCGTTCCTCTTCGGGTGCAGAAGACCTGGAAGGGGCATCCTTTGCCGGTCAGTATGAAACATACCTGAATGTTAAAACGGATGAAGAATTCCTATCAAGGGTAAAAGGCTGCTGGGCTTCCTGTTTCGAGAACCGGGTTCGGCAATATACCGAAACCATTCATGAAAATGTTGAAAAAATATCAATGGGCGTTGTGGTTCAAGGTCTGATACATTCAGATGTTTCAGGAGTGATTTTCAGCCAGGACCCTATTACATACAATCCAGATCATATAGTGATAAATGCCAGTTATGGGCTTGGGGAGGCGGTAGTATCTGGTATCGTGACACCCGACACCTATTTGGCTAAACGTGATGGTACGAAGATCGAGAAAACCAAGGGCCGCAAAGAACTGAAAATCGTTTCCGGCTCCACAGGCACGTTAGAAGTGGAAACCACAAAACCGGAACAGGATGCATATTGCCTCAATGATGTGCAGCTTACACAGTTGATCGAATTGACACTGGATGTGGAGAAGCATTATGGACATCCTGTCGATTTGGAATTCGCCATTCAAGATCAAATGGTATATCTCTTGCAAGCTCGCCCGATTACAACAGTGATCGAAGACGCTGAAGTCATTCCAGAAGCCAGGAAAGAATTTATTTTGGAACGAACTGATAAGGATGAATTTTGGTTTTTGATCGATTCAAGATTTCCTGATCAAATTTCCCCATTATTCGCATCCATAGTCACCCAACCATTTTATCAAGGAATGGCTAAAGCGACAGAGGAACTCAGGGAACCGTCGGGATACATCCAAATGAAAGTCCATAACGGGTATTATTATGGAAAGCAAATCCACCTAGAAACAGACCCACAGCAATTATTCATGGAAAACGAAAAGCTTATGGAGAACTTGTATCCAGATATGACGAACAGGATGCATGATATTATCCATGATCATTTATTGCCAATTTATCGATATATGGATGAAGAAACTTCGAAGGAATTCACGGCAGCCAAAGCCATAAGAGGGTTGGGTGAGTTAGAAGGGTTTTTCAAAGAGGTCTATTACTGGCATTTCATGATCGTCCTTCCGCATGCGAGTATTAGTATTAAACTTGAACGGCTATTTAAAAGCTTGCTGGGGACCCAACCACTCCGTGAACTCTACCAATCCATGGCTGGAGTGATGAATAAGTCACTGGAGTCCGATCGAATACTGTGGCAATTATCGTTGAAAGCGAAGAATGAACCTCAGTTGCTGAAGGTGATCATGGATGCTGATGAAGGAAATTTATCCCGGGATCTGAGCGCGTTTGGAAAAGGGAAGGATTTTCTGGAACGTGTTGATAATTTCGTCAATGTTTACGGGTACAGATGCCTTAAGGCACATGATTTCGTTGGGGAAACCTGGATTGAAAATCCTGAGCATGTACTGCAAATCATTAAGAATTTCATCATTAATGGATATGATTTCGATAAAGAATTCGAAACGGCAGTAGCTGACGGGAAACGGATATACCAAAGGTTTTTAAATGGAATTGAAGATTCTGCTGAGCGGGACTTATTTAAAAAATATTACCAAATGGTCTTGGATGCTGCTGTAATCACGGATGATCATCATTTTTATATTGATGCCATGTTAGATGCAAAGGCACGCTTATACTTATTGAAAGTAAGTGAGCTTTTAGTTGAACAGAACGTGCTGGATGACGCAGAAGATATTTGGTTTTTATATAAAGATGAGGTCATATCCGCTTTGGATGCCCCCCACTCTTTAAGGGAAACGGTATTGGAACGGAAAAGGCAATTTGATTTGCAGGGTAAAATGAAAACGCCATCATTCTTTGGCAAACCTACGGATGAAGATCGTGCTTTCGTGGAAATGGTGTTTGGCTCATTGGAAGAAAACAAGGAAAATACGGCGAGTACGATTAAAGGAATTTCAGCATCCGGAGGATTATGCGAAGGAAAAGTCAAAGTGATATCCGGAATGCATGAAGCCTCTAATTTTAAAAAAGGAGATATTCTGGTCTGCAGGAACACGACACCAGTCTGGACGTCCTTTTTCCAGGATGCAAAAGCAATCATTACCGATACAGGCGGCATGCTGTCCCATTCTGCGATCATTGCTAGGGAATATCGGATTCCGGCAGTGTTAGGGACAAAAGTAGGAACGGATCGCTTAAAAGATGGAGATCGTGTCATTGTCGATGGAAATACGGGAACCGTTACGATAATCGATGGATGAGCAAGTAGAACACAGTGTTGTTTTAAGGACTGAGGTGAAAGAATGAGCAGACAGAAAGAATTCCTGATGATCATTTTTACTTTAATGGCGGCGTTTCTCGTACCGATCAATTCAACGATGATTTCGATAGCACTGGGCTCGATTTCAGACTTTTACGGTTTGGATATTCACAGTGTCACTTTGGTCGTCACCATCTATCTCATTGTAATGGCCGTTACCCAGCCGATTGCGGGTAAACTTGGGGATTTATATGGCAATCGAAAAATTTATATAATTGGCATATTACTATTCCTTGCTGCCTCAATTGGATGCGGGCTTGCGCCGAATATAGGCATGCTTGTCGCTTTTCGGTCACTGCAGGCCATAGGGGGCGGATTGCTGATCCCGAATGTCGTTGCCCTTATCCGACAGACCGTTTCACGTGAGCGGCTGCCGGGGGTGTTGGGATTTTTCGGGTTGGGAATGGGTCTGGGAGCGGCAGTAGGTCCATTGATAGGCTCGCTTTTGATTGCTGTATCCAGTTGGAAAGCGATATTCTTGGTTAACGTCCCTTTTTTATTGGGTGCACTTGCTGGAGGCATTTTTCTTTTACCAAAAATGCAGAAAAAGCATTCCCGACAGCCATTGGACGTTATCGGTTCCATTTATTTAGCCGTTACGATCACTTTATTGATTACTTTGACTCATGCAGAATCAACGACGATGTACATCGTACTCGGTATGGGGAGCCTTCTGTTTCTGGGATTGTTCGTACGGAAAGAACGTTCTGTCGCATCCCCGATTATAGACTTTAGCTTATTTAAGAGTCCTATATTCGTGAATGCCAATTTATCTGTGTTGATCAATAATTTCACGATGTACGCGATTTTGTTGGTCATGCCGCTGATCATGACCACAAAAATGGATATTTCGGTTTCCGTGAGCGGTGTCATGTTATCACTGTTCTCCATTTCAATGGCTTTAAGCAATATGATAGGCGGACAGCTTAATCGGAAATACTCTTCGGAAAAGGTCATATTCCTTTCATTCGCCATCACTGTGTTAACGAATCTATTATTCTTATTCGTCATCCACATCCAGTCGCTTATGTATTTAGCCGTCACACTTATCGTGAATGGGTTGGCTATCGGTTTAGGGCTTACAAGCATGCAGGTCGCTTCCCTGGAAGCAGTGGAGGAATCCGCATCGGGCTCGGCATCGGGAATCTTTTCGACCTTTCGATATTTTGGGAGTATCATCTCATCTACATTGATAGGAATCATCGCCAATTATTCGATCCTTTTCGGTATCCTGATAGTGGCGGCAGTTTTAGGAGCATTTTTATCCAAGATGGTTTTTAGAAGCAATAAAAATTTGAGTGTTGATGATAATTTCTGAAAATAAATACATGGCATGAGGGAATTTTCATCAGCGAATCCATTATGTGATGTTTAACTGGAAATTTTGCTATAATGAAAAAGATAAATCAAACGATAATTCGAGGTGCTAATTATGGAAGAAATCAAAATCATTACAACTGAAGAAGTGGAAGCTAAGCTTGAGGCAGGCGAAGCGATGGAACTTGTAGATGTTCGTGAAGACGAAGAAGTGCAAGAGGGAATGATCGAAGGCGCGAAACATATTCGCATGAATGACATCCCGGCGAACCTTGACTATTTTGATAAAGAAAAAGAATATATTTTTATCTGCCGTTCAGGACGCCGCAGTGAAAATGTATGCCACTATCTTCAGGAACAAGGATATAAAGTGGCAAACATGGTTGGCGGAATGCTTGAATGGGACGGCGAAGTCATCGTTAAGTGAAGTTCTTCAAAAAGACCTGTTACTTTTGTAAGCGTAAATCCAAGAATGTGACGGCTTATTTGAATGAAGAAAGAAAAAAGATCATGGTTTGTTCACAATGCCGTGAATATGCGGAAAGACGCGCATATTTGAAGGCGTGAAAAAAAGAGCCCTTTCATCATGAAAGGGCTCTTTTTTCTGTATGAACCTCCCCCCTGACGGGAATGCAAAAATTATATGTTAAAATTAGGATGTTGAAATCAGAAAATATAGAAAAAGGAGAGTTGAAGAATGAATGTTCATAAAATAGCGGTCATTGCGGGTGACGGGATTGGCCCTGAGGTGATTAATGAGGGTGTAAAGGTACTTAAAGAAGTGGCTGCAATTGCCGGGGATTTTTCTTTCGAGTTCACCTATTTTCCATGGGGCTGTGAATATTACATTGAGCACGGCAAAATGCTGCCCGACGACGGACTGGAACAACTGATGAAGTTTGACGCCGTGTATCTTGGGGCTGTCGGTTACCCTGGTGTCCCTGACCATATTTCCTTACGTGAACTTCTGCTGAAAATCAGAAAGGGATTTGACCAATATGTGAATGTTCGACCTGTTAAATTGCTTCAAGGTGCACCCTGTCCATTAAAAGACGTGACTCGTGACCAAATCGATATGGTTGTCATCCGTGAAAACAGTGAAGGGGAATATTCCGGTGCCGGTGATTGGCTTTTTAAAGGCAAGCCGGAAGAAGTGGTACTGCAGACGGGGGTCTTTTCCAGAAAGGGAACGGAGAGGATCATCCGTTATGCGTATGAACTTGCGCGTAAGACGGGCAGGACGCTAACGAGCATAAGCAAGGCGAACGCATTGAATTATTCAATGGTTTTTTGGGATCAGCTTTTTGAAGAAATTGGACAGGAGTATCCGGAAGTAGAAACGAATTCCTATCTGGTCGATGCGGCAAGCATGTATTTTGTCAAACAGCCCGAACGCTTTCAAATCGTCGTCACCTCCAATTTATTCGGTGACATCATCACGGATTTAGGTGCTGCCATTGCAGGCGGGATGGGACTGGCGGCTGGTGCCAATTTAAACCCGGAACGGATTTATCCATCGATGTTCGAACCGATTCATGGTTCAGCCCCGGATATTGCACATCAAGGCATCGCCAATCCACTTGCGGCCATATGGTCCGCCAGTCAGATTCTCGATTTCTTTGGGCATGACATTTGGGGTGCAAAAATTTTGGACGTGATCGAACAGGTGATGGTCGATAAAAAGGCGCTGACTCCTGATATGGGCGGGGCAGCTTCTACAGAAGAAGTCGGGGATGAAGTTGTTGCAATATTATCCGCGTTACAAACAAATCAAGTATAATCATCATGAAAAATGGGCATCCTGCACAATAACTATCATTATAGTAAAAGGGCGGGGAGCCGATGATACAAGTAAAATTATTTGATTATGAGCATGAAAAAGATCTAGAGGACGAAATGAACTTTTTCCTTGAAGACATTCGCGATAATCAAATCGTCGATATCAAATATAATGTCGCCACTACAGGTGAAGAGGAAGAGGAACAGATCTACTGTTTCAGTGCGATGATCATCTATAAGAAAAAATAAAGGCCGGCCGGCAAGGCCATATCATTCATATCAGACTACCTATTGCTGCAAGGCGGGCAATCCAAGGTAGTCTTTTTTTCATGACTTCCCGGGGAGGGGGCATATTCGATGTGGAAATTATGACAATGTCGCTTCCCCGCCGTTGACATGTAATGTTTGTCCCGTCACAAAACGGGAATCATCAGAAGCGAGATAGACAAAGGTGGGAGCCAGTTCAAATGGTTGGCCTTGACGCTCCATCGGGTTATCGACTTGTGTCACTTCGTCTGCCGAGAAACTTGCCGGGATGAGCGGTTGAGTGGACTAAATGCAGCCTCAATTCGACTCAACGAAATTCCCGATCATAACAGATGACATTAGGAAAAACTGACTATATTCTTCTATGAATTTTACAAATACGGAGATAATGGTTAGAGTTATACATAATACATAGTGCGGACTGGTGTATTTGAAGGAGTGAACCATTTTGGATAATAAAATGATACAACTATTAGAAAATATACAGCAAACGGATGGTGGCCATATTTTCTACTGTTTTAATGAATTGGAAGCCTACATTGAAAATGAGGCAACTTTCATCATTGCCGGTGTTGAACAGGGAGACCATATCCTGGTCGTCGAAAATGACCGTATCTTTCCTTTCGTGTATAAGAAATTGCAGCTTCATTTAAATGAGGAGCAATTGGAGCAAGTGCATCTTATGAATAATTTTGATTTTTATTGTTTTCATGGAGACTTCCATCCTTCGACGATGGTTAATTATTTCTTGGAAAATATCGATATATACAATAAACGCAATCAGCACGTGCGGACTTGGGGCCATGTTGAATGGGGCCATAACGATCAAGTCAGCTTAGCGATAGGCGAATATGAAAAAGGAATCGACAAACTGATCAAGGAACGAGGATTGATTTCTGTTTGTGCATACGATGACTGCAGAATGCCTGACGAGCTTAAAACAAACTTGATCAAGCATCATGGGGTCCTGATAACCGATGAAAAAATCACGATGTTAGCAAACGGATAGAATAAAAGGGGCGAGTTATTTGGAAAGTTTTACTGA
Source organism: Peribacillus sp. FSL P2-0133 (assembly GCF_037975445.1). Lineage (NCBI taxonomy): Bacteria > Bacillati > Bacillota > Bacilli > Caryophanales > Bacillaceae > Peribacillus > Peribacillus sp. FSL P2-0133. Next base: position 4,402,978 of record NZ_CP150254.1, on the reverse strand, counting down.
ACGGGTAATTAATATCATTCAACACATCCCTTGCGGTAAAGTGATGACATATGGTCAAATCGGACAGCTCGCCGGTAGTCCGCGCGGTGCAAGGCAGGTCGTAAGGATCCTTCATTCAAGCAGCAAAAAACATGACCTTCCTTGGCACCGGGTAATTAATGCCAAGGGAGAAATCGGCATAAAAGCAGAGGGCGCTGCAGAACACCAGAAGGCGATGCTCGAGAGTGAAGGCATTACATTCACGGAACGGAATACCATTGACCTCGAAGCTTTTCGCTATCATCCAGAAATATTTTAAACGGGAAAACCGGATAAAAGAGACGGCGCGGGTGCGGACTGGAAAACTGCGGGACGGCCAAATAACGATCGCATTAAAAGAGGCTGATCCGCTTGGATCAGCCTCTTTTTAGGAATTATGAACGGGCATACATGGCTGCATTCATTCCGGCGAGTCTTCCTGTTACTAATGCCGATGTGATATTATAGCCGCCTGTGTATCCGTGTATATCCAGAATTTCACCGCAGAAATACAGTCCGTCCATCAGTTTGGATGCCATTTCTTTTGGGTGTATTTCTTTGACGGATACGCCTCCGCCCGTTACGAAGGCTTTTTCTAGCGGCTGGGTGCCGTGTACTCCGAATTGGAAGTCCTTGCATAACTCTGCAAAGTGGCGGATTTTTTCATTTGATATCGTCGCTCCTTGTTCTTGAAGGTCAATGCCGCTTCGCTCAAGCAGAAAGTGAAGGTATCGTTCAGGAACTAAACCTTTTAAGGTATTTTTAATGGCTTTTTTCGGTTCGGCTTTGATTTCCTTCATGATGTCTTGAAAGACCTCTTCCTTATTTCGGTCCGGCAGGGCATCGAGTTTCATTGTCACTTCCGACAGGTTCCATTTTTTCATCGCTTTCACGACGAATTGGCTGCATCTTAGAACAGCTGGACCGGAGACGCCGAAATGGGTGAAGAGCATATCCATTTGGTGTGTGATCAGGGCCTTGCCCTTTGGATTAAGGACACTCAATGAAACATCGCGAAGTGCGAGACCTTGAAGTGTGCGATCTTTAATGAATGTTTCATGGCTAAGTACGGGAACTTCAGTTGGGAACAGTTCAGTAATCGTATGCCCCGCCTTTTTAGCCCATGCGTAGCCGTCGCCGGTTGAACCGGTGTGGGGAACTGATTTCCCGCCGACTGCAATCACGACTGCATCTGTATCAATGGTCTGTCCATCTTTTAACCGGACACCGCTTGTTTTTCCATGTTCATAGAGAACTTCCGCAACTGGAGAGTTCTTATAGATCGTTACTTTTAAATTAGACAGGCGCGTCAGAAGGGCATCCACGACACTTTGCGCTTTATCGTTGACAGGGAACATCCGGCCATGGTCCTCTTCTTTAAGGGCCACGCCCAATTTTTCAAAGAATTGAATAATGTCTTCATTATTGAACTCTGAGAAAGCACTGTATAGAAATCGCCCGTTACCAGGGATATGCTGAATGATTTCATCGATTGAGAGCCTGTTCGTCACGTTGCAGCGTCCGCCGCCCGAGATGGCAAGCTTCCTGCCAAGCTTCTCGCCCTTATCCACTAACAAGACATTGGCCCCTTTTTCCCCGGCTGCTATTGCTGCCATCAATCCGGAAGGACCGCCGCCAATTACCACTACATCATATTTCAAATTGATCACCACTTTATCATTTTCAGTCCCTTCATTATATAGCAAGAGCCCGTCAGATTGCGAATGTAGAAAAAAAGGAATTATTTGTTTGTGTATTATCTTCGAAAACGATAAACTTGATTGTAGTTTTCTATAGAAAAAATACTTTAATATGATAAGATAAAGAGCGTGTGAAACGTAACTGACAGAGGCAGGAAGGGATTAGATGTCATCTAAGTTTTTAAAAGGGGCTTTTATATTAACGCTGGGAGCGATTATTTCCAAGGTACTTGGTTTATTTTACGTCATCCCATTTGAACATATGGTTGGGAATAAAGGGGCTACCCTTTATCAATATGGGTACGTTCCATATACCATTTTCATTAGCTTTGCAACGGCAGGCATGCCGCTTGCTGTTTCTAAATTCATTTCGAAGTATAATGCGCTCGAGGAGTACGCCGTCGGTGAGAAGTTATTTAAATCGAGCCTGAAATTAATGGTTGTCACCGGTTTTCTTGCTTTTTTGATTCTCTATACGATGGCACCGATGTTCACTGGAGTCTTTGGGGTCAAGCAGGAAGATGTCGAAGCGGTCACGGAGATCATACGGGCAGTCAGCTTCGCCTTGATTTTTGTACCGTTCATGAGCATCATCCGCGGCTTCTTTCAAGGTCATGAAGCGATGGAGCCAACGGCGATATCTCAGGTTATCGAACAAATTGTCCGCATCGTGTTCCTTTTGGCCGGTGTGTATGTTGTTTTGAATGTCCTTGATGGAGAGTTAGTGAGGGCCATCCAAATGGCTACCTTCGCGGCGACGGTCGGGGCTGTCGGTGGTTTAGTAGTGTTATTTTGGTATTGGAAAAAACAAAAACCCCATTTGGACAGCTTGATGAAGAAAGACCGGGGGACGATGGAAATTTCCCTGAAGGAGATCTATAAAGAAATATTTCTATCGTCGATTCCTTTCATATTCGTCGGAATCGCGATGCCATTGTTTCAATTTGCGGACTTATTGTCTTTCAATAAGGCGATGTCGTCCATCGGGCTGCAGCATGTCGCAGAAGATGCCCTTGGGGTGTTGAATGTATATGCCCAGAAGCTTGTCTTGATTCCGATGACGCTTGCAACCGGGTTTTCAATGGCGCTTCTCCCTTCGGTGACGAAGGCATATGTAAGCGAGGATTCGGAAGAGTTAAACCGCCAGCTGAACCAAGCTTTCCAAATTTTGTTGTTCATTACGATACCGGCGGTCGTTGGCATGTCGGTGCTAGCCGATCCAATCTATAGTGCCTTTTACAGCCATGATCCACTTGGAATCAGCGTCCTGAAGGCATATGCGCCCGTTTCCATCTTGTTTGCGCTTTTTTCCGTTTCGGCGGCCATTTTACAAGGGATCAATCAGCAAAAATATACGGTGCTCAGCCTGCTTGTGGGCTTTTTAATCAAATTGAGCTTGAATATCCCCTTGATCAAGTTGTTTGAAACGGAAGGATCCGTTTATGCTACTGCATTCGGCTACTTGGCTGCTGTGCTGCTGAATTTGTATGTCATTACCTACTTTACTGGATATCGTTACAGCCTTACCATCAGACGATCTGTTTTGATTTCTGTTTTTTCAGTGATAATGGGACTGGCTGCATGGGGCATGAACAGTTTATTATCGCT